>NZ_BAABDC010000001.1:640874-1293183 GCF_039539425.1 Terrabacter ginsenosidimutans | reverse complement strand
GACATGAGGGCCTCCTGTTTGGCGAAGTGAACCTTGAGCAGTTCCACTCCACCGCGGGAGGCCCTCCCATGTCATCAGCTCACAACGCGAAGTCGCATTCCCTCAACCAACGTGCCCGGTCAGTACATCTAGGCGAAGAGGACGTCGCGAATCAGGACGCTCGCGCGTCCCGTCAGTGGCGATACGAGACTGAGGATCCTTGGGGGGAGACAGAAACTTTCGGCGCGCGTCCTTCTCGATTGGGGATCGACATGCTTACCGCGCCCATCTCGGGCACCGGCATCCGGCTGGGGCTTTCAGAGCGAATGTACGCAGCTTGCGCTCGGCTCGCCGCCACACTGGGGAATGCTGCGAGCGAGGTTGCTGAGCAAGATATGGAACTGCGGTACCTGCATCCGAGAGAGGTCTTTCCGCGAGAAGCGGAGACACGGGGTCGACCAGGGGGCGCGCAAGAGGAGCGAGAAGTCGAAAGCACCTTCCGCTCCCGCGTTACAAAACTTGCCCTGGAAAGGGACAAAGAAGTGGTTGGTGAGGTGTACCGGAGAGCGGACGAGTCTGATCCAGACCTTTTGGCCCAGCTACCTCCAGCGAGCCGCGTGGACGAGGCGGAGGGGCTCGAGCTGTACGCGGCGGACACCTATCTGTCGGTGGCGTCTGGGTCGCCGTTCCTAAAACGCCGCGACAACCCTCTTTCATGACCCCTGCGTGCGCTTGCCCTAGCGTCTTCTCGCCGCGTCACTTCGCCGCCTGTCGCCCTGCCGTCGGGGTGACATCATGCACCCGCGCGCTCATCGCCACCTCACGCGGAGGAGCATGGGGAGAGACCGCCATTCCGCCAAGGCGGGTTCAGGAGGCACTCATGACCACCCGGTCGGACGCGTCCAAGCTCCCCAAGGACTGGGCCGCCGCGCTGGCCAAACGCGGGCTCGACCAAGAGGTTCTCGACGCGCTCGTGGCTGACACCTATCACCAGAGTCCCGTGGCCGTCTACCCAGCGCGCTCCGACGTGTTCCGAGCGTTCCACCTGACCACATTGAAGGACGTTCGAGTAGCGATCCTGGGGCAGGACCCCTACCCGCGCCCCGGGCAGGCCAACGGACTCGCCTTCTCCGTCCCGGAGGAGGAGGCGATCCCCCGATCGCTCAGGACCATCTATACGAATCTTCAGGACGACTCAGCGATTCAGATCGAGCGACCACTTCACGGAGACCTGTCCGCGTGGGCAAAGAACGGCGTGCTCCTCCTCAACACGGCGCTCACAGTCGAGGACGGCCACCCCGGGTCACACGTTCGGCGATGGGAGCATTTCACCGATCTCGTTCTGCAGGTCCTTAACGAAGATTGCGACCATGTCGCGTTCCTCTTGTGGGGATCAAAAGCCATCCGCAAGGCAACGTCGATCCCGATCAACGAGCCACCACACAGGGTGATTCGATCCGCCCATCCAGCTGTCTGGGGCAAGACCAGAGAGCGGCGGTTCATCGATTGTCACCCGTTCACCGAGGCAAATGACTTCCTGCGGAAACACAAGCTCGAGCCCGTCGCCTGGGACCTACCAACCGCGAATTGACAGGGACCAGCAGGCCGCCGGCCCCGTCTCCGCAGTCGCGTCTATTCGCCGCCTGCCGACTCCGATGGGAGGGACGCCTATACCCGTCTGCATGGACCGCGCCCGAGCGAGCAACAGACCGCGGTACTGCCTCAACCGCGCGCTGGGAGGAATAGGGACACCGCGGCAGAGAGCAACGGGCCGAGAACAACCACAACGGACGAAGCGACGTCGCGCAGGTTCTGCGGCAGTTGAAGTAGCTCTCCATATGCCTGCCGCTCGGCGGCTCGTTCCCTCCACGCCGGTTGCGGTGGGTACGCCGAGGGCAGCCGCGTCTCAAGTTCGCGGATGGTCGCGGAGCGCCAACTCGTCCAGCCGGGGATGAAATTGATGGCAAGGAAGATGGTGAGGAGAAGACCGGTCACGACCACGAGCTCCGGCGGATATGAGTCGGGCTCGCCTGAGTAGGCGATCCACGCCTGTCGTTGGGCTCCGGTGGCAAACACACCGATAGACACCAGGGCGCCGACAGCGCCTAGTGCAGTGACTAGCGCCCAACGCACGGTCCCGAGCTCGCGCACTGTGTCGCTGGCAACCTGGTCGGCGGCTGAAACCATGCGCTGTGCTAGTGCGCGCCATGCGCGCCACATGGTTAGAAGCGCAGGGTATGCGGCGAAAGTTGCCACGCCGTAGGTCGCCATGGTCCGCCACAGCCCTAGGTAAAGCCCAGTATCCGCGCCTCGTGCGAAGGCGCCAGCCACCCCTGCTGCAGTCGCCACGAGCACCGCAACGCCAACGGTGATGAAGCGGTGCCGCACATCGGAGAGTCGGTGCTCACCTACCAGGGAGGTCACGGCCTGCAATGCCTGACGACCGATGACCCACACAGTTGGAGTCGCCGCCCAGAGACACACGAACACGGTCATTTGGACCTTGGCCGCAGGCGAGCTCACATAAGAGGCGCTGTTGGCGGTGTGGTTGACGCCGGTGGTTTCCACCAAGGCCCCTGCGATCGCTGCCGCGACGGTAGTGAGCGCCAGACGGACAGGCGTTTCCCGCCAGCTCACTGCTGGTGCTCTTGTATCCAGCGTTCCGCGCACTCATTTAGCGTCGCGCATTTCGTGCCGGTTCGGCATCGTTTCGAGCTCGCCAGGGCACGCGTGAGCGGTAGGACACCTGGGTCGGCCGCGGTCGGCGCAGCTGCGTCACATCGCCGCGAGCCGGGCGTGTGGCCGACAAGGCCACGGTTCAGCTCGGGACCCGAACTGGCTAGACCGCCGGGTCGGCGTTGCGAAAGAGATAGATGCCGACGAGCTCTCCACTCACCGCCGTCTGCTGGCCGCTGGACATGAACTTGTCGCGACTGCTTTCTCCCGTGACCATGAACACGTATCCAACGTGTTCGAGTCGCCAGCCCACACCCTCGATTCCCGCCAGGGTGCCCGCATGACTCTGAGTCTTGACCTTGGAGAGGGCGAAGTTGTTGCCGCCCCAGACTGTGCTGTCGCGCTGCGATGACCCCACCTTGAGCTGAATCTCGAAGAAGCCCTGCCCTTGTTCCTTCGCAGTGGTGGCTTGACCGATTGGGCTCGCCAAAAAGGCATCCCGTTCACGCTCGGCTCGAGCGGCCTCATCTCGCAGGGCCTTGTCCCTAGCCTCGGTTTCCTTCTGCTCTTGAGTCTTTCCAAACGGCACGGCTGACCTCCTTGGGCGCGTGGACGGCATACTCGCCACAGGGTGCCGTGCGGCCCGGCAGATGTCAGGCATTTCGTCGGAATCCGGTCGAGAAACGGACCACGTCAGTGGAGCCTCAGTGTCTTAAGTCTGAAGGACGCTCACCGGGGCCTCCGCCCAGCGGCAGTGGGTCCTCGCCCGGACCCTCTCGTTCGCCAAGTCTTCGCCGCCCCGCGTCCTGAAGACCGCGTCCTACCGGCGCAGTCGACCACGTCGTTCGTGGCACGAGCGAACGTCATCAATGTGGTTGGGCTGAGTTTCTTGCGAGCGGGCCGGCGGTCAGTTCGAAGCGTCTCTCCCAAATCCCCGACGGCGGCGATAGACCCAGCCCCGGGGGACTCTGGCGCGCCGACGGACTCGCCCCCTCGTCCCGGGGCCCGTTTGGACCTGGGAGATGCCGTGGGCCCGGCAAACGGTGCCGGGCCCACGCTTGGCCTTCTCGTGCGGACCTCTCAGGCGGACTTCGCCAGCTGTCCCGGCGCGCCGCAGTGCAGGTGGTTGCTGTCGCCGAAGCCGTTGCCCGGGGTGCACGCCATCGTGCTGGTGGAGGTGACAGTGATCTGGAACGAGCCGTAGTTGTCCCAGTTGTAGTAGGTGTCCCCGAACGCCAGCGTCAGGACGCCGGCCGACCCGCTCGTGTTGGTGTAGGTGGCGTCCGCGTTGATCCGACCGAACGTGCCGTTCACGCCCGCGAAGAGCTGGTCCGTGATGTTCGTCGTCGGGCAGCCGCCGCCGCACAGGTCCACCCAGCCGGTGCCGGAGAGCGCCACCGTCTGCCCGGGCTGCAGCACGATGCCGGTGCTCACGGGAGCCGTGGACGAGGGCACCGTGTAGTAGTCAGCGGTCGCGGGGACGGTGAAAGGCCCGATGGCTGTCGTGACCGTTGTCGTGTTCGTCTGGGTCGCGGACGCGCTGTCGGCCATCGCCGCTCCAGCGACGAGCATCGACGCCGAGATCGAGAGTGCAAGAAGAGCCCTACGCATGTGAAACCTCCGGGGAAATGGGTGCAGGTTTCGCTACGGACTTCCTCGCCCCGAAAGGGCATGGGATGCGGACCGGCTCCTGGATTTCGTCTCGTCGACGCGATCGCAGCGACAAATCGGAACGTAACAGTGCATGACTGATATGCGACGCAAAACCGACAATCTTGGCTCGCATTGCGCTGACCGCACGTCTCACGTTTCCCCGGTGAGCACCGTCAACATATACGGCATCGTGAAATGCGTCCGCCAGACGAAATCAATGGTCGATGGGGACAGGGGGCGGGGAAGGAACAGGCGGCGTCGCGCAATACGCGGGCCAGGGTGCCTCGCGCCATGTCACCGCGCGAGCGCACATTCAAGGTCGTTAGCCGTCGCCATCGATCTTGGTCCCGCGTCTTTCCGCCGCGGGCCGGGCCGCACCTCATTCTGCAGGTCGAACAAGACGCGACGGATTTCCCAGACGGACATGTAGCGGACTCTCAGCGTCTGGCCCTAGTCTCTGCTCGCTGCGGCCGCGCAGCCCTTGCGAAGTGGAGGTATTCGGTGACGGTCATCAAGTCTCTCTGGGCCAGCGTTCAGGGCGACCCGGTCTTCATGCGCCGGGTCAACGGCTGGTTCACCATCTTCTGGCTCGTGATGATCCCGGTGTCGCTGGTGACGCACTGGGTCAACTCCGTGGTGTACGTGTCAGCTCTGTCGTTGTGGGCTCTCGTCTCGGGCCACTGGTCCGCGTGGCAGGCCGCTCGTGTCGAGGTGAAGCAGCACGAGGAAGCCCAAGCCGGCCGCCACGAGAACCTGGCTGAGGAAGTCGTCGAACAGCTTGTAGAAAAGACAGACGTACAACCCCAGCCCACGACTCAGACTGTCTGAGAGGCGCCGCTGCTGGCGCGGTCTCCCCTAACCGGGTAAACCGCGACCTTCACGAGGAAGGCGGTCGCTAGAACTACCCGTCTGCGTCAGTTCGCCGCCTGCGGACGCACCGGAAACGACGGGAGCAGGGCTAGCGTGCCTGACGTTCCAAGGGGGACCACGCGTTGACGGGTCTGCCTGCACGCGATTTCTCACGGAAGACGAATCACGACCCTGGTCCCGTTGCCGAGGAGGTACGCCGATTCAGTCCGCGCGAGATAGAGGCGTGGCAGTGCGGGCTCTTCGACTTGGACGCGAGTCCATGCCCCGCCGCCGGCCGCCAAGGAAGCCTTGGAGAACACTTCAGCCACTTCGTCCAACAGCGCCGACGGGACAGGCTCGGCACGAGCTGCGAACTGGAGGCCGTCACCGGTCCCCGCAGGCTGGGCGCTGTTGAAGATGCTGATGCCTACCTCGGGCCGCTGCAGAAGATTCCGCGAGTGCAGCGCCTCTGGCCTCGACAGCCAGATGAACTCGACCGCCAGCATCTCCTCTGACCGGGACCGCTGCCACGCGGTGTACCAGACGGTCGAGGACCAAGGCCTGCCACTCGTGTCTGAAGTCGCAAGCGTGAGGTACTGGTTCTCCTCGACCAACTTCCGAGCGCGCACGACGATTTCGTTCACACCGGGATGGTCACACGAGAACGACCGCCACGCCGACGCGGCGCACACAGAACGTGCGTCATGACGCCGCCAGCCGCCCCTCCCGTCTGCAGCGAAATAGAGACGCAGCGCGGATTCAGCCGTTCTCACTGGTGAGGCAGGGCAAGGTCGACGAGCAGGCCGGGGTGATCGGTGGTGCCCTGCATGTCGATGACGGAGCGCGATCTGACCTCGATACTCGGACTCGACACGACGTTCTGGACAGCGTCGTCAGCAGTGCGCTGGTAGCCGCCGGGCAGGCATGCCAGTGCGCTCGGGGAACCGCGAGACGTGAGATTGAGGTCGGCGCCGAGGATGACCGGCGTACCGGCGGCGCGGTGGCTGATGCCCGGCACCACTGATCCGATCAGGTATCGGCACTGCTCGAGCGCGACGGTCGCATTCGTGCTGGCCGTGTGCGTGGCGCAGGCCAAGAACCGTTTGGGCAGATCGATGCACGCCCAGACGCGTCCCTCGACGTCGCTGGAGTCTTGCACCGGGTAGACACCGGTGACGCTACGAACACCGGGCGTTGGCGAGGGCACCATCACCAGGACGGCGTCACCGAACTCCTGACCGTTCTGACACAGCACCGGGGCCTGGCCTGCGCGATCCTTCGCGGGTGCGAACGCTGACGCTATCCCGCCAGCGGGTCGGGTCGCCGACATCGCCTGCTTCAGGACGCGAACGTCATCGCGGCATACCTCGTTGAGACTGACCATGCCGGGCCGGTGCTGATGGACCAGTGCAACCGCCATGCTGACGGCACGCCCGCCGGTGTAGCAGGCAGCGCGCCCGCTGTTGCACAGGTTCATCTGCAACACGCGGAGTGGCGTTTCCAGCGAACCGATCACTGGCCGACTCCTGCTGGTCAGGTCGTTTGCCGCGTGGCCAGCGTCGCAGGCGGCGAGGCCGCTGATGGAGAGGGCCATGAGCCACGTCAAGGCAACTCGGCCCGGGTCGCTCATGAGGCCCACGCGCATACCTCTTATCGAACCCGGCGGTGATGCGGTCCGCAATCGCGTCTGTCTGGCGCAAGACTCGCGAGGACGACGGACGCCACAGTCCCAGTTCCGCGTCCGTTCGGCAGCAGTTCCCGGATGCAGACCTCTCCAACCGGCTCGGGTGATCACCAGAACTGAGCAAAGTGACTAGTTGTGTCGTGCGCAAGGCAGTCCAAACGGGCTATATCGGCCCAGGGTTTGCGCTCGTAGTGTCTTCTCTCAGGCCCCGTTGGGGTCCGCATGATCGGGGCCGGTGGGACGGCCCTGGTCGGCTCGGCAGTCATGGGAGGCGCCGGGCCGGGGAGGGGTGGTTGTCATGAGTGCTGTCGCAACGGTGGATCTGTGGGTGGACGAGTGGGCTTCGGATGCCAACTGTGCCGGTCAAGACCCTGAGGCGTTGTTCGTCCGGGGGAAGGCCCAGCACGACGCAAAGGCGGTCTGCATGACCTGTCCGGTCCTCGTGCAGTGCCTGGCTGAGGCCTTGGACAGCAGGACGGAGTTCGGTGTGTGGGGAGGCATGACCGAGCGGGAGCGCCGGGCGCTGCTCCGGAAGCGGCCGGACATCACGTCGTGGAAGTCTGCCCTTCGGGCCGGAACGGCGTCACAGGCCAGGTAAGAGCGCTTGAGGAGAGAACCCCATGCCAGTAGGCACCCCCCACATTCAGGGGACCGACGAGGCCGCACCGCCGCCGCGGCGCGACCTCGTCGACGATCAGCTGCGCGAGGAGATCGAGCTCCTCGGTGACGTGATCACCCGAGTGGCCGGGCACGGCAGCTACCTGTCACGAGACGAGGTGGACTCCGTACTGGGCCTGCCAAGCGTTGCTCACGGAGCCTTCCGTCTCCGAGCAGACATCGTGGCTTGAGCCGCCGATCAGGCGCCGACCGTGCGAATTCCACAAGCCGGAAGACGCGCTTACAGCCGTGCGTTGACTGATCGCGGCCAGCCGTTGCTCGGGGCGCCCTAGACTGAGAGCGCGTCGCGCTGAGTCCCCTTGAGTGATAGGTGGATCCCCATGCGTTCCCGCCCCAGGTCTCGCCTCGCGGCATACCTCGGTGCGACTCTGGCCCCAGTCGTCATCGGTGTCGTCGCCCTTCCCGCCGGTCCCGTCGTCCCCGACGGTCCGGCCTCACCACCTCTGGTGGCCGCCGAGACGGTGGGCCTCACCTTGACGCCTGCCGCTGCGGCGCAGGCCGTCTATGACCGGATGACGCCGGCACAGCGGATCGGTCAGCTCTTCATGGTCGGAGGGCCGGCGACCGGCATCGGGTCGGCCACGATGACGGCTATCAGCGCCTACCACGTCGGCAACCTCATCCTCACCGGTCGCACGACAGCGGGAGCGCCATCGGTCCGCTACATC
This sequence comes from Terrabacter ginsenosidimutans, assembly GCF_039539425.1. Classification (NCBI taxonomy): domain Bacteria; kingdom Bacillati; phylum Actinomycetota; class Actinomycetes; order Micrococcales; family Intrasporangiaceae; genus Terrabacter; species Terrabacter ginsenosidimutans. Next base: position 1,284,996 of record NZ_BAABDC010000001.1, on the reverse strand, counting down.
GCCGGCCGGGCCGACACGTTGACGACGAGCTCTGCGACGGCCGGCGTGCCGCTGTTCATCGCCTCCGACCAGGAGGGCGGCTACGTGCAGGTCCTTCAGGGGCCGGGCTTCTCCCGTCTGCCGACCGCCCTGACCCAGGGCACCTGGTCCGACACGACGCTCACGGCATACGCCAGGACGTGGGGCACCCAAGTGATGCGCTCGGGCGTCGACGTCGACCTCGCTCCCGTGATGGACACCGTCGCGAAAAGCTTCGCGAGCCTCAACCAGCCCATCGGCCACTACCAGCGGGAGTACGGCTACACCCCGTCGGTCGTCGCCGACAAGGGCACGGCGTTCCTCAAGGGCATGCAGGCCTCGGGCCTGGCGATGACGGCCAAGCACTTCCCGGGCCTTGGGCGGGTCACCGGCAACACCGACACGACAGCCGGCGTCACCGACACAGTGACCACCCGCACGTCTGCCGACATCACGCCTTTCCGGGCTGCTGTCAACGCCGGCGCGCACCTGCTCATGGTGTCGTCCGCCTACTACGCGCGTATCGATGCATCACACCCGGCCGTCTTCTCGCCCACAGTAATTCGCGGGATGATCCGCGGAGACCTGGCCTTCTCCGGCATCGTCATCAGTGACGACCTCGGCAACGCCAAGCAGCTGGCGGCGTGGTCGCCCGGTGCCCGTGCCGTCGGCTTCATCAGCGCGGGCGGTGACGTCGTCCTGACCGTCAACCCCTCGGTCATCCCGGCGATGGTCAATGCCGTGACCGCGCGCGCCGCGGCCGACAGCGTGTTCCGAGGCCGGGTCCAGGCCGCGGTAATGCGTGTCCTGACGGTCAAGGCGCACTACGGCCTGCTCTCGCCACGGCTGCCGATCACCGGCTCCTTTGGCGCCCCGACGAAGACGGCCCTGCAGCGCTGGCTGGGAATCACGCAGACCGGCGTCTTCGACAGTGCGACGATCCGTTCCCTGCAGGCCCGGATCGGCGCCCCCGTCGTCGGCGTCTGGGGACCGCGCTCGATGGCCGCCATGCAGAGCTATCTCGGCCTGTACCTGGACGGTGCCACGACATGGAACACCCGGACCGTCGCTGGGCTACAGCGCTACCTCAACACCCAGCTCTGACGGACTATGACCGACGCTCCGCCGCATAGCGACAGCAACAACCGCACCAACAGCTGAGTCAGCATCGAGCGCGTGAAAGCGAACTCCGTGCCGCAGCTTCGAGCTGGTCGACGCCCACACCAGGGCGGGCTGGCTGAACGGAGGCGCGTCAGGAGGGTGACCGTTCCGGCCCTGACGGCGCACGATGTGAGCGTGGAGACATGGGACGCCCTGAGGGCGAGACGAAACGTTCGGCAGTTCACGGAGCAGCCAGTCCCTGACGAGGTGCTCGACCGGATTCTCGAGGCGGGGCGACGTGCCCCATCGGCGGGCAACTGGCAGCCCTGGGACTTCGTGCTCGTCACGGACCGCGCGCAGCTGGTCGAGCTGGCGAAGGTGTGGCAGGGCGCTAAGCACGTCGCCGGCGCGGCGGCCGCGATCGCGATCGTCGCGCCGGATCCGCAGGACGATCGCCAGTCGGCTCTTCTCCAGTACGACCTTGGCCAGGCCACGTACGCGATGACCGTCGCCGCAGCCGACCTGGGCGTCGGCACAGGCCACGCTGCGGTCGCCGACCAGGACCAAGCCAGGACCGTTCTGGGTTTGCCCGAAGGACGCTTCCTGGCCTACGTGCTCTCCGTCGGCTATCCGGCGGACAAGCCTCTGGCCATCATTGAGCGGCTGAACCGACGCCCCTTCGACGAGGTGGTGCACCGCGGGAGGTGGTGACCATCGACCCCACCCGCGGGACCGCCCCGGCGGATGGGCACGCGTGGAGCGAGACTCGTGGGCCTGCCGAACGCCGGCGTGGCGACACGTGCAGTTGCGTCACTTCGCCGCCAGCCGGGCGCGCCTCTCTCGTGCAGACCCTTGCGCCCGCGAGGGGGAGATGCGGCCCGAGATGACCGAGGGATGGACCACTGCGGGCATTGGGCCGCCCGCACCTGTCCGAGTCAGCGATCGAGAAGAACCTCCGGGGTGAACCGTTCGGTCGCGGCGGTCCTCGCATAGCTACGCAGCGACCCTACTGACCGCAGCCGCGACTGACCCCACGGGCGGCCGCCGTTCAGGCGGGGGTCGGGGTGGCGGCGGCCAGGCCGTTCGTGAGGGCGAAGAGGCTCAGCCCGACGCGGTTCGACGTTCCGGTCTTGGCGAAGACGTGGTCGATGTGGTTGCGGACGGTCTTCTCCGTGATGCCCAGCCGGGTGGCGATCTCACGAGTCGGCGTGGCGGCCGCGACCAGCCGCAGCACGTCGACCTCACGGTCGGTCAGCCCGACCGGCCAGGCGCCTCGCGCCGACGTGCGACCGGCCGCGGCGAGCACCGCGTCCACCGCGCCCGAGTGCAGGTGGCCGGCCCGGGCGTCCTGCCGCAGCAGGTCAGCCGCCTCCCGCGGCGACAGCGCCGCCCGGTGCGGACGTGGCTCCACGAGACCCTGAAGTCGGTCCGCGGCAGCCAGAAGCTGGTCGGACAGGCTGAGGTCCGAACCGGACAGCCGGTTCGGGTAGCCCGAGCCGTCCAGCCGCTCGTGGTGGTTGACGACAAGCCTGGCTTCGGGCGCCAGCGCTGGCACCCGGGCGAGGATGCGACCGGAGAGGAACGGGTGCAGCTGCATCCGCTCCCGCTCCGTCGCGGTGAGCGGATCAGGCTTGTCCCACACGAGGTTGGAGACGCCGATCCGCCCGATGTCGTGCAGGTGCCCGGCCCGTCGCAGGGTCCCCTGTTCGGCTCGCGTCAGTCCCGCGTGTCGGGCAGCGGCTCCGACGAGGCCCGCAACTGCACGCGAGTGGCCGAGCGTGTAGGGACTCTTGAGGTCCACGAAGTCCCCGAGGGCCATGACCAGGTCGTCCAGCTGCGCCTCGGTGACCGCCTCCTGCCCCCCGGGGGCCTCCGCCACGGCGAGCTGCCACACGTCATCCGGCAGGTCCAGCAGTGCCTCGGCGTTGGCGGCGAACGCCTCGGCCACCTGCGGGTCGAACCAGCCACCCCGGCGCTGACGCACCGTGGCGATGCACGCGTCGAGGCCGTGGCGACGGTGGAGCACCTCGGCGATGTCGGCGACCTGCGTGATCCGCATGGCCACGGGGAGCTGCTCGCCGGAGGCTCCCGCGGGGAGGCCCTGGCCGTCCCACCGCTCGAACCCGAAAGGAAGGGCACCGCAGACGTCGTCCCCGAACCCGAGCCGGCTCGCGAAGAGGGCCGCGGAGGAGCAGTGGGAGGTGATCATCGCGGTGAGGTTGCCACGCGGGTTGCTCAACAGCCTGCCGGCCACCTTGATTCGCTGCGGCAGGGGACGCCCGTAGCCGAGGCTGCGCAGAAGGAACACGGCATACGGCACCCCCGTCCAGTCGACCTCGTAGGAAGCCGAGCGGACCGCGATGTCGTCACCGAACCACCGGGAGTACTCATGGGAGTCGGCCACGCAGCCGACCCACATGAACATCGTCGTGTAGAACGCCGTCGCCTGTTCGGCCTCGTTCCCGCCGAGCTGCTCGGCGAGGGCCTTGGAGACGAGCGACGCCCGCAGGACGTGCTCCACTGGGAGCCCCAGGCCGAGGTCGATGGCCAGGGACAGTGCGGCGAGCACCTCGGCGCGCGCCGGGAGAGGTGGGTTCGGGCCATCCGGGAGGTGATCCCGCATGGCCCGATCCTCCCACTCGGCGCCGGTCAGTAGCTGAACGTCGTGGCTCCGTCGTCGCCGATCCACTCCCACATCGGGATCGTGCCGCCGAGGCTCGCGCCCTCGATGAGCCGTGCATCGTCCAGGCCCCTGGACGAGGCACAGATCGGGCAGACGAAGATCTCGCCGCTAGCTGCCTGATAGCGCTTGACGAGGTTCGGCAGGTCCGGGCACCCGGAGCAGGCGGTCCCGACGGCAACCCCGTCGACGGCCAGGCGCACCGCCTCCTTCGTGAGGAACATCAGGGTGCGCCGGCCTGTCTCGGCGGCTCCGACCGACACGAGGAAGGCGACGGTGACACGCTCGGGGTCCTCCAGACCGGTGGTAAGGGAGATGACAGCCTTGCTGCTCATGGGACGAGCTCCTGTCCTACGGGGATGTATCCGGTGCAGAGCAGGTCGATTCGGGCGATGCGACCCGACTCAGCGCACGTGACGTAAGCCTGCTGCTCGACGACACGCCAGCCGTCGCCCAGCCGGGGCGCCTGCAGCCGGACGCGCCAACTGAGGTGCAGTCGCCCGGCGACCGCGCCGATCGTGGCGTCCAGCAGCTCGAAAGCGTCGGTGTCGCCGAACCAGAACCTGAACTTGTCGGCCACATCGACAGAGCCCTCCAGCTCGACCAGGCCCTTGCCGACGAGGGCCCGCAGGTGCACGTCGCCCTCGAGAGCGCCGGCGAGCATGACGAAGTCCTGGTGGGCCAGGGCTTCGAGGAGACGACCGGCGTGGCCGTAGCCCGTGGGTTCCGCGGTGGTCAGTGATGTGGTCATGTGACAAAGCGTGGTCCGGCGCGGAGCCTGCCGCCTGAGGCACCTGCCCCAGGAACGGCGCCGAAACGGTAGCTCATCTCCGGCCCAGCCCTGGGCACAAGGCCCGCAGCTCGCTAGGCGAGCCGTTCGACACCGGCGACTTCACCACGCGGGCGAGGTTGCTCCTCGGGACGATCGCGAACCTCGACCGCCTCGCGGTCACGTCCCGCACCGACCGTTCCGTCCTTACGTCCGAGGAGGCCACCAAGAATCTGGGCTTCGACGTCAAGGAGCTAGGCCGAGACGGGGCCAAGCTCACCCGGTCTCTGTTGGGGCTCGAACATCCCTGCAGGAATGCAATAGTGCGGGATGAGCACCTACCCCTTGGAGCTGCAGACTCGATCTGTCGACGTGGGCAGCGACAGCGCAAAGCGCCTACGGGTCTTCAATGCGGTCATGGGGTTCCTGCACCTGGTGTCCGGCGCGGCCATGGTGGCGCTCAGCAACGACTTCACGCTGCCGGTGTCGACCTTTGCGCTGAACCACCCGCCCGGAACGCCGCTCTCTCAAGGCGTGACGAACCTCGTGTTCGACGTACCACTGGGAGTGGCAACCGCTTCCTTCTTGTTCCTATCGGCGTTCTTCCACTTCCTGATCGCCTCGCCATGGGGCTTCACGCGCTACATCGACGAGCTGTCGAAGGGCCGCAACCGCTTCCGCTGGGTGGAGTACAGCCTCTCCTCGACGCTGATGATCGTCCTCATCAGCTTGGTGCTGGGGATATCTGACATCGCGGCACTGATCGGGCTCGGTTTCGCCAACGTCTCGATGATCCTCTTCGGCTGGCTGATGGAGATGTCCAACAACGGCTTGATGCACGGCAAAGGTGGGCACCCGGTCCGCGGGCAACGCGCATGGTGGACGCCCTTCTGGTTCGGCTGCGTCGCCGGCATCGGCCCCTGGCTGGCCGCCGCGGCATACCTGATCGTCAACGTGGGCGTCAAAGATGGCCCCGGCCCACCGGGATTCGTCTACGGGATCATCGTCTCGCTCTTCGTGTTCTTCAACAGCTTCGCCATCAACCAGTGGCTCCAGTACAAGCAGGTCGGCCGGTGGCAGGACTATCTGACAGGTGAGCGCACCTACATCGTTCTCAGCCTCGTGGCGAAGAGCTTGCTGGCGTGGCAGGTCTTCGCCAACGTCCTTGTTGGGTGACCGTTGACGACCCGCGGATTCCCGGGGCCCAACTCCGTACGCCGTAGCACTGCGCCCACTGTGCCGGCCGCTCAACACATAGCGCCGTCCGGCCCCTCGCGCAGTCCGAACTCTCTTCTCATCGGCGCGAAATAAGATGCGCAGGCTGTCACATGCCTGCCCACTGTGCACCAGCAGACGTGCCCGCGCTAAGTGCGTTACTTCGCCGCGAGTCAGGTGCGGAGATGGCGCTAGTGGTTCACTCAACAGATGCCGTCCGTCCCCACGACCCTGCGTCCGGCCCTGCGTGCTGCCCTCGACAGTCCCCTCGTCGACGACTTTCCAGAGCGGCTCACGTGAACTTGGGACTACGACGAGGGGGGCGCTCGGACTATGACCTCCGATGACATCTGGGACGTGGTCGTCGTCGGAGCGGGACCGGCCGGAAGCTCGGCAGCGCTGTCTGCACTGCACGAAAGGCCGGACGCTCGGGTGTTGCTGCTTGACCGCTCCGACTTTCCGAGGGACAAGTCGTGCGGCGATGGCGTAGCACCCCACGTTTTCGACGTGCTCCGCTCCCTGGGGGCCGACGAGACCGTGCGGGAACTGCAACTCCATCACCGTGCGGTTGAAACGCTGGAGCTGTCGATGGGCGCCCAGGGCGTGACCCGTCGGATGCGTCGACCTGCGCTGGTGGTTCCCCGGGCCCAATTCGACGCCCGCCTCGTCGACGCCGCAGTGGGTGCCGGTGGGATCTTACGCCGCCACCGAGTGCGCACCGTGGACACAAGTCCAGGAGGGGTGCTGATCGACGGGACGATCCGCGCTCGAGTCGTCGTGGCCGCCGACGGTGCCCACTCAGGGGTCCGCCGGAGCATCGGACTGGTCCTGCCCCCACGAATGGCATTGGGACTCCGGGCCTATGCACCGACTCCGCGCTCGCGTGCAGGTCGCCAGGTCATTCGCTTCGGGCAGGACCGCCAACCCTCGTATGCATGGGCCTTCGACCGGGGCGACGGATGGTCGAACGTCGGCTACGGCGAGGTACTGTCCGACCGGTTGTCGACACCGTCGCGTGCCCTCATGGTGCAGCGGGTAGAGGACCTTCTTCCAGGGTCGACCTCTGCAGCGCACTCATGGCTCGGGCACCACCTGCCCCTGTCGTCGGCGCGATGGCACCAACCTGCCGGTCGAATACTCCTTGCGGGTGATGCTGCCGGCCTGATCAACCCGCTGAGCGGAGAGGGCATCTACTACGCAGTCGCCACCGGTGCCTGCGCCGGTCGGGTGGCCGCCCTCAGCGCGACTTCACCCCCAGAGGGGCAGCCCGCTGATCCTGGTACCGCCCACCGTGAAGGAGTGCGTCGCCTCCTGCGAGGCAACCTCGTCAGCACCGCTATCGCCGGCCGCCTGGTCTCAAAGCCCTTGGTCCTTTCAGCCGGGCTCCGCGCGTCCGCGGCCGACCAAAAGGTCTTCGATGACCTCGTAGAGCTGGCACTGGGTCCCGGCCGGCTCACGCCTCGAATCCTTCGAGGCCTGATTCGGCACGGACGTCAGTAACGGCGGCCAACGAAGCCCTGGCGTCAGCGGAAACTCTCAGGCGGGGAACACGCCGCTGGAGAGGTACCGGTCGCCGCGGTCGCAGACCACGAAGACGATTGTCGCCCCCTCGACCTCCTGGGCCACTTGCAGGGCGGTCCAGCAAGCGCCGCCCGCCGAGACACCTCCGAAGATGCCTTCTTGGCGGGCCAGCTGGCGGGCCGTCTCCTCGGCGTCGGTCTGGGTGACCTCCACGGTCCGGTCCACCGCCGACGGGTCGAAGATCTTCGGCACGTACGCCGGTGGCCAGGCGCGGATCCCAGGGATCTTGGAACCCTCGGCGGGCTGTGCCCCGACGATCTGGACACCGGGGTTGCGTGACTTCAGGAACCGCGAGACCCCGGTGATCGTGCCAGTGGTGCCCATCGCGGACACGAAGTGTGTGATCCGTCCGTCGGTCTGGCGCCACAGCTCCGGGCCCGTCCCTTCCTCGTGGGCACGGGGGTTGTCCGGGTTGCCGAACTGGTCCAGGACCCGGCCGCGGCCCTCCCGCTCCATCCGCGTCACGACGTCGCGGGCCTCTTCCATGCCGCCGCGCGCCGGGGTGAGGACCAGCTCAGCTCCGTACGCCTTCATCGTCTGGATCCGCTCGGTGGAGGCGTCCTCGGGCATCACGATGATCAGTGGGTAGCCGCTGATCGCCGCCGCCATCGCCAAGCCGATCCCGGTGTTTCCGGACGTGGCTTCCAGCAGGGTGTCGCCGGGGGATATCTCCCCTCGCTCCTCGGCGCCGCGGATCATGCTGATCGCCGGCCGGTCCTTGACCGAGCCGGCCGGGTTGTTCCCCTCGAGCTTGGCGAGCAGCAGGTTGCCGCGGCGTTCGTTCTCCGGCCCCGGTAGGCGCTGCAGACGCACCAAAGGGGTGTCGCCGATGACGTCCTCCATCGTGGGGTACGCCGGAGGATTGCTCACACGCCCGAGTCTAGGGCGGCGGTCGCCGAACAATCGCAGCCGACTGCTCGCCCTGCACGCATCCACCGAGCGCAAAGAGGTCCGCGAGGATGACGTTCGTCCGGGAGGCCGTTCACACCCGGCTCGACGTGAACCCGCGTCTTACCGCCGCCAGACGGGCACACCCGTAGCCGAGGCGGCAGTGGCGGATCAGTCAGGAATCTAGAAGCATCGCTCACGGACCTGCCAATAGCGTTTGCCGCGGCCAAGGCAGCTGTCGAGGCCGTGCCCCGCCCAACCGATGAGGAAAGACCGATGAGTCCCACGATCCATAGTCTGGTGATCCCGGTGCCCGATCTTCAGGCTGCCAAGGCGATTGACACGGCGCGGCTGGGCGCATCGCATACCGACGAGTCGTACTGCGTCGAGTGCAGCATCGATGGCTTCGAGGTCGCTCTCGACCCGGCTGGTCATGGTGGGGGGCCGGTGACATTTGCCGATATCGAAGATCTTGACGCGACCCACGACACCTTGCTTGCGGCGGGCACCCCCGAGACACCGGATTGCGCTTGTGAGAGGACTGCGTTCAGTGTCGAGTAGTCGCCGAGAACCGTCTGGGGCGCCGTCCAGCGACCCTCTGGCCGTGGCGGACTGGCTGGGCCAGCTGCAGGATGCGTCTTTCCACCGGGCCGGACCGGCGGTGCGCAAGGCCTACCCGCCGCAGCGGCGGATGACCGGCCATCAGCTTGCCTTGTACCTGCAGCGCCGGACCTACGCGCTGGCGTCCTCAACTCGGCCCGACGGCCGGGCCCACGCAGCCCCGACGCTGTTCTCCCCCTACGCGGAGGCGTTCTGGCTCCCCACGGTCAAAGACGCCGCCCGGATCGCGAACGTCCGGGCCCACCCCTGGCTGGCGCTGTCCATCGTCGAGGGTGAACATGACACGCACGCCGCCGTGCTCATCGAGGGCCCTGCCGAAGTGCTGACAACCGTGCCAGAGGACCTCCGGCACATCACCGAGCTACGGAACGGCGGCGGCACCATTGCCTGGGCGGCTTACTGGCTGCGCATCACCCCGCAGCGGCTGTTCAGCTTCGCCGAACACGCGTGGCAGGACGGGGTGAATCGCTCGTGAGCGGTTTCGGTGCCACGCTGGGAGCGGGCGGTCGTCTCGAACGGCGGACCTGCGTCAATCCGCCAGTCGACCTTCCCGACGGGGCATAGAAAGGTGTTGAGCATCTTCGGTCGGGCTTTGGTATGCGCCACGAGATCCGTGGGCCGCCTCCCCGCGGTCCCGGGCCGCCGGGAGTGCAGGGGCGTGCTGACCTCGAAGCTGAGGCTGTCCGGCTAGTCGTGGCGCTGCGTGCGGCCGACGGCTGAGAAGGCCTCGTAGACGAGGAACGCCGGCCACGCGAAGCCCTTGAGGATGCCGAGTGCGCGGTCGCCGTTCGTGTCCGCCGTCCTCCAGTAGTAGACCCAGGCGCCGATCATCCCCAGCCCATACACCGGCTGACCACCGTTCGGCTGGCCGCGTCTGCCCTTCACGTCCTGACCCTTCTCACCCATGCCACCAAGCGTAGGAGGATCGGGCGGCTCCGCCGACAGGCCGTCTGCATCGTCACACACCCGCGACTCGGATGGCTCGCGGTCCGGACTCACGGCATGCCCGCCAGGCAGCCCGCATCAAGGCGAGCGGTCGGCCCTTGACGGCGGCCTTCGATCCGAGCTCGTCTGCTCTACGACCGGGGCGACGACCGCGTGGGGCGCAGCGCATTCGCCGGGTGCTGGCGTCGTCGCTGTCGGCGCGCTGCCCAGCGGACGGCCTCGCTGGCAGCTGCCGCTGCCCCGACGCTCAGGGTCAGCGCGGCAAGGGCGAGGTCTCCCTTGTTGTGATCACGCAGACGCATACCCGCAACATGCCCTCCGTCGGGCTGCTGTAAACGCCTTCGTGTCAGCCGAACCGGAGTCTGCTGCGATCCGTCAGGTCAGCCATGGTCATGCGGGTTGCGTCCGATCGCTGACGTCCGCGGAGAATCGCGACTAGGGAACGGGGAACTCGCCCGGCGGACCCTCGCCGGTGGCGCCGTCGACCGCTTCGCGCAACAGATCGGCGTGACCGGTGTGGCGGGCATACTCCTCGATCATGTCGCTGATGAGTCGCCGCAGACTCATCCCGCCCTCGGGAGCGAAATCGAGACCCGACTCGGCGAGGGCGCTGGCTACTGTGTCGCGGGAGCGATGGACCGCCCGCACCCAGAGGTCGCGGAGCGCCTCGGGATCGTCGTCCTTGGCCGACTCCCAAGCCCACGTCTCCCACGAGGAATCGTGGTCGACGCCCTGGAACTCGGGCAGCAGGGGCGCACCCATCAGGCCGGCCTGGAACTTGAGCTCCTCACAGAGCGCCAGGTGCTTGAGAAGTCCGCCCAGAGTGAGCGCGGACCGACCCAGATGCAGTTGCATCCCGTCGGAGTCCACGTCCCAGCACTTCCAGGCAAACGTCCGACGATTGCGCTCCAGAGTGATGAGGGCGGTCTGGATCTCGTCGCCGTGCTTGAAGATGTCGAGGTCCCACTCCGGAGGTCGCCCGGCCGTGAACCCAGGCGCGCTCGTAAGCGGCGAAGTCGGAGTGGAGTCCGTGTCCATGCGTGCAGCGTAGTTCCGCGGCCGCCTCCGTTGAGAAGCCCGCGTCCACGAGACAAGCCGGACGGGCAAGACGGGCCTTTTGACTCATGGGCGCCCGGAGGCGCGAGTACGATTTTTCCGAGAACGAGCAGCGCCGTGAGGTGGAGCCCATGGACGCAACAGTGCAGGTGTGGCTCGGTGAACGCGGAGCCGATGAGGCACGCCTCGACCTGCTCCACCGGCAGCTGCGGGCGCAGCTCGACGACGTCACCTCGCTCGACGCGAGCCTCGGCCCCGCCGCTGTTCCGGATGGTGCCCGGGGTGTCGATGCGGCCACCGTCAGCACCTTGGCGGTGGCTCTCCTCGGTTCGGGGGGTCTCACTGCCCTGCTGGCGTCGGTCCGTGACTGGCTCGGCCGGGGGCACGCCGCACCACGGACGGTGCGGCTCGAGATCGCCGGCGACGTGATCGAGCTGACCGGGGCGGACGAGGACGAGCAGGACGAGCTCGTGGACCTCTTCCTCGCGCGCCACGAGGCCCAGGGGTCCCAGGGGTCGCCGTGACCGAGCCGCAGGCTGGCCGCGGGGCCACGGGCGAGCAGGGCGGACGGCATACGCGGCGGGCCCTGATCATCGCCAACGACACGTACGACCACGCCAGCCTGAGCCAGCTGCGGGCACCCGAGGCGGACGCTCGCGCCCTGGCCGAGGTGCTCGGCGACCCCGAGATCGGCGGCTTCGACGTGTCGATCGTCCACAACGCCGCGTCCTACGAGGTCCAGGCCCACGTCGACGACCTCTTCGCCGACAGCCGGCCCGAGGACCTGCTGCTCCTGCACTTCTCCGGTCACGGCCTCAAGAACGACGCGGGCGAGCTGTTCATCGCCGCCCGGAACACCCGGCCCGATCGTCTCGGATCGACCGCTCTGGCAGCGGATTTCGTCCAGCGCTGCATGCGCAGCTCGAGGGCCCACAGCATCGTGCTGTTCCTCGACTGCTGCTACGGCGGGGCTTTCGGGCAAGGGGTGACGGTGCGCGCCGCCGGCCCGGTCAATGTCATGGACAGCTTCCCGGCCGGTCGGCTCGGGGGTGGGCGGGGCCGTGCGGTGATCAGCGCCTCGAGCGCCATGGAGTATGCCTTCGAGGGGACGACCCTCGCGGCTGACCACCAGGTCCCGCCGTCCATCTTCACCTCGGCCGTGGTCGAGGGTCTCCGAACCGGTGATGCCGACCGCGACGAGGACGGTCTCGTCTCCCTCAACGAGCTCTACGACTACGTCTTCGACCGCGTCCGCGAGACCAACCCCAACCAGACCCCCGGGCGCGACGTCGAGATGTCCGGGGAGCTCTACCTGGCCAGGAGCCGCCGTCGCCGCGTGCGCCCGGTGCCCATCCCTGACGCCATCGCCTCCGCCCTGCGCGAACCCGACCCGACCTACCGACGCGGAGCCGTCAGCGAGCTGCGGGACCGGCTCGCGCACCCTGACCTCGGCGTCGCGCTGGGTGCGCTCGAGGCCCTGCAGGAGGTGGCCCGATCCGACACCAAGGCCGTCGCCGACGATGCGAGCGCGATCCTCCAGTCGGCGGCGCCGCAGGTGAGCCCGCCGGCCATCGACTTCGGGGAGCTCGCGCCGGGAGTCGTCGACGCGATCCACCGCGAGCTCCGCGTCACCGGGGTGCCCCTCGCGGGGGACGTGCACGTCGATGCCGAGCCGCCGCTCTCAGCCGTCGTCGAGGGCACGCTCGTCACCGTGACCCTCACGCCCAACGGCCTGGCGTATGCCGGGAGCATCACTCTGTCGAGCCCGACCGGTTCCGTGGTGGTGCCGGTCAGGGCGTCGTTGGCGAGGGGCGCCGAGCCTGACGACGAGACGACGACGGAGCGAGCCGGACCGCCACCGGTCCTCGCCGAGCGACCGCCCGCCGCCCGGGCAGTGGCTGAGCACGTCACCCCAACGTCCGAGCTCGGCCCGCGCCGCCGGCTCCGGGTGGCTGCCGGCCTGGCGGCCATCGCCGCCGGAGTGCTCATCCTCGCGAGCATGACGCTGCCCTGGCGTTACGGGCAGACCTACGCCGAGAGCGACCGCTGGCTCGTGCCGAGCATGGCGATCCTCGGTCTCCTGGTCCTGACCGCCGGCGCCGTCATGTTCGCCCCGCGAGTGCGCACCGAGGTGTCCCTGGGGCTGCTGCTCGGTGTGTCCGGGACTGCTGCCGCCTCGATGTTGACCTTCTTTGGCATCCTCGCCGAACAGAGCTCGGACGCCGCCGGGACGGGGACGTGGTTCGCGCTCATCGGGCTGCTCGTCGCAGCCTCGTGCGGACCGGCGGCTGTTGCGGTCGCCGCCTGGCGACAGGCGGTGCCGGTGTCCAGGGTCGACTGGCGGGACCCGGGATCCCTTGCGGCGCTGGGCCTCGGCGCGTTCACGGCCGCCGTGTTCATCTCCTACGCCGTCCACCTGGGCTCGCTCAGCAACGCCGGCTACGAGGCAGGCGTGGCGTACGTGTGGGCGGTGCTCACGGTCATCGCGGCGATCGGGGCAGTCATGGTTCGTCCGGCCGCTGTCGGACGGGTCCTGCTCGCGGCCTGGGGCCTCGGCACCCTCAGCTACTCCCTGTCCGAGTGGGTGTACCTGACGGATCACTCTCCGGAGTCCCTCGGGATGCCCTTCCTCGTTGCCGCCGGCTTGGCCCTCGCCGCCGCGGCCCTTCTGATCGGCCGCCGTTCTCCCAGCGATGCCCCTGCCCCGACTGCCTGACCTCAGTGCCTGCTGCGCGATGGTGACCCGAGCGTGGGCCTATCTCGGCGACGCCAAGCGAGGAGGATCTTCCGAGTCCCACGTCAACCCGCACCGCTCGCATTCGCGGTCATACCCCGGGTGGCCGCAGCCCACCCAATCGACCCAGGCCGGCGTCCTGGTCATGGCTTCCGGGTCAATGGGCATCCCGATCACGAGGTGCCTGACCTCGCCACCGCCGCAGGCCGGGCAGTGACCGCGGGGATCGTCGTGGGGCGCCACCTCGTCGTCGTCCACTCCACCAGGGGGAAGCATCATGCTGCAATGCTCCCATCGAGGTCTCGCGATCTGACGTGGATTCAGAGCAGCAGCGCCTATCGGGTCTGACGAGCTCGCACTCCGTCGAGCCAGGCGCGGAGCAGCTGCTGGGCACCGACCCGGTCGGCCTGCGTCCGGGAGAACAGCGCCGAGTCGCTCGTCTCGTAGGCGCGAGCGAAGTTCTCGAAGGCGCGGCGGTTGCCCTGCAGCCCGGCGACCAGGGCTGCGTGGAGCTGGACGACGGAGTCGTCTCCCGGCGTCACGGCTCCCGCCTGCCTCAGCAGGACGTCCAGAGGAGCGACCAGGTCAGTCCGAATCCGTCTGGCGCGCTCTGACGGAGTCAGCTGGGAGTCCGCGTCGATCGCGGCGGCTGCCTGGTCGACCCGAGCCACGCCGGCGACAACCGTAGGCGCGTAGGAGCTGACGTAGTCGTGGGTCGAGAGCCCGGTGGGAGCGCTTGGCTGGAGCGGACTGATCGTGTCGCGCGCGGCGATGGCGCCGGCGGCGGCCGCGCCTCCCAGAAGCCCTGCCACCACGATGAGGATCACGAGGGGTCTGCGCCCTCGAGCGTCCGGGATCGGCAGCGCGCTGAGCAGCGAGGCGAGCACGAACAGCAGCAGGCCCACGGGAAGTCCGGGACCGACGACCCCGCCGACGAAATCGAGCGTCACGTCGCCTCCGAAGCCGGCGTTGATGGCGACGAAGCCGAGGGCTGCGGTGCACGAGGCGAGGGCTGCAGCCGTGACGCCGGCGCCCGCACCGCGGACACCATGCAGAGCGATGAGCGACAGACCCGCTGCCAGACCGGCGCCCGCGAACACCCAGACGTAGGCGTCGAACCGTTGGGCCAGCTGCTCCAAGGTCGGGGCAGGCCCGGCGAGGAGGCGGAACCCGAGGATGCAGGCTGCGGCGACGATGCCTGACGCGAGGCCGACGGCGGTCACCTCACGGAGCCCGACCGAGCGCCGACCCGCTGCCGGAGATACAGAAACATCACCCTCGACCGCCCACACCGGAGGCACGTTGTCCGGCCGAACGGCCAGCAGCACGAGGACGGCGGCGGCGAGAAGCGCCACGACGGCGACGGCTGCCGGTTGGGTCAGCAGCGTCACGATGGTCAACGCCGCCAGCGCCCAACCGCCGAGATCCAGGGTGCTGGCCAGCATGGTCGCGGCCCACAGCACGAAGGCGAAGACGATGGCTGACAGGACGACGGCGAGCGCCGTGAAGCCGCGAGCAGACAGGCGCCTCGAGCGGTCACCAGCGATCCCGCCGAGGCCGGCCACCACGAAGGTGGAGCCGCCGAGAGCCAGAGCGCCGAGGAGGGGAAGCAGCGGAGAGCGGGTCCCGGTGATCGTTTCACTCCCCACCGCAGCCAACGACGCCGTCTGTCCCACAAGGAAGCCCGCGAAGACACCGGCTGCCACACGTCGCGCAGCAGCGGGCAGCTCTGCAGTCGAAACGGCCTTGTCGACCATCGCCCGGCGCCACAGCGCCAGACCCACGGTCACTCCCATCAGGGGACCCACGAGAGCCGCCGGGACGGCATACGCCCAGTTGGTGAGGGAAGGCACGGTGGCGAAGACGGACACCAACAGCGGAAGGGTCACGGCGGCAAGGAAGCCCGCGATCGCTGCGTCGACCGCGGACGGGCGTGCGAGACGGGCGGGATCGCCGAGCGTGAGCACTCGGTCAGACGGATCCGGGTGCAGCGCGAGGAGGCGGCGCCAGCCCGTGGTGGCCGCACGGCCAGAGGTTCCGAGCAGCGAGCTGAGGGCTTCTCGACGGGCGGCTGTCCCGGTGGAGCCGAGATCGGCGTCGAACTCTCGGGACCGGAGGATGCCAGCGGACGCGAGCATCGCGGCACCCAGGAGCAACGCCGCCCGCCACGCGTACGAAGGCAGGAGGCTGACGTCCGCCCTCGCGAGCGCCACGATGACCGGGAGTGCGAGCAAGGCGAGCAGGACGTACCAGAGGGCACGAGCCGACCAGGCGATGAGCACGTCCCGGCGCGCGACGTGAGCCAGCTCGTGCCGCACAAGCGACTCGAAGGCGACACCGGTGCTACGGACCGCCACGGCGGGTGGCAGAGCGACCGCGTAGTGCCCGGGGAGCCCGAAGCTGAAGGCGTCGTGGAGCTTCGACGTCCCGACCATCGTGTCGGGCGAGCGACGCAGGCCGCCCTCCTTGGCGAGAGCAGCCACCCGCTCCGACGCGGCCGCGAGCTTCGGGCCGGCGAGGCGGAGCGCCCGTCGGCGGACGATGACTCTCGGCACGATCGCCAGCACCACACCGGCCGCGACGAGCGTCAGGGCGACGCCTCCGAGGGCGAACCACGCCAGCCTCTGCTGCGCCCCCTCCACGCACTGGAGCACTGACTGCTGAGCGGCGAGGAGCTCTTCGGCGCTGGCACCGGTCGCCAGGGTGGGTCGCAGACGCTCGCACTCGGCGACCCTGGCCAGCCAGTCGTCACCGACGGCCGTCTGGTTGTGCACCCACGTCCCGACGAACAACCCCGAGCTGAGGAGCGCGCCGAGGAGCAGGACGAACCTCGCGACAGTCGGCGACGGCAGCGCGAGCACGTTGGGGCGCACGTCGACGGGTGCGGGTGAAGCAGGCGCGTCGCTGACGAGTGGGCCAGCCATGGTGCTCGCCTGCCTCTCAGCTCGAGGGTGCCACCGAGATGCCGCCCGCGATGGCGTCGGCGAGCAGCTCCGCCCGATCCGCCTTGAGGCCGATCAGCCGGCCCCTCTCGACCGCGACCTTGCGCACCAGGGCAAGCTGGTCGGGCGTCAGGGTCTCGGGAGCCGACGGACCCTGCTCGCGGCGGCCGAAGAGGCGCCGGATGAAGCTGTTGACCGACGGCTGACCCTCCTTCTTGACCGCGTCCCCGACCATGGAGGCCAGCAGCTGGACCACCGTCTTGGCCACGGCGAGGATGTAGGGCGTCAGCAGCGCCAGCTCCACGCCGAAGCCCACCGCCTCGTCACGGCTCTTCGCGTCGAGCACGCCCTGTGGGTCGGCGAAGTACTCGTCGGCCGTCTCGTCGAAGATGGCGAGCTCCTCCGGCGCCGCGGTCTCCAGCACCTGCTGGGCCAGCTCGCGCACGAGGGCGTCCTCGTCGTGCTGCGTCAAGATCTCGGGATGGCTGGACATGGCATCCTCCTCCACCAGTTCCCTCATTTCAGCGTAGGCACCGCGAGGAAGGGCCGCAGGGTTTCAGCGCAAAGAGGGACTTTTGCCTCTGTCGGCACCATCACGGACTCGGGACGCTTGTCGGGAGAGGCGAATACAGCCACCAACACGGAGGCGATGAGATGGGTGGAACCGCGTGGGCACGCAACCGGGCCGCATCGGTCCTCTCGATCGTGGCCCTGACCCTCTGCCCACTGATCGCCGGGTGCGCCAACGGCAACACCCCTGGCCCCATCGTCACCACCACCGTCGAGCCGAAGGTCACCACCGAGGCGACCGACACCGTGCCTCAGGAGGAGATCTGGCAGTGGGCTCTCGGGCGAAACGCCTGGAATGACCCGGCGCTGACGAACCTCGCGGCGTCGCTGGGGCGATCGTCGAAGACGAACATCCTCTCTCACGGCGGCGGCTTCCAGCTCGACCTCGATGACTCAGGCACCGTCGTCGCGGTGGTGCTCTACAACGACGAGGACTCCCTCGGACTCCCGGCGTCTGAGACGAGCTTCAGGGCGTATGCCGGGTCGTTGCCTGGACAGCTGACATGGCAGGACTCGTACGGCACCGTGGTCGCCCAAGCCGGCGCCGGCCAGAAGGTGGCCGGTGGGTGGGGCGCCGAGTACACGTTCGCCTACCTCGCCGGCGACGGCCACCGAATCGACGTGACGTACCTGGCCAAGCACTCGACCGAGCTGCCCGCCTCACCGATCCACACGATCACCATGCAGCTTCCAGCTGAGTGAGCGGCCTCGGGTGCGACCAGCTACGGGCGGATGGTGCGTGATGGGAGCGGTGACACCGCCGCCGGGGTCAGCCGCCGTAGGGGGTGCCGCCAATCGGAGGCTGGGCTCCGCCGAAGTTGCGCGGGCTTGCGATGCCGTAGTCGTTCGCCTTCTCCATCACGCGGTCGGCCGAGCCGTGCCGCGGGCTGTCGCCCTCCGTCATGGGCTGCATTTCATGACGCCGCTTGTTTCGGAGGTCGGAGAGCCACGCCGCGAGCAACACCAAGGCGAAGATTCCGCCAGCGATCGACCAGAACATCTGCAACCCCTATCGACGCGTGGAACGTCCTGCACGTGTTGAGAGTGTCTCAGGCAGACCGCGAGAACAGTGACAATTGAACGTGCGGAAATGAGCGGCTCACGGAGCTTCGTGGAACCACGCAGTGCCGCATCGAAGCCGGGCGCGCCCTCCGCCCGAGCTCTTGCGCACCAGGACCTCAGCGCACCACTCCCAGAGCGTCGATGAGGGACAGCGCCGAGCTGACGGATCGGATCGTGATGGTCCCGGCGAACGCGTACGTGGGGAGCAGGACGACGTCCCGATGCCACGTCGTGGACGAGAGGTTCACTCTACCGACCTTGTGGGAGCCGGCATACACGTCGACGATCCCCTGGCTCGGACCTCGGAGCACGACCACGGCGATGCGTGACCCTCGCTGCGAGCCGATACTGAGGGCCGCTCCGGACCCGTTGAGTCGGGACACCGTGCCGGTGAGCGCCCGGTTGTTCGTGATCCTCGAGACCTTGGTGCCGGCGAGCGCCCGGTCGTCGTAGGGCACGACCGAGCACCGAGCGCCCGACCACGCGGAGGTGTTGCCGACCCGGTCGCGGGCGCGGACGACGAAGCAGACCTCGCCACCCGGCGCCACGGTCAGCTTCTGCGAGGACGCGGTCGTCGCCTGCCAGGTGGCCGGACGGGTGAGCGCGCCGAGCGCCCCTCGCGGTGGGGCGTAGCGGTAGCCGACGTCGTAGCTGGCGACTCCGGTGTTGTCGGCGGCCTTGTAGGAGAACGTCACCGGGCTGCTCTTCGTCGCGTTCACGACGAGGGTGCCGGTGCTTGCGGCGGTGATGCTGGGCGCCGCGGCATCGACCGCGCTGCAGCGGCTCGCCGACCACCCCGACAGGTTGCCGACCTTGTCTCGCGCCCTGACCTGGAAGCAGGTGTCGACACCCGGATTCGCCGTCAGGGTCTGGGTCGCAGCGGCGGAGCTCTGCCACATCCGGGGGTAGGTCCAGCTGCCGAAGGTCGCGCCGACCTTGGCGGCCTGCTGGTAGCGCACGTCGTAGGTGCCGACACCGGAGCCGCCCACCGTCGACGTGAAGGCCGGATCGGTGAACACCGACGAGATCGTGACCTGGCGGGTGGGGGCCGTCCTCGCGGTCCCGCCCGTCGAGGTCAGCTTCGGTGCGGTGACGTCCGTTGCGGTGCACCGGGGCGCCGACCACGCACTCGTGTTGCCGGCGTTGTCGGTGGCGCGCACCGACAGACACGTGTCCCTGCCGGACAGTCCGGTGACACTCGCCGTGGGCGCGGTCAGACCCTGCAGGCCCGCGGGCTGCAGCCACGCGGCATACGGCCCACCCACCGGCCCCTGCTGGTAGCGCACGTCGTACGTCGCCACCCCACTTGGTATGCGTGTTGCGTCGTTCGCCGAGTCGGTGGCGGTCCACGACGCCTTCACCACAGAACCACTCGCCCTCGGGCTGCCCGTGATGGTGACGAGCGTCGGGGCGACGGTGTCCTTCCACGCGGCGCGCGTGAGCCAGTCCAGGTCGACGACTCGAGGCTGAAGGGCCGTGTCGGCGTAGGCCAGCCGCGCGCCGCCCGCGTCGTCGACGGCGATCATGGGGTAGGGCAGGTAGGTCTTGCCGTGCAGCGGACCGTACTGGCGGGCGCCGTGTCCGGGCCCGAGGTCGTAGACCGTGGCGACCGCGAACTTCTCGACGGTCGGCTCGTCGACCCACTGCACCCAGGCGACGTATCCGTTCCCGAGCTGCGCCAGGGACTGGGCCGAGCCCCGCGGCCACGGAACGGCCTGCGGCGCCAGCACACCGTGCAGGTCGACGGCCATGTAGCTGTCCACGCAGTAGAAGAGCGCGAAGCGGCCGGCAACCTGGAGGTCGGGCCCCCCGCAGTCCTTGAGCCCCGAGGCGACGGTGCGCGAGGGGCTCACGCCGTCGAGGTCGGTCGAGGTCAGGATCCCCTGAGCGTCCGGCCCCTGCCAGAGCGTGCGTCCGTCGACCACGTACCTCGTCCCCGGCGTCATGATGCGGAACGGGTGTCCGCTCTTGGCGTCGGCGAGCATCCCGTCGCCACGGACCAGCACCTGACCGCCGTGGGACAGCGTCCACCCGCCGGGCGTCGAGTACAGGTCGCGGTAGCCACCGGGCCACGTGACCCGGTAGGTCTCGGTCGCGCTGCCGGTCGAGGTCTGCGTCAGGACGACATCCCCTCGAGCCGACAGCAGGCCGCCCGAGACCGGCTTGTCGCCCGCCGCCATGGAGGTGGACCACGACCCCGATCCGTCGACGGCGGCCCTCGCCACCGGACCCGTGCCGGAGTCGTAGGCCCAGCCGAAGCCCGCGAAGACGTTGCCGCCGCTCAGACCGAGCGAGCTCGTGAGCCGGCCGATGACCGGCAGGGCGGTCACCTCGTGCAGCGGCTGCCCGTCGTCCGTGACCGTGGCGACGCGACCGGTGGCGGTGTCTCCGAGCGTGATGACCGCGACGCCGGCACCGTCGGACGTGAACTTGCCGACCTTGACGGCGACGGCCGGCTGGCGCGTCCCGGTGGCGAGATCGACCGGCTCGAGGTGCGCCGAGTCCGCGGTGTCCCCGGACTCGATCTGGAACGCCGCGAGGCGGTCTCCGAAGCCGACCCACCCGCGGGTCACCGACGTGCCGTCCATCGCCATCTCGACGTGCCCGGCGTTCGAGCCGTCGACGTCGGCCCAGGAGGCCGTGACCGGATAGGCGTACTCGTCGATGACGAAGACCCTGCGCGGAGTGACGACCAGCTTGTCGGAAGCCCCCGCGCTGTCCGCGATGAGGTGGGAGTCGCCGCTCGCGAGGTCGACGCTCCACACGAGGTTCTGGTTGTGGATGACGAGGGTGCTGGCGTTGGCCGCTGTGTCGATGCGGCCGTTGGACATGACGACGCCCGAGAGAGCCAACGGGTCATGGCCGGGTCGGCGCAGCACTGCCTGGCGAGCGTCGGCGGGGCCTTGGGCGCTCAGCACCCACGTCGCTCCGGCCCCGACCAGGTCCTCGTCCGACGGCACATCCACCGTCCACGTGGTCGCGCCGGTCTCGATGTCGCTGACGACGACGCGGCGGCTGGGGTCTGCGGAGATCGGGCTCACCGAGACCAGCCCACCGGGCGACAGCTGCGGGCTGGGCGTGCCGGTCCACGTCACGGTGCGCACGGCAGATCCGTCGGACGTCCGCCGGATCGTGAGCTGCGACGACGTCTCGTACTCGTCGACCTGGTGCAGGTCGTAGGCCACGTAGCCGGGAGCGCCGGCATCGAGGAACGGCTGGTACGGAGCGGCCTGCGGCAACAGCGGCAGCTGCCGACCCGCCGAGACCGCCGGGTCGACGTCCAGCGCCAGCGCCGGCTGCGCCGCGAACACACTGACCGACAGGAGCGAGGCCACCACGGTCGACCTCAGGACGCGACCCAGCACCAACGAACCCGACACGAGACACTCTCCTCCGGCTGGAGCCCTTGTCCGCGCCGGCGTCACCGTACCGGTCAGGTCGGTGCAACGGGTGCGATTGGCACATTTCAGGCACGCAACAGATGGTTCATCCGCCGACGGTCATCTGCGGACGAGGCCCGAGGAGCCGTCCATCGCGACGAAGCGAAGACTTCACTCGACAGACGCAATCCGGCCTCTCCTCGTGAGTGCACCCTGTTGACCGAGCATGGGCGCCGCGCCACTACTCTCCTCACGATGTATCCGTGAGTGACAAGTCGATAGGGGCGGGGAGCCGGGTGGCTGAGGAAGTGCAGTACGAGCACAACGAGGTGCGGGCGATCAGGGGCACCGAAGCGAGCAACATCGCGAAGTGGGAGAAGGACGGCTGGGAGCTCGTCGACCAGAACCCCGGGCTGTTGTGGACGGAGCTGACCTTCCGCCGCCCCAAGCCGAAGACGGCTGGCACCTACCTCAAGGCGTTCGCCCTTCAGAGCTACGCGGCGTTCCGCCGCCTGGAGCCGCAGACCCAGAAGCGCGCCATGGCAGTGTGTGGGAGCTTGGTCCTAGTCATGGTGATCGCAGGCGTCGCCGTCGGGGTCCGCGGTGGCAGTGGCAGTTCCGTACCGAGCGCATCTCCGACCAAGGTGGTGGCGTCGGCGAGCGAAACGCGATCGGAGGAGCCGAGCCAGACTGCGACATCGACCACGCCTGAAGCCGAGGCCTACACCTACCGCGGGCCGAAGTACGAGATCGTCGCGCGCGACAAAGAGCAGACCGTGGCCAAGCTGGACCAGTACTGGATCTACACGGGCAAGCTCAACCGCTCGACGGCCGCCTACAAGGACCAGGTCAAGCTGATCGTCGCCGACATCGCGCGCGACCAGGCCACTGACAAGTTCTTGCTGGAAGTCGTCACGAACAAGGAGATAGCCCTCGCAGAGTCCCCATCCACGATGGAGAGCTTCATCGCGGAGCACGGGATTGACTACTTCCAGAAGGCCATCCCCAAGAAGGAGAAGACCGGCTGGGTCGCGTCCTACGCGGGCGGGTTTGACTACGACGCCGTGGAACCGAGCGACACTGCTTTCGAGATCGTCTGGACGCCCGCCGGGCACCCGACCTTCGAGAAGTGGCAACCCGACACAACGGACTGACGCCGCACGCAGCCCGCTTTCCACCCGTCGGGCTGGGATGCGGTCTTCAGGTCGGCCGGGTATCAAAGGTGAGTAGGGTCGCGCATCCGGCCCTGTGGTTCCCACCTCCGAGAGCGACACGACCATGACGACGCAGACCCAGACACACGCCCCCACGCGTGCGCGGCTGCTGCCTTCAGCGCCGCCCCGCCGCTACCTCGTCCCCGTGACCCTCGCGGTCGCGTTCCTCGTGACCCGCGGGCTTGCCCAGGCCGTCACCCCGTTCATCCGCCAGGACGACTGGCCCTTCCTGCTCCCCGACGGCACGAAGGGCGTCCTCCCGCCGTCGTACTACAACTCCAGCGAGGGCCGCTGGCTCAACACCCTCTGGTGGCAGGTCGTCGGCCAGCACGGCACGCCCACGACCGCAGCGATCACGTATGCCGTTGGCTACGTCGCGCTGGTCGCCGGCGTCTGGCGGGTGCTGCACCTCTCAGGCATCCGCCCCCGTCCCGTCGCGGACGTCCTCCTCGGCGTCGCGCTCTTCGCCTCCTGCGTGTGGGTGCAGCTCGTCTACTGGCCGGGCGCGCTGACGCCGTCGGTCCTCGTCGGCGCGGCCGCGATCTGGTTGCTGCCGTGGGCCGCTCGCTCGCGGGTGCGGCTCGGGCTGTGGCTCCTCGTCGCGGAGTCGGCAGCCGTCATGACCTATCCGCCGGTCGGGGTGGTGCTGCTCGTCGTCGCCGTCGTGCACCTCCGAGACGCGCCGTGGCGCCGGGTGCTCGGTGTCATCGCGGCGTGGATCGCCGCGTTCGTCGTCGGGGTCGGCATCAGCTACACCCTGAACCTCGTCCTCAACGGGCACTTCGGGCTCGACTTCCCGGCCTGGCGCCAGTCCAACCCGCTCACGTCCCTCTACGCCTTCACGACCAACGCCGGGCGCTGGCTCTCCGCCACGGGCGCGATGTGGGCGACGCAGTGGTGGGTCGCCGCCGTGGGTGTCGTCGCCATCGTCCTCGGCTGGCGGGACCGCGCGGTGCGCCCCCGGCTGCAGCGGCTGCTCGTCGCCCTCGCCGTCGCCTGCGGTCTCGACGCCGCGCAGACCCTCGCCACCGGCATCGTCACCGAGGCGCGCGGCCAGCTGTGGACGTGGCTCTTCGCCGTGCTGCCCGTTGCCCTGCTCCTCCTCGAACGCCACCGCAACGACGAGGACCCATCCGCGCCCGAGGACGCACCCGGCATACGCCGTCCGAACGTCGAGCACTTCGCCACAGCCCTGCTCGCCGTCCTCGCGGTCGCCGGCGTGCTCTCGTGGCGGGCCGACATCGGCGCCCACCAGGCCACCCGGATGCAGTTCGCCGCCATCGCCGAGCGGGCGACCGCCCACGCGCCGAGCACCACCATGGCGCCGATAGTCATGTGGCAGGACCCCGCCCTCAGGAACAGCCGCGACGGGCGGCTCATCGCGAGCACCATGGTCATGGCGGTGCGCCAGCAGACCGGCGGCATCCTGCCCCGCATGTGTCGCGGTCAGGAGTGCATCGACCTGTCCCAGCTCGCGGCGTCCGGTCCGATCGTCCGGCTCGACAGGCCGGGAGGCTTCAGCCACGTCATCGCCATCATCATCCCGCCCCCGCCCGGCTGGGTCTGAGCGCCCCCGACGCGCCCCGACCCGAGCGGCCCGCGGCTAGCCTTGCGGCAAGAGTCCCGCGAGCTGGAGGTGGTCATGGCCTACGACGTCGACTTCACGGAGGTCTCCACGGTCGGTCTCGAGTCGTCGCCGCACGCCGAGGCGCTGGCCGGCCTGCGCGCCAACGAGGCCCGCTACTTCAAGAACAAGTACGCCCACACGTTCAGCACCGAGCCGGCCGACGTGGCCGCGGACGTCGTCAACTACGTGAGCCACATCCTCGACGAGGAGCGCGGCATCGTCATCGCGTCGCCGGCGCTCGAGGCGACGGAGTTCGAGGTCGACGGCATCCGCTGGGCCTACGTCTTCTACGAGTCCGGCCTGTCGGTCAACGTGCTCTACACGCTCGCCGAAGGAGGCAAGCGCGCCGTCGGGTTCAAGCTCTGCGACGGGATGGACGTCCCCGACGAGCTCGCGAGCTTCAAGTTCGCGCGGCAGAAGTCGAAGCTCGCCGGCACGATCCGCGGCTCCTACTTCGTCGTCAAGGGCGAGTACTGACCCGGATTCGCACGAACTGTCCAGCCGCGGCTGGCATCTGCGTATCGTCGAAGGGCGCCGCCTTTCCCTTGTGAGCGAGCCCAGATGACGACCGTCCAGCGCACCACCGACCGCTCGACCCTCGTGGGCCGGCGCGGGTGGCACCCGCCGCGGTGGGTCGTCATAGTCGCTGTGCTGCTCGCGGCTCTCGTCATGACCGAGGCTGTGACACAAGCGTTTTCGCCTCTCCTGCGCTATGACGACTGGCCCTACGTCCTGCCCGTCGACACGCCCGCGACCCTCGACAACTTCGCCAAGAACCTGCGTGAGGGCCGCTGGCTCAACTACCTCTGGTGGCTCACGGTCGGCCAACACATGACTCCCGCGTGGGCCTCGGGGACGTACGTCGCGGCATACGCGCTCTTCGTCGCAGGACTGTGGCGGCTGCTCTGGCAGGCCGACCGGCGCAGCCACTGGGCCGTGCAGGCGCTGCTGGGCCTCGCACTCTTCTCGTCGGTCGTCTGGGTGCGGCTGCTCTACTGGCCCGGCACCCTGATCTCGTCGGCCATCGTGGCGGCGGCGGGCGTCTGGAGCCTGCCGTGGGCGGCAAGGGGCCGACTGCGGCTCGCCGTCTGGCTCCTCGCCGGCACCGTGCTCTC
Source organism: Terrabacter ginsenosidimutans (assembly GCF_039539425.1). Taxonomy (NCBI): domain Bacteria; kingdom Bacillati; phylum Actinomycetota; class Actinomycetes; order Micrococcales; family Intrasporangiaceae; genus Terrabacter; species Terrabacter ginsenosidimutans. Next base: position 1,259,478 of record NZ_BAABDC010000001.1, on the reverse strand, counting down.
GCTGCTCAGCTATCCGCCGGTCGCCGGAGTGCTCTTCGTCGTCGCGGTGGTGCACCTCGGCATGGTCGACTGGCGCCGGCTGGCGCTGCTGTCGGTCGGCTTCGTCGCGAGCTGGGCCGTCGGCGTCGCCGTCATCTACACCCTGAACTGGTTCGCCTTCGGGCACTTCGGCCTCGAGATCGCGAGCTGGCGGCACCCGAACCCACTGCACGACCTCGACACCCTGCGGGTCAACACCGGCCGCGCCGTCCGCGCCGTCGCCGCGCTGCTGCTGGAGGCGCCGGCGGCGACGGTCGCCGGCGCCGTGGCCGTCGTCGCCGGCCTCCTCAGCCCGGTCACGCGTCCGTTGGTTGCGCGGCTCTGCGCCGGACTCGCCGTGGTGGCCGCCCTGGGAGCGGCCCAGACGCTCGTCACCGGCGTCGTCACGAGCGCGCGCGGCGAGCTCTGGCTCTGGCTCGCCCTCGTGCTCCCGGCCGCGCTGCTGCTGCGCGACCCGGGGGTGCTGTCCCGCATCGGGATCGGCGTGCTCGGGGTCCTCGCGGTCGTCGGCGTGCTGACCTGGCGGGCCGACGTGGGCGCCCACCAGCAGACCCGGCTGGAGTATGCCGGCATCGTCGCCACGTCCACGGCCGCGCTGCCCGAGGGGTCACGTCCCGAGGTGGTCGTCTACCAGGACCCGCACGCGCGCACGACCCTGGCCGGGTCGACGATGGCGGGCATCCTGCGGATGATGGTCCGCGACGCGTCGGGGGAGGTCCCGCGCTGGTGCCGTGCCTCCGAGTGCGCGCGGATCGCCGCCGGCGCCGTGAACGGGCCGGTCGTGCGGCTCGGGACGGTCGTCGGCATCGCCGTGCCGCCGCCGCCCGACTGGTTCTGAACCAGCCGAGCGGCAGCGGGCTACTTGACCGAGCCGGCGGTGAGGCCGCCGACGAGGTGCTTCTCGATGACGGCGAAGAGGATGACGACCGGCACGACAGCGATGACCGAGGCCGCGAAGAGCTGGTCCCAGTGCTGCTCGTAGCCGGTGATGTAGGCGCGCATGCCGACCGTCAGCGGCTTCTTGTCGTCGTCGATCATCAGCGTCAGGGCCACGACGTACTCGTTCCACGCGGCGATGAAGGTGAAGATCGTCGCCGTGACGAGGCCCGGCAGGGTCAGCGGCAGCATGACCCGACGGAGGATCTGCAGACGGCTCGCACCGTCGAGCGCGGCGGCCTCCTCGACCTCGAGCGGGATCGAGGAGAAGAAGCCGTGCAGGATCCAGATCGCGAAGGCGAGGTTGAAGGCCGCGTTGGTGAGGATCAGCGCGCCGTAGGTGTTGATCATGTTGAGCTCGAAGAACTGCCGGTAGAGGCCCACGACGAGCGAGGTCGGCGCGAACATCTGCGTGACGAGCACGAGCAGCAGGAACGCCCCGCGGCCCGGGAAGCGGTGCCGGGCCGTCATGAACGCCGCCGGGATCGCGACGAGGATGACGATGACCGTCGAGCCGGCCGCGATGATGAGCGAGGTCTTGAGCCAGTTGAGGAAGCGTTCGTCGCCGAGGATCTGGGCGTAGGTGTCCCACTGCCAGACCTTCGGCAGGAAGGTCGGCGGCGTGCTCTTGACGTCGGTGCTCGTGCGCAGCGAGTCGAGCACCATGACGAGGTAGGGCGCGACGAAGACGAGCGCGACGAGCGCGCCGCCGATCGCCATGAGGGTGCGCTTGCGGCGACGAGGGTCGGTCGTGTGGGTCGGGCCGGCTTGCGGCTCAGGAGCATCCGGGCGCACCGGGGCGGCAGCCGTGGTCGTGCTCATCGGCTCGTCTCCTCGCGCCAGTTGATGATCTTGAGGTAGATCCCCACGACGACGAGGATCAGCACGACGTTGAAGATGCCCGCCGCCGCCGACATGCCCACGTCCTTCTCCTGGCTCTTGAACGCCAGCTTGTACATGAACGTGATCGTCGTGTCGTGCAGGTAGCCCGGGTTGCGGTCGTTGAGGGTGTAGATGATCGGGAAGCTGTTGAAGACGTAGATGACGTTGAGCACCGTCGCGATCATCAGCGCCGGGCGCATCAGCGGGAGCGTGATGTTCCAGTAGCGCTGCCACGGGCTCGCGCCGTCGACCGTCGCCGCCTCCATGACGTCGTCGGGGATCGCGCCGAGGCCGGCGATGAAGACGAAGATCGTGAACGGCAGCGAGACGAAGACGCCGACGACGACCATCGAGAACATCGTCCAGCTGTCGTTGCCGAGGAAGTCGATCGGCTGGTCGATGAGCCCGAGCCCCTGCAGGACGTGGTTGATGATCCCGTAGTTGTAGTCGTAGAGCAGGACGAACAGCTGGCTCGTGATGACGAGCGAGGCGGCCCACGGGATGATGACCGCCCAGCGCACGAAGCGCCGGCCCGGGAAGCTCTTGCTGAGGAACTGCGCCAGCGCGAGGCTGAGCACGATCGTGACGGCCACGACCGCGACGACCCACACGACGGTGTTGCGCAGGACCGTGCCGAGGTCCGGGTGGTCGAGCACCTTGGCGTAGTTGCTCCAGCCGGCGTCGCCCTTGCGCAGCCCGGTGATGGAGTACTCACCGCGCGAGGCGTCGAAGAGCTTGATCGCCGGGTAGAGCACGACCCCGAGGATGAGGGCGAGCGCCGGCGCGAGCCACAGCAGGGCCACGAGGGGGTGGACCTGGCCGATGCGACCGGCGCGGCGACGACGGCCCGCGCGTGACGGCATACGGGAACGGGGTTGCCCCGACCCCGCCGAGGTGGCGGGGTCGGGGGTCACCGTGGAGCTCTCGGTCATCGGGGGCGTATGCCTCAGCCGCCGTTCTCGGCGGTCTTCTGCAGACCGTCGAGGGTGGCCTTGGGGGAGCCGTTCATGGCGCCGCCGAGGTTCTGCTGGACGGCGAGCTTGACCTTGTCCCACGTCGGGTCGTCGGTCGGCGTCAGCTTCGCGTTGGGCAGCGTGTCGAGGTAGACCTTGAGCTTCGGGTCGCTCTGGAACTGCTCGACGCCCGTCTTCGTGACCGGCAGGAAGCCCTCGGCCTTGATGAAGGTGTTGACCTGGTCGGGCTGGTAGTAAAGGTCGTAGAAAGCCTTGACTGCCTTCTCGTTGCCCGGCTTCTTGAAGGCCATGAGGTAGTCGGTGACGCCGAAGGTCTTGCTCTCCGTGCCGTCGTTGGACGGGAAGGGGGCGACGCCGTAGTCGACCTTCTTGTCCTCGTCGAGGGCGCCGGCGAGCGGGCTGAAGCCGATGACCATGCCGGCCTTGCCGGACTTGAACAGGTCGAAGGCGTCGGCGCGGTTCGTGCGGGCCGGGTTGTTCTGCGTGACCTTCTCGTCAGAGAGCTTCTTGAGGAAGCTCAGCGTCTCGACGTTCTTGTCGGAGTTGATGACCCACTTGCCGTCGGTCTTCCAGTCACCGCCGTTGTTGAACAGCCACATGGAGAACTCGCCCTGCGACTCCTCGGGGCCGAGGGGGAGGGCGTAGCCGATGTTGCCGTTGCCGAGCGCGGTGATCTTCTTCGCGTCGTCCTCGAGCTCGGCCCACGTTTTCGGCGGGTTGGCGATGCCGGCCTGCTTGAAGAGCGTCTTGTTGTAGAAGAAGGCGCGCGCCGAGCTGAGGTCGGGGAAGCCGTAGAACTTGCCCTGGTAGGTGCCGTACTTGACGAACGTGTCGAGGATGTCGCTCTTGGCGGCGGCCGGCAGCACGGCGTCCGAGTCGTAGAGCAGGCCGTCCTTGGCGTAGCTGGCGTAGGCGTTGAGGTTGAGGATGTCCGGCGCCTGGTTGTTCTGGATCATCGTCGAGGACTGCTGGTCGATGTTGTCCCAGCTGACGACCTGGACCTCGAGGGTGTAGCCGGTCTTGTCGTGGTACGTCTTGGCGAAGGCGTCCCAGAACGCCTTCGTGTGGTCCTTGGAGTACTCGGCCGCGACGATCTTGATCGTCTTGACCTCCTGGCCACTGCCCCCGCTGGCGCCTGCGCTCGTGCCGGCCCCTGTGCCCCCGCCGCACGCGCCGAGGGCGAGGCCTGCGATGGCCAGGCCCGCGACGACCACAGACTTCTTCGTCGACGTCATGTCTCTCCTTGGTTCGGTGCCGGGAGTGCTGGGGGCGTGTTCACACGCCCACCCGGCCACGGTGACGCCCAACCTAGAGCGGCGTCTGGACCTCCGCAAGAGCAATGATGACCGAAACTTCGGTGATCCGATCACAATCACGCAAAGTTGGTGCGCGCGTCAGACCTCGTGGACCTGGACGCCCGCCGCGCGGAGCGCCTCCACCTCGTCGCGGTCTGCGCCCACGGTAGTGACGAGATGGTCGATGCGCTCGGCGGGACAGATCGAGGCGAACGTGCGCAGACCGAGCTTCTCACCGGTGGCCACGCAGATGACCTGTTGCGAGCGCTCGATCATGGTGCGGATGATCGCGGCCTCCTCCTCGTGCCGGCACGTGGCGCCCTCGCGCGCACTGAGGGCGTTGACGCCGACGATGGCGACGTCGAGCCAGAGCTGCTGGAGCACGAGGGTCGCGAGCGGACCGGTGACCTCGTAGGACTCCGGTCGGGCGACACCGCCGAGCGAGACGCACTGGACGTGCGGACGGAGCACCGCCTCGGTCGCGATGTTGAGCGCGTTGGTGACGATGGTGATCTCGCCGTCGGCGGCGAGGTCCTCGCGCGCCGTGATGGCCCGCGAGGTGGCCGTCGTCGTCGTGCCGCCGTTGAGGCCGATGACCTGACCGGGCTCGACGAGGGCGGCGGCCGCCTCGGCGACGCGGGTCCGGTCGTCGTCGGCCATGCTGCTGCGGTAGCGGTAGGGCAGCTCGTAGGCGACGGACGTCGCGACGACGCCGCCGTGGTTGCGCGCGACGAGCTGGCGCTTGGCGAGCTCGGAGAAGTCGCGGCGGATCGTGGCCTCGCTGACGTTCAGCAGCTCGGCCGCCTCACCGACCCCGAGGCGCCCCGTCGTCGCGAGGCGGTCGAGCATGACCGACCAGCGACTGGCGCGGTTGCGGGCGGGATCGATCACTTCGGTCACGAGGCTGACGATACCGCGCACTTCGAGCAATGGACATGTGCATCTCTGCGCGTTTAGGGTTGCTTTCGCGCAGACACACGCATCGCGTGTCGCGCGACCGTCGCCCACGTCCACCTGCCGGGAGAGCCCATGTCGCAGTCCACCCACCTCGCCCAGGAGATCGCCACGCAGCCCGAGGACTGGGAGCGCGTCACCGGCCGCCTCGGCGAGGTCGCCGGACACCTTCCGCGGCCCGGGGAGCGGGTCGCGACGATCGGGTGCGGCACGTCGTGGTTCATGGGCCAGGCGTATGCCGCCCGCCGCGAGGAGCTCGGGCAGGGCACCACCGACGCGTATGCCGCCTCCGAGCACCACCTCGCCCGCGGCTACGACCGCGTGGTGCTGATCTCCCGCTCCGGCACGACGACCGAGGTCATGGCCGTCGTCGAGGAGCTGCGCGCCGCGGGCACGCCGCACGTCTCCTTCGTCGCGACGGCCGGCACCCCCGTGGCCGAGCGATCCGATGCCACAGTGCTGCTCGACGACGTCGACGAGCAGAGCGTCGTGCAGACGCGGTTCGCCACGACCACCCTGGCGCTGCTTCGGGCCTCGCTCGGCGAGGACCTCACGGCGGCGGCCGCGCAGGCCCGCGCGGTGCTCGCCGAGGACGCCGACACGGCATACGGCCCCCTGCTCGGTGCGGAGCAGGTGACCTTCCTCGGCCGCGGGTGGACCAACGGCATCGCCAACGAGGCGGCCCTCAAGCTGCGCGAGTCGGCGCAGTTCTGGTCCGAGTCCTACCCGGCCATGGAGTATCGCCACGGCCCGATCAGCATCGCCGCACCGGGGCGCGCCGTGTGGGCGTTCGGTGAGGTGCCGGAGGGGCTGCGCGAGCAGGTCGAGGCGACCGGCGCGCACTTCGAGCACCGCGACATCGATCCGCTCGCCGACCTCGTGCGCCTGCACCGGCTGTGCCTCGGCAAGGCCGACGCCGCAGGCCTCGACCCCGACGCCCCCCGCAACCTGACGAGAAGCATCGTCCTCACCTGACCGTCGAAAGGCCACGTCTGGCCCACCCCCGACCGTCGAAAGGCCACGAACGGCCCACCCCCAACCGTCGAAAGGCCATGAATGGCCGGGCACAACGTGGCCTCTCGACGGTTGGCGAGGGGCAAGACGTGGCCTCTCGACGGTTCGCGAGGGGCCAGACGTGGCCTTTCGACGGTTAGGGGTGGGCGAGTAGGCGCAGCAGGCGGGCGGCCTCGTCGGTGACGGCGTCGCGGGCGGCGCCGAGGTACTTCCTCGTGTCGACGGTCGTCGACTGCTCGAGGCGCTCGATCATGGCCCGCGTGAACACCTGGTTGAGGTGGGTCGCGATGTTGACCTTCGTCATGCCGGCCCGCACTGCGGCGACGAGACCCGCGTCGGGCACCCCTGACGAGCCGTGCAGCACGAGCGGCACCGGGACCGAGTCCCGCAGTGCCGCAATGAGATCCGTGTCGAGCTCTGCCGTACGGTCCGTCATCGCGTGGCTGCTCCCGACCGCGACGGCGAGGGCATCGACGCCCGTGTCGGCGACGAAGCGCGCCGCATCGGCCGGGTCGGTGCGCACACCGGGAGCGTGGACGCCGTCCTTGCCACCGACCTCGCCGAGCTCGGCCTCGACCGAGACCCCGGCGCTCCGGCACAGCTCGACGACGCGCCTTGTCTCCGAACGGTTCTCGTCATCGGGCAGGGTCGATCCGTCGAACATCACCGACGTCAGGCCGAGCCGGACCGCCTCCTCGACGAGCGCGACGTCCTCGGCGTGGTCGAGGTGCACGACGACCGGTTGGCTGCAGGCGTCGGCGATGGCGAGGGTCGCGGCCGCGAGCGGCGCGAGCGACCCGTGATAGCGCACGCAGTTCTCCGAGATCTGCATGACGACAGGCAGGCCCACCCGCTCGGCCGCGGCGGCATAGGCCTCGGCGTGCTCGAGCTGGATGACGTTGAAGGCCGCGACGGCACGACCGGCGGCTGACGCCTCGGCGAGCACGGGCGTCAGGGCGGAGCGGGTCACGGACGGATCTCCTCGATCTCGACGGACGGGAAGAGGCGGTCGACGTCGGCGGCATCGACGGACCCGGCCACCGGCTGCAGCACCGCCGCCGCCGACCACGCGACGCCGCGGCGCAGCACGGCGGCCCACGCCTCGACGCCCTTCGGCAGGTCGGGGATGCCGTCCAGGTCGGCAGCGAGCGCCGCCGTCAGGGCATCGCCGGCCCCGGTCGGGTTGCCCGAGAGCGGACGCGGCAGGTGGGCTCGCAGCAGGACGTCCTCGTGCGCGAGGACGAGACCGTTGGTGCCGTCGCTGACGATCGCGGCCCGGGCGCCCGCCGCGACCAGCGCGCGGGCCGCGCCCGGCACCGACGGCACCTCACCACGCCCGAGGCCGGTCAGCGTCTGCGCCGCCTCGACCCGGTTGGGCTTGACGAGGTCGGGACCGAGACCGAGCGCGCGCGAGAGGTGGATGCCGCTGACGTCGAGGACGACGCGCAGGCCGGACTCGTGCGCCAGCCTCGTCAGCCGCCGGACCAGCTCGGCGTCCGTACCGGGCGGGAAGCTGCCCGACACCGTCAGCACCGAGGCCTGTGGTGCCAGGGACGTCACCTCGTCGACGACCCGGTCCCAGACCCGCTGCGACTGGCCGATGCCCGGCTCGTTGAACAGCGTCGCCCGGCCGCTGGCCTCGACGACGGCCACGGACCGGCGGGTCGGGCACGGCGAGGGGACCAGGCGGTGCGGCACCCGCCGCGCGGCGAGGTCGGACCGGAAGAGGTCGACGTCCATCTCGCCGGCCGGGGCGACGGCGACGGTCGGGTGCCCCATCGACGTGAGCACCGCTGCGACGTTGAGGCCCTTGCCTCCGGCGCGCTCGCTCACCGAGGCGACGCGGTGGGACTCGCCGAGCGCGACGCGCGGGACGGCATACGTGATGTCGAGCGCGGGGTTCGGGGTGACGGTGACGATCATCGACCGACGAGGTCCAGCGCGATGGTCGCGGCGCCGAGCGAGCCGGCGCGCGAGCCGAGGGCGGCGGCCTCGACGACGACGTCGTCACGGCCGCCGAGACGTGCCTGGAGCGCGGTGCGCAGCGGCCCGAGCAGGATGTCACCGGCGTGGACGAGGCCCCCGCCGATGAGGACGAGCTCAGTGCCGGCGGCGGCCACGACGGGCGCGACCATGATCGCGAGCGCGTCGATGGCCTCCTGCCAGATGCGGCCGGCCTCGGCCTCGCCGGCCTCGGCGCGGCGGGCGACCTCCTCGGCGTCGCCGACGAGTCCGGTCGCCTCGGACCAGCGGCGTCCGATCGCCCCGGCGCTCGACAGGGCCTCGAGGCATCCTCGCTGCCCGCACCCGCAGAGCGGGCCGTCGGGCACGACGACGATGTGGCCGATCTCGCCGGTCCACAGCGACCCCGTGACGAGCTGCCCACGGCACAGGATCGCGCTGGCCAGGCCGGTGCCGAGAGGCACGAAGAGCACGTTGTCGACGTCGCGCGCTGCGCCGAGACGGTGCTCGGCGAGCAGGCCGGAGCGCACGTCGTGTCCGACGGCCACGGGGACGTCGACGTGGGCCGCGACGCCGCCGCGGAGGTCGAGGTCGCGCCATCCGAGGTTGGCCGACCAGACGCCGATGCCCGCGACCTCGTCGACGAGGCCGGGCACCGCGACGCCGACGGCGAGCAGGTCGATGGCCTCACCGGACCGGGCCGTCAGCTCGACGACCTCCTTGGCGGCCACCTCACCGAGCTGGTCACCGACCCGGTCGGGGGTGGTGCGGACCGTCTCGGCGAGCACCTGGCCGTCGGGAGTCACGAGGGCCGACTTGATCCGGGTGCCGCCGACGTCGATCCCGACCACTGCTTCGCGCATCACGGTGCGCAGTCTATGAGCAATCGTGCACGGTTGAACACCCGATCAATCACATTCGGACAGGCTGTGGATCCTCGTGTGCCCAGCCTGCCACCAGCCGGTCGACACCGCGCGGGGAGCACGGGTCAGCGGCGAGTCAGCGCAGGTAGAGCGCCCGCGCCGGGCACAGTCGCACGGCCGTGTCGGCGAGCTCGCGTCCGTCCTCACCCACGACGCGGTCGACGGCGACGCGGGGCTCGTGGGCGAGTCCGAGCCGTCGCCGCGTGTGGTCCTCGGCGCGGTCCGTCGAGGGGCCGGTCGAGCGGCCGCTGGAGTGGGCGCCGGAGCGGTCACCAGGCGTGGACATCGGTCCTCCTCGGGGTGGAGCGGAGCTCGGCGGCGGCGCAGCGCCCGGCGCGGTGCTGCTCGAGATGGTCGGCGAAGACGTGCAGCGCCGACCGGGCGAAGCCGGCCACGCCGTCGGGGAACCGGCACGCGCCACGGCCCGGCAGGAGCCCCGCCCGGGAGGACACGCGGGCGTATGCCGTGTCGTCGCCTCCCGTGACCAGCGCCCGCCAGTCGGCGGCGAGGGCGGGCAGTCCGAACATGCACGGGCCGCACTGGCCGGCGGACTCGCCCGCAGCCCACGTGAGGCAGCGGTCGACGAAGCCGAGGGGGCAGTCGCGCGGGTCGAGGGCCTCGATCACTCCGGGTCCGGTGCGGGCGCCGACGCGCGAGAGGTCGGCGTCGGACCACAGCAGCCCTGGCACGTCGGCGGCGCGGACGAAGCTGCCGCCGAGTCCCCCGACGAGGACGGCGGCGGAGTCGTCGGGCAGTCCTCCGGCGAGGTCGAGCAGGTCGGTGACACGCGCTCCGGCGGCGGTCTCGACGACGACCCCCCGCACCGACGGCGTGCTGACGGAGACGAGCCGGGGGCCCGGCTGGTCGGGCGTGCCGAACGACCGGAACCACGACGCGCCGTGTCGTGAGACCTGCGCCGCGCGCCAGACGGTCTCGGCGTTGAGCACGACGGTCGGGCTGATCCGGCGACCCTCGGAGTCCCGGCCACCGCGGACGAACGGCTGCCGTTTCGTCATCGGCCGGGCGAGGCCGCCCTGGGCGAGCGAGATGATCGCCGACTCCTCCGACGAGACGTAGCGCGGCGGCACCGCGAGCAGGCGCAGGCCCGCCGAGCGCAGCAGGTGCGCGGTCTCGGACCCGCGGTGGGCGGCATACGTGACCCGCGCGCCGTCGGCGATCTCGGTGGCGCCGTCGATGAGCTCGCCGAGGCGGTTGGCCACGACCCAGGCGTCCTTCGTGGCACCGAGCTCGCCGTCGCAGGCGTTGACGACGAGCTGGGCGGCGTGGGCGTGGGCGGCCGCGACCTTCGTCGCGGTGCTGAAGGCGGCGCCGCCGCGGCCCGTGAGGCCCGCCTCGGCGAGCAGGGGGACGATGCTCATGACCACTCCTGGGCTGCGACGGCGATGCGTCGCTCTTCGTCGTGATGGGTGGTGGAGTAGCGCCAGGCGATGGCCCCGACGCCGACGACGGCGCACGCGATCGTCGTGCCGCGCAGGAGCAGCTCGCCGCTCGTGCCGAGCGCGAGGCCGTGGATGATCGCCATCGGCCAGAGGGCGTGCGAGAGCAGGTGCACCCGGCGCCAGGTGCGCTCGGCGAGGCGGTGGCGCAGGAGCGAGGTGACGACGACGGCGAGCAGCACGTCGAAGGCGAGGGTCCCGAGGCCGACCCACAGCGCCTCGTAGCCCGACGTGAAGGGCAGGACCGCCGAGACGAGGTCGATCGACACGTACGTCTCGGCGATCGCCGTCGCGATGTGCGCGAGGAGGAAGACGCTCGTGCCGAGCGACAGCCAGCGGTGCAGCGCCATGACGACCGTCGCGGAGTCGCCCGTGGGGCGCCGGCCGGACGTGACGAGGCCGAGCACGACGACGACGGTGAGCAGCACGATGCTGACGACGCCGGTGGCGCGCGAGACGTACCAGAGCAGCTCGTTCATCAGGCGGCCCTGCGTGTCTCGTCGGGCCACCCCGGCGTCGTCAGCACCCGGCCGTCGCAGGTCTCGAGACGCGCCGGAACTCCCTGTCGGACAAGCCAGTCCGGCGCATCGGCACCGAGCACGATGGCAGCTGTCGAGGCGGCGTTGGCCTCGAGGCACGTCGCGGCGGCGCACGAGACCTGTGACCAGACGGCAGGGGCGGTGTGTCCGGTGCGCGGGTCGACGATGTGGTGTCGCGGTCCGTCGTCGGTGTCCCAGACACGCAGCTGCGTCGAGGACGTGGCGATCGCCTGGCCGGTGCTCGTGACGACCTGCCGGGTCGCGCCCGACGCGTCCTCGACACCGATGGCCCAGCCGTGCTCGGGGAGGTCACCGGACACGGCGACGTCGCCGCCGAGGTTGACGGCGAACCCGCCCGGCAGCGACTCGGCGAGCAGTGCGGCGATGCAGTCGGCGGCGTACGCCTTCGCGGAGGCGCCGAGGTCGAGCAGCGTGCCGGGGGCGACCGAGACGCGTCGCGCGGAGACGTTGAGGTGGACCGTGTGCCAGTGCGGCACACCGGCGACGCGGACCTGGTGGAAGCCGTGGCGGCTGCGCACGAGGTCGAGGTCGCCGTCGTAGCCCTCGGCGACGAGCGCCGACCCGACGGTCGGGTCGACGAGGCCCCCGGTGAGCCGCGCGACGCGCAGCGCCGCCTGGAGGTATGCCGCGAAGGTCGGTGACACGAACGCCTCGGCAGGTGCCCGGCGGGCTCTCGCCGCAAGGAGACTCACCTCCGAGTCGGTCCGGAAGCGGCTCACGGCGCGGTCGACCTCGCGCAGGTGCCTCTGGGCGAGGTCGAGGGCGTCGGCCAGCACGTCGGGCCGGGTCACGAGGACGGAGTTCGTCGTGCCGATGGCCCGGAACGTGCCGGTCGCGACGGCGTCGGCCACGGCGTTGCTCAGGGTGTCCATCACGAACCGCCAGAGCTCGTCTGTGCCTGTGCGTTGCTCCCGCTCACGGGGGCCACCGCGCTGAACCCGGAGCTCGAGGCCGAGTCGTCCGACGAGCTGCTGTCGTCCGACCCGGACGAGCTCGACGTCGCGTTCCACGCGTTGGACGTCGAGTCGCTCGAGGTGGACGACGTCTGGGCCGTGGTGGTCCGGGCGTCGGCGAGGTGGATGCCGATGGCGCCGACGAGGACGGTCGAGGCGGTCATCAGGCCGGCGGTCCAGAGTCGGGCTCGGCGCAGGGCGCGGGGGACGGTGCTCATCGGGGCTCCTTCGGTGGGGATGACTCCACCGTCGGGCGCCCCACTGTGGGACGGCTGTGCCGCTCCGATGACCTCGGCATGCGTCGTACCGGTCGTGGTTCAACCGCCGCGACAGACCACCTCGTGGCTCCTCGGCCAGACGGGATCGAACCCGGAACCGGACACCTCGAGGTGTCCCCGCTCGCCCGCCCAGGAGAGGGCGAACGACCCTGCCTCGACCGGTCGATACCCGTCGTCCGTGCTGTACCGGCTGACACGACGGGCCACGACGGCGCCAGCAGGCAGGACGAAGACGGAGCCGCTGCCGCCCATGAGGAACGAGTGCTCCTTCACCACGACCCGGCACCCGTTCGCACTGGCCGGGGCGAGCACGGCGGAGGTCGAGCCACTGTCGAGAGCCCACGAGAAGGCAGCGCCCGCCCCGGCTCCCACGACGAGCAGCACCACGGCCAATCGGCGGCCCGAACGGGCACGCCGTGCGCCCTCGGCGTCGGGAACGGACCGACCCCGTCCTCGTCGACGGTCGACGACGGCCAGCACCCGGGAGAGGAGCCCGACGAGGAGACCGCAGCCCAGCAGCGCGACGGCGGCGTCACCTGCGCTCGTCACCCGGTCGCCCAGGACGAGCACCGCGGGCCACGCGAAGGAGGACACGACGAGCGCCAGGGTGCCCGCGAACAAGGCGATGCCCACCCGTCGTGCGATGGCTGTCGCCGTGTCCACGCAAACCCCCTGTGTCGCCTGTTTCGCGCCCGAGCGCCCGAACCTAGCCCCGTCCGCCGAGGTGGTGGCGTCACCGTCGCGCCGGAAGCCGGACCTTCACAGGATCTTCACGCCCTGCCCCCGGACCGCTGCCTCAGAAGGCGTGCATGTCCCGGCTGCGCGGGTCGTCCCCGACCTGGAGCGCGTCGTGGAGTCCGTCCTTCGCGCTGCGCCGCCACGGGCGCGCGAGGTCTACGGCGATCCTGACGTCCTCGTCGGGTGCTGCCAGGTCGAGGTCGGCGAACGCGAGGGCCGGCCGGTCCTCGCCGGGGCAGCGGGCCACCCACCGACCGCCGGGCGCCGCGATGCCGGACGGCACCGTGGAGCCGTACTGCGCCGGCACGGAGTAGCCGACCCAGTAGCCGAAGAGCGCCGCATACGACCGGCCGATCTCGGCACGCATCGCATCGTCGACCATGACCGAGAGCAGCACTGCGTGCACGTCGAGCCGCTCGTACTCCTCGAAGAGGTGCGGGAAGTTGGCCTCGATGCAGAGCGCCACCCCGAACCGGACGCCGTCCACCTCGAAGACGAAGGGCTCCGACCCGGGGGAGTACATCCACGTCAGCTCGGTGTTGGACAGGAACCGCTTGTCGTAGCGGCCGACGAGCTCACCACGGTCGGACACGACGTAGAAGCTGTTGTGCGGGCGGTGCGGCGGCGTCAGGGGATGGATCGACCCGAACGCCACCCAGATGCCCAGCTCCGCGGCGAGGCGCGCGACCGACTCGGCCTCCTCGCGCAGGAGGTCCCAGTCGGCCCGGGCCCAGTCCGCGTCCGACACCGTCCGCGGGCCCGCCGAGGACATGACGTGCTTGCTGGGGTAGACGATCGCGCCCTCGGGGAACTGCACCAGACGGGCGCCTCCCGCGGCGGCGTCCCGCATGAGGGCCCGGATCTCGACGCCGGCTGCGCGAACGGCCTCGGCGTCGCCGGGGTCCTCGGCCATCCGGCTCTGTGCCACCGCCCACCGCAACGTCGTCATGCCGACAACCTAACGAGGCGACGAGCGCGGGATGCTTGGCGGCATGAGCCTGCACATCCACAACGTGACCTTCGACTGCGCCGACGCCCGGGCCCTCGGCACCTTCTGGTCCGAGCTGCTCGGCTGGAACGTCTACTACGACGACGACCCCGAGGTCGTCGTCGCGTCGTCGTTCCCGAGCTCCGGACTCGGGCTGCTCTTCATCCCCGTCCCCGAGGGCAAGTCGGCCAAGAACCGCCAGCACCTCGACCTCGCCCCCGACGAGGGAACCCGCGACGAGTGGGTCGAGCGCGCGCTCACCCTCGGCGCCACCGTCGTCGGCGACCACCGCACGCCCGAGGGCTCGGGCTGGGTGACGATGGCCGACCCCGAGGGCAACGAGTTCTGCATCGAGCGTGGCGCCTCCGAGACCGGCCCCCGACCCTCACGCGCGTTCCGCATCACCACCTGACCCTCCGGGACGCGCCTTGCGAGGCGCCGGTCCGGTCAGCCGTCGGCGCTGTGGGCGAGCGCGACGGTCTTCGGCACGACGAGCCGCCAGGCGTCGACGACGATCTCGCGCATGCGGAACTCGTCGAGCGCGTCGAGCCGCACCTCGACCCAGTTGAAGCGCAGGTCGGACCGGCGCGGCATGAGGAAGACGTCGGGCTCGCTCGCGACGAGCACGTCGCGCTCCTCCTTGGGGAAGGCGAACCCCATCTGCGTCTCGTCCGCGGAGAAGGCGAGCCACACGATCTTGCCGACACGGAACTTCACGCGGTCACGGACGAGCACCTCATAGGAGCGAGGCAGCTGCTCGGCGACACGCCGCACGTCCTCGATGGTCACGGGCACCCCTCCACCCTGCCACGAGCGCGGCGCCGACACACCCACCGAAGGCTCTGGGTCCGAGGCAGTGACGCGTGACGGCGGCCGACCGGGCACCCGACAAAGCTCTTCCGCGAACGGGCGACACGGCATACCCTGCGTCTGTCGCGACCCCGACGGCAGCCGGCTGGGCGGGATGACACGTCGACCTTCCTCGAAGGAGACGACGTATGCCGTCCGCACCGTCCCAGCCCACCGTCCCCGAGCGCCTGCTCGCCTTCCTCGACCGCCTCGGCGCCGAGCTCGACCGTCGCGGGGACGCCGTCGCGCTGCTCGGTCTCGGCTCGGTCGGCCGCGACCTGCACCGCCTCGACGAGCACTCCGACGCGGACTTCTTCGTCGTCGTCGACGATGCCGAGACCCGTGACCGCTACCTGGCCGACATCGACTGGCTCGAGGCGGCGCACCCTGTCGTGTGGTCGTTCGAGAACAGCGACGCCGGGCGCAAGGCGCTGCTCGAGGGTGACCTCTTCGCGGAGTACGCCGTGTTCTCGCTCGCCGAGATGGACACCGCGGGCTACCCGCCGGGCCGCCTGCACTGGAGCCGCGCCGACGCTCCTGCCGGACTCGAGATACCGAAGGTGCCTGCGCCACAGCCGGACTCGATCGAGCACCAGATCGGCGAGGCCATCACCAACCTCTACGTCGGGCTGCACCGCGACCTGCGCGGCGAGCGGCTCACCGCGACCCGTTTCATCCAGGGGTATGCCGTGGACCGCTGGATCACGATCCTCGGCCACCTCGGGCTCGGCCAGGGAGCCCGACAGGACGTCTTCGTCATCGACCGTGGCGCGGAGCGGCGCTTCGGGCCCGACGTGCTGCCACTGGCCGACCTCGTGCCCGGCTACGAGCGCAACGCGCACGCGGCGGCCACCCTGCTCGCCCTGCTCGAGTCGCACGTCGATCTCGACCCGACGATCGTGGCCGCGGTGCGCGACCTCATCGGGCGCGCCGACGCCGACGCTCAGTCGCGCGCCGGGTCGGCGGTGAGGTCGAGCTCGTAGACGAGCAGCGTCAGGGTGTCGATCGGTGACCAGTCGCGCTCGGGGGCGCGCCGGAAGCCGAACCGCTCGTAGACGCGGTGCGCGGCGTGCATCATCGGCTGGGTCGACAGGACGACGCGCTGGCGGCCGAGGGCCCGGGCGCGGTCGATGCACTCCCGCACGAGGGCGGTGCCGACCCCGCGACCGCGGCCGTCCGGCGCGACGGCCAGCGTGCGGAACTCGGCCTCGCCCTCCCGCGCCACGTCCGCGAACGGCCCCGGCCCGGCGACGAACGCGACGCCGCCGAGCACCGTGCCCGACGCGTCGGCGGCGACGAGCACCTCCGCGTGCTCGGCTCGGCGGGCGACGTCGCGGAGCACCTCGAGGTAGGGATCCTCCGCGCCGAAGTCGAGCAGGCCGTCGTCGAGGTAGGCCGCCGCGGTCAGGTCACCGAGCCGCTCGTGGTCCTCCGGCTGCGCCGGGCGGATCGTGAAGCCGTCCATGCGCGCCAGTGTCGCAGCCGGCGACCGAGGCCGCGCGTAGCGTTGACGACGTGACCGAGAAGCAGGCCTACGAGGTGGTGCGGCGCTATCCGGAGTTCGAGCTGCGGCGCTATGCCCCGCACGTCGTGGCCGAGGTCGTCGTGCGAACGGGTTTCGAGGACGCGGGCAACGCGGCCTTCCGCACCCTCTTCGGCTACATCAGCGGGCAGAACCACTCGTCGAGCCGGGTCGCCATGACGGCGCCCGTCACCCAGCGCGACTCGGCGACGATCCCGATGACGGAGCCCGTGGAGCAGACCCGGACCAGCGAGGGGGAGTATGCCGTGGCGTTCGTCCTGCCCTCGTCGTTGTCACTCGCGGACGCGCCCGTCCCGACGAGCCCCGACGTGCAGCTGCGTGAGCGCCCTGCGACGCTCGGCGCGGCTCGGCGCTACCGCGGCCGGTGGACCGAGGCCTCGTTCGAGGAGCATCGGGCAGCGCTGGACCGGGCGATCCGGGAGGCCGGGCTGTCGCCGGTGGGCGCGCCGCGGTGGGACCGGTTCGACCCGCCCTTCATGCCGTGGCTGCTCCGGCGCAACGAGGTCGTCCAGGACGTCGTCGAGGACGTCAAGGGGGATGTCGTCGAGGAGCCCGGACCGGCCACGGACCGATAGCCGCGAAGGGCCCGCCGGACAGGCCCGGAAGGAGCAGCTCAGGCGGCGAGCCGCCAGGCGAGAACGCCGAAGAGCACGCCGAGCGCATTGGTCGCCCAGTGCATGCCGACGCTCGCGAACAGGCTGCCGCTGCGGCGGCGCAGCTCCCCGGCGAGGACGCCACCGAGGGCGGTGAAGAGCACCGTGCCGCCGACGACGGCGATCTTGGCGAACGGACCGAGCCCGGCGACCGCGGACCCGATGGCCGCGTTGCCCGTCGCCGAGGCCATGGCCGGGAAGACGTGCCAGAGGCCGAAGAGGAGGGACGAGCCGACGAGGACCTGCCACATCCGGGCGTGCCGGGAGAGGAAGCCCCACAGCACGGAGCGGAAGGCGACCTCCTCGAGCAGGATCGTGCCGACAGGGATCATGACGAACGCCGTGAGCAGCGCGCCGGCCGGGGGCAGGTGGTAGCGCACGTCGAGGAAGGCGGTCCGCGTCGAGGGAAGCAGGATGCCGACGAGGTAGACGAGACCGACGACGGCGATGACGCCGAGGCCCCAGCGCATGCCGCGCGCGTGGGTGTGGCGGGCGAGGCCCAGCTGGTGCCAGGTGAGGCCCTGCCACCGCGCGAAGGCCAGCAGGGTGACCGCGCCGACCGGGCCGAGCCACATCGTGTCCCACCCGAGGAGGTGGTTTGCGACGTTGAGGCCGACCAGCGCGAAGACGACGGCCACCGTGGCGGCGAGCCGCGCCCGTCGACCTCGCGCGATGAGGGCGAGGCGGTGACGGCGCACGTGGTCGTGAGCCGCGTCGGGGTCCTTCGTTGTCACGACGACGCCGCCGGGTGACGACTCGACGGCGGTGGCAGCAGGACTCAGGACTGGGATGCTCATTGCCTCCATTTTCGCAGGTCTTCCTGTGCAGCACCTATGCTTCGGCGGCGCCGTGACCACGTTCACCACGCAGGCAACACCGGCCCCATCGGTCAGCGGCGTCTCACGACGAGACCCCGGACGTACTCCGCCTGGCCGAGGTGCTTCATCGCGTCGTCGAGCACCGACACGACCCGGACCGCGACCGTCACCGGCGGGTCCCAGCGCGTGTCGACGACCCGCGCGTAGGCGTCCGCGTCGAGACTCTGGACCAGCGAGGCCGTGCGGTCGTGGACGGCCGCCTGGTAGTCGCCGAACAGGCCCGGGTCGACGACGGTGAACCTGCCGACGTCCTTGGAGCTCATGCTCCACCCGTGCGCGTCGGGAGGGTAGGGCAGCCCGAAACGGTCGACCCAGCCGTCGGCGAACCACGCGGACTGCTCACCGACCAGGTGCGCCACCTGCTCGTCCTGCTGGCGGGCCAGGTGCCAGACGAGCCAGGCGATGTGATTCGCGTCGGCGTCCGGCCGCCACAACAGCTCCTCGACGGAGAGGCCGTCGACGACCTCCGGCACGCCGTCACGGATGCGGCCGAAGCCGTCGAGCAGCAGGTCCCGCGCGGTGTCGGTCGTCACGTCGTCCATCAGCCCAGCATGCACCCCGCGCCGCCCGGTCGCAGGGAAGCGAGCACCCCAGCCATGGACAAATGGGCGAAAGCGCCTGCCCCGCAGGCCTTCCCGGACGAAGCGGATCTTTCGCGCTCCATGTATCTGGGCAGCGTCCCAAGGCACTGAACAGCCGCGCCCACCACGAGACACGAGGGGCCGACCAACCACCGAACCGACCGATCACCATCCAGGAGAACCGCATGACCCTCAACCTCACCCCCACCGCCCGACAGGCCACGAGCCTTGCCGGACTCTGCGACGGTGCGGTCCACCTCCCCGGCGACCCCGGCTACGACGCGGCACGCATGCCGTGGAACGTCGCGCTCGACCAGCGCCCCGCCGCCGTCGCCCTGCCCCGCAGCGTGTCCGACGTCCAGGACGTCGTCCGCGCCGCCGCGGCCGCCGGCCTGCGGGTCGCGCCGCAGAGCACCGGGCACAACGCCGGACCGCTCGTGGCGCACGACCTCGGGGACGTCGTCCTCCTGCGCACCGAGCGGATGCGCGGCGTCACGATCGACCCGACCCGTCGCATCGCCCGCGTCGAGGGCGGCGCGCTCTGGATCGACGCGACCGAGCCCGCCGCCGACCACCGGCTCGCGGCGCTGCACGGCAGCTCACCCGACGTCGGCATCGCCGGGTACAGCCTCGGCGGCGGCATCGGCTGGTACGCCCGACAGCTCGGGCTCGCCTCCAACAGCCTCACCGCCGTCGAGCTCGTCACGGCCGACGGCGAGCACGTGCGCGCCGACGCGACGCAGAACATCGAGCTCTTCTGGGCGCTGCGCGGTGGTGGCGGCAACTTCGGTGTCGTCACGGCCCTCGAGTTCCGCCTCTACCCGATCGAGACGGCGTATGCCGGCATGCTCGTCTGGGACCGCGACCACGCCGAGCGCGTGCTGCGCCGCTGGGCCGACTGGGCGCCGGAGGCACCCGACGCCGTCACGACCTCGTTCCGCTTCCTCAACCTCCCGCCGATGCCGGAGATCCCCGAGCCGTTGCGCGGCCGGTCGCTCGTCGTCATCGACGGGGCGGTGCTCGGCTGCGACGCGGAGGCCCGCTCGATCCTCGGCCTGCTGCGGGGCCTCGGGCCGGAGATCGACACCTTCGACCGCGTGCCGGCCCGGTCGCTGACCCGCCTGCACATGGACCCGGAAGGGCCGGCCCCGGCCGTCTCGGACGGGACCCTACTCGGAGAGCTCGGCGACGCCACGATCGACACGATCCTCGAGCAGGTCGGACCCGGGTCGACCTCCTCCCTGCTCGCGGCCGAGCTGCGGCAGCTGGGTGGTGCACTCGGCCGGGCCCCCGAGGGCCACGGCGCCCTCGCGACGATCGACGCGGCATACGCAGCCTTCGGCGTCGCGATCGCGGCGACCCCCGAGATGGCGATGCAGGGCCAGCTCGACGCCCACCAGTTCACGCGCTCGCTCGAGCCGTGGTCGACGGGCCGCAGCTACCTCAACTTCGCCGAGAACGAGGTGGACGCCCGGACGGGCTACAGCGAGTCGGCGTGGCTGCAGCTCAAGGGGATCCGGTCGGCCTACGACCCGGACGACCGCTTCCTCGCGAACCACCGCGTCCCGCGGCTCTTCGAGGACGGCGCGGTCACGAAGTGATGGGCTCTGGGGTGACCGCGTGGGCCATGTGGCGCACGCGGTCACCCCAGCGACAACAGCACGAACGCCTCGACGGGCTCGGCCTTGCCCTTGAGCTCGAGCGCCCCGAGCGGCTCCGTGGTCGCGCCGGGGAGCAGCGCCAGGGTGTCGGCGGTGACCGCGACGCCTCCGACCGGCGCCTGGCCCTCGATGCGTGAGGCGACGTTGACGGTGTCGCCGATGACGGTGTGGGTGCGGCCGCCCTCGCTGCCGAGCACGCTGACGACGACCTCGCCGCTGTTGATGCCCACTCGGAAGCGGGGCCAGTCGGGGTGCGCCTCGGCGATCCGGGCGGTCTCGGCCTGCAGGGCCAGCCCGGCTTCCGCGGCTCGCCGGGCATGGTCGGGCTGGTCGCCGAGACGGTTGAAGGTCGCCATGATGGCGTCGCCGATCAGGCGGTCGATCGTGCCGCCGTGCCGCGCGACCACGGCCGGGATGGCGACGGTGAAGTACGCGTTGAGCATCTGGGTCACCTCGGCCGGGTCGTGCGCCTCGGAGAAGGTCGTGAAGCCCTTGAGGTCGGCGAACAGGATCGACATCTCGCGCCGCCCGGCCAGGGTGTCGGCGGTGTAGAGGGCGGCCCACCGCTCCTCGTGCCAGGACTGTTGCGCGCCCCAGGCGACGAGGACGAAGGCCGCGAGCAGGAGCAGGTGCCACTCCCACCACGACAGGTGCCAGTTCGGGGCGACGGTCACGGCAACCATCGCCTCGGCGAGCAGCACCATGGCCGAAGCCATGGCCGCGGGCAGGAGCCCACCACGTCGCCACCACAGCCGCGCGTAGGTCAGCGCCGACACGGCGAAGAGCACGACGGCGAGCGCGGTGGCCGCCAGTATCGGCCAGGAGCCCCGCTCGGGACCGGATCCGGCGTCGAACGGTGGCAGCCGCAGCAGCGAGGCGAGGCCCCAGACGGCCATGAGGGCCAGGAGGGCCACCCGCCAGCGGCGGGCGCGGCGCATCTCCACCGCCGCCCGACCCGACGGGACCTCGCGGGTCGACGCGACGGCGAAGAGCGAGCCCACCGCGATGCCGACCGGCGTGGAGCTGTTGAACCCGGCCGAGGCGGTGTCGAGGATCATGTGCGGCGTCGCCAGCGCGTGCAGGCCCAGGAAGCCCGCCGCGGAGAGGAAGGCGATCGAGACGTACATGACCCGCACGTCGCCGCGTCGCCCGGCGGCAGCACCCGTGCCGTAGGCGGTGACGGCGCTGACGAGCGCCGCGCCCAGGACGATCCAGAAGTGGGTCCGGTCGTGCTGCCACTGCACGTCGAGGCCCGCGGAGAGCCGGAGCGCCACGAGCCCCAGGAGCGGCAGCGCCAGCGCGGCGGCACCGACGGCGACGCGGCGACCGGCCCCGGCGCGCGCCGTCCCCCCGGGTGACGGGAGTTCCGTCGGCCCCGAGGCGCGCGCATGCTCGGTCACGACGGTCCGGAGCTCCCGGAGCTCTCCGACCGGCGGACGGCCTCGAGCAGGCCGAGGTACTGGTGGACCTCCGAGACGACGACCGACCCCTCACCGACCGCCGACGCGACCCGTTTCACCGACCCTGCTCGGACGTCGCCCACGGCGAACAGCCCCGGTACCGACGTCTCGTGGGCGCACGGCGGACGCTGCAGGTGCCAGGCACCCGTCTCCCTCAGGTCGGCGCCCGTCACGACGAAGCCCCACGGGTCGCGGACGACGTCGTCCGGCAGCCATGCCGTGTGTGGCTGCGCGCCGATCATGACGAAGAGGCCGTCTGCCGGGAGGGACCGGCGCTCGCCGGTCGTGCGGTCAGCGACGACGACCTCGGACAGCCATCCGTCGCCGCTCCCGTCGACGACGTCGGCGTTCGGGACGACGGTGATCGCCGGCGAGGCCTCGATCTCGTCGATGAGGTAGCGCGACATCGTCGCGGAGAGGTCCGGAGTGCGGATGACGACGGTCACGTCCGCGGCATACCGCTGCAGGTGGAGCGCCGCCTGGCCCGCCGAGTTGCCGCCGCCGACGATGACCGTGTGCGCCCCCGTGAGCCCGTGGGCCTCGGAGACGTTCGCGCCGTAGTAGACGCCTGACCCGCTCAGCGCCTCGAGCGACGGCACGCCGAGGCGCCGGTAGGCCACGCCGGTCGCCAGGAGCACGGCCCGCGCCCGCACGTCACCGACGTCGGAGACCGTGGCCACGAACCACGGGAGCCCGTCCGTGCGCTCGATCGCGGTGACGCGACGGGTCAGGACGAACCGGGCACCGAAGACCCACGCCTGCTGGAAGCCGCGCTGGGCCAGCTCGGCGCCGGAGACCCCTCGCGAGAAGCCGAGGTAGTTGCGGATGAGCGAGCTCGTCCCGGCCTGGCCGCCGAGCGAGTGCTCCTCGACGCAGAGCACGGACAGACCCTCGGACGAGCCGTAGACCGCGGCCGCCAGACCGGCTGGTCCGGCACCGACGACGAGCAGGTCCACGTCGCGCACCTCGTCCCCGCCCCCCGGCACGGTGAAGTCGGTCCCGATGCCCCAGGCCTGGCAGATCTCCACGTCGGTCGGGTCGAGCAGGACGCGCCCGCCCAGCGCCGCGAACCACACCACGAGGGGGCCGTCGGCGTCGGCAGGACGCGGGGCCCCGATCGACCGGAGCAGGTCCTCTGCCTCGTCGGAGCCGCGGTCGAGGTAGGCGTGCGGAATCCCGTTGCGGGTCAGCAGAGTCCGAACGGCGTGTCCGCGCGGGTCGCGAGCCGCACCGACGACGACCACCTCCCGCCGTCGGTTCGCGACCGTCCGCGACCAGGCCTGGACGAACTCCGAGACGGTGCGACAGAAGAGCTCGTCCGGTGAGGTCCACGGCTGGAGGACGTAGTAGTCGATGTCACCGAGCGACATGCCCCGCAGGATCGCCTCCGCGGTGCGCCCGTCCGCCCAGGCGCCCCACGGCACGAGCAGCGCACGCGCGGCGTCCGGGTGCAGGGTCCGCACAGAGCGCAGCAGCTCGGCGCCCCCGATCCCGGGCAGCCACGGGTCGGCCAGGACGAGCGCGACGGGATCGTGGCGATCGGCGGCGAGCTCGAGCTGCTGCAGGGCGACGGCACTCTCGGACTCACCGCGCACCCGGAAGTCGACGCCGAAGCGCCGGGCCAGCTCGGCCTCGGATCTCGCGAGCGCGTCCAGGTCGTGGTCGACGACGAGCAGGAGAGGACGGGTCATGGTTCCCCCTCACGCGGCAGACGGGTAGCGACGTGCGACCACCCCTCTCCTGTCGACGGTAGGGCGATTCCGCGGCTCGCGGGTGCCGAACGAACGATGTCGTCGCCCCTCCGCGAAGATGGAGCCATGGCACCCTCCGCGTACGACGTCGACCGGATCCGCTGGCACTTCCCGGCCCTGCGCGAGGGCGCCGCGCACTTCGACGGTCCGGGGGGTTCGCAGGTGCCCGACACCGTCGCGACGGCAGTCGTCGAGACCCTCACCTCGGCCATCTCCAACCGCGGCACCGTGACGCCCGCCGAGCGCCGGGCCGACCGCATCGTCGTCGAGGCCCGCGCTGCGATGGGTGACCTCCTCGCGGTCGACCCCGGCGGCATCGTCTTCGGCCGGTCCGCGACCGAGCTGACCTTCCACCTGGCCCGCACGCTCTCCTCGGGCTGGGGCCCGGATGACGAGGTCGTCGTCAGCCGCCTCGACCACGACGCCAACATCCGCCCCTGGGTGCTCGCCGCCGAGACTGTCGGCGCCACCGTCCGCTGGGCCGACTTCGACCCCGCCACGGGCGAGCTGCCCCCGGAGGCCGTCGGGGCCGTCGTCACGGACCGCACCCGGCTCGTCGCCGTGACGGCCGCGTCGAACCTGATCGGCACGCGGCCCGACCTGCCGGCCATCGCCGAGATCGCCCACGCCGTCGGGGCGCTGCTCTGGGTCGACGGCGTGCACGCCACCGCGCACGTGCTCACCGACGTGCCGGCGACCGGCGCCGACTTCTGGGTCTGCTCGCCCTACAAGTTCCTCGGCCCGCACCTGGGCGTGCTCGCCGCAGCCCCCGAGCTGCTCGAGACGCTGCACCCGGCCAAGCTGCTCCCGTCGTCCGACGCCGTGCCCGAGCGCTTCGAGCTCGGCACGCTGCCCTACGAGCTGCTCGCCGGCACGACGGCCGCCGTCGACTTCCTCGCCGACCTCGCCCTCACCGACCCCTCGCTCTCGCGCCGCGCCCGGCTCGTGACGTCCTTCGCGGCGCTCGAGGAGCACGAGGACACCCTCCTCGCCGCGCTGGAGGAGCGGCTGCGTGCGATCCCCGGGCTCACGGCATACAGCAACGCCAGACGGCGCACCCCGACGCTGCTCGTCACCGTCGAAGGACACGACCCGCAGGACCTGCGCGCGGCCCTCGCCGAGCGCGGCGTCAACGCGC
Source organism: Terrabacter ginsenosidimutans (assembly GCF_039539425.1). Classification (NCBI taxonomy): domain Bacteria; kingdom Bacillati; phylum Actinomycetota; class Actinomycetes; order Micrococcales; family Intrasporangiaceae; genus Terrabacter; species Terrabacter ginsenosidimutans. Next base: position 1,235,011 of record NZ_BAABDC010000001.1, on the reverse strand, counting down.
CCGCCGGCAACTTCTACGCGTGGGAGTGCAGTCACCACCTCGGGCTCGGCGCGACCGGCGGCCTGCGGATGGGCCTCGCGCCCTACACGAACGCCGACGACATCGACCGTCTCGCGACCGGCCTCGAGGAGATCTGCGGGGCGCGGCGATGAGCCGCCCGGTGCCGCTGTCCCCGGGACCCGGCCAGGAGTCGGTGTGGGACTACCCCCGCCCGCCGGCCGTCGACCCGAGCAGCGAGCTCGTCGAGGTCCACCTCGGCGGAGAGGTCGTGGCCCGCACGCGCTCCTCGCTCCGCGTCCTCGAGACGAGCCACCCACCGACCTACTACCTGCCACTCGACGCGTTCGTCGACGGTGCCCTCCTGCCCGTCGAGGGCAGCACGGTCTGCGAGTGGAAGGGCCGGGCCGCCTACTTCGACCTCCTCGGCGGGGGGCGCCGCGCCGCTCGCGCCGCGTGGACCTACCCCGAGCCCGTGCCGACGTATGCCGTCCTGGCCGGTCACGTCGCCGTCATGCCCGGGCTCGTGGACGCCTGCTACGTCGACGGCGAGCGGGTGCGGGCGCAGGAGGGCGGCTTCTACGGCGGATGGGTGACCGACCGTGTCGTCGGTCCCTTCAAGGGCATCCCGGGTTCCTGGGGCTGGTGACCGGCCACACCTCACTCCGAGAGAGGGAGGACCACGGCAGCCGCGGACGGCAGGGTGGGACTCGTCGGACCGTCGCGTCTGAGAGGCACGCGCGGCCCGGCGGGACCACTCGCAACCACCGCCCGGTGGCCGACGGGCCAGCGGCGCCGCCCAAAGGAGCACGACATGGCTGCCTTCACGGTTTGGAAGTTCGATGACCTCGGCGGCGCCGACCACGCCGAGTCCATCCTCGAGGACTGCCAGAGGGAGGGGTTCCTCAAGGTCGTCGACCACGCGGTCGTCACCTGGCCGGCGGGGGACTCGCATCCGAGCACGAGCCACACCAACGACGAGAAGTGGCGTGCCACGGGCTGGGGCGCGTTGTGGGGAGTGCTCGTCGGCGCGCTCTTCTTCGTGCCCGTGGTGGGCGGCGTCGTCGGTGGGGCCATCGCAGCCATCAGCAAGATGACGGAGGACGCCGGGATCACCAGGGAGCAGCTGGAGACCATCCGCACCGAGGTGACCCCGGGGACGTCGGCGCTCTTCGTCGTCACCGAGGAGGGCGACCTCGACCGGGTCGGCGAACGTTTCCGCGGGATGCACAGCAAGCTCGTCGCCACCAACCTCACGGACGGCGAGCGCCAGATCCTGCTGGAGACCTTCGGGGGTCGCTGAGTCGCTGATCGACGCAGGCGTGCGCTCAGGTCGGCAGGGGCTCGATCCGGGCACCGACGACCGCGCCGTCGCGCAGGTCGAGCGTCGCGACGGTGCCGGACGGCTGACGCCGGCGGTCGGTGGGCGACCCGGGGTTGAGGATGCGGAGCCCGTCGCCGGTCTCGTCGAGCGCGATGTGCGAGTGCCCGAAGACGACGAGGTCGGCCGTCGGGAACCGTCGCCGCATCCTGGCCGTCCGGCCCTGCTTGGGCCCGCTGTCGTGGATCATCCCGACGCGCACCCCCTCGAGCTCGATCTCCAGCGTCTCGGGCGCACCCCAGTCCGCGACCTCGGGCACGTCGTTGTTGCCCATCACCACGTGCACCGGCGCGAAGCCGGCCAGCAGGTCGAGCACGTCGGGCGTGCAGACGTCGCCGGCGTGCAGGATGACGTCGGCCGCGTCGAGGTGGGGCAGCAACGCCGGTGGGCAGGCCTTCCAGTGCCGCGGCGCGTGCGTGTCCGACAGGACGAGCGCCCTCACGACCGCACGCGCTCGAGGACCTCGCGGACCGTGGCCGCGACGAGCTGCACCTTGTAGCCCGTCTCCGGCAGCGGGCTGGCGCCCTCCGTCGCGGCGGCCGCGGCCGCGGTGATCGCGTCGTCGTCGAGCTGCGTTCCCGTGATCAGGGCCTCGACCGCACTGAGCCGCAGGGGAGTCGGCGCGATACCGCCGATCGCCACCCCACACTCCGTGACGCGGCCGTCGCCGTCGCGCACGACCCGGCAGACGGCCTCGACGAGCGGCCACTCCGCCTCGAACCGGCTGATCGAGCGGAAGTACGCTGCCCGCTCGCCCGCGACCGGCGGCGGCAGGACGACCCGCTTCAGCACCTCGTCGTCGGCGAGCAGGTGGTCGCGGCTCGGGTCGGACCCGTCGCCGAGGACGTCACCCACTGCGAGACCGTCACGGTGCGTCGTGTCGATCGTCGCGGCATACGTCAGCAGCGCCATCGCGAGGGACGACGGGTGCGGGTGGACGCACGGCGCCGTGTCGAAGACGTTGCCGTAGAGGTGGCGGCCGTCGCGTGCGGGGCAGGTGTCACCGCCGGACTTGAAGCACGACGTGTGCGGGTGGCGGAAGTACCAGCAGCGGGTGCGCTGGAGCAGGTTGCCGCCGATCGTCGCTGCGGTCCGCACCTGCGGCGTCGCGAGGCCGGCCGCGGTCAGGGCGAGCGCCGGGTAGTCCTCGGCCAGGTCCCGCGCCACGGTGGCGACGGTGACACCGGCGCCGAGGGTCGTGCCGGTGTCGGTGCGCTCGACGCTCGCGAAGCCGGGGATGCCGGTGAGGTCGAGCACGTGCGGCGTGGCGCCCGTCGTGCGCAGCCGTTCCTGAAGGTCGGTGCCACCTGCGCGGTAGACGATATCGCCTGTCCCTTCAGGCCTTTCGTCGTATGCCGTGAGGATCGTGACGCTCATCGGGCCACCTCCGTGCGCAGGCCCTCGAGGACGCGGTCGGGCCGCACCGGCAGGGTGAGCGGTCGCCAGCCGGTCGCGTTGAAGATGGCGTTGCCGACCGACGCGGCGGGGCTGATCGTCGCGACCTCGCCGAGGCCGACCCCGCCGCCGGGCACGCGGTCCCAGCCCTCCTCGTGGAAGTGGATGTCGATCTCGGGGGTGTCGCCGAGCTGGGGGATGCGGTAGTCCTCGAGGTTGGCGGTCAGGGTGAGGCCGGTGTGCGGGTCGAGCACCTGGTTCTCGTAGAGCGCGAGCCCGATGCCCTGGATCACCGAGCCCTCGCACTGGCTCCGGGCGAGGACCGGGGCGTGGATGCGGCCGACGGCGATGCCGCCGTGGACGCGGAGCACGCGGGTCCTGCCGGTGCGGGTGTCGACCTCGACCTCGCTGACGTGCACGGCCGCCGAGAAGCCCCGGCCGACCTGGATGCCGCCCATGGTGACGGGGACGGCGCGCAGGCCGCGGTCGCCGCCCCGTTTCGCGCTGGCGGACGCGCCGTCGGGGGCGCCGCCGAGGTCGATGCCGATGCGGGCGCGCAGGCTCGTGGCCGCCTCGACCGCCGTCGACCACAGCGACACCGTCGTGCGGCTGCCACCGGAGGCCGGTCCGTGGGTCGCGCCGCTGTGCGCACGCCCGAGACGGACGTCCACCGCGGTCGGGTCGACCCCGAAGACACCGGCGACGGCGCGCGCCAGGACGGTGCGGCTGCCGGTCCCCATGTCCTGGACGGCGGTCGAGACGACGAGGCGCCCGGCCTCGACGCGGACGATCACCTCGCAGTCGGGGTCGACGAAGTACATCCAGTTGGCGGCCGCGACCCCGACGCCGCGGCGGTAGCGCCCGGTCTGGCTCCCGGTCGCCGGGCGACCCTGCCACGTGGGCAGCGCCGACGCCCAGCGGTAGAGCGCCTGGCGCTTCGGGTTGCCGTCCCACTGCGCGCGCAGGTCGATCGGGTCCCGGCCGAAACGGTGGGCGGCCTCGTCGACGGTCTGCTCGAGGGCCCACGCGATCGTCGGTCCGCCCGGGCCGCGGAACGGCGCGCCGGGCGGGGCGTTGGTGACGACGTCGACGTCACGGGCCAGGCGCGGGGTGCGGTCGTAGACGAGCATCGCGAGCGCCGCGACGCTGTTGCCGACGGCGATGCCGGCGTGGCTGTCGGTGTCGACGGTGAGCGCCCGGATCGCCTGCGTGTCGTCGTCGACGAGCAGGGAGACGCGCGAGCGGCTCCCGGGACGGTTGCCGGTGCCGGTCAGCTCCTCGTGCCGGTCGAGGACGAGTCGCACCGGACGGCGGCTGAGGCGGCTGAGCTCGATCGCGCCGATGGCCTCCGTCGTCAGGCCGAGCTTCGCGCCGAACCCGCCACCGACGTGCTCGGCGACGACCTCGACGTGGGTCGGGTCGAGGTCGAAGTGGTCGGCGATCTCGAGGCGCATCGCCCCGACGCCCTGCGTGCTGAGCCACACCCGGAGGTACTGCGGGTCGCTCCAGTCGGCGACGCAGGCATGCGGCTCGAAGGCGGTGTGCAGCTGCGCCGCCGTGTGGAACTCGAGGTCGACGAGGCCCCGTCGCCCCTCGGACCGGGCCGCGCGGATGCGCCGTTTGGCGACGGTGCCGAGGAACGGGGCGCGCGACGGGCCGTGGCTGTTGCCGTCCCACGGCGCCGGCATGGCGCTGCCCTCGCCGGCGGTCGGCGCCTCCTTGCGGTCGGCCCGGGTCGCGTAGACGAGCGGGGCACCCGGGCGGACGGCCTTGGCGGGGTCGAGGACGAACCGCTGCGCCGTGAACGGCACGGTCAGCTCGCGCGCTTCGCGGCGGGCCTCGGCCAGGGACTCGGCGGCGACGACGGCGATCGGCTGGCCGGCCCAGCGCACCCGCCGGTCCTCGTCCAGCACCTCGATGCCGAGGACGGCATGGGGGAAGCTGATCGGCCCGACGACCCCCGCCGCCAGGTCGGACCGGCGGATGACGGCGTGCAGCATCCCGGGCAGCGCGACGTCGGTCGTGTAGACCGCGGCGCCCGTCACTTTGGCCGGCGCCTCGACCCGCTCGACCCGCTCGACGGTGCCCCCGTCGACGTCGTGCTCGCCACGGCACGCGGCCGCCACCGCGCGATAGACGCCCTCGTAGGAGCCGCACCGGCACAGGTGGCCGGCGAGCGCCTCGGCGATGGCCTGACGACCGGGCTCCGTGGTGCCGTGGTCGGCGCGCCACCGGTCGTGGAAGGCGACGGCGTCGACGACGAATCCCGGCGTGCAGTAGCCACACTGGAGCGCATCGTGGTGCGCGAAGGCGCGCTGCACGGGATGGAGCTCGTCCCCGTCCGCGATCCCCTCGACGGTCGTGACGGCCGCGTCTCGCAGCCGCGTCACCGGCGTCAGGCAGCCGAGCACCGGCTCGCCGTCCACGAGCATCGTGCAGGCGCCGCAGACGCCACTGCCGCAGACGAGCTTCGTGCCGGTCAGGCCGAGACCGTCACGCACGACGTCGACCGCCGACTCGGTGCCGTCGACCTCGACGACCCGCGCCTCGTCGTTGACCGTGGTGGTGAGCTCCATGAAGCCTCCTGCAGCCGCCATTGCCTCAGGACGAGACGATGCTCACCGACGCTACCTGTGCAGCGGCCCCAGCGCGATGATGGTGTCGAGGGGTCCGGTCGCCGGACCCGACGAGGAGGCACGGTCATGCGGATCGCGGTGCTCGGAACGGGCGGAGTCGGCGGCTACTTCGGCGGGCGGCTCGCAATGGCGGGCCACGACGTCACCTTCCTGGCGCGGGGCGCGCACCTCGAGGCGATCCGCGACCGCGGTCTCGCCGTCACGAGTGTCGCCGGCGACTTCACCGTGCAGCCGGCGCAGGCCACCGACGACATCGCCTCGATCGGCCCGGTCGACGTCGTGCTGCTCGCCGTCAAGACGTGGCAGCTGCCGCCGGTGCTGGCGGCGCTGCCGACCCTCGTCGGCCCCGGCACGGCGGTCGTCACGACGCAGAACGGCGTCGAGGCACCCCACCAGGTCGCCGCCGCCGTCGGGCGCGGTGCCGTGCTCCCTGGCATCGCCAAGCTCTTCGTCCACATCGACGGGCCTGGCTGCATCACCCACGCGGGTGGCCCCGGGTCCCTCACCGTCGACGAGTGGTCCGCCACGCCGGGGGCGCCCTCCGAGCGGGTCACCCGGTTGCGCGAGGCGATCGTCGGCTCCGGCGCCGCGTCCCCGGTGCCCGAGGACATCTGGGCCGAGCTGTGGTCGAAGATGCTCTTCGTCGTGCCGTTCGGCAGCCTGGGCGCGGCCCTCGACGCCACGATCGGCGAGCTGCGCACGCAGCCGCCCCGCCGTGCCCTGCTCGAGGACGCGATGCGCGAGGTGGAGGCACTGGCCCGGGCACGCGGCATACGCCTGCCTGATCGCGTCGTCGCGGGCACGCTGGCCTACGTCGACGACCAGCCCGCCGACGGGACGACCACCTTGCAGCGGGACCTGCTCGAGGACAGGCCGTCGGAGCTCGACGCGTGGACGGGCGCCGTCGTGCGTCTCGCCGGCGAGTCGGGGGTGGACGTGCCGCTGCACCGGCTCCTGCTCGAGGTGCTCACCGCGCGTCACCCGAGAGCCCTGCTGGGCTGACCGCGTCAGGCCCGACGGCGTATGCGTCCGGCGGGCACCGACGGCCGCCTGCGGTCACAGGTCGGGGCGGCACACCCCGCGGCCGAGGACCGCCAGCCCGCGCCGGTCGCCGTCGGAGGGACCGGCACCCGTGCCGCCCGTCTCGGACATCAGCTGCGTCGCGTCGGACACGTGGTCGAGGCCGAGCACGTGCCCGATCTCGTGCTCGACCACGGCCCGGGCGGAGTCCCGGCGGCCCGCGGCGAGCAGGTCGTCCATCGCGGCGGCGTCGAGCCAGACCGACCCGGTGACGTAGACGAGGACCCCGTCGTCGGCCGCGCGCGGGGTGCTGCCACCGAGCCCGACGGTGCTGCCCGCGAGCCGCGGGATCTGACCCGGAGTCGCGAAGGCGATGTAGACCGGCGCCCACCGGTCGCCGTAGCGGTCCGGCTGGTAGGGGTCGCGCTCGGGCACCGGCGGCTCGTCGGTCAGCCCGTCGTCGACGAACTGAAGCCCGCTGGCCTGCGACATCGTCGCGACCGCCTCACGCACGAGGGCGTCACCGCCGGGTGGCAGCCCGACCGTGCTCGTCGTGAAGTGGATCGGGCGGCACGGGTCGTAGGCAACCGGGTCGGCGCCGTTGCCCTGCATCCGCATGAACGTGTAGCCACCGTGTCCGCCCGGCATCGACGGGGGCGCGCCGAGAGGGGCGTGAGCCGCACCGATGCCCGCGGACGGGGCGTCGACCCCGAGCCCGTGCCTCGAGTCGAAGGGCCTGACCTCCCACAGCCAGACGGAGACCGCCACGGCGACCAGGGCCAGGACCGCTGCGCCCTGGCGGAGCGGAAGGCCCGCACGTGACCAGAACGACCCGGCTGGTCCCACTGCCCGGTGCCGGCCGGGTACGCGAACGAGGAACCCCTGACGCATGTCCTGCATGGTGCCGTGAACCGCCCGTCCTGTCGCATCGAGGCCATCGCCTCCTGCGGGACCAGCTGTGACGTACCCGGCCTGCACCCGTCACGTGCAGCGCCCACAAGGAGGTCCGCTAGGTTCAGCGACCGTGGAGTGGTTCGAGGCGGTACGCGACCGGGTCGTCCCGGCGACCGGCGACGTCGCGCTGACGGCGCCCCGCCTGCTGATCGTCCTGGGCGTCGCCCTCGTCCTCGTCGCCGTCGAACCGCTCTGGCGGGTCGTCCGCCTCGCCGTCACCCTCGTGCACGAGCTCGGCCACGCCGTCGTCGGCGTCCTCGTCGGGCGCCAGTTCACCGGGTTCGTGCTGCGCGGCGACATGTCGGGCCATGCCGTGACCCGCGGCCCGGTGCGCGGCCCCGGCCGCGTCGCCTCGACGTGGTCGGGCTACCCGATGCCGGCCCTGCTCGGCGCCGCCATGGTGTGGGCGGCCGGGCGCGGCTGGGCGGCCCCGCTGATCACGGCCGGACTGGCCGTGCTGCTCTTCGCCCTGGTCCGGGTCCGGTCCGCGCTGACGGTCGTTGTCATGGTCGTCGCTATCGCCGGCTCGGCAGCACTGTGGTGGTGGCGGGACGACGCTTTGCAGACGCAGGTGCTCATCGGTCTCGGGGTCGTGCTGCTCGTCGGGGCGTGGCGCCACCTGTCCGCGGTGCTCCGCGACCGCAGCCGCGGCAGCGACCCGGGCGTCCTCGCCTCGCTGACGCCGCTGCCCCGCGCGCTGTGGAACCTCTCGTTCGTCGTCGTGTGCGCGCTGGCGACGTGGGTGGTCGGCGCCGAGGTCGTGCACACCCTGCGCTGACGGCCAGCGGTCGTATGCCGGGTCGTCCGGCGACCCGACGGCGGCTCAGGGGCGCGAACGGTGACCGGATCGCCGCCGGCTGGGTAAGCGTCCATCGGGTGACGGATTGGGGGAGTCTCCCGACACAACCCTCGAGGGATGCTGCGGTTGGCGCGTGCCGACCATGGCACGGCCCGACGGCGTGCAGGGGAGATCACAAAGGCGTGCCGTCGGGCTGGTCGTGCCGGCGTCCGGGCCTGACCCAGCGAGGTCAGTTGGGGCTGAAGGGCGGCAGCGGGGCGCTGCCCACCGCGCCGAGAGCGTCCGCGAACTCTCGCTCGCGCCGGACGAGCTGGAGAGCCAGGCGCAGGCGGGACTCGGTGTCGCTGCTGGCCAGGAGGCGCTGGCGATCGGCCACGTCCAGGCTCACGGTCTCCGGCACGGCATACGCCAGCAGGCGGTCGTCGACGGGGATCTCGGGCTCGGACCCGGTGGCGGCGGCGAACGCGCCCAGCTCGGAACGCAGCCGGGCAGCGAGATCGACGACGGTCGTGGGGTCCCCGTCGGGCTCGGTCAGCCAGGTGATGCGAGCCGTCGTGTAGGGCGTGCCGGCCGACTCGTCGATGGCATCGAGGCGGAAGCGGTCGGTGCCCTCCGAGACCACGAGGAAACGCTCGCCCTCGAGGGCGGCCGCCTGCGTCAGCAACGCGCCGCACCCCACCGGGTGCAGGGCACGGACACCGTCGTCCCCCACCTCGAAACCCTCACGGATCGCGACGACCCCGAAGACCGGCGAGCGCTCGTCCTGGCCGTCGAGCAGGTCCCTGAGGAGCTGGACGTAGCGCGGCTCGAAGATCTGCAACGGCAACCTCCCACCGGGCATGAGCACGGTGCCGAGCGGGAAGAGCGGCAGGATCGCCATACGTCCAGACTAGGTCGGATCGGGCGCGGCGACAGGGACGCTGTCGAACCCTGACTGCGTCACGGCTGGCTCAGTCCGGGACCGCGGACGGCATCGCCTGTGTCGCACCGAGCTCTTCGGGGTCGACCGCGCGTCGCGAACCCGTCGACGAGACGTCGCGGACCTCACCGTGGAGCTCCTCGATGTCGTCGAGCATCTCGGCCGGTGAGCCGTTGATGGCGGTCGCGAGGCCGAGCGCCAGGCCGCGCAGCTCCTGGTCGCCGAGACCGAGCCGCACCGCGACGGCAGCGGCGTTGAGCGGTCGCTTCTCGGGGTCCTTCTCGAGGCACTCGGCGATGAGGTCTCGCAGGTCCTCCGGGATGTCGTCGGGCAGCGGTGGCGGCGGCTCGTTGACGTGGCTGAGCGCCGTCGCGATGGGCGTGCCCCGATCGAAGGGGCGTTGCCCGACGAGCATCTCGTGACCGACGACGCCGAGGGCGTAGAGGTCGCTCGCGCCCGTCGCCGCGTGGCCGAGCGCCTGCTCGGGGCTGATGTAGTTCGGGGTGCCGAGCATCTCGCCGTGCTGCGTGTGACCCGAGGCGTCGAGGGCCCGCGCGATGCCGAAGTCGGTGAGCTTCACGAGGCCGTCCTCGCGAACCATGATGTTGGCCGGCTTGATGTCACGGTGCACGACTCTGGCCTCGTGGGCCACGCCGAGCGCGAGGGCGGCCTGCCCCATGATCGAACGGACCTCGCTCGCCGGGAGCGGTCCACGCTTCCGGAGGACCGCCGAGAGCGGCTCGCCGGAGACGAGCTCCATGACGAGGAAGGCGAGGCCCTGGTCCTCGCCGTAGTCGAAGACCGTGGCGATGTTGGTGTGCATCAGGGCCGCGGAGTGCACGGCCTCGTCGCGGAAGCGGAGCGCGAACAGGCGCTCGTGGTCGGCGTCGGGACGCATGACCTTGACGGCGACCTCGCGCTGGAGCACCGAGTCGGTGCCGGCCCAGACGTCCGCCATCCCGCCGGAGGCGATGCGGTGGTCCAGGTGGTAGCGCTCGCCGAGCACGAACCCTTCCTGCAGTCGGTTCATGTCAGGGGCACCTACGGCTTTCGGACTGAAGGTGCGCGTCAGTTGACATCTCAAGGGGCCTTCGTCAGCGGTCATGGTACGGGAGGCCGTGGACATTGAGAATCCACGGTTCTGGTCTCTGCTGAACCGCCCCCGGTCGCACGGCTCCCGCCTACATACCCCTCCCCACGGCGCCTCGAACAGGCGATTCGCCCTCTTCGGGGCGAAGGGAACCCCCCTCGACCGGGCCTCTGCTCGGGGGGTGACCGACCCGGGTTGCCACGCATCTGCGTGGGGATCGACGGGCGGGCTGCAGGATCACTCTCGCCGAGTGATGACGCCGCCGGTGCCGGTCGCAAGCGTGGAGGAACACGACAGCTGGTGTGATCGGAGGAGACACCATGAGTGATGTGCGCAGACAGGCGCCGGCGGCACGAACGACCGGAGCACCGCAACACGACGGGCACGGAGCCCCCGGGCTGCCCGACCCATGGAGCGGCTGGGTGATCTTCTCGTCGACGATGATGATCCTGCTCGGCTGCTTCCAGGGGATCGCCGGGCTCGTGGCCCTGTTCAACAAGAGCTACTACCTGGTGAGCTCCAGCGGCCTGGTGGTCCACGTCGACTACACGGTCTGGGGGTGGGTGCACCTGATCGTCGGTGTGGTCGCCCTGGTGGCCGGTTTCGGACTGTTCACCGGCGCCATGTGGGCGCGGGTGCTGGCGATCATGGTGGCCGGACTCAGCGCGATCGTGAACTTCGCGTTCATCCCGGCGTTCCCGCTCTGGGCCCTGACGATCATCGTCGTCGACATCCTCGTCATCTATGCCGTCGCCGCCCACGGCAGGGAGATCCCGTCCCGCTCCTGACGCGGCGGGGCCCCTGGGTCGCGGGGACCCTCCGCCATCCCACCAACCCATCGGGGTGGTTCATGTGCACGACGGGGAGACGGGCGGCGCGGGCGATGACGGCCCGGACGACGAGGCTGCGGATGCTCGACGCAAGGCCGACCCGTTCGGCCTCATCAGTGGTGGCGAGGGGGTCTTCACGGGCACGGTGGTCTGTGCGGCCGCCATCGCCTACGGCGCCGGGCACCTCGACTCGAGCGCCCAGCTGAGCATCGCCATCTTCGGCACCGTGCTCGTCTACTGGCTCGCCCACCTGCACGCCAGCACCCTGGGTGCCTCGGTCAAGCATGGTCTCCACCCACGGGTCGCTCTGCGCGCGGCCCTGCTGGAGACGTGGCCCATAGCGGGCGCCTCTCTCCTGCCGATCCTCATCCTGCTCCTCGCCGAGCTGGCAGGCGCGTCACTGCGCACGGCAGCCTGGACAGCGCTCATCGCCACCATCGGCCTGCTGAGCGGCTACAGCTATCTCGCCGGCGTGCGCAGCGGCCTCAGCAGGCGGGGATGCGTCGCGAGCGCCGCGGTGGGTGCAGGGATCGGGATGCTGGTCGCAGCCATGAAGGTCGCCCTGCACTGACAGGTAGGTGGCGCTACCAGGTCGCTGATGCCCGGACCGTGATGCTAGGTCGCTGATGCCCGGACCGTGATGCCCGGACCGTGATGCCAGGTCGCTGATGCCCAGACGCTGATGCCCGGACGGCGAGGGGGCCGGTCGGTGGCGATCACGCGCCGACGGTCTCGCGCACCCGGTCCACCATCACCCGCTCGCGATCGCTGACCTGCTGCGCGCCGAATCCGAGGAAACCGCCCTCCTTGGCGGCGTCGGCGGCCGCCTGGGCCGCGGCGACCAACCATCGTGCGAACGCCGCGGCCTCCTCGGCGGTGGCCTTCGCCGCGACGATCTCCTGAACGCCCCGCAGCTCCTCGAGCACCTGCTCGCCGGGCGGTGCACCGGCCGCCGGCCGGTAGCCCTTGAGGGGGTTGTGCCGTTCCTGGACGGACGCCTGGATCTCCAGGGCCACCTCGGCCAGCAGCTGCTCGCGGGTGGGCGGGTTGGTGGCGCTCTTGACCGTCTGCATGGACTCCTTGGCGGCCTCGATCGGACCGCCCGGGTCGGCCAGGGAGATCGCCAGCCCGGCGACCATCGGGGCGCGCATGATGCGCAGCCATTCCTCGTCGGTGAACTCGCTCTTCGTGGTCACGGGTCACTTCCTCTCAGATCGTGCGGTGTCGGACGGTGGGTTTCGCAGCGATCGTGTGGAGGTGACGGGCCGGTTCTGGTCGAGCTGCCGGTCGAGGATGATCGCGGCGTCGATGAGGGCCAGGTGGGTGAAGGCCTGCGGGAAGTTGCCGATCTGCTCGCCCGTCAGCGCGATCTCCTCGGAGTACAGGCCGACGTGGTTGGCATACGTCAGCATCTTCTCGAACGTCTCTCGAGCCTTGCTCAGCTGGCCCGCCCGGGCCAGTGACGCGACGTAGGAGAACGTGCAGAGCGAGAAGGTGCCCTCGGAGCCTCGGAGCCCGTCTGGCGAGGCCTCGGGGTCGTACCGGTAGACGAGGCTGTCGGTGACCAGCTCGGCGTCCATCGCCTCCAGGGTGGAGATCCACATCGGGTCGGTGGGGGTGATGAAGCCGACGGTGGACATGCGCAGGAGGGCGGCGTCGAGGACGTCGGTGTCGTAGTGCTGCCGGAACGCCTTGCGCGTCGGGCTCCAGCCACGCTCCATGATCTGGTTGTAGATCGCGTCTCGCTCCGCGCGCCACCGCTCGAGCGGGGCCGGGCGTCCGTGCTTGGTCGCCAGCCGGATCCCGCGATCGAGCGCGACCCAGTTCATGAGCCTGCCGTAGGTGAAGGCCTGCCTTCCTCCGCGGGTCTCCCAGATGCCCTCCTCGGGCTGGTCCCAGTTGTCCGTGACCCAGTTGAGCAGGTCGCAGAGCCGCTGCCACCCTTGGTGGCCGGTGGTGATGCCCCGCTGGTCGGCGAAGTAGATGCTGTCGATCGCCTCGCCGTAGATGTCGAGCTGGAGCTGGTCCGCTGCTGCGTTGCCGACGCGGACCGGGGTCGAGCCGCGATATCCCTCCCAGTGCGGCAGGACCTCCTCGCTGAGGTCACTGGACCCGTCGACGCGGTACATGATGTTCAACGGCCCGGTTCCGTTTCCCCCCACCTGCTCGTCGACGCGGTCCTTGAGCCAGCGCCCCAGGGCGGCTGCCTCGGTCGTGAACCCCATCCCGAGCAGGGAGTAGATCGAGAAGGAGGCGTCCCGGATCCACGTGTAGCGGTAGTCCCAGTTCCGCTCTCCACCGATCTGCTCGGGCAGCCCCATCGTGGGCGCTGCGACGATGCCTCCGGTCGGCGCGTACGTCATCAGCTTGAGGGTGATCGCCGAACGGTTCAGCGCCTCGCGCCACCGCCCCGCGTACGTCGACTGACCCAGCCAGGTCTCCCAGAAGTCGACCGTCTCGTCGAAGAGCCGCCACGCCTCCGCGACGGGCACCGGGTGTGCCGGACGGGCGGGTCCCGTCTCGACCACCACCCCTCTCATCTGGCCTGCCCGAAGGGTGAGCTCGGCGTGGACGTCGCCGTGGGCGTCGACCTGCGGGTGGGCGAGCCGCTGCTCCTCGGGCTCGAGGATGAGACTGACCGCCATCGCCGTCCGCTCTCCCTCGAAGACGGCACCGGCCTCCGTCAGGTGTGTCTCGTGCGGCTCACGGCCGTAGTCGAACCGGGGAGCGATGTCGACGGCGAACGTCATCTCCCCGCGCACACACCGAACCATCCGCACGATCCGGTGCCGATCGGTCGCGACCGCCCCCGCGACGGGCATGAAGTCGGTCACCTCGCCCACGCCCGCCTGGGTCATGAAGCGCGTGACCAGGACCGCCGTGTCGGGGAAGTAGAGCTGCTTGCCGGTGAACGTCTCGGCCGTCGGTCGGACCCTGAAGTGGCCTCCCCGCTCGTGGTCGAGCAGGGCCCCGAAGACGCTCGGGGAGTCGAAACGCGGGGCGCAGAACCAGTCGATCGAGCCGTCCGTCGCCACCAGTGCGCAGGTCTGGAGGTCACCGATGAGCCCGTGGTCGGCGATGAGGGGGTAGTCGGACATGCTCGAGAACCTTTCCGGGGGAGCTCCAGGCGGATGCGCTCCCTGGGCGGCGGACGCCTGAACGTCAGGCTGCCGGTCTCGCGAACGAGCGGGCATCATCCCCGGGGGATGATGTGCCCCGGCCCGCGCCGGCGGCACCCTCGAGGTCACGCCCGGTGGGCGACGTGCCCCGATGGGCGACGTACCGACTCGGACCGAAAGCGGGTGCCTCGTGGCCGAGAGTGACGTGTCCGCACAGCACGCGAGCACCCTGCGAAGGGTGCTGGTCCCTCTTGCTCTCGCACAGTTCATCTGCAGCTTCGCCGGCTCGAACATGAACGTGATGATCAACGACATCAGCAAGGACCTCGACACGACGGTCCAGGGCGTCCAGGTCGCGATCACCCTCTTCCTGCTCGTGATGGCGGCGCTGATGATCCCCGGGGGCAAGCTCACCGACCGCTACGGCCGCCAGCGCTGCTTCATGGTCGGTCTCACCGTGTACGGGGTCGGCGCGTTGCTGAGCGCGGTGTCCCCCGGCCTCGGAGTCCTCATCATCGGCAACTCCATCCTCGAGGGCATCGGCACGGCACTGCTGATCCCGCCCGTCTACATCCTCACGACGCTGCTCTTCACCCAGGTCGCCTCCCGCGCCCGCGCCTTCGGCGCGATCAGCGCGATGGGAGGGGTCGGCGCCGCAGCAGGGCCCCTGATCGGCGGCCTCATCACCTCGGCCATCAGCTGGCGAGCCGCGTTCGTCTTCCAGGCCCTGGTGATCGCCGTGATCGTGCTTCTGGCCCGCCGCATCGCCGACCCGCTGCCGCCGGACCCCACGAAGCACTTCGACACGACGGGAGCGGTCCTGTCGGCGCTCGGCCTGGTCCTCGTCGTGCTCGGCATCCTGGCAGCCGACAACAGCGGCTGGCTGATGCTGGCCCTGCTCGTGGCCGGCGCCGTGGTGCTGCTCTCGTTCTTCCTGTGGATCCGGGCCAAGGCGCGCTCCGGCGGAGAACCGCTGCTGTCCATCAGCCTGTTCCACAGCCGCACGTCCAACCTCGGCCTCGTGACCCAGAACATCCAGTGGCTGATGCTGCTCGGCATCTCGTTCGTGGTCGCGGCGTACCTCCAGACGGTGCGCGGCTATGACGCGATCCAGACCGGCATCATCTTCACGGCGGCCACCCTCGGGCTGCTCCTGTCGTCCCTGGGGGCGGAACGCTTCGCGAAACGGCGTGCTCAGCGGACCCTGATCATGCTCGGCTTCGTCATCACCATCTGCGGCGTCGGCGTGCTGCTGGCGATGGTCGGCCGCTCGTCGAGTCCCTGGGCGTTCGCGCCGGGACTCTTCCTGGTCGGGTTCGGGCTAGGCGGGATGCTGACGCCCTCGGTCAACGTCGTGCAGTCCAGCTTCGGCGACGAACGGCAGGGCGAGATCTCGGGACTGTCCCGCAGCGTCTCCAACCTCGGCTCCTCACTGGGTACGGCCATCGCGGGCACCATCCTCGTCGCGGGCCTCACCGAGAGCGCCGAGGCGGCGGCGCTGGTCACGCTGGCCGCCATCGGGCTCGTCGGCCTCGTCGCCGGGGCGTTCCTTCCCCGCGGCATGGCGTCGACGGTCGCTCCACGCGGAAGGGCCCCGGTTCCATGAACCGGGGCCCTTCGTCATCGCGTGCGCGAGGGGGATTCTGGCCCACCCATCGGGGAGCGACTCGACGTGGCGCGAAGGTGAACTTCACATGATGTAGATGATCGAGTCCTCGGTGCGTCCCTCGATGAACAGGTCCGCGGCCCTCGCGATGAGCTCGATGTAACCGGCGTCAGTCATCGACTTCCCCAGACCAGCCTCGAGCTCCGCCATGTCGGCGAAGTCGGTGTACCAGTGCATCGTCCCCACAGGACCGCCGACCTCCACGCCCCATGTGGTGGACATGCCCAGTTTCTCGGTCAAGTACGTGGACATCTCTGCAGCCCAGGTGGCGGCTTCCGGGTTCCTGTGCCCTGCCACCAGTCCGGTCCGGTCGAGTCGGATTGTCATAGCGTCCTCCGTTGGACTTCATGAGACGGATGCCTCGGCGTCTCGTCACCGTCGCACCGTGCCGGCAAGTGCGGGTAGGGCCGAAGGGCCCGCCATGTTGGCATCGGGTCGCGCCCGCAGGTGCCGCACTGCTGCCGGCCGCCGACGCCAGCCGAACGGGGCCAGACCAACGGGATGGAAGCTGTCTGGGAACGCAGAAGCGGCGGCCCCGGTCCGAAGACCAGGGCCGCCGCTCCCGTTCGGGGAAACTTCCCCACATTCTGTGCGCGAGGGGGGATTTGAACCCCCACGCCCTTTCGGACACTGGCACCTGAAGCCAGCGCGTCTGCCATTCCGCCACTCGCGCGTGACAAGCAGACAGTGTGCTGTATCAGCCCCGCTATCGCCAAACCGGGCGCGCCCTGAGGCCAGCACCGGGCGGATGATGCGTCGGATGGTGCTGCATCCGGTGGGGTGATCACCCCACCGGATGCAGCACCATCGCGCACTTCATGGCCGGTCGCGAGCGCCGCACGTGCGGTCCACCGACGGCGTATGCCGGGTGGCGCGCTACGGGACCACGGGCGCGTCCGCCTCGGGGACGTCCTCAGGCACCGGCTCCGGTCGGCCGTCCGACGCACCACGGCTGCCGGCATACCCCTCGCGGTGTCGGCCCCCCTGCCGGCCCTGGCGCGGGTCGCCGAGCGACAACGTGGCGAGCAGGCCGAGGACGAGGAAGCCGGCGGCGGTGAACGCCGCATACCTCGTCGCGTCCGAGAAGGCCTGCTCGGCGACCGGTGCGGCCGCCGCGGTGCGGGGGTCCTCGGCGAGGGCAGGGATGGCGCCGCCCGCACTCTCGACGACGGCATTGACGATGCCGGCGCGTGCGCTCTCGGGCACGCCGAGGTCGGTCAGTCCCGCGTCGAGGCGGGCGCCGGCGGTGGTGAACAGGACGGTGCCGAGGATCGCGATGCCGAGGGCCGAGCCGACCTGGCGCGCCGTCGACTGCAGGCCGGAGCCCTCGCCGCTGCGCTCTACCGGCACGTCGACGAGGACGACGCCGGTCAGCTGCGCCGTCGCGAGCCCGACGCCGAAGCCGTAGACGAAGAGGCACGGCGCGATGGCGGCCCACGACGTCGACGGGCCGATGACGAGCCCGAGGCCGGCGATGCCGAGGATCTCGGCGACGATGCCGATCCGGACGATCGCGGCGGCCGTGAGGCGCGCGCTGAGCACCGTGACGAGGCCACTGGCCGTGAACGAGCCGATGGCGAGCGCCAGCAGGACCACGCCCGTCTGGAAGGCGGTGTAGCCGAGCACGTTCTGCAGCCAGAGCGGCAGGGACAGCACGATGCCGAACTCGCCGAGGCTGACGATCATCGCGGCGATGTTCCCGTTGCGGAACGACCGGATGCCGAAGAGGTCGAAGCGGAAGAGGGTCGGTCGGCCGGCCGCGGTGCGACGCAGCGTCCGCACGACGAAGACCGTCCCGGCCAGGAGGGTCACGGCGAAGGCGACGGCGACGGGGGACAGGCCGCTCGACCACGTCCACGGGCCGAGCTGGAAGGGTTTCGTGATCGTCCACCAGCCGTAGGTGCGGCCCTCGATGAGCCCGAACGCCAGGGTGGCGAAGGTGACGGCCGACAGCAGCGCCCCCACGACGTCGACGCGCTCGCGGCGGGGCGACCGGGACTCGTCGACGAAGAGCAGGACGCCCGCGACGATGAGCAGCCCGATGGGCAGGTTGATCCCGAAGGCCCAGCGCCACGAGAACGAGGTCGTGAGCCAGCCGCCGAGGAGCGGACCGACGGCGACCATCCCGCCGATCGTCGAGCCCCAGACGGCGAAGGCGATGCCGCGCTCGCGACCGGTGAAGCCGGCGTTGATGAGCGAGAGGGTCGTCGGCAGGATCATCGCGCCGCCGAAGCCCTGGATGATGCGGGCGCCGATGAGCGCTTCGCCCGAGCCGGAGACGGCGGCGAGCACCGAGGCCGCGACGAACACGACGACGCCGATCAGGAGCATGCGGCGTCGCCCGATGCGGTCGGCGACGGTGCCCCAGATGAGCAGGGTGGCTGCGAAGACGAGCGTGTAGGACTCCTGCACCCACTGCACCTGCGACGAGCTCAGCCCGAGGTCGTCGACGATGTAGGGCACGGCGACGTTGACGATCGTCGAGTCGACGATGATCAGCGCCACCGCGATGCTGATCGCGACGAGGCCCAGCCACCGTCGCCGGTCTCCGCCGCGGGCCGCGGCCGCCTCCTGCGTCATGTCCCCTCCATATGTTTAGATCTTCTAAACATATGGAAGCAGTATCATCGGCCCATGGCAATCCCACCCCCGCAGGGCACCCCGAGACGGGTGCACCAGCCCGAGACCTGGGCGCTGAGGGCGCTCGGCGCCGCGTCCGCCGAGGCGTCCGGGGCCCTGGCCCGGCGGATGCGGATGCACCCGACCGACCTGTCCGCGATGAGCCACATCGCCGCGTCGGACGGTCGTCTGGGCCCGCGCGAGCTGAGCTCCAGGCTCGGCATCACGCCTGCCGCCATGACCGACGTCGTCGACCGGCTCGAGGCCGCCGGCCACCTGCTGCGCGAGCGCGACACCGGCGACCGGCGCCGGGTCCGCCTCGTGCCCACCGAGTCGGCCGCGACCGAGGTGCGCGGGCAGCTGCGCGGCCTGCTCGACCGGCTCGACGCCCTGACCGAGGAGTTCACCGAGGGGGAGCGGGAGGCGATCCACCGCTACCTGCAGGCCGCGACCGAGGCCTACCACCGCTTCGCCACCGACGACGGCTGACGTGACGCGCGGGCTCCCCTCAGGAGCCGGTCCGGGTGCCGCCGTGCGGTTCACCGAGGACGTATGCCGCATCGGCGAAGCCGCCGCCGAGCAGCCCGGGTGGGCGGCTGGGTCCACGGCGCTCGGCGTCCGAGGCGTGCGCCTCCGCGTCGTCCTGCGGGTCGAAGCCGATGGCCAGTCCCGGCGCGAGGTCGACGACCCGGCGGGTGTTGCGCGACACGCCCCACACCACGTGGTGCCCGGTCGCCCTCGTCGTCAGGGTGGCGAGCACGAGGCGCGCCATGTCGTCGCCGGAGAGCCACGACTGCAGCGAGCGCGGCCCGCCCGGCCGGTCGTCGAAGGTCATGATGCGGGCGCTGACGACCGTCATCGCGAAGCGGCCGGCATACAACCCCCCGAGCGCCTCGAGCGCCGCCTTGCTCACGCCGTAGTACGTGTCGGGCGCCGGGAGTGGCATACCGTCGCGCACGAGCGGCGCGTCCACCGGCACGTAGCCGGCCGCGTGCACCGAGCTCGCGAGCAGCAGCCGGCCGACACCGGCCAGACGCGCCGCCTCGCACACGGCGCGGGTGCCGTCGATGTTGACGGCCAGGATCTCGGGCCACGGACGCTCGTCGGAGAAGGCGCCGAGGTGGACCACGAGGTCGGCCCCGGCGAAGGCCTCGGCCTGGGCGTCGACGTCCCGCAGGTCGCTCTCGACCGCACGTTCGGTCGCCGGGTCGACGTCAGGCACCGCCACGCCGGGAGCGTCGCACAGCACGAGCCGGTGGCCGGCTGCCCGCAGGCGCGGACGCAACGCCGTGGCGATGCGACCGGAGGCGCCGGTCAGCGCGATGAGGGCCATGGCTGCGGCACACCCCCTCGGGCCGGGCCGTCCTGTGGTCCGGGAATCAGAGACCGTCGACGACGACGGCAGCCATCTCCATGCACGACTCGTGCGTCTTGCGGCTGATCTTGAGCGGGTCGAGGTGCAGGCCCGGGGCGAGCATCGGGTCGTAGGGGATGTCGACCACCGCGCGCACCCACTGCTCGAAGTGCTCGCGCGTGTGCACGCCGGCACCGATGTCGTTGCCCTTGGCCGACGTGTGCGAGATGACGCAGACCGCGTTGCGCACGAGGTCGCCGCGGCCCATCGCGACGAGCGCGTCGAGGTTCTTGGCAGCCACGACCGACGTGTCGTCCTTGAGCGAGGTCGCGAAGACGAGCATGTCGGCGCGGGCGGCGGCCGCGAGCCAGTTCGGCGACAGGCGGTTGTTGCCCGTGTCGACGACGATCATCCGGTAGAAGCGCGAGAGCTGCGTGTGCAGGTCCTCGAACTCCTGCTCGCCGATGATGCGCATGGCCTCGTCGTCGTCGGCCGAGGCGAGCACGTCGAAGCTGAGGCCCCGCTGCTCACGCACCCAGTGCTCGAGCTCGGACGTGCCGGCGTTGGGGTCCCCCGCGATCGTCGGGAGCGCCCCGAGCAGGTCGACGACCGTGCGGTGGTGGCTCTGCGACGGCGCGCGCATGCCGAGCGTGCCCTCGGTCTCGTTGTTGTCCCACGCGAGGACGGACCCCGACCGGTAGCGGCCGAGGTAGCTGGCGAGCATGAGCGTCACGAGCGTCTTGCCGCCACCGCCCTTGGTGTTGATGACCATGATCGTCTTGCGGCCGCCCAGGGGTCGGGCGATGCGGTCGATGCGGTCGCGCTCGAGCATCTCCTTGACGCTGGGGCCCATGCCGAAGGCCTTGCGCAGGCCGGAGTTGGCCTTGGTCTTCTGGCGCTCACCCTTGGAG
This sequence comes from Terrabacter ginsenosidimutans, assembly GCF_039539425.1. Taxonomy (NCBI): domain Bacteria; kingdom Bacillati; phylum Actinomycetota; class Actinomycetes; order Micrococcales; family Intrasporangiaceae; genus Terrabacter; species Terrabacter ginsenosidimutans. Next base: position 1,214,321 of record NZ_BAABDC010000001.1, on the reverse strand, counting down.
CGGGCGCTGATGAGGTCCTCGGCGCTCGGGCGGTCGGAGTTGCCGGGGCGCGGCGCGGGGGTCAGGTCGTACGTCTCGGGCTCGTAGCCCCCCTCGGCGGCCGCGGCGGCCACGTCGGGGTCGACGGCCGGCCGGGCGGCATACGCCTGCTGTGCAGCGGTGTGGTCGGTCGTCACCGAGGACGGCGTGCCGGCGGCACTGCCCGACGAGTGCTCGTCCGCGGTGGAGCCGGCGGGCGTCCAGCCGGAGTAGGGCTGCTCGGCATAGGACGGCTCGGTGTACGTCGGCTCGGCGTAGGACTGCGCCGGGGCGTCGTCGGTGGTCGCCGACCAGTCGGCGGTGCCCGGGTCGGAGGGCTCCCAGTCGGTCCACGTGTTGGTCGAGGCACTCGTCGAGCCGGAGGCGGCCGAGCCGTGGTCGGCGCCGTTGAGGTCGTGCCCGTTGAGCTCGGACAGGTCATAGGTGGCGGTCTCGCCGGTCTCGCCCGTCTGCCACGAGGTGTCGTCCCACGTGGAGCTCCACGGGTCGGCCGGGGGCTGCTCGGGCTCGCTCGCGCCGGCGCCCGCAGTGGGGATGGGAAGAGCGAAGCCACCCGGGATGCTGTTGTTGGCCGAGTAGCCGGGGATGCCCTGGCTCTCGGTGCTACCGGTCTCGTCCTTGCTCATCGAGCACTCCTTGCTGGCCTGACGCGGCGGGACCATGTGCGGGACCATGTGCGGAAACCCGCCGCGGGATCCGTGTGATCGTCCCACGACTGCGCCACACATCAAACCCGCTGACCACCTCCCCTGGGGGCGAAACGGGCGTTTTGGGCAGCCCCCCACCGACTGTCGGTTGGGGGCTGCGGGGGGTGACCCGGTTACGATGAAGCGCCCAGCATGAGCGCTCAACACGGAGGAGGCGACGGCGTGGGAATCATCAACCGTGTCGAGCACGGTCTCGCCAAGGCTGTCCACGGCGCCTTCGCCAAGGCGTTCAAGTCGGAAGTGCAGCCCGTCGAGATCGCCTCGGCGATCCGCCGCGCCATGGACGACCGCGCCGCCCTGCTCGGCCACGGACGCGCGATGGTCCCCAACCTCTACACGATCGAGCTCAGCCAGACCGACTACGACCGGCTCGGCGACTACGAGGAGGACCTCTCCGACGACCTCGTCGCCGCGGCGCAGGAGCACGCCGACTCGCAGGGCTACCAGCCGGGCGGTCCGCTGGAGGTCCAGCTCGTCGAGGGCGAAGGCCTCGAGACCGGCGTCTTCCGCGTGCGTCCCGCCACCGCGAAGCAGGCCGGGCGCGAGCCCGCCGCCCGCGAGCAGGCACCGGCCGCACCACGGCCCCAGGCGAGCACGGGCACGGCCGTCGACGAGGCCCCGGTCCACCGCCCCGCCCCGCGCTCGAACCCCTCGGCCCGCCCGTGGCTCGACATCGCCGGCGACCGTTACCCCCTGCTGGGCAGCATCACGACGCTCGGCCGCGACGAGACCGCCGACATCGTGATCGACGACCCGGGGGTCTCGCGCCGACACAGCGAGATCCGGGTCACGACGGACGGCCCGCACCTCGTCACCTCGATCCGCGACCTCAACTCCACCAACGGCACGTTCGTCAACGGTGACCGGGTCTCGAGCCAGCGGCTGCAGGACGGCGACCGCCTGACCATCGGCCGCACGTCGGCCACGTTCCGCGTGGGGCGCCGGTGAGCCCGATGAACCCCACGCACGTCCTTCCGGCGACGACATGTGGTGACGCATGAGTGAACTCACCCTGACCCTGCTGCGGCTGGGTCTGCTGGCGCTGCTGTGGATCTTCATCTTCAGCGTCGTCGGAGTGCTGCGCACCGACATCTACGGCACGGCCGTGAGCCGGCGCGGCAAGCGCAAGGCGCTCAAGGAGGCCCAGAAGCAGGACCGCCAGCGCAGCGCGCCGCGCACCCCGGCGCCCGTGGCCGCCGGAGCGGGCGGTGCCGCGGGCGCCGCTGCCCCGTCCCCGGCCCCCGGGCGCGGGGTCCCCGGACGCAAGGGCCGCGGCAAGGGCACCCCGACGACCCTCGTGGTCACCGAGGGCCCCCTCGCCGGCACCTCGCTGCCGCTGCGCAGCGGCGGCATCCTCATCGGCCGCAACCCCGAGTGCGCGCTCGTCCTCGACGACGACTACGCCTCGGGCCGGCACTGCCGGATCTATCCCGACCCCTCGGGCCGCGACGGCTGGGCCGTCGAGGACCTACAGTCCACCAACGGCACCTTCATCGGTCGCGACCGCCTGACCGGCTCGCGACCGGTCGAGGTCGGCACCACCCTGAGGATCGGCAAGACCGTCCTCGAACTGCGAGGCTGACCGGATGGCCATCGCCTTGCGCTATGCCGCGCGCTCCGACCTCGGCCTGGGACCGAAGTCCCGCAACGAGGACTCGGGGTATGCCGGGCCCAACCTGCTCGTCCTCGCCGACGGGATGGGTGGTCACGCCGCGGGTGACGTCGCGAGCTCGATGATCGTCGGAGAGCTCGCGCCGCTCGACGAGGAGGACGTCACCGCCGACCAGGCGATCCCGCTCCTCGAGGAGGCGCTGCACTCCGCGAACGCCAAGCTGACCAAGGCCATGCGGGAGAACTCCGAGCTCGCCGGCATGGGCAGCACGACGATCGTCATGCTGCGCACCGGCAACAAGCTCGCCATGGCGCACATCGGCGACTCCCGGGCGTTCATGCTGCGCGGCGACACGTTCTCGCAGATCACGAAGGACCACTCCTTCGTCCAGCAGCTCATCGACGAGGGCCGCATCTCCAAGGAGGACGCCGGCCACCACCCGCAGCGCTCCGTCGTCACTCGGGTCATGACCGGCCAGCCCGACGACGAGCCCGACACCTCGCTGCGCGAGGCGAAGATCGGCGACCGCTTCCTGCTGTGCTCCGACGGCCTGTCCGACTTCGTCGGAGCCGACGTCATCGAGGAGATCCTCCGCGAGGCGCGCACCCCCGCCGAGGCCGCCGACCGCTGCATCGAGATCGCCCTCAAGGCGAGCACCCGCGACAACGTGACCGTCATCGTCGCCGAGGTCGTCGACGCAGACGGCGACGACCTGCCCACCACCGTGCCGCAGGTCGTCGGCGCTGCCGGCAAGCGCATGCGGGGCCGCACCCGCGCGATCCCGACGAGTCCCGCCGAGAAGGCCGCTGCCCTCTCGCGCGAGGCGACCGGCCGCGCCGAGCCCGACGACGACGCGCTCGAGCTCGCCGAGGACCGCACCCGGTCGCGCCGGTCGAAGATCCTGCTGCGCACCATCGGCATCCTCGTCGTCACCGCGCTGCTCGGTGGCGGCGGGTATGCCGCGTGGGCGTGGTCGCAGAAGCAGTTCTACGTCGCGGCCGACGCCGGGCACGTCGCCATCTTCCGCGGGGTCTCGCAGGACCTCGGCCCGATCCGGCTCTCCCACGTGGAGTCCCCGTCCGACGTGCTCGTCTCCGACCTGCCGACCGACGTCCAGGCCTCGGTCGGCAACACGATCCCCGCCCGTGACCTCGCCGACGCCCAGGTCAAGGTCTCCGCCCTGCGCGGCGAGGCCCTGCGCTGCCAGCACCTCGCCTCGACCGGCACGCCGTGCGGCACGAGCCCGGCCCCGACGCCCCTCCCGACCACCCCGCCGACGACCGGGCCGACGTCGCCCACCTCGCCGGCCCCCACGTCGCCGACGCCGCGGGCGAGCACGTCGACGCCGACAGCGAGCGCCGCGCTCGGGCCCGACCGGCACGCAGGGGCGGTCGCATGACGACGACCGTCGAGCCCCTCACCCCACGCACCCGCCGCGGCGCCGAGCTGCTGCTGCTGGTCTTCGCCATCGCCATCGTGCTGCTGGCATGGGTCACCACCGACCTCAACCGCAACGGCACGGTGCCGGCCAACATCGTCCCCGTCGCGGGCGGCTTCACGGTCCTCGTGCTCGCGGTGCACCTCGTGCTGCGCTGGAAGGCGGCCTACGCCGACCCCGTGCTGCTGCCCATCACCACCGTGCTCAACGGGCTGGGCCTGGTGATGATCCACCGGCTCGACCTCGCGCGGGGCAAGCTCGGCGCCGACGGCGACGCCTACCGCCAGCTCATCTGGACCACCCTGGCCGTCGTCCTGGCGATCGCCGTGCTGATCGCGCTGCGCGACCACCGCCTGCTGCGCCGCTACACCTTCGTGACGATGGCCGTCGGCTTCGTGCTCCTGGTGCTACCGCTCGTCCCGGGCATCGGTCGCAACATCAACGGCTCGCAGATCTGGATCTCCGTCGGACCGCTCAACTTCCAGCCCGGCGAGTTCGCCAAGATCGCCCTCGCGATCTTCTTCGCCGGCTACCTCGTCCAGACCCGCGACGTGCTCTCGCTCGCGGGCAAGAAGGTCCTCGGCTTCACCTTCCCGCGCGGGCGAGACCTCGGCCCGATCCTCGTGGCCTGGGTGCTGGCGCTGCTCGTCCTCGTCTTCCAGAAGGACCTCGGCTCGGCGCTGCTCTTCTTCGGCCTCTTCGTCGCGATGCTCTACGTCGCGACCGAGCGCACGTCGTGGATCGCCATCGGCCTGCTGCTCTTCGGGGTGGCCGTGGCCTTCGCACTGTCGGCGTTCACGCACTTCCAGAAGCGCGTCGACCTCTGGCTCGACCCGTTCTCGCAAGACAACCTCGAGCGGTCCAACCAGCTGGCCAACGGCCTGTGGGGCATGGCCTCCGGAGGTCTCACGGGCACCGGCCTCGGGGCCGGGCGGCCCTACCTGACGTCGTTCGCCGAGAGCGACTTCATCTTCCCGAGCCTCGGCGAGGAGCTCGGCCTCTTCGGGTCCGTCGCGATCATCGTGCTCTACCTCATCTTCTGCGAGCGCGGCATCAGGACCGCCCTCGGCGTGCGTGACGGCTTCGGCAAGCTGCTCGCGATCGGCCTGTCGTTCTCGGTCGCCTTCCAGCTCTTCATCGTCATCGGCGGCGTCACGCGGGTCATCCCGCTGACCGGCCTCACGACGCCCTTCATGTCGCTCGGTGGCTCGTCCCTGCTCGCGAACTGGGTCATCATGGCGCTGCTGCTCCGGATCTCCGACCAGGCCCGTCGGCCGATGCCCGAGATCCCCGTGGGCGTCGCCGCCGACGACCCCTCGCCGGCCGAGGTGACCCAGGTGGTGAGGCTCCCGTGAACACCCCGATCCGCCGCCTCTCGGTCCTCATCGCGGCGCTGTTCATCACACTGCTGGTCGCCGCGACGATCGTGCAGGTCACGCAGGCCAAGTCGCTGAACGCGATGGCGAGCAACAAGCGCACCCTGCTCGACAACTACGCCCGCGAGCGCGGGTCGATCATCGTCGGTGGCCAGGCCATCGCGAAGTCCGTGTCGGTCGAGGACCAGTACCGCTTCCTGCGCACCTACCCCCAGGACAAGCTCTACGCCCAGATGACCGGCTTCTACTCCTACGCCGTCGGGGCGCCCTACGGTCTCGAGCACGCTGCCGACGACCTGCTCTCCGGCGACGCCGACACCCTCTTCGTCCGGCGCGTCACCGACCTCATCACCGGCCGCAAGACCTCCGGCGCGACGATCGAGCTGACGATCGACCCCAAGGCGCAGGCCGCCGCCGACAAGGCGCTCGGCGACAGCAAGGGCGCCGTCGTGGCCCTCGACCCGAAGACCGGCGCGATCCTCGCCATGGTCAGCCACCCGAGCTACGACCCCAACCCACTCTCCAGCCACGACCTCAACAAGGCGTCCAAGGCGTGGCAGGTCCTGTCCAACGACAAGGACAAGGCCTACCTCAACCGCACCATCAACGGCGTCTACCCGCCCGGGTCGACCTTCAAGGTGGTCACGGCCGCGGCCGCCCTCGAGAACGGCGTCGTCAGCGACGAGAACTCCACCGTCCCCGGCCCGGCCTCGCTCGACCTGCCGCTGACGAGCACCAACCTGCCCAACGAGGACGGCCGCGCCTGCGGACCCAACAACGAGACCACGCTCATCCACGCGCTCGAGATCTCGTGCAACACCACGTTCGGCTCGCTCGGCCTCGACCTCGGTGGCGAGAAGCTGCGGGCGCAGGCCGCGAAGTTCGGCTTCGGCGACGCCCTCCAGATCCCCATGCGCGTCTCGGTGAGCTCGGTCCCGGCCGACCTCAACGCCCCCCAGGCCGCCCAGGCCGCGATCGGCCAGTACGACGTGCGCGCGACGCCGTTGCAGATGGCGATGGTCGCGGCGGGCATCGGCAACAAGGGCAGCGTCATGACGCCCTACCTCATCCAGTCGGTGCGCAGCGCCAACCTCGACATCATCGAGTCGGCCCCCGACCCGGTCGAGCTGTCGCAGGCCGTCTCGGAGCAGACGGCCAGCACGCTGACCAAGATGATGGTCTCCGTCGTCGACAACGGCAGCGGCGCCCGCGCCCGGATCCCCGGCGTCGACGTCGCGGGCAAGACCGGCACGGCGCAGCACGACCCCGGCAAGCCCCCACACGCGTGGTTCATCTCGTTCGCGCCCGCCGTCAACCCCAAGGTGGCCGTGGCCGTCGTCGTCGAGGACGGTGGCGTGACGGGCAGCGAGATCGGCGGAGGCCGTGTCGCGGCGCCGATCGCCCGCGCCGTCATGGAGGCGGTGCTGAGCCGATGACCCTCGAGACCGGCGCGACCCTCGGGGGTCGCTACACGCTCGGCGCAGCCATCGCCTCGGGCGGCATGGGCGACGTGTGGGAGGCCACCGACGACGTGCTCCAGCGTCCCGTCGCCCTCAAGATCATGCGCCCGCAGGCAACGGACGACGACTCGTTCATCGAGCGCTTCCGTGACGAGGCCCGCGGCAGTGCGTCGCTGCACCACCCCAACATCGCAACGGTCTTCGACTACGGCGAGGAGGACGGCACGGCCTACCTCGTCATGGAGCTCGTGCCGGGGCGCACCCTGGGCGACATCATCCGCGACAGCGACGGCGGCATGCCCACCGACGAGGTGCGCTCGGTGCTCGGCCAGGCGGCCCTGGCGCTGTCGGCGGCCCACCGGGCCGGCGTCGTGCACCGTGACGTCAAGCCGGCCAACATCATCGTGACGCCCGAGGGCCAGGCGAAGCTCACCGACTTCGGTATCGCCCGGCTCGGTGACGGGTCGGGGCACACCCTCACCGGGGAGGTGCTCGGCACGCCGGACTACATCAGTCCGGAGCAGGCGCTCGGCGAGCCGGCCACCGCCTCGAGCGACCTCTACTCCCTCGGGGTCGTGGCGCACGAGATGATCACCGGCCGCAAGCCGTTCGACATGGGCACGCCAGTCGCGACGGCGATCGCCCAGGTCAACGACCCGCCCCCCGAGCTGCCCGGCACGGTGCCCCTCGACCTGCGCGAGGTCGTCGACGCCTGCCTGGCCAAGTCGGCCTCGGACCGGCCGGCGGACGCCCGCACCGTCGCGGAGGCGGCCGGGGTGCCGCTGGGCTCACTCCCGGGCGTCACGCCGCTGCCGGTCACCACCGAGCTGCCATCGGCCGGCGGCACCCTCGTGAGCACCGTGTCGAGCAGCCCCGAGAGGACTGCCGTCATCTCGCCCGGGGAGGCATCGCCGTCCGCGACCCGTGCACTTCCTCTGACGCTGTCTCCGATGCGGCCGCCCTCCGGGCGCGGCACCGACCGGCGCCGGCTGGCGTGGCTGGCCGCGCCGGCCGCAGCCCTCGTCGTGTGGGGCGCGTTCGCCATCGGTGGGGTGGTGCGAGGGCCGGCCACCAGCCCCGCGGCGCAGCAACCGTCCTCGACCGCGCCCGCGGCCAACATGCCGAGCGCCACGCCCAGCGCCACCCCGAGCACCTCCCGACCGACCACGACCGCCCCGAAGCAGACGGCCACCCGCACCGCCGCGACGACGAAGACCGCCACGACCTCCAAGCAGCCCCCCGCCCACCCCGGCAAGGGCAAGGGGAAGGGCAAGGCGAAGTGACATGACCGACCGGCTCGACCAGCCCGACCAGCCCGACCAGCGCGACGCAGGCGCACGACGAGCGGACCAGGATGACCCAGCACCCGAACGAGCAGAGGCCAACGACGTGAGCACCGCACCCCGTGTCCTCGGCGGACGCTACGAGGTCGGCGAGCTGATCGGCCGTGGCGGCATGGCCGACGTGCACCTCGGCCACGACACCCGTCTCGGGCGCCAGGTCGCCATCAAGATGCTGCGCTCGGACCTCGCACGGGACGCGAACTTCCTCATGCGCTTCCGTCGTGAGGCACAGTCCGCAGCGGGCCTCAACCACCCGGCGATCGTCGCCATCTTCGACTCCGGCGAGGACGACAGCGCCGTCGAGGGACCCAACGGCACCCGAACGACGCTGCCCTACATCGTCATGGAGTACGTCGACGGCGAGACCCTGCGCCAGCAGCTGACCGAGCACGAGCAGTTCGATCCGGCCGAGGCGATCCGCGTGACGGAGGGCATCCTCGACGCCCTCGCCTACAGCCACCGGATGGGCATCGTCCACCGTGACATCAAGCCGGCCAACGTCATGATCACGAGCAGCGGGCACGTCAAGGTGATGGACTTCGGCATCGCGCGTGCCATCGCCGACACCGCGGCCACCATGACCCAGACCCAGTCGGTCGTGGGCACGGCGCAGTACCTCTCTCCGGAGCAGGCCCAGGGCCAGACGGTCGACGAGCGCTCCGACCTCTACTCGACCGGCTGCCTGCTGTTCGAGCTGCTCGCCGGGCGTCCGCCGTTCACGGGCGACTCGCCCGTCGCCATCGCCTACCAGCACGTCGGCGAGCTGCCGCAGCCGCCGAGCGTCTTCAACGACGCGGTCGGCGGCGACCTCGACGCCGTCACCCTGCACGCCCTCGCCAAGGACCGCGAGGCGCGCTACCAGAACGCCACGGCCTTCCGGGCCGACCTCGAGAACGTCCGGCTCGGCCGCCAGATCAGTGCGGCCGCGCTCGGCACGGCGGCCGCCGTCGGCGCCGCGGCCACGCAGACCCTCCCGCAGGCGTATGCCGTCGCAGGAACCCCGACCGCCGTGCAGGCGCCTGTCGCCGCGGGCCGCGAGCGCTACGACAACACTGCCGGCCTGCCCGCCGTCGGCCACGACGAGGGCGACGGCGACGACCGGAACGGCAGCAAGGGCAAGGCGGTTCTCATCACCGGGCTCGTCATTGCCGTGCTGGCTCTCGTCGGCTGGGGCGCCGTGACGTGGTTCGGCAACCAGACGCCGTCGGTCACCCTGGTCTCGGTGCCCACCATCGAGGGGATGAAGGAGGACGTCGCCGCCCGGACCCTGGCCACCAACAACCTGCGGGGCGAGAAGTCGACCGCGGCGAGCACCTCGGTCAGCGAGGGCGAGGTGATCAGCCAGGACCCGAAGTCGGGCACGAGGATCGCCGAGCAGTCGATCGTCAAGTACGTCGTGTCGACCGGTCCCGAGAACCTCACCGTCCCCGACGTCACCGGCTTCGACAAGGACGCGGCGCGGGCCGAGCTCGAGAAGCAGGGCTTCGTCGTGTCCGGCTTCCAGGAGGAGAACACCCCGGACCAGGACAAGAACAAGGTGACGAAGACGGATCCGGCGGCGCAGGCCGTCGTCGCCAAGGGCTCGAAGATCAAGATCTTCTACGCCACCGGCAACGTCAAGGTGCCCGACAACCTCGTCGGGCAGGACTGGGCCCTGGCTGCGGTGGCCCTCCAGAAGGCCGGCCTCGAGCCGCGCAAGGAGACCGTCGACTCCGACAAGAACCCCGACGAGGTGCTCTCGGTCGACCGGGCGGGTGACGTCGTCAAGCTCGGCACCCCGATCACGGTCAAGGTGGCCCGCACGCCCACCCCGACCCCGTCGACGGTCACGATCACGCCGACACCGACGACCCCGCCGGCGACGACCGACACGGGGACCGCGACGCCGACCCCCTAGGTCACGCACACGGCATACGAAAGGGCCCTTCCGAGCGGGAGGGCCCTTTCGTATGCCGTGTCGCCGGGTGGGTCAGACGGCTGCGGTCACGAGGGGGCTGAGCCCGACCGAGCGCTCCACGGCCTGCGCGTCGCCGCACAGGGCGAGGAAGTTCGCGAGCATCCGGTGTCCGCCCTCGGTGAGGACGCTCTCCGGGTGGAACTGGACGCCGTGCAGCGGCAGGTCGCGGTGACGCACCGCCATGACCAGGCCCGAGTCGGTGTGCCCGGTGGCGACCAGCTCGGCCGGCAGCGTCTCCGGGTCGATGGTGAGGGAGTGGTAGCGCGTCGCGGTGAAGGGGCTGGGCAGGCCCTCGAGGACGCCTGTCCCGTCGTGGTGCACGAGCGAGGTCTTGCCGTGGAGCAGCTCGGGCGCCCGTCCCACGGTGGCGCCCACCACGGCGCCCAGCGCCTGGTGCCCCAGGCACACGCCGAACATCGGCTTGGCGAGGCGGGCGCACTCGCGGATGATCTCCATCGAGACGCCGGCCTGGTCGGGGGTGCCGGGTCCCGGCGAGACGAGCACCCCGTCGTAGGCGCCGGCATCGGACGCCTCGACGGCGTCGTTGCGCACGACGGTGCAGTCGGCACCGAGCTGTTCGAGGTAGCCGACGATCGTGTAGACGAAGCTGTCGTAGTTGTCGACGACGAGGATGCGGGTCATGCGGGCCTCTGTGGGAGTGGGTGGCGCGCTCAGCGGATCGGTGAGGCGTACTGGAAGTCGACGGAGCCCGAGTAGGCGGGGAACTCGATCGAGCCGATGGTGTGCAGCCCGTAGCCGAGGCCGACGGCGTCGACGTACTGCTTGTAGATGGTGACGGACGGGTCGGCGTCGAGGCCGCGCTCCATCCGGTCGATGTCACCGATGGCGGTGATGCGGTAGGGCGGGGCGTAGACCCGACCCTGCAGGATCAGGGTGTTGCCGACGCAGCGGACGGCGCTGGTGGAGATGACCCGCTGGTCCTGGATCATCATCGCCTCGGCGCCCGAGGCCCACAGGGCGTTGACGACGCCCTGGACGTCCTGCTGGTGCACGACGATGTCGTCGGCCGTGAAGCCGTCGGGCAGGGAGTCGGCGGTGCGCTTCGCGTCGTCGAGGGTGACCTCGAGCGCGGCGCCACGGACCTTGGTCGTCGCGGCCGGGGCGGCGAGCTCGTCGGCGGCCCGGGTCAGGCTCGAGAGGTGGTCGTCGGTCGGGGCGTTCGTCCGGGTGAGGGCCTCGACCTCCTTCTGCAGCCCGTCGAGGGCGCTGGCCTTCTCGGCCACGCGCGCGTCGCCCTCCATGATCAGCTGCGGCAGGTCCCGGTCGGCCCGGAGGTCGCGGCCCTGCGCGGCCTGGAAGCTCATCGCGAACATCAGGCCCGCGGCGCCCATGACGACGGGCACGAGCAGGCCCCAGGTGAGCCGGCGCCGCGATCGACTCGACGCGGGAGCGGCCTCGACGGCGTCCTCGACCTTCGCCTGCTCAGGCTGGGATGGCTCCGAAGGCTCGGGGGGCTCCGTCGCCTCGGGCGGTTCGGCGTCCTGCTTCACGGGTGACCTCGCTCGCGCGGACCGTCCGCGCCGCCTCCATTGTGCCTCGTCACGGCCTGTGGACCGACCGGTGGTGGGGCGAGCGTCCACGCGGGCGGGGACGCCGGGCGTGTCATTGGTTACCCTTGCCTCAACTCAGAGCAAGGAGAACGCAGTGCCCGAGTCCAAAGGCCGCGACCACAAGGCGGCGGCATACACCCCGCCCCGCACGAGCAAGGCCGCCGAGCCCAACCCCACCTGGTGGGCGCCCGTCTTCATCACGCTGCTCGTCCTCGGGCTGCTGTGGATCGTCGTCTACTACGTGACCGAGTACAAGTACCCCATCGGCTCCATCGGGGTCTGGAACCTCGGAGTGGGGTTCGTCCTGCTCATGGGTGGGTTCATCATGACGATGCGGTGGCGCTGACCGCTCGCTCTGCCCACAACCGCCTCGACGCCGGCTGTCCACACCTGTGGACGGCCGGCGTCGTGCTTTTCGGTCCACAGCTGTGGATGACGGCCGTGCACAACCTCCAGCGCGCAGCCGCGAGGTTATCCACAAAGTTGTCCCCAGCTGGGGATGAATGACACGTGTGTAACTACATCCACAGGGTTGTCCACAGCCGGTGGACAACTCCTCCACGACCTGTGGGTGGGGCTGACGCTCAGCGTCGCGGCAGGGCCAGCTCGGTGACGATCCGCTCCGCCGTCGCCCGGGCGTCGCCGTGCTCGTTGTCGAGTCGGAGGTGGCGGTGCCCCGGCAGCAGCCGCTCACCGTCGCGTGCCGGGTCGGTGTTGAAGCGGGCGCGCGACTCGAGGTCGAGCGTGTGTGAGCGGGCCCAGTCGATGTCGCGCTTGCTGCGCTTGTGGTCCATCCGGTCCGCACCGCCCTCGCGCGCGAGGCGCACCTCCTGCGCTGCGTGCAGCTCGACGAGGTCGACGGGCGCGCCGGCCGCTTCGACGGGCTCGATGAGCTCGTGCAGCTGCTCGAGGTCGCCGGGTTGGTCGAGGTCGATGGCGAAGGTGAACACGAGCCCGGGCAGGTCCGCGACGACGGACTCGGCGATGACCTCACGCCGGATCATCGCGTTGATCCGTCGAAAGGAGGGGGTGCCGAAGTCGTAGACCCCGAGCAGCGGCTCGATCGACATGTGGTTGTGGAAGAGCCGGAACCCGGTCAGGTCGCACACCGCCCGGCCGACCGTCATCTTGCCGACGGCAGGTGGCCCGGTGATGCAGACCAGGTGCACGGGGCCCTCAGCCGAAGATGGTCAGGTCGCGGATGTTCTCGGGCACGGTGAGGTACTTGGCCACCGTGACGACGACGAGGAGCACGAGCACGGCGCCGAACGCGGCCCACACGAGGTGGCGCACCCCCTGCCGCCGGAACACCACGATGGCGCCGGCGCAGATGACGCCGGTGACGAAGCCGCCGAGGTGGGCCTGCCACGAGATGCCCGGGTAGAGGAAGCCGAAGGCCGCGTTGATGGCGATCATCGCGTACATCGCGGCGGAGGACCGCCCGAGGTGCCGATTGAGCACGAGCAGGGCCCCGAAAAGGCCGAAGATGGCTCCAGATGCGCCGACAACACCGTTGTTCCAAGCCAACGGTTGGTGGGTCAGCACCTCGATGGTCGAGGGAGTGGCCGCCAGCAGGACGACGCCGACCTGTCCGCCAATGCCGCTTATGAGGTAAAGGGCGGCAAAGCGCGCCCGACCGAGCATCGGCTCGAGGTACTGGCCGAGGCTCCACAGGGCGAACATGTTGAGCAGGATGTGGAAGATGATCGCCGGCGAGTGGAGGAAGGCCGCGGTGACGAACCGGTACGGCTCGGTCCAGCCGCGCTTTGGCACGAAGGCGAACTCGTCCGTGATCGACGGGTCGGCCCGCTGGAGCAAGTAGACGACGGCGCAGACCGCGATGATCGTGTAGGTGACGACAGGCGTGCCGTCGGTCGCGCGGCCACCGAAGACGGTGTGCGCGCTGGGGGTGGTCCGGGCGGCGTCGCGGACGCAGTCGACGCACTGGATGCCGACCGCGGCGGGCCGCTGGCACTCGGGGCACGCCGGACGCCCGCAGCGCTGGCAGCGGACGTAGGCCTCGCGGTCGGGGTGGCGCGGGCACACGGACGGACCGGCAGCGGGCTGCGGGACCCCCGGCTCGAGCGGGGGCTGGCCGGGCTGGCCGCTGGGCGGTTTGTCAGACAACGGGGTTCCCCCTGCCGGTCACGTCCGTGGGCGGTGGTGCGGTGGTGCGGTGAAGCGATGGTCCTGTGAAGCGGTGGAGCCGGAGCGTCAGTCCTCGACGGTGACCGAGTTGATGACGACGTCCTCGAGGGGCTTGTCGTTGGCGCCCGTCGGGACCGCACCGATCTTGTCGACGACGTCGCGCGAGGCCTGGTCGGCGACCTCACCGAAGATCGTGTGCTTGCCCTGCAGCCACGTGGTCGCGGCCGTCGTGATGAAGAACTGCGAGCCGTTGGTGCCCTTGCCCATGCGCTTGCCGGCGTTGGCCATGGCGAGGATGTAGGGCTTGGTGAAGTCCTTGTCGGGGCTGATCTCGTCGTCGAACGCGTAGCCCGGTCCACCGAAGCCCTGACCGATCGGGCAGCCGCCCTGGATCATGAAGTTCGGGATGATGCGGTGGAAGATCAGGCCGTCGTAGAACGGGGTCGGGTTGGTGCGCCCGGCGTCGTCCTTGTACTCCTTCTCGCCCTTGGCGAGACCGACGAAGTTCTCCACCGTCTTCGGTGCCTGGTGCTCGAAGAGGTCGATGACGATGTCACCGTGGTTCGTGTGCAGGGTTGCCTTCATGGGCCCAATCCTCGCACGACCGAGCACGTATGCCGTCCGGCCGGGTATGCACGAGCAGATGCGGAACGCCGGGGGTGGACCCACCGTTGGCCTAGGAGAAGGATCATCCCCACAGCAGTTGGGGACGTGACCCGATGAGCAGCCGGCCGTGCGCCGGTACAGGACGGAGTGCCGATGTCGTTCATGGACAAGCTGAAGAAGAAGGCCGAGGAGCTCGATCTCGAGACCAAGGCGAGGCAGCTGCAGGAGACCGCCGCCCAGGCCGCGAAGCAGGCCCGGGAGAAGGCGGGCGACTACGCCGCCCAGAATCGCGAGAAGATCGACGGCTACGTCGAGACCGCCACCACGAAGATCGACGAGAAGACCGAGGGCAAGTACGCCGACAAGGTGGCCAAGGTCAAGCACCACGTCGACCGAGGCGTCGACAAGGTCGCCGAGGGCCACACGTCCGGCCCCACGACCGCCACGGGTGCCGCCGCTGCCGCGGGGGCGACAGACGTGACCGGCGGCGACCCGTTCCCCGTCGACCCCGAGCCGCCGGCTCCCGTGTCGGCGAGCCCCCTCGACGCGCCGGCGCCGATCGACCCGCCGGCCCCTGTGCACGAGAGCGGTTTCGACGCGGCCGCCGGCGACGTGCCGGTCCCGATGCGCGAGGCGCTCATCGACACGACGCTGGAGGACACCGTGCTCGGGCTGGACCACCCGCCGACGGCCCCCGGCGGACACGCCGGGCATCACGACGCCCCGAGCCCCGAGGACGCCGACGCGGCGCCGCGGAGCCCGCAGGGGACCCAGCCGCCGCACGAGGCCACGAGCTGAACGAACGATCCACGCGGCATACGCCATCCACACGAGATGTGGCTTCGGGCACTCTCGACGGGTGCTCGTGCGGCGCGTGGCCGATGTTGGCAGGATGGGTAAGGACGACAGGACCTAGGAGGACGTATGTTCCGAACCAAGCAGTCCCGCACGGAGGCTGCCGTAGACCAGGCCCGCTCCACGGCAACCGATCTCGGCTCCGCCGCCAGTGACCGCCTCGGATCGCTGCGTGAGAGCGCCGCCGACTCCGCCGGCGACGCTGCCGCGATCGCCAAGGACCGGGCGTATGCCGCGAAGGCGGCCGCCACCCCGGCTATCCAGGACGCGGCCGACGCCGCGCGTGAGCGCTTCTACGACGCGGCGGCAACAGCCAAGGACGCCGCGGGTGATGCGCTGCACGAGGCCGCTGACCGCGCCAAGCCGAAGGTGGAGGCCGCGCAGTCGACGCTCGTCGACACCGTGCTGCCCAAGGTCGGCGCCGCCATCGCGACCGCCGCAGCCGCCCTCGCCGCCGGAGCCGAGCAGGCTCGCGAGGCGGCCCAGCCGCACCTCGAGCAGGCGGCCGCGCAGGCCAAGGAGACGGCTGCCTTCGGTGGGCACCGCGCCCACGACGCCTACGCGGTGCTCAAGGGCGACGCGGTCGCCAAGAAGCGCGGCGGCAAGGGCAAGTGGCTCATCGCCATCGGCCTGACGGCCGCAGGGGTCGCCGCGGTGGCCGCCTTCCGCAAGCAGAAGCAGGCCGACGACCCGTGGGCCACGCCGCTCGACTCCCGCGCGGCCGCAGGCGGGGCCGTCGGCTCCGAGCCGGCGACGTTCAAGGACAAGGCTGCCGAGACGGTCGGCCACGCCAAGGAGGCTGTCGCCGACGCTGCGACCAAGGCCAAGGAGAAGGGCTCCGAGCTCGCCGACGCGGCCAAGGACAAGGCAGGCGACCTCGCCTCCAAGGGCCAGTCCGCGATCGCCGACGCGAAGGACCGCTCCGGCGAGGCCGTGGACGACGCGACCGACGTCCTCCCGACCGACGACACCTCCGCCCCGTCCGCGGGCGAGGTCACGGCGGTCGACGCGGCACCGGACTCGGACGCGATCACGTCCGAGGCGGTCGAGGGCGGCACCATCAACGGCGCCTCGAAGAAGTCCTCCCCGCGCGGCTCGGCCAAGGCCAAGCTCGCCGAGGAGAACGGCGACAGCACGAGCTGAGCCTCGCCGCCAGACACGAGGTCCGCACACAGAGAAGGACCCGGATGCCATGGGCATCCGGGTCCTTCTCTGCTTGAGCTGGCTCGCACCGACAGGGGGACAGCGCGAGCCAGCACATGCAGAAGGGCTGGGCGCGGTTCGTGCGTGCCCAACCCTTCGCTTCCACCAGTCTAGACCCTGTCTGGCTGGTTGCGCGAGGGGCTCGATGAAGATTGCATCACATCAAGCGCGTCAGTTCGGTTCCTTCCACGCAGTGCACCCGTGGAATCGGCCACCGATGAGGATGCGGCCGTGGTGCTCCAACGAGCATGGCACCAGAGCGACCGTTTCGCCAGAGGAAGTTTCCGTGGATCGGCTGTGCAGCTTCGCCGACTCGCCTGCTCGTGGCCGGTCCCTGGTCCGGACCTGCGCTCGACCCAGCCCTGGACGCACGCACGCCGTCGGTGGAGTCCTCCAGATCGCGCCTCCCGATGTCCCACTCGTGTCGGTTCGTGCTGCTGTTTTCTGCTCGCCCCGGTAGCAGCCAGGGCACAGGGGACTCACAGAAAGACTCACATGCGTTCAGCACTGCAGCGCGTGGGCGTCGCACTGGCCGGGGGGCTGCTCGCCACCTCGGTCGTCGCCGCACCAGCAAGCGCCGAGCCCGCAGCTCTCACCGGCACCGTCGTCGATGCTGTCGACGGGAGCGCCGTCCCGGCCTGCGTCAACGTCTACGACACGGGCTACGGCTGGGTCGACCAGGCATGCACCGACGACACCGGCACGTGGACGACGACCAACACCGAGGCCGGCGGCACCTACAAGGTGGAGATCCAGCCGACCGACGGTCTCCACCTGCCCGGATGGGCACCCGACGCGCCGGACTTCGACTCCGCCGCAGCGGTGACCGCCCCCGCCTCCCTCACCAGCCGGGTCGCGCGGGGCGCCGTCGTCAGCGGCCACCTGACGCGCGCCGACGGGTCGCCCGCCGACGCGGTCGACGTCGCGCTCTGGCCCGTCGACGCAGCAGCGCCCACGGCCAACGCCTACGTCTCCGACGGCACGTGGTCCGCAGTCGTGGCACCGGGGGACTACCAGGTCGAGTTCAGCAGTGCCCCGTTCCACCAGTGGGCGACCGGGGCGGCCGACCGCGGCTCGGCTGCGACCTTCACGGCGTCGACCAGCCAGGAGAGCGTCGTCGACGACGTCCTCACCATCGAGGAGCCGGTCTCGCTCCAGGGCACCATCACCGACGCCTCGACCGGGGACCCCGTCGACGGGTGCGTCACGGCCTACCTCGCCGAGACCTACGACTACGCCGCCTCGGCCTGCAGCGACTCGCAGGACACGACCCGCGGCCGGTGGGCCATCTACGGTCTGCCCGAGGGCGTCGCCTACAAGCTCGAGCTCACCTCCTACGACGGTGTCCACCTGGGCGAGTGGGCCCAGGACGCGTCGGACTTCTCCGCGGCACGCGAGTACGTCACTCCGGCCACCGTCGACGTCGCCCTCGCGACCGGTGCCACCCTCACCGGGACGCTGCGCGGGACGGACGGCCAGCCGGTCGACAACGGCTACGTCGACATCGAGCCCGACGACGGGTCGCCCAGCACGTACGCCTCGATCGAGCCCGACGGAACGTGGCGCTCGCTCGTCAGGCCCGGCGACTACCGCGTCCAGCTCTCGTCCGGCCCGGTGAGCCAGTGGGCCGTCGGCGCCTCGACTCGGGAGGAGGCGACGGTCTTCTCGGTCGGCGAGGGCCAGACGGTCGATGCCTCCGACCAGCTGCTCGCCGCTGCCCGGGTTCAGGGCAGCGTCACGAGCGCCGCGACCGGCGCCCCCGTCGCCGGCGCCTGCGTCGACGTCATCCGGATGCCCGTCGTCGACTGGCCCGAGACGGTCGGCCAGGCGTGCACCGACGCGTCGGGGCACTACGAGGCCGACCTGTGGGAGGGCGGCGGCACGTTCACGGCGCGCATCTCCGACCTGGAGGGCCGCTTCGTCCAGGAGTACTACGACGGCCACGCCACCCTGGCCGACGCCGACACGTTCACCGTCACCCGCGGCCGGCCCACGGTCGTCGACGCAGCCCTCGCCGCGGGCTCGACCATCACCGGTCTCGCCGTCGACGCAAAGCTCGGCACGCCCCTGGAGGGCGCCTGCCCCGACGCGTACGTGGGGCACGCCGGTGACCGGGTCGAGGGCCAGGTCGCGACGTGCAGCGACGCGTCGGGTCGGTGGACGATCGCGGGCCTGCCGGCCGGGTCGTATGCCGTGCACCTGGGGATGGGCCAGGGCCCCTACCCGTCGGGCGATGTCTGGGCGTTCAAGGCGACGTCGCAGGCGACCGCCGACCTCGTCACGGTCAAGACCGGCGCGACGAGGACGATCCGCAACGTCAAGATCGACCCGCCCGTGACGATCACGGGCCGGATCACCGACCCGTTCGGCAACCCCGTCGAGGGCGCGACCGTCAACCCGCGAGGGCTGCTCATGGATCGCAGCGGCGAGTGCTTCGACTGCGCCACGACCGACGCGGACGGTCGCTACACACTCGGCCCGATCGCGGCCGGCACCTACCGTCCTGTCGTCTCCGCCGCCTCCGGTGACGCCTGGGCGCCGGAGTGGTCGGGCAACTCGACGACCTACGAAGGTGCCACGGCGCTGACGATCAAGCCGGGCCGGACGGCGACCTTCTCGGCCCAGCTCGCACCGGCCAGCACCCTCTCCGGCGAGCTGGTGAATGCTGACGGTTCACCCGCCGCCGGCGGATGGATCGGCTTCGTCGAGAGCGCGACAGGACGACACATGGGCGACTTCGACGTCTACGGCCGCAACACCTTCGATGGTGTCGTCCTCCCGGCCGGGCAGTTCCGCATCCACCTGGAGAACTCCGAGACCGGCCAGCAGGCGTGGTACGACTCGGCGTCCACCGAGTCCGGCGCCACCCTGGTCACCCTGGCGGAGGGCGAGGACCGGCACGTGACGATTCACCTGCCGGCCGCGCCCGGCTGAGTCGGGACCCGCCCCGGTCGGGCCCGGTTCGAGACGGAGGTTGCAGCACACCGCAACGACTCGTCTCGAACCGGGCCTTTGCCATGTGCGAGACATGTGTCAGGAGCGCCCCGTGGCGAATGCCGCTAGAACTTCACTGAAACAGCCCGTCTTGATATTCGTCGTTATTGACGATAAATCGGAAACGTCTGTTCTGTCATTTGCGAGAATCCCCCGACGTGCGCTGTCGTGAATGACGAGGTGTCCAGGGAATTCACCCATTGGCGGCCTTCACCCCCTGCGACGGGGCCGGGAAGTCCTCCGTCATGTACGACGAGGCGACGACCGCGTCGAAGAGGATGCCCAGCCCTTGGGCCAGCACGTCATCAGGGGTGGTCAGGGGGGCGAACACCTTGAGCACCTCGTCGTGCGCTCCGGACGACTCGATGATGAGACCGTCGGCCAGGCACTGCCGCCTGATCTCGGTCGCCGCCTCGCCGCTGAGCACGTCGAGTCCCTGCATCATGCCGCGGCCCTTGAGCCGGGAGCCCGGCACGTAGGCCGACATCCGCCGGAGCTCACGGGTCACGCGCCTGCTGTGCGCGGCGACGGTCTGGCTGAGCAGGTCGTCCGCCCAGAACTTCTCGAGGGCCGCCCGGGCCGTCACGAAGGCGTGGTTGTTGCCACGGAAGGTCCCGTTGTGCTCGCCCGGCTCCCAGACGTCGAGGTCGGGTCGGATGAGCAGCACCGCCAGGGGCAGCCCGAGGCCGGACAGCGACTTGGACATCGTGATGAGGTCCGGCACGATCTGCGCGGGCTCGAAGCTGAAGAAGGTGCCGGTACGCCCGCATCCCGCCTGGATGTCGTCGACGATGAGCAGCGCACCGTGCCGCTTGGCGATGGCGGCGATCCTGCGCAACCAGCGAGGTGAGGCCACGTTCAGGCCTCCTTCCCCCTGGACCGTCTCGAGCAGGACGGCGGCGGGCGGGTCGATACCGCTGGACGGGTCGTCGAGCAACTGCTCGAGCAGGTCGGCCGTGTCGATGTCGTCCCCGAAGCAGCCGTCGTACGGCATGCGCGTCACGTCCGGGAGCGAGGTGGTGGACGCCATGCGGTGGTGGCCGTTGGCGGTGGCCGCCAGCGCGCCGAGCGACACCCCGTGGAAGCCGTGGGTGAACGCGATGACGTTGCGGCGGCCGGTGACCTTGCGGGCCAGCTTGAGGGCAGCCTCCACGGCGTTCGTGCCGGTGGGGCCGGTGAACTGCACGCGGTACTCGAGGTCCCGCGGGGCCAGCACCAGAGCCGCGAGGGCCTCGAGGAAGTCCCCCTTGGCCGCGGTGTGCAGGTCCAGGCTGTGCGCGATGCCGTCCCCCGAGATGTAGGCCAGCAGGGCCCGTTTCAGGTCGGGGTCGTTGTGGCCGTAGTTGAGCGACCCGGCGCCGGCGAGGAAGTCGATGTACTCGCGCCCGCGAACATCTCTGACGATGCTCCCCCGGGCACTGTTCAGGACGGCGTCGAACGATCTGCAGTAGCTGCGTACCTGCGACTCCTGCCGATGGAAGATGTCGCCCGTCCCGTACTCTCCGGTGTCTCCACTCGTCTGCGCCATCGTCTCTGCTGTGGACATGTCCGCTCCCGTCACGGACCCGTACGGGCGGCTCCGATGCCCCCTGGTGGATCGTGATCCACACCGCCGCACGGGATGTTGTGGAGGTGAAGGTCCTGCACTCGACGCGGCATCGGGCGGACGTCGAGAGGCCAGCACAAAGCGGGACCAACGCCACCATTCACGGCTCAGAAGCCCCCGCTTCACTTAAAACGCCAACCCGATCCGAAGGTCACGTCAGGTCAATGCAAAAGCACAGGAATGATCATCGGAAGTACGGCATTTGCAGGACGTGCGCATTGGCCGCCGCGCATAGTGAAAAGGCGGGAGGCACCCAAGAGAGGACCGAATGGCCGGGTGCAAAAAACGTCTTTCACCGTGAAAGGGGCGTATTCACTCGTGACGCTCCCTCGCCCGACAGCTACCGCCGGAGCGACGCCGGACGCGAAGCTGCGTCCGGGACCCGTCCTCGCCGCGACGGACCAGCGCTCCCGCTGGCGCCCGGGCGATCGGCTGGAGCACGTCTTCGAGCAGCAGTGCGATCTCCTGAGCCGGATCGAGCCGGGTCACCTCGCCGTCGACGACGGAACCGTGCAGCTGACCTACCTCGAGCTGGACCAGCGGGCGAACCGGCTGGCCCGACACCTTCGGGACCGGGGCGTCGCCGCCGGTCACCGGGTCGGCCTGGTGCTCGATGACCCGTTGCACTCCTATGCGTCCATCCTCGCCGTCCTCAAGCTCGGTGCCGCCTACGTGCCCATGGACCCGGCCTTCCCGGCCGACCGCATCGGCTACATCGTCGAGGACGCGGGCATCGCGTGGGTGCTGTCGTTGGGGCACATCCTCGAGCCGGTCGCAGAGGTGGCCGTACCGATCCTGCGCCTGGACGACGCCGGCGAGGAGATCGACCGGCAGGACGGTTCGCGGCTGGCGCAGCCCGACCCGCCCGACGACCTGGCCTACGTCATCTACACCTCGGGCTCCACCGGCCGACCCAAGGGGGTGGCTGTCCTGCACTCCAGCATCTGCAACTTCGTGCGGGTCGCCGCGGAGGTCTACGGCTACCAGCCGGACGACCGGGTCTACCAGGGCATGACGACGGCGTTCGACTTCTCGGTCGAGGAGATGTGGGTCCCCTGGGCGGCCGGCGCGACCCTCGTGCCCAAGCCTGCCAGGACCAGCCTGCTCGGCATGGAGCTCGCCGACTACCTCGAACGCCACCGGGTCAGCGCCCTCTGCTGCGTCCCCACCCTCCTGGCGACGCTCGACCCCGAGCTGACCGACCTGCGCTTCCTCCTCGTCTCGGGTGAGGCGTGCCAGAAGGACCTGGTCAGCCGCTGGCACCGTCCCGGACTGCGCTTCCTCAACGTCTACGGCCCGACCGAGGCCACGGTCACAGCGAGCTGGGACGTGGTGCACCCCGACAAGCCCGTCACGCTCGGGGTCCCGCTCCCGACGTATGCCGCCGTCATCCTCCACCCCGAGGAGGCTCGGACCCTGCCCGTGGGAGAGCTCGGCGAGATCGGCATCGCGGGCATCGGTCTCGCCAAGGAGTACGTCAACCGGCCGGAGCAGACCGCCGCCGCCTTCATCCCCGACTTCCTGGGCATAGACCACAACCCGGGAGGCCGGATCTACCGCACCGGCGACCTGGGGCGGTTCACCTCGGACGGGCTCATCGAGTACGCCGGGCGCATCGACACCCAGGTCAAGATCAGGGGCTACCGCATCGAGCTGACCGAGATCGAGTCGGTCGTGCTGGAGATCCCCGGCGTCGCCCAGGCCGTCGTCGACGTCCACCAGCCCCCGGGCGGGACGTCCAAGGAGCTCGTGGCCTACTACACCCTGCGGCCGGGAGCCGTGGACGTCACCGACCGCACCGTGCACGAGCAGCTGAAACTGCAGCTGCCGGCATACATGGTCCCCTCCTACTACGAGCGCCTCGACGCCATCCCGATGCTGCCGAGCGACAAGGCCGACCGCAAGCGCCTCCCCGCGCCGACCCACCGGCTCAGCGCGGGCGAGTCGGCGGAGCACTCCCCACCCCGCACCGACACCGAACGCGCGCTCGCGCAGGCGCTCGAGACCGTCCTCGGCGTGCCGCAGGTCTCCGCCACCGCACACTTCTTCGACGACCTCGGAGCCAATTCCCTTCTCCTGGCGCAGTTCTCGGCGCGGGTCCGGACGGACACCGACCTGCCGCCGCTGGCGATGCAGCAGATGTACCAGCATCCGACGATCCGTGGGCTGGCAGAGACGGTGACGCAGGACCGTCCGAGCCCGGACAGCGAGGCCTGGGCCGCGCTGCCCCTCCCCGCGACCCGGAGGGAGACGAGCCGGCGACCGGCGAGCGCCGCCCGGCTGGCGCTGTGCGGCCTGTTCCAGGTGCTGACCTTCCTCGGCTACTCCTACCTCATGCTCTGCCTGACCCTGGTGGGCTATCGCTGGGCTGTTGCCGCAGAGGGATTCGTGCAGATCTGGGAGCGCTCGGTCGTCTTCGGGCTGGGGACGTTCACGCTGCTCAGCACCGCGCCCATCCTGTTGAAGTGGGTGCTCGTCGGGCGGTGGAAGGAGACGGAGTTCCCGGTGTGGAGCGTGGCCTACCTGCGCTTCTGGCTGGTGCGTTCGCTCGTCAACACCAACCCGCTGCGGCTGTTCGTCGGCACGCCCCTCTATGTCCTCTACCTGAAGGCGTTGGGGGCCCGGATCGGGTCCGGTGTGTCGATCTTCGCCACGAGCGTGCCGGTGTGCACGGACCTGCTGACCATCGGCTCCGGCACCGCCATCCGCAAGGACACCCGTTTCGCGTGCTACCGCGCGTTCGACGGTCGCATCCAGACCGGGCCCGTGACGCTCGGCTCAGGCGTGCTCCTGGGGGAGATGTCGGTGCTCGACATCGGCACCTCGATGGGGGACGGCGCCCAGCTGGGCCACGCCTCCTCGCTGCAGACAGGCCAGGCGGTGCCTGCCGGGAGCGTCTGGCACGGGTCGCCCGCGCGTCCGGCCGGGGCGGACTACCGTGCCGTGCCCGAGATCGCCTGCGGCCGGCGTCGCCGCGTCACCTACAGCATCCTCGTGCTGCTCAACCGTCTCGTCATCATCGCTCCGGTCGGCATCGCACTGCTGGCCTCGCTCCTGCCCACCTATCTCCAGAGCGGGCATCTCGACCACGGCAACCCCACGTTCTACCGTGACGCGGTCCTGGTGTCCCTCGTGCTGTATCTCGGTGGGCTGCTCACAGGTCTGCTGGCCGTGCTGATCGTCCCTCGGCTCCTCAACCGGCTCATCAAGCCGGATCGGATCTACCCGCTCTACGGCTTCCACTACGGCCTGCACCGCATGATCACGCGGCTGACGAACCTCAAGACGTTCTTCAACCTGACCGGCGACAGCTCGCTGATCGTCCACTACCTGCGGGTCCTCGGCTACCGCCAGCCGGGCCTCGTGCAGACGGGCTCCAACTTCGGGGTCGCCCTGAAGCACGACACACCGTTCGCCGTCACGGTGGGGTCGGGCACGATGGTGTCGGACGGCCTGTCGATCGTCGACGCCGACTACTCGAGCTCGTCGTTCCGGATCTCTCCCGTCACGATCGGGCCCCGCAACTTCTTCGGCAACGGGGTCGCCTACCCCGCGGCCGGCCGAACGGGTGAGAACGTCCTCTTCGGCACCAAGACCATGGTGCCGATCGACGGTCCGGTGCGTGAGAACGTCGGGCTGCTCGGCTCGCCGCCGTTCGAGATCCCCCGGTCTGTCGAGCGGGATGCCGTGTTCGACGACCAGCGGGACCACGCGGCGTTCCTCGAGAGGTTGCACGGCAAGAACGTGCACAACGGAGTCACCATCGCGCTGTTCATGCTGAGTCGCTGGTTCCTCCTCCTGTGCGGACTGCTCTTCGCCTCCTTCGCCGCGCCCGCGCTCGGCAGCGGAAGCGCTGCCGTCCTGCTCGCCGCCCTGCTCGGCTACGGCGTGCTGCGCATCCTGCTCGGCATCCTGTGGGAGTGGACCGCCCTGGGGTTCCGTCGACTCGTGCCGCGCTTCTGCTCCATCTACGACCGCCGGTTCTGGCGGCACGAACGCTACTGGAAGTTCCTCGGGGCGCCGCCTCCCTCGCTCAGCGGCACGCCCTTCCGCCCACTGGTCTGGCGCGTGCTGGGGGTTCGCCTGGGGCGGCGGGTCTTCGACGACGGGCTCGCGATCCCGGAGAAGACCATCGTGTCGATCGGTGACGGCTGCACGTTCAACCCGGGCAGCATCATCCAGTGCCACTCGATGGAGGACGGCGCCTTCAAGCTCGAGGGCGTCCGCGTCGGGGCCGGTGTCACGTTGGGGGTGGGGGCGTTCGTCCACTACGGGGTGACCATCTCCGACGGCGCCCACCTCGAGGCCGACTCGTTCCTCATGAAGGGCTCGGAGGTGCCGGCCGGCAGCCGCTACGGCGGCAACCCCGCCCACGAGGTGCAGGCCCCCAGACACCTTCGCCCTGAAAGCAGGACGACCCCGTCCTGACGGACGAGGTCGTTGCTGGTGGAGCCAAGGGGACTCGAACCCCTAACCCCCTGCTTGCAAAGCAGGTGCGCTACCAATTGCGCCATGGCCCCGGGTGGGGGAGAGCGGCCTCAGACCGAGGTGGGGCCCTCGTCGTCCGCTGCCGGAGCGGGAGCCGGGACCGGCGTCGACACGGGTGCGTGCACGTCGTCGGTGGCCTGGGTCCACAGATCCTGCTCGGCCTGCTGCTGCTTCGCCTTCTTGCGCAGAAGGACGATGCCGGCGACGGCGCCACCGATGAGGGCGAGACGCTTCAGCATGCGATGGATCCTCTCCGTGGTGGCGGTGATGGTGGGCCTAGGAGGACTTGAACCTCCGACCTCTTCCTTATCAGGGAAGCGCTCTAACCGTCTGAGCTATAGGCCCATCGTCACCTACGCGCTACCGGTTCCACCCCGTCAGGGGTGAGCACTGGACGCGAGGGGAAACGTTACCCGATGCCCTCGCGAACCTACAAAACGGCCCCCGCCTGTGGGGGTGGGGGCCGCTTTGCGTATGCCGTGTGGCCGAGTCTGCGGGCCCGGCCGGTGTCGAGCCTCAGTCGTCGGTGAGGGTCAGCTGCACGCCGCCGACGAGCGCCGAGCAGATGTTGTAGAGGAAGGCCATGACCGTCGCGATGGCCGTCATGAGGATGACGTCGATGACGCCGATGACGATCGAGAGGGACACGACCCGGCCGAAGCCGACGTAGTCCTTGATGGAGAACGGGTCGGACGTCGTCGTCTGCAGCGACTGCAGCACGCCCTCGATGTCGGTGAAGACGTTCATCGTCGACAGGATCATCCACAGCACGGCGGTGAGGATGACGCCGGCGATGCCGAGCGCGACCGAGAGCAGGAAGCTCATCTTCATGACCGACCACGGGTCGACGCGCGCCACCGCGAGGCGGACCCGGCGCGGGCCCTTGTGCTTGCGTGGTGCGGTCGTGGTGCGTGCACCCGTCGCCGCGGCGGCTTGGCCCGTCTGACCCGACTGGGTGGTCGTGCCCGCGCCGACGCGCTGGGTGGGGGCGGTGCGGTTGGTGACCGCTCCCCGCGAGAGCGCGGTGCCCTGGTCGGCACTCGACGCCCCCGAGGCACCGGACGTGCTGCCGCCTGCGCCGTTCGAGGCGTAGTAGGAGCCGTTCTGGCCGCTGCTGTCCGAGCCCGACCCGTTGCCTGTCCGGGGGGACGTGCCGGTCCTGCTCACGGAGCCCTCAGGGCTGGTCGCGCTCATTCGTCACCTCCGTTGTCGGCATCCGACGAGCTCGCCTCGTCACCCGACGTCTGGTCCGACGGTACGCCATCGGGGCCGGGAACCGTAGCCGGCGCTCCCGTGCCGGACGGCTGGTCGACGGGCTCGCCCTCCTCGATCTCCTCTACCGCGATGGCCGACTCGGCGTTGCGGGCCACGGCCACGATCGAGTCGCCCTTGTCCGGCGTCGCGAACTTCACGCCCTGCGACGAACGGCCGGTGTGGCGCACCTCGTCGACCCGCGAGCGCACGATCTTGCCCTTCTCCATGACCACCATGACCTCGTCGGTGTCGATGACGGTCAGGGCGCCGACGAGGTCGCCGCCCTTCTCGCTGAGCTTGGCCACCTTGATGCCGAGGCCGCCGCGCCCCTGGAGGCGGTACTCCGAGACGGGAGTCCGCTTGGCGAGGCCGTTCTCGAAGACGACGAAGACGTCGGGGCTCTCGCCCTCCTCGACGACCGACATCGCGAGCAGGTCGTCGGCGTCGCGGAACTTCATGCCGGTGACACCCGAGGTCGAGCGGCCCATCGGGCGCAGCGCCTCGTCGGTGGCGGTGAAGCGCACCGACTGGCCCTTGCGCGAGACGAGAAGCAGGTCGTCGCGGTTCGAGGCGAGGCCCGCGCCGACGAGCTCGTCGCCCTCACGGAGGTTGACCGCGATGAGGCCACCGGAGCGGTTCGAGTCGTAGTCGGCGAGGCGGGTCTTCTTGACCAGGCCCCCGCGGGTGGCGAGGACGAGGTAGTCGGCCTTGGCATAGTCGCGGACGGCGAGCACCTGAGCGATCTGCTCGCCGGGCTGGAAGGCGAGCAGGTTGGCCACGTGCTGACCCTTGCTGTCGCGCGAGCCCTCGGGCAGCTCGTAGGCCTTGGCGCGGTAGACGCGGCCGAGGTTGGTGAAGAAGAGCAGCCAGTGGTGGGTCGTCGTCGTGAAGAAGTGCTCGACGACGTCCTCGCCGCGCAGGGATGCACCGCGGACACCCTTGCCGCCGCGCTTCTGCGAGCGGTACTGGTCCACCCGCGTGCGCTTGGCGTAGCCGCCGCGCGTGATCGTGACGACGACGTCCTCCTCGGGGATGAGGTCCTCCATCGACATGTCGCCGTCGAACGGGAAGATCTCGGTGCGGCGCTCGTCGCCGTACTTGTCGACGATCGCCTGCAGCTCTTCCGAGACGATGTCGCGCTGGCGCTGCGGCGAGTCGAGGATGGCGCGGTACTCGTCGATCATCTCCTGCAGGGCGTCGTGGTCCTGCTGGATCTTCTCGCGCTCGAGCGCGGCGAGGCGCCGCAGCTGCATGTTGAGGATCGCGGCGGCCTGCAGCTCGTCGATGCCGAGCAGGTCGATCAGGCCGTCGCGGGCGATCTCGACGGTGCGCGACGCCCGGATGAGGGCGATGACCTCGTCGAGCATGTCGAGGGCCTTGAGGTAGCCGCGCAACAGGTGGATGTCGGCCTCGGCCTTGCGCAGGCGGAACTTCGTGCGCCGGACGATGACCTCGATCTGGTGGTCGACCCAGTGTCGGATGAAGCCATCGAGCGGCAACGTACGCGGCACCTCGTCGACGAGCGCGAGCATGTTGGCGCCGAACGTGGTCTGCAGCTGCGTGTGCTTGTAGAGGTTGTTGAGCACGACCTTGGCGACGGCGTCACGCTTGAGCGTGATGACGAGGCGCTGGCCGGTGCGGCCAGAGGTCTCGTCGTTGATGTCGGCGATGCCCGAGATCTTGCCGTCCTTGACGAGGTCGGCGATCTTCATCGCGAGCATGTCGGGGTTGACCTGGTAGGGCAGCTCGGTGACGACAAGGGCCTGGCGGTTGCCGACTTCCTCGACGTTGACGACGGCCCGCATGATGATCGAGCCGCGGCCGGTGCGATAGGCGTCCTCGATGCCGCGGTGGCCCATGATGAGCGCGCCGGTCGGGAAGTCCGGGCCCTTGATGATCGTCAGCAGGTGCTCGAGCAGCTCCTCGCGGCCGATCTCGGGGTGCTTGAGGTAGTACTCGGCGCCGGCCGCGACCTCGCGCAGGTTGTGCGGCGGGATCTGCGTCGCCATGCCGACCGCGATGCCCGCCGAGCCGTTGACGAGCAGGTTGGGGAAGCGGCTCGGCAGCACGGAGGGCTGGAGCGTCTTGCCGTCGTAGTTCGGGACGAAGTCGACGGTGTCCTGCTCGATGTCCCGCACCATCTCCATGGCGATCTGGGCCATCCGGCACTCGGTGTATCGCGGGGCGGCCGCGCCGTCGTTGCCGCGTGAGCCGAAGTTGCCCTGGCCGTCGACGAGCGGGTAGCGCAACGACCAGTCCTGCACCAGGCGCACGAGGGCGTCGTAGATCGCCGAGTCGCCATGCGGGTGGTAGTGACCCATGACGTCGCCGACGACGCGCGCGCACTTGTTGAAGCCACGGTCGGGGCGGTACCCGCCGTCGTACATCGCGTAGACGATGCGACGGTGCACCGGCTTGAGGCCGTCGCGCACGTCGGGCAGCGCGCGGGACACGATGACCGACATGGCGTACTCGATGTAGCTGCGCTGCATCTCGTTGTTGAGGTCGACGGCCTCGACCCGGTCGGTCTCGTCGTCGTCGCGCTCGATCGGTGCTGTGCCCTGCTCGTGCGCCGTGTCGACGACTTCGTCGCCGGTCTCGGTCGTCTCGTCGGGCGTCTCGTTGACGTCGTCTCCGTCGTTGGGAGGCAGGTCGTCGCTCACGTCAGATCCCTTTGTCTCTCAGTCAGATTCAGGCAGTAGAGGAGGTATGCCGGGTGGTGACGTTTCACGTGGAACGCGCCAGACGGCATACGCCAACAGTCAGATGTCGAGGAAGCGCACGTCGCGCGCGTTCTTCTGGATGAAGGAACGCCGTGACTCGACGTCCTCGCCCATGAGGACGGCGAAGACCTCGTCGGACTTCGCGGCGTCCTCGAGCGTCACCTGCAGCAGGGTGCGCGTCTTGACGTCCATCGTCGTCTCGCCCAGCTCGGCGTAGTTCATCTCGCCGAGACCCTTGTAGCGCTGGACCGGGTTGTCCTTGGGCAGGCGCCAGCCGTTGCCCTCGCCGATCTGCTGGAGGCCGTCGCGCTCCCGGTCGCTGTAGGCGAACTGGTGCGGCGCGTTGCTCCAGCGCAGCCGGTAGAGCGGCGGCTGGGCGAGGTAGACGTAGCCGGCCTCGATGAGTGGGCGCATGAAGCGGAAGAGCAGCGTCAGCAGAAGCGTGCGGATGTGCATGCCGTCGACGTCGGCATCGGCCATCAGCACGATCTTGTGGTAGCGAGCCTTGTCGATGTCGAAGTCCTCACCGATGCCGGTGCCGAACGCCGAGATGAGCGCCTGGACCTCGTTGTTGGCGAGGATCTTGTCGATGCGCGCCTTCTCGACGTTGAGGATCTTGCCGCGGATCG
This sequence comes from Terrabacter ginsenosidimutans, assembly GCF_039539425.1. Lineage (NCBI taxonomy): Bacteria > Bacillati > Actinomycetota > Actinomycetes > Micrococcales > Intrasporangiaceae > Terrabacter > Terrabacter ginsenosidimutans. The sequence goes on along the minus strand of NZ_BAABDC010000001.1, from coordinate 1,184,312 downwards.
GGAGGATCGCCTGGGTGTGCGGGTTGCGCGCCTGCGTGGCCGAGCCACCGGCGCTGTCGCCCTCGACGATGAAGACCTCGGAGATGCGCGGGTCCTTGCTCTGGCAGTCCTTGAGCTTGCCCGGCAGCCCGCCCGACTCGAGCAGGCCCTTGCGGCGCGTTGCCTCACGGGCCTTGCGGGCGGCCATGCGGGCGGCTGCGGCCTGGACCGACTTGCGCACGATGTCCTTGCCCTCGTTGGGGTGGGCACCGAGCCAGTGGCCGAACTCGTCGGTCATGGCGCGCTGGACGAAGCCCTTGACCTCGGAGTTGCCGAGCTTGGTCTTGGTCTGGCCCTCGAACTGCGGCTCGGCGAGCTTGACCGAGATGACGGCGGTGAGGCCCTCGCGCACGTCGTCGCCCGTGAGGTTCTCGTCCTTCTCCTTGAGCAGGTTCTGCCGCCGCGCGAAGTCGTTGATGAGCTTGGTCATCGCCGCGCGGAAGCCCTCCTCGTGGGTGCCGCCCTCGTGTGTGTTGATCGCGTTGGCGTAGGTGTGGACCGACTCGCTGTAACCGTTGGTCCACTGCATCGCGAGCTCGAGGCTGAGCGAACGATCGGCGTCCTCGACCTCGATCGAGATGACCTCGGGGTGCACCGGGTCACTGCGCTTGCTGCCGTTGATGTGGTTGACGTAGTCGACGAGACCGTTGTCGTAGCGGTAGCTGACCTTCTTGGCCGTGACCGTCTTCTTCGACGCCTGGCCGGAAGCGTCGGTCGTCCCGTCCGACGCTGGGACCGAGTCGTCCTCGTCGTCCTGCTCGACCTCGGTGATCTCGTCGTCGAGGTCGTCGAGGTCGACGTCGTCGGCGCTCACCTCCGGGCGCTCGACCCGCTCGTCGACGAGGTTGATCGTCAGGCCCTTGTTGAGGAAGGCCATCTGCTGCATGCGAGCACGGATCGTCTCGAAGTCGTAGTCGACGGTCTCGAAGATGTCGGCGTTGGGCCAGAAGGTGATCGTCGTACCGGTCTCGTCGGTGGCCTCCTGCTTCTCCAGCGGACCGTCGGGCACGCCGTCGGTGAAGCTCATCCGGAAGACGTGGCCCTTCTGGCGGACCGCGGCCTTGAGGCGGGTCGACAGGGCGTTGACGACGGAGCTGCCGACGCCGTGCAGGCCGCCGGAGACCTTGTAGCCGCCGCCACCGAACTTGCCACCGGCGTGCAGCTGCGTGAGGACCAGCTCGACGGCGCTGATCTTCTCGACGGGGTGGATGTCCGTCGGGATGCCGCGGCCGTTGTCCTTGACGCGCACGCCCCCGTCGGCGAGGAGGGTGACGTCGATGGTGTCGGCGTAGCCGGCGAGCGACTCGTCCACCGCGTTGTCGACGATCTCGTAGACGAGGTGGTGCAGACCACGCGGGCCGGTCGAGCCGATGTACATGCCAGGGCGCTTGCGCACGGCCTCGAGACCCTCGAGGACGGTGATCGCGCTCGCGTCGTAGTCGACGCCGTTGGGACGGACGTCGGCGGGGACCGCGGGAGCGGCCGGGGTGGCGGGCGGAGCAGGAGTCGCGCGAGTCGTCGTGTCGGGTGATGCCACGGAGTCGGATCCGGTGGAACTGGGGGCGGTGCTGGGGGTGATCGGCTCTTCGGCGTCGGACACGTCTCTCCTCGGTGGTCAGACCTCATGCGGGCGGCCCGACGTGGACGTCGAGCCGCAACCTCCCCAGTCTAACGGTCCGACGCTGGAAACCGTGCCCTCAGACGCGCGAAACGGCCACTTTCCGGCCCGTTCACCCCTCGATCCGAGGGGAGGATCACGTGAGGGGGCCCCAGCGCCTTTCAGGCGCCTTCACTCGCCGGAACGCCTGCCGCGTCCGCGGGACCGGCGTCGCCACCCATTCTCCCGCCTCCGGACGCCCACGACCACCGTCGTCCACAGCGCCAGCTGCGGCCGACCGGTGTGGGCGCAGGGGTATGCCGTGAGGCCGGGTCCCAGCGGAACCCGGCCTCCCGGCATACGACCTCGATGGGCCTTCGCCCCGTGCAGCGGAGCGCGGTCAGAGGATGCCGCGGGCCTGGAAGGCCGCCTTCACCGTGGCGGCATCGGTCGCGCCGTAGAGCGCGGCAGCGGTGTCGACCGTCTTCTGTGCGGCGGCCGCCCACGTCGTCGACGGGGCGTAGGAGAACTGCGCCTCGAGGATGATCCGGGTCGCCTTGTCCCGGCCGAAGGCCTTGTTGACGTCCCAGAGCGCGTGGCTCCAGATCTCGCCGTCGTCGTGCACCTCACCGGTGCGGTTGGCGACGGTCTTCGTGGTGTCGAGCCGGCGGATGCAGTGCGGCGTCGTCGAGGTGTAGGACGTCGAGTCCCAGTCCATGACGCACGCCCACGGGGTGGTGGCGGTGTCGGCCGAGTTCGCCTGCGACATCGTGCCGGCGAGGTAGTCGCCGAAGCCCTCGCCGATGGCGCCCGCGTCCGAGCCGCTGCCGAAGCCGGGCACCTGGTCGTCCTGGACCGCGTGGCCGTACTCGTGCCACACGACCTCCTGGTCCTCGCCGTCGTCGACGCCGCCCGTGCCGATCGTGATCGTGTCCTGGCTCGGGGTGTACCAGGAGTTGTCCTGCGTCGTCGTGTTGACGCTGAGGTCCTGCGACTCGTGGTTGACGTCGGCGAAGCCGAGGCTCTGGATGTAGGTCTGCACCCGGTCGACGGCGTAGTAGCTGTTGACCTGCTCGAAGCGGGTGTCGCTGCGGGTGTACGCGAAGGAGAGCGCCGACGAGAAGGCAGCCGCGTTCTTGCCCTTCCTGCTGTTCGTGACGTTGGCCCAGCTGCCCTTGAGGTAGCCCGAGCCGTCGAGGTTGGCCAGCGTGACCGTCTTGTAGGCCGCGGCCGGCACCGCGGTGTCGGCGTTGTTGCCGTCCTTGAGCGACTCGTTCTGCAGCGCGACGACGGGGTTGGGGTCGAAGACCTTGCCCGATCCGCTCGAGAGCCGGCGCTCGTCGATGACCTTCGTGACCCGGCCGCTGCGGGCGTCGACGAGGACCTGCTTGTCCTGGTCGGTGCTGACCTCCCAGGCGAGCGTCGCCGAGGCGCCGGCAGCGCCGGGAACGACGACGAGCCGGCTGCTCCGGGCGTTGCCGTGACCCTTCGCGGCGGTGGCAGCGCTCGAGCGGGTGACGCCCGGTGCGACGGAGGCGAGCCCGGTGACCGTGCGCCGGCCGTCCTCGACCGACGCGGTCGCGCCCGTGGAATGCACGGCGTACCAGCCGCCGAGCACGGGGGTGCCGCGGTAGGTCTGGGCGTACCAGCTGTGCGAGCCGAGCAGGCTCCGGCGCACCTGCACGAGGGTGAGGTCGGCAGGGACCGAGGCACCGGCTGCCGCACCCGAGGTGGGGAGGGGCGCGGCGACGGAGCCGGTGGCGGCCGTCGACAGGAGCGCGCCGACCGCGGCGACGACCGAGGCAGTGGCGATGAGAGGCGTGCGACGCATGTCGAACCTTTCGCAGGAGTGGTGGCCAACGACACAGGCAACCACGCACACGACCCCCGCGTCCGGAAAGCATCGGTAAAGACTTCCCCCCGGTTCGGCAGCCGCACCGACGCGGCCCGCACGAGAGGAGCGCCCGCTGGCAACCTTCTCGGCGGCGGCGTGGTCTGGATGGGTGCCGGCACCAGTCGGGACAGGGACCGAACAGGGGACATCGCATGGACGACGCCGAGCGGAGAGCCGACTTCACGGCATACGTCAGGGCGCGTGAGCAGTCGCTCGCCCGCCTCGCGTACCTGCTCACCGGCGACCGCGACGCCGCCGAGGACCTGCTGCAGAACGCACTGGCCAAGGTCTACCGGCACTGGGACCGCGTCCGTGCGGCCGAGCTGCCCGACGCCTACGTCCGCCGGATCATGGTCAACGAGAACAACTCCCGCTGGCGGGGCCTGCTCCGACGTCATGAGTCACCGAGCAGCCACGTGCTCGAGGTGCTCGACCCGCCCGGCGTCGCGGGCCTGGACCCCACCGCCTCGATCGACCTCTGGCGTCACGTCCAGGGCCTGCCCAGGCAGCAGCGGGCGGCCGTCGTGCTGCGCTACTACGAGGACCTCTCCGAGGCGCAGACCGCCGAGGTGCTCGGCTGCTCGGTCGGCACCGTCAAGAGCCACACGAGCCGCGCGATCTCCGCGCTGCGCACGAGGATGAGCGAGGCCACGGCATGAGCGACATCGACCAGCGGCTCAAGCAGGCGCTCGGTGAGCACACCGAGGGCGTACGCGTCGTGGCCGACCTCGCGGAGCGGGCCATCTCCCGCGACCGTGCCAACAGGCGCCGTGAGCTGGGGGTCGCTGCCCTCACGGCCGGCCTCGTGCTTGCCGTCGCCGTGCCGGTGGGCTGGGGCGCCCTGCGCCCCACGGACGTCCGGCCCCTGCCCGTCGGGCCCTCCCAGTCGACGACCACCCCCACCGGCACTGGCAGCAGCGCACCGACACCGACCACCCTGCCGACGCTCACGGCCGACGGGGCCCCCGCTCCGGTGACCCTCCGTTTCACCACCGGCGAGCCGACCGGCACGACCGGGGTGCCCTACCTGGTGGGCGACGTCATCCACGACAGGTCGCGCACGATCCGTGTCGGGGCTCAGGGCCGCTGGGGCATGCTGGCGCGCCTGTCCAACGACGGCTGGCTCGTCACCGACGCGGACACCCTCGTCTCCACCGTCCTCGACGGCCAGGGGCAGCCGCTCACCGAGATCACCGGAACGACGCGCGTGTCGGCATCCGGCCTGCTCATTGCCGCGTCCGACGCCCGCGGCAGCCTGCGCACGTACGACAATCTCGGTGCTCCGGTGGCCTCCCTCGACGTGAAGACGTGCGGCTGCTCGGGCAGCGGCGGCATCGGCTACGAGACGGTTGGGGTGGTCAACACGACCGTGTATGCCAACCGCGGCGACCTCGACGGCTCGGTGGCATGGGACGTGTCGACCGGGCAAACGCGTCGGCTGCCGTTCCGTCTCTCGGTCGTCGACCCGGCGACGGAGACGGCAGCTGTCCTCACGCCCGGTGCCGAGCCGCGGACCAGCTGTCTGGAACTCAGGGATCTGCTCACGCTACGGGCCCGATGGAGGCTCTGCGGCCCGCTCCTGCCGCGTGGCTTCTCCTCCAACGGCCTCTACCTGCTGGCCACGGGATACGTCGACGGCGTCAACCAGTCGCAGCTGAACCCGGACGGGACGTTCCGGTACGGGGGACTCGTCGTGGTTCGCTCCAGCGACGGGTCGATCGTGCTCGAGGGCGGCGCCGGGAGTGTGAGCGGCGAAGGCTCGCCCGTGTCGTTCCGGATGGGTGACGACTCGAAACTCGTGGTGCAGGTCGGCTCACCGACAGGCCTCCGGGACCTCCAGCGGTGCACGCTCGAGGGCACCTGTGAAGTCGTCGCACCCGGCAGCCCACGGACCGTTGACATCCCCGAGGGGGAGGACCCCTACGTCCTCTCCGACAACTGAGCCTCACTCGAGAGGGCTCGGGCCAGGGGGTCAGTCGTCTTGGGCCAGCGTGCGCTCGAAGAGGGAGTGGATCGCCTCGGGCAGGTGCGGCTCCTGCAGCGTCACGTCACAACCCGTCTCGTCGCACACGACGGAGTAGACGAACGCGTCGGGGTGGGTGCGCTCGGTCGAGGCGGCGATGCGCTCCAGGGTGGGCGCCGCGAGCAGGTGCTGCCAGTCCTTGGCGTCGCGCTCGGACAGCTCACCCAGGGCCATCCGCCGCTCGCGCACCTGCCCGGCGAACCCTCCGGTGCGGCGCAGCAGCACCTGGGCGTCAGCGCTCGGCGCCCCGCCTCCCTGACCCGGTGCCGGCGACGGAGCCGTGCCACCCGAGCCCCCGCTCGGGGGCCGCACGCCCGCCGTGAGCACCCCGACCTGCTCCCAGGCCGAGCGGACCGCCTCCTGCTGGGGCGAGCCGTCGCCGTGGGCACTGCCGGCCGCGGCGACCGTCAGGCCCGCGAAGGTCGCGAAGTCGCAGTCCGCCCTGATCCCGTCACCCGACAGGACGGCATACCAGACCGCGCCCGCGCCCTCCCAGGCATTGCCGCCGATCGCCTCGGCCGCGAGCACGAAGGCTCGGTTGGGGATCCCGGAGTTGATGTGCACGCCGCCGTTGTCGTCCTTGGTGTCGACGTAGTGGTCCATGTCCGCCGGCTGCGGGTCGGTGCCGAGCCGCGGGTCGTCGTACGCGGTGCCGGGGTTGCGCATGTCGCGCAGCGCCCGCCCCTTGACCGAAGCGTTGAGCAGGTCGGCCCCGACGAGCCAGTCGGCCTCGGCAGCGCTCTGCCCGAGGGCCTTCTGCTTGACGAGGACGCCGAACACGTCGGAGACCGACTCGTTGAGCGCGCCTGACTGCCCCTGGTAGAGCAGGCCGGCGGTGTGCTCGGTGACGCCGTGCGCAAGCTCGTGGCCGATGACGTCGACGCTCTTGGTGAACCGCTCGAAGATGACGCCGTCACCGTCACCGAACACCATCTGCGAGCCGTCCCAGAAGGCGTTGTCGTAGTTGCGGCCGTAGTGCACGGTCGCGAGCAGCGGCATCCCCTTGCCGTCGAGCGAGTCGCGGGAGTAGGCCGTCGACCACAGGTCCCAGGTCGCGCCCAGTCCGTCGTAGGCCTCGTTGACCGCGACATCGCCGGTGGGCCCGCCGCCCTCGGCGCGCACCTGGGTGCCGGGCGTGTCCTGCGTGCCCTTGGCGTCGAAGATCGTGCGGTGCGGCCCGGTGCCGTGCGCGCCGGCGGCGTCCTCCCCGCGCGGGGCGCGGCGGCCGGTCGGGCGCGCGGTCGGCGTGCGCCGAGCTGCCCGGAGCTGCTCGTCGTGGCGCAGCGACTCGCGGGCGTGCCTCGCCACGCGCGGCTCGCCACTGGTCGCCAGCGCCTCGAGGATGTAGGGCGGGACGATCGTGCAGTGCGAGACCAGGCCCTGAGCGATGAGGTCCTGCGCGATCGAGCCGGCGGCCGAGGTGTGCGTCGAGGTCATGGGATCAGTCTGCGACGGAACACCGACACCCGCCCTCCGAGCAGTCGTACAGTTCGCACCGTGATCAGGATCAACGTCGGGGGACACGAGTACGACTCGTGGGACGCGCTGCCCGAGGAGGTACGCGCCCAGCTGCTCGCCGCGGGCGTCGACCCCGGCCCCGACGGGCGGCTCGACTCCCTCGACCTGTCCCGGGCGGCCGGGTCGCTCACCCGGCGCACCGTCGTGACCGGCCCCGGCGGCGCCCCACTTCCCCCCGTTGTCGCCCGCGTGCTCGCGTCGATCGCCGACGCCTTGAGGCCGGCCGCGCCCGCGACCACTCCGCTGCCCGCACCCGGCGCGCCTCCACTCACGGTCCCCGACGATCGCGTCCTTGCGAGCGTGGGGGCCGACGCCGTGGACGACGCTGGGGACGACGCTGGGGACGACGTGGACGCCTCCACCGGGAGGTCGCGGCGCCTCCCGCTGCTCCTCGGGTGGATCGTCATCGGCGCCACGGTGCTGCTCGCGGCGACCGTGGTCGTCATCGGGCTCTCCGGCATCTGAGGGACCCGCGCCTCAGCCGTAGGTGTCCCGGGGCCCTCGCGAGTCGGGCGAGCGCCTCATGCCGCGGTTCCACGACGGGGCGCTGGGGCCGACGACCCTGAGCTCGCTGACCGCACCCGCGCCGATCTCCTCGTCGATGCGGGCCAGCAGCGACGACGCAAGCAGCCGCATCTGGGTGGCCCATGCCGTCGAGTCGGCCCGCACCGTAAGGATGCCGTCGACGAAGGTCATCGGCTCGACGTGGGCGGCGATGTCCGGGCCGACGATCTCGGGCCAGCGACCCATCACCGAACCGACCGCGACGTCGACCTTCCACCCGCGGTCGAGCAGCAGCCGGTCGAGCTGGTCGCCGAGCAGCGCGGGGTCGCGGCCGTCCCGAGCCGAACCGGACAGCACCGCGGCCTGGCCGATCGGCCGGCGGCGCTTCTTCGGCTTCATCCCCGGGCGCAGTCCCTTCTCGGCCGCGCCGGCGCGGGCCCGGGCGAGGGCCGAGGCAGCCGCGTCCGCGATCCGGGTGTCCTCGTCGGTCGGCTCGGGGACGTCCTCGGGCAGCGACTGGGGTGAGGCGGGGGAGTCGGGGGTCTCGTCACTCATCGGCGCCGTCCTCGACGACGGGTGAGGACGCGGCGTGCACCTGGCCGAGCTCCACGGCATACGTCGTCCCGCTCCGGCGGAGCACCTCGGGCACGTCCGCCCCGACGGCCGCCGTGATGAGCACCTGCTCGCAGTCGGCGACGAGCGCCGCCAGCCGCTCGCGGCGCCCCGAGTCCAGCTCGGCGAAGACGTCATCGAGCACGAGCACCGGGTCGTCGCCGAGGTCGCGACGCAGGAGGCGGTATGCCGCGAGCTTGAGTCCCAGCGCGAAGCTCCACGACTCGCCGTGGCTGGCGTAGCCCTTGGCGGGCAGCTCGCCGAGCGAGAGCACGAGGTCGTCGCGGTGCGGCCCGACGAGTGAGATGCCGCGCTCGATCTCGTTGGACCGCACCTGTTCCAACGTCTCGAGCATCCCCGACCGCAGCTCCTCGACCTCGGGCACGTCACCGCCGGCCAGGCGCTTGGCGAGGTCCTCGTGGAGCGAGCTCTTGTAGATGGCCCGGGCGTTGGACGACGCCGCGCTCACCGCGTCGTAGCACTCGGACAGGTCCGGCGCGAGGTCCCGCAGGAGGCGCAGACGGGCATAGAGCAACTGCGCCCCGACCGTGGCCAGGTGGTCGTTCCACACGTCGAGGGTGTGCAACGCCGACTCGCGCGCCTCGTCGAGCGGCAGGTCCCCGTCGCGGGGCGGACGCGGCGGGCGGCGGGACCCCTTGCGCAGCACCGGCGCCGCCGACTTCAGCAGGGCGTTGCGCTGCTTGAGGATCTTGTCGTAGTCCGAGCGCACCCCCGACCACCGCGGCTGGCGCTGGACGAGCAGGTCGTCGAGGAAGCGGCGCCGCTCGGACGGGTCTCCCTTGACGAGCGCGAGGTCCTCAGGGGCGAAGAGCACCGTGCGCACCGTGCCGAGCACGTCTCGCGGCCGCGAGACGGGGGCGCGCCCGAGGCGTGCCCGGTTGGCGCGCCCCGGCGTGATCTCGAGCTCGACCATCGTCTCGCGGTCGTCGCGCATGATGGCTCCGCGCACGATCGCCTGCGCCGCCCCGAACCGCACGAGGGGCTGGTCCGTCGCCACCCGGTGCGACCCCAGCGTCGCCAGGTAGCCGACCGCCTCCACGAGGTTGGTCTTGCCCTGGCCGTTCAGCCCGACGAGCGTGGTGACACCCGGCGTCAACGCGAGCTCGGCGCTCGGATAGCTCCGGAAGTCCTTGAGGGTCAGGTGGCGGACGTACACGTCAGGAGTGCTGGTTCTCGAAGGTGGCAGGGCCAGGTGCCTGGCCGCGCAAGGCTCCCGGCCGTGCCACGGACGTCAGGAGGTGGAGCCGGTGCCCGACGAGGGTCCCGCGTTCGCCGCGTCGCCGGCCGCCGAGCCCGGCTGCTCGGGGGCAGGGGCCGGGTGGGTCGAGCCCTCGGCGCCGGTCTTGCGACGCAGCTCCTCGCCCTCGGCGATCGACATCACCTGGTGGCCACCGAACTGGCCACGCAGGGCGGCGACGGCCTGCATCGTCGGCGAGCTCTGCTGACGCGAGGCGAAGCGGGCGAAGAGCGACGCGGAGATGACCGGCATCGGCACGCCGAGCGCGATGGCCTCCTCGACCGTCCACCGGCCCTCGCCGGAGTCGTTGGTGTAGTCCGACACGTCGTCGAGGTGCGGGTTGTCCTCGAGAGCCTTGACCATGAGGTCGAGCAGCCAGGAGCGCACGACCGTGCCGCGGCTCCACGCCTTGAAGGCGCCGGGGACGTCCTTGACGATGTCCTTCTTCTCGAGCAGCTCGTAGCCCTCGGCGTAGGCGGCCATCAGGCCGTACTCGATGCCGTTGTGCACCATCTTCGTGTAGTGCCCGGCGCCGGCCTCGCCGGCGTGCACGAAGCCCTCCTCGCGGGGGCCCTCGGGGCGCAGCGAGTCGAAGATCGGCATGGCCCGCTCGACCCACTTGTCGTCGCCGCCGCACATCAGGCCATAGCCGTTGTCGATGCCCCAGATCCCGCCGCTGACGCCGCAGTCGACGTAGCCGACCTGCTTCTCGCCGAGCAGCTTCGCGTTCTCGAAGTCGTCGGTGAAGCGGGAGTTGCCGCCGTCGATGACGAGGTCGCCCGGCTCGAGCAGGTCACCGAGCGCAGCCACCGTCTCGCGGGTGGGATCGCCCGCAGGCACCATGACCCACACGACGCGGGGCGCCTCGAGGGCCTTGACCAGGTCGGACAGCGATCCCACGTCGGCGACGTCCGGGTTGCGGTCGAAGCCGATGACCTCGTGGCCCGCGCGACGCAACCGCTCGCGCATGTTGCCGCCCATCTTGCCGAGACCGATGAGACCGAGCTGCATGTCGCGAGCCTTTCTGCGGGGGAGCGTGCGGGGTGGATCGGGTGGAGCGCTTCGAGGCTACGCCTACCCGGCATCGGGTCCGTCCAGACCCGATGGACCGAGCCGACCGGCCGGGTGGGTGTGCGCCCGTGACGTGCCGGCTGGACGTGCCGGCTGGACGTGCCGGCTGGACGTGCCGGCTGGACGTGCCGGCTGGACGTGCCGGCTGGACGTGCCGGGTGAACGTGCAGTGGTGCTCAACTGGCGAAACGGACCGGCATCAGCACGTAGCGGTAGCTGGTGTCGGGCTCGGAGTCCGCCTCGGCCTGGCCGGTCAGGACCGCCGGCCGGCTCGGCTGCGTGAAGGACAGCCGGCTCCAGGCGGTGCCGACCGCGTGCAGGCCGTCGAGCAGGAACTGCGGGTTGAACGCGATCTGGATCTCGGGACCGTTGAGCGTGGCCTCGACGGCTTCGGAGGCCTGGGCGTCGTCACCGGTGCCGGCCTCGATGGCCACCTGGCCGTCGGTGAACTTCAGCAGGACGGGGGTGTTGCGCTCGGCGACGAGGGCCACGCGCTTGACGGCCTCCTCGAGCGCAGCGGTCTCGATGACGGCCTCGGTGTCGACCGAGGTCGGGAAGATCGAGGTGACCTTGGGGTACTCACCGTCGAGCAGGCGCGTCGTCGCGCGCCGCTGGCCTGCCTCGAAGCCGATCAGCCCGTCGCCGCCCTGACCGAGCGCGAGCTCCACGGAGCCGGACGCACCGAGCGCACGCGCCGTGTCGGAGAGCTGTCGGGCGGGGATGAGGGCGACGTGGCTCGCGTCGGTGACCGACGGGCTCCACGTCAGCTCGCGCATCGCGAGGCGGTAGCGGTCGGTGGCGAGGAGGGTCACCTTGTCGCCGTCGATCTCCATGCGTACGCCGGTGAGGATGGGCAGGGTGTCGCCCTTGTCGGCGGCGATCGACACCTGCGCGACCGCCTGGGTGAAGACGTCGCCGGCGATGGTGCCGCTCGTCTCGGGCGAGGCGGGCAGCGTCGGGTAGTCGGCCACCGGCATCTCCCGGAGCGCGAAGCGCGAGGAGCCGCACGCCACGTTGACCTTCGTGCCGTCGGTGCTCACGTCGATCGGCTTGTTGGGCAGGTTGCGCGAGATGTCGGCGAGCAGCCGGCCCAGGACGAGGACCTGACCGGCCTCGGCGACGTCGGCCGGCACGGTGATGCGTGCGGAGACCTCGTAGTCGAAGGCCGACAGGGTCAGCGTGCCGTCCTCGTTCGCGTCGATGAGCACGCCCGCGAGCACGGGTACCGGCGGGCGGGCCGGGAGCCCGCGGGCCACCCAGGTCACGGCCTCGGCCAGGACGTCTCGCTCAACCCGAAACTTCACGGTGCACTCACTTCGACGGGGTAGGTCATTGGGGCTCAGACACTAGTGCCTGCGGGTGACTGGCACCACAACACTCCCCGAATGGCGGTCCCGACCGATTCACCCGGGTTTTCCGGAGTGCGCCACCGCGGCCGTCGGGCGTGGGAGAGACCCTCGTTGTCGGGGCTTCCCTCCTTGACTGGGATCTCGTCATAGTCATAGGTGCTGTGGATGCTGTGGACAACCCGCGTCGAGGCTGGTCAGGCCGCCGATGGGGCTGTGTACGGGGTGTGGGGTGGGCGACGTCGCGGCGACGGGCTCCTGTGGACGCGTCGCGGTCGTGCACATCGTCCTCACAGGCTCTGGGGCGGTTGTCCGCAGGTTCGGGACCGTCGTCCACACGTTTCCACAGCCGCGTGTGGAAGAGCCGTCGGCATATGTCCGCTTTGCCTCGGTTCCTGACTAGTCACCTGCGCATGGAGAGATGTTCTACTTCCACAGAGTTGTCCACAGATGGTGGAAAACCTTGGGCTCGTCATGGCGAAGGGCGCTCTCCGAGGCCAGGTCACGGCGCGGTCACGCTGTGCACACAGGTGTGGATAACCCTGTGGATGAATGTGGACGTATGCCCGTTGGCGACGTCTGGAGGGACCGTACGACTCCCGGTGGCTAGCCACCGGGGGCCCGGATGACGCAGCGCCGCGACACGGCGAGGAGGCAGTCGAAGAGCGCCTCACCGTCCGGCAAGGGGCCCAGCTGGGCGAAGACCTCGCTCGTGACGGCCCCCAGCAGCAGGGTCCAGGCCGCGATCCCCTGGGTCAGGGTGACGGCGTCGAGGTGGGTCGAGGCGAACATCGAGGACTCCAGCAGCCCCCCGACGCCGGCCTCCGCGCGCCAGGGGATCACTCCGAGGCGGTCCTGGTCGGCGAGGCGACCTGCGCGGCGCACGTCCTCGAGGAGGGTGACGAGCAGGGCGAGCACGGCCGTCCCCGCCTCCTCGGTGCGTTCGGCCGGCGCTTCGTAGTCGGGCACCGGTGATCCGTAGATGAGCGCGAAGTCGTGCGGACGCTGGATCGCCCACGCTCGGAGCGCCCGTCCGAGGGCATCCCATCTCCCGTCGAGGTCGTCGGTGGGGACGACGTCGTGCGCAGCACGCACCGCGCCGGCGAGCGACCAGTAGGAGTCGACGATGAGCCGGGTCAGCAGCTCGTCGCGGCTGTCGACATAGCGGTAGATGCCCGACGAGACCATCCCGAGGTCGCGTGCGACCGCGCGCAGGCTGAGGGCCGCCGCCCCGTCGGTGGCCAGGTGCGCGCGGGCCACCCGGAGGATGTCGGCCTCGACGGCGAGGCGCTTGACGGCGCGCTTGCCCAACGGCTCCGGCACTGGCCCGGGGCGGGACGTGGTCTCCATGGACCGAGCCTGCCACAGCTTCACATAAAAAGTGAGCAGTGCTCTTGATTTGTGGGCGCTGCCCGGGCATCCTTGAAATGTGAGCAGTGCTCACACTCAACCGCGATCAACCAGGAGCAACCATGAGCCACCACCTCGTCCTCGGCGCCGGCGGCGTCGGGCGCGCCACCACCGCCGAGCTCGTCGCGCTCGGCCACACCGTCACCCTCGCCTCGCGGTCGGGGCGCGTCACCGAGCGACCCTGGCAGGCAACGGACCCCGACGCCGTCGAGGTCGTGTCCGTCGATGCCGCGGACACCTCCGCCGTGAGCACCCTGGCCCGCGGCGCCGCGAGCATCGTCAACGCCGTCAACCCGCCGAGCTACCTGACGTGGGACACCGACTGGCCCCCGGTCGCCGCGGCCACGCTCGCCGCCGCCGAGTCCACGGGAGCCGGTCTCGTCATCATCGGCAACCTCTACGGCTACGGCGAGGTCCAGGCGCCCATGCACGAGGACGACCCGATGCGACCGGCCGGCCACAAGGGCCGCATCCGTGCCGACATGTGGCGCGAGGCCCTCGCCCGCCACGAGGCCGGGCACCTGCGCGTCACCGAGCTGCGCTCCAGCGACTACTTCGGACCCGGAACGACGCCGCGCACCAGCTACCTCAACGACATCGTCATCGACGCGCTCCTCGCCGGACGCCCGCCGTTCGTGCCCGTCGGTCGAGCCGACGCACCGCACTCGTGGACCTATGTCCCCGACGTCGGTCGCCTCGCTGCCCGGGTCGCCAGCGGAGACGACGGCTGGGGCCGCGCCTGGCACGTCCCGACGGCGGCCGCCCGCACCTTCGACGAGGCCGCCGCCGACGTCGCCCGTCTCGCGGGCGTCAAGGCACGCCGGGTCCGAGTGCTGCCGAGGCCGCTCGGCACGGCGGCCGGACTCGTCGTCCCCTTCATGCGCGAGGTCCGCGAGACCCGTCACCAGTTCGAGCGGCCGTTCGTGCTCGACTCGGACCTCACCCAGCGCACGTTCGGGCTCGCGCCCACTCCGTGGGAGGAGGCCCTCACGGCGACCGTCGCCGCCCGCCGCGAGGCGAGTCACGCCCACGCGGACACGGCGGCGTGACGCAGACCCGGCCCCACGGCATACGCCATCGGGTCGGGTCTGCCCGCGTCAGTGAGACTGCTGGCGGATCCGGTTGGTCAGCTCGGTGACCTGGTTGTAGATGGCGCGGCGCTCACCCATGAGCTCACGGATCTTGCGGTCCGCGTGCATGACCGTCGTGTGGTCACGGCCGCCGAAGTGCTGGCCGATCTTCGGCAGCGACAGGTCGGTCATCTCGCGGCAGAGGTACATCGCGATCTGGCGGGCTGTTACGAGCTGGCGCGAGCGGCTCGAGCCGCAGAGGTCCTCGAGCGTCACGGCGTAGTAGGCAGCGGTGACCGCCATGATCGTCGCCGCCGTGACCTGGTTGGGCGTCTCGTTGGGGAGCACGTCCTTGAGCACGATGACGGCGAGCGGCAGGTCGACGGCCTGGCGGTTGAGGTTGCTGAACGCCGTGACGCGGATCAGGGCGCCCTCGAGCTCGCGGATGTTGGTGCTGAAGTTCGTCGCGATGTACTCGAGCACGTCGTCCGGCACCGACATCCGGTCCTGGATCGCCTTCTTGCGCAGGATCGCGATGCGGGTCTCGAGGTCGGGCGGCTGGACGTCGGTGAGCAGACCCGACTCGAAGCGCGTGCGCATCCGGTCCTCGAACCCGGACAGCTCACGCGGCGGCAGGTCGCTGGTGATGACGATCTGCTTGTTCGCGTTGTGCAGCGTGTTGAAGGTGTGGAAGAACTCCTCCTGGGTCTGCAGCTTGCCCTGGAGGAACTGGATGTCGTCGATGAGCAGCACGTCGACGCTGCGGTAGCGGTTCTGGAACGCGCTCGCCTTGTCGTCACGGATGCTGTTGATGAAGTCGTTGGTGAACTCCTCGGAGTTCACGTAGCGCACGCGCACGTTGGGGAACATCGTGCGGGCGTAGTGCCCGATCGCGTGGAGCAGGTGCGTCTTGCCCAGCCCGGACTCGCCGTAGACGAAGAGCGGGTTGTACGCCTTGGCCGGCGCCTCGGCGACCGCGACCGCCGCCGCGTGGGCGAAGCGGTTGCTCGCGCCGATGACGAAGGTGTCGAACGTGTACTTGGGGTTGAGGCGCGTGTCGCCGGGCGAGCTGGGCTCGGGGCGCTGCTGCAGTCGCAGCGGCCCGCTCTCCCCGCCGCTCAGCGGGTCGGGGCCGAGCTCCATCCGGGTCTGACCGCCGGGGTAGGCCGGCTGGCGTGGCTCGTCGAGGTCGGCGCCGTTCAGCGCGGGCGCGCTCTCGGCGAGGTCGCGCAGCGGGTTGTGGGCGCCCGCGCCGTAACCGGTGGAGCCGTTGTGCTGACCGTTGTGCTGGGCGTTGTGGCCGGCTCCGCCGTGGGCAGGCGCTCCGTGCATCGAGCCGCCGTGCACCGCGGCCTGGCCGCTCGGCTCGTCGCTGATCATGCCCAGGTCGGTCTCGAGGCTCTCGTCGACCGACACGGCGAGCTGGACCGGGTGGCCGAGCTGGCTCGCCAGCGCCTCGTGGATCTGCTCGCGGACCCGTTGCTCGAGGAAGTCCTTGGTGAAGGTGTTGGGTGCCCGGACCAGCGCGGTCTGGTCGAGCACGCCGACGAGGCGGCACAGCCGGACGAACGCGCGCTCCTGGTTGGACAGTCCCACCGAGTCGAGGGTGCCGAGCGTCTGCTGCCAGATCTGCGCGTAATCGACGCCTGTCTCGGCCACCTGATCCCACCTGCCCCTGAAGTCAATGCTGTTGCACCGGTTGTGATTGCCGGCTCTGTGTCGCCTTGGTCTCGGCTCGAGCGGGAGCTCGACCATGCTCGGTCGACCGTCCCGGCTCGGCCGTGTCCTGGTGAACGATGCCCTGTTGTCCACACGTTTGTCCACAGCCTGTGCATGGAGTGGCGAGGATCGTGAACCACGAAAACTACAGGCGCGGAGGCGCGGAAGACAATTGAGCCGCCAACAGATCTTCGGCTAGGCGGCGTGTCGCCTTGCATTTGTCCCGTGACCTCCAAGGATCGTGGGTTTTGGCCGTGCCGAGTGGCGGGGCATCGCCGGTTTGACCCTCGTTCCGCGGCTCCCGTATCGTTGACCGAGCGTGTCTGCGACCTCTTTCGCATGCCCATGGCCCCCGAGCCCGTCCAACCGGACCATCTCGGCACTCCACGGGCTTGCCGATTGCGGTCGCATCGGCCACCGACAGCCCCACAACGGGAGCCGGGCCGACGTCGTCGTGACGTCGGACGGGCCCCTGCAACCTACGGAGAACCTCGTGAGCAAGCGCACCTTCCAGCCGAACAACCGTCGCCGCGCCAAGACGCACGGCTTCCGCCTGCGCATGCGGACCCGCGCCGGCCGTGCCATCCTCGCCGGCCGCCGTCGCAAGGGCCGCGCCGAGCTCTCGGCCTGAGCCGCCGGAGGCCGCGGCGTGCTGCCGGCACGTCACCGACTGCGTGAGCGGACGGACTTCACCTCGGCAGTACGCGGGCCCGGCGCCAGCAGAGCAGGCGGGCGACTCATCGTCGTGCATGCCAACCGGACCGATGCGCGTGCGGATCTTCCGCCGCGCGTCGGTTTTGTTGTGTCCAAGGCCGTCGGCAACGCCGTGGTGCGCAACCGGACCAAGCGTCGGCTGCGCGCCAGCATCGCGACCCGGCTGACCGGCATACCGGCAGGCCTCGACGTCGTCGTGCGGGCCAACCCCGCCGCTGCCGCTGCCACCTGGGACGAGCTCGACCTCGCCGTCGCCCGTCAGCTCGACAAGGCGTGCCGACGATGAGCGTCACGCTGAACCGGGTGCTCGCCTCGCCGCTCCTGCTCGCCGTTCGGGTGTACCAGCGGTTCATCTCGCCGCTCTCCCCGCCGAGCTGCCGCTTCTACCCGAGCTGCTCGGCGTATGCCGTCACCGCGCTCACCCGGTTCGGTCCAGTGCGCGGGGGCTGGCTCGCACTTCGCCGGCTCGGCCGCTGCAACCCGTGGAACCCGGGCGGGGTCGACCCCGTTCCGAAGACGTGGGCCACGCGCAACGACGTGCGCCCCGAGGACTTCCGCCCGGCCGAACCAGGGGCGGACGAGCACGACCAGCACGCAGTCAAGCACCGCGAACCCACGACCTGACCAACCGGCATATGGTTGCCGATCAGTGGTGAGTGGCCCAACACCTCGAACCCGAGCTGGACCGGCCGGCCCACCAGACCACAGAGGAAACACGTGATCGACTTCTTCAACACCCTGCTCTATCCGATCAAGCTCGGTGAAGCCTGGGTCATGTACGGCTGGCACTGGCTCTTCGACAAGATCGGCCTCAACGGTGACCTGGCCGGCTGGGCCTGGGCGCTGTCGATCGTCGGCCTCACGGTCGTCGTGCGCCTCCTGCTCATCCCGCTCTTCGTCCGCCAGATCCACTCCTCCCGCCGGATGCAGCTCATCCAGCCGGAGATGCAGAAGATCCAGAAGAAGTACAAGGGCAAGCGCGACCCGGAGTCCCAGAAGGCGCAGCAGGCCGAGATCATGGATCTCTACCGGCGCACCGGGACCAACCCGTTCAGCAGCTGTCTGCCCATCCTCATCCAGAGCCCCTTCTTCTTCGCGCTCTTCCAGCTGCTCAACAACCTCAAGGCCCAGGCCGAGGGCGTCCCCGGCCACGACGCGATCGGCCCGATCACCCGCGAGGTGGCGGCCCAGATCGAGAGCTCGACGATCTTCGGAGCCAAGCTGTCGGACTCGTTCCTGACGCCCGGCGCCAGCCTCAACGTCAAGATCCTCACGGCCGTCCTCATCGTCCTGATGTCGGCCACGACCTTCACGACGCAGTACCAGCTGATGCGAAAGAACATGCCGGCGGCTGCGTTGGACAACCCGTTCGCGAAGCAGCAGAAGGTCCTGCTCTACCTGATGCCGATCTTCTTCGCGATCTCCGGCATCAACTTCCCGATCGGCGTCCTGATCTACTGGCTGACGACGAACCTGTGGACCATGGGCCAGCAGTTCTACGTCATCCGCAACATGCCGGCTCCCGGGTCCGAGGCCGAGCACGCTCGCCGCGAGCGGCTGAAGCGCAAGGGCAAGGACATGCAGGAGCTGACGGTGCCCGGCCTCGAGACCGGCGACGTGGTCCCCGACGACGCCCCCAAGGCGGGCCAGCGCCAGCAGCCGAAGGGCAAGAAGCGCGCCAAGACCCAGCCGACCAAGAACCGGCGCTGAGGTTCGTCCACAGACTTGTCCACACTGCTACGGGCCTCTGAACTGCGGAAACGTCAGTTCTCCACAGCGCCCGGGTGAATGAAGGAGTATCCATGAGCGACACCCAGGCCACCGACCGTGAGACCCCGACCTCCCCGGACGTGGAGGAGCAGGCTCAGCCGACGGAGGCTGCGGAGGCCAGCGAGGCCACCGAGGCCACCGAGGCCGGCGACGACACAGCCGGCACCGACAGCACCGACACGATCGAGACCGAGGTCGTCGCAGCGACGACCGACGCGACCGACGAGCCCCAGAAGGCGGAGAAGGGCGACAAGAAGTCGCGCGTCCGCCAGCTCGAGCGTGAGGGCGAGGTGGCGGCGGACTTCCTCGAGACGCTCCTCGACATCGCGGACCTCGACGGCGACATCGACGTCGACGTCGACGGCGACCGGGCCGCCATCGCCATCGTCGACTCCGACGAGGGCCGGGTCCCGCGCCGTCTCGTGGGCACCGACGGCAAGGTGCTGGAGGCTCTCCAGGAGCTGACCCGTCTCGCCGTCCAGGCGGAGACCGGCGAGCGCAGCCGTCTCATGCTCGACGTCGCCGGCCACCGTGCCCAGCGCCGGTCCGCACTCGTCGAGCTGGCGCAGGTGGCCATCACGGAGGTCCGGGAGTCCGGGACCAAGCAGGCCCTTGAGCCCATGACGGCCTTCGAGCGCAAGGTCGTCCACGACGAGGTCGCGGCCGCCGGTCTCGTCTCCGAGTCGGAGGGCGTGGACCCGCACCGTCACGTCGTCATCCTGCCGGAATGACGGAGGCCCGTTTCACGTGAAACGGGCTGCCTCCAGAGGCCTCCACACCCACCATCGCCAGTCGCACCACCCGAGGAGTGAGAGCGCGTGACCCACGATGCTCTCGACGCCACAGAGCCTCCGGCAACACCACCGGTGGCTGCGGACGTCTTCGGAGACCGACTCGCGCTCGCCGAGCAGTTCGTGGCGATCCTGGCCGACACCGGGATCAGTCACGGTCTCATCGGTCCGCGCGAGACGCCTCGCCTCTGGGACCGGCACGTCCTCAACTGCGCCGTGGTGCAGGAGGCGATCCCGCGCGGTGAGCAGCCGCAACAGGTCATCGACGTCGGATCCGGCGCCGGCCTGCCGGGCCTTGCCCTCGCCATCGCCCGGCCGGACCTCCATCTCGAGCTCGTCGAGCCCCTGGCCAGGCGTACGGGATGGCTGACCGGCACGGTGGCGCAGCTCGGGCTCACGAATGTCACGGTTCACACGGCTCGCGCGGAGGCGATGTGGGACCAGCTCCATGCACCCTGGGTCACGGCTCGCGCGGTGTCGCGCATCGTCCAGCTCGCCGAGTGGACCCTGCCTCTGCTCGAAGCCGGTGGCAGCCTGCTGGCCTTGAAGGGGAGTCGTGCCGCCACCGAGCTCGACGAGAGCCGCACCGCCCTGGCGCGACTCGGTGTCGTCGATGCCGGAGTGGCCGAGTTCGGCGTGTCTGTGCTCGACGAGCCCACCGTGGTCCTCCGGTGCACGATCGGCGAGGTCGTGGACCGGCGTCGGTTCCGTTCCCGGCAACCCTCGAGCGCCGGTTCGGCGCGTCGGCGGGCCGATCGGCCACGAGCATCGCGACGCTCCGGGCCGGGAGTCGGCGACCGACCGCGTCATCAGCCATGATCGTGTCCAGACCATTTCGACGGACCACTCCTGCGGACCCCTCCGCGAGTCGTTCCTCAACCCCGGAGGTGCTCTCCCTGTGACGATGTCGACCAACCTGGGCTGGCCGAGCGAACCGGACCCCGGGCCGGAGCACCGGCGACTCGGCTGGCTGGCGCGCATGTTGGGCGTTTCACGTGAAACCCCCGCGGTCCAGGGCGTGAGCACGCCAGAGGGGGACTCCGCCGAGTCAGCACGGGTGCAGGCGGTAGCGGGCGCCGACATCGAGACGCGGTCGGGTGACGTACCGGGCCCGCCGTCCTCGGACGCGGTGCACCCGTCGACTCCCGTCGAGCGTGGGCCCATGGGTGAGCCTGACGGCGAGCCCGACGGCCTGGCTGATGCTGACCGTGAGACGGATGCCGACAGCGACACAGCGAGCGACCCAGAGAGTGACCCGCAGCGTGCCGCAGAGATCGGCCTCGGTGCCTCGACGGCCGAGCCGCTCGCTGTCGACGAGGTCCCCTCGTCACTCGGGACCGACGTCGACGACGTCGATGACGGCGATGACGAGGCCGGTGTCACGGTGATCGACGGCGACAGAAGCAACGTCGACGACAGCGACAACGACACCGATGATGGCGATCACGGCGATCACGGCAGCAGCGGGACCGGCGAGTTTGGGACGGATGCCAGCGGTTCGGCACCGTCGAGCGAGCCGGCGACGCCCGCGGCCGAGTCCCTCCAGGATCCGCCCGCTGTCGCTGCAGTGCCTGTGGACAACGCGGTGGACGACGGTGCAGAACACCGCCCGACTGAGCAGGAATCAGCCCTTTCACGGCCTGGGGACAACCTTGTGGATGACGACGAAGCGCTGAGCCGGCTGAAGGCGGACCACGCCGATCGTGAGGCTCTGGCAGCAGCCCTTCCCACCCCTGGCACCGACACCCCGTTGGCGAGGGAGCTGGCCGACAACGCCAGGCGTCGCATCCAGCTGACAGGGCGCCAGTTCCCGAAGCCGGTCTCGCAGCGGGTGCTCACCGTCGCCAACCAGAAGGGCGGCGTCGGCAAGACGACCACCACGGTGAACGTGGCCGCGGCGCTGGCCCAGTCCGGGCTGACCATCCTCGTCATCGACCTGGACCCCCAGGGCAACGCCAGCACGGCCTTGGGCATCGACCACCATGCCGAGGTGCCGTCGATCTATGACGTCCTCGTCGACGGCACGCCCCTGCTCGACGTCGTACAGCCGTGCACCACCATCGAGAAGCTGTTCTGCGCTCCCGCCACCATCGACCTCGCCGGTGCGGAGATCGAGCTCGTGTCGCTCGTGGCGCGCGAGTCGCGCCTGCAGAAGGCGATCGCGGCAGCGGCGGAGACCGGGCACGAGTTCGACTACATCCTCATCGACTGCCCCCCGAGCCTGGGTCTGCTCACCGTCAACGCCATGGTCGCTGCGAGCGAGGTCTTCATTCCGATCCAGTGCGAGTACTACGCCCTCGAGGGTCTGTCGCAGCTGCTCAAGAACATCGACCTCGTCAAGCGGCACCTCAACCCCACGCTTCACGTTTCGACGATCCTGCTCACGATGTACGACGGTCGCACCCGACTCTCCGCTCAGGTCGCAGACGAGGTGCGAGAGCACTTCCCGGAAGAGGTGCTCCGGACGACGGTGCCTCGGTCCGTCCGTGTCTCGGAGGCGCCGAGCTTCGGCGAGACCGTCATGACGTACGACCCCGCGAGCAGTGGCGCTCTCGCCTATCTCGAGGCGGCGGGGGAGATCGCAGACCGCGGCGCCGCGGGACGCACCTGACCTCACAGATTCGTCAAGGCTCGCGAAGACCATGAACAGGGTCGTCACCGGTGGTGGCGGCCCTGTTTCACGTGAAACCCCGGTGGTTCCACGTTCCACGTGAAACACACGAGCACGTGGATAGAAGGCGGCGCCTCGTCCGCGAGGCGTTCCACGTGAAACACGAGTGGTGGGGCGACCAATTGCGGCTCTCTCGTGTCGCGTTCCACGTGAAACACGAGTCGTGACACGGAGTTCCGCCGACCAGTGACACCGCCGGACACGGGCCGGCGGTACGAGAGGTGGGTGCCGCGTGCACCTAGACTGACGCAGGGCGCGATGGACGCGTCACGGACGTTGAAGGGTTGTCGGATGGCGGAGAAGCGACGCGCACTGGGTCGAGGCCTCGGAGCGCTGATCCCGAGCGCACCCAGCGGGGGTGCCGGTCGACCCGTCGACGTCTTCTTCACCGAGCAGAAGCGGCCCGAGGCCCCCTCGCCCGAGGCCAAGGACGGCGACACCGGCTCGGCGGCCGACGTAGACAGTTCGGTGCCCACCCAGGCCGCCACGGACGAAGCGGGCGTGCCAGTCGCCGCAGGTGCGGCAAGCGAGACACCGGAGACCGCCGCGCCGGCAGAGCCTCGCGCCGGGAGTGGTCTCGCGGTCGTGCCGGGTGCTGAGTTCGCCGAGCTCGACATCGACTCCATTCGTCCGAACCCCAAGCAGCCTCGCACGGTCTTCGACGAGGACGACATGGCCGAGCTCGTCCACTCGATCCGCGAGATCGGTGTGCTGCAGCCCATCGTCGTCCGTCGCATCCCGGCCGACCAGCTCGCGGAGGCGGACGGTCGCACGTTCGAGCTCATCATGGGTGAGCGTCGCTGGCGCGCGTCCCAGGCTGCTGAGCTCGGGGTCATCCCGGCGATCATCAAGGAGACGAGCGACGACGACCTGCTGCGCGATGCCCTCCTGGAGAACCTCCACCGCAGCCAGCTCAACCCGCTGGAGGAGGCCGCGGCCTACCAGCAGCTCCTCGACGACTTCGGCTGCTCGCACGACCAGCTCGCCACTCGAATCGGTCGCTCCCGGCCGCAGATCTCCAACACGCTGCGCCTGCTCAAGCTGCCCCCGCTGGTGCAGCGCCGCCTGGCCGCGGGAGTCCTGAGCGCCGGACACGCACGGGCACTCCTCGGCATGGCGGACGGTGCTGCCATGGAGCGGATGGCCCAGCGGATCGTCGCCGAGGGACTGTCGGTGCGCAACGTCGAGGAGCTCGTGGCGCTGGGGGAGGGCAACGACGCTCCCCGGGCACGGCGCCCCCGCGCGGGTGGCCGTCACCCGCAGCTCGACGACTTCACCTCGGGTCTGTCGGACCACCTGGAGACGCGTGTGGCCATCGCCCTGGGTCAGCGCAAGGGCAAGATCACCGTCGAGTTCGCGTCGGTCGAGGACCTGCGGCGCATTCTCGGCCTGATGGGCGTGCCGGCTCCGACCCGGGACTGACGAGCGAGCACGACGATGCCCGAGGGGCACACGATCCACGCGTTGGCAGACCGCCTCGAGCGGGCGTTCCGTGGGCACACGGTCACCGCGACCAGCCCGCAAGGGCGTTTCGCTGCGGATGCGGAGCGACTGGACGGGCGGGTGCTCGAGAGCGCACAGGCGTGGGGGAAGCATCTCTTCGTCGACATCGGTGACGCCACCCTGCACGTTCACCTCGGCCTGATCGGCATGTTTCCCGTGAAACATCTCGTCGACGGCGTGCTGCCTCCGGCCGTGGGAGCCGTTCGGCTGCGCCTCGTCGGCCCCGAGCACGTCGCTGATCTGCGGGGACCGATGATCTGCACCCTCGTCGACGCCGCCCGCAGACGTGAGATCGTCTCCACGCTGGGTCCGGATCCGCTGCGGCGGCGACAACGACCCGACGCCGGCTGGGAACGGGTCCACCGGAGCAGGCGCACGGTGGCGGAGCTGCTCATGGACCAGTCCGTGGTGGCCGGCGTCGGCAACGTCTATCGCTGTGAGGTGCTGCACCGCCTCGCCGTCGACCCCCTCACCCGCGGCGTCGACCTGTCCGAGCAGGTCTGGCAGGAGATCTGGGACGACCTCGTGCTCCTGATGCCGCTCGGACGCACCTTCTCCCAGATCATCACCATGCCGGACCAGGTCGAGGATGCCGTGCGTGCGACGCGGTCGGGACGTGCACGCGTCATCGCCCGCCGACTCACCGGCGAACGGCTCGGCGACACGTTCGAGCGGCGCTTCCTCGTCTACAAGCGGACCGGTCAACCTTGTCCCAGGTGCTTGAACACGTTGCAGGAGAAGGAGATCGCCGGTCGACGGCTCTACTGGTGCCCCAACTGCCAGGTGAGGCGCTGATCCGAGCCTGCGCCCCGGTCCGTCAGCGTCAGACTCACCAGCCGCTGAACGGCTGGCGGGAAAGCACCGGGATCTCGACGTAGTCGTGACAGCCCAGGAGGGGAAGCAGGGCGCGCGGCGGCTGCGGCATGCGCGCGCGGCCGTCGGCCTCAGTCAGGGATGCCGGCGCGCCGAGGACCAGGAGCTCGTCGCGCAGGTGCATCCGGCCGCCGGCGGCGGCCCGCAGGTTGGCGAGCCAGTCGACGCGTGGCCCGTACGTCAGGGCCACCGTCACGACCTCACCGCCGTCGAACGCCATGATCGGGACCCTGAACGTGCGCCCGGACCTGCGGCCGACGTGTTCGAGCTCGACGAACCATCCGTGGCCGGCCAGGTGGACCAGCGCCTTGTTGACGTACTTCTTGTTCAGCTGCGCAACCGCTTCGGGAAGGGGCATGGGACCTCCGGGTCCAGCGTCGCACCCGAGGACCCGGTCGGCATCTCGAGCCCCGGAGCCCGGGCTGTCCCGCCTAGGCTGGCGCCATGACCCTCAGCGGATCACGGCCGGCGCCGAGCCACGTCATCGCCCACCTGTCCGACCCCCACCTCATCGCAGGAGGAGGCCTGCTGGCCGGCCGCATCGACACGGAGGCACAGCTGCGCAAGGCCCTCGCTCGGGTGGAGGGCTCGGGGGAGCGGATCGACGCCCTCGTCATCTCGGGCGACCTCGCGGACAGCGGCGATCCCGCCGCCTACGCCCTGCTGAAGGAGATCGTCGAGCCGGTCGTCGAACGGCTGGGCTGCGCGCTCGTGCTCACAGGTGGCAACCACGACGAGCGCCTGCCGATGGCCCGGACCCTCTACGGGGCAGACACGGATGCCCCGCAGGACACCGTCACGGATGTCGGTGGGCTGCGCCTCATCGCCATGGACTCCGCGGTGCCCGGCTACCACCACGGCGGGTTCTCGGATGACCAATACGCTTGGCTCGCAACGGAACTCGCGCAGCCTTCCGAGCGCGGGACGATTCTCGTCATCCACCACGCCCCCATCACCTACCGGTCTCCGGTGATGCAGCTGCTCGACTTCGACGCCGTCGACCGGCTGCGCGACGTGCTGGACGGCAGCGACGTCCGCGCCGTTCTCAGCGGCCACCTCCACGTCACGAGCTTCGGCACGATCGGTGCCGTCCCGGTCTTCGTCGCCGGTGGGGTCAGCTACGTCGACGACCTCGGCGCCCCACGGGAGCTGCTCATGGGAGTCGACGGTCCCCAGTCGTGGAACCTCATCGAGGTCCACGCGGACCAGGTCGTCGGCAGCGTCGTGCCCCTGGAACAGCACGAGACCTGGCCTGCGCTCTCGGATGCCGTCATGGAGTTCATGGCGACGGTCCCCGACGAGGAGCAGCGCGAGGTCTTCTCACGCAAACGCCAGTGAGGCGCCGATGACGACGACAGACCTTTCGAGATTCGAACTGTCGAGGTGCGTCCTCGCCGTTCGACGCAGGAATGAGGACCCGAGAGGCGGGTCGCACACACCAGGGAGTCAGAGATGAGCCAGATCGAGAAGGCCACGTCGGCGGATGGCACGACGATCGCCTACGAGGCCTATGGCACAGGACCAGTCGCGGTGGTGGTCGGGGGAGCCTTCTGCGACCGCGGCGCCTTCCGCGACCTCGCGCAGGCGCTGGGGGAGCAGGGCCTGACCGGCGTGACGTACGACCGCCGGGGGCGCGGGGACAGCGGCGACACCCAGCCCTACGCCGTCTCGCGAGAGGTCGAGGACCTCACGGCGATCATCAGCGCAGCAGGCGAAAAGGACTCTCCCGCTTACGTTTTCGGCATCTCGTCCGGGGGTGCGCTCGTGGTCGAGGCGATCGCCGCCGGTGCCCCCGTCACCAAGGGCTCGGCCCTGGAGGTCCCGTACCGGACCGCGGCGTGGCCGCCGGCGCCCGATGACTACATCGGTACCCTCGAGCGCTTCGAGGAGGCAGGGGACCGGGAGGGCATCCTGCGCTACTTCAACAACGTGGTCGTCGGCATGCCGGACGAGATGGTCGAGGGCATGAGGGGGACCCCGAGCTGGGAGCCGATGCTCGCGATGACCTACACCGTCAAGTACGACGGTCTCTGCCTCGGTGGCGATGACCAGGGCCTGCCCACCGAGACCCTGAGCCGCGTCACCGTGCCGTTCCTGACGGTCTGCAGTAGCGGGACCGCGATGCCGTGGCTGCACGACTCGGCCGCAGTCCTCGCCGAGGCGCTGCCGGACGGGCGTGCCACCGAGCTCGACGGTGAGTTCCACCAGGTGCCGGCACACGTGCTCGCGCCGGCCCTTGCCGACTTCTACCGTTCCTGACTCAGCCGTCCGCGTCGGGTTCCCTTGCGCCACAAGGGAACCCGGCGGCATACGTGATCTCGCGCGTCAGGCGTCCAGGAGGGCGAGCACCGGGTTGTGATCGGGCGGGACGACCTCACGCGGCGGTCCCGGAGGAGTGCCGTCACCGAACGGTGAGCCGCCGAGCGACTCGCGCCCGTGCGGTGTCGCCCAGTTCTCGAGGGCGGGCCCGAGCGGCACGACGCCCGTGGGGTTCACGTCCGTGTGCACGACGTAGTAGTGCCGCTTGATGTGGGTGAAGTCGACCGTGTCGCCGAAGCCGGGCGTCTGGAAGAGGTCACGCGCATAGCCCCACAGCGCCGGCATCTCGATGAGCTTGCTGCGGTTGCACTTGAAGTGACCGTGGTAGACGGGGTCGAAACGCACCAGCGTCGTGAAGAGGCGCACGTCGGCCTCGGTGATGTGGTCGCCGACGAGGTAGCGGCGGGTCGACAGGCGCTCCTCGAGCAGGTCGAGGTTCTCCCAGAGCCGGCGGTACGCCTTGTCGTAGGCGTCCTGGGTGCCCGCGAAGCCGCAGCGGTAGACACCGTTGTTGACGTAACGGTAGATCGGCTCGCTGACCGCCTCGATCTCGTCGGCGAGGGCCGCCGGGTAGAGGTCGGGTGCACCCTCACGGTGGAACTCACGCCACTGCGTCTCGAGGTCGACGGTGATCTGCTTGAAGTCGTTGGTGACGACGGCACCGGTGGGCACGTCGACGATCGCGGGAACCGTTATGCCACGGGGGTATTCGGGATCGCGCCTGAAGTAGGCATCCTGGATGCGGGGGATCTGCAGCACCGGGTCGAGCCCGCCCGGGTCGAGGTCGAACGTCCAGCTGCGCTTGTCGTGCGTGGGACCGCAGATGCCCATCGACAGGGCGTCCTCGAGGCCCAGCAGCCGGCGCACGATGATGGCGCGGTTGGCCCACGGGCAGGCCCGCGCGACGACGAGCCGGTAACGGCCGGACTCCACAGGGAAGCCGTCGCGGCCGTCAGCGGTGATGCGGGTGGTGATGTAGTTCGTGTCGCGCTTGAAGCTCTTCTCGACGTACGTTCCCGGCTCGCTCATGCGCCCACCCTAATTCGGTATGCCGTGTTGCCACGGGGCGCCCTCGCGCCGAGTCCGATCGCGCGGTCCAGGCCGCGTCCGGCACCGCCGGCGACCGGGGTCATGGTGTTCCGGGCGGGCGTCAGGTCAGAATGGGGGCATGAGGGTTGCGAGCAGGCACGATGCGTGAGCTGCGCCCCCTGACGCCGGACCGGGTGGCGGACCTGGTGGGCGCGTGCTCGCCGTGCACGTTCTGGCAGACGGTGCCGCGCAACGGCCACGCGGACCCCCGTGAGCCCGTCGCGCAGCTCGCGGACTGGGTCGAGACGGTGTCGGCGGACTGGGGTCCCCCGGGACACGTCGCCTACGTGGACGGCGTGCCCGCCGGCCACGTCCTCCTCGCGCCGGCGCGGCACGTGCCACGGCTCGCAGCGTTCCCGACGTCCCCGTCCGACCCCTCGACGTTGATGCTCGTCACGGCGGTGACCGATCCTGCGCACGCCGACCGCGGACTGCGCAAGGCGTTGGTGCAGGCTGCGGCCAAGGACGCCCTGCACCACCGGGTGCGCTCGCTCGAGGCGGTGGCAGCGCGCCCCCTGGCCGTGTCTCGGCACTCCTGCGTGCTCGACGTGGCCTTCCTCGAGAAGGTCGGCTTCAGGGTGGAACGGGACCACCCGGCATACCCGCGGCTCCGGATCGACCTGCGGACCGTGGTGACGCTGCGCGACGAGGCCGCGGCGGCCCTGGCGCGCGCCCTGACCTGGGTGCCGGGGGCGCGGCCCGTGCCCGAGACGCACCCCAACGGTCACAGCCACGCCCACGTCGCCGATCGCGAGTGACCGAGCCCGACCCACACGGCGTCGGCCTTCGGTGGGTCGGGCGCGGGCTCAGCCCACCGTGCGGTCGGCGGACACGTGCTGGGCTCGCATCGTCTCCAGGTGACGACGGAGGTCGTCGAGCCGGAGCACGCCGGTGCGTGAGGTGTCGGCCTCGCCGAGGTAGACCCGCTGGAGCGCGACGACGACGGCCTCGGCGACGTGGTCGAGGACCTGCGCGTTCGCGAGGGACGCGGCGTCCCCCTCGTGGCTGAGGTAGCCGAAGTCGAGTCGCACCGCCGGCATGCGCGTGCGACGCAGCAGCGGCCAGGTGCGTGCATGCGACCGGCAGTCGGTCAGCCGGGTGCGGGCGACGACCTCACGCAGCAGCAGGTCGGCGAAGCTCTCCCCGATGACCGACCAGTCGCCGTGCGCGGGGCTGTCGGGGTGACCGTAGAAGTAGGTCGAGGCGCCGTGGGCCGAGCCGGACTCGGAGTGGTCGGTGTGCAGCGAGAGCACGAGGTCGGCCTCGAGCGAGTTGGCGAATGCCGCACGCTCCTCGTCGGTGCCACCGTCGGTGCCCTCGGTGCGGGTGAAGACGACGCTGACCCCGTGGGCGGACAGGCGTCCCTCGATGCGACGCGCCAGGTCGAGGGCGAGCCGTGCCTCGACGAGCCCTCGGTGGCCGTGGGCCCCCGAGTCGCCACCGCCGTGGCCCGGATCGAGGACGATGGTGCGGCCGCTCAGGTTGTAGCCGCTCCGACGGATCTGCTCGCGCTCACGCAGCGCGTTGGCCGAGCCGCCGCTGACGGAGCGCCGCAGGCCGGCGAAGGCACGCATCGTCTCGGGCCCGACCGTGCCGTCCGGCACGAGCCCGACCGCGGCCTGGAAGGCCCGCACGGCCGAGTCGGTGCTCGGCCCGTGGAGACCGTCGACCTTGCCGGGCGTGAAGCCGAGCTCGGCGAGGCGGCCCTGCAGGGCCACGACGTCGTCACCCTCGACGAAGTGCTCGGGGACGTAGCGCAGCACGCGGTCGCCGAGGGCCCAGCGGGCACCGTCGAGGACGGCATACGTGGAGCGTCCGACGACGCCGTCGACGATGAGGCCGCGACGCTGCTGGAAGGACTTGACGGCCTGCTCGACCCGCTCGTCGTAGACGGGATCGCCGAAGCGGTCGCTGTGTCCGGAGCCACCGGGCAGGTCGCCGGACAGCACGAGGCGCTCACACACGGCGGCCACGGCGGGGCCGGAGTCGCCGCGCCGGAGCACGACTGACTGCTGGGGGGTCATCTCGGCTCCTTCCTCGGAGAGCTCCGTACGGGTCGCGGTGGGCTGTGCGTCTGTCGGGAGTGGTCGGGCGCCGTGAGCAGCGTAGTACGCCGAAGGGGTGGCACCGTGACGGTGGACCACCCCAACGTGCGCAACGACCAGACGGCGCTGGTCAGCTGATGTACTCCTCGAGCTCACGGAGCAGCTTGGGCTTCGGGTGCGCGCCGACGATGGTCTTGACGACCTCGCCCTTGACGTAGACGTTGAGCGTCGGGATGGAGACCACGCCGTAGCGGGCGGCCGTGTCGACGTTGGCGTCGGTGTCGAGCTTGACGACCTCGATCTTGTCGCCGTACTGCTCGTTGATCTCCTCGAGGATCGGGGCGACCTTGCGGCACGGGCCGCACCACGTCGCCCAGAAGTCGACGAGCACGGGCTTGTCGCTCATGAGGACGTCGTCGGCGAAGGTGGCGTCGGTCGTGTTCTTCAGTGCCATGGAGGCTCCTTGTCTAGTGCGGCGGAAGTGCGGCGGGTGCGGCGGGATCTGGCTGGGTGCGGCGGAGGGTCTGGCTCGAGGCTAGGCGTCGGCGCCGACGGTGGCGCGCGGGTCGGGGATCTCGCCCGAGTCGGTCTCGTCGATGACGGCGGCCTCGGCAGCGGCCTCGGCGGGGGACGAGGTGTCCTCGAGCGCGGCGAGGTAGTGCTCGGCGTCGAGGGCCGCGGCGCAGCCGGAGCCGGCGGCCGTGATGGCCTGACGGTAGGTGTGGTCGACGAGGTCGCCAGAGGCGAAGACGCCGGGCACGTTGGTGCGGGTCGAGCGGCCGTCGACGAGGACGTAGCCGGCGTCGTCGGTGTCGACGACTCCGGTGATGAGCTCGTTGCGCGGGTCGTGGCCGATGGCGACGAACAGGCCGGTGATCGCGAGCTCGCGCGTCTCGCCCGTCACGGTGTCGCGCAGCGTCACCCCGGACAGCTTCCCTTCGCCGTGGATCTCGGCGACCTCGGAGTTCCAGGCGAAGCGGATCTTGTCGTTGCCGTGGGCGCGGTCGGCCATGATCTTGCTGGCCCGGAGGGCGTCGCGACGGTGGATGATCGTCACGCTCCGGGCGAACTTCGTCAGGAAGGTGGCCTCCTCGATGGCGGAGTCACCGCCGCCGACGACGGCGATGTCCTGGTCGCGGAAGAAGAACCCGTCACAGGTCGCGCACCACGACACACCGTGGCCCGACAGCTCCTTCTCGCGGGGCAGGCCGAGCTCGCGGTAGGCCGAGCCCATCGCGAGGATGACGGAGCGGGCGCGGTGGACGGTGCCCTCACCGTCGGTGACGGTCTTGACCTCGCCGGTCAGGTCGACGGCCGTGACGTCGTCGGTGACGAGCTCGGCGCCGAAGCGCTCGGCCTGGGCGCGCATGCCGTCCATGAGGTCGGGGCCCATGATGCCGTCCTTGAAGCCGGGGAAGTTCTCGACCTCGGTGGTGTTCATCAGGGCACCACCGGCGGTGACGGCGCCCTCGAAGACGAGCGGGGCGAGGTTCGCGCGCGCGGCGTAGACGGCCGCGGTGTAGCCGGCCGGGCCGGAGCCGATGATGATGACGTTGCGGACGGTGTCCGGACGGGACATGGGGGCTGCTCCTTGTGACGCTTCTCGTGTCGCGGCCGCGCGTCCCTCTCGAGCACCGGCAGGTGCCGGAGCTGCGCGAACCGCGAGCCGCATAGGCCTCAACCGATCCTAGGTGGTCGTTGTTCCCACGCCCGGGAGCGCACGGCCGGCCCCAGCGGCGCTACGGGACGGGCGTGGCGGCCTTGAGCAGCCCGGGGGCACCGGTGGTGCAGCTGCGTTCGACCGCCCAGGCGGTGCTCGCGCCGGAGCGGGTCACGACGACGACGACCGCAGGGCGCCCGTCGAAGGTCGCCAGGTCGGCCGACACCGCCTCGGGGGCGGGGTTGGCCCCGTCGATGGCCCCGATCTCCTCGAGGCACGCCTCGAGGCCGATGGGGGTCGCGATGGGACCGATGCCCGGAGACTCGGCAGCGAGGTCGCGGATGGGCTGGCCCGGGTGGTCGAGCAGGGCCCGCGCCTGCGCGGCGAGAGAGCCGGCGGAGTAGGCCGTCGTGCTGAGCTGGATGTGCAGACCGGTCGGGGTGGGCGACGGCGACGGCGACGCTGCGCCCGAGCCGTACGTGTCGCCGACGGCAGCCGCGCCGTTCGGCCGCTTGGTGACGTGCAGGGCCGAGGCCCCCACGGCGACGACGACAGCCGCCGCGGCGACCGCTGCGACGATGTAGATCGGCTTGGGTCGTTCGGCGCGCGACGGCATCATCAGGACCGCACCGCCGCCCGTGCCTGCCGTGCCTTCCGCGCCTTCCGTACCAGCGGTGCCGCCGTCCGCACCGGAACGGGCCGTGGAGAGCGGGCCGGGGTCGACGCGCAGCCGGGCGACGTCGCGCAGGGCCCGGTCGATGCGCTCGGCGACGGCGTCAGGCATCGGTCCGGGGTCGGGCGCGTCGGCGAGCAGCGCCCGCACCCGGGCCTCGACGTCAGCGTCGAGGTGGGGCTCGGGAGCGTCGTCCTCGATCTCGTGGGAGGGGTCGGGCCGGCCGGGGACGTCGAGGGGTCGGTCGTGCTCAGGGCGGTTCGCGGACTCGTCCACCGATGTGGTCCTTCGGGCAGAGTGCAGTGGTCGTACGGGCAGGGCAGGGGTATGCCGGTCGCCGAGGATTCGACGGCCCCCTGTGGCCGTCGGGTTCCACCGGATTCAACCATTGTTCGGTGGGAGTCCCGTGCGGCCCGTCCGGCCGCGCAGAGGCCGCCGGTGCCGTCCACGTACCCACCGCGGTCCGGATGGCCGTGGCTCCGCTCGCGCGGATCGTCGGGGCCGCGTCGGGGAGCGTGGAGGGTTGGTCAGCCCCGTTCGACGGGGCGGACCCCGGGCGTCAGGCCGAGATGCTCGGCCAGGGCTGCACGACCGCGCGCGCAGCGGGACTTGATGGTGCCCTCGGCGACGCCCAGGATCACGGCCGCCTCGGCGACGGGCACCGCGTGCATGTCGACGAGGACGAGCGCCGCACGCTGGCCCTCCGGGAGCCTGGCGAGGGCCTCACGGATGTCGAGGCGCACCTCGGTCGAGGCGTGGTGGTCGTGCCGGTCGGCGAGCTCGTACTCGGGCAGCTCAGCAGTCGGCTTGCGTCGGCGCAGCCGGTCGAGGCACGCGTTGACGACGATGCGGTGCAGCCAGGTCGTGACGGCGGCCTCGCCGCGGAAGGAGTCGGCCCGGCGGAACGCGGCGATGAAGCCGTCCTGGACGCAGTCGGCAGCCAGCTCCGGGTCGCGGACGGTGCGCAGCGCCACGGCCCACATCCGGTCCTTGTGGCGTCGGAAGAGCTCGGCGAAGGCATGGTCGTCACCGTCGACGTGCAGTGCCAGCAGCTCCCGGTCGCTGAGATCGGCGACCGGAGCGGCATCCCCCGGGCTCACGGTCAGCGCACCGTCACTTCGCTGATCTGCGCGCGGTTGTGGTTCGCGGCCTCGGCAGGCGCTGCCTTGGTGACGAAGACGATGATCTTGCTGGCCGGCTTGAGCTGGCCCTTGGCCTTGATGACGACGGTGCCGTCGGCACCCTTCTTGGAACCGATCTCCTGGGCGCCGGCGAGCGAGTCGGTCGAGCCGGAGTCGGTGGCGTAGACGGTGACGTCCTGCTTGGCGCCGAGGACGAGCTCGACCTCCTTGACGGCCGTGGGGGCACTGAGGTCGAGCAGGACCCCCACGCCGTCCTTCTTGCCGTTGAAGGTCGCGCTGCCGTACCAGCGCGAGCGCCACTCGGTGCCCGGATCGCCGTCGAAGGTGAGCTTGACGTTCTGGTCGGCCTCGGTGCCGTCCTCAGGGTCGAAGCCCGTGCCGCCGACGACCGTCACAGGTGCGGCGGGAGGTGCCTGGGTCGTCGTGGCCGAGGGCGCCTGAGTGGACGTGCTGGGGGCGGGGCTCGAGCTGGGGGTGCGGGTCTTCGTCACCACGACGGGCGCGGCCGTGCCGTCGTGCTTGCCGATCTTCATGACGTTGCTGATCCCGATGATCAGCGCGACGATGACGAGCGCGCCCACGATGGCCAGGGCGATCCGCGACTGGGTGCCACTGGGGGCCTCCGGGGCGTCGCGCCCGAAGACCGGCACGGGCGGCTCGAGCCGCGTCGCAGGAGCCTCGTCGAGGGCGTCGACGAGGCCGATGTCCTCGCCGTCGAAGTCGTCGTACTGGTCGTCCTGGGAGGCGCGGCGCTCGGCGGCACGTGCGGCTGCCTTGTCGGCTGCAGCCCGGGCGAACGAGCCGACCCGGTCGCCGATGGCACCGGCCACCCCGGCGGCGGCGGCTCCTGCCGCGGCGATGCCGCCCTGGAGGCGCTCGCCCGCCGGCTGGGCGGTGGTCGTCGCGGTGGTCTGCCGGCCGGATCCCTCGTCGGGAAGGCGGTCGAAGAAGACGGTGTCGGTCTGGCTCGAGTCGCCGCCGTGGTCACCGGAGGCAGCGCCTGCTCCTGCAGCGCCCATGCCGGCCCCGACGCCGGCACCGACCGAGGGCATGACCCGGGTCGGCTCGAGGGACTCGCGGTCGTCACGGCCCCGCAACCGCATGCCGGTCGCTCCGTCGGAGGTCGCCATCTCGGAGGGCCACGGCGCGATCTGCAGTGCGAGGTCGCCGGGCGAGACCGGGCCGCGGCGGCCGCTGCCGAGGGTCATCCGGCAGATGAGGTCGAGGTCGTTCGGCACCCCCACGGCGATCTCCGAGGGCGCGGCCACTCCGCCGACGATGGTCGGCGCGGCCTCCAGCCCGACGGGAGCGCCGGCAGGGATCAGCCCGTTGTCGACGGCCACCATCGGCCAGCGACCGGTGAGGGCGGCATACGCGATCTTGACGAGGCCGACGGCGTCGGCGCGGGACGCGCGCTCGTCGGAGAGCCGGTCGGCGTCGGTGAGGGCGGCCTCGGTGGCCAGGCCCCGGACCTTGACGGCGCCGTCGGGCATGCGCAGGACGGCGCTGGGCGTCAGGGCGAGGTGGTGCAGCCCGCGGTGGGTCGCCTTGTCGAGGGCCGTGGCGGCCTCTCCGGTGAGGCGACGCACCTCGTCGGCGGCCAGGCCACCTCCCTGCAGCAGGTGCGAGAGGGGCACGGCGCCGGTGAGCGGCTCCTCGACGATGAAGCCGACACCCTGGTCGGTGCCGACGTCGAGCACCCGCACCAGGCGCGGGTCCTCGATGCCCGCGGCCCGTCGCGCCGCGTCGAGCGCGGCGGCCGCGACCGAGGCCGCGGCGGGGAAGCAGACGAGGACGACCTCACGCTCGAGGGTGTGGTCGTTGGCGCGCCACCGCTCGTGGTGTGCGCCCTCGGAGGTACGAAGCGTGACGGCATAACGGCCGCCGAGGACCGATCCTGGTCCGACTCCCTGCACGTGCGTCACCCTCCCCTCGTCCGGTGCTGCCTGGATGCGTGGCTCGCCCCCATCCTAGGCGGGTCAGTCGCGATCCCGGTCGTCCGCACCGCCGAGAGACTCGTGTGCCGCAGTGACCGCCTCGATGTCGGCGATCTCGTCGACGCGCGAGGTGCCCTTGACGACGGCGCGCACGACTCCGGCCAGCAGGACGAGGCCCACGAGGACCCCGCCGACCCAGTAGATCGTGCTGTCGAGCGGGTTGGCCGCCACCGGGATCGAGGCGGGCGAGCCGATCTGGGTGCCGTCGGCGGTGGTCAGGAAGGCGCGGATCTCGGCGCGGCCGGCGGCCACGGCAGCCACCTCGACGGGCACGTTCGTGCGGGACGACGGACCGATCGTCAGGGGGGCCGGCTGCTCGACGATCCGGATGCGCGGGTTGTCGGGCACGAGTCGCAGCCGGATGTCCTGCACCGTGTAGTCGAGACCGTTCTCGACGGTGATCCGCAGCGTGCCGGTCTCGGCGAGCAGGTTGATGGTGCTCGTGCGGGGGACCACGCGGATCGCACTCGTCGCCGCACGGATGTCTCTCGCGACGGAGGTGGACAGGGTGACCCACGAACCGGGCTGGTAGCGCCACCGGGTACTCGCCAGCTCGTCGAGGACCTCGCGGTACGTGCGCTCGAACTCGGCGCCGTCGCGCAGCACCGACGAGACGCTGAGGAGCGTGTCGCGCTGCTCGGCCATCTGGGCCAGGCGGCGCGCGGTGAGAACCGGACGCGGCGCCGCCGAGGCGACCGCTGTCGTCGGCCGGGTCTGGGGGACGGCCTTGTCGGCACCGTTGTCGGAGAGCAGTGACGCCGCGTCCACCGTGTCGAGCCAGGGGGCGCTCGACGTGGCGGAGAGGAAGGTCGCGAGGGCAGCCGGGTCGGGGTCGTAGGTGCGCGGCGCCGCCACGAGGACGGAGCGGGGCGTGCCGGCCCGCTCACCGAGCAGCACGAGCGTCTCGGCGAGGTAGCGCTGCACCGACAGCACGGGGCTGGGGTCGGTGCGTTTGGGCAGGAGGGCCGACAGGCGGGGGTCGTACGCGAGCAGCCGGGTCCCGCCGCTCCCGACCCGGCGTGCGGTGGGGGTGTATGCCGTCGCCTTCGTCACCGCCGGAGCGCTGACGACGATGCCGGCGGGCTTCTTCACGGCGGTGCCGGACAGGAGCCGCTTGATGCCCTGCTCGCGCCCGTTCGGCATGAGGCCGTCCACCGGCCAGACGATGTCGGACCGGGCCGGCTGCCCGAGGCGCTTGGTCAGGGCGGTCGCGCGGCTGACGAGGTCACGCACGAGGGAGTTCGCGGGGTCGATGCCGACGGTCGCGGCGATGTCGGCGTCGGCGTGGGGCAGCGCCCACACGGCGCGACCCCGGAGCTGGGTCACGAGGTCGTCGGCGAGGCGCGCGATCTCGACGCTGGCCTGGGACGGCTGGGCGCCCGAGGTCGTCGGGGTGGGCGTCGGGGAAGTCGTGGGCGGCGTCGTCGGGGTGGTCGCGCCGGGTGTCGTCGCCGGAGCGTTCGGGGTCGTGCCGCTGGGCGAGGGCGTCGGGGTGACCCCGCCGGATCCGGCGTCGGCGCCCGCATCAGGACCCAGCACGGCCGGGTCGACGGCGAGGTCGACCTCCGATCCGCGGGTGCCCTCCACGATGCGGGCCACCCGTGACTGGGGTCCGATCGCCCGTTGCCAGGCCGACTGACGCGAGACGTCGTCGCGAGAGAAGAGGTCGACGTCGGGGTCGAGCGTCACGGGCATCACCGTGGCCACGGTGAGCGGGACGTACTCCTTGCGACCGTTCCAGGCGACGAAGGTCCGCGTCTCGCCGGTGGGCTCGGTCGCGCCCTCCTGGACGACCTGGACCGAGATCGGCACCGCCGCGAACGCCTCGTCCGACCGCAGCCCCTCCCACGGCACGGTGGCCGTGAAGGCCCGGCTCTGCCCCGCCGCCACGGTCGGCAGCGCGGTGGTGCCGACGGTGCGGCCGGCGGTCTGCGTGCGTCCGGAGGCCCAGCTGTCGAGGGCGGTGCGCTGGTCGACCTTGACGGCCCCGCGCACGACCCGCAGCTCCGGGCTCGACAGCGGACCCGTCAGGGGCGCCGTGACCGTGCCGGTGACCGTGACGTCCTTGCCGGGGCCCACCACCGAAGGCGTGAGCGTGCTGAGGACGATGATGGCGACGTCCTTGGCAGGGGTGACAGCCGGCCCGTGCGCGAGTGCGCCGGAGGACGCGACGGCCGTGACGGCATACGTCGTCGGAGCGACCGGCGCGGGGACGGCGCTCGCCAGCACGGCACCGACCGTGAGCCCCACGGCTGCCATCGCCGACCCGGCGGTCGTCAGTCGGCGCACGAGGCGGGTCACGCGACGCCCGCTCGTGTCCGGACGCCGCGACCCTCTGCGGATCACGCCGTCCCCGCCAGCCGGTTCCACGCCGCCTGCGCGATGCGGCGTTCGTTGGGGAAGGTCAGCCGGCGGTGCACCTCGTCGAGGCGCATCCAGGCCACGTCGATGGCCTCGTGGTCCGGGTCGTTCTCGATGGAGAGCTCACCACCCGTGGCCTCGAGGAGGTAGTGGTGCACGAACTTGTGGACCCGCTTGTTCGACGTGGCGAACCAGTAGTCGATGGTGCCGAGCTCGATGAGCACCCGACCCACGATGCCGGTCTCCTCGGCCACCTCACGGGCTGCGGTCTCGACGAGCGTCTCGCCCGGCTCGACATGGCCCTTCGGCAGGCACCACTCGATGCGGCCGGCGCGGTTGCGGCGAGCGATGACGGCGATGAGGGCCGTCCCCTCGCGCACGTCCACGACGATGCCCCCGGCGGACCGTTCCTCCACGGCGGGCAGACGCCTCCCCGGCACGGGGCTGGGGACGGGCAGGGCGCTCACATCGCCACCATAACGGGCGCGCCCATGGGCCCTGCTGTCGTCGCGAGGAGGCGACACGGGCGCTCCGCACGCCCACGCACCCGTCGGGGCGGCGTCGGGGCGCTCACTAGGCTGGGCGCGTGCCTGACCGACCCGACACGCCCAGCCCCGACGGCCAGCAGCCCGCCGACGCCGGACTGCCGCTCCTGCGCGCCGCCGTCGCACGCCTCGCCCCCGTGCTGCCGATGCTGACCGAGCTCGGCGAGCGGTTCGCGGCATCGGGTCACGAGCTGGCGCTCGTCGGTGGACCCGTCCGCGACGCCTTCCTCGGGCGGGTCTCGCCGGACCTCGACCTCACCTCCGACGCGCGCCCCGACGACATCCTCGCGGTGGTCCGCGGCTGGGCCGACGCGCACTGGGACATCGGCCGCGAGTTCGGCACCATCGGCCTGCGCAAGGGCGAGCACGTCATCGAGATCACGACCTACCGGGCCGACACCTACGACCGGACGTCGCGCAAGCCCGAGGTGATGTTCGGCGACAGCCTCGACGGCGACCTCGTGCGCCGGGACTTCACGGTCAACGCCATGGCGATCCGCCTGCCCAGCCTCGAGTTCGTCGACGTGCACGGCGGCCTGCCCGACCTGGTGCAGCAGCGCCTCACGACGCCGGCCGCTCCCGAGGAGTCCTTCGCCGACGACCCTCTGCGGATGATGCGGGCGGCCCGCTTCGCCTCGCAGCTCGGCTTCGACGTGGCGCCCGAGGTGCGCGCCGCCATGACCGAGCGCGCCGGCACGCTCTCGATCATCTCCGCCGAGCGGGTGCGTGACGAGTTCACCAAGCTGCTCCTGTCACCTCGTCCCCGGCTCGGGCTGGCCCTGCTCGTCGACACCGGGCTCGCCGACGTCTTCCTCCCCGAGCTGCCGGCGCTGCGTCTCGAGCTGGACGAGCACCATCGGCACAAGGACGTCTACGACCACTCGCTCATCGTCCTCGAGCAGGCCATGGACCTCGAGGGTCCCGCCGACGGGCCGCCCGAGTCCGTGCCGGGCCCCGACCTCGTGCTGCGCCTCGCGGCCCTGCTCCACGACATCGGCAAGCCCGCGACCCGCCGCTTCGAGGACGGCGGTGGCGTCTCGTTCCACCACCACGAGCTCGTCGGCGCCAAGCTGACGAGCAAGCGGATGAAGGCGATGCGCTTCGACAAGGACACGACGAAGCAGGTCGCACGCCTCGTCGAGCTGCACCTGCGCTTCCACGGCTACGGCGACGGGCAGTGGACCGACTCGGCCGTGCGGCGCTACGTCAACGACGCCGGGCCGCTGCTGACCCGGCTGCACCGGCTCACCCGCTCCGACTGCACGACGCGCAACGCCCGCAAGGCGCAGCGGCTCTCACGGGCCTACGACGACCTCGAGCGGCGCATCGAGCGCCTCGCCGCGGAGGAGGAGCTCGCCAGCGTGCGGCCCGAGCTCAACGGCAACGAGATCGCCGAGGCCCTCGCCATCCGACCCGGGCCGGTGCTGGGGGAGGCCTACGACTTCCTCCTGTCGGTCCGGCTCGACGACGGGCCCATCGGCAAGGACGCCGCACGCGAGAAGCTGCTGGCCTGGTGGGCCGGGCGCGGCCCGGCGGACTGACCCCTCGTCCGTGTGACGGGGACTGGGACGGGGGGAGTGGGACAGGGGGACAGCGTGGGGAGTTCTCCCCATCGCGAGGCCGCTGCCGGCGTCGTAGTCTCGGCAGCACCTCGTTCCCGTGCCGCCACCGCTTCGAGACGGTGCCTCGGCCGATCTGACACGGCACCCCGTGAATGATTGACTGACCGCGCCGTCCCCGACGCCTGCGGGAACGACCGAAAGGAACGAGCCCATGAGCACCCTCGCCTATCCGAGCGCCGACTTCCCGGGCCAGCCATCGGTTGTCCTGGAGGTTCCGGACGGATGGGAGCCCGCGCACGCGCCGGGCACGACGATGGCTGCCCGGCTGCCGCGCGAGGGGGCGTTCGCGCCGAACGTCGTCGTCACCATCGAGCCGTGCGGGCCCGAGTTCGAGGTCAGGGAGTCGCTCGAGCAGATCGCCTCGCTCGCCACCTCGCGGGGCGGCACGGTCTCCGAGCCGTATGCCGCCGACCTCGGTGGCGCCCCGTTCGTCGGGTGTGACGCGACGTGGCCCGACGCCGACGTCGAGACCGTGCTGCAGGCCAACCTCTTCCACCTCGTCCGCTCGGGAGCCCCCGACGCCGGGGCCCACCTCGTCCAGCTGACGGGTGCCGTCGGCGGGGCCGACGCGCTGTCCGACTACGAGCTCATCCGTCAGGTCCTGACCACGGTTCGCGTCACGCCCTGGGCCGAGGCATGAGCAGCGCGCTGCCGTCGATCGCGGCAGGGCTCGCGACCGACGTGGGCCGCGTCCGCCAGCACAACGAGGACGCCGCCCTCACGGCCGGCAACGTCTACGTCGTCGCCGACGGCATGGGTGGTCACGCCGCCGGTGAGGTCGCGAGCCGCATC
This sequence comes from Terrabacter ginsenosidimutans, assembly GCF_039539425.1. Taxonomy (NCBI): domain Bacteria; kingdom Bacillati; phylum Actinomycetota; class Actinomycetes; order Micrococcales; family Intrasporangiaceae; genus Terrabacter; species Terrabacter ginsenosidimutans. Next base: position 1,143,684 of record NZ_BAABDC010000001.1, on the reverse strand, counting down.
GCCGCCGAGACGGTGGTCGAGCTCGCCGGACGTCCGGTCATCCAGGTGCGCGACATCCTCGCCCAGGTCGAGGAGGCCAACCGGCGCATCCTCGCCTCGGCCGCACGCCATCCCGAGCAGACCGGGATGGGCACGACCGTCGCGGGTCTGGCCCTCGTCTCCGTCGGAGGCTCGCGGCACTGGGCCGTGTTCAACATCGGCGACTCGCGGGTCTACCGCTGCCTCGACGGACGGCTCTCCCAGGTCACCGTCGACCACTCGGAGGTGTGGGAGCTCGTCGAGCGCGGCCTCATCACCCCGGAGCAGGCGCAGCGGCACCCGGGGCGCAACGTCGTCACCCGCTCGCTCGGCCGCGACCCGATGGGCGTCGTCGACACGTGGGTGTTCCCGCCCTACCCGGGCGAGGTCTTCGTCATCTGCTCCGACGGCCTGTCCAACGAGCTGACCCGCGAGGAGATGGAGGCGGTTCTCGCCGACCATCCCGACGCCGAGGCGGCCGCCGCCGAGCTCGTGCGCCGCGGTGTCGCAGCCGGTGGTCGCGACAACGTCACTGCTATCGTCGTCGCGGTGCAGGGGCAGGACGCCGACTCAGATGTCGACGAGGACACCACCCCGCGCGAGAACGTGAACGGCTCATCAGGGGAGAGCAGGTCGTAGACGTGAGTGGCCCGTCTGTCGTCGTCGAACGGGCCCCCGACGGGTGGACGCACATCGGGGGCCCCGGCATGCACCTGCTCATCGGCCTCGACGAGGACGACGACCGCACGATCGCCGCGAGCGACGCAGCGGACGGCGGCGACATCGACGACGTCGTCGAGGTGCTGACCGCTGGCGGCATGCGCAAGGCGCAGCACTTCGTCGGGGTGCACTGGAAGCCCCGCACCCGCATCGTCGCCTTCGGTCCGGTCTCGGCACTGGTGACCCTGGCCGACGGCACTGAGCACGACGTCCGAGCGACGAGCAGCAAGGTGTGGACCGACGTCGAGCTGTCCGAGCATCCCGAGCACGTCGTGCTGCGGGTGCTCGAGGAGTCGGAGCGGTCCCGGCCGACGCCACCGCAGTCCCTCGTGGGAGGGCCACTGTCGGCAGCGGCGACGTCGGCCTCGCAGGACGCGCCCGTCGATGAGGCGACCGAGAGCGACAGCCGCACCGGGGCCGACAGCGCGACCGAGACGGCGACGGCGCAGCCTCGAGGCCTCGACGAGGCGGCGACACCGCCGGCGAGCCCCACCGCCATCCCCACTCCCACCCCCGACCAAGGCCCAGTCAGCCCGAGTGGCTCAGTCAGCCCGGCCGGCGGTGGCATCCCGACCTTCGGTGCCGCGGCGCTCGCGAGCGACGCCGGGCAGGTCTCGCTCGGCTCTGGGGACGGACGCTCCGACGTGCCGAGTGGCCCGGGCGCCTCGAGCCGATCGCCGTGGGACCGCAGCTGGGCCCGCCGCGACACCCCCTCGGAGCCGCCAGGACCGGAGTCCGACGCGCCGTCGGCGCCGTCGGCGGATCAGCAGACAGGGGACGGGGCGACCCCGTCCGCGCCGGCCGCCCCTGCGCCTGCGCCGGCCCTGCGGGCGTGGACCACGACCGCTCCGCCTGAGCCCGTCCGAGCCACGTCGGCGAGCGCTCCCTCGGATGCGGGAGCCGCGCCCCGACCCGACGTCGCGTCTTCACCGTCCGAGCCCGCCGGAGCACAGGCACCGGCACCGGTACCGCCTGCCTCTGCCGAGCCGGTTGCGCCGTCAGAGCCGGTGGCACACCACGCGCCGGTGGCCGACGACCTGCCCGTGGTCGAGGCGCGCGACGTCGACTCGACATGGGCCGCGCGCCCGGTGCTCGAGCCCGACGCCCCTGCGTCCGCCTCTCCGTCCGCCTCAACACTCCAGGTGCCGGCCGCAACCGCGCCAGGGCAGCCGATGGCTGACGGGACCGACGATGCGCAGCCGGCAGCGCTGCCCAGCTACGACTACCTCTTCGGGCACACCACGACCGCCGACGAGCACCGCAAGGCCCTCGCGCAGCTGAACCAGCCCGACGACGACGAGGCCGGAGCCGACGACGACCACCTCTTGGTGCCCGGCGTGCCCGGCGTGCCCGCCGTGACCGACGTGACCGACGTGACCGAGGTGTCCGTCACGAACGCCGCCGCTGCGCCCGAGGTCCCGGACCGGCCGATCCCGTCGGCCCCCGCGATCCCGGACCTCCCCGAGCCGTCCGCGGGTGGCCTCATCTCTTCGGTGCCGTGGGCCAGCCCCGCCCCGGTGGCGGCCCCACCAGAACCGCAGCCGGCGGTGCCGACCTTCACGGGACGGCACACGCCGCCTCCGGCCCCGAGCCTGCTGCCCCCGACGGCCACCCCGCCGCCCGGCGTCCGGGCCCCCGAGGCCACGCCGCTCATCTCCACCGGTCCGCCGCCGACACCTCCTGCTCCGGCACCCACACCTGCACCTGCACCCACACCGACACCTGCACCCACATCTGCACCGGCACCCAGCCCGGCACCTGCAGGACCCTCGCCACGCGGCGGGCCCACGGCATACGCCCCCTCGGGCCAGCCCCAGGCCGAGCCGAGCTTCGACGTCCCCATCTCACTGCCCGGCTCACTGCCCGTCCCGTCGGCCACCGCCGCACCGGACGCGGCACCGTCCACGGCGATCCTCGACGACGAGGACGACGAGACGGAGCTGACCGTCGACCGCAGCGCGCTGCTCGAGGCCCGCAACGCCGCCCAGAACCAGACCATCTCGGGACCCAGCGTCCTGGCCGTCCTGTGCTCGACGGGCCACCCGACCCCGCCGCACAGCGACCGCTGCCGCGTGTGCGGCGGGAGCATCCCCCCGCAGGAGCCCTTCACGATGCCGCGCCCCCCACTCGGGGTGCTGCGCCTCTCGACGGGCGACGTCGTCACCCTCGACCGCAGCGTCCTGCTCGGCCGTGCGCCGCGCCTCGGGGACGGGCTGGCCGCCCATGACCGCCCGCACGTGGTTAAGGTGCCGAGCCCCGAGCGGGACGTCTCGCGCAACCACGTCGAGGTCATCCTCGAGGGCTGGCACGTCCTCATCCGCGACCTCGGCACGACGAACGGCACCACCGTGACACTGCCCGGTGAGAGCCCGATGCGCCTGCGCGCCAACGACCAGCAGGTGCTCGAGCCGGGCTCGTTCGTGTCCATGGCCGACGAGGTCTCCTTCAGCTTCGAGGCGGCGCTGTGACGCGACGGCCGGACCGCCGACGGCGCGAGCCGGGAGGTGCGTCGTGAAGAAGGGTGCGCCCCCGAAGATCCCGGGACTGGTCTTCGTCCAGCCGCTCGGCTCCGGCGGCTACGCCGACGTCTTCCTCTACGAGCAGCAGAGCCCCCGCATGCCGGTCGCGGTGAAGGTGCTGAAGTCCGACGGCCTGACCGACGCGCTGCGGCGGCAGTTCGTCGAGGAGGCCGACACGATGGCCGCGCTGGGCGACCACCCCTACATCGTCCAGGTCTTCCGCTCCGGCACCTCGGACGACGGCCGGCCCTACCTCGTCATGAAGTACTACCCGCCGCCGAACCTCGCGATGCGGGCGCGGGCCGAGCGCTTCTCCGTCGAGGACGTGCTGCGCACCGGCATCCAGCTCGCGAGTGCCGTCGAGACCGCGCACCGGGCCCGCATCACGCACCGCGACATCAAGCCGGCCAACGTGCTCGTCAGTGCCTACGGCGCCCCTGGGCTGACCGACTTCGGCATCGCCGGCCGAGGTGCGCGCGAGGGTGACGTCGAGCCCGAGGCCACCGACGACGTCGGCGTCTCCGTTCCCTGGGCGCCGCCGGAGGTGCTCTACGGCCAGAGCAACGGCGACGAGCGCTCCGACGTCTACTCGCTCGCAGCCACGCTGTGGCAGCTGCTCGTCGGGCGCTCCCCGTTCGAGGTGCCGGGGGGCGACAACTCCGCGTATGCGTTGATGCCGCGGATCCGCAGCACGGCGCCGCCGGCGACCGGGCGACAGGACGTGCCGGCCGGCCTCGAGCGACTGCTGTCGCAGGCCATGGCCAAGGACCCCGCCCACCGGCCGTCGTCGGCGCTGGAGCTCGCGCGTGCACTGCAGGCCGTCGAGCAGCAGCAGCGGCTGAACCGCACGCCGATCGTCGTCCTCGACGAGCAGGGCCACACGACGCTCGTGAGCCAGACCCAGGGCTCCCCGACGGGCCGGTCCGTCGATGCCGACGAGGACCGCACCCGCATCAAGGCCCCGCAGACCGTCGTGGCGCAGCCGCTCGGTCCGTCGCCGACCATGCCGGACGGCGAGACCCGCCGGCGCCCCGATGCCGGCGGTCAGCGTTGGTCACCGGCCCCGATGCCGAGCCCCACGAGCGCGACCTCGGCAGCCTCGGCAGCTCCAGTCCGTCCAGCCGCGGCCACGGACCCCGTGACGAGCCAGACCGCGCCCCTGGGCAGCCGGTACGCGGACTCCGCCGACGCCTCGGACGAGGCGACGGTCCGCCGGGCCGTCAGCGCGCCCGGTTCCCAGCAGGCACCCACTGCTCCCGCTCCGGCCTCACCGCTGGGCAGGCCCGTCGTCCTGTCGGGACTCGTGGGCGGGGTCATCCTCCTGGCCGCTCTCGTGGTCTTCCTCGTCGTGCGCCCCGGGTCGGACGAGCCCGTGCCGGTGGTCCCGAGTCCGAGCGCCACGGTCGCGATGCCGGGCGACGACAGCGCCATCGGCGACGGTGTCTTCGACAAGCCGAGCCTCACGGCGAGGTCGGGCGCCGGTAGTGTCAGTTTCACGTGGAACTACCCGCAGCCGGACAAGAAGGACACCTTCCGGGTGTCCTACGGGCCCACTCCCTCCGACGCAGGGAACCCCGAGCGGGCCGAGCTCGTCTCGGTCACGACCAGGAGCCACACGGTCAAGGCGGCCAAGGGCACCAAGGTGTGCGCGACGGTGCGCGTGGCGCGTTCGGGCCAGGTCTCACCGGGTTCGGACGTCCAGTGCGAGACGGCGCAGTGAGGCGCGGGACGACAGCGGCCGCGTTCTCGAGGCTGACGTCGGCCGACGTGTCACCACGAGGTGCCTGAGTATGCCGGCGGGTGGACACAGGACGGCCGGGGCGGCAGCCTCGACCCGGACACCACCAAACCACCACAAGCTTCCGTAACGCCGCACGTCCGGACATCGTTGACCGCGAGTGCCGGCGCATGGGCGTGTCGACAGGAATCAGGGGACCTGATCGTGATCCACAGCAAGGTGACCGTCGTGTTCTGCGGCGAGGAGTACTCCGTGTCGCCGGACACCGGTCTGACCATCGGTCGCACCGGCGACGTCGAGGTCGACGACAACCCCTACCTGCACCGCACCTTCCTCGTCGTCTCCTTCGAGAACGGCTTCTGGTGGATCAGCAACACCGGCTCGACGCTGACGGCGACGGTCGCCGACGAGCAAGGTCTCTTCCAGGCCTGGCTCAACCCCGGCGCGAAGATCCCGCTCGCGATGAGGAAGCTCATCGTCTGGTTCACGGCCGGGCCCACGACGTACGACTTCGAGATCCACGTGGCGAGCCCGGCGTTCACGTCCGTGACGAGCGACGCTCCAGCCGAGGTCGACGACGAGGTGGGGGCGGCCACCGTGGGCCGCGTCTCGTTCACGCCGGACCAGAGGCTGCTCATCGTCGCGCTGTGCGAGCCGTTCCTGCTGCGGCGTGAAGCGGGGACGAGCCAGATCCCCTCCTCGGCCGCAGCCGCCGACCGGCTCGGCTGGACCCTCACGCGTTTCAACCGCAAGCTCGACAACGTCTGCCAGAAGCTCGCCGACGCCGGCACGCGCGGCCTGCACGGCGGGGTCGGCAAGCTCGCGACCAACCGCAAGGCACGGCTCGTCGAGCACGCGCTCTCGACCAAGCTCGTCAGCGAGAGCGACCTCGCCCTCCTCGACGCCCCGGCCACCGACACCTCGGACACCGCAGACACCGCCATCGGCACCACGGCCGACGAAGAGAACAAGGCGGACGACCGCAGGGTCGTCGCCGAACAGGGGAACGTATGAGCACCGCCGCCACCAAGCGACGGATCGGGGTCATCTCCACCGTCGTCGTCGCCCTCGTCGCGAGCCTGCTCGTATGGCTCGCGACCCGCAGCGACGGTGAGCTGGTCCGCAAGGCCGACCTCAACGACGGCGGCATCTGGGTCACCAACTCCGAGCAGTCCCGCTTCGGCCGCATCAACAAGGCCGCGGGCCAGTTCGACGCCGGTGTCTACGCGGACGTGGGCGCGAGCTCCGGGCTCGACATGTTCCAGGACGGCGCGGCCGTCGTCGGCTACACCAAGGCGAGCAACCAGGTCGTCCCGATCAGCCCGTCCGAGGGAACGTTGCGGTCCGAGCAGGCCGTCCTGCTGCCCAAGGCGAGCACGGCCACCGGCAATCGCGTCTTCACCACTCCGCCGATCGACCTCCGTGGCGGCACCATCGCCATGATCGACCCGGCCACCGGCGAGCTTCGCGCCCAGCGCGTCGACGAGCGCTCCGGCATCAGCGGGCTCGACGGACTCCAGACCCAGGCCAAGCCGCTCGCCAAGGTCGGTGGCAACGCCGCCGTCGCGGTCGGGGTCGACGGCTCCGTCTACGCCCTGTCGGCCGAGAAGGGCACGGTCACCGTCATCCGGCCCAAGAGCACCACCGAGCTCGACAAGCCGGTGACGACCCAGCTGAAGTTCTCCTCGAAGTCCGCGCAGGTCACCGCCGTGGGATCGCACTGGGTGGTGTGGGACTCCGGCACCGGCAAGCTCTACTCGGACGCGCTGCCTGAGCCGCAGCAGCTGTCGGTCGGCAACGCCGAGCCCGGCAACCCCGCGTTCGCGGCGCTGCAGCAGCCCGGTCCCGATGCCGCCTCGGTCCTCATCCAGGACGAGTCGCAGCTGGCGCAGGTCTCGCTGACCGGAGACAGTCCGACCACCGGAGGCGTCAAGCTGAGCCAGGGCGCGCCGGGCCAGCAGCTGTTCCTCTCGGCTCCGGTCCGCCTCGCGAGCTGCATCCACGCCGCGTGGGCCGGGGCGTCCGACGTCTACTACGGCCGCAACTGCGGCGCGCCCACCGACGCGGACACGGTCGACCTCGGGGCGATGAAGAAGGGCGTGCGCACCGACGGCGTGAAGCTGCGCGTCAACCGTGGCCTCATCGTGCTCAACGACCTCGACTCCGGCGACGTGTGGGACATCGACCGCGACAAGGTCAAGATCGACAACTGGAACTCGGTCATCCCCCCGCCGCAGACCGACGACAAGAACAAGAAGAAGGACGAGAACCTCCTCGACGACCAGCAGACGCGGACGCCACCCAAGGCCCAGCCGGACGCCATGCAGGTGCGTCCGGGGCGTACGTCGACGCTGCACGTGCTCGACAACGACTCCGACAGCCAGGGCTCGATCCTCGCGATCTCGCCCGGCGACGTGACGCAGCCCGACACCCCCGGCATCCAGGCTACGCCGTCGGCCGACGGCCAGACCGTCCAGGTGACGGTCCCCGACGAGCCTCGCGCCCAGGGCTTCTCGTTCAGCTACACCGTCAACAACGGCACGACGGCCAAGAACGGCCGGGCCACCGCGAAGGTCACCGTCCGCATCGTCACCGACGACGTGAACTCGGCTCCGAAGCTGCGCTCCGGGCAGGCCCGGCTCGCGCAGTCGTCGTACCCGGTCGTCGCGAACGGCTCGGTCCGCGTCGGTGTCGTCGCCGACTGGCGTGACGCCGAGAACGACCCGATCCAGGTGTCGCCCGTCGACGTCGCGACCACGGGTGTCGACGGCTCCGGCGCCCTGACGATCAAGGCGCAGGGCGAGAAGGGCGACCAGGTCGTCAAGTACGTCGTCGATGACGGCCGTGGCGGCACCGCCCAGTCCTCCGTCGGCCTCGACGTGCTGAGCGAGGACGACACGAAGCCCGTCCGGCCGCGCACCCAGCCGGACGTCGTGCGGGCCGTCGTGGGCAAGCCCGTGCAGCTCCAGCCGCTCGGCAACGACATCGCCGGCGCCGACCCCACCGACCCCGAGGCGCGGATGCGACTCGCACAGGCGGTCCGCGGTCCGGGCCAGCTGAAGCTCGACTCGAACCTCGACACCGGTGTCGTCACCGTCACCGGGCAGACACCGGGCACCTCCGTCGTCACGTACACCGCGCAGGTCGGGGCCGGCGTCGCCACCGGACGCATCCGTGTCGACATCCTGCCCGACAGGGACAACGACGCCCCGCCGGTCGCGACCCCCGACGCAGCTGTCGTCCGGGGCCAGACGCCGGTCATCGCCGACGTCCTGTCCAACGACTACAGCCCTCGCAGCGACGTCCTCGTCGTCCAGCGCGTCGAGTCCTCGCAGGCGTGGCTCCGGGCATCGATCGTGCAGGGCCGCTGGGTCCGGGTGCAGGCCACCGCCCCGGTCACCGGCAACGAGATCCGGCAGGGGACCGTCCGCTACACCATCTCCGACGGCACCAGGACCGCCGTCGGAGAGCTGGCCGTCGTCCAGAAGCCCGAGCCGAAGGACAAGGTCCTGCCGACCGTCGTCGACGACATCGCCACGGTCCGCGTCGGCGACGCCGTGACGATCCCGGCGCTCGACAACGACTCGATGAGCGAGGGCATCCCGCTCAAGCTCGCCCCCGAGGTGCGCGTGCTGTCCGGCGGCGGGCAGGCGTTCGCCTCGGGCACGGTCGTCCGCTACGTCCCCGAGGTCGCTGCGCTGACCGGGCCCAGGACCGCGATCCTCGAGTACACGACCTATCCCGAGGGCCTGCGCTCGCGCGGTGGCACCGGTCGCATCACGGTGACGGTCAACCCGCTGCCGGACGCGGTGAAGTACCCCAACCAGCCTCCGCAGGCACGCAGCTTCAGCGCGAGCGTCACCGCCGGTGACACCCTGTCGATCACGGTGCCGACGAGCGGCGTCGACCCCGACGGCGACCTCACCTTCGTCAGCGGCATCGTCGGCGACGACACGGGTCCGGTGGACCTGAAGTTCGGCCGCGTCGTCGGCTTCGGCGCCGCGACGATCCGCTACGAGGCCTACCCCCGCAGCGCCGGTACCGAGGTCATCCGCTACCAGCTGCGCGACCGGTTCGGCGCGACGAGCGACGGCTTCGTGCGCGTCGGCGTCGTCCAGCCGGGCGACCCGCAGCCGCCGGTGGCCGTCGAGGACGACGTGGTCGCCGCGCCGGGCCGCACGGTCCGCGCCGACGTCCTCGCCAACGACCTCATCGCCGCGGGCGACTCCGTGTCGTTCGTCGACCTGTCGACGCTCAACGACCCCGACGCCCTCAAGCAGTTCCAGCGCCAGAAGGACGACACCTTCAAGGTCGTCGTCCCCGAGGTCGGCCCCGCCAAGGTGCTGACCTACGGCATCACCAACGGCCTGTTCGACCCGTCGAAGTCGACGTTGACCGTCCGGGGCCAGAAGGACTTCAACAACCCGCCGACGGCTGTCGACGACACCGGGTCCGCCAAGCCCGGTGAGACCTCGATCCTCGTCGACGCGCTCGCCAACGACCGCGACCTCGACGGCGAGCAGTCGCAGCTCAAGATCGTGAAGTTCTACGGCGACGGCGTGACTCGCGAGGGCCGCAAGCTGCGCATCCAGCTGCGCCCCCAGGCGCGCGTCGTGCCCTACGTCATCGAGGACGCCGACGGCGCCCAGGCGATGGCTCTCATCTACGTCCCGGCGGGCAACAACGGCCAGCCCTACGTCGTTGCCGGCAAGACGGTGAAGATGGGCGCCGACTCGACCGTCAAGGTCGCGCTCGACGACTACGTCATCGACCCGCGCGGCGGCAAGGTGTCGGTCACCTCGCCCGACACCGTGTCGACCTCGCCGGCCGAGAACCTGCAGTCCGCCGTCACGTCCGGGACCGAGCTCACGCTGACCTCGACGAACGGCTACGTCGGACCGGCCGCCCTCATGCTTGAGGTGACCAACGCGACGGGCCCGACCGACAAGGCCGCCCAGAAGACCTACGTCACCGTGCCGGTGCAGATCGGTCCGGACGTGCCCGTCCTGCGCTGCCCCGACCACGAGGTGCTCCTCGCGGCCGACGGTCCGTCCCGCACGTTCGACATCCCACGCCTCTGCCACGCCTGGCTGCCCGACGGCCTGGATGCCGGCGCGGTCGCCTACGAGGCGACGTGGGACCCGGCCGCCGACCGGGTCGACCTGTCGCAGGTCGGCCAGGGCGGTCGACAGGTCGTCCTCAGGGCCCAGGCGGCCGCGCAGGCCGGCACGACCGGCGCCGTCGCCATCAAGGCGAAGGGCGGCGCTGACACGTTCAAGATCAAGGTCCGCGTCACGAGCGCGCCCCCGATCGCGACGATGCGCCCGGTGCTCGTCGAAGGCCTCATCGCCGGCACGAGCCGGACGGTCAACCTCGCCCAGTACCTCGACAGCCCGCTCACCGCCCCGCAGTGCTCCCTCCAGTCGAGCCAGGTCGTCTCGGGTGTCGGCGTCACGGCATCGGCGAGCGGCTGCCAGCTGACGGTCTCGGCCTCCGACAAGGCCCGCAACGACACGAAGGTGGCGCTGCGCGTCCTCGACGCCCCGGGGCGCCCGGCGGCGCTCGGCCAGGTGACCGTCACCGTCCGAAGCAAGCCGGACCCGACCGACGCGCCGGCCGCCGTGGCCGACCGCATCCTCGGCAGCACGGCCCGTGTCGACTGGCGGCCGCCGGCCTACGACGGCGGCCTGCCGATCTCGCAGTACGAGGTCATCGCCAACGGTGGTGAGGTGCGCCAGGCCTGCGCGAGCTCGCCGTGCACCATCGCCGGCCTGACCAACGGCAAGGACTACTCCTTCACCGTCCGCTCGCAGAACGCGGTGGGCTGGTCCGACGAGAGCCCGAGGAGCAACACGGTCCGTCCCGACACCAAGCCCAAGGCGACCGTCATCAGCAACGTCGTACCTGGCGACCGCAAGCTCACGGTCAACTGGACGATGCCGGCCAACGAGGGCAGCGAGGTCACCGACTACCGCGTCCAGTACACCGACATCGGCTCGAGCGCCGGGTCCGGCGGCACGGTGCCGGTCAAGGCCCCGGCACTGACGAAGGTGCTCTCGGGCCTGGTCAACAACGACGCGTACAACATCCGCGTCCAGGCCAAGAACGGTGCCGGCTGGGGTCCCTTCGGTCCCACCGTCAAGGCGCAGTCGTTCGGCAAGCCCGCCAACGTGCCGGCCCCGACGCTGAACCCGCGGACGCCGACACCCGGCGACGCCAACGCCCAGGTGACCGTCTCCTGGCCGGCCACCGACCCCAACGGTCCGCCGATCACGCAGTACGACGTGTACCGCCGCTCCGGGGGCGGCGCGTGGACCCAGATCGCGACACGCTCCGGCGGCGAGTCCCGCACGGTCAGCGACACGATCCCCTACCAGGGGCAGCGGGTCGAGTACACCGTCACCGCCACCAACGGTGGCCCGGCGACCTCCGACAAGGCCAACTTCAGCGGCTACACCGCCGACGGCATCCCCGAGACGCCGAACCTCAGGTCTGTCGTGACGCCCCGCAAGGACTACTCGGGCGACGCCTCGTTCAGCCTCGGTGACTCGCGATCGCGGGGCTACGACAAGGTCAACTGGCAGACGTCCGCGGGCCGCAGCGGCTCGTGGGCCTGCTCGGGCGGCTGCTCGGGTGGCAAGGCCGCCAGTCTCGGCACGACCCAGCAGAGCATGCAGATCCAGGCCTGCAACGTCGCCGGGCAGTGCTCGCCGTGGTCCAACGCCGTCTCGTTCCACCCCTACGGCCCGACGAACGGCGTGCCGGGGCTGCGCGAGTCCCACGACAACAACAGCATCACCTTCACGTGGGGCACGGCGCCGTCCGAGGGTCGCCCGATCACCGGCTACGAGATCGACGGTGACCGCAACCAGACCGTGGGCGCGGGCACGCACTCGACGACGTTCGGTGGCCTCGGCTACTCCACGTCGCGCAAGATCCGGGTGCGGGCCATCGCCCAGGACTCGGGCCCCGGCCCCTGGACGGCCTACGTCACCGGCACGACGGACCCGAAGCCGAACCCGAAGGTGCTCAGCGTCTACAAGGGCACCGCCTGTGGCACGACCGGCTGCTTCGACCCCTACCAGGGCCAGGAGTGCGGCACGAACTGCAACCACATCGGCTACGAGCTGCAGAACTTCGAGGGCAGCATCAGCTGCTCGATCAGCGGGTGGTCCCAGCCCGACGACGGGTCGGCCAGCACGCACCGACCGACGAACGGACGCAACAACTCGGGCAAGTTCCTCGGCTACCCGAACCAATCGGTCACCGTGACCTGCACCGGCTCGAACGGACGGGACTCGGCCACCAAGAACCCGTGGGGCTGACGCCGCGAACCTCGCGGCGGCGCCCCGACCGAGCCACCCGGCATACCCCCACATCGACGAAACACATGACAGGAGAACGACACCCATGACGGCCACCCCCGCCACAGGTCGCATCACGCAGGAGCAGGTCACCTGGTTCGCGCACACGTTCGACCAGCTGGTCGGCAACATCGAGAAGGCCGTCCTGGGCAAGGAGCACGTGACGCGCCTCGCGCTGACCTGCCTGCTCTCCGAGGGCCACATGCTCCTCGAGGACTTCCCGGGCACCGGCAAGACGCAGCTCGCACGGGCCCTGTCGGCCACGGTGCAGGGCACGCACAGCCGCATCCAGTTCACGCCCGACCTGCTGCCCTCCGACGTCACCGGCGTCACGATCTACGAGCCGACGAAGCAGAGCTTCGAGTTCCACCCCGGCCCGATCTTCGCGACCATCGTGCTGGCCGACGAGATCAACCGCGCGTCGCCCAAGACGCAGTCGGCGCTGCTCGAGGTCATGGAGGAGGGCCGCGTCACCATCGACGGCAAGCCGCACTCGGTCGGTGAGCCGTTCATGGTCATCGCGACTCAGAACCCCATCGAGCAGGCCGGCACCTACCGCCTTCCCGAGGCGCAGCTCGACCGCTTCCTCATGAAGGCCAGCGTCGGCTACCCCGACCACGAGGCGACCATCGCCGTCCTCGCCGACGCGAAGACGCGTGACCGGGCCAAGACGCTGAGCCCCCTCATCGCGAGCAACGTCATCGTCGAGATGAGCAAGCTCGCCGACGAGGTGCACGTCGACCCCGCGATCCTCGGCTACGTCAGCCGGATCGCCGAGGAGTCGCGCCGCCACCCGAGCCTCAAGCTCGGCCTGTCGGTCCGTGGCTGCCTCGCCTACGTGCGCTGCGCCAAGACGTGGGCGGCGAGCCAGGGCCGGACCTACGTCGTGCCCGACGACATCAAGATGCTCGCCGAGCCGATCCTCAGCCACCGCCTGCTGCTCAACGCGGAGGCGCAGTTCGCCGGCACGACGGTCGAGCAGTGCGTCGACCAGATCCTCGGGGACATCGCGCCGCCGGCCGAGCGCGCCTCGGCCTGACCGCCCGACCGCAGCCCGACCGCAGCCCGACCGCAGCCCGACCGGAGCAGGACCGCAGAAAGCCAGCAAGGGGAACGCATGACCCAGCAGGACCAGGGGGCCGCACCGTCGCGTCGCGGCGGCCGCTTCCGTATGCCGTCACGCAAGGGAGCGTCGGCCGGTGCCGCCGCGCCCGTGGCGGAGGCGCAGGCCGGCTCGACCGGTGGGCGTGCGCGCGCCGTCAACGGGACGACGAGCCGTGGCATCCGCCAGATCACGCAGCCGATCACCCGCTCCCTCGAGCAGGTGGCCGGCCAGACCGAGGGCGTCTGGCGCCCGGTCGCCGGCATCCTGCGGTGGGTCTCGCCGCTCGGCTGGACGATCCTCGCCCTGGGTGTCGTCTGCTGGGTCGTCGGAGCCCGCTGGGGCTGGACCGAGCTGCTCATGGTGGCTGCGGCCGCCATCGTGCTCTTCCTCGTCTGCTTCGCCCTCGCGCTGGGGCGCACCAAGGTGCGCATCCTCGCCGAGGTCGACCCGAGGCGCGTCGTCGTCGGCGAGCCCGCGACCGGGCGCATACTCGTCACCAACGAGGCGCGCACGCCGATGCTGCCGATCCTCGTCGAGCTGCCCGTCGGCCTGTCGGCTGCCCGCTTCGTCCTGCCGGCGCTGACCCCCGGCAACGCCCACGAGGAGCTCTTCGTCGTCCCGACGTCCCGTCGCGGCGTCATCCAGGTGGGCCCGGCGACGACCGTGCAGGGCGACCCGCTCGGCCTGATGCGCCGCACGCTGACGTGGACCGAGCGCACCGAGCTCTTCGTCCACCCGCGCACCGTCGCGCTCGAGTCGCTCGGCGCGGGCCTGCTGCGCGACCTCGAGGGCAGCACCACCGAGGACGTCTCGATGAGCGACCTCGCCTTCCACGCGTTGCGCGAGTACCAGCCCGGCGACGACCGCCGCTACATCCACTGGCGCAGCTCGGCCAAGGCCGGCCGCCTCCTCGTGCGCCAGTTCCTGGACACGCGGCGCTCGCACGTGACGGTCATCGTCGACCCGGACCCCGAGCAGTACCGCTCGGGTCACGGCAGGACGGGCCGGACCGACCGCGACGTCGAGCGTGACGTCATGGCGGCCAACGCCCCGACGGCCATCCAGGCCGACGTCGAGACGGCGATCTCGGTCGGGTCCTCGATCATGGTCCGCGTCATGCTCGACGAGCAGGACTGCACCATGGTCTGCGGCCCGCAGAAGGTGACGAGGACGGTGCCCCAGGTGGGACTCGACGCCATGTCGCGCGTCGAGCCCGGGCCCGTCGACCTGTTCGCGGTGAGCCTCGATGCCACCGACCTCGCGCCCGACACCTCGACCGTCTTCTTCGTCACCGGACCGCACCGCCCCTTCATCGAGCTGCAGCGCGCGGCGGGTCAGTTCCCGCCGGAGGTGACGCGCGTCATCGTCGTCGTCGACCCCGTGGCCGACCACGGCCTGCGCCGCGGCGGCGGCCTCACGATCCTCACGCTGAGCGCGCTCGAGGACCTCCGTCCCCTCCTGTTCACCGGAGTCGCCCGATGAGCCAGACCGGTATCTCCGCCCCGCCGCCGAGCGCGCTCGTGCGCCCACCGAGCGCGCGTGAACGCCTCGGGGCGCAGCTGGACAAGCTGCGTCCGACGGTGCCGCAGCTCGTCGACGCCGGCTTCACGGTGGCGCTCGTCGGCATCGCCCTGGTCGGCTTCCGCACGACCTTCTTCGGCCTCGGGTGGCTGTGGGTCGGCCTCGCCGGCCTGCTCGTCGGCCTGCTCGTGAGCCACGTCGGTGCTGCGTTCCGGGCCTTCGGCGTCGTGACGCTGCTCGGCGCCGCGGCGGCCTACCTGCTCCTCGCCGGTCCGATCGCCGTGCGCGAGGACCTCGTCGCCGGGTTCCTCCCGTCGGGGTCGACGTTCGGGACCCTCGTGCACATGGCGGTCCCGGGCTGGAAGGAGCTGCTGACGGCCCTGCCGCCGGTCGACTCCGAGGGTCCGTACATGGCGCTCCCGTTCCTCTTCGGCCTCGTCGGCGCCGCGCTGACCTACGGTGTGGCCCGCCGCTGGCCCGGGGCCGTCCTCGCCCTCGTCTCGCCGGTGGCCCTGCTCGTCGCCTCGATCGTCCTCGGCACGCCGACGCCGGCGGCCGTCCTCGTCCAGGGCGCCGTGTTCGCGCTCGTGGCCATCGGCTGGACGGCGCTGCGCAGCAACCGCAACCGTCCGGCGCTGCAGAACGGCGCCGGTCGCACGACGCGCGCCGTGACCACCGCGGGGCTCCTCGCCGTCGCCACCGTCGGCGGCTTCTTCGTCGGGCCGATGCTGCCCGGCGCCGACCACACCCGCACGGTCTTCCGCTCCTCGCTCGTGCCGCCCTTCGACGTGAGCCAGTACGCATCGCCGCTCGCCGGCTTCCGCCAGTACACCGAGCCCAACGGCGCGAAGCAGTTCGACAAGACGCTGCTCACAGTCACGGGTCTGCCGGCGAACGTGCCTCTGCGGTTCGCGGCGCTCGACTCCTACGACGGGTTCGTCTGGGGCGCAAGGAACGTCGCCAACCTCGGCGACGGTCCCGACGCCGAGGGCACGAGCTTCCGCAAGGTCGGCTCCCACATCGCCGCCGAGGGGCCGGGCCAGGAGGTGACGGCCACGGTGTCCGTGCCTGCGGGTGGCTACAGCGACGTGTGGCTGCCGACGTTCGGCACGGTCACCGGCCTCGACTTCGCCGGTGGGCGCCGCGACCAGCTCTCCGACGACCTGCGCTTCAACATCGACACGAACACCGGGGTCCTCCCCGAGAAGCTCGCCACCGGCGACCAGTACACCGTCACCGCCTACGTCCAGACGCCGCCGAAGGACCTGCCGAAGTCGCTGGAGGTCGCCGACGGCTCGACCGTCGACGCGTCGGCCCTGACGTTCCTCGACGACAAGGTCACGCCCTGGACGGACCGGGTCGACGGGCAGTGGGAGAAGGTCGCCGCGGTCGCCAAGGCCCTCCAGGACGGCGCCTACACCGACGGCGGCGCGCCCGGCGACTACCAGAACGTCTTCCTGCCGGGCCACAGCCTGTTGCGCATGAGCCAGTTCATGAAGTCGACCCAGCTCGCGGGCAACGACGAGCAGTACGCCGCTGCCTACGCGCTCGTGGCCAACCGGCTCGGCGTCCCGGCTCGCGTCGTGCTCGGCGCGATCCCCGAGGCCGGCGGCGTCGTCAAGGGCAAGGACGTCCGGGCGTGGGTCGAGGTCAAGCTCTCCGACGGATCGTGGATGCCCATCCTGGCCACGCAGTTCGTGCCGGAGCGCAACAAGAAGCCGCAGCAGCTGATCCGCAAGTCCGAGGAGAAGAAGACCGGCGCCCAGGTGCCACCGCCCGCGGCCAACAACCCGCCCAGCGTCCTGCAGGGCCCGGACCAGGCGCAGAACGCGACCCAGCTGCGCAACCCCCCGAAGGACGACAACCCGCTCAACCCGGACAACTGGCCGGACTGGCTGCGCTGGCTCATCTTCTACGTGCTGCTGCCGCTGACCGTCCTGCTCGTCGTCTACCTGGCGATCCGTGGGGCCAAGTGGCTTCGTCGGCGCCGACGGCGCACGACGGGTGGCACGGCGACACGCGTCACGGGAGGCTGGCGCGAGATCATCGACACGGCCCGCGACCTGCGGATGCCGCTGCCCACCAAGGGGACCCGCATCGAGCAGGCGCGCGCGCTGGAGCTGCACGTCGACGGCCCCCTGCCGCCGAAGCCCAGTGTCGTCGTCGACGGTGCCCTCATGGGCGCCCCCCTCCCGTCGAGTGCCCACCTTCCCTCGAGCCCGGAAGCGGCATCACCGTCCCCTGAAGGCGGGGAAGTGAACACTCGACGACTCGCGCTCGTGCCGGTCGCGGCCGCCGCGAACGGACACGTCTTCGACGTGGACGAGCCGACCGCCGAGGCCGTCGCGGCCTTCTGGGCCGACGTGGACACCGCGCGCAAGCGGATCCGCAGCCAGCAGACCTTCTGGCAGAAGCTGCGCGGCGACGTGTCCCTGCGCACCTTCCGCGACCACCTGCCGACCGGATCCGGGCTCGGCCCGGCGATCGCTCGCACGTCACGCGGTCAGGGCAAGGCACGACCGGCCCGCCGCGTCCGGTCCACCAGGGCCGGCATCGGCACCTCCGCTCCCACCAAGAAGGGCAAGGCGTGAAGCTGAAGTTCGTCCTCCGGTCCGGTGACCGCGAGACCGACCTCGTCGCGACGACGGACTCGGCCACGACGGTCGGAGACCTCGCCTCCTACCTCGCGGCGGCCGACCCGCACCGTTCGAGCGTGCTCGGCGTCGACGCCGCGATGACGCTCGCCCTCGTCGACCAGGACCTGCGCGGGCTCGACCCGCGCGCGACCGTCGCCGAGAGCGGGCTGCAGTCCGGCATGCGCGTCTCGGTGACCCGGGCCGGTGAGGGCTTCGTCGACCGCGGTCGGCCTGCGGCGGTCGCCTACATCCGGTCGGGACCCGACGCGGGCCGCGAGTTCCCGCTCGCCCGCGGCACGGCATACATCGGCCGCGGGCGCGGCTGCGAGGTGCAGCTCTCCGACGAGTCGGTCTCGCGCAAGCACGCCAAGCTCGTCATCCAGGAGGTCGTCGAGGTCGTCGACCTCGGCTCGGCCAACGGCATCACCGCCGGCGGCCAGCAGGTCACCCGAGCACACCTCAAGAGCGGCGACGTCGTGCGGGTGGGCGACACCGAGCTCGAGGTGCACCTGCAGGGGGACGGCGTCGTCACCCGTCCCGGGAGCGGCGTCCTGTCGGGTGACGCCGGCACGGTGGCCTTCTCGCGCTCGCCGCGGGTGGCCCCGCTCTTCTCCGGCCAGGAGTTCCAGGTCCCCGACCTGCCCGAGCGCGGCAAGCTCAACCCGATGCCGCTCGTGGCGATGGTCGTGCCGCTGCTCATGGGCATCGTCATGTACCTCATCACCCGCAGCGCCTTCTCGATCATCTTCATGCTGATGATGCCGATGATGATGGCGGGCACCTACTACGAGGCCCGGCGCCAGCAGAAGAAGGACTTCGCGCAGGCGATGGAGGACTTCCGCGAGGACCTCGAGCTGCTCTCGCAGCGGATCCGCGGGTCGCTCGAGGCCGAAGGACACACCCGGCGCGCCGAGCACCCGAGCGGCGTCGACTGCCTCACCGCGGTCCGGGACCGCAGCGCCCTGCTGTGGACCCGTCGACGCGATGGCAACGGCTTCGGCGAGCTCCGGCTCGGCCTCGGCACGCGTCCGTCGCGGTCCGCGATCAAGATGCCGGCGGTCGGCCGCTCCAAGGCGGAGGCCTGGCTCGCCGTCTCGGAGCAGCTTCAGGGCCTCGAGGTCGTGCACGACGTCCCCGTGGTCGCCACGCCCCTGACGGACGGCGCGGTCGGCATCGCCGGGCCGCGCGCGAGCGCCCTCGGCGCCGCCCGCTCGTTCGTGCTGCAGAGCGTGGCGCTGCACTCACCAGCCGAGCTCGCGGTCTGCTCCTTCGCCTCCGGCGGCTCGGCGCGAGACTGGGACTTCCTCAAGTGGCTCCCGCACACGACCTCGCCGCACAGCCCGATCGGGGTCGACCACCTCGCCGCGAGCGCACCCGGGTGCTCGGCGCTCGCCGACGCCCTCGAGGACATCGTCGAGGCCAAGGGCACCGGCAAGGAGCAGGAGCAGGCCACTGCCGAGCGCCCGACCGTCCTCGTGCTCGTCGAGGGCGACGCCCCCATCGACCGGAGCCGTCTCGTCGCGATCGCCGAGCGTGGGCACCGGCACGGCATCGTCGTCGTGTGGGTCGCGGAGACCCAGCAGCTGCTGCCCGCCGCGTGCCAGACCTTCCTCGTCGTGTCCGACGACCAGAGCTCGCTCGCCGGCTTCGTCCACGCCGGTGAGGAGGTGCAGCCCGTCGCCGTCGACCGCATGGACTACGACGAGGCGATGGCCGGCGCGCGCCAGCTCGCGCCCGTCGTCGACGCCGGTGTCCCCGTCGACGACGCGAGCGACCTGCCGCGGGCCGTCTCGCTCCTGACCCTCGCCGGCACCGACCTCGCCAGCTCCGAGGAGGCGGTCATCGAGAAGTGGGGCGAGTCCCGCTCGATCCTCACCGGGCCGTATGCGCCCGCGGTCCTGCCGCGCAAGCCCGGCAACCTGCGCGCCATCGTCGGCCAGTCGAGCCAGGGCACGTTCTCCGTCGACATCCGCTCCGACGGCCCGCACGCCCTCGTCGGCGGCACGACCGGCGCCGGCAAGTCCGAGCTGCTCCAGGCCTGGATCCTCGGCATGGCCGCGGCGCACTCCCCACAGCGCGTCACCTTCCTGCTCGTCGACTACAAGGGCGGCTCGGCCTTCCGCGACTGCGTCAAGCTGCCGCACACCGTCGGCCTCGTCACCGACCTGTCGCCGCACCTCGTGCGTCGCGCCCTGGCGTCGCTCGCGGCCGAGCTGCACTACCGCGAGCACCTGCTGGCCCGCCACAAGGCCAAGGACCTGCTCGAGCTCGAGCGTCGCGGCGAGGTGGACGCCCCGCCGTCGCTCATCCTCGTCGTCGACGAGTTCGCGGCCCTCGTGCAGGAGGTGCCGGAGTTCGTCGACGGCGTCGTCAACGTCGCCCAGCGCGGGCGGTCGCTCGGCCTGCACCTCATCCTCGCGACGCAGCGCCCGGCCGGCGTCATCAAGGACAACCTGCGCGCCAACACCAACCTGCGCATGGCGCTGCGCATGGCCGACGAGAACGACTCCGACGACGTGCTCGGCTCCAAGGAGGCGGCGTTCTTCGACCCCGCGCTCCCCGGCCGTGCCGTGTCCAAGACCGGACCGGGCCGGCTCGTCCCCTTCCAGACGGGGTATGCCGGTGGGTGGACGTCCGACGTCCCACCGCCGCCCGACATGAAGGTCGAGACCCTGACCTTCGGCCGTGGCACCGAGTGGGAGCCGCCGCGCGTCGAGGGCGCCGACAAGTCCGCCGACCTCGGCCCGACCGACATCCAGCGCCTCGTGTCGACGCTCGGTCGCGCTGCGCGCGTGGCCGAGCTGCCCAAGCCGCGCAAGCCGTGGCTGCCGGACATGCGCCCGGTCTACGACCTCGCGACGCTGCCGACACAGCGCCGTGACGACGAGCTCGTCTTCGGCATCGCGGACGACCCCGACAACCAGGCCCAGCCGGAGATCGCGTTCCGCCCCGACAAGGAGGGCAACATCGCGATCTACGGCACGTCCGGTTCGGGCAAGTCCGTCTTCCTGCGATCGATGGCGGTCGCGGCCGGCTACACCGTGCGCGGCGGCCCCTGCCACGTCTACGGTCTCGACTTCGGCAACCGGGGTCTCGCGATGCTCGAGGCGCTGCCGCACGTCGGCTCGATCATCCCCGGCGGCGACCACGAGCGCGTCGTCCGGCTCATCCGCACCCTGCGGGCCACGATCGACGAGCGGGCCTCCCGCTACTCGGCCGTGAGCGCCGCGACGATCACCGACTACCGGCGCCTCGCCGGTCGCCCCGACGAGCCGCGCG
The DNA here is from genome assembly GCF_039539425.1 of Terrabacter ginsenosidimutans. NCBI lineage: Bacteria > Bacillati > Actinomycetota > Actinomycetes > Micrococcales > Intrasporangiaceae > Terrabacter > Terrabacter ginsenosidimutans. The sequence goes on along the minus strand of NZ_BAABDC010000001.1, from coordinate 1,122,784 downwards.
TCATCGTGCTCATCGACAACATGACGGCCTTCCGTCAGGCGTACGAGGTCGGCGGGCGCTTCCAGTGGCTCGACGCGCTGGCCGGCCTCGCGGCCGACGGCCGACCCGTCGGGGTGCATTTCATCATCGCCAGCGACCAGCGCACGGGCCTGCCGACCAACCTCGCGGCCGCGGTGCAGGGGCGGATCATCCTGCGCATGAGCAACGTCGACGACTACTCCGTCTTCGGGGTGCCCGGCGACGTCCTGACCATGGCCTCACCGCCCGGACGTGGCCTCATGTCCGGCTCCGAGGTGCAGGTCGCCGTGCTCGGCGGGTCGTCCGACGTCACCGTCCAGGCCGCCGCCATCGAGGCGTTCGCGGACGCGACGCGCAAGGCGGGCGTCAGCCAGGCACCCCGGATCGAGAGCCTCGCCGAGGTCATCCCGCTCGGGGACCTGCCGTCGGAGTCCGGCGGACGACCGGTCGTCGGCGTCGCCTCCTCGAGCCTCGAGCCGCACGGATTCGACCCGAAGGGCACCTTCATCATCACGGGTCCGTCGGGCTCGGGCCGCACGACGGCGGTCGCGACGACGGCCGCCGGCCTCTTCCGGTTCAGCTCCGCCTCGGCGCTCTACCTCATGACGCCGCGCCGCACCTCCGAGCTGCTCGACCTGGGCATCTGGGCCGAGACGGCCGTCGGGGGCGAGGCCACCTCCGCCTTGGCGAACCGGCTCGCCGCCGAGATCGAGGAGGGGCGGGTCACGCGACCGATCGCCGTCTTCGTCGAGCGCATCGACGACCTCGCACCGTCCGGCGCGGAGAACGCCCTGACCACCTTGACCAAGGCGTGCGTGGACAACGACCAGCTCGTCGTGGCCGAGGGCGAGGCGGCCTTCTTCAGCAGCAACTTCGGGCTGCCGGCGCTGCTCAAGACCTCTCGCTCGGGCCTGGCCCTGCACCCGGACGGCAACGAGGGGCTGTCGGTCTTCAAGGCCAACCTCCCCGCCCTCAACCGGGCCGAGCTGCCCCCCGGGCGCGGTTTCCTCATCGAGAAGGGCAAGTTCGAGCTGCTCCAGGTGGCCCTGCCGTGAGGTGTGAAAGCGCGCCGACAGCGTTGCGGCACAAGGCAGTCCGTGGATGCACACGGCATACGCCATCGGTGCGTCACGGGGTGGGGAGGTCATGGGGAGTGCTCCCCATCGACACTCCCCAAGGGCTGACATAGGTTTCTGCATGTCGACGAAAGCCGCTCATCGGGACGAACTGCCCGAAGCCGTCGCGGACGTCGAGGAGTTGGCACAGTGCGGGCCTGAACGGTTGGTCCGGAGGAGAACTTCCCGAATCGGTCGGGGGAACACAGGCAAAGGAGAAGGTCATGGCTTGGCTCGGAATGAACGACGATGAGGTCAACGCCCAGGGCAACGTCCTGCAGCAGCAGGCGGAGGCCATCCAGAAGCTCATCACCAAGGTCGACCAGGAGGTCGAGTCCCTGAAGCAGAACTGGCAGGGTGACGACTCCAAGCAGTTCGAGCAGGAGTGGACCGGCACGCACCGTCCCGAGCTCCAGAAGGCCCAGAAGCTGCTCACCGAGATGAAGTCGACGATCGACCACGAGGTCCAGCAGCAGCGCAGCACCTCGTCGCAGTACTGATCCGCCGCACCTCACCCACGACCACACGCTTCACTTCTGAAGGGGAACTGACATGGCTGTTTACAAGAAGGGTATGAACGCCGACGCGGTGTCCGCGTCCGGTGACAAGCTCGTCGGCTACAAGGGCGAGCTCGACGGCATCGTCGAGGCCGTCAACGGCGCCGTCTCCACCATCAAGGGCAACTGGGGCGGCACGGACGCCGAGCAGTTCCAGAGCGACTGGCACGGTCAGCGCCAGGTCGTCTCCGCCGCCGGCGACAAGCTCGACGCGATGGGCAAGAAGTGCAAGACGAACGCCGAGACGCAGAAGCAGACGTCGTCGAAGTGACCCCGGCTGCCGCGTGAGCCTCGCCCCGCGGCAGCCGCAGCGCGAAGGGCGGTCGCTCTCTCAGGGGAGGAGTGGCCGCCCTCTCGTGCGCCCGGAGCTCCTTCTGTGCGTCATGTCACGCTGCAGCGAGACGAATTGGCTTTGACCCGGCCTTGACCCGTAGATTCTTCGTCAGCAAGGCACCAATGCCGAAGTATCTCCGGACAGGAGGCCCCTGTGAGCCTGTTTCCCCTCGTGGCCGTCGTCGCCGACCGACCCGGCCTGGCCGACGCGCTGACCCGGCGCGGCTGCGTGCCCACCCCCGCCCCGGCCGCCGACGTCCTCGTCGTCGAGGCCTCGTCGACCGACCACGACGCGGTGCGTGACGCGCTGGCCGGTGGCCGTGGCGTCGTCGTCCTCGGCGCTCCCACGGCCGAGCTGGCCGGCGTCGTCACGGGCGGCGAGGTCGCCACCGGGAGCCTCCGCCCGTCCGTCCGCGTCGAGCGTGACACCGAGGTGGGCGAGGACCTGCTCGCGCGGGTCGACCTCGGCGCCCTGAGCGCCTCCGGCTCGCTCGCGGTGCAGGGCCCGGCCCGTCCCCTGCTCGCCTCCGGCGGTCTGACGGTGGCCGCGACGACCACGTCGACCACCGGAGCCGAGACCGGGCGCGTCGTCGTGCTGGCCGTCGCTCCCGACGCGGGCTCGCCCGCCGGTGGGCAGTCGTTCGCCGAGCTCGTGCACAACGCCGTGTGCTTCGTCGCGCCGCGCCGGTTGCGCCGCGTCGACGCAGCCGAGGCCCACCCGCTCATCGCGTCGGAGGCCTGGGCGGGGCTGAAGGCCGCCGTCACCGACCTGCGGGCCCTCCAGGCGGCCGACGGATCCGTGCCCGAGACGGCGGACCACGAGGCGGCCGCCCAGCACGTCAGCCGTGTCGTCGCCGGCATCGAGGCCATCGCGCCGCAGCTGACGCACGACGCCGACTACCTCCAGGCGCTGGTCAAGGACTTCGGCCGTTGGGCCGACGGCGGGTTCGAGGTGCCGGACTTCTACGACTCCCTGGTCGCCTTCGCGCCGGCGCAGCACCGCGTCGACGGGCTGCTGCACCTCGTCGTCTTCCCGATGTACACCCAGAACGGCAACCCGAACCGCCAGGTCGAGGCCGTCCTGCTCGAGGTCATCTGGCCCGACTTCATCGCCGACCTCGAGGGCGGGGACTACTCCAACAAGCTCTTCCTGCCGATCCGCTTCCTCGACTTCACCGCGGGCTACGACACGAACTCCGCCGTGCTCTTCCCCGAGACCGTCGCGATGCGCGAGGTCCCGGCGTTCACGTGGGGCGGCATCTTCGCCGACCGCGAGGCCGCGCGCTTCCGCCGGGTCGTGTCCGAGGCCGCCGCGGTGACGCGCCTGTCCCTGCCGCCGGACGCCGCCCGTCTCGTCGCGGACCAGGAGCTCGCCGAGCGCGCGTTCGTCATGTGGGACCTCATCCACGACCGCACGCACATGCACGGCGACCTGCCGTTCGACCCCTTCATGATCAAGCAGCGGATGCCGTACTTCCTCTACTCGCTCGAGGAGCTGCGCTGCGACCTGACGGCGTTCCGTGAGGCCGTCGCGCTCGAGGCGCAGGGTCACCCCTACGCCCGGTCGGTGCAGTATGCCGTCCTCTTCGACCGCATCTTCCGCTTCGCCATCACCGGTGACCGCACCCGCAACTACGACGGTCTCGGTGGCCAGCTGCTCTTCGCCTGGCTGCACCAGAAGGGCGTCCTGCACTGGACCGACAACCGCCTCACCATCGAGTGGGAGCGAGTCGCGGAGCCGGTGCTCGAGCTCGGTCGCGCCGTCGAGGACCTCTACTGGCGTTCGATCGACCGGCCCAAGACCGCGCACTGGCTCGCGGCCTACGACCTGATCGCGTCCGTGCTCACGCCGCACCCGCTGTCGGCCTGGGCTCGTCACCGCGACGGCGACCTCACCGCGCTGCCCCTCGACGGGCCGCCCAAGGGGCTGACGGACGCGGTGCTCCCCGACGAGTTCCCGCTGTCGATGTTCTACGAGGCCCTGTCCAAGAAGATGAAGGACGTCATCGAGTCGACGTCCGGCATCACCGGGGCGAGCGCGTGACCGCGGCCGACGCTCCGACGGCCGCTCACGCGGCTGGGTCGCAGGAGCCACGGGTCGTCGTCGTGACCGGTGCCACCGGGGAGACCGGCCGGGCCACCTGCGCGGCCCTGCTCGCCCGCGGGGAGCACGTGGTGGCCGTCGGCCGTGACGCCGCCTCGCTCGGGTCGCTCCGCGCCGGGCTGGCCGAGGGTGTCGGGAGCGACGTCCTCGACCGTCTCGACACGCGCGTGTGCGACCTGCTCGACGGCGAGGCGGTGCAGACCCTGGCCCGTGGGGTCGTGTCGGACCGCGGGCACGTCGACGCGCTCTTCCACCTCGTCGGCGGCTGGCGCGGCGGCAAGCACTTCACCGACTCGACCGACGACGACTGGCGCTGGCTCTCGGGCAACCTCGTCGACACGCTGCGACACACGACCCTCGCCCTGCACGACCACCTGCTCGCCTCGGGTCGAGGCCGCGTGGCGATCGTGAGCGCGGCCGCGGCGCAGGCACCCACGGCCGGCAACGCGGCATACGCCAGCGCCAAGGCTGCGGCAGAGACGTGGCTCGCCGCGCTCGCGGACTCCTTCGGTTCCGACGAGGCGCCCCCGGGCTCGGCCGCGGTCGTCGGTGTGGTGAGGTGGATCGGGACGGGTCGCACGGCGACCAGCCCGTCGAGGATCGCCGAGTGGCTCACCGAGCTCCTCGACGGTGATGCGGCCGCTCTCAACGGCGGGCGCGTCGAGCTGTAGGCCCAGGCACAGTCCCCGTCGGACCGGACACGGGCCCGTCGGGCCTGCCCGAGCATCTCCACCCCCGACCCATCCGTCGAACGTCACCGCACGACCCGAGTGAGGACCCCGTGAGCACCCTGCACGACCCCGACCGCCGTGGCTTCGCGTCCGACAACTACGCCGGGTTGCATCCCGAGGTCCTCGCGGCTCTCGCCGAGGCCAACGGCGGCCACGAGATCGCCTACGGCGAGGACGCCTACACCGCGCGACTGCAGGAGGTCGTCGCCGGGCACGTCGGTGCCGGCGCCGTCACGTGGCCGGTCTTCAACGGCACAGGGGCCAACGTCGTCGCCCTGCAGGCGCTGCTCCCGCGGTGGGGCGCCGTGGTCTGCGCGGAGACGGCGCACATCAACACCGACGAGGGCGGCGCGCCCGAGCGGATGGGCAGCATCAAGCTGCTCACGGTCCCGACGCCCGACGGCAAGCTGACTCCCGAGCTCGTCGACCGGCAGGCCTGGGGATTCGGCGACGAGCACCGGGCTCAGCCGCTCGTCGTGTCCATCACCCAGACGACCGAGCTCGGCACCTGCTACACGCCCGAGGAGGTCCGCGCGATCGCCGACCACGCGCACTCGCTCGGCATGCGGGTCCACCTCGACGGCGCCCGCATCTCCAACGCCGCTGCCACTCTCGGCACCGACCTGTCCGCCTTCACCGGCGCCGCCGGCGTCGACGTCGTGAGCCTCGGTGGCACGAAGAACGGGGCACTGGCCGCCGAGGCCGTCGTCGTGGTCGACCCCGAGCTGGCCGCCGACCCGTCGCTCGGACTGGTCCACGTGCGCAAGCTGTCGATGCAGCTGGCGTCGAAGATGCGTTTCGTCTCGGCGCAGCTCATCGCCCTCTACGGCAGTGACCTGTGGCTCCGCTCGGCGACCCACGCCAACGCGATGGCCACCCGCCTCGCCGCCGGGGTCGACGGTCTGGACGGCGTGGCGATCCAGCGCCCCGTGCAGGCCAACGCCGTCTTCGCCGTGCTCGACCGCGGCGTGGCGGACGCGCTGCGCGAGCGGTTCCGCTTCTACGACTGGGACCCGGCCACGGGAGAGGTGCGCTGGATGTGCTCGTGGGACACGACCGAGGCCGACGTCGACGCGTTCCTCGCCGAGCTCCGGCGCCTCCTGCGCGCCTGAGGGCCGGTCCCGGGCCTGCGCGGACCCGCGCTCGCGACACCGAAGCCCGCAACCTCGCCCGCCGCGGACCGCAGCAGGGCAAAATCGATTGCGACGCCTCAGGGCACAGGTGTATCTGCGAGCCACCCTCGAGCGTCCTGACGAGGTGATGACGAGATCCCCGCGCCGCAGAAGGGATGGCACATGGGCGAGCCAGGAGAGCTCACCATGCTGCTGCGGGCAGCCGCAGACGGCGACGCCGCCGCCTGGAACCGGATCGTCGAGCGCTTCGCCACCCTGCTCTGGTCGGTGGCCCGGGCGCATCGCCTCGACACGGACGACGCCGCCGACGTCGTGCAGAACACGTGGCTCAGGCTGCTCGACCACCTGGACCGGATCCGAGAGCCCGAGGCCCTGGCCGGCTGGCTGCAGACCACGGCCCGCTACGAGTCCCTCTCGATGCTGCGCCGGCGTGGACGTGAGCGGGTCGTGCGCGACGACGACCTGGCCGAGCAGGTGGTCGATCCCGAGACGGTCGAACTGGACACCGCCCTGCTCGACGACGAGCGCGACGCCAGCCTGTGGCAGTGCTTCAACCGGCTCTCGGAGTCGTGCCAGCGGCTGCTGCGGGTCCTCATGGCCGTCGACCGGCCGAGCTACTCGGCGGTCTCTGCGTCACTCGGCATGCCCGTCGGCTCGATCGGCCCGAACCGGATGCGCTGCCTCGAACGGCTCCGCCGCCTGCTCGCCGGGTCCGACTACGACTTCCGAACGGGGGGGTGCACCATGAGCGGGACTGACCGCCCCGGCGACCCCGAGCCCGGTGGGCCGAGCACGGACGCGCTGCCCCCGGAGGACGCCGCCCTGCTCGCGCGGCTGCGTCGGGTGGTCGAGGTCGTCGATCCCCTCCCCGGCGACCTGCTCGAGAGTGGCCGGGCGTTGTTCCGCCTCCACCGACCCGGTGTCGACCTCATGACGATGCTGACCGCGCCCGGGGCCGAGGGTGGCAGCGAAGCGGGTCTGGCGGCCGTGCGCGGCTCGGCGACCAGTCATCTGCACTTCTTCGAGCTCGACTCGGTCACCCTCGACGTGGAGGTGACGGTGCGCGCCGGCTTCGCCGAGGTGGTCGGCGTCGTCACCGACAGGGAGGGTGCCGTGGTCTCGGTGACGCTCGAGACGCCGTCGGCGACGTTCACGAGCGAGCCTGACGGCGACGGCCGCTTCGAGGTGTCGCGGGTGCCCGTCGCGCTCATGCGCCTGACACTGGGGCGTGGCGAGGACCGGACCGTCGCGACCCCGTGGTTCGAGACCTCGTCCTGAGGTGCCTCCCGTCGGGCGGCCTGCCCGCGGCCGACGGACCGGTCAGGCGCCCCAGGCGTTGAAGGCCGCCGCTGTCGCGGCCACGACGGGGTCGCCGGTCGCGGCCCGTCGCGCGGCGAGCAGCCCCTCCGCCAGGGAGCCGCCACCGGCGGCGGTCGCGTGGAGGTGCGTCATGACCTCCTTCGTCGCGGCGTCGTTGACCGGGTCCACGCTCGCGACGGCCGACCGGGTGCCGAGGCGGAGCAGGCTCGAGACCAGGCCCAGGGCCTCGTCGGCACCGATCGGGTGCACCCCGCCGGAGTCGCACGCGGACAGGACCACCGCCCGGGGGGCCGTGGACAGGCGGTCGAGGTCGTGGACCATGAGCGGGCCGTCGGCGAGCATCAGCGTCGAGAAGAGCGGCGCGTCGGCGCGGAAGGTGCCGTGTGCCGCGATGTGCGCGAGGCTCGCGCCGTCCAGGGCCGACAGCACGCGCTCGACCGTCGCGTCGGCGCCGCCCAGGACGACCGCGTCGGGATGGAGACGTCGCAGCTCGGCGGCCTCGCGCTGCTCGGTGCTGAGGCCCGGACCCGTGACGAGGGCGACGTGGCCGGTGGCGCCCGCTGCTGCGCGGTCGGCACCCTCGGCCGTCGTCGGGATGTGGGCCCGCCGCCACAGGCTCGTCGAGGGTGACAGCGTCACCGCGGAGTCGGCGAGGACCGGGAGCAGTCCGAACGGGACCGTCAGCAGGCTCGCCGCCGGCACGACGAGCACCGACGGTCGTGACCAGTCCGGGTCCAGCGCCTCCTCCGGACCGAGCAGAGCGGCCTGGAGGTGCTCGCCGGCCCGGGTCAGGTCGACGTCGCGCCCGTAGGCGGCCCTGCGCAGCGTGAAGCGGGCGTGGGCCACCTCGCGCAGGATGGTCCCGATGTCGCCGAGCGTGCGCAGACGGATCCCGCCGTCGGCCACCGTCACAGCGTGCAACCGCCCCTCCACGAGCGACAGGGCGACGAGGACAGTGTCGCCGAGCTCGGTGACGAGGGCATCGAGATCAGGGGCGGGACTGGCCGGGCCGGTGCTCCGCAACCTCCGGTACCGCGCCCGGACGGCTCCCTCGAGCCGATGGCGTTCGCGTTCGAGGTGGCGGTCGTGGCCGGCATCGTCGAGGCGGCGGGTGACATCGCGCAGGGCCGCCAGGTCCCGGTCGAGGGCGGGGTCGTCGGGGGTGGGTGCCGCGGCGCCGGCGAGGGAGGTGGCTCGCCAGCGTTCGGTCCACCAGAGCAGGCCGCGGGCGTCGTGGCTGCTGACCGCGTCCGAGGCGGCGAGCGTGACGAGCTCGAGGCCGTAGCCGGTGGCGAGGGCTCGCAGCTCGAGGTCCCCGATGAGGGACCGGTGCTCGTCGACGGCGTCGAGGCCGCGACGGCAGGCGTGGCGCATCCGGCGCCGGTCACCCTGCCGCTGCGCGAGCAGCGCCTCCGCGAGCCAGCCGGCGGCTCGGGGCAGGGGTGCGCCCCGCGACCGGCGGGACGCGGCCTCGGACAGAGCCTGTCGGCTGGTCCGGTGGTGCCCGGTCCTCGCCGCGACCTGCGCGAGGAGGATGAGCGCCTCGGGCAGCGACGGGTCGGACAGCCGGCGCAGCCGGGCCACGAGACGAGCGGCCTGCGTGTGGATGGCGTCGAGGTCGTCGGCCCGGGCCGGCGACTCGACCTCGTGGCCCACGGTCGGCACGGGCACGTCGCTGGACGACGTCGGGCTCTGCGACGTGCCGCGCTCGGCGGCGAAGGCTGCCTCGAGGGCGAGCAGTGCCGACCGCGCGGCCCACCGCCGGCGTCGGTGTGCCGCGAAGAGGTGCTCGGCCTCGCGCGCCCGCTCCGCGGCGAGCGTCCACTCCTCCCGCAGCAGCGCGGCTCGCGCCGAGGACAGGAGCAGGTCGGCGCGCCACACCGGCGCGAGGTCGGACCGGGCGAGCACGTCGTCGATGAGGGCCTGCGCCTCGTCGGCCAGCCGCGCGGCGAGGAGGGCCTCGGCGTGGTCGACCCGCTGCTCGACCGGGTCCACGCCGGCGTCGCGGTATCGCTCCTCGGCCTGGTCCATGAGGGCGAGGGCCTCGACGACGTCGCCACGCTGAAGGGCCACGATGGCGCGGTTGCGGGCCGACAGGGTCGCCTCGACGAGCGCTCCCATCGACAGGTGCACGCGCTCCGCCGCGGCGTAGTCGGCGGCTGACCGTTCGGCATCGCCCATGGCCCGGCGTACGTCCCCCCTCGTGCCGAGCGCCCTTCCCTCCCAGAGCCGGTCGCCGGCTCGCCGGCTCAGCGTGATGGCACGGGACAGGTCGCCGACGGCGTCGTCGTAACGGCCGAGTAGCCAGTAGGTGCAGCCGCGCAGGTGCAGCACGCGATGGCGGGCGTCGCCGTGAGTGAGGGCGAGGGCGCGGTTGAGCTCGGCGAGGCCCCGGGTGGTGGCGCCGGTGAAGGCGAGGGTCGTGCCCAGCGTGGCGCGCACCTCGGCCTCACGGTCGGGGCCGGCACGTCGGGCCGGGCGGACGGCGAGTCGGGCATGGGTCAGTGCCTCGGCCGTGCGACCCCGGTCGCGCTCGACGATGGCGATGGCGTGGTGGGCCAGCGAGCGGGCGCGGTCGTCGGGGCCGTCCGCAAGCAGGCGGTGAGCCGTTGTCAGGGCGAGAGCAGGCTGGGATATTGCGAGAGCGAGGAGGTCGTCGACACCGTGCGGGGGCGGGGGTGTATCTGCGGTCGGCACCGTCTCGTCTGCTGGTCGGAAGGCGCTCATCGCACCCCTCTTCACCCGAGCGAAGGAACCTCATGAACACACCTGAGGACGATGGTAGGACCTCGAACCCGGTCCCCGCCGAGGCCGAGCCGGACGAGGCCCCGGGCGTGCGCTGGTGGGATCCGTGGGACCAGGAGGTGGCGTCCTCCCGGGCTGCGCGGCAGGCCGAGCTGATCCGGGACGCCTTCGACAGGGCGGGCGTGGCCGTCGACATCGTCAACGGCGAGGACGGGCAGCCCGCTTTCATGCACCGCCGTGGCGTCCTGCTCGCCCGGTCCGAGCACGCCCCTCGGGTGCGCCGGGAGCTGGACCTCGACCCCGATGACCGGGTGCCGCCCTCGAGGCCGCTGCCGGCGGGGCTGGAGGAGGTCCGCGTCCCCGACCACTGGGACGTGCACCGGACCCTCGAGGTCGTCGACCGGCGCGTCGGGTTCGGCGCTGCGAGCCCCGACCACGTGCTCCACGTCAGCCCCGTCACGTGGTGCATGGCGATGGAGCCGGTGCCTCGGCTCGCGGACCAGCTCACCGTCGTGTCGACGGACGAGGCGGCCAGCGGCCGCGGGGCGCTCGTCGTCGTCGTCGACACGGGCGCCCTCGACGACGTCATCGCCGACCACGACCTGTTGCAGGGTGTCACCGGTGAGCCGGAACCGCCCCGTTCGCTCGTGGGGCACTACTCGGGTCACGGGACCTTCGTGGCCGGGGTGGTGCGGCGGTTCGCGCCGTCGGCTGACGTGCGCATCGAGTCGGTGCTCTCCATCGGAGGGGCCGCGCTCGAGAGCGATGTCGTGTGGGGACTCGTGCGCGCTCTCGACCAGGCGCCCGACGTCATCAACCTGTCCGCCGGGACGCGGACACGAGGCGACCGGCCGCTGCTGTCGTTCGAGCTGTTCCATGCGCTGTATGCCCGGCAGCTGGCCGGCACGGCATTCGTCGCCGCAGCCGGCAACGACGGCGACCGGGGACCGTTCTGGCCCGCGGCGTTCCCGTGGGTGACGGCCGTCGGTGCGCTCGACGAGGACGGGTCGCGGGCCGGCTACTCCAACTACGGCAGCTGGGTCGACGTCTACACGCAGGGCACGAACGTCGTCAGTGCCTTCCCGAAGGGCCCCTACACCTACGAGGAGCCCCCGCGAGTGGGTGAGACGGCGGAGTTCACCGACGGGGTGGCAGCCTGGAGCGGCACCTCCTTCGCGGCACCGACCGTCGCGGGGCTCGCGGCCGGCCGGGCCACCACGACCGGCGAGAGCGCCGTCGAGGCCCTTCGCCGTCTCGTCGCGGAGGCCGTGGGCCACGACCTCGACGCGCTGAACCCGCTGCGCCGCAACCGCAATCCCTGACCGGGTCACGCCTCCCCTGCAGGCGTGACTCAGGCCACCGACTCAGGCCACCATCGACTCACGCTGTCGGGGTCAGACCGTCGGGGTCAGACCGTGGCGGTCGTGTACCGCAGGTACGGCTTGACCTCCTCGACGGCGTCGTCACCGAAGCGCTCGCGGGCATCGGCGGTGGAGACCGTGGGGGCGACGATGACCTTCTGGCCCTCGCGCCAGTCCGCCGGCGTCGAGAACGGACCCCGGTCGGTGAGCTGCAGGGCGTCGACGGCGCGCAGGATCTCGTCGAAGTTGCGCCCGACGCTCTTGGGGTAGGTCAGCGACAGGCGGACCTTGTTCGCCGGGTCGATGACGAAGACCGAGCGGACGCCGGACGTGTCGCCCTCTCCGGGGTGGATCATGTCGTAGAGCTCGGAGACCTGGCGGGAGTCGTCGGCGATGATCGGGTAGCCGACCGTGGCGCCGCTGACCTCCTCGATGTCGGTCTTCCACTCCTCGTGCTGCTCGATCGGGTCGACCGACACGGCGAGCACCTTGACGTCGCGCCGGGCCCACTCGTCCTCGAGGGCGGCCACGCGGCCGAGCTCGGTCGTGCAGACGGGCGTGAAGTCCGCCGGGTGGCTGAAGAGGACGGCCCAGCTGGCGTCCTTCCAGTCGTGGAAGCGGATCGGGCCCTCGGTGGTCGTGGCCTCGAAGTCGGGGGCGATCTCGCCCAGTCGCGGTGTTGCCATTGGCTCGTCCTCTCGCGGTCGGGCGCACGGCGCGCCCCGGTCTGCGACTCATTGTTGCCACAAGACCATGCATCGCGTTATGGGTGTCCAAATGTTGTGACGCGCACTCAGCCGACGTCCAGACTGCCGACGAAGACTGGGCAGCACCGTCGCCGTCCCGAGGAGCCGCCGTGAGCGCCCTGCTCGACACCATCACCGCCCAGGTCCTGCATGCACCGGTCTGGCTCGTGCTCCTCGTCGTCGGCGCCGTCGTCTTCGTGGAGGACGCGCTCTTCGTCGGTTTCATCGTGCCCGGGGAGACCGTCGCCATCCTGGGTGGGGTCGCGGCATCGCTGGGGCACGTGCCCGTCGCTGCAGTCCTCGTCGTGGTCGTGGTGGCCGCCATCGTGGGGGACACCGTCGGCTTCGAGGTCGGGCGCCACCTCGGCGGCCGGGTCGTGCGGCTGCGAGCCTTCGACCGACACCGGCAGCGCATCGACCAGGCGCAGGACTTCCTCGGCCGGCGCGGCGGCTCCGCGGTCTTCCTCGGCCGCTGGACCGCGTTCCTGCGCGCCGTCATGCCGGCGCTCGCCGGGATGTCGAAGATGCACTACCCGACCTTCCTCGTCTGGAACGCCGCGGGCGGCATCGCGTGGGGGAGCGTCGTGGTCACCGCCGGCTATCTCGCCGGCCAGTCCTATGCCCGGGTCGAGACGTGGCTCGGTCGGGGCGCAGCAGTCGTCGTCGGGCTCGTCGTCGTGGCGGCACTCGTCGTCTGGCAGGTGCGCCGACACCGCGCAGCCGGGGAAGACGGCGCTGACGCGGGCGCCGAGAGTCCCGAGGGTCGCCCCGGGCACGACGCCTCGTCGCGTATGCCGTCGGCCGGCTGACGCGCGCCGGCGCCGTGTCGCCGAGCTGGAGTCCGGTGGAGTCGCCGTCGGTGGCCTGGCCGGTTCACCCACTTTGTCCGATTCGGTCACGGGCCGGGAGATCACCTGTCATGCTCACGCGCGGGGTGGCTGAGCCCCCCATGCCTCGACCCAGCAGGAGCCGAACGTGACCGCCCCCCAGTCCTTCTACGGCATCGTCGCAAGCCGCCCGGAGCCGACCGTGCTGGACGACGACCGCGGGATCATCTTCTGGGTGCAGACCGACCATGAGCCGCACGCGGACGCCGCCCAGGTGTTCCTGTCCGTCACCCGCGCCGACCAGGTCGACGGCGTCGACCTGGGGATCGGCTCGGAGCTGACCATCGAGGGAGCGCCGATCGGCAACGGCGTCACGTCCGCGACGGCGCTGCGGCCTGCGGCGCACCGCCCGCAGCCCAGGGGGCGGGTGCTCGGGACGGTCGAGGTCCACGTCCCCGACCTCGCGCGGTTGGACCCGGGCCGCGAGCGGCGCCACCGGCTGACGTTGTGGGGCGGGTTGGCGCTGATGCTCGTGCTGGGTGTCGTCGGCATGGTGAAGAGCACCACCATCGGAAACATCGGGTTCTGGGTCTTCCTCGCCCTGTGCGCGTGGCTGGTCTGGGACGACCTGCGCACCCGGAGGATCGACGACCGCGAGTACACCGCCCTGGCCGACGACGTCGTCTCGGCCGTGCGGTCCCGACTGAACCTCGACGTGCCGCCGCAGGCGGCCTTCGACATGCTCGGTGGCGGCCTCGAGCGCACCGGCCACCCGTGGCGACCGATGCGGCCGCGCAGGCCAGGGCCGGCGGTCTGGGTGAGCGACGTGGTCGGGGCCCGGCTCGGGGTCGACGTCGTGCCACAGCCCCTCCAGCCTGATGCGCCCGCCACCATCACCGTCGTCGCAGTGGACGAGGACCCGCTGCCCGGCGAGTAGTCGGAGTCCGGTCACCTCTCGTCGGCGGGCGCCGTCCGCGCGCAAGGCGGCGGTCCATCACGATTGCGTCGCGGACGTCTCTTTGGCTCCCGGGAGGAAAGGACCGGCTGTCATGCTCCACGGCGTGACCACCGAACTCCCCTCTCCGAGCGGCCCGCCGCTGGAGCTGCCCGCGCCGCCGGCTCCTGCCGAGCCGAGCAGTGCCGTGCCACCGGGGCCGCTCGCGCCCCTCCCGCTCATGCCCCCGCCAGCTCTCACCGGCCCCGGGCAGCCCGGGCGCCTCGACGGTCTCGCGATCGCCGCCCTCTGCTGTGGGCTCGCCGCCTTCGTTCCGCTCGTGGGGGTGCTCGCCGTCGTGTTCGGGGTCGTGGCCTTGGGCCGGCTGCGGAGCGGTCACCAGCGCGGTCGTGGCCTCGCGATCGCCGGCATCGTCCTCGGCGCCCTGGGCACGCTCGCCTGGGCCGCCGTGATCGCGTTCGCCGTCGTCGCCGGCGAGCCCGAGACGCAGGCCACCCCGTCCGCGGCGGCGACAGGCCGGTCGCAGGTCTTCGTCGACAAGCTCAAGGCCGGCGACTGCTTCTCCGGTGGCCGCAAGGACCAGATCGACCTCGTCACCGCGATCCCCTGCTCGTCACCGCACGAGAGCCAGGTGGTCGCCGTCATCGAGCTGTCCGACGGCCCCTACCCGGGCGAGGCCAAGGTCACGGCCGAGTCCGAGAAGGGCTGCACCGACAAGGCCGACCCGTTGCTGACCGACAGCGCCTACAGCGACCTGGAACCGTCCTACATCTACCCCGACGCGGACACGTGGCGCGGGGACCGGTCCGTCCTCTGCCTCGTCGAGGCCCCGTCGGGCACGACGACGGGCTCCGCCCTCGAGTAACCCTGCCGCGGGCGGACGCCGGCATGCGTGAGGCCCCCTTCCGGCTGGAAGGGGGCCTCACGGCATACTCCGGATCGGTGGGTGGGGGACGCTCGCGAGCTCGCGCTCGCCACCCTGCCCCGGCTCCGGAGCAGCTGGGCGCTGGGGTCAGCGCTCCTCGGTGCCCGCGATGAAGGCCTCGAGCTTGGCGCGACCGAGGTCGTCGGGACGCTGCTCCGGCGGGGACTTCATCAGGTAGGACGAGGCGGACAGCAGGGCGCCGCCGATGCCACGGTCCTTGGCGATCTTCGCCGCACGGATGGCGTCGATGATGATGCCGGCCGAGTTGGGGGAGTCCCAGACCTCGAGCTTGTACTCGAGGTTCAGCGGCACGTCACCGAAGGCGCGACCCTCGAGGCGCACGTAGGCCCACTTGCGGTCGTCGAGCCACGCGACGTAGTCGGACGGGCCGATGTGGACGTTCTTGCTGTCGACGAGACCCGAGAGCGAACCGGTGAGGTTGCTCGTCACGGCCTGGGTCTTGGAGACCTTCTTGGACTCGAGGCGCTCGCGCTCGAGCATGTTCTTGAAGTCCATGTTGCCGCCGACGTTGAGCTGGTACGTCCGGTCGAGCGCGACACCGCGGTCCTCGAAGAGCTTGGCCATGACGCGGTGCGTGATCGTCGCGCCGACCTGGCTCTTGATGTCGTCACCGATGATCGGGACGCCGGCGGCCTCGAACTTCGCGGCCCACTCGGGGTCAGAGGCGATGAAGACCGGCAGGGCGTTGACGAAGGCGACCTTCGCGTCGATGGCGCACTGGGCGTAGAACTTGTCGGCCTGCTCGGAGCCCACCGGGAGGTAGGAGACGAGGACGTCGACCTTGCGGTCCTGGAGCACCTGCACGACGTCGACCGGCTCGGCGCCCGACTCGTCGATCGTCAGCTTGTAGTACTTGCCGAGGCCGTCGAGCGTGTGGCCGCGCTGGACCTCGACACCCGTGGTGGGGACGTCGGCGATCTTGATGGTGTTGTTCTCCGAGGCGTTGATGGCCTCGGACAGGTCCTTGCCGACCTTCTTGTCGTCGACGTCGAACGCGGCGACGAACTCGACGTCAGAGACGTGGTACTCGCCGAACTTGACGTGCATGAGGCCGGGGACGCCGGTGGTGGCGTCAGCGTCCTTGTAGTACTCGACGCCCTGCACGAGCGAGCTCGCGCAGTTGCCGACGCCGACGATGGCGACGCGTACGGATCCCATGGATCACTCCTTGTTGTTGGTGGTCGTGCTCTGGGGGGTGGAGATGTCTGTGGTGTGGTCGTCGTATGCCGCGGGGCCCGGGTCGAGGGCTGCGCGGCGTTCGGCGACGATGAGCTCCTCGAGCCAGCGGACCTCGCGCTCGGCGCGCTCCTCACCGTGCTGCTGGAGGGCGAGGGTGTAGCTGTCCATGCGCTCGCGGCGGGCCTGGGAGGCGTCGCGGATGTTGGCCAGGCGCTCTTCGAGGCGGGAGCGCCGGCCCTCGAGGATGCGCAGGCGGACCTGCGCCTCGGTGCGCGAGAAGAAGGCGAAGCGGACGTCGAAGTCCTCGTCGTCCCAGGCGTCCGGGCCGCTGGCCGCGACGAGGTCCTGGAAGTGCTCCTTGCCGTCGGCGGTCAGCTCGTAGGTGATGCGGGGCCGCTTGCTGCTGCCGGTCGCCGCCTCGGTGGTCTCGTGGATCCAGCCGGAGTCGACGAGGTGGCGCAACGCCGGGTAGAGCGAGCCGTAGGACAGCGCACGGAAGATGCCGAGCGCGGTGGTGAGGCGCTTGCGCAGCTCGTAGCCGTGCAACGGTCCGTCATGGAGCAGGCCGAGGACCGCGAACTCGAGCAGCGCGGCGCGGCGGCTCTGGGGTCGTTCGGACTTCGGCACGCCTCCACCGTACACCTAGATATATCGCTGCGATACATCACGCCGACGCATCGCGCTGCGCAGTGCCGACCCGGGGCGTCGGCGTCAGGGCTGCAGGGCGTAGACCGCCACGAGCCGGACCCCCGACGCCGGGACCGCGCCGTCGTGCCTCAGGGTCACGGTGCTCTCCGTCCGCGCCGGCTGCTCGGCCGTCGTCAGGCCTCCCGAGACGTCGGTGCTCGTCGCGGCCAGGCCGTCGAGGTGCTCCGTGCCCCCGGACCCGCTGTCGGTGCCGGCGTACCCGTAGGTGACGAGGAACGGCCGACCGCCGGGTGTCGGGACCACGAGCTCGTCACGCGTCGTCGCGTCCGCGATCGAGACGCGGCCCTCCAGCCGGTAGCGATGGCCCTGGTGCTCGAGGACGTCGGGGAGGTCCGCCACGGGCTTGCCGGACAGGTCCTTGACCGTCGTCCTGGCGCCGAGCTCGTAGACGGCGCCGGTCAGCTGCGCGCCGTCGACAGAGGCCGGCTTGCCGGTCTTCGCGTCGACGAGCTGGATGCGGACGCGGGCGGCCTGCCCCACGGTCAGCTCCGTCCACCCCTGTCCCGGCTCGCCCGGGATGCCGCCGCCGGGCAGGTCGCGCTCGGTCGGTCGGTTCCCGGAGCACTGGCTGCCGAAGAAGCCCTTGGTGCCCTCCAGGCCCACGGAGACCATGTACTTCCCGGCCTCGTCGTGGGTCAGGCCGGGCAGGTAGCACTCCGCACCGAAGGACACGTGGGTCGTCGTCGGCGTCCAGACGAGCGTGAACTGGCCCTGGCCCCGGTCGCCGATGAAGCCTGCGGCGAGGGTGTCGTCAGCGACGTGGCTGCGATAGCGCAGGCCGTCCTTGACGATGTCGCCGGGGCCGTCGGGGACGGAACGGAACGGCATGCCGTCGGCGCCGATCATCGGGGCCGCGCTGGACGGCGTGCCGGCCGGAACGGTGGGGGCCGGGCGGCCGAGGCTCGTGACGACGCCGACCGCGAGCGCGGCGACCGCGAGGCTCGCGCCGGCACCGACGGCCACGGCTCGGCGGCGCTTCGTCCGGGCCACCTTCGCGGCGACGCCGGGCCGCAGGTCGGTGGCCGTGCCGAGGTCGTCGGCGTGGGTGGTCAGCTCGTCACGCAGGTCGGTGAGGTTCATCGGACTCGCTCCTCGTCTGAGGTCTGCAGGCTGGGGTCGACGCGGAGCTTGGCCAGTGCCCGGCTCGCCTGGCTCTTCACGGTGCCCACCGAGCACTGCATGATGTCGGCGGTCTCGGCCTCGGAGAGGTCCTCGTAGAAGCGCAGCACGACGACGGCGCGCTGACGTCTGGGGAGTCGCGCCAGCGCCCGCCACAGGTCCGTGCGGTCGTCGACGCGCACGTCCTCACCTGGCCGGAAACCCTGGCCCGCACCCCGTTCCGGGAGGTCGGCGGTCGCCTCCTCGCCGTTCCACCGGCGCCGCCACCAGCTCGAGTACGTGTTGACCATGATGCGGCGCACGTACGCCTCGGGCCGGCCCTCGATGCGGCCCCAGGAGAACCATGCCTTGGCGAGCGAGGTCTGCACGAGGTCCTCGGCCAGGGCCCGGTCGTGGGTGAGCAGGTATGCCGTCCGCAACAGTCGGGTCGAACGCGTCGCCACGAAGTCGTCGAAGGACTCGCGGTCCACGGCTCGTCCCCCTGTCGTCGGCACGGCGAGGGGGCGGCTCGCCCCGGCGTCGGTGCCCGTCACTGTCGTCACACCCGGCAGGACCGGCCGGCCCCGGAGAAAGGTTGCACGACACCCCCGGGTATGTGAAGGGAAGTCTGTGGGGCGCTTGTGCCGGTCGTGTGAAGCGGGTCCTTCATTTCGTCGTCACGGCGCCGGTCGGGTCATACTGAGTCGCGGCTCGGGACGGTTCTCTCGGGCCTGATCACTGAATGGAGCAGGTTGTGACGCAGAGCAGGCGCGACATCCGCGCTGCCCAGCTGGCGGCCGAAAAGGCCTCGGCCCAGCGCGCAGGTAACGGCAACGGCAACGGCCGGTCCGCGCGGGGAGCGAGCTTCGACGACGGTGACGGCGAAGGCCGCACCGGCTGGAAGAAGTGGGCCGTCGGCACGCTCAAGTGGGGCTCGATCGCGGCGGCGGTCCTGCTGGTGCTCGGCGTCGTCGGCGTCGTCATCGCCTACAACCAGACCTCCATCCCGCAGCCCAACCAGCTCGCGAACAAGCAGGTCTCGATCGTCTACTACAGCGACGGCAAGACCGAGCTCGACCGCATCGCCGTCCAGGACGGCAACCGCGAGTCCGTGGCGCTCTCGAAGGTGCCGAAGTTCGTCCAGGACGCGCACATCGCCGCCGAGGACCGCACGTTCTACCAGAACAACGGCATCTCGGTCGGTGGCATCCTGCGCGCCGTCAAGACGAGCGTCACCGGTGAGGCCCAGGTGGGCGGCTCGACCATCACCCAGCAGTACGTCAAGAACTACTTCCTCACGCAGGACCGGACGATCTCCCGCAAGGCCAAGGAGATCCTCATCGCCATCAAGATCGACGGCCAGCTCTCCAAGTCCGAGATCCTCGAGAAGTACCTCAACACGATCTACTACGGCCGCGGCGCCTACGGCATCCAGAGCGCGTCCAAGGCCTACTTCGGCAAGGACGTCTCCAAGCTCACCGTCGGTGAGGGTGCGGTGCTCGCCTCCGTCATCAACGCCCCCTCGCTCTACGACCCCGCCAACGGCGAGAACGCCAAGGCCAACCTGACCAAGCGCTACGCGTACGTCCTCGACGGCATGGTGTCGGAGGGCTGGCTGAGCGCGGCCGACCGGGCCAAGTTCTCCGAGCTGCCCAAGATCCAGCCCTACAAGGGCAACAAGTTCTCGTCGGGTCCCAACGGCTACATCACCGCCCAGGTCAAGCGCGAGCTGCTCGGCACGGGTCTGACGGAGCAGGACATCGACACCGGCGGCCTGCGGATCGTCACGACGATCGACAAGAAGGCCCAGACCGCTGCGGTCGCGGCGATGAAGGACAACCTGCCCAAGAAGGTCACCGGCGGGCTCGTCGCCATCAAGCCCGGGGACGGCGCCGTGGTGGCGATGTACGGCGGTCCCGACTACTCGAAGGACCAGTACAACACCTCGACGCAGGCGATCATGCAGGGCGGGTCCAACTTCAAGCCGTTCGGTGTCCTCGCAGCGGTTCGCGACGGTGTCTCGACGAAGACGAAGTTCGACGGTGACAGCCCGCAGACCATCGCCGGGACGAAGATCAACAACTTCAACGACACGTCCTACGGCAAGGTCGACATGCGCCGGATGATCGGGCGCTCCATCAACACCGCGTTCGTCAACCTCAACGACCAGATCACGCCCGCGCTGACGCGGCAGGCCGCGATCGACGCCGGCATCCCGGAGAAGACCGCCGGGCTCGGGACGGACCTGACCAACATCCTCGGCACGGCCTCGCCCCACGTCATCGACATGGCGTCGGCCTACTCGACCATCGCGTCGCAGGGCATCCGGTCCAAGCCGTACCTCGTCAAGAAGATCACCTCGTCGACGGGCGACTTCACCTACGACGCCAAGCCGCAGACGAGGCGCGCGTTCGACAAGGACGTCACGGCCGACACCACCGACGCCATGACCTACACGATCAAGCCGGGTGGCACCGCGACGAAGATCGGTCGCACGCTGAACCGCCCCGTCGCCGGCAAGACCGGCACGTCGGAGGAGAACCGGTCGAAGTGGTTCTCCGGCTTCATCCCGCAGCTCGCGGTCTCCGTCGGGATGTACAAGCCGACGGCCGACGGCAAGAGCAGCCAGCAGCTGAGCCCGGCCGAGTCGGAGCTCTACGACGGTTCGACGATCCCGGCGAACATCTGGCTCGACTTCATGAAGGTCGTCACGGACAACATGGAGGTCCAGGAGTTCCCCGCCCGTGCAGGCGTGGGCGACGACAAGATCCCGACACCGACGACGACGTTCACGCCGCCGCCGACCACGACCCAGGCCCCGTCGACGACGCAGGCGCCCACGACGACGACGCAGGCGCCGACCACGACGCGCCAGCCGACGAAGACGAACGGCACGGGCAAGCCCCAGCCCTCGACGACGACGGCGCAGCCGACGATCACGATCCCCCTGCCCGGGCCGTCGCCGACGTCGACCAAACCCGGCAACGGCCCATGACGCGGGCCCGGGAGCTGGGGTGACGGGGTGAGCGCTCGGTGACCGAGAAGGTCGACGACCCCGTCGTGCGGGCGGCCTCCGAGGTCATCGGAGGCCCCCGCGGGCGGTATGCCGCGGCCCGTGAGCTCCCGTGGGTGCTCACGGCCGCGCTGCTGTCCGCGCTGACGGCCGTCACCGCGGGTCTCGCGATCCTGCTGCGCGCACCCTGCCTGCGCACCGGCTTCTCGGGCGACACCCAGTTCTGGAGCGCCTGCTACGCCGACCTGCCCACGGCGTACCGCGACGCGAACCTCAAGGCCGGCGTCGCGGCCTACCTCCAGGGCAGCGCGGGCGCGCCCGTCACGGGCCAGCCGCCCCTGACCGGACTGGTGCTCACCGCGGTCGCGAGCCTCGGGCCCGACGTCGGGTCGCTCAAGACGCGAGCCGCCTGGTACTTCGCGCTGTGGTCGGTGCTGCTGACCCTGCTGCTGCTCGCCATCGTGTGGCTCGTGGCGTCGTCGGCGGCCCGACCCTTCTCGGCCGCGCACGTCGCGCTGTCGCCCGTCGTGGTGCTCGCAGGCTTCATCTCCGCCGACCTGCTCGGGGTGGCGCTCGCCAGCGCGGGCATGTGGGCGTGGTCGCGGCGCAACCCGACGCTCGCCGGCGTGCTGCTCGGGCTGGCGATCGGGGCCCGGTCGTATCCCGTGCTGATCCTCGTGGCCATCGCGCTGCTGTGCGTGCGCTCGGGACGGCTGCGCGAGATGGGTCGGGTCGTCGGCTACGCGCTGCTGACGTTCGGGGCGCTGCTCTCGGGTCTCTGGCTGCTCAACCGGGAGGCCGCTCTGTCGCCCTACCAGGGCTGGGCGTCCGCCGCCGCGGGCTACGGCTCCCCGTGGCTGCTGCCGCAGCTCGCCGGCCATCCGCTGCCCGAGGGCGCCGTGACGGCCCTCGCGGTCGTCGGCTGGCTCGTCGCGCTGCTCGCCGGGGCGGTGCTCGCGCTGACGTCGGCGCGGCGTCCGACGATCGCCGAGGTGTCGCTCGTCATGGTGGGTCTCGTCCTCGTCACCGGAAAGTCCTTCACGGTCCAGAGCTCCGTGTGGCTGCTGCCGCTCGTCGCATGGTGCGCGCTCCAGTGGCGCGACCACCTCATCTGGGCCGGGGCGGAGGCGCTCAACTTCGTCGCCGTGTGGCTGACGATCGCCGCGACGACCGTGCCCGACCGGGGCCTGCCGGCGCCCTGGTACGCCTTCTTCTCGATGCTGCGCGTCGTGGCCGTGCTGTGGCTCGTGGCCGTCGTGTGGCTGCGCGCCCGCGAGCGGTGGGGCCGGGGGACGGTCGAGGCCGACGACCTGGCCGGCCCGATGAGCGGGGCCGAGGACCGGCTGATCGTCCGCTTCTCCTGAGAGCGGCGGCGCGGCGGGGTCCTGCTGATTCGGCGTATGCCGTCCGGCCCGGTAGTCTTGCCCAGTTCGCCGTGTGCCCGGTGGCCTGTGGATCGACCCGACTCGATGTCGGTGCGGTCTGAGAGGCTGAACCCGGCTGGAAGATCAGGCCGGGCCCCGTGCCCGCGGTGGGACGAATGCAACCCTCCTGTCACGAGAGAGACTCGTGACCGCCGAGACCAGAGGAGGTGGGTTAGAAGCATGCGTCAGTACGAACTCATGGTCATCCTCGACCCGGAGACCGAAGAGCGCACCGTCGACAAGACGATGGACAAGTTCCTCACCGTCGTGAAGAGCGATGGCGGCACCGTCGACAACGTCGACATCTGGGGCCGTCGCCGCCTCGCCTACGACATCAAGAAGAAGTCCGAGGGCATCTACGTCGTCGTCACCATGACGGCGGAGCCGGCCACGGCCCAGGAGCTCGATCGTCAGCTGAACCTCAGCGAGTCGATCATGCGCACCAAGCTGCTGCGCCCCGGCGCCTGATTCAGCGACAGTCACTGAACCCGCTCGATCACCCGACGAAGGACTGAACGGAGCCCACGCATGGCAGGCGACACCGTCATCACGATCATCGGCAACCTGACCGCCGACCCCGAGCTGCGTTTCACGCCGTCCGGTGCTGCGGTCGCGAACTTCACCGTGGCCTCGACGCCGCGGCAGTTCGACCGCCAGAGCAATGAGTGGAAGGACGGCGAGACGCTGTTCATGCGCTGCTCGGTGTGGCGCGACGCGGCGGAGAACGTCGCCGAGTCGTGCCAGCGGGGCATGCGCGTGATCGTGTCCGGCCGTCTGAAGTCTCGGTCCTACGAGACGAAGGAAGGCGAGAAGCGCACCGTCGTGGAGATGGACGTCGACGAGATCGGCCCGTCCCTGCGCAGTGCCACCGCAAAGGTCAACAAGACCCAGCGCGGCGGTGCTGGCGGTGCTGGCGGTGGCGGCTTCGGCGGCGGCCAGGGTGGCCAGGGCGGCG
Organism: Terrabacter ginsenosidimutans; assembly: GCF_039539425.1. Taxonomy (NCBI): domain Bacteria; kingdom Bacillati; phylum Actinomycetota; class Actinomycetes; order Micrococcales; family Intrasporangiaceae; genus Terrabacter; species Terrabacter ginsenosidimutans. The sequence goes on along the minus strand of NZ_BAABDC010000001.1, from coordinate 1,099,516 downwards.
GCTGGAGCGGTGGCTCCGGTGGCGGCCAGGCCGAGGACCCGTGGGCGACCGGTGGTTCCGCCGGCGGCCAGGCGGCTCCGGCCGGTGCCGGCGGTGCCGGCGGTGGCTGGAACAACCAGCCCTCCGGCGGCGGTCAGCCTTCCGGCGGACAGTCGGGCGGCCAGCAGGGCGGTGGTTGGGGCGCAGCCCCCAGCTACGACGAGCCCCCCTTCTGATCGAGCCCTCGAGCTCGCTCGAGCAGGTCAGCACCGTCGTCCGGTGAACTGAGCCGGACGGCATACCCAAGAAGTTCATTTCCATCCCGGGGCACGAACCCCCGGGCTCTCATCAAGAAGGAGAGCACCACGATGGCAAAGCCCGTTGTGCGCAAGCCCAAGAAGAAGGCCAACCCGCTGAAGGCGGCGAAGGTCGAGAACATCGACTACAAGGACACTGCGCTCCTGCGCAAGTTCATCTCCGACCGCGGCAAGATCCGCGCGCGTCGCGTGACCGGTGTGTCCGTCCAGGAGCAGCGCCTCATCGCCACGGCCGTCAAGAACGCCCGTGAGATGGCCCTGCTTCCCTACTCGAGCTCGGCTCGCTGAGCCCGGCCGCTCGAGAACCAGGAGAACACCATGAAGCTCATTCTCACGCACGAGGTCACCGGCCTCGGCACGGCCGGTGACGTCGTCGAGGTCAAGGACGGCTACGGTCGCAACTTCCTGATGCCGCGTGGTCTCGCGACCCCGTGGACCAAGGGTGGCCAGAAGCAGGTCGACGCCCTGACCAAGGGTCGCGAGGTCCGCGAGATCAAGGACCTCGACCAGGCCAAGGGCATCAAGGGCCAGCTCGAGGCCACCTCGGTCAAGGTCCCGGCCAAGTCCGGCCAGTCCGGTCGCCTCTTCGGTGCCGTCAGCAACGGCGACATCGCCGCGGCCGTCAAGGCTGCCGGTGGCCCGGAGCTCGACAAGCGCAAGATCGAGGTGAAGCAGGCCATCAAGACGCTCGGCTCCTACGAGGCGACCGTCCGTCTGCACCCCGAGGTCGCGGCGACCCTCACGTTCGAGGTCGTCCCCGCCTGAGCGCAGCTCACCAGCTCCAGCAGCACGGTCGAGGGGCCGGGTCCGCATCACGCGGACCCGGCCCCTCGTCGTGCCCCCCACCCCCTCGTCCACCGGGTCGACCAGGTCCGAGCAGGCCGAGCAGGCCGAGCAGGCCGAGCCGTCCCGTCAGGTCAGTCGGTTGATCAGGTTGCCCACGTGCGGAGTGCCGAGGCCGGTGACGCGGTCGTAGCCGGCAGAGGACTGGTAGGCACCGTTGCTGCCCGAGGTGATGTCCCGGAAGCAGTTGGTCCCGGCCAGCGGGTAGAGCAGCGGCGCGAGGTAGCCGTGGGCCGGCTTGCCGGCCGTGACCCGGGCCTCGTTGAGCAGCGCGCAGATGCCGGCCCAGACCGGGGCGCTCCAGCTGGTCCCTCCGATCTGGTTGTCGTGGCCGTGCAGGATCACGAGGGCGCCGGTGTTGGGGTCGGCCGCCGCGCTGACATCGGGAACGAGACGCTTGTCGCCGGCCGGGACGCCGGGTCCGGTCTGCCAGGACGGGCGTGCGAAGAGCGCACTCACACCGCCTCCGCTGCCGGTCCAGGCGGTCTCGCTCGTGACGGCGCCCGTGGAGCTCAGGTCGAGCGACGTGCCGCCGACTCCGATGACGACCGGGTCGGAGGCTTCGTACTCGACCTGCAACGGACCGCTCGAACCGTGGCCCGACCCGTCGGGGTTCGACCCGGCGTCGCCGCTCGAGACGAAGACGTTGACTCCGGACGCCGCCAGCTTGAGGAACTTCTGGTGCTGGGCCGCGACCTCCCCGCCGGGGCCGCCGAGGAAGGTCTCGCCGAGCCCCAGGCTGATGGAGAGCTGGCGCAGGCCGGGAAACCGCGGCAGGTCGGAGACGATCCGGTCGAGCGCCTGGTCGAGGTCGACGAAGCGCAGCGACCCTGCGGCATACACCCTGATCTGCGCGCCCGGCGCGATGCCGCTCGACCATTGGACGTCGAGGGTCTCCTCGCCCTCGGCGGGCGGGAGCGTGGTGCCGCCGACGTTGATCTTCTTCACTCGTTTCGGGCTGGCGGACGGACCGGTCAGCCCGTTCCGAGCCCAGAACGCCTTGAGGTCCTTGGTCGCAGGCACCGTGTCGATGAGGATCGCGATCACCTGGCCGTCGCCCGTCACCGAGAGGCCGCGGGCCCCGTATGCCGCGCGCAGGTCCTCGACGAGGTAGGGCGGCGTCCCCGTCGCAGCGGCCGCGGCTGCCGCCGTCAGGGCGCGCGCCCCGGAGATGCCCGTGGGCCCGACGTACTTGCGGAAGTGCTTGTTCAGCTGCCGGAAGGGCTGCAGGCCGAGAATGGCCCGCACACCCTCACCGATGTCGGCGGGCAGGCTCGGTGCGGTGCGGGCCGCGGAGTAGGTCACCCCGTCCTTGGTGACCTTGGCCATGTCGACCTCGAGCTGCTTCGAGATGTTGGAGACGGTGGAGGTGGCATAGACGGAGGTGCCGTCCGCGGACGCCTTGGCCACCGAGAAGCCGTGGGACTCCAGCCAGCTCGTGAGCTTGGAGCGAACGGCGTCCGGTGCGGTCGCCGCCGCGATCTCCTCGGGGGTCGCGACCTCCCCCGCGGCCACCTTGGCCTCGAGAGCCGCGGTCGACTCGGGGTCGAGTGACAGCGTGAACAGCACGTCCAGCGTGTCGTCGAGCTCGCGCTGGGTGGCGGTCTGGACGATCGCCCCGTTGGGCGCCGGCCCGTCGGACTCGGGCAGGGGAACGACACTGTCGGAGAAGATCTTGCGGGCAGCCATGCCCTCACCGCCTTGGACGTGGCCATGGCGGGCCCGAACGGTCGTCACGCGGCGCCAGGGCCCGGTCATGGAACCTGTTGGATGGACCTGCTTCGATCCGGCGACGTCATCAACTGTGGCACCGATCGGAGGCGCCGACCCGCGGAACCGCGCAAATCGACACCATGCGAATCGACCCGCGTGCCAGTGGTCGACGGCGATCGGCTGGTGTCAGGTGGAGTCGCGGATGATGAGGTGGGTGTCGAGGGTCGTCACACGTGGCGGGGACTCGCCGGCCAGCAGGCGCAGCAGGGTGTCGGCCATGACGACACCCATCTCCTGGGCCGGCTGGGCGACGGTGGTCAGGCCGACCTTGCCGCGCGTGGCGTACTTGCTGTTGTCGAATCCGACGATCGCGACGTCCTCGGGGACGCGCAGGCCGCGCTCCTCGAGGGCGAGCAGTGCGCCGCTCGCCATGAGGTCGCTCGCGACGAAGATGGCGTCGACGTCCGGGTAGGTGTCGACGAGCGTCAAGGCGGCCCGGATGCCACCCGCCTCGGTGAAGTCGCCGCGGGCGACGCGCTCGTCGGAGAGCCCGGCTGCCCGCAGCGCGTCGCGCCACCCCTGCTCGCGGTCGACGGAGGCCGGCATGTCCTCCGGCCCGGTGATCGTCGCGATGGCGGTGCGGCCCCGGTCGATGAGGTGCTGGGTGCCGGTGACGGCGCCGAGCCGGTTGTCGACGTCGATGTAGTAGTCGCTGTCCTTGGCCTCCTCGCCGATCGGCCGGCCGCCGAAGACGACCGGCAGTGACCGGCTGAGCGAGGTGAGGAAGTGGTCACCGGAGTGGTGCGACACGACGATGGCCCCGTCGACGTTGCCGCCGAGCAGGTAGCGCCGGGTCTTCTCCGACGGCGAGCTCGGGTGGGTCAGCTGGAGGTTGAGCACGTAGTCGCTGTCGTCGAGCCGGTCGCTGATGCCCTGGACGACGTCCGCGAAGTAGGGGTCGCCGAAGAAGCGGTGCGCGTCCTCGGGGACGACGAGCGCGATCGACATCGTGGCGCGGGCCACGAGCGACCGGGCGGCCCGGTTGGGCACGTAGTTGAGCTCTGCGATCGCCTTCTCGACGATCGCGAGCACGTCCGCGCTGACCCGGGGCGAGCCGTTGATGACGCGCGAGACCGTGGCCCGGGACACGCCGGCCACCCGGGCGACCTCCTCGAGGGTCGGTCGCCCGACGGGGGTGGCCAGCGTCCCGTCGCTCATGTCGTGGATTCTCCTGCAGGGTCGTCGCCGTCGCCGCTCGCGTCCAGACCGGCCCACGGGGCGGGCAGCCGGCGCGTCGCGATGATCCGGGCGTAGTCGAGCGCGCTGGCCTTGGGGGTGCGCACCTGGGTGTCGTAGTCGACTCGGACGATACCGAAGCGCTTGGCGTAGCCCCACGCCCATTCGAAGTTGTCGAGCAGCGACCAGTAGAAGTAGCCGCGCACCGGCACCCCTGCGTCGACGGCGTCGAGGACCGCTCCGAGGTGTGCGCGGACGTATGCCGTCCGGCCGCGGTCGTCGACGAAGCCGTCCTCGTCGGGCGCGTCGTCGAAGGCGGCGCCGTTCTCCGTGACGTGCAGGGCGACACCGGCCGGCCCGGCATACTCGCGCTGGAGCCGGACGAGCAGGCGGGTCAGGCCGTCGGGCTGGATCTCCCAGTCCATCGCCGTGACCGGCAGCCCCCGGGGGTGGCGGTGGGCGTCGTCGGCGGCGGGGAAGGGGGAGCGGGTGACCCGGCCGCCGTTGACGCTGTCGGCCAGGGACGCCGTCGGGGGCTCGTGCCCGATGGCCTCGCCGTTGTAGTAGTTGACCCCGAGGACGTCGATGGGCGCGGAGATGACCTCGAGGTCGCCGTCCATGATGTGGTCCGTCAGTCCCAGGTGGCGGACGTCCTCGAGCAGGTCGGCGGGGTAGGCGCCCCGGAAGATGGGGTCGAGGAAGATCCGGTTCATCTGCGCGTCGATGCGCCGGGCGGCGTCGACGTCGCGTGGGTCGGACGGGTCGAGCGGGTCGGCCACGGTGAAGTTGAGCGTCAGGCCGAGCTCGAGCCCGGCGTCGCGGGCGCGCAGCTCCTGCACGACCCGACCGTGCGCGAGCATCAGGTGGTGTGCGGCCACCAGCCCGTCGGCGGGTGACGTGCGGCCCGGCGCGTGCATGCCGGCGGTGTAGCCGAGGAAGGCCGCGCAGAACGGTTCGTTGAGCGTCGTCCACGTGCGCACCCGGTCGCCGAGCCGGTCGTGCACGGCCAGGGAGTAGTCGACGAACCGGTCGACCGTCTCGCGCGAGGTCCACCCGCCCCGGTCCTCGAGGGCCTGCGGCAGGTCCCAGTGGTAGAGCGTCAGCCACGGCGCGATGCCGGACTCGAGGAGCGAGTCGACGAGCCGCTCGTAGAAGTCGAGGCCCTTGGCGTTGACGGGTCCGCCGCCGGGACACACCCGCGCCCACGACGTCGAGAAGCGGTAGGACTGCATCCCGAGCGACTTCATGAGGGCCACGTCGGCGGCATACCGGTGGTAGTGCTCGCAGGCGACGTCGCCGGTGTCGCCGTCGACGACGGCGCCCGGCGTGTGCGAGAACGTGTCCCAGATCGAGTCGGTGCGGCCGTCCTCGTGACGGGCGCCCTCGATCTGGAACGCCGCCGTGGCGACACCGAGGACGAAGTCCTGCGGCACCGGGCGGCTCTGCGCCACCACGAGATCGGGGACGGTGAGGGGCTGGGGGCTACGCGTCTGCGCGGTCATCCCTTGACTGCTCCTTGCATGATGCCGGAGACGAGCTGCTTCCCGGCGAAGACGAACAGGACGATGAGGGGCAGTGCCATGAGCACGACCCCGTTGAGCACGAGCGAGTAGTCGACGAAGTAGGCCGCCTGCAGCTGCTGCAGGGCGACGGGGAGCGTCGGGTTGCCCGGGTCGAGGATGATGAACGGCCAGAAGAAGTTGGTCCACGTCGCGATGAAGGTGAAGAGGCCGAGCATCGCCGCGCCGGGACGTGCCGCGGGGAGGGCGACCGACCAGAACGTGCGCAGCGTCGAGGCGCCGTCGACGCGCGAGGCCTCGATGAGCTCGTCGGGCAGGGCCTCCTGGAGGTACTGCGTCATCCAGAAGACGCCGAAGGCGCTGACCGCACTGGGCAGGATGACGGCCCAGAGGCTACCGATCCAGCCGAGCTTGCTCATGACGATGAAGAGCGGCACGATCCCGAGCTGCGTCGGCACGGCCATCGTCGCGATGACGAAGACGAGCAGCCCGCTGCGACCGCGGAAGCGCAGCTTGGCGAAGGCGAAGCCGGCCATCGCCGAGAAGAGGACGACGAGCACCGCCACCGTGGAGCTGACGAGGATGCTGTTGCCGAGGGCCTTCCAGAACGGGATCGTCGTGATGACGGTGCTCGCGTTCTGGAGGAAGTGGCCGCCCGGGATGAACGAGTACGGGTCCTGCACGATCGCGGCGGAGTCCTTGCTGCCGATGACGTAGGACCACCAGAGCGGGAACGCCGAGCCGACGAGGACGATCGCCAGGAAGACGTATGCCGTCGGGCTGGCCTGGGTGCGGCGCACGAGGCGCGTGCCGCGGCGGGGCTTGACCGCGGGTGCGGGGGTCAGGGTCGGGGCGGTCATCGCGGTCCCTTCGAGGCGATCCGGCGGGTGACGAGGAAGTTGACGACCGCGAAGACGACGACGATGAGGAAGAGCATCCACGCGACGGCGGCGGCGCGGCCGAAGTTCTTCTGCGTCCAGCCGAGCTGGTAGAGGTAGAGGGTCAGCGTCTGCCACTGGCGGTCGGCGCCGCCGAGGCCGTACTGGTCGTACATCCGCGGCTCGTCGAAGATCTGCAGGCCGCCGATCGTCGAGGTGATGACGACGAAGATGATGGTCGCGCGCAGCTGCGGGACGGTGATCGAGAAGAAGGTGCGGACGCGTCCGGCGCCGTCGATCATCGCGGCCTCGTAGTAGTCGCGGGGGATTGCCTGCATGGCGGCGAGGAAGATCAGGGCGTTGTAGCCGGTCCACCGGAAGTTGACCATCGTCGCGATGGCGACGTGGCTCGGCAGGACCTCCTTGTGCCACTGGACCGGGTCGACGCCGACGAGGCCAAGCAGGTGGTTGACGAGCCCGAACTTGTCGCCGAAGAGGTCGCTGAAGATCAGGGCGACGGCGACCGGGGCCACGACGTAGGGCAGCAGCACGCCCATCCGCCAGAACGTCCGGGCCCGCAGGCCGCTGTCGAGGGCCGCGGCGATGAGCAGGGCGGCGATGACCTGGGGGACGCTCGAGAGCAGGAAGATGCTGACGGTGTTCTTCAGCGCGTTCCAGAAGTAGGGCTGCGCCAGCACGTCCGTGTAGTTCTTGAGCCCGACGAAGCTGCCCTGGCCGCCGATCAGGCTCCACTTGTGGAGCGAGACCCAGGCCGTGTAGAGCAGCGGGAAGAGCCCGACGACGCCGAAGAGGATGAAGAACGGCGAGATGTACGCGTAGGGCGCGCCCTTCTCGTCGAGCTTCGTCAGGCGCCTGCGCCACCCGGAACGGGGCTGGAGGGGGGAGCGCTGCACGAACGCCGGGGCGCCGGGCGGGTCCGGCTGCGTCGTGCGGCTGGGGGACTGAACGGTCATGGCGGTTCCGATGGTCGGGCGGACGGCCCGGTGCCCGGGTGAACGGTGAGGGGTGCACCGGGCCGTCCGCGGTCGGCTGGTCGGCGGGTCGCGACGGCGTGTGTCGCGACGGTCGACCGGCGGGGTCAGGTCAGCCGAGGGCCTTCACGTCGCCCACCCACTTGTCCCACGACTCCTGGGGCGCCGTGCCCTGCTCGACACGGGTCAGGGCCTGCTGCATCGCGTCGTTGATCGCGAAGTAGTGCGTGCCCTTGTACGGCGTCGCCGTCACGGCCTTGGCGCGGTCGGCGAAGATCTGCCCGGTCGGGGCGTCGTTGAAGGACGCCACCTTGAAGGAGAGCAGGTCCGGGCTCTCGAGCGCCTGCTTCTGGCTCGGGAAGGCGCCGACCTTCTTGAAGGCCTTGACCTGCTGCTCGGGGGCGGTCAGCCAGGCGGCGAGCACCTGGGCCTCCTTCGGGTGGGCGCTCTGCTTGGGCACGGTCAGGTAGGAGCCGCCCCAGTTGCCGCCGCCACCGGGGAAGGTGTTGGCGACGTCCCAGCCCTTGACGCCCTTGGCGTTGCCCTCGATGACGCCGACCATCCAGCCGGGACAGAGCATCGTCGCGAAGCCGTCCTTCTGGAAGCTGGCGGTCCAGTCGTCGCCCCACTGCTGCAGCTTGGCCGAGAGTCCGTCGGTGATGCCGGCCTGGACCACCTGGTCGTAGACCTTCTTGACGTCGGCGTTCTCGGTGGCCGTGATCGAGTCGTCGCTCGGGTTCTCGTAGGCGGCGGGGAGCTGGTTGACCATGCCCTGGTACGTGGCCCCGATGCTGTCGAAGAAGGGGACCTTGGACTTGGCCTTGAACTGCTTGCCGGCGGCGAAGTAGCTCTCCCACGTGGTGCCGAAGAGCTTGGCGACGGACTCACGGTCGCTCGGCAGCCCGGCGGCCTTGAAGAGGTCGCTGCGGTAGCAGATGGCCTCAGGGCCCGAGTCCGTGCCGTAGCCGATGAGGTGGCCGTCGGCGTCGGTGGCGGCCTTGGCCTTCCAGTCGAGCCAGCGACCGGCGACGTCGGAGGAGTTGAGGTCGTTGAACTTGTCGGAGTACTGGAGCATCTCCGGGAGCCAGTCGACCTCGACGGCCTCGACGTCGGCCATGCCGCTGCCGGCCGAGAGGCGCGTGAAGAAGTTGTCGCGGGCCTCGTTCGAGGTGGCGGCCTTCTTGTGCGTGACCTTGATGTTCGGGTGCGACTTCTCGAACTCGGGGATGAGCTCCTCGTAGCCGAACTGGTTGAAGGTGGCGAGGGTCAGGGTGACCGGGCCACCGGCTGCGCCGCCGGTGCTGCCGGCCTGGGTGGCGGCTCCGTCGGTGCCCGAGCCGGAGCTGCAGGCGGTGAGGGCCATCAGCCCGACGGTGAGGGTGGCGAGTACGGCATGGCGAGAGCGCACGGAAGGCGCGCCGATCCGGGTGGAACGGGATGTCATGGAGAGCTCCTTTGGTCTCATCCCCAGTGTGGGTGTGGGAGCGCTCTCCGTGCGTGAAACGCGGCCGTGAGAGCGCTCTCACGAGGAGAATGGCGGCGGGGGGAGGCATCGGTCAAGAGGCGTGACCATTCCGTGACCTGATGGAGCGGCCCGATCGCGGCTAGCGTGGAGGTCCCGGTAGTCGCCCGAGCCTGGCATCCGCAGGAGGCACCATGACCGTCACCCCGACCGTCCATGACCTCGTCGCGATCGGTCGGGTGGGCGTCGACCTCTACCCCCTCCAGCACAACGTGACCCTCGACGAGGTGCACACCTTCGAGAAGTTCCTCGGCGGCAGCGCGGCCAACGTCACGGTCGCCGCGGCGCGCCACGGCCGGCACGCGGCCATCGTCAGCGCCACCGCCGCCGACGCCTTCGGACGGTTCGTCCACCGCGAGCTGCTGCAGCTCGGCGTCGACGACGCCTACGTGCAGACCATCACCGACGGGCCGCCGACCCCGGTCACCTTCTGCGAGTTCTTCCCGCCCGACCACTTCCCGCGCTGGTTCTACCGCTACCCGACTGCGCCAGACCTGCTCATCACTCCGGAATCCCTTCCCCTGCAGGCGATTCGCGACGCGCGCGTCTACTGGTCCAACCTGACCGGGCTCAGCCAGGAGCCGAGCCGTGCCGCCCATGTCGCCGCCCGGGAGGAGCGCGGCCGGGCGCCGCTGACGGTGCTCGACCTCGACTACCTCTCGGTCTTCTGGCGCGACCGTGACCACAGTGCGGGTGCTGCCCGCGACGAGGCCCGCACCCAGGCGCTGGAGGCGTTGCGTCACGCCACCGTGGCGGTCGGCAACCTCGAGGAGTGCGAGCTCGTCACCGGTGAGTCCGACCCCCGACAGGCCGCCCGTGCGCTGCTCACGGCAGGCGTCGACCTGGCGGTCGTCACACTGGGGTCTCGCGGCGTGCTGGCCATGACCCCGGACGAGGTGGTCGGCGTCGACGCCTTCCCCGTGACGGTCGTCAACGCCCTCGGCGCGGGGGACGCGTTCGGTGGTGCCCTCATCCACGGGCTGCTCGCGGGCTGGGACCTCGAGCGCACGCTGCACTTCGCCACGGTCGCCGGCGCGCTCGTCGCACGCCGTCGCGCCTGTTCGACGGCGATGCCGACGACGGCCGAGGTGCAGGCCCTGCTCTCGGACGTCGAGGTCGCCGACGGCGCCATCTGACGTCGAAGGCGGTTGAGAGAGGCCGCTGGCGGAGGCTGCACGAGGAAGCCGGCCCCAGGTGGACGTCCCCGGATACGAGAAAACCCGCCCCCGCTGGTCACGTCGCCGAACTCGACCAGCGGGAGCGGGTGCCCTTTGACCCGGTGATCCGACAGGGGGAGGAGATCACCGAGTCGCACAGGAGCAACTCACGAGAACGACTATGGGCGCCTGACCTTAAAGAAGGCTGGGAAACCCGTAGCAGTTGGCCATGACCTCGCCGGCGCGGGTCCGCTGCCGGGTGCGGGAGCCCGCTCCCGGCATACGCCATCCGTGTGCGGCGCGACGGCCGCGGGGTTTGCGGTCTCGAGGGTGCGGGACGTCATGGACGCCACGACGGGAGGGTGTGCGGTGCAGACCTTCGTGCCCTACGCGGACTTCGCTCGGACGGCCGCGGTGCTCGACACCCGGCGTCTCGGCAAGCAGCGTGTCGAAGTCATCCAGATCGTGCGCGCCCTCACCGTCCCCGGCGGCGAGCTCGTCGTCGACGATGCCCTGCCCGCCTGGCTGTTCGACGACGCGGTGCAGTCCAGCCGCCGCCGGACGCGCTGCGAAGGCGCGGGAGGCGAGCCGCCGTCGCCGCAGCGACGCCGCCAAGAAGGCCTGGCAGGCTCGCCGCCAGGCCGACCGGCCCGGCTGAGCCCGATCAGCGGACGCCGACGACCATCCAGTCGTCGCGACGCGCGCGCCACCCGAGCACGACGCCACGGATGACCATGAAGGCCGTGAACGCCAGCCACAGCACGACGACGTCGCGCGTGGGGGAGCCGCTCGGGCCGGCTGCGCGCACGGCGAGGATGACCGGGAGGTAGGCGACGAACGTGACGACCATCCCGCGAGCCAGCCAGCTGCCGTCGCCCGCGCCGATGAGGACCCCGTCGAGGACGAAGACGTAGCCCGCGACCGCCTGGCCGAGGCCGACGACGACGAGGGCAGCGCCGAGCGCCTGCTGGACTGCCGGGTCCGGAGTGAAGAGCGGCGGGATCACTACGTGCAGGGCCGCGATGGCGAGTCCGAGCGCGAGGCCACCCCCCACACCCCAACGCACCATCGTGCCCATGGCGAGCCGCACGCCGTCGCGGTCGCCGCCACCGAGCGCCCGACCGGTGATCGCCTGGGCCGCGATCGCCAGCGCGTCGAGCGCGAAGGCGAGGAACGACCAGACGGTCAGCGCGACCTGGTGCGCGGCCAACGGGACGTCGCCGAGGGAGGCGGCGACCCAGGTCGTGACGAGGAGCGTCGCGCGCAGGGCGACCGTGCGCACGAGGAGCGGTATGCCGGTGCGGCCGGCCGCGACGACGCGTGCGGGATGCGGGCGCAGCCGGGCGTGCCGCGCCCGCGCCTTGACGAGCAGCACAGTGACGAGCGCGACGCCCATCCCGGTCTGTGCGATGACGGTTCCCCACGCGGATCCGGCTATGCCCCAGTGCAACCCGTAGACGAAGACGAGGTTGAGCACGATGTTGGCGCCGAAGCCGACGACGGAGGCGACGAGGGGCGTCGTCGTGTCCTGCAGACCCCGGAGCACCCCGGTGACGGCCAGGATGACGAGCATCGCGGGGATGCCCAGGGCCGAGATGCGCAGGTAGGTCGTGGCCTGCTCGAGGACCGCGGGCGAGGCGCCGAAGACCGCGCAGATCGGGCCTGCCCAAACCGCGACGACGGCGGCCGTGAGGGCGCCGAGCCCGAGGGCGAGCCAGAGCCCGTCGATGCCGGCGCTGACCGCGGCGCGCTCGTCGCCCGCGCCAAGGTGACGCGCGACGACGCTCGTCGTGCCGTAGGCGAGGAAGACGAAGATGCCGGCTGCCGTCACGAGGGCGGCGCTCGCGACGCCGAGCCCGGCGAGCTCTGCCGTGCCGAGGTGTCCGACGATCGCGGAGTCGGCGAGCAGGAACAGCGGCTCGGCGATGAGGGCGAGGAAGGCGGGGACGGCGAGGCGGACGATCTCGCGCCGGTGGCTCACCGGAGGGGGCGGTGCGCTCACGACAGCGGTCCGAGGTGCCTGAGCGCCTCGCGCCGGGACAGGCCGGAGAGGCCTGGGTGCGCGTCGACGAAGGCCCGCACCCAGGCGGGGTCGACGCGGGCGTGGTCGCGCAGGGCCCAGCCGATCGCCTTGCGGCTGAAGAAGTCCGGGTCGTCGATGTTGGGCTCGATGACGTCGGACAGGAGGTGCTGGTCGAGGCGGTCGCGCGCACCGACCTGGCAGATGATCGCCGCACGTCGCACCCACAGTGAGTCCGACCCGGCCCAGTCGCGCATGCGCAGGCCCTCGATCGTCGGGTGGGCCAGCACCGTGTCGCGGACGAGGTGCGTCGCGATGTCGTCGACGACGTCCCACCAGGCACCGGCCCGGATCAGGCTCTCCCACAACGGCATTGCGTCGCTGTCGACCCACGTGCGGTAGGGCCGGTGACGCGCGAGGGCGATGGCGGCATACCACTGCTCCCGGTGCGTGGCACCGTCCCAGAGGGCGCGGATCGTCGCCTCCCACTGCTCGCGCGACTCCATGGCGAGGCCGGGGTCGCGCAGGAGGGGGCCGAGGGCGGTCTTGAGCTGAGGGGACGTCAGACCGAAGTAGGGCATCGACGACTTCATGTACCGCTGTTGCCCGAGGGCCCGCTCGGGATCCGCCCGGGCGACGAGCGCCGCCTGCACCTCCGACACAAGGTCGGGATGTGGGCCGCTCGTCATGCGCCAACCGTAGTCGGCGCCGCCGACGGGCCGTCAGTCGTCGAGGGCGACGACGTCGCGGGCGGGCCGCACGGCGCGGCCGAGGTAGCCGAAGACCCACGGCCGCATGACCTTCGGCATCGGTGCGTAGGCCCGCTCGACGTCCTCGATGACGAGGCCGGACTCCTCGATCAGCTCGTCGATGCGGCGGGTCAGGTGGCAGCCGTCGAAGACCTTCTTCTGCACCGGTTCGATGAGGCGTTGCCACCGCTGCACACCCTCCTCGGGCGCGACGCCGTGCTCGAGGAAGTGCAGCGCTCCGCCGGGACGCAGCACCCGCCTCACCTCGAGGAGGGCGCGGTGGACGTCGGGGATCGTGCACAGCGTGAAGGTGGACAGGACCGCGTCGGCGCTCGCGTCCTCGAGGCTGAGCCACTGCCCGTCGAGGTCCCCACGGACGATGGGGATCGAGCTGCGGGCTCGGCGTGCGGCGCCGAGCTCCCAGGCGACGTCGGACGGCTCGACCGCGACGATGCGCGTGACCTCCGGCGGGTAGAGGCCGACGTTGTGGCCGCTGCCGAAGCCGAGCTCGACGACCTGGCCGCGCAGGCCGTGACAGGCGCGGGCGCGCAGGGTGCGGACGGCGTCGTCCTCACCCCCGGCCGCGACGATGCGCGGCGTGACCTGGGTCGCCCAGATGCCCATGCGGCCAGACTAGGACGGCCGTCAGGGCGCGCGCAGGAGGATGGTGCCGGGGATCTCCGGCGGGGCCAGCCGGGCGGGTCAGCCGGGCGGGTGAGCAGGGCAGGTGAGCAGGGTAGGTCGGCGGTGGCGGGACAGGCGGGTCGCGTCAGGCGGGGGTGCCGAAGCGCACGGCGTTGCGCTCGCGGGCCTTCTGGCGCTCGACCTCGCGGTCCTTGGGCGGCGCGCTCGTCGTGAGGTGCTCGAGCAGGTGCTGCGTCGCGTGGGCGATCGCCTCGACGGCCTCGTCGAACGCGTGCTGGTTGGCCTGGCTCGGCCTGGTGCTGCCGCTGACCTTGCGGACGTACTGCAGCGCGGCGGCACGCACCTCGTCCGAGGTCGCGGCGGGCTCGAAGTTGTGGAGCTGTCGGATGTTGCGGCACATGCTTCGACTGTAGGTCGCACCACCCACCTCGTGGGGCGAGGTCGTCGCGGCGGAGAAAATTTGCCTGAACCCCTTGCCAACACGAGAGTTAGTAAACTTTACTAACTCTCGTGACGACCGCCCTTCCTCGTGCCCGCCGGGTCTCCCCCCGCTCCGCCGTGCTGCCCGCCCACGGCCGGCGGCACAACCTCTCCCTCGTGCTCCAGATGCTCTACTCCGTGGGAGCGATGAGCCGCGCCGACCTCGCCCGCCGCCTCGGGATGAGCAAGGTGACCGTGTCGGACCTCGTCTCCGAGCTCATGGAGAGCGGTCACGCCGTCGAGCTCGGCCCGTCCGAGGTGGTGCGCCCCGGCAAGCCCGGCACCCTCGTGGACGTCAACCGGACCGGCCTGCAGGCCATCGGCGTCGATCTCGCCGAGCACGAGGTGCTGCGCGCCGCCGTGCTCGACCTCGACGGCAACATCCTCGTCCGCGCCGAGCGCCCGATCGGGGACGACTCCGGGCAGGCCGTCGTCGACACGGTGCTCGACCTCGTCCACGAGGTCGTCGGCGCGGCCACGGCCCCGCTGCTCGGCATCGGCGTCGGCACCCCCGGCATCGTCGGCCCCGGCGGCGTCGTGGACACCGCCCCCAACCTCGGCTGGACCGACGTGCCGCTGCGCGACATCGTCGCCGCCGCCACCGGGCTGCCCGTCTTCGTCGTCAACGACGCCGACGCCGCGGTCCACGCCGACTACACGCTCGGTGAGGGCGGCGACGACCTGGTCCTCGTCAAGATCGGCCGCGGTGTCGGCGGTGGTCTCATCGTCGGCGGCCAGCGCGTGCGCGGCGCCCACTTCGCCTCCGGAGAGATCGGTCACGTCACGGTCGGCACCGACGGTGGCGCGATGTGCCGCTGCGGCAAGTTCGGCTGCCTCGAGACCTGGATCTCCGCCCCGAACCTCGAGAAGGCGCTCGCCGCCGCTGCCGCCGATGCACCGCAGGAGCCGCTCCGCGAGGCGGGCGAGCGGCTCGGCATCGCCCTCGCCCCGGTCGTCGCCGCCCTCGACCTCTCGGAGGTCGTGCTCAGCGGCCCCGAGCACCTGCTCGGCGGCGTCCTCCGCGACGCGCTCGACGAGACGCTGCGAGCCCGGCTCCTCGCCCGCACCACCACCGACCTGACGGTGCGCCTCGCGCACCGCTCCGACGACATCGTCCTGCGTGGCGCCGCCGTCCTCGTCCTCTGGGACCAGCTCGGTGTCGCCTGACGACCGGCCCGGCGGGACGGCATACGCCCTCCCGAACGGTCCGGACACCCCCGAACTCCCCTCCACAGGGACACCCCTCAACTCGCGTCCACGCGAACAACCGGTCCGCTCCGCGGCCCTTCGAAAGGAAGACAGGATGAAGAAGACCCTGGGTCTGGCTGTCGCCACGACCACCGCGGCCCTCGTGCTCACCGCCTGCGGTGGCGGCGCGACCGGCTCCACCACCGACCCGTCCGCGGGCGCGTCGGGCACCGCCGGCAACGCCGGCAAGACGGTCACCCTCTGGCTCGCCGGCACCGACACGCCGAAGGAGCTGCGCACCTACCTGCAGGACACCTTCAAGGCGAAGACCGGCGCCACGCTCAAGATCGAGGAGCAGACCTGGCCCGACCTCGTCACGAAGCTGACGACCGCGCTGCCCGACCCGAAGAACACGCCGGACGTCACGGAGATCGGCAACACCCAGAGCCCGACCTTCACCAACGTCGGCGCCTTCAGCGACCTGTCCGACGTCTACCAGGAGCTCGGCGGCAGCAAGCTGCTCCAGTCGTTCGTCGACGTGGGCACGGTCGACGGCAAGCAGTACGCGCTGCCCTACTACTTCGGCTCGCGCTACATGTTCGCCCGCGCGGACCTCTGGAAGGAGGCCGGTGTCGCCGCACCGAAGACCCTCGACGAGTTCGACACCGCGGTCAAGGCCATCACGGCCAAGAACCCGCGCAACATCAAGAACTTCAGCGGCTTCTTCATCGGCGGGCAGGACTGGCGCAACGGGATCTCGTGGATCTTCGCCAACGGCGGTGACCTCGCGAAGCAGCAGAACGGACAGTGGGTCTCGACGCTCGCCGACCCCAACACGGTCAAGGGCCTGACCCAGCTGCAGGACCTCTACCGCAACGCGTCCAAGGCACCCGCCGACGCCAAGGACGTCACGCCGTGGCTCTACGTCAACGACTCCGACGAGATCCTCGACGAGAACCAGAAGGTCACCGGCAAGACCTCCCTCGCCGCCGCCACCATCATGGCGCCCGGGTGGGCCCACTGGTCGATCGGTGACCTCAAGGAGAAGGACGGCAAGAAGGTCCGTGAGTGGAACGACAAGACGTTCACGACCTTCGTGCTCCCCGGCAACGACGGCAAGCCCGCGCCCGTGTTCGCCGGCGGGTCCAACATCGCGATCTCCAAGGCCAGCCAGAACCAGGCGCTGTCGAAGGAGCTGCTGAAGATCATCTTCTCGGCCGACTACCAGAAGAAGCTCGGGGGCGCCGGCCTCGGCCCCGCCAACTCCGACTACGTCAGCTCGCTCGGTGACGACCAGTTCGCCAAGGCGCTCATCGAGTCCGCGTCCAACTCCAAGCTGACCCCTGCCGCTCCGGGCTGGGCGGTCGTCGAGTCGAAGCAGATCATGGAGGAGTTCTTCTCCAAGATCCGCGACGCCTCGGACCTCACCGCCCTCGCGCAGGAGTACGACGCCAAGATCACGCCGCTGCTCAACCTCAAGTGACGCCGGTCGCCTGACCCAAGCCCCGGCGGCCGGGTGCCCACCCACCCGGCCGCCGGTACCACGGTCCGAAGACGCCCGACCAGGCTCGCACCGGCTCGAAAGGCCAGACCATGACCTCCACCGCGACCGCTCCGCCCGAGACCGCCCCCGCGCCGGAGCCCGCGACCCGCGCCCGCCCAGCCAGACGGCACACGCCCGCGCTGCTCGTCGTCCCCGCGATCCTGCTGCTCGCCGCCGCCCTCGGCTACCCCGTGGGCTGGCAGGTGATCACGAGCTTCCAGCACTTCGGGATGATGCAGCAGTTCGGCCAGCCGCCCGAGTCGGTGGGCCTGTCGAACTACACCGCCCTGCTGACCGACCCGAACCTCTGGGTGGTCGTCGGCCGCTCGCTCGCCTTCTGCCTCGTCTGCGCACTGCTCACGGTGGTGATCGGTCTCGCCCTCGCCCTGCTCATGGGGGCGGTCAACGCCGTCGGACGACTCACCCTCCAGGTCGCGCTGCTGCTGGCCTGGGCCATGCCCGTCGTCGCCTCGATGACCGTGTGGACGTGGATCGTCAACTGGCGCAACGGATTGCTCAACTGGGCCCTCGAGCGCATCGGCGTCGACGCGCAGGGCCACAACTGGCTCGTCGAGCCGCTGTCGTTCTTCGTCGTCGCGGCCGTCATCGTCGTGTGGATGAGCGTGCCGTTCGTCGCGCTGTCGATCTATGCCGGCCTGACCCAGCTCTCGCCGGAGGTGCTCGAGGCGGCCGAGATCGACGGAGCCGGCGGCTGGAAACGCCTGCGGCACATCATCCTTCCGCTCGTGTCGCCCGTCATCTCGATCGTCCTGCTGCTGCAGCTGATCTGGGATCTCCGGGTCTTCACGCAGATCAAGCTGCTCCAGGACGCCGGCGGGGTCGCCAACGAGACGCACCTGCTCGGCACGTACATCTACCAGCTCGGCACGGGCGCAGGCGATTTCGGCATGGCCAGCGCCGTCTCCATCCTCATGCTGCTGCTCACCGTCGCGGTCAGCTGGTTCTACGTCCGCTCCCTCATGAAGGAGGAGTCGTGAGTCGCATCCTCGGACCCGCCCGATCACGCCGGTCGACCCGGCGATCGCTGCTCACCGTCGTCGCCGTCGCGCTCGCCCTCGTCTGGGCCTTCCCCGTCTACTGGATGCTCAACTCGGCCTTCCTCGACAAAGTGACGCTCCAGTCGAGCACGCCGACCTTCCTGCCCTTCGGCGGTTCCCTCGACAACTTCTCGACCGTCTTCGGTGACACGGGATTCGTTCGGGCGCTGGGGATCTCGCTGGCGGTCACGCTCATCACCGTGGCCGCCGCGATCGTCATCGCCTTCCTCGGGGCGCTCGCGATCAGCCGCTTCCGCTTCCGGGGTCGACGGTCGTTCATCCTCGCGCTGCTCCTCATCCAGATGCTGCCGGCCGAGGGACTCTTCATCGCGCAGTACAAGATGATGAGCTCCATCGGACTGCTGAACAACGTCCTCGGACTCGCGCTCCTCTACACCGCCGCAGTCGTGCCGTTCACCGTGTGGATGCTGCGCGGCTTCGTGGCCGGTGTGCCGGTCGAGCTCGAGGAGGCCGCCATGGTCGACGGCCTCTCCCGGACCAAGGCGTTCCTGCGGATCACGTTCCCGCTGCTGGCCCCCGGGCTCGTCGCGTCAGGGGTCTACGCCTTCCTCCAGGCGTGGAACGAGTTCACCGTGGCGCTGGTCGTCATGACCGAGGAGCAGTCGCGCACCCTGCCGCTGTGGCTGCGCGGCTTCGTCCAGGCGAGCGCGACCCGCGAGACCGACTGGGGCCAGGTGATGGCCGCGTCGACCGTCGTCGCCGTGCCCGTCATCATCTTCTTCCTCGTCGTCCAGGGACGCATGAGCAACGGCCTCGTCGGCGGGGCGGTGAAGGGCTGAGATGACCACCTCACGAGAGGCGCTGCGGCGCCTCGCCGTCGGCACGCTCATGCCCGGATTCGTCGGCACGACCGTCCCTGCCTGGATCGAACGGGAGTATGCCGTGGGCCTCGCGTCCGTCTGCCTCTACGCCGCGAACGTCGTCGACCCCGACCAGCTGGCCCGGCTGTGCTCGTCCTTGCGGGCCGCGGGTCCGGAGCTCCTCGTCGCCGTCGACGAGGAGGGGGGTGATGTGACCCGGCTGCACTACCCGACCGGCTCGACCCAGCCCGGCAACGCCCTGCTCGGGCGCCTCGACGACACCGCGCTCACGCGGGCGTCCGCCTCGGCCATCGGAGGCGAGCTCGCGGCATACGGGATCAACCTCGACCTGGCGCCGGTCGTCGACGTCAACTCGGCTGACGAGAACCCCGTCATCGGCGTGCGCAGCTTCGGGGCCGATGCGCCCCACGTGGCACGGCACTCGGCGGCCTACGTCGAGGGGGTGCAGTCCGTCGGGATCGCCGCCTGCGCCAAGCACTTCCCGGGACACGGCGACACCGTGACCGACTCGCACCACGCGCTGCCGCGGGTGCACGCCGAGGCGCACGTGCTCGACGCGCGAGAGCTCGAGCCGTTCCGTGCGGCGATCGAGGCCGGCGTCGCGTGCATCATGACGTCGCACGTCGTCGTCAGCGCCATCGACGCCGAGCGGCCCGCGACCTTCTCGCCGACCGTGCTCGGGGACGTGCTGCGTGACCGACTCGGCTTCGAGGGCGTCATCGTCTCCGACGCGCTGGACATGGCGGGAGCCTCCGCCGAGACGGGCATCCCGGAGGCGGCCGTGCGTGCCCTGGTGGCCGGATGCGACCTGCTGTGCATCGGGTCGGAGACGAGCCAGGACTGCTTCCTCGCCGTCGTGAACGCCATCGTCGATGCGGCACTGTCCGGGCGTCTGCCGGTCGGCCGCCTCGAGGACGCGGCGGACCGGGTCGCTCTGATGTCCAGGCGTTTTGGTGTCGGTGCGGGGGCCGAGGTCCGCGGCAGCCGTGACGTGCCCGGCTGGGCGAACGGCGCGCTCGTCCGGGGCTTCGAGGTCGGGGAGGCGGTGCGTCCCTGGCTCGACACCCCGGGTGAGCCCGTCATCGTGCAGGTCGCGTCGGACCACAACCTCGCCGTCGGTCCGGTCGCCTGGGGACCCAGGGCCGCGGGGCTGGCGACGGCCGAGGACGACGTGCCCGCCGGGGCCAAGGTCGCCGTCGCCGGGCGTGGGCTCTCCGCCCGGCACCCTGCCTGGGAGGTCACCGAACGGCTTCGCGCGCAGGGACACCCGACGATCGTCGTCGACTGCGGCTGGCCCCGAGGAGGTGCCGACCTCGTGACGTTCGGCGGTTCCGTCGTCGTGGCCGAGGCGCTCGGACGCTACCTCGGGGTGCCGACGCGATGACGGCTGCGCTCGGCATCGACATCGGTGGCACGAAGACCGCCGTCGCCCTCGTGGCCGACGACGGCACGGTGCAGGGACTGCGGTCCGCGCCCTCGGGTCGCGGTCCCGCCGGCGTCGTCGACGTCGCAGCCGCGCTGGCCCACGAGGTGCTCAACTCGTGCGGGGGTGGCGGCGCCTCGGTCGGCGCCTGCATGCCCGGTCTCGTGGACCCCGTGACGGGGTGGGCGCGGCATGCGGTCAACCTCGGCGTCGACTCCCTCGACCTCGCCGGCGAGCTGTCGACGCGCCTGGGCGCGCCCGTGGTGGTCGAGAACGACGTCAAGGCCGCGGCCTACGGCGCCTGGCGGATGCGCCCACCCGGAAGTGCCGTGGGACAGGCCCTGGCCTACCTCAACCTGGGGACGGGGCTGGCGTCGGCCGTGGTGCGGGACGGCGTCGTCGTCCGGGGCATCGACGGCGCCGCCGGGGAGATCGGGCACCTTCCCATCGCGGGGGACGCGCCCTGCACGTGCGGGCAGGTCGGCTGCCTCGAGACGGTGGCGTCCGGGTCCGCCCTCGCCCGTCTGTGGCCCGAGGGCGCGCGTCGAGCCCGCGACCCCTTCGTCGCCGCGGCGGCGGGTGACGCGCTCGCAGCTGCCGCCGTCGACGTCCTGTGCACGGGAGTGGGGCTCGCCGTCCAGGTGCTCGCCCTGGCGTCCGGAGCCGAGCGTGTCGTCGTCGGCGGTGGTCTGTCGGGCCTCGGTGGGCCCCTGCTCGACGGGGTCCGGGCAGACCTGGCTCGGCGAGCGCGCGGCTCCCGGATCATCGAGGCCCTCGACCTCGCGGGCCGGGTGGAGCTGCTGCCGCCGGACGTCCCCGTGGCGGCACTCGGAGCCGCGTGGATCGGGGGCAGAGGCTGGTCGCACGTCGCGGCACGGCCGTCCGCAGGCGGAGTCCGCCCGGCCGTCCCGTCCGGTGAGAGGGTGGGCTGATGGAGGTCCTCGTGCTGCCCACGCCCGCCGACGTCGCGCGTCGTGCCGCCGAGGTCGTCATCGACGGCCTCACTGCTGCACGCCGCACGGAGCCGGTGCTCGGACTCGCCACCGGCTCGTCCCCGGTCGGGCTCTACGCCGAGCTGGCCGCAGCGGTACGCGCGGGGCGCCTGGACCTGGGTCACGCCCGCGGTTTCGCGCTCGACGAGTACGTCGGGCTGCGCGTCGGACACCCGCAGTCCTATCGCGAGGTGCTGCTCCGCGAGGTCTGTGGGCCGCTCGGGCTGCCGGTGGACCGCCTCCACGTGCCGGACGGCTCGGGCCGCGACGAGGACGAGCTCGTCGCCGGTGCCGCGGAGTACGAGCGACTCATCGCCGACGCGGGCGGGATCGACGTCCAGATCCTCGGCATCGGCGCCAACGGCCACCTCGGCTTCAACGAGCCGGGCTCGGCGTTGTCGTCCCGCACCCGGGTCAAGCGCCTCTCGGACCGGACCCGGCACGACAACGCCCGGTTCTTCGACGGGATCGACGACGTGCCCACCCACTGCGTCACCCAGGGGCTGGGCACCGTGCTCGACGCGAGACGTCTCGTCCTCGTCGCGTCCGGGGCGGGCAAGGCCGACGCCGTGGCCGCTGCGCTGGAGGGACCGTTGTCGGCATCGTGCCCGGCGTCGGTGCTCCAGTGGCACGCCGACGCCACCGCCGTCCTCGACGAGGCGGCCGCGGCGGGCCTGCGCAACCGGGACTACTACGACGCCTCGGCCGCGGGGTTGTGAGCAGCGGTGAGCCGCTGTGAGCACGGGGCGCGTGACCCGGGCACGCTGCATACCCCACGTTCGGGCGTGTCGCGCACGTCTGTGGACAACGCACAGGGGTGAGGAACTTGTTCTCCACAGCCCGTGGACGGGCATCCGTGCAGGTCAACGAGCACGGGCGGGTGTGACCGCCACCACATGCCCACAGTTGTACACACACGTTGTCCACACCTGTTGACGGCGTGTCGGGGATGCCCGTCCACCGGTTGTCCACAGGCGCTAGCAAGGCCGGGGCACTTGAGGTTGTTGTCGGCCGACTAGGCACCTACGGTGGGGCGGGTGCTCCTCGGGGAGGGGAGCAGACAGGCCGTCCGGGTCTCGTCCCGGCCCCCGGAGCCGGCACTGTCAGGGCTGCGCTGTCTACTGGTGTGGACCGGGTTGCACCGAGGTCATTCACCACTCAGGGGAAGGGGAGCACGTGTCGCTCGACGAGCTGAGCACCAGTGCCTTTGCGTCGTCGTCGAAGCGTGACGGGGGGCCACCCGACGACCGGCTCCCGCCCCAGGACGTCGGCGCCGAGCAGTCCGTCCTCGGCGGCATGCTCCTGTCCAAGGACGCCATCGCCGACTGTGTCGAACAGCTCAAGGGCACCGACTTCTACCGTCCTGCGCACGAGCTCATCTACGACGCCGTCCTCGACCTCTACGGCCGCGGCGAGCCCGCCGACGCCATCACCGTCAGCGACGAGCTGACCAAGCGCGGCGACCTCGGGCGCGTCGGCGGCCAGGCCTACCTCCACCAGCTCATCGCCTCCGTCCCCACCGCGGCCAACGCCGGCTACTACGCCCAGATCGTCGCCGAGCGCGCCGTGCTGCGCCGCCTCGTCGAGGCCGGCACCCGCATCGTCCAGCTCGGCTACGCCCAGGGCGGCGGCGACGTCGAGGACATCGTCAACGCGGCCCAGGCCGAGGTCTACGCCGTCGCCGACAAGCGTGGCGGCGAGGACTACCACGCCATCGGTGACATCATCGAGGCCACGGTCGACGAGATCGAGGTCGCATCGGGCCGTTCCGGCGAGATGACCGGTGTGCCAACGGGATTCACCGAGTTCGACGCCCTGACCAACGGTCTGCACCCCGGCCAGATGATCGTCATCGCCGCCAGGCCGGCGATGGGAAAATCGACCATCGGTCTGGACATCGTCCGGTCGGCCGCGATCAAGCACAAGATGGCCTCCGTCGTCTTCTCGCTCGAGATGAGCCGCACCGAGATCACCATGCGTCTGTTGTCGGCCGAGGCCGGCATCCAGCTGCAGCACATGCGCAAGGGCACGATGCGCGAGGAGGACTGGACCCGCCTCGCCTCGACGATGGGCCGTGTCTCCGACGCCCCGCTCTTCATCGACGACTCGCCCAACATGTCGCTCATGGAGATCCGCGCCAAGTGCCGCCGGCTCAAGCAGCGCGAGAACCTCAAGCTCGTCGTCATCGACTACCTCCAGCTGATGAGCTCGGGCAAGCGCGTCGAGTCGCGCCAGCAGGAGGTCTCGGAGTTCTCGCGTGCGCTCAAGCTGCTCGCCAAGGAGCTCGAGGTCCCGGTCATCGCGATCTCGCAGCTGAACCGTGGCGCCGAGCAGCGCGCCGACAAGAAGCCCGCGATGAGCGACCTGCGTGAGTCCGGCTGCCTCACGGCAGACACCCGGATCCTGCGCGCCGACACCGGCGCCACGATGTCGATGGCCGAGCTCGTCGACGAGTACGACCGCCACCCCGACCGCGAGGTCCCCGTGTGGGGTCTCGACGAGTCGCTGCGCTACGTCAAGCGTCCGATGACCAAGGTCTTCTCGACCGGCGTCCGTCCGGTGTTCCGGCTGACCCTGGCGTCCGGCAAGACGATCCGCGCGACGGAGAACCACCCGTTCCTGACCACCTCGGGCTGGACGCAGCTCGGCGACCTCCGCAACGGGAGCCGCGTCGCGGTGCCGAGGCACGTCCCGGCCCCGGAGATGTTCGACGAGGTCCTGGACGACGCCGACCTCCGGCTCGGTGCGCTCATCCTGTCGTCGCGCACTCCGGACGACTCCCGAGGCCGACTGGCCTCGCGTGGCTGCGCGATCGGGTTCGACGTCGTCGAGATGGGCGAGCGCGCCCTCATGCCGGACATCGCCCGCTTCCCGAAGCGTCAGATCAGCCTGCTCATCGACGGTCTCTTCGCCCTGGACGGTGAGATCACCGTTGACGAGGACGCGCGCGAGGGCCGCATCGTCCTGCGCCATGCGTCACGCCGCCTCCTCGACGACGTGGCACACCTGCTGCTCCGCTTCGGCATCTCCACCACCGTCGCGGCACGCGAAAAGCTGTGGGAGCTCGACGTGCGCGGGGTCGACGACCAGCGTCGCTTCCTCCAGGAGATCGCCGTGCACACGGAGAAGTCCGCTGCGGCGGAGCTGCTGCTGCAGATCGTGCGCGAACGGTCCGGCGCCGACGTGCCCGAGGACGCTGCCGTGCCGACCCGCTCGTCCCGCCGGGTCGGCTTCCGGGCCGAGGACATCGCCGACGGCGTGCTCGACGACAACGGGATGAGCCTCGAGCGCCTCGAGGAGGTCTTCCACAGCCTCGACCTCGACCTCGAGGCCGCCAACGACGTGCTGTGGGACGACGTCGTGACCATCGAGCCCGACGGGGTCGAGGAAGTCTTCGACGCCACGGTGATCGGCACGCACAACTTCATCGCCAACGGCATCGCCGTGCACAACTCGATCGAGCAGGACGCCGACATGGTGATCCTGCTCCACCGAGAGGCCGCCTACGAGAAGGACTCTCCCCGCGAGGGCGAGGCCGACCTCATCGTGGCCAAGCACCGAAATGGCCCCACCGACACGATCGTCGTGGCCTTCCAGGGCCACTTCAGCCGCTTCACCAACATGGCCAACAACTTCTGACCGGCCGCCACCAGCACGACGAGGTGGGCGACGAAGCGCCTGCTGGGTCTGAATCGGGGATACCGTCCCCGTCCATGGACATGCTGAAGAGCGAACAGATCGCCGAGGCCCAGCTGGTCGACTGGCGCAAGCTGGCCCAGGGACTGCACGCCCGTTACGTGGTCGACGACTTCGCGGCCGCGGCACGGTTCGTCACCGCGGTGGGCGAGGCAGGCGACCAGCTCAACCACCACCCGCGCGTGTCGATCGGCAACGGGCACGTCCACCTCGAGCTGGTCAGCGACGACGCCGTCTACCGCGACGACGAGGGCACCGAGCACGTCGTCGAATGGGTGACCCAGCAGGACGTGGACCTCGCGCGACGCATCACCGAGATCGCCGCCGACCACGGGATCGACGCCGACCCGGGCTCGGTCAGCGAGATCGAGATCGGTCTCGACACGGCGCGCTCCGCGACCATCGCCCCGGTGTGGGCAGCCCTGCTGACGGGGAGCGCCGAGTCCCAGGGCCGCGGGTCGCCCAGCGACGAGATCCGGGACGCCACGGGGCGCATACCGAACCTCTGGTTCGGGGACTCCGACGAGCACGAGACCCCGCGTCAGCGGTTCCACGTCGAGGTCTACGTGGCGCCCGAGGTGGCCGAGGCACGGATCGCCGCCGCCGTCGCCGCTGGTGGGACCGTCGTCGACGACAGCGACGCGCCGTCCCTCACCGTGATCGCTGACCAGGACGGCAACACGGGAGTCGTGTGCGTCGACGCGTCTGCGGCGACGACGGACTGAGCTGCCGTGCCGCTGGTCCGCGACCTCATGCAGGTTCGACGGTCTTGACCATGACGCAGTTCTTCAGGCCCTTGGGCCGGTCGTAGGTGAAGCCGAGCCGCTCGTAGAGCCGACGGGTGCCGTTGTAGAGGAACGACGACGACATCTTCTTGGTCTGGTCGGTCAGGTCATGGGGATAGCTCTCCACCCTCCCGCCGCCGGCCTGGGCGATGAGCTCGAGCGCACCGGTGATCGCCAGCTCCGTCAGGCCGTGTCGCCGGTGGCGCCGGTCGACGAAGACGCAGGTGATCCGGTAGTCGGGGTCCGCGGTCTTGGTCGCGTCGTACTCCTTGCGGTGGTGGAGGCTGGGCAGCTCGGCCGGGGTGCCGTACTCGGCCCACGCGACGGCGTCGTCGCCGTCCATCACCAGTGCGGCGTGCGCCTTGCCCTGCTCCACGTAGGCCTTCTTCAGCGCCCGGTTGGCCTCGGCGCCCTGGCCGCGCTCGGGACCGTCGGGGTGGAACCAGATGCACCAGCAGCCACCGAAGATGCCGTTGTGCCGCTGCACCAGCGCATCGAAGGCGGGCCAGGTCTCGGGGCTGAGCGGCGCGACGGTGTAGGTCGACTCGGTGGCCATGCCGCACGGTAACCCGTCTCGCCCGTCAACGGGCTCGTCGTAGGGTCGACGGATGCAGTCCCCAACCGTGTCGGGAGTCGGCACGTGATCCTTCCCGCGGTCCGTGACCCGCGCCTGGTGACCATCCGTCGGGGCGGGACGCTGACGGACGCCGACCACCACCTGCTCGCCCTCTGGGCGGCCACGTGCGCAGAGCACGTGCTCGGTCACTTCGAGTCCGAGCGGCCGGACGACCCGCGCCCGCGCAAGGCCATCGAGCACGCCCGCGCCTGGACGCGCGGCGAGGTGACGATGATGACGGCCCGGGCTGCCGGTGGACACGCGATGGGCGCCGCGCGCGACCTGCGTGGCGCACCGCGCTTCGCGGCATACGCGGCAGGACAGGCTGCGTGCGTCGCCCACGTCGCCGCCCACGACCTGGGCGCGGCGGCCTACGCCATCAAGGCTGCTCGAGCAGCGGTGTCGGTGGACGAGAGTGCGGCCGCCGGGCGCACCGAGTGCGCGTGGCAGCGCGACCAGCTCCCGCCACCGGTGCGCGAGCTCGTCCTCGACGACCAGCTGGCGCGCAACGCCATCTGCTGGTCGGTCTTCGACGACTGACGACCGACGACTGACGACCGACGAGCGGCCGGGCTGCGGGGAGAGGGTCGCCGCGTCAGGCGTGCTCGAGGCGTTCGGCGAGGGAGACGATGATCCCCTCCGGCCCGCGCACGTAGGCCATGCGCCACACGCCTTCGTACTCACCGACCCCGCCGACGAGGCCGTAGCCGTCGGCGCCGAGCCGCTCGAGCACCGAGCGCAGGTCGTCGACCTCGAAGGCGACGTTGCGCAGACCCAGCTCGTTGGCCATCGCCGTGGGCGAGCCCGGCTCGTGCTCGGGACGGGCGAAGCTCGAGAGCTCGAGGCAGGTGCCTCCGTCGGGCGGGCGCAGCATGACGATCTCCGTGCGGGCCCCGGGGATGCCGATCACGGTGTCGAGGAACTCGCCCTCGACGACCATCCGTGGGCCCGTCGGCTCGAGCCCGATCCCGACGAAGAAGGCCGTCACGGTGTCGAGGTCGGCGACGGTGATGCCGACGTGGTCGAAGCGTCGTACGCCTGTCATGACGCCATCCTCACACCGGCTGCTCCTTGCGTCGGATATCGGTCCAGCCCGTCCAGCCGCGCTCCTCGAGCAGCTCGAGGAGGCGCGCCGCGCAGGCGAAGGACTCGAGGAACGCCGCGTCGAGCAGCGCGACGAGCTCGGGGCTGACCGGGTGCTCGTCCTCGACCCCCTCACCCTGCGCGGCCGCGGCCTCGATGAAGGCGGCCACCCGGTCGGCCAGTGCCGGCAGCCGCGGGTCGTCGGGCCCGCAGTCGACGAGGTCGCCGATGTCGAGGTAGAGGCGGCGCAACGGCTCGTGGTTGATCTGCACCTGCTTGATCTGCATGAGCGACGTCACCGCCTCGGGCATCTGGGCGGCGATGAGGATCCAGCTGTCGCGCTCGACCTCGATGACCCGCTCCGGGAAGCCGAGCTCGCGCATCCGCTCGACGTAGGCGACGGCCTCGGGCGGCAGCGCCAGGCTGTCGCCCGCCGCGAGCTTCGCGATCCGCTCGCGGTGCAGACGCCGCTCGCGGATCTCCTCGCGCAGGCGGCGGTCGATGTCGTCGACCGCCGCCGCGAACTCCTCGTCGTCGGCCGTCAGCAGCTCCTGAACCCGGGAGAGGGGCACGCCGGCGTCGGCGAGGATGCGGATCCGGACGAGCTGCACCACGGCCGCCGCGTCGTAGCGCCGGTAGCCGGAGTGGTCGCGCTCGGGCTCGGGCAGCAGCCCCTTGGCGTGGTAGTGCCGCACCGCGCGCACGGTCACGCCGGCGTATGCCGCGAGCTGGCTGATGGTCAGCATGACCTCATTCTCCTGTGGTGACGGTGTCCAGGCGCCTCGTCCCGGACGGGACCGGGACGAGGCGCGCTGGCGCGGGCGGGAAGGTTGGTGGGTCGAGCCGTCAGCCGAGCTTGCGGCGGTAGGTGCGCATCGCGAGCGCATAGGCGAGCAGGAGCAGCCCGACGCACCAGCCGAGGGCGACCCAGACCTCGTTGCCCAGCGGCTGGCCGGCGAAGAGGTTGCGGATGGTGTCGACGATCGAGGTGACCGGCTGGTGCTCGGCGAACCACCGCACCGGTGGCGGCATGCCTTCGGTGGGCACGAAGGCCGAGCTGATGAAGGGCAGGAAGATCAGCGGGTAGGAGAAGCCGCTGACGCCGTCGACCGAGGTCGCGGTCAGCCCGGGGATCACGGCCAGCCAGGTCAGGGCCAGCGTGAAGAGCACGAGGATCCCGAGGACGCCGAGCCACGCGAGCAGTCCTGCGTGCGAACGGAATCCCATCGCCAGAGCGACGAGCATGACGAGGGCGAGCGAGACGAGGTTGGCGACGAGCGAGGTGAGGACGTGTCCCCACAGGACGGCCGACCGCGCGATCGGCATGGACTGGAAGCGCTCGAAGATGCCGCTCGAGACGTCGGTGAAGAGCCGGAACGCAGTGTAGGCGATCCCCGAGGCGACGGTGATGAGCAGGATGCCCGGCAGCAGGTAGTCGACGTAGCTGTCGCCGGTGACCTTGATGGCGCTGCCGAAGACGTAGACGAAGAGCAGCAGCATGGCGATCGGGGTGATGGCCGTGGTGATGATGGTGTCGGGGCTGCGCAGGATGTGGCGCAGGGAGCGCTTGAGCAGGACGGTCGTGTCGCTGCCGACGTGCCCGACGCGCGGGGTGGTGCCGACGGTGGTGGTCATCGCTGGTCTCCTTGGGTGACGGCGTCGTCGTGACCGACGATCGCGAGGAAGACCTCCTCGAGCGTCGGCTGCTTCTCGACGTACTCGACGGTGGCCGGGGGGAAGAGCTGTTGGAGCTCGGTGAGGGTGCCCTGGGCGATGATGCGGCCCTCGTGCAGGATGGCGATCCGATCGGCGAGCTGCTCGGCCTCCTCGAGGTACTGCGTGGTGAGCAGCACCGTCGTGCCGTGCCCGGCGAGCTCGCGAACCGTCTTCCAGACCTCGTTGCGCGACTGGGGGTCGAGCCCCGTCGTGGGCTCGTCGAGGAAGAGCACGGGAGGATCGCCGATGAGGCTCATCGCGATGTCGAGGCGGCGGCGCATGCCGCCGGAGCAGGTCGCGGCCCGGCGCTCGGCCGAGTCGGTCAGCGCGAACCGCGCGAGCAGGTCGTCGGCGATCCCCTCCGGGTCCTCGAGCCGGCGCAGCTCCGCGACGAGGACGAGGTTCTCGCGGCCCGTGAGGATCTCGTCGACCGCTGCGAACTGCCCCGTCAGGCTGATCGACTCGCGCACCTGCGCGGGCTGGGTGGCGACGTCGAAGCCGTTGACCGAGGCGGCGCCGCCGTCGGCTCGGAGCAGCGTGGACAGGATCCGCACCGCGGTCGTCTTGCCGGCGCCGTTGGAGCCGAGCAGGGCGAAGACGGTGCCGCGGGGGACGGCCAGGTCGACGCCCTTGAGCACCTCCTGGTCGCCGTAGGACTTGGTGAGTCCCGCGATCTCGATGGCGTGTGATGTGGTCATGGACCAAGGCTGCAACCCTGACGCTGCGTCAAGGTCAAGCCCCAATCTGGGACATCCTCACGGCCGGTCCGACTCGGCGGTGCGACTCGGCGGTGCGACTCGGTCAGAGCGCCTGGTCGAGGATGCGCTGGCGCACCGCGAGCAGCGCGGTGACGACGGTCTCCGGCACCCGCGCCGGGTCGGTGAGCCAGTCCACGAGCGAGCTGTCGTCACGCGTGACGCCCGCCCGCAGGTCGGCGACGGCGGCGGCCATGAGAGCCCCGGCGCGGGGCACGGGGAGAGCGTCTCCGAGCGCCTCGTCCGCCCAGTCGTCGGCCGCGCGCAGCAGGTCGTCGTCGACGTGCCGGCGGCGGACCGCCGCGAGGGCGAGTGCGGCCGCGGGGAGCGATCCCACGGCGTCCTCGCCGGCGACGGCGCGGACCTCTGCCACGAGGGCGTCGAGGTGGATCTCGAGCAGCCAGGACGGCATGCCCCGGGCGGCGAGGACCCGGGCGAGCCACTCGACCTGGTGGATGGCGCGGTCGCTTCCCAGCCTGGCCAGGGAGATGAGCCACGCCGAGTCCGTCGTCGCGAACCGGGATCCTCGGGCTCCGTAGCGGGCACCGTAGTAGGGCATCGCGTCGATCGACCCCTGCGCAGCGCGCACCGCGGCCCGGAGCAGGTTCGCGTCGGTCGTGATCTCGTAGCCGCCGGAGGCCGGGTTGACGACGCCGGCGTCGACGGACTGACCCGAGTCACGTCGGATGAGGCCGGCGGCGACGTGACCGCGTGCCTCCGCGACGAGGTCGGCGACGTGGCCGGCGTCGGCTCCCGCCACGGGCCGGCCCGCGAGGGCGTCGCGCAGGACGTGGGCGTCGGTCGAGCCGGTGGCGACGACGAGCCTCTCGACCCCGACGACCGCCGCGACCACGGCCGGGTCGTCGAGCGGACCGGTCGTGGCGCGATCCACGTGGGCGAGGAGGAGCTCGGTCACGGCGTCGGCGCTGTCCGGCGTGGTCATGCGGGCATTCTTGCGTGTCAGGGGCATCCGGCTCCACGCCGGCCGCCCGACTAGGGAATGCCCGGCGGTGGCGACTCGTTGTCCGACCCAGACCTATATACCCGTGGGGGGTATATCAGAGTGAGAGGGCGAGACCATGAGTGACGCAGCACCCGCACCGCACGCCGAGCACACTTCCCCTGCCCACAGCGCCCACGCGCCGCACGCCGGCCACGCCGCCCATGCCACCCACGAGGGCCATGGCGGCAGCCTCGTGTCGATGGCGGCCAGCGCCACCCTCCACTGCCTCACCGGCTGTGCGATCGGCGAGATCCTCGGGCTCATGCTCGGCACCGCGGCCGGTCTCGGCAACGGGCAGACGATCGCCTTGTCGGTCGCCCTGGCCTTCCTCTTCGGCTACACCCTCTCGAGCCTGCCCCTGCTGCGCAGCGGCCTGGCCCTCGGTGCAGCGCTGCGGCTCGTCCTGGCCGCGGACACCGTCTCGATCCTCACGATGGAGGTCGTCGACAACCTCGTCATGGCCGTCATCCCCGGCGCGATGAACGCGGGCCTCGTCAACGCGGTCTTCTGGGTCGGCATGTCGATCTCGCTCGTCGCGGCCTTTCTCGCCGCCTACCCGGTCAACCGCTACCTGCTCGCCCGCGGCAAGGGTCACGCGCTGACGCACGAGCACCACGGCGCGGCCGGCGCGGTCACCGGCGCCCGCCGCTTCATCCCGGTGCTGCCGACCTCGGCGCTCGCGGCCGCCATCGCCGCCTTCATGCTGGGTGGCCTCGTCGTCTCCGTGGCCAACGGTCTCGCGGCCTCGGCATCGGCCGAGGCTCCGGCGCCCGTCCACGCCGCGTCCAGCACTCGCTGACCGGCCGCCGGGACCGGTCACGGGGCAGAGTGGACGCATGACGACCCCCGGGCCCCACGACGAGGTGCCCGTCGTGCTGGACCTCCCCTTCCGGGGCGGGGGGTGGATGGCCCGCAACAGCCCGGCCCGACGCGTGCCGAGCCATGGGACGCGCCTGTTCGGCACGGCATACGCCATCGACTTCGTCGCCGTCGACGAGCACGGCCTGCCGGCGCCGCGGACGTGGCGCACGGCGTTCTCGGTGGAGCGGCCGGAGCTCTTCCGCGGGTTCGGCGAGCCGCTGCTCGCGCCGGCTGCGGGGCGGGTGGTCGCGACCCACGACGGGGAGGTCGACCATGTCGCCCGCCGCTCCCAGCTCACCCTCCTGGCGTATGCCATGGGTCAGGCCGGGCGGGTCCGTGGTGGTCCGCCCGCGGTCGCCGGCAACCACGTCGTCATCGCCCTCGCTCCGGTCGGTCCCTACGTGCTGCTGGCCCACCTGCAGCGGGGCTCGCTGGGGGTCGCCCCCGGCGACGCCGTGGCCACCGGCGACGTGGTGGGCCGCTGCGGCAACTCGGGCAACAGCACCCAGCCGCACGTGCACGTGCAGGTCACCGACTCGGTCGACTGGGCGTCGGCGCAGGGGCTGCCGATGCTCTTCCGGCGCCCGACCGGCGGGGGCGCCTGGAT
This sequence comes from Terrabacter ginsenosidimutans, assembly GCF_039539425.1. Classification (NCBI taxonomy): domain Bacteria; kingdom Bacillati; phylum Actinomycetota; class Actinomycetes; order Micrococcales; family Intrasporangiaceae; genus Terrabacter; species Terrabacter ginsenosidimutans. The sequence continues at coordinate 1,067,297 of NZ_BAABDC010000001.1, read as the reverse complement.
GCCGACCGAGTCCGAGGTCGTCGTCGTGCCGTGACCCGGACCCGGCGCGACCCGGGCCGAAAAGGTGCGGAAGGGACGCGCAAGGGACGCGGAACGTCCGGGATGGGTCCTACGCTGCCCGTGACGCGAAGGAGGCAGGGATGGGCGACGTGGCCTATGACGACCAGCGAGGGGCCCGGTTCGAGCGGGTCCGGCTCACCGGGGCGAGCTTCGAGGACGTCTACCTCGACGGCGCGCGCCTGCACGACGTCGACCTGCGGGGCGCCACGCTGCGCATGGTCGACCTGCGCGGCCTGCGGGCCCGCGACGTCTGGCTCGAGGACGTCGACATCACCGGTGACGTCGAGAACGTCCGCATCAACGGCGTCGACATCGCCCCGCTCGTCGAGGCCGAGCTCGACCGGCGCGACCCCGACCGTCCGAAGATGCGGCCGACCGACGCAGACGGCTACCGCGAGGCCTGGGACGTCGTCGAGCGGCTCTGGGCCGGGACGGTCGACCGGGCGCGCACGTTCGCGCCCGAGCTGCTGCACGAGCGGGTCGACGGGGAGTGGTCGTTCATCGAGACGCTGCGCCACCTCGTCTTCGCCACCGATGCCTGGGTGTGCCGGGCGCTGCTCGGTGACCCCGAGCCGTGGGACGCCCTCGACCTGCCCCACGACGACATGCCCGACAGCCCTCCGGTGCCGCGCGACCGCCAGGTCCGCCCGTCGCTCGACGCGGTCCTCGCGCTGCGCGCCGACCGCATGGCGACCGTGCGCAGGGTCGTCGACGACCTCACCGACGAGGCGCTCGCCGGCACGACCGAGCCGGTCCTCGAGCCCGGCTACCCGGAGCCCGAGCCGTATGCCGTGACCCGGGTCCTGCGCACGATCCTCAACGAGGAGTACCTCCACCGGCTCTACGCCGAGCGCGACCTCGACGCGCTCGCGGCCGGCGCGGGCCCGGGAGCGGCTCCGACGCCCTGACGCCCGGCGAGGTCCCAGCGCGTCCTCGGCCGCTTCCCAGCCGGGACTCCTACGGTGCCCCATCACCATGCGTGCGCGGGTGCCGGCAGTGGCCGGTCCCGCTGACCCTCAGGAGGTTCCCGTGGCCGATCTCGGGTGGCCGGAGCTCACCATCATCGCCATCGCCGTCGTGGTCCTCTTCGGCTGGAAGCGCATGCCCGACATGGCCCGCAGCCTCGGGCGGTCGGCGCGCATCTTCAAGTCCGAGGTGGACCAGATGAAGACGCCGGACCCGGTTGCCGAGGCCGACGAGCGGGCGGCATCCGCCGACGCCGAGGTCGCTCGCCTGCGCGAGGAGCTCGAGGCGCGACGGCACCAGGCGTGACGCAGCCCGCCTGCCGGCATACGCCCGTCCGGTCCGGCAGCGGCGGGGACGGATGACGAAGGTTCCCGCGCAGACGGGACGCGCTCGTGCTCAGGCAGCCCGTCGCCGACCGCGAAGGTGCGTCACCCTTTCCAGAAGGACGTATGCCGTGTGCCGGGCGCAGCCGCTCAGGCGACGGTGTGGATCGGGTCGCTCGGCAGCTTGCGCACCTTGGCCCGGCGCCGGCGCCGCTCGGGGATCATCGAGCGCATCTCCTCGAGGCGGCCGAAGCAGAGCAGCCGGTCCTCGGCCTCGAGCACGACGCGGCGGCGGGGGTTGGGGATGACGCTCGCGCCGCGGTGCAGGGTGAGCACCTGGAGGTCGCGCTCCTCGAGACCGGAGTCGCCGATCGTCTTGCCGATGATGTCGGCGCCCGCGTGGACGACGAGCTCGGCGACGCCGTAGCCCGTCGACACCGTGAGGCGCTGGCGCACGTCGATCTCGGGGAAGGCGACCTGCCCGGCGATGTGGTCGATGATCGCGCCGGCGACGTCGAGCTCGGTCGCGGTCTCGATGCCCTCGAGCCCGGGGGAGGAGTTGACCTCCATGACGAGCGGCCCGTCGTTGCCCTCGAGCATGTCGACACCGGCGACTCGCAGGCCCATGATCTGCGCCGACCGGACCGCGGCCTGCTCGTACTCCGGGGTCAGCTCGACCGGCTCGACGGTGCCGCCGCGGTGGACGTTGGAGCGGAACTCGTCGCCGCTGGCCCGGCGCCGCATGGCCGCGACCACGCGGTCGCCGACGACGAGCGCGCGGATGTCGCGGCCCCGGCTCTCGGTCACGAAGCTCTGGATGAGGACGTTCTGCTTGGTGCTGTGCAGTGTCTCGATGATCGCCTCGGCGATCTTGATGTCCGGCGCGAGGATGACGCCGATGCCCTGGGTGCCCTCGAGCAGCTTGATGACGACGGGCGCACCGCCGACGCGCTCGATGGCAGGCATGACGTCGGCGCGGTTGCGCACGAAGGTCGTCGCCGGCATCCCGATCTGGTGGCGCGAGAGGATCTGGGCCGCTCGGAGCTTGTCGCGGGCGTTGGCGATGCCGTTCGCGGTGTTGGGCGTGTAGACGTCCATCTGCTCGAACTGGCGCACGACGGCCGTGCCGAAGTAGGTGATGGAGCTGCCGATGCGCGGCAGGATCGCGTCGTAGTCCGACAGCGGCCGCCCGCGGAACTGCAGGTCGGGCTCGGGGCCCGACAGGTCGATGGCGAAGCGGAGCGTGTTGAGCACCCGCACCTGGTGTCCGCGGTCGAGCGCTGCGGTGCGCAGGCGCTGCGTCGAGTAGGCACGCGGCGCGCGCGAGAGGATCGCGAGTTTCATGCAGGGTCCTGCCAAGATGGGCGGGTGTCTGGGCCGGCCTATTCAAGCACTCCCGTCGGGTGGCGGGAGTGGGTCTCCCTGCCCGAGGCGGGGCTGCCGTGGCTCAAGGCCAAGATCGACACGGGCGCGCGCACGTCGTCGCTGCACGCCGAGGACATCGAGGAGTTCGACCGCGACGGCGAGCCGTGGGTCCGCTTCACCGTGCACCCGTGGCAGGACACCTCCGACGACACGCAGACGGTCGAGTGCCCGGTCCACGACCGGCGCAGCGTGCGCAGCTCGTCGGGCCACGTGACCAAGCGCTACGTCGTGCGCCTCGACCTCACGCTCGCGGGCCGCACGGTGCCTGCCGAGGTCACCCTGAGCAAGCGCGACCGGATGGGCTTCCGCATGCTCGTCGGTCGAGAGGCGCTGCGCCAGGGCTACGTCGTGGACCCCTCGCGCTCGTATGCCGGTGGCCGCCCTCCCAAGGACGTCCGCCGCCGCAACCGCGGCCACTGACCCGCGCGGACGACCGCCGACCCGAGCAGGGCGATGCCGGCTGCGCCGAACGGCGCTCCGGGGCCGTATGCCGTGCCGAGCGTCGCGAGGACCGCCGGCGCGACCGACGTGGCGAGGCCCCACGTGAGTCCCAGCACGGCGAGGTAGGTGCCGCGCGCACCGTCGGGAGCGAGAGTGCCGGCGCGGGCCATCGTCGTGGCGATGACGAGGAGGCTGCCGACGTCGAAGACGACGAGACCGGCTGCTAGTCCGGCGGGATGGACGGCGACGGCAATCAGGCCGAGACCAGCCGCTGCGGTCACCTCACCGACGAGGAGGACGCCGCAGTCGTCGGTGCGGCGCCGGAGCGCGGCGGCAAGCCACGCGCCCGGGACGCTCGCGGCGGCGCCGGCGGCGAGGATCCACCCCGTCGTGGCGGGGGCGAGGCCCCGCTGTTCGACGAGGAGCGGCACGCCGAAGACGACGACCATCGTCACGGTCGCGACGACGGTCCCGAACGCGACGAGCGACCGCAGCCGTCGGTCCATGAGGGCGCCGACCCAGCGCGCACGAGCTGGCGTCGAGCGCACGTCGGTCGCGCCCCGGATCTCGGGCACCGCGCCCACGCCACCCGTGGCCCGAGCGAGCGGTCGCCCTCCCTCGCCGGCCGCACCCGCCACGCCGGGCAGGCACGCCGCGACGAGAGCGGCGCAGGCCAGGCAGGTGGCGGCATCGACGACGAAGAGCCAGCGCAGCCCGAACCCCGACACCGCAGCCGCGACGAGCCCGGCCAGCACGCCCGCGACGGCGAGCGAGGCGCCCAGGGCGGAGTAGGCGACGGCGCGGTCGTGCTCGGGCACGAGGTCGCTGACGAGGGCCTGGGTCGGGGGCTCGACGATCTCGTACGCCAGACCGAGCAGGACGGCGCCGGCGAGCACGCCCGACGTCGTGGGCGCGGCCGCGATGACGAGCTGGGCCGCCGCGCACCCGACGAGACCGAGCAGCATGGTCGGCCGGTGGCCCCAGCCGTCGGCGAGGTGGCCGCCGAGGATGCGGGACGGGATCGTGGCGACGCCGAAGCACGTCAGGGCGAGCGCGATCTCGCCCGGTCCGGCGCCGAGCTCGCGGGCGAGGAGGACGCCGAGGAAGGCCATCGAGAAGCCGCCGAGCCGGTTGACGCACCGGGCCGCGATGAGGACCCACAGCCGGGCGGGGAGAGGTGCCGCTCGAGGAGTGGGGGCTGCCCGGTCCATCACGAGCTCCTGACTGTCGAACTAGACTTTGGCAGTCACGAACCTACGATCCGAGAGGTGACTGGTCAAATGCGGTTCGACAGTCACATCGAGCGCCTGCTCGACGTCACGGCAGCGCTCGTCAACCTCGCGAGCCCCGGCGAGGCCCGCGGGACGGCCTACGTCCCTCCCGTCGGACGTGACCTCCTGCGTGGCGTGCGCGAGGCGACGTCGACACCCGACCGGCGCTCGCGGCCCACGGCGGCACAGGCGCACGCGCTCCTCGAGGTCGTGCCCCGGGCGCGGGCGGTCTTCGAGGCCGCGGCCCGCGACGACCTGGCCACGGCGGCCGGCGTCGTCAACGACCTGCTCGACGCCACCGCTGCGCGTCCGCGGCTCGACCCCGACGCCGAGGGCCGGTTCCAGCTGCACTTCCACGGTCCCGACGACGGCTATGTGCGGGGCTGGCAGGCGGGACTCGCGTCGGGCCTCGCCGTCGCGCTCGGCAGCGACCTCGGGGGTCGGCTCGGCGTGTGCGACGCCCCGGGGTGCGACCGCGTCTACGTCGACGGCTCGAAGAACGGGACCCGCCGGTTCTGCTCGCCGCAGTGCCAGAGCCGCGTCAAGGCCGCCGCCCACCGCGCGCGCACGCGCTGACGCGGACGGAGCTCGTGGAGGCTCAGGTCGTCGCGTCGTGGAGGGCGAGGAGGCGCTCTTCGGCGGCGGCGTCCATCGGGCCGCCGCCGCGGTTGGTCGGGCGCTCGGGCAGCCCCTCGCGCTGGAGCCAGGCCCACGTGTCGGCCACCGTCTGCGGCATCGGCCGGACGCGCAGCCCCGCGGCCGCCGCGGCGGCGGTGTCGAGCGAGTGCAGGCCGGCGAGCTCACCGGTCGGGGGCACCCAGATCGGCAGCTCGGTCCACGGCTCGACGCCGGCGGCCTCGACCGTGGCCGGGTCGAGCCAGACGAGCTCTGCGTCGCTCTGCGTCACGGTGCGCACCTCGTCGAGCAGGGCGCCGATCGTCGTGTGGCCCGGCTCGCTCACCGTGTTGAAGGTGCCGACCGGCCGCGACCCGAGCACCCAGTCCGCGATGTCGCGGCCGTCGACGTACTGCAACGGGCGGTCGTGGGGCCCGGGCGCCGGGACCCGGCCGCCCGCGGCGATCCGGCGCAGCCAGAACGGCAGCCGGCCGACCATCTCGTAGGGCCCGAGGATGAGCCCGGCCCGGGCGATCGCGACGTCGCCGTCGAACTCCTCCTGCACCGCGAGCTCGCCCCCGCGCTTGGCTGCGGCGTAGTCGGCGCTCTCCGCCGACGCCGGGTCGCCGTCGACGACCGGGGCGCCTTCGCCCGACCCGGGCTCGATCGGCCAGGTGTAGACCGAGCACGACGAGATGTAGGTGTAGTGCGGAACCCGCCCGCGCAGCAGTCGTGCCGACGTCTGCACCGCGACCGGCGCTGCGGACCACGTGTCGACGACCGCGTCCCACTCGTCGTCACCGAGGGCCGCGCGCATCGCCTCCGGGTCGAGCCGGTCCGCGTGCCGCGCCGAGGCTCCCTCGACGGGGGTGCCGCTGACGCCGCGGGTCACGGTCGTGACCTCGTCGCCACGAGCGAGGGCGGCCTCGACGAACGCGCGGCCGACGTGATGGGTGCCTCCGAGCACGAGCAGTCTCATGGGCTCGATCCTCGCCCCGGGATGCCGCCGCGCCAAGGACCTTCGCTCTCGGCGTGAGGAGTGTCAGGCCCAGTCGGCGATCGGGAACGCTGGCCCCATGACCCGGCTGCCGCTGCTCTGCCGGACCCTCGACAGACCCGCGGGTGAGGCGCTCGCGTCTGGGAGGGTGGCCGGATGGGAGCCACGCATGACTGGAGCGAGCCGGTCGACCTCAGCCACCTCGAGGAGATCCGCCGGGATGCGAGGGCGCTCGCACCCGGTGGGCCTCTGCACCTCGCCCTCGAGGTGCTCGCCTATCCGGTCGACGAGGCCGCCGAGGGGACGACGACCCGCATCCGCGTCGTGCTGCACGCGGACGGCTCGGTCTCCGTGGCCGACGACGGTCGGGGCACCGAGACGCGCGTCGACGCCGACGGGGTCGCGCGGGTCAAGCCGATCATGGCCACGAAGGACCTGCGCTTCTACGGCCGCGACGACGCGCCGCTGCTCCCCGACGGACACCGTCGCTCGGGCATCTCCGTCGTCGCCGCCCTCAGCGAGTGGGTGGTCCACACGAACCGCCGCGCCGAGGGTGGGTGGCAGCAGCGCTTCGAGCGCGGGTTGCCGCAGGGCGCGCTCGAGGCCCTGGCCGGGCCGGGGAGGCCGGGGACCGTCGTGCACTTCCGGCCCGACGCGGCGCTGGTGCCCGGGGTCGTCGATGCCGACGACGTGCGCCGGTTGGCGAGTGCGTATGCCGCGACCGTCCCTGTCGAGGTCGTCGCCGAGCACCGTGTCGGTGACGGTCGGGGGCCGGCCGCGAGCTGACGCTCAGGAGCCGTCCCGGTCCGACGTGCTGTCGCGCTTCTGGCTGAGGACGAAGACGAGGAGCGTGTAGCCGGCGAAGACGACCCCTGCTGCGAGCGCAGTCACGTAGAGCGCCGCCTCCGTGCCCGGCCACCGGCCCAGCACGATGAGGACCAGGCTGCCCGCGAGCACGATGTGCAGCGGAAGGCCCACGACGGGGAAGAACCGGTCCAGGCGCTCGAGGCTGCGGTTGAGGGCCTTGGTCTCGGGTCTGCGGACGAAGGCGGTCATGAAGGCGACCCAGATGGCGAGGGCCACAAGAGCCGATGGCAGCCAGAGCCCGTGACCCACGACGCCGTAGCGACTCACGACAACCGGGACGAGGGAGGAGACCACCACCCAGACGCCGAGCGCGAGCACCGCCTGGAGGTAGACGACGTCGTGGACATCGGTGACGTGCGCGCTCCTCAGGCTGATGAGGGCGCCGAACCCTATGAAGACGCCGGCGATCTCGGCGAAGTGCACGAACAGCTCGGTCTCCACGGTGCCCACCTCCAGGCGGCTCGAGCCGCCGCGACCTCTACCTCGAGGCTATTCGCGAGGCGCAGCCGTCGTGGGTGGTCCGACCCGGCTGTGACCGGGCGCTCACCGGAGTGGCCCCTCGGCGCAGGGCCCCGGCATACGATGCGAGGATCCCGAGAAGCTCGAAGGAGTGGCCCATGCCGCACGACCTCGCCCCCGACCTCGTCGAGCGCCTCACGAAGGCGTTCGAGGCCGACCCCACCGCACGGATGCTGCAGAACGCCGTCACGACGACCTCGGTCGACGACATCGCACTCGACCGCCGGGTCGTGACGAGCATCGACCACTCGGTCTCGCACCTGCTCGACGACTGGGCGGCGACGTCGCAGGAGAAGAGCGGCCGCTGCTGGCTCTTTGCGGGCACCAACCTGCTGCGCGCCGGCGCGCGGGAGAAGCTAGGCGTCAAGGACTTCGAGTTCTCGCAGAACCACCTGCTCTTCTGGGACAAGTTCGAGAAGGCCAACCACTGGCTCGAGTCGATCATCGCGACGGCCGGCCGTGACGTCGACGACCGCACCGTCGCCCACCTGCTCGCCACCCCGGCCGAGGACGGCGGCCAGTGGAACATGTTCGTCGCGCTCGTGGTCAAGCACGGCCTCGTGCCGAAGGTCGCGATGCCCGAGACGAAGAGCTCGAGCAACACGCGCCTGATGAACCGCGACCTCAGCACCATCCTGCGCCAGGCCGCGCGAGACCTGCGGGCCCGTGCGGCTGCCGGCGAGGGCGCCGACGACCTCCAGGACGCCAAGGAGCAGGTGCTCGCCTCGGTCCACCGACTCCTGTGCATCCACCTCGGCACGCCGCCGGAGTCGTTCGTCTGGCAGTGGAAGGACACCGACGGCGGCTTCCACCGCGACGGCGCGATGACGCCGCTCGAGTTCGCCGAGCGCTACGTCACGGTGCCGCTCGAGGACTACGTCTGCCTCGTCAACGACCCGCGCGCCAGCAGCCCCTACGGCCGGACGTTCACCGTCGAGCACCTCGGCAACGTCGTCGGCGCCCCACCTGTCACCTACCTCAACGTCGAGCCCGACCTCATGAAGTCGCTGGCCGCGCAGGCGATCGTCGGCGGCGAGCCGGTGTGGTTCGGCTGCGACACCGGGCAGATGTCCCACGCCGACCTCGGCGTCTGGGACGCGGCCCTCTTCGACCACGCGGCGGTCTACGGCACCGAGCCCAGCCTCGGCAAGGCCGACCGCCTGCTGCACCACGAGTCGCTCATGACGCACGCGATGCTCTTCACCGGCGTCGACCTCCACGACGAGGTGCCCCGCCGGTGGCGCGTCGAGAACAGCTGGGGCACCGAGAAGGGCGACAAGGGCTTCATGACGATGAACGACTCCTGGTTCGCCGAGTTCGTGTTCGAGGTGGCCGTGCGCCGAGACGCGTTGCCCGCGGAGCTGCGGGAGGCGCTGCGTCAGGACCCGATCGTGCTCCCCGCCTGGGACCCGATGGGCGCCCTCGCCCGTTGAGCGGGGCGCGTCAGGCGACACCGGAGCACCCCACGACACCGGGCCCGGGGACGGACGCCGGGGTGCCGGCATACGTCCGCTCGCTCGGGCTGCCCGGTCTCGCCGACGTGCACGTGCACTTCCTGCCCGACGCGATGCAGCGCAAGGTCTGGGCCTACTTCGACGAGGCCGAGCTGCACTACGGGCTGCCGTGGCCGATCAGCTACCGCGTCGACGAGGAGCGTCGTCTCGAGACCCTGCGCGCGCTGGGGCTCCGGGCGATCCCGGCTCTCGTCTACCCGCACAAGCCGGGCATGGTGGCGTGGCTCAACGAGTGGTGCGCCGACTTCGCCCGTCGCGTGCCCGACGCCGTGCACTGCGCGACCTTCTACCCCGAGCCCGGCATCGGCGACGAGGTCGCGGCGGCGCTCGACGACGGGGCGCGGCTGTTCAAGATGCACGTCCAGGTCGGCGACTTCACCCCCGACGACGATCGCCTCGAGCCGGCGTGGGCGCGTCTCGAGGCCGCCCGGGTGCCCGTCGTCCTCCATGCGGGCTCGGCGCCCATCCGCGGCACCCACACAGGGCCGTCGGCGGTGCGTGAGGTGCTGCGGCGGCACCCCGACCTGGTGCTCGTCATCGCGCACCTCGGCATGCCGGAGTACCACGAGTTCGCCGACCTCGCAGACGAGTTCACGGGCGTCCACCTCGACACGACGATGAGCGGGACCGACTTCACCGACCGCTTGGCGCCGTTCCCCGAGGGCTACGTCGAGCGCCTCGGTGCCCTGCGCGACCGGGTCGTGCTCGGCTCGGACTTCCCGAGCATCCCCTACCCGTACGCCCACCAGCTCGAGGCGCTCGCCCGACTCGGTCTGGGTGACGACTGGATGCGGGCGGTGCTGTGGCACAACGGCGCCCGTCTGATGGGACTCACCTGAGGTTGCGGGCCAAGAAGGCCTCCGTGCGCCGGATCGAGGTGTCCCACTGCGGTGACGTCAGGGTGTGGCGGCCGCCGGGGTAGACGTCGAGCTCGACCGACTTGCCCTCCGCGCGCAGCGCCGCGACCGACTCGCGCGACCACGAGAGCGGGCAGTCCTCGTCGGCCGTGCCGTGGTGGATCAGGAGCGGCTCGGTGATGCGCCCGAAGTAGGTGCGGGGACTCGTCGCCGCCCACGCCGTCGGGTTCGCCTCCGGGGTGCCGAGACGGTCGATGACGGCCCGCGCGGCGCCCGCCCGGGACGCGTCACGGCGCACCCACTTGTCGAAGTTGTCGACGGTGTCCGAGCTCACCGGCGCGTAGGCCACGGCCGCGCGGAACAGGCCGGGCCGCACGACCAGCACGTTGTAGACCACCCCTCCACCCATGGACCGCCCGACGATCGCCAGCCGGTCGGGATCGACGTAGGCGACCTTCTGCAGCGCGAGCCCGGCGTTGACGGCGTCGACCGTGTAGCCCGCGCGCAGGTTCGCGTCGTTGCGTGGGTCCTTGTCGGACTGCGCGTGGTTGCGGTAGTCGATGTGCAGCGTCACGTAGCCCTGCCGCGCGAGGTGGTCGCGCTCGCGGAGCATCGTCTCGCCGTTGGTGTAGGTGGCGGGGTCGACGTAGCCGTGCGCGAGGACGACGGCCGGGAACGGACCCTTCCCGCGCGGGATGTTGATGCGGCCCGAGATCGTCAGCCCGTTGCTCTCGTAGGTGACGAAGTACTGCCGGTAGGCGCTCGTGCTGCCGCGCTCGCGCCCCAGCCTGAGGTTGCCGCCGTCGTAGCGCGTCGCGATGAGCGCCTCGATCGAGGCCGGGTCGGGTGCGGGCTTCGGAGCACTCGACGAGGGAGTGGAGCTGGGAGTGCCCGTCGTCGGCGCGCTCGTGACGGGTGGCGTGGTCGTGCTGCTGCTGGCGTATGCCGTGGGGCCCGGTCCCGTGGTGCCGCCACCCCGTTGGTCGGTGGGCCCCGCGGTCGTACAGGCGCCGAGCAGGGCGCCGGCGGTCAGGCCGACGACGAGAGCTCGGGGAGTGCGCACCCCCCGAGTCTCACCCGGGACCGCCGCGATTCCCAGCCCGCTCCCAGTCCTCGTGCCCGATCCGAGACCTCGGCGACCCACCGACGACCGTTGGTCGCGCCGGCCCTCCGACACGCCGCGCGACACGCCGGGAACGGGCGGGACGGCATACCAAAGGTCGTCGGTCGGCTCAGGCGAGAGTGGCGGCAGCCTCGAGGACGGTCCAGGCCTGCAGCTGCGGCGACAGCTCGAGCGGCAGCCCCGGTGCCGGCCCGCCGGGCGCCAACGGGAAGACCGTCGGGTCCCGGTGCCCCGCGACGCGCAGGCTCCCGCGTCCGCGCCACAACGCGTCGGCCGTGTCGCGGACGAGCCGGCCGGCGACGGCGCGCACGTCGTCGTCGAGCCCGGACCCGGCGGCCGCCGCCAGCGCGAGGTAGCGCACGAGGATGCCGGTGAAGAGGCCGCCGTCCCCGCCGCCGTGCGTCCGCAGCACCTGCGACCCGTCCACCGGGGCGGTCAGCCGGGCATCGACGGCTCTGACGAGCGCCTCCGCGCGGGTGAGGCTCGTGGGGTCCCCCAGCGTGACGAGCGCGCCGAGCGCCGTGCCCTGGTTGTAGGACCAGACGTCCGGCACGAGCACCTCCGCGCCGCCCTTCAGCCGTATGCCGTCCAGCACCATCCCGCTCTCGGGTGACCACAGCCGCGCAAAGAGCCAGTCGACGAGCCGGCGCGCCTCGTCCGTCTCGCCGCGGCGGGCGAGGTGCAGGGCGGCCGGGCCCGTGGCGGGACTGTTCTTGAAGTCGCGGTCCCGGCTCCAGAACAGGCCGCCGCCGAGGTCGTCGGTGTGCGCGGTGCGGAGCTGCTCGGTGAGGTGGCGGCCGGCCGAGTCGAGCCGTCGTCTCCGGGCCGTGCGACCGATCGCGTCGTGGAGGGTCTGCAGCCGGCCCGAGGCGAGGGCGAGCCACGCCATGTCGTCGTAGAAGTCGTTGACCCAGCGCACCCGGTTGCGCAGCCGGATCGTGCTGAGCAGCCGGTCCCCCCGCGCGGCGTGCTGCTGAACGCCCGCCATGTCGCCCGTCCGCAGGGCCCTCAGGCCCGCGTCGACGACGGCATCGAGGTAGTGCGCCTGCCACCAGTAGTGCCACGTGCCGCGGAACCGGCCGAAGGGCCCCGACCCGACCGGTGCCGGGTGCGCGACGCGGGCCAGGTGCGTGAGCGGAAGCCCGCCGAGGGAGCCGCCGAAGAGGGCGGTGACCGACCGCTCCGCCTCGGCCGCCCGCTCGTCGAGGGCGGTGAGGGGCTGGCCGGGGCGTGCGTCTGCGGACACGCAGCGACGCTATCGCGGCGCACGCCGGTCGGGCGTCTGTGGCAGGGTCGGGCAGGTGTCGAGACGGCGCCCACCGCTCCGACGTCCCTCATGAACGAGGGACGCACGAGGGCCGATCGCCGCGACGCGCGCGAGACGACGGCGTGGAGACGAAGGAGTCGACGTGAAGTACCTGCTGATGATCTGGAGCAACCCGCAGACGTGGGGGCACCCGATCTTCCTGCGCACGCCCGAGGCCGCCGCGATGACCGACGAGGGGCGCGCCGCGATGCTGCGCGACTTCGAGGAGCTGATGACCGAGATCAGCGAGTCGGGTGAGCTCGTCACCGCCCAGGCGCTCGCAGACCCGCTCACGGCGCGGAGCGTCCGGGTGCGTGAGGGCGAGAGCCTCGTCACCGACGGCCCGTTCGTCGAGTCGAAGGAGCAGATGGCCGGCTACTTCGTCGTCGACTGCGCGACGCCCGAGCGGGCCGAGGAGATCGCCGGGCGCTTCCCCGACGCGCGGTTCGCCGGCGTCGAGGTGCGTCCGCTCATGGGCGGTTCGGCCGAGGACCTCTGAGAAGGTTTGCCGCATGGACGGATCCGTGGTCACCGACGACCTGTGGCGCACCGTGACGCCGCAGGTCATCGGTGCGCTCGTGCGCCGTTACCGGGACTTCGACCGGGCTGAGGAGGCCGCGCAGGAGGCGCTGCTCGCCGCCGCCGTCCAGTGGCCCGAGGAAGGTTTGCCCGACGACCCGAAGGCGTGGCTCATCCGCGTCGGTTCGCGGCGCCTCATCGACGGGCTGCGCAGCGACGAGGCCCGTGAGCGCCGGGAGCTCGCTGACGCCACCCGAGCGCCCGCCGACGCCCTCGTCGCCCCGCCGGCGTATGCCGTGGGGCCGGCCGAGCACGACGACACCCTGACGCTCCTGCTCCTCTGCTGCCACCCGGCGCTCACCCCGGCGGCGCGGATCGCCTTGACCCTCAGAGCCGTCGGCGGTCTGACGACGGCCCAGATCGCGCACGCGTTCCTCGTGCCCGAGGCCACGATGGCCCAGCGGATCAGCCGCGCCAAGAAGCAGATCCGAGACTCCGGCGCCGAGTTCCGGATGCCGCCCGCGGACGACGTGCCCGAGCGGCTGCGCGAGGTGCTCCACGTCCTCTACCTCGTCTTCACCGAGGGACACACGGCGAGCAGCGGTGACGCCCTGCACCGGATCGACCTGACAGCGGAGGCGATCCGGCTCACGCGTCAGGTGCACGCCCTGCTGCCCGACGACGGCGAGGTCGCCGGCCTGCTCGCCCTGATGCTCCTGACCGAGGCCCGTCGCCCGGCCCGCACGAACGCCGCCGGTGAGCTCGTCCCGCTCGCCGAGCAGGACCGCACGCGGTGGGACACGGCATACGTCCGGGAGGGCGTCGCCCTCGTGAGCGACGCCCTGACCCGGACCCGGCTCGGGCCGTACCAGGTGCAGGCGGCGATCGCCGCCGTCCACGACGAGGCGCCGTCCGCGGCGGAGACGGACTGGGAGCAGGTCCTCGCGCTCTACGGGCTGCTCGAGCAGCTCGCGCCCGGCCCGGTCGTGACGCTCAACCGAGCCGTTGCCCTCGCCATGGTCGAGGGGCCGGCGGCAGGCCTCGCCGTCCTCGACGACCTCGAGCAGGACAAGCGCCTCGCCCGGCACCACCGCCTGCACGCCGTGCGCGCACACCTGCTCGAGATGACGGGCGACACCGAGCGTGCCCGCGACAGCTACCTGCTCGCGTCGCGTCTCACGACGAGCATCCCCGAGCAGGACCACCTCAGACGAAAGGCCGAAGCCCTGTGAGCGACACCCCGACCACCCAGGTGACCGAGAGCGACGTGGACCTCGGCGACGGGCACGTGCTGCACGTCTACGACACGGGGGACCCGGGGACCGCGGACGTCGAGCCGCTCGTCGTCGTGTGGCACCACGGGACGCCCAACCTCGGCGCGCCGCCGCGGCCGCTCTTCGCGGCCGCGGCCCGTCTCGGCATCCGGTGGGTGTCCTACGACCGGCCCGGCTACGCCGGCTCGACCCCGCGCCCCGGCCGTGACGTCGCCTCCGCGGCCCGTGACGTGGCGGCTGTCACGGACGCGCTCGGGGTGGGTTCCTTTGCGGTGATGGGCCACTCGGGTGGCGGCACGCATGCGCTCGCGCCGGCCGCGCTGCTGGGTGACCGGGTGCGAGGGGTCGCCAGCATCTCACCGGTGGCACCCTTCGGCGCCTCCGGGCTGGACTGGTTCGCCGGGATGGCACCGGGCGGTGAGGCGTCGTTGCGGGCTGCCGCCGCCGGACGCGCGGCCAAGGAGGCTCACGAGGCCGTGGCGGCCCAGGCGGCCGAGGGCGAGGTCGACTTCGGGTTCGTGCCTGCGGACGAGGCGGCCTTCTCGGGGCCGTGGGGCTGGCTCGGGTCGGTCGTCGGCCCGGCGCTCGCTGCCGGTCCGGCCGCGCTCATCGACGACGACCTCGCCTACGTCTCCGACTGGGGTTTCGACCCGGCCGACGTCACCGCCCCGGCCCTCGTCGTGCACGGCGGTGCCGACCGCATGGTGCCGGCGTCGCACGGTGAGTGGCTCGCGCGCACGATCCCGGGCGCGGACCTGTGGCTCCAGCCCGACGACGGGCACATCTCGGTGCTCAGCACGGCCGAGCAGGCCCTCACCTGGCTCGCTCGCGCCGCCCGGATCGCCTGACTCCCAGCGGCCCACAGCTGGTTCGAGGTGAGTCCGGCAGCTGGCTGCGGTCGGCGTCACCTCGACACGGAGCGCGGGTTGAAGGCCCAGAGGGTGTACTCGTCGAGCCATCGGACGATCGATCTCAGGCGGTTCATGGCTGCTCCTCGGCGGGACTGGCTGGATCACGACAGACGACCCCGCGGCGGCCTCATCGCATGCACTCCGCGATCACCCGCGCGAAGCCGTCACCGACCACGGTGCACGCGAAAGGTTGCGCCACGGTGAGTTCGCCGTGACATCGATGTTTCGTCCGGCCGGGGCCCGTCGCCCACTTGCGTTGGAGCGCACTCGAAGTCATAGCGTCGAGCGCATGACGAAAACGTGGTTCATCACCGGAACGTCCCGTGGGTTCGGTCGCGAGTGGGCCGCCGCCGCCCTCGAGCGGGGCGACAACGTCGCTGCGACCGCCCGCGACACGAGCACCCTCGACGACCTCGCGCAGCTCTACGGGGACCGGCTCCTGCCGATCGCCCTCGACGTCACGGACCGCGACGCCGACCTCGCCGCCGTCCAGCAGGCGCACGAGCGCTTCGGCCGGCTCGACGTCGTGGTCAACAACGCCGGCTACGGCCACTTCGGCTTCGTCGAGGAGCTGAGCGAGGCCGACGTCCGCGACCAGCTGGAGACGAACTTCTTCGGCGCGCTGTGGGTCACGCAGGCCGCGCTGCCCATCCTGCGTGAGCAGGGTTCGGGCCACATCATCCAGGTGAGCTCGATCGGTGGCATCTCGGCCTTCCCGATCGTCGGCGCCTACCACGCGTCGAAGTGGGCGCTCGAGGGCCTGAGCCAGTCCCTCGCCCAGGAGGTCGCGCCGTTCGGCATCCACGTGACGCTCATCGAGCCCGGCGGCTTCTCCACCGACTGGGCCGGCCCGTCCGCCAAGCACTCCGAGCCCCTCCCGGCCTACGACGACATCCGTGAGCGCACGCACCGCGAGCGCGCGGCCCGCAACACCTCCGGCCCCGGCGACCCCAAGGCCTCCGCCGCCGCGGTGCTCAGGATCGTCGACGCCGACGAGCCGCCGCTGCGCGTCTTCTTCGGGGCGGCGCCGCTGTCGATCGCGAAGGCCGACTACTCCTCGCGCCTCGAGACGTGGGAGAAGTGGGACGACGTGTCCCAGCTCGCTCAGGGCTGATCCGCGCCACGCGCAGCACACGCAGAGGAGGTATGCCGTCACGCCCGTCGTGGCGGCATACCTCCGCCCGTAGGGCTGCGTTCACCGCCCGCGGCCCGCGTGACCTCGCCGGTGGCGGCCTCGTTCTCCTCCGAGACCGACACCGGACGAAGGAGTCCCGCCGTGCCCCGTTCCCGCCCGACCAGCCCCACCACCCGGCTCGCCCGCGCTGCTCTCGCCCTCGTCGCGGCGCTCGGTGCCGCCGCGACCGTCGCATCGGCGGCGCCCGAGGCCGCGGCGACCACGGCCCCTCACGTGGTCCAGCTCGGCGACTCCTACTCGGCCGGGAACGGCACGGGCACCTACGAGGAGCGCAGCTGCTACCGCTCCCCGGACAACTACGGCTCGCAGGTCGCTGCCTCGATCGGCGCCACCTACACGGACGCGGCGTGCAGCGGCGGGGTCGTCGCCGACATCCTCGAGCCGCGTGACCTGGGCAGCGCCTTCACGAGGACGGCGACCTACTCCATCGATCCCGCGCGCTACCCGGACCAGAAGGCCGAGTGGCTGCGGCGTGCCCAGACCGAGCGCCTCTGCGGGGTGCCGGCGCAGCCCGACTTCTCCTACACGTACACGTTCGTCGCGGGCGCCGGCGCGGGCAGCCTCTACACCGGCACCGTCTCGTGCCAGCTCGTGACGCGGGCGCAGATCGACTCGGTCACGCCCGCCACGGACTACGTCTTCGTCACCATCGGCGGCAACGACATCGGCTTCTCCACGATCGTCGTCGACTGCCTGACCCTGCGCGACCCGTCGAGCTGCAAGCAGGCCCTGGACGCAGCCTCCGCGAAGGCGCCGCAGATGGTCGAGCGCACCAAGGACGCCCTGCGCGCCGTGGAGCAGAGGTCCGGCGGCCACGCGCAGGTCTACCTGCTCAGCTACCCCTTCCTCATCAACACCGAGAGCTACGGCATCCCCGAGGCCGCGCCCGTCTACGACGCCGGCGCGGCCCTGAACGACCTCCAGCGGCTCGGTGACGACCTCCAGGCGCGGGGCGTCGCCGCGCTCAACGCGGAGCCCGGCGCCGACCACTTCCACTTCGTCGACACCGTCAAGGCCGCGTGGGGTGGCCGCGTCCACGGGCTCGACCCGCACGTCGTCGCCGACAACTCCAAGGCCTGGCTCGTCCCGGTCGGCACGCCCGGCCGCGACACCGCCGAGTTCGTGCACCCGACCCAGCCCGGCTGGGACGCGACCGCCGGAGCCCTCCGGGTCGCCGTCACCGGCTGAGGACCCACCCCACTGCGCACTCCCGGCAGAGGGCGTGTGCACTGGGCGGGGTCCTGACCCCACCCAGTGCACTCACGGCGACGGTCGTCGGCAGGGCCGGCTCAGAGCTCGAGGGTCATGAAGGTGCTGTGCGGGTCGAGGCCGTAGGAGCCGAACGGGCCGCACTCGGTGAAGCCGTGCGCGGCGTAGAGCGCGCGGGCCGGCGCGAAGAAGTCGTCCGAGCCGGTCTCGAGGCTGACCTGTGCCAGCCGTCGGCGCCGAGCCTCGGCGAGGATCTCGCCCAGTACCGCGCGCCCGACGCCGCGGCGCTGGGCCGTCGGGGCGGTGCGCATCGACTTGACCTCGCCGTGCCCGGGCTCGACCTCGGTCAGGGCCCCACAGCCGAGCACCTCGTCGCCGTCACGGGCCACCCAGAACGTGATGCCCGGCGCTCGCAGCCTGTCGAGGTCGAGGGCGTGTGTGCTCTCCGGCGGCGAGATCGACCGCAGCTGGGACACGTGCTCGTCGAGCAGGTCGACCACGGCGGTGTCGACAGGGTCGGTGAGGTCGTCCACCGTGATGCGCATGGCACCCATCCTCGGGCCCTGCCGCGACTGGCCGCGCTCAGGCCCAGATCGCGGCCGGGATGCCGTCCGAGAAGACCTCGGGCGGGTCGGGCAGCGACCGCGCCAGGCCGATGGTGTGCCGGGCGGCCGACCACGCGACGGCACAGGCGTCGAGCACGTCGTCGACGGCATACCCCGAGCCCTGGAGGACGGACGGCCGCGGGAGTCCGGCCGCCTCGAGGGCCGCGAGGCGCTGGTCGCGGCCCTCGTCGGTCTTCTTGCTCGCGAGGATCGGGGCGCCGGTCATGGCCGCGAACGAGACCTCGGGGTGGATCTCGAGGACGGTGACGGTCGGGCGGGTGCGCAGCCAGGCGTCGACCTCGACGATCTTGTCGCGCAGGGCAAAGGCCTGCGCGCCGACGCCCTGGCCGACGAGGCCGCGGTTGACGGTGTCGGCCTCGAGACGCGTGGCTGCGGCATACGCGGAGCGCGTCAGCGTCGAGAAGATCGACGACGCCTTGCCGGGGAGCGCGCGGCGGGCGAGGACGTCGGCCTCACGGATCGTGCTGTCGGGCAGGCCGATCGGGATGTCGATGCCGACTACGCGGATGCCGGTCGACTCCCGCACCATGGCGACGAGCTCAGCGATCGTCGGCGCCACGACGATGCGCGGGCGCGGAGCCCCCGGCTCGAGCAGCGCCCCGACCCAGCCCGCCGAGCAGCCGTCGACGCCGAGGACCGGCACGACCACCTCGACCGGAGCAGGTCTGCCGTCGCTCGTGCCCGCGCCTGCCGGCCGCTCGAGGACGTCCGCGAGCCGGCGCAGCGCCGCGACGCTCTCGGCCGCCGCCGTCCGCACGTCGTCATCGGCGCCGGGCAGCCCTGCCGACAGCTCGGCGACCAGCTCACCGATCCGCCGCTGCACGTCTGGGTCCATGGCCCCACCCAACCGCATCCAGCCGCGTGCGTCAGGGCCGGTCGGTCGCCGAGGGTGGACAGCACGGAATGCACCGGTCGCCGAGGAGGTTGCTCTCCTCATGGAGACACGCGCAACGATCGGCGTCACCGGCCTCGCGACGATGGGCCGCAACCTCGCCCGCAACATCGCCCGACACGGCCACACTGTGGCGGTCCACAACCGCACGACCTCGCGCATGACGAGCCTCGTCGAGCAGTTCGGCGACGAGGGCGACTTCGTCGGGGCCGAGACTGTCGAGGACTTCGTGGCCGCGATCCAGAAGCCGCGAGCCATCATCGTCATGGTCAAGGCCGGCGCCCCGACCGACGCCGTCATCGACGAGCTCGTGCCCCTGCTCGACGAGGGCGACATCGTCGTCGACGCCGGCAACGCGCACTTCGCCGACACGCTCCGGCGCGAGAAGGCCCTCTCCGACCAGGGGATCCACTTCGTCGGCATGGGCGTCTCGGGCGGTGAGGAGGGCGCGCTGAACGGCCCGTCGATCATGGTCGGCGGCTCGGACCACGCCTACGAGCGCCTCGCGCCGGTCGTCGAGTCCATCGCCGCCCAGGTCGACGGCACCCCGTGTGCCGCGCACCTCGGGCCCGACGCCGCGGGACACTTCGTCAAGATGGTCCACAACGGCATCGAGTACGCCGACATGCAGCTCATCGCCGAGTCCTTCGATCTGCTCCGCAGCGTCCTCGGGCTCGAGCCCGCCGAGATCGCCGACGTCTTCCGCGAGTGGAACGAGGGCGACCTCGAGTCCTTCCTCATCGAGATGACGGCCGACGTGCTCGCCCACACGGACGCCTCGACCGGCAAGCCGTTCGTCGACGTCGTCGGTGACGCGGCCGAGCAGAAGGGCACCGGACGCTGGACCGTGCAGAGCGCCCTCGACCTGGGCGTCCCCGTCACGGGCATCGCCGAGGCGACCTTCGCCCGCAGCCTCTCGGGTCACACGAGCCAGCGCGCCGCCGTCCGCTCGACCTTCGCCGACCTGGCCGACCTCGACCCGTCCACGCAGCGCCAGGTCGAGCGCGACGCCTTCGTCGACGACGTCCGCGCCGCGCTCTACGCCTCCAAGATCGTCGCCTACGCCCAGGGCTTCGACCAGCTCGCCGCCGGCTCCACGGAGCACGGCTGGGACCTCGACCTCGGTGAGGTCGCGACGATCTGGCGCGGCGGCTGCATCATCCGCGCCCGCTTCCTCGACCGGATCAAGGAGGCGTATGCCGCCGAGCCCGACCTCGAGACGCTGCTGACCGCGCCGTGGTTCGCCGACGCGATCAGCGAGGGCGTGCAGGCCTGGCGCCGCGTCGTGGCCGTGTCGGCCGAGCGGGGCGTGCCCGCGCCGGCGTTCGCGTCGTCGCTCTCCTACTTCGACGCGCTGCGCCGCGACCGGCTGCCAGCCGCGCTCATCCAGGCGCTGCGCGACAACTTCGGCGCGCACACCTACACGCGCATCGACCGCAAGGGCAGCTTCCACACCGACTGGGCCGGCGACCGCGCCGAGTCGTCGGCAGGCTGAGGCCGGGGACGCGGGCACACGGCATACGGCATATGCAAGGAGACCAGCCCTGGACGCACCCTTCGACACCGTCGGGCGTCGGACGTAGCGTGAGGCAATGACCCACCCCGACACCGGTGCCACCACCCTCGGCGAGCTGCGCGCCACCGGCCACGTGCACCGCAGCGTCAAGAGCGAGCTCCGCGAGAACCTGCTGGCCCGGCTGCGGGCGGGTGAGGACGCGTTCCCGGGGATGGTCGGCTTCGACGACACCGTCCTGCCCGAGCTCGAGACGGCGCTGCTCGCGGGCCACGACCTCGTGCTGCTCGGCGAGCGCGGCCAGGGCAAGACCCGGCTCATGCGCACGCTCGCGGGGCTGCTCGACGAGTGGAGCCCCGTTGTCGAGGGCTGCGAGATCGGCGACGACCCGCACCAGCCGTCGTGCGTGCGCTGCCGGCGGCTGACCGCCGAGCTCGGCGAGGACCTGCCCGTCGTGTGGCGCCACCGTAGCGAGCGCTACACCGAGAAGCTCGCGACGCCCGACACGAGCGTCGGTGACCTCGTCGGCGACGTCGACCCGGTCAAGGTGGCGCAGGGCCGCACGCTGGGCGACCCGGAGACGGTGCACTACGGCCTCGTGCCGCGCAGCAACCGCGGCATCTTCGGCCTCAACGAGCTGCCCGACCTCGCCGAGCGCATCCAGGTCGCGCTCTTCAACGTGCTCGAGGAGCGTGACATCCAGATCCGCGGCTACTCGCTGCGCCTGCCGCTCGACATCCTGCTCGTCGCCACGGCCAACCCCGAGGACTACACCAACCGCGGTCGCATCATCACGCCGCTCAAGGACCGCTTCGGCGCCGAGATCCGCACGCACTACCCGTCCGAGGTGAGCGACGAGATCGCCCTCATCGCGCAGGAGTCCGCGCTCGTCGCCGACGTGCCCGAGCACCTCCTCGAGGTCATCGCGCGCTTCACCCGGGGTCTGCGGGAGTCCTCCGCCGTGGACCAGCGGTCGGGTGTCTCGGCGCGGTTCGCCATCGCGGCGGCCGAGGGCGTGGCCGGCTCCGCGCTGCGCCGCGCCGCCCGGTCGGGGGAGGCGTATGCCGTCGCGCGCGTCTGCGACGTCCCCACCGTCGTGCCCACCCTCCTCGGCAAGGTCGAGTTCGAGATGGGCGAGGAGGGCCGTGAGCGCGACGTGCTGACGCACCTGCTGCGCCTCGCCGTCGCCGAGACCTACCGCGCGCGGCTGTCGGGCCTCGACCTGACCGGCTTCACCAACCTCTTCGCCGAGGGCGCCGTCGTCGAGACCGGGGAGCTCGTGCCGGGCTCCGACCTGCTGGCCCAGGTGGGCCCGGTGTCGGGGCTGTCCAAGGTGCTCGACCGGCTCGGACACGGCGACGACGCGACGCCGGGTCAGGTCGCGGCCGCCATCGAGTTCGTCCTCGAGGGGCTGCACCTGACGCGCCGCATCGACAAGGATTCCGTCGCCGGCCGCACCGTCTACGGAGCCTGACCCATGCCCCACCACACCCCCACCTCCGCGCCCCCTCCTCCGCAACACACCGAGCAACCGCCAGCTCCTGCGGTTGTAGCCACCGGTGGTTGGCGGTTGCTCGGTGTGTTGCCGGGGGCGCCGGCTCGGGCGGGGCGGTGAGCCCGATGACACCCAGAGGACCGGGCGACGGCGGTGACGTGCACGGGCGGTTCCGCTACACCCCCTGGCACGGCGGCCCGGACCCGCTCGCGCCGCCCTTCGACGTCCGGTCGGCGCTCGACGAGGTCGGTCAGGACGTCCTGGCGGGTGGCTCGCTGCGGGAGTCGCTGCGCGAGCTGCTGCGCCGGGGCATGGACGGGCGCCGCGGCCTCGACGACCTCGCCGAGCATGTCCGCCGGCTGCGGGAGGCAGCCCGCCGGCGTGGTGACCTCGGCGGCACGCTCGACCAGGTGCGGGCGATGCTCGACCAGGCGCTCGCCGAGGAGCGCGATGCCCTCGCCGGCGAGTCCGGTGACGACGCACGGCTCGCGGAGATGGACCTCGCGACGATCCCCGACGACGTCGCCGGCGCCGTGCGAGCGCTCGGCGACTACGAGTGGCACTCGCCCGAGGCGAGGCAGACCTACGAGCAGATCCAGCAGCTGCTCCAGCGCGAGGTCGTCGGTGCGCAGTTCGAGGGGCTCAAGCAGGCGCTGTCGGGCAACGACCCGCAGGCGATGCAGGCCGTCAAGGACATGCTCGCCGACCTCAACCGGCTGCTCGCCGCCCACGCGCGCGGTGAGGACACCGAGGACCAGTTCCGCGACTTCATGGACAAGCACGGCGACCTCTTCCCCGAGCAGCCGGAGAACGTCGACGAGCTCATCGACGCCCTTGCCCGGCGCCAGGCCGCGGCCGACCGGCTGATGGCCTCGCTGACCCCGGAGCAGCGCGAGCAGCTCGGACAGCTCATGTCCGATGCGCTCGGTGACCCCGACCTCGCCTCGCAGATGGCGCAGCTGTCCGACAACCTCCGGGCGCTGCGGCCCGGCCTCGACCGGCGCAGTCCGGTGCAACAGGGTCAGGGCGGCGAGCCGATGGGCTACGGCGACGCCGTCGGGGCGGTGGCCGAGCTCGCCGACCTCGAGCAGCTCGGCGAGCAGCTCGGACAGGGCTACTTCGGGGCGACCCTCGACGACGTCGACGTCGAACGGCTCGAGCAGTACCTCGGTGCCGACGCCGCCCGCGACATGGAGGCCCTGCGCCAGCTGGAGCGCGAGCTCGAACGGCAGGGCTATGTCTCGCGCGGCGACGACGGCCTGCGCCTCACGCCCCGGGCCGTGCGGCGTCTCGGGGAGACGGCGCTCAAGCGGGTCTTCGAGCGGGTCGAGGCGGCCGGACGCGGCGACCACGACGACCGCGCAGCCGGGCAGGCCGACGAGCTGACCGGGCTGAGCCGCCAGTGGGAGTTCGGCGACGAGCTGCCCATCGACACGGTGCGCACCGTCTCGAACGCCCTGCAACGCCAGGCCCGAGCCGGGGGACCCGACCACTCGACGGCCACGGTCGGTGACCCCGCCACGTCGGGCGGGCCCCTTGCGAAGGGGGCCGGGCACACGGCATACCGAAGCGGTGGGGTGGAGCTGCTCGTCGAGGACTTCGAGGTGGCCGAGACGGAGCGGCGCGCGGTGGCCGCGGTCGCGCTGTGCGTCGACATGTCGTTCTCGATGCTGCAGGAGGGGCGGTGGGGGCCGATGAAGCAGACCGCGCTCGCGCTCTCGCACCTCGTGCAGACCCGGTTCCGGCACGACGCGCTGCAGATCATCGGCTTCAACCTCGCGGCGCGGCGCCTGACCCCCGTCGAGCTGGCCGAGGCCGAGCCCGAGTGGGTGCAGGGCACCAACCTCCAGCACGCGCTGATGCTCGCCTCGCGCCACCTGCGGCGCCACCCCGACGCCGAGCCGGTCGTGCTCGTCGTCACCGACGGCGAGCCGACGGCGCACCTCGAGGTCGACGGGCGGCCGACGTTCCACTGGCCGGCCACCCAGGAGACGGTGCGCGCGACGGTGGCCCAGGTCGACGAGCTGCGACGGTCCGGCGCCCAGCTCAACATCTTCATGCTCGGCGACGACCCGGGGCTGGCGCGCTTCGTCGACGCGGTCGCCCGGCGCGCGGGTGGGCGCGTCTTCACGCCCGACATCGCACGGCTGGGCGAGTACGTCGTGGCCGACTACCTCCGCACCCGCCGCGGACGGCGCTGAGGGCGGCAATTCGGTCGCCCGCAAGGGTCGCACGCTGTCATCGTGGCGCCATGGGGCGAGCTCACGACGCGCGGCTGGACCGCATCGAGGCGTACTACGACTGCGTCCCGCGCGCCGTCGCGACGGTGGAGGAGGTCGGGCCGTTCACGCTCTTCGTCGCCGACGAGGGCACCGGGTGGCAGTTCTACGCCCGGCCTCGCCGCGGCGTCCGGGCCGGCTTCACCGCCGATGACGTGGGCCGAGTGCTCGAGCGCCAGCAGGCCCTCGGGTTGCCACGGGCCATCGAGTGGGTCGACGAGGTGACGCCGTCGCTGCTGCCTGCGGTCCGGGCGGCCGGCCACGAGCCGCACCGCTACCCGCTGCTCGTCATGCCGCCGGACGTCGCGGTGGTCGCTGACCCGCGGGCGCGCGCGCTGAACCCGGCCGAGCCGCACCTGTCGCTGGCTCTCGGCTCGGTGTCGGCGGGGTTCGCCGGGCACGACGAGGTGGAGCCCAAGGACCCGGGCAGGCAGCCCGAGCTGATGGAGCGCGGCGACCTCGTCGTCGTGGCCTCGTTCGAGGGCAACCGCCTCTGCGGCGCGGGGTCGGCGGCTCCCCGTGGCGACGTCGCCGAGCTCATGGGCATCGCCGTGCCGCCGGGGCACCGCGGCCGCGGCCACGGCACGGCGATCACGAGCACCCTCGTCGCAGCGTGCCGGGAGCGGGGCGTCGAGGTCGTCTTCCTGTCAGCGGGGTCGGATGCTGCCGCCGACATCTACCGCCGGGTGGGCTTCGTCGACGTCGGCACCGCCTGCATCCTCGGTCTCGGCGACTGACCTCCGGCGCCGGTGCCCGCTGCCCCGCAACACACCAGGAAACCGTCAGCCCGAGCCGGTTGCAACCGCCCCGGTTGGCGAATGCCCGGTGTGTTGCGGACACGGTGGGGGGGGCGAGTGGAGGCGCCGCGCGGCGGTCAGACCTTGGCGGGACGGAAGCCGGCGGCCTCGGCGTCGCTCATCGTCGCGAAGCACTGCTCGGGCTTCGTGATGTCGTAGTACCGGTCGGTCGGCTCGTGGGCGATCATCGAGCTCTCGTTGCCCTTGACCGGGCGGGACCGGGGGCACGGGTACCTGTCGCCGGCCTGCGGCCAGGACCCGGAGAGGCCGACGCCGCCGTTGGTGCCCGTCGACCCCGTGGTGCCTGTCGACCCGGAGGTTCCGCTCGAGCCGGGAGCGGCACACGCCGCCTTCGGGCTCCCGGCGTCCGCGCGCACGTAGGCCGCCTCGCGCGGATGGTAACCGTAGCCGTCGCGCGAGTCGTAGCGGGCGACGCCATACCCCTGCTTGACGAGGCGCAGGCCGGCGTCGACGCCGTTCACGTCGACGTAGCGCAGCAGGCGGCCGTAGCGGTCGACGTCGTCCCGGGCGCCGGGCGTGAGGGT
Organism: Terrabacter ginsenosidimutans; assembly: GCF_039539425.1. Taxonomy (NCBI): domain Bacteria; kingdom Bacillati; phylum Actinomycetota; class Actinomycetes; order Micrococcales; family Intrasporangiaceae; genus Terrabacter; species Terrabacter ginsenosidimutans. The sequence goes on along the minus strand of NZ_BAABDC010000001.1, from coordinate 1,041,758 downwards.
GACCCGCTGACCGCCGATGATGCCGCGCAGGGCGTTGCGGGCCTCGGTGAAGCCGCACTGGCCCGTCTCCGGGGTGTCGATGCCGATGAACCGGATCTTGCGGGTCACGCCGTCCCGGGACGCCCAGATGGTGTCGCCGTCCACGACCTTCGTCACGGCCCAGGTCGAGGCGGCGGCAGACGTCCCCGCCTGTGGCCTTGCCGCTTGCGTGGTCGCGGCCGCCGACGCACTCGTCCGGGCATTCGTCGGTGCCGGGGTGCGGGTGATCGCGACGACGGGCGCCGAGCCGGCGCCGGCGAGCGTGACGTCGCCGGAACCTCGTGCCGCGTTGCCGCCGACCGCGGCCAGGGCCACGAGGGCGGCGATCGTGACGAGTCCGTTGGCCCTGCGGCTGCGCATCCTGCTCCCTGGTCCCCTGATGATCGGCTCACCGTAGGCGATCCGCAGGCGACTGTCCGGCGAATCGACCACGGCCCCCGGACCCGCCGTCCGTCACACTGGCAAGGGTCAGGGCTGCGACGACGAGGGGGACCGATGAGCGAGGTCGAGAGGGCATCCACGACGAAGGCCACGGCTGTGCCGACGACCGTGACGGCATACGTCGACGGCTTCCCCGAGGGGCAGCGGGAGGTGCTTGAGCAGGTACGGGCCGCGCTCCGGCGGGCGGTGCCGGGCGGCGAGGAGAAGATTCGCTACGGCATGCCGGCAGTCATGTTCACCGGTCGCTACGGCATCCACTTCGCGGGGTGGAAGAAGCACATCGGGCTCTACCCCGTCGGAGAGCTCGACCCGGACCTCGAGGCTGAGGTGGCGCCGCACCGGGCGAAGAAGGACACGGTGCAGTTCTTCTACGCCGACGGCGTGCCCTACGACCTCATCGAGCGGATCGCCCGGGCGCTCGCGGCACGCCACACCGGCTGACGGCAGCGGCGCCTCAGTCCTCGAATGGGCCCCGGCGGGCGAGGAGGAAGGCCTGCGGTGTCTTCTCCTGGCCCTGCCTCGCCCGCTCGGTGCGGACGGTGACGCGGAAGCCGGCATCGACCAGCTGCGACGTCACGTCGTCGGCGTCGTGCCGGTGCGCCTCGAAGGTCACCTCGTGGCCGTAGGCCCGCTCGTGCCGCACCGAGAAGCCGCCCGCCTGGAAGGCCAGCAGCAACAGGCCGTTCGGTCGGATGACGCGGTGCAGCTCGGCGATGACCTCGGGTAGCAGGGCGGGAGGGGTGTGGATGACCGAGTACCACGCGACGACTCCCGCCACGGAACCCTCGGCGAGGCCGAGCCCGGCGAGGCTGCCGGTGCGGAAGTCGATGTCGGGGTGGCGCCGCCGTGCCTCCGCGACCATCCCCGGCGAGAGGTCGATCCCGCTGACGTCGAGGCCGAGCGTGGCCAGGTGCCCGGTGATGCGACCAGGCCCGCAGCCGACGTCGACGACCGGACCGCCGCCCTCGAGGGTGACGAGCTCGGCGAAGTGCCCGAGCAGCGCCCGGTCGAGCGGGCTGCGCGCGAGCTCGCCCTCGAGCAACCGCGCGTAGTCGACCGCCACGGTGTCGTAGGCCGCACGCGTCTCGGTCACGTGGATGGGCTCCGTGGCGTGCAGCGGCTCGGTCACACGCCCGCCTTCACGAGGCCGAGGGTGTGGGCGACGACGGCGTTCGCGTGGCCGTGCCCCATGCCGTGCTCGGTCTTGAGCCACGTGACGAGCTCGCCGTGCCTGACCGTGCCGGCGGCCTGCTGCTCGCGGACGAGGCCGATCCAGTGGTCCACGGGCCGGCCGTAGTTCTTCTCGATCGACGGGAAGTAGGACGCCGGGCCCGTGGGGCCGGCGGCGGGCTGGGTGCTCAAGCGGTCTCCTGGAGTGGTCGTCATGCCCTCACGTCGAACGGCGCGCGCGCTTCTCGACAGCTGCCCGGTGCGCGACGGCACGGGACGCCTGACGGGACGGCACGGCATACGCGAGGGCGCCGTGCAGGACGCCAAGGGTACGTCCCGTCATCCGTTCCCGAGCGGTCTAGGCGGGTTGGGCCGTGGCGAGCTCGGCGACCGCGGGCTCGGCGGGCTCGGCGAGTGCCGGGCGGGGAGCGCTGCGGCCGTATGCCGCGTGGCGGGCGACGTCGCCCACGACCTGGGCCGCCTTGCGGCGGCTCGGCATGAAGCGCAGGAAGAACGTCAGGCGCAGCACCCAGGCGAGCCATCCCGTGAAGGGGAGGCCGTAGAGCTCGGAGATCGAGCGGCCGAAGCCGAACGACGCGGCCTGGCCGAGCCCGCGGTAGGCGAACGGGCGGGTCGGGCGACGGCGAAGCATCCGGGCGAGGTTGCGCCCCACGTGCTCGCCGCCCTTGATCGCCCACAGCGCGTTGGCCGGGACGGGCTCGCCACGTGTCGGGTGGACGACGCAGGCGGCGTCTCCGGCGGCCCAGACGCCGTCGACGACGGAGAGGTCGGGGCGCGTCACGAGCCGGCCGCGCGGGTCACGGTGCTCATCGAGCCCGGGGACCTGCACTGGCCGCTGGCCGATCGTCGCGATGACGGTGCTCGCCGGGAGCGCCGTGCCGTCGGAGAGGTGCGCGAGGTCCTCGGTCACCGAGGCGAGGCGCACGCCCAGCCGCACCCGGACGCCGAGGCGCTCGAGCTCCTGCTCGGCCCGGCGGGCCAGGCGCGGCTGGTCGTCGCGCAGCTCGGGCAGGATCGCGTCGCCGGAGTGGACGAGCTCGACGCGGACCCGCGCGCCGCCGAGGTCGGCGACGGCGGCAGCCATCTCGACTCCGGCGAGGCCTCCACCGGCGACGACCACGGTGTGCCGGCGGATCCCGCGGTGCGTCGCCGCATCGCGGATGCGCTCGGTCAGGACGGCGATGTCGCCGGGCGCTCGCAGGGTGAAGCCGTGCTCGGCGAGCCCGGGGACCGCGGCGGCGGGCTCGCGGCCGCCGGTGCCGATGACGAGCGCGTCGTAGTCGAGGACCCGCTCGGTGGGCGACTCGTCGGTCCGGTCGACCAGCTCGTAGCGGACCAGGCGGCGCTCCGGGTCGATCGCCGTCGCCCGACCGAGGACGACGTGGGCGTGCGGCATGGCCTCGACCAGGGGCGTGCGGGTGCGGTCGTAGGGCAGCAGCCCGGCCAGCACCTCTCCCGTGAAGCCGTGGAAGCTGTGCGCGTCGTCGATGCTGATGACGACGACCTGGACGTCGCCGCGGCGGACCGCGCGTCCGGCGTGACGCATCAGGCCGGCATATGCGTGCAGGGTGACGTAGCCGCCGCCGAGGAGGACGACCCGGTGGCGGGCCCGGTGGCCGCCGCGGACGAGGGTCGTCATGACGCCACCGCCAGGGACGGGCTGGTGCGGGTGACGGCGCGGCGGAGGAAGACCGGGCGGCCGAAGCTCGTCGGGTCGGCAGCACGGAAGCCGAGGTGGGCGAGGTCGGCGGCCATCCTGCGCGTCGTGTCGACGAGCTCGAGCGTCGGGACGCCGATGGAGAAGTGGCCGCGGTGGCCCGAGAGGGCGAGCAGCGCGGTCTCGGCGAAGCACGCGTAGGAGCGTCCGTCCGGCAGCCCGATGTTGCCTCCGGTGAGGCGCAGGCTCGGGATGTCGACGACGCCGCCGTCGACGACGAGCACGTCGGGTCGCTCGTCGACGAGGGAGGGCGAGGTGTTGCGCGGCTGGGTGGCGTCGAGCACGACGGCACCGGGCGCGAGGTGCTGCGGCCCGAGGAGGGCGTCGGCGGACGCGGTGAGCAGGATGACGAGGTCGGCGTCGGCGACGGCGTCCATCGACGTGGCCGTCGTGGTCGGGACCTGCCGGCCGACGTCGGCGGCGAGCGCGTCGAGGCGTCCGGTCCCGCGGGCGACGAGCGTGAGCCGTGCTGCGGCGCGGTCCCGGGCGAGGAGCCGGGTGACGGCAGCGCCCACACTGCCCGTGGCGCCGACGACGGCGACGTGGGGGTCCGACGCGTGGTCGACGGCATCGCGCAGCAGTCGCCGGGCCTGGTCGTCGACGATGGCTGCCGTGAAGGCGTTGCCGTTCGTCACGCCGATGTCGGTGCGGCCCCGGAGCGAGACCCCGCCCGCGGTCACCGTGGCGGTCAGGGCGCCGAGCCCCACGACGTCGCAGCCGAGGGCGCGGGCCTTGTCGACCGCACGGTGAACGCGGGCTCGGCCTTCGCCGGGAGAGGTGAGCAGGTGGCGCGCGCCGTAGGGCACGAGCACGACGTGACCGACGCGCTCGCCGCCGATGTGGATGCCGGCCATGGAGACCGGGCGCAGCGGGAGTCGGCGGAGCGCGGCGTCGTAGACGGGGTCCGGCACGCGGCCGAGCGGTGACCAGACGCGGGCGAGGTCCTCGCCGAGGCGCGCTCGCGGGTGGACGGTGAAGGCGAAGGTGCTGCTCACGGGTTGCTCCTGAGGGGCCTGCGGTCGGGGATTCCGAGGGCGGCCACCCCGTGCAGCGGAGGCCGGCGCCGTTGCAGGAGAGGAGGAGCGGGCGCAGGGAGTGATACGTGCGGGGGTGCCCCTGACGGCATACGACCCCCGATTTGGGTACGCGTGCCTAGGCTGGGCCCATGCCTAGGTCTCGCGGGGGGAAGTGGTCCATCGCGTCACGGGACTCGTTCCTGTCGATCGGGTCGACCGGGTCGGTGCTCTCGATCGGGAGCGTGGGGTCCGTCCTGTCGATCGGCAGCGTGGGCGCGTTCGCGTCGTTCCTGTCGATCGGGTCGTCGATGAGCGCCGCCTCGCTGCTGTCGAGCATGTCGCGGCTGTCGGTGCTCTCACACCAGAGCGACCGGTCGGTCATGTCGGCGCAGTCGAGGCGGGCGGTGCGCGGCTACCGCGTCAACGGGACGCCGGGTCGGCGTCCCTAGGCCGGTACACGAGCCACAGGGCGCCGCTCGGCGTCGGGGTTGCACTGACGAGGGCGAGGCGCTGGAGGTCGGTGGCGCGCTCGAACAGGCGCCTGCCCTCCGGGTCGACGACGGGCGCGACGGCGAGGTGCAGCTCGTCGACGAGTCCCTCGGCGATCAGTGACTGGGCGAGCTCGATGCTGCCGTGGACGCCGATGTCCTTGCCGGGCAAGGCCTTCAGGTCCCGGACGATGTCGGTGAGCTGACCCGAGACGACCTCGGCGTCGCCCCACGCGTCGGTGGACGAGGTGGTGAGCGGGGTGGAGGTGACGACGAACTTCTTGACCCCGTTGATGAAGCCGGCGAAGGGCTGCACGTCGGACGTCGGCCAGTAGCGCGACCACTCGTCGTACATGTGTCGACCGAGGAGCACGGCGTCCTGCCGCTCGATGAGCGCGGTCTCGCGCGCGACCAGCTCGTCGTCGAAGGTCGGCGGCTGCGGCTGGTCGGGATCGACCTCGGCCGGGAAGAGCCGGTTGGGGTCGTCGACGGAGCCGTCGAGCGAGGTGATGGTGTAGACGACGATCCGGCGCACGGGCGGTCTCCTGGTGGCAGTTGGCTGGGTGGGCTAGGGGGCGGCGGGGCCGCTGAGGGTGAGGCCGAGCCAGGCCGCGAGGTCGGCGACCTCGCGGAAGACGGCCGCCGTCACCGAGGTGGTGAAGCGGACGTCCTCGTGGATCGCGTTGACGACGAGCGTGCCGGTCTTGCGGTCGGCCTGGGCGTCGAGCTTCCCGACCAGGCGGTCGTGGTGCAGGATCGGCAGCGCGAAGTAGCCCCAGCGGCGCTGCTCCTTGGGCTTGTACATCTCGAGGATGTACTCGAAACCCCAGAGCTGCTGAGCCCGGACGCGGTCGTGGATGAGCCGGTCGAACGGGCTGAGCAGGCCGTGCGACCCGTGAAGTCGTCGGCGGCGTCGAGGTATGCCGGGTGGACGCGCCACGTGCCCGGCACCCCTTCGACCTCGGCGGGCTCGCCGGCGTCACCGACGTAGGAGCCCTCGCCCGGCATGACGGTGCCGGTGGCGCGCGCGATGCCGAGGGCGGCGAGGCGGCGCTCGTTGCGGTGGGCGAGGGCCTGCTCGAGCGTGAGCGTCGGCAGGCCGGGCGGATAGACGCGGTCCGGCAGGTCGAAGTAGCGCTGGCGGCCCTTGCGCCCGGCGATGGCGACCTCGCCGCGCAGGGCGAGGGCCTCGAGCATCTTCGTGACGTTGCGGTTGTTGGTCCAGCCGGTCGACGGCCACGGGACGACGCTCGTGTCAGGGATGTCGCGCGACAGCAGCGGCCCGTCGGCCTCGAGCGTGGCGAGGATGTCGCGGCGGAACGAGTCGTTGGCCGCGAGCCACTCGGCCATGAAGGGGTAGGGCTCGGCCTCGCGGACCTCGGCGATCACGGCCGGGATGTCCTGCGGGCTGCGCACGTAGGCGACGGTCTCGACGAGGGTGCGGTCGTGCTCGATCGCCGTCGTCAGGGAGGTGGGGTCGTAGGTGCGGCCGAGCCGGCTCCACAGGACGAGGTCGGCGCTCGGCGCGATGGCCGCGGTCGGGTCGATCTGCAGGAAGGTCAGGCGCTCGACGGTGGCGACGAGGTCGGTGGGGCGCGGCTGGTCGAGCAGCTGCGCGTGCACCGCGATACGCCGTGCCTGCGAGGCCGTGAGCTGGTGGACCACCATGGAGCCGACCCTAGCCAGCCGCACCGACACGTGGCGCTCGGAGCGACGGCGATCCTGGGGACCGCCTTCCGGCTGCGCGCCCAGCCTCCTTGCCGGCCCCCTGGCGGGCCTCCTAACCGGCCGCCCAGCCGGTGACGTCGACGACCTGCAGCACGAGGACGCCGTCGAAGGGCCGGTCCCGGTACTGCGGGTAGCGGTCGGCGAGGAGCTCGGCGAGCCGGTCCAGGCGCTCGGGTTGTGGATCGGCCTCCCACCGCAGCGAGGCGCGCACCCACCACAGCCGCGACCAGTCGACAGGGTCCCAGTGCTCGACGAGCATCGTTGCGCGAGAGTCGGACTCGAGGTTGCGCTCGCGCTGGAGCCGTGACGTCGACTTCGGTTTGACGCGGTCGACCGGCACCCCGACGAAGCCGTCGCTGTCGACGGCGAAGACGCACGGCACCGCGTCCACTCCGCGCGTGGCGTGCACGGTGCAGAGGATGCCGTGGTCGTGGACGACGAGCCGGGCCGTCGCGTCGTCGGTCGTGAGCCTCATCCCGGGGCTCGGCCGGGCCGCTGGGACGGGGTCATGGGGGTCCTCGCGATCGCCGCAATGGGTCGTCGCCGCCCAGCGTAGGCGGACATCGCCCCGTTACTGTGGCGGCATGGCTGGTCAGGTCGAGGCGCCCTTCTGGGCCAAGGTCATCGCGACGTTCACCGGGTGTGCGTCGATCGGTGCGCTCGTCGGCCTCCTGGGTGGCGCGCTGATCAAGGACGTCGGGCGCGGTCTCGTGGTCGGCATCGGCGCCGGCCTGGTCGTCGCGCTGGCACTGGTGATCTTCGCGCCGGAGCGCATCCGCGGCGAGTGACGACGCCGCCGACGCCCCGTCACCGGGGTCGGTAGCGCCCGGACCGCGTCACTGCAGGTCTGCCGCCCGGACCAGGGCGACACGAGCGCGTCGGGGCGCGCGGGCGAGGGGCTCCTGCCCTCGGAACCGGTGGACAGGGGACAGCGCCGAAGGTGTAATGAAGAAAGCCGGAGTCAGGGGGCGCGATGTCTCAGCCAGTGACTGGCCTGGCCCCGGACGGCGTCTCCACCGTCAACCCCCAGGAGTCGATCGACCGGCTCCTGCGCGACCTGCGGACGCGGCGCACCGGGCTCTCCGACCGAGAAGCCACCAGACGCCTCGTGGTCTTCGGACCCAACGAGCTCGCGCGACGCCGGGGCACGACGTGGCCGCGCGACCTGCTCGCTCAGCTGATCCACCCCCTGGCCCTGCTGCTCTGGTTGGCCGGCCTGCTGGCGGCGCTCAGCGGCACGACAGCGCTGGCGGTCGCCATCGTCGTGGTCATCCTCGTCAACGCGCTGTTCGCCTTCATCCAGGAGCGACACGCCGAGCGTGCCGTGGAGGCGCTGTCGGCCTACCTTCCTCTCACCGTCCGCGTGGTCCGCGACGGGACGCCCAAGCCGGTGGAGGCCCGCGAGCTGGTGCCGGGCGACGTCATCATGATCGAGGAGGGCGAGCGCATCCCGGCGGACGCACGGCTGCTGTCGGGGTCGGTGGAGCTGGACCTGTCCACGCTGACGGGTGAGTCCCTGCCGTTGCTGCGTGAGGCCGAGCCGTTCGACACCCACGGCCCGATCCTGCAGGCCCGCGACCTGGTCTTCTCGGGCACCAGCTGTACGGAGGGCGAAGCCACAGCGGTGGTGTTCAACACCGGCATGCACACCGAGCTGGGGAGGATCGCGGCACTGTCGCAGCAAGTCGGGCACGAGGACAGCCCGCTCGAGAAGCAGGTCAAGCACGTCGCTCGCCTGATCGCCCTCGTGGCCGTCGGGATGGGTGCCGCGTTCATCCCGATCGGGACCCTCGTGGCGGGGCTGTCGCTGGGCGACGCCGTGAACTTCGCGATCGGGCTCCTGGTGGCCAACGTGCCCGAGGGGCTGCTGCCCACGATCACGCTCGCCCTCGCGGTGGGCGTGCGCATCCTCGCCCGACAGGGCGTCCTGGTGAAGCGGATCTCGGCCGTGGAGACACTCGGGTCCACGAGCGTGATCTGCACCGACAAGACCGGCACCCTGACCCTGAACCGGATGCGTGTGACCCGGGTCTGGACCCCCGAGCGGGTTCTCGACCCGGTGGCGCCGTCGGCCGGTGACGTCACGCCCCCGGCGGCCACCCGGATGTCGCGCGCGGTCGTCGCCTGCAACAACGCGGAGCTCGACCCCGCGCAGCCCGACCAGGAACACGGCGACCCCACCGAGCTGGCCCTGCTCCACATGGCTGCGTCGCTGGGCGTCGACCCCGCGACCAGGCCGGAGGATCGGCTGGCGCAGTTCCACTTCGATCCCGCGCTGCGTCGGATGTCGACGGTCGACCGGCAGGGCGGCCTGGTCCGGGTGCACACCAAGGGCGCACCGGAGGAGCTGCTGACGCTGTGCACCAGGGTGGCTGGGCCGGGTGGCGACGACCGTCCCCTGGGCGACGTGGACCGCGAGCTGTTCGACGAGATGGTCACCACCTGGGCCGAGGAGGGGCTGCGCCTGCTGGCGGTGGCCGAGCGGACCGTCGACGAGGCGGAGCTGACCTCCCTGACCCGAGAGCTGGCCGAACGCGACCTGACGCTGCTCGGGGTCGCAGCCATGATCGACCCGCCGCGACCGGAGGTGCCCGACGCCGTTGCGCGCTGCCACTCTGCCGGGATCCGCCTCATCGTCGTCACCGGCGACCACGGCCTGACAGCCCAGGGCATCGCGGAGGCGGTCGGCATCGGCCACGCGGGTCTGCGCATCGTCACGGGCGCCGACCTCGAGCGCATGCCGGAGGCGGAGCTCGACGAGCGGCTCGCCTCGGGGGAGGAGCTGATCTTCGCGCGCAGCTCGCCCGAGGACAAGATGCGCATCGCCGATGCCCTGCAGGACCAGGGACACGTCGTCGCGATGACCGGCGACGGCGTCAACGACGCCCCCGCCCTGCGGCGGGCCGACATCGGCGTGGCCATGGGCAGATCGGGCACCGACGTGGCACGGGAGGCAGCCACGATGGTCCTCACCGACGACAACTTCGCCTCCATCGTGGCCGCGGTGGAGGCCGGACGCCGCGTCTACGACAACGTCCGCAAGTTCATCGTCTACATCTTCGCGCACGCGACGCCGGAGGTCGTCCCGTTCCTCGTCTACGCCCTCTCCGGAGGCCGGATCCCGTTGCCCCTGACGGTCATGCAGATCTTGGCGATCGACCTCGGCACGGAGACGCTGCCCGCCCTGGCGCTCGGACGAGAACGTGCGGAGCCCGGCCTCATGGCGCGTCCACCCAGGGAACGCACCCAGAACGTCATCGACGTCCCCATGCTGGCCCGTGCCTGGGGCCTTCTGGGTGGTGTCTCCGCCGTGCTGGTGCTCGCGGTCTTCCTCGTCACGCTCCTCAGCGGCGGCTGGCAGCTGGGGGACGACGTGAGCTCGGGCCCGCTCCACCATGTCTGGCAGCAGGCCACCACGATGAGCTTCCTCGGCATCGTCGCCTGTCAGATCGGGACCGCGATGGCGGCCCGCACCCAGCACGCGTCGCTTCGCCAGGTCGGGGTCCTCAGCAACCACCTCCTGCTCTGGGGGATCGCCTACGAGGTCGCCTTCGCCGCGGCCCTGGTGACCGTGGCACCGTTGCAGTCCGTGTTCGGCACCGCGGTCCCGGAGCTGTGGCAGGTGTTGTTCGTGCTCCCCTTCCCCGTCGTGGTCTGGGGCGTCGACGAGCTCTGGCGGTGGAGCACCAGACGCCGTATGCCGGGTGCACGGACTGGTGCGCGGACTGGTGCACGGACGGCCGGCCCCGCCTGACGGATGGCACCTCGCGCCGGCCCCCTCGACGACCCGATCCCTACCACCGGATCCCGGTTCGGCGCAGCCGGGGGCGCTGGGTCACCGGCGGGTAGACCACCGCGGGGCCATGGTTCACGTCTACGGGTGGTCGGCTGGGCCCGGCCCGGAGGGCGAGCAACCGCTGGACCCGCTGGGTGGTGGCCGGGTGGGTCCGGAGCAGGAGGGGGTCCGATCCGGCGGAGCGCCCGACCAGGATCCGCTCCCAGATCTGCCCGTCGCTGTTCTCCAGGACGACGAGTGCGCGAGCGAGTCCTTCCGGGTCGCCGGTGAGGTCGACGGCCTCGAGGTCCGCGTCGTACTCGCGCGAGCGCGCCAGGGCGAGCTGCATCAGGGTCACGACGGTGGGCGCTGCGACGAGGAGGAACGAGAGCAGCAGGGGCACGAGGCTGGCGCGGTCGACGGCCAGGGGGAGCGACACGACGACCGACCAGAGGCCGAGCCAGGACATCCACTGGGCGAGTCGGGACACGAGGTCGGACAGGCTCATGATCGCCGGGTCGCCGTTGTGCAGGTGGCTGAGCTCGTGGGCGAGGACGCCGGTCAGCTCCCGGCCGTCCAGCAGGCGCAGCAGCCCGTCGGTGAGGGCGAGCGCGGCGTCGTCCTGCCGGCCGACGACGAACGCGTTGGCCGTGGGGCTGGCGATGTAGAACACCTGGGGCCGTCGCTGGAGCCGAGCGCGCACGGCGAGCACGTCGACGACCTCGTGCAGTCGGGGTGCTGCCCAGCGTGGGAGCGGTTGAGCCCGGTACATCGACAGGACCCAGGCGGTGGGCACCCGTGGGCGGAGGGCGCCCAGCAGCACGATGGTCGCGAGCACCCACACCAGCCCCGCCATCCCGGTCAGCAGCCAGGCGACGGCCCCGAGCATCACCGCCAGTCCCATGAGCATCAGGAGCTCCTGGGCGATGTTGCGGATGCGATGACGCCGGACCGGACCTGCGGCTCGCGCGGTCGTGCGACGCCCGGCGCCCGGGCGCCGGGACACCCTCCCCGGGGGGCGGCGGGGGGTCGACCTCATGGATCAAGGGTGCTCCGGGTCGGCTCGTCGGACACAGGGCCGAACGTCCTCCGGGTCGCCGCACCTCGCGCCGGGCGAGGCCCGGGCAGCAGGCGAAGCCCGGGCACCAGCGCCGGGACGCGGGCGGCATACTCCTCGTAGGCGGCGCCGAACGTGCGGCGGAGGTCGCGCTCCTCGAACGTGATCCCGACGAGGATGTAGCCGGTGGCGGCGACGGCGAAGAGCAGGTGCGGCGCGCTCATCCGGGGCGTGGCCCAGAACGCGACCACCATCCCTGTCATCAACGGGTGCCGCACGATCGCGTGGAGCCCGCCGACCTGCAGGGCGTCGGTGACGTCGGCGTCGGTGGCGGTGGTGGCCGAACGAGATGATCTGCCCCATCCGGCCTGCCGGAGCCCGATCAGCTCGAGGTGGTCGACGGCGAAGGTCGACGCGATCGCGAGCACCCAGCCCGCGCCGCACAGCGTCCAGAGGGCGTATGCCGGCACGCCGTCCACGTGCCACACCTGCTGGTCCCATGGTTGCCACAGCACCAGCAGGAGGGCGAGACAGGTGTTGGTGGCCAGGACGTAGGTGGTGCGCTCGAGCTCGGCCGGGACCCTCCGCCGTATCCAGGCCTTGGCCGGGCGCCGCGCCATGACGGAGTGCTGGGCGGCGAAGAGGAGCAGGAGCGCGAGGTCGACGACGACCGCCCGGGCGGTCGTCGTGCGAGGTGGGCCGTCGACGGTGCGGGGGAGCGCCACTCCGGCGAGGAAGGCCATCGTCCACACGGTGATGGCGACGAACCCGCACCAGGCGGCGGCGGAGATGACGAGGGACACGATGCGTCGCAACATCTCTTCAGGCTGCCGGGGCGCAGGGACCGGCACAGCCGTGGAACTACCCCACTTCGACGAGGACTCAGCGTCTACCGGGTCTGCGCGACGTACCAGACGGCCACCTGCGCGCGGGAGCTGAAGCCGAGCCGCAGCCGGATCCGCTCGAGGTGCGACTCGGCCGACCGCTCGGAGACGCCCAGCCGGTCGGCGATCTGGCGGTTCGTCAGGCCCTCGGCCACGAGGGCCGCGACCTCCGTCTGCCGCGCCGTGAGCCCGGTCGGCACGGCCCGTCGCAGCGCCGGCAGGCCGAGGAAGCGGCGCACCTGGTCGACCACCGACTGCGCGTCGCCGATGGCCGGTAGGTGCGAGCGACCCTCGAGCTCCACGAGCTCGGCGCCCGGGATCGAGCCCGCGACAGCCCGACCCCCGGCCGGCGGAGCCGCCCGGTCCCCGCGACGGTGCAGCACCAGGGTCGGTGCCTGCACGTGCCCGAGCTGCGGCCGCACGTCGAGCTCGTAGGCGAGGCGCAGGAGGGCCACGGCCGTCTCGGCCGAGGAGGCCGCGCGCTGGTAGCGGGCGAGCGTGCGTCGGGTGCCGGGGTCCGCGTCCGGCGCGAACACCTCGGTGAGCAGGTCCGACCCCAGTCCCCAGTGCGTCGCCAGCAGACCGAGCACGTGCTGCCGGCTGTCGGCGTCACCGATGGAGGCCCCGTTGGGCCAGCCGCCGTAGAGCACCAGGCGCGAGACGGTCTCCGGACGCTCGGCGGCCCACTGGGCAGCCGCCGCGGCACCGAGCGACCAGCCCAGCAGGTCGAAGCGGTCGGCGCCGACCGCACTCGTCACGGCAGCGATCGTGGCGAGCTCGAGCGCCATCGTGCGCGGACCGTCGTAGGAGTCCGACAGGCCGCAGCCGGGCCGGTCGTAGCGCACCAGCGTGCGCCCCGACGACAGCGCCTCGTGGAACATCCGCTCGGCGGGGATCGCCCACCCCATCTCGAGGTGGCTCAGCCATCCTGGGGCGACGACGAGGAACAGCCCGCTTCCCGTGACGGCATACGCCACCCGCCCCCCGTCCCTCAGGGGCGCCATCCCCAGGCGCTGAGCGGCCACGTTGTCCAGTGAACAGCACGAGGACGTAGCTCACACCGTCCCGGCCGGTCTGGTCAGTGCTGGCAGTGCCGGTCGGCGCTGGTCAGGGGGCGTCGGACGGCAGGCTCAGCCCGTCGCGCTCGTCGTCCCACGCCGCCGCGCTGATGCGCCACCCGTCGGTGGTGCGGACGAACTGGATCGTCTTCATGCCGCGCCCGGTGAACGGCTCGCCCGCCTGTGTGCCCGCCTTGGCGTAGCTGCCGAACCAGTGCGCGATGTCGCCGAAGACCTCGACGCGCCCCTCGACCGGCCACTCGCGGAAGTCGGTCAGCGAGCCCTCGGTCAGCAGCGCCTCGCGCGGTGCGATGAACTCCTCGACCGTCATGACCGCGGGCTCCAGACCGCAGGTCCGCACGATGACGGCCCGGTCGATCAGCAGCGCGCGCAGCCGGTCCATCCGCTCGGAGCAGCCGGGCCCGGCGACGAAGGCTCCGAAGAACGCGTCGACGATCCCCTGGATCACGTCGCGGTCGATGGTCGGTTCGTAGGTCGTTGCTTCCGTCGTCACGGCCCTCACGCTAGCTGCGACACCTCGACCGATGGCGTATGCCGGGTGCCCGGGTCCGGGTGAAGGTCACCTTGGCAGGTCGTTCGACATCGTCAGTTGAGACTCGTCACCGGCATCGGCCAGAGAGCCGTGGCCGTGGTGGAGTCTCCGAGTTGACCGCTGCTGTTGAAGCCCCAGCACCGTGCAGTCCCATTGGTGAGGACGGAGCAGCTGTGCTGCCACCCCGCGCTCAGGACCACGACTCCGGAGTCCAGACCGGCGACAGGTACCGGCACATCCGACTCGCCGTTCGACATGTTGCCGAGCTCGCCGTCCGTGTTGTAGCCCCAACAGGTGGCCGAGCCGCCGGTCAGCGTCGCGCACGTGAACTGGTACCCGCTGCTGATCGAGACGACGCCGGAGCCCAGGCCCGTCACCGTCACGGGAGTGGTCGAGTCGGTGTTGGTGCCGTCTCCCAGCTGCCCGCGCCAGTTGCGGCCCCAGCAGGTGGCCGCGCCGCTGGTCAGCACGGCGCAGGTGTGCTGGTAGCCCGTCGCGCTGATGGATGCCACGGCGGAGCTCAGCCCCGTCACCGGCACCGGTGAGGTCGAGCTGTCGAGGGTCCCGTTGCCGAGGGCGCCGGAGGCGTTGTAGCCCCAGCAGCTGGCTGAACCCGTCGTCGACACTGCGCACGTATGGTTGACGCCCCCGCTGATCGAGGCGACTCCGGACCCGAGCCCGGACACCGCGACGGGCGCACTCGCGTCGGTGGTGGTGCCGTTGCCGAGCTGGCCGTCGCCGTTTCGTCCCCAGCACACGCCAGCGCCGTTCGCGAGGACCGCGCAGGTGTAGGACGACCCGGCGCTGATCGACGCGACGCCTTCCCCCAGCCCGGCCACGGGCACCGGCACGCTCGAGTCGACGCTCGTGCCGTCTCCGAGCTGTCCGTACGCGTTCATGCCCCAGCAGTAGACGGCGCCGTTCGACGTCAGCGCGCACGTGTGGTCGCCGGATGCGCTGATCGAGGTGACTCCAGAGTCCAGGCCGGTCACGGCCACCGGCACCAGCGAGTCGGTGGTCGTCCCGTTTCCGAGCTCCCCGTCGTTGTTGGCGCCCCAGCAGATGACACCGCCGCTGTTCAGCAGTGCACACGTGTGCGCCGAGCCGGCGCCGATCTGGGCCACCTCACCGAGACTGGCAAGGTGGTAGCCGGCGACATCGGCGATCAGCTGGACGGTGCTGCCGCTGTTGTTGGTCAAGGCGATGTCGCCGTTCGCTCCCACCTTGGCCACGACCAGGTTGGGGATCGTCTGTCCGGGCGTGAAGTTGAGGTTCGAGGCGGTGGGCATCGGGGTCTGGTCCGGGTACACGGTGATGTTCCCGGCCGACTTCGGACCGGTGACCGTCACGTTGAGCACCACGGCTCCGGCGCCGATGGCAGGGACTCCACCGCGGCCCGCGACCCGTAGGTGAACCGTTCCGTGCGGTGCGACGAGGTTCGAACCACCCAGGCCGGACCTGGTGTCAAGCATCCGGCTGGGGGGCAGGGTGACGTAAGCGCCCGTGTCTGTCGGGGCACCGGGTTCGATGGATGTTCCCGCCACGTAGTACCCCGCGACATCAGCGATCACGTCGACGAGACCACCACTGTTGTTGGTCACGGCGATGCTCCCGTCGGGACCATTCATCCCCACCTTGACGACGACGAGGTTGGGGATGGTCTGACCCGCGACGAAGTTGAGGTTGGAGGTGGTCGGCGTCGAGGCGCCGTTCGGGTAGACGGTCAGGTTGCCGGCCGCTCGGGGAGCGGTGACGGTCACGTTCAGCACCAAGGCGCCGACGCCGGTGGTCGGCACGCCGCCGACGCCCGGGATCGACAGGTGAATGGTGTCGTACGGTCGCACCGGTCCGGACGATCCGGTGTTCACTCGCGTGTCCAGGACGCGCGCCGGTACCAGCGGGACGTAGGCGCCGGGGACGCTGGGGACGCCGCCGAGGTAGAAGCCGGCAACATCAGCGATCAGCTGGATGGTGCCCCCACTGTTGTTGGCCAAGGCGATCTTCCCGTTGGCCCCGACCTTGGCGATCACGAGATTGGGGATCGTCTGGCCGGCGGTGAAGTTCAGGTTGGAAGCGGTGGGCTTGCCTGCGCCGTCTGGATAGACGGTGACGTTTCCGGCTTTCTTGGGTCCGGTGACCGTCACGTTGACTGCCACGGCACTGACACCCGCGGTGGGCACGCCGCCGCGGCCCAGGACCGACAGGTGGATCGTGCCGTACGCCGCGACCGGACCTCCCGCGCCGAGCGCCGTCCTGGTGTCCAGGAGCCGGGCCGGGGTCAGCGGTGCGAAGCTGCCGGGCGCGCTCGCACTCCGAGCCGAGCCCGCGGAGGGCGCACCGAGGGCGGCAGGCGCAGGCGACGCCACGGCTGCTGGCCCAACGGACGCCAAGGCTCCGACCATCGCCAGTACTCCGGCCGACGCCGTGACCAGCCGTCGTCTCCACGTCCCACGCATCAGCTGACCCCTCGAGTCCGTCACGGGCCAACCGCATCCGGGCCGGCCGGTACCGAGACCTCACAGGCCCGACCCAGCACTCACCGGCGGAATCTGGGCCAGATGCAGGCCGGCAAGCTCCAACGACCAGACGATAGACAAGAAATCGCCCAACGAGGGCTGAACGGGGTAATCGAGGAGAAAGCGCCGCTCAGGCGTGACCGCTCAGCTGACCCAGTCGGTCGGCGAGGGCATCGACCATGGCTCCGGCGCGCTTCTCGGGGAGCGCCGACTTGCGGTCGCCGCCCTGGCTCGCCACCGGGAGCACGTCGATCGAGAGCTTCGCGCCGCCGGCCAGCGCGCGCAGGGCATCGACCCTGTCGGCGAACGGCGAGCCGCTGCCCGGGGAGTAGTAGCGCAGCACCTCGTCGACGTCGTCCGGGTAGAGGTCGACCTTCGTCACCGCGATGATGAGCCAGATCGGCTTCTGCCGGCGCACGGCCATGGAGGCGATGCGGTGCGACGTGATCGTCCAGTCCTCGAGCTCTGCGGCGAGCTGTTCCTCGCGGGTCGCGGTGGCCACTCCGGTGGTGCCGGCGGCGCGACGCGGTGTGGCATGGCCGTTGGCGACGACGTGGATCACCCCGTCGACCGGCTCGTCGTGGAAGACCTCGTCGAGCGCGCCGAGCCGCGTGGCGGCGTTGTCCCCCGGGACGACGAGGAAGCGGAAGCCGTGCAGCTTGGCGCCGCGGCGGGTCCGGCGCTCCATCACGGCCGAGCCCACCTCGGCCACGGCGTCGTCGGAGGAGCGGCGGGTCAGCCGGTCCACGAGCTGGCTCTTGCCGACGCCGGTCATGCCGGTCACGGCCACCATGGGATAGCGGGCCCGCAGGAGCCGGCTCATCCGCTCGGGAGCCGATGCGAGCGCGGTCAGCAGACCGCCGGCGACGGTCGCGCCCAGAGCGGTGCGACTCGATGTCGGCAGGATCGTCCGGATCCGGGATGAAGTCTGGGACACGATGCCCTCCTCGGCGAGCTGGTCGGGAGCCAGTTGGCCCCCTAGAGCCTACGTTCCACCGGTCTCGGCTCGCGCATTGCGGTGGGGCCGAGACTCCTGACGGGCAGCGCGCTGTCTCCGCCGCCCGGTCAACAGGGCCGCGCCCAGCTGCTGCGCCTCGTCGCTGAACGCATCCGGCGCGATGCCGCAGGTGTTCAACGGTCCTCCCGTGCCAGCGGGACCCTCCTGGGCGTCGTACCGAGCTGGTTCCCGCGACCGTACCGCTCTCCTCTCCCGGTGGCCGGGCCGTGATCACGGGGTGGGCGGGTGTTCGGCCACACAGAACAGGTTGCCTTCGGGATCGGCCAGCGTCGTCCAGCGCACGTGAGGGTGCTCGTCGAGGACGTCCCACTGCCAGGTGGCCCCGCCGGCGACCAGTCGGTCGACCTCTCCCTGTCGAGCTCCCCACGGCACGGTGAGGTCCAGGTGGATCGTGAGGCGGTCCGGGCGAGGCCCGGCCAGCGGCTGGAAGAACATCGCGAACCCTCCTGGGCCGACAGGTGGGAGGTAGACCGAGTCCCCGTTGGCGGCGGGCGTGCCGCCCGTGACCGTCGCCCAGAAGGTGGCCAGTGCGCCCGGTTCCTCGGCCTCGACGTTGATCGATCCGAGGGTGATGCGAGAGGCGTTCATCCTGGCGACAGTAGCCACCGTTACCCGGTGACGGGCTCGGCCATGGTGCCGGTGTGGTGGCCGTGGGACCATCGGGCCATGGCGAGGGCGTCCATCGCGGGGCGATGACCGGATGACGTACTTCTGGTCCGCGGTCGGCGTGGTGCTGGTGCTCGGCATCGGGCTGATCGTGGGCGGCTCGCTGTCCGGGCCGGGACGCGATGGGCGTGACCTGTCCGCGCGGCGCTCCGTCCAGATGCAGGTCGGCGCGGTGATGGTGGGCGTCTCGTTGTGCGTTCTGGTGATCGCCTACCTCACGGCCGACTGGCCGTAGGTCGCCGCGAGAGTCCTCATGGCGGTCGGTGCGCCGGACCGGACCGACCTGACGAGCCGCGGGTGGACGCACCTCGAGGACGCTGGCGGTCACACGAAAGACCTGCGTCACAGGTGTGGTGCGAGGACACTCAGTCAGGTGAGACTCAGGAACTTCCCGTGCTGGGTCATGGGCCACATGTTCCGGGTGAAGCCGGGCGACAAGGAGATGCTCGTCTGCCAGCGCTGCGGCAAGCAGGAGCTCCTGGCGATGAAGCGCATGCGCGACAAGACCGACAGGCCGTGGGTGTAGCCACGCGCTTCGCCGGCCCGTGGACGCCGGGCTGAGTCTCCTGCCGAGACGGCGTCTCCGACGGCGCCCGCTCGTGCGTCAAGATGGGACGGTGCCCCCGGTGCCTCTGGTCACGGACCTCATCCGCGTGCTCGTCGTCGACGACCACGTCCTGTTCCGCCGAGCGCTGCAGGTGGTCCTTGCCGTCGAGGAGGGCATCGAGGTCGTCGCAGAAGCGGCCGACGGCGTCGAGGCAGTCCGCGAGGCGGAGAGGACCGTCCCCGACGTCATCGTCATGGACGTCGGCATGCCCAAGCGCGGAGGCATCGACGCGTGCCGGATCATCAAGCAGCACGTCCCGTCGGCGCTCATCCTCATGCTCACCGGTTCCGACGACGATGACGACCTGTTCGAGGCGATTCGCGCCGGGGCCGACGGTTACCTCCTGAAGGGCGTGACCGAGGACATCGCCACCGGAATCCGTGGCGTGACCAACGGCGAGTCCCAGCTGTCACCCGCCATCGCCACCAAGCTGCTCCTCGAGTTCCGACACATCCAGGAGCGTCATGGTGCCCCGGCGCCGGCACCCACTCCTGAGCTCGAGGGGCGGCCGCACCTGACCGACCGCGAGGTCGAGATCCTCCAGCGCGTGGCGCAGGGCCGACTCAACCGCGAGATCGCCACAGAGCTGGGCATCTCCGAGCACACCGTCCGCAGCCACATCCGCAACATCCTCGAGAAGCTGCAGGTGCACTCGCGCACGGAGGCGGCGATGTATGCCGTTCGCCAGCGACTCATCGACCCCGGCGGCGAGTGACCCGTGGCCGTTTGCGTGCGGAGACCCGACGCAGTGCCTAGCGTTGCAGGTGGTCGCCGTTCGTACCGGAACGAGAGGTCGTGGCTGTGAGCGTGGTGCGGTTCGAGTCGCGAACGGTGGTCCGTCGCCCGGCGGGTGACGTCTTCGAGCGCCTGGCGGACCTGCCGGGCTACGGGCGGTGGATGCATCGCGACGGCGTGTTCGGGGGTACCGAGCTGACGTCACCAGCGCCCGTCCGTGCCGGGACGACCTACGTCGACCGCACCAGGATGGGCCGCTTCGTGGGCGAGGTGACCGAGCACGTCCCGGCGACGCGGATCGCGTTCAGCGAGACGCTCGCCTGGTTCGGCCACCCACTGACCCAGGCCCGCCCGGGCTACGTGCTCGAGGCCGACGGCGACTCGACGGTGGTGCATCACGTGGCCGAAGCCGAGCTGTACGGGCCGATGCGGCTCTTCAGGCCCGTTGTCGCGTGGATGGTGGCCCGCGAACGGAGCCACACCCTCGCCTCCCTCAAGCGCTCGCTCGAGGGTGGGCAGGCACGCTGAGCCCGATGTCCGCTCACGCGGACGAGCGGCGCAGTGAGATGGCGAGTCCTGCCAGCAGGAGAGCTGCCGCCAGCAGGCCCACCGCCGCGCTGAGGTCGATGTCCTGCTCGCTCACCGTGACGTGCTTGGGCAGGTCCGCGAGCACCTTCGTCAGGCCGTCGGCGTTGGTCGCGGCGAAGTACTCGCCGCCGGTCGTCCGCGCGACGCCCCGGAGTGCGGCCTCGTCGACGACCAGGAAGTTGCGACCGCCCATCGACCCGGCACCGGCGCCGCTGAAGTCGTGGACCCGCGGCTGGAAGCCGCCGTACTGGTCGCGCGTGCAGGCCATCTGGGTCGGGTTCGTCGTGCCGAACCCGATGGGGTAGACGCGCACCCCACGCGCCGCGGCCTGCGCCGCCGCCTGCGCCGGTGTCACGCCGCGGGTGTTCGCGCCGTCGGTCAGCAGCACGATGATCTCCGGTGCCTTGTCCGCCGCCGCGTCCGCCGCGCCGCTTCCGTCGCGACCTGCGGGGCCACCAGTGGAGGAGGGCGTCGGCGCGGGCGTCGGATCCACCAGACCGGGCCCGTCGGTCGTCGGCTCGTCGACGGCGTCTGCCGGTGCCACGTTCGGGTCCAGCTCGGCGATGGCGTCGATGGACCGCAGGATCGCCGCCCCGATCGTCGTGCCGCGCCCGGTCGTCACCGCATCGATCGCCGTCAGCAGTGCGTCCCGGTCAGCCGTCGGCGCGACGGCCAGCTCGGCGAACCCGGAGAAGACCACGAGCCCGACCTTCGTCTCGTCGGGCTGCCCCTCGACGAACGACCGGACCGCAGCCTGCGCCGCGCTCAACCGGTTCGGCGCCACGTCCGTCGCGCACATCGACCCCGACACGTCCAGAGCCAGGATCACCGTGGAGCTCGACGTCGGCACCGTGGCCCGCACCGTCGGCCGCGCACTCGCCAGCCCCAGCAGCGCCAGCGCGCACAGCACCAGACCCATCGGCACGTGCCGCCGCCACGAGACCGACCCGGCTCCGGCAGCCCGCAGGAGCGCGACGTTCGAGAAACGCACGACCTGCCGCCGCCGACGCCGCAGCTGCCACACGTAGACGCCGAGCAGGACCGGCACGGACAGCAACGTCACGAGGAACAGGGGCACCCCGAACGACATGTCAGATCACCCGCCCCTGCCGCAGCACCGACACCGTCGCCCCACCGAGCAGCAGCAACCCGGCGAGTGCCGCCACCCACGACGTCACCTCGTGGGGGACCGTCCGCGTCGTCCACTGGAGCTCGATCGAGTCGTAGACCGCGGTCAACGATGCCGCGTCCGACGCCCGCCGGTACGTCCCGCCCGTCGTCTCCGCGACCGCCCGCAACGATGTCTCGTCGAGAGCCGTCGCGATGCTGAAACCGTCCACCTGGATCGTCGTCCCCGCCGGCGTCCCGAGCCCGATCGGCTCGATGCGCACCCCCGCGGCCGACGCGAGCTCGGCCGCGCCCGAGGGTGCGACGTCGGTCGTGTCCTCGCCGTCGGTGAGGAGCACGATCGCCGTCCCACCGTGATAGCCGATCGGCGTCTCCTCGGACGTCCCCGAGCCGGCCCCTTGCTCGGTGTCACCGGGGGGCTTGACCGGCTTGCCGACGATGGCGCTCAAACCCCCGAGGATCCCGTCGCTCAGCGACGTGTCGCCGGAGGGCTTCAGCCGTGCCACTGCCGCGAGCACTGCGGCCCGGTCGTCCGTCGGCCGCTGGGTCACCAGCCCCGTGCCACCGAACGCGACCACCGCGATCCGGACCGACGGCGGCTGCTTCGCCACGAAGGCGCGCGCCGCGGCCTTCGCCGCCTCGAGCCGGGAGGGCTTCACGTCCGTCGCCGCCATGCTGCCCGAGACGTCGAAGGCGAGCACGACCGTGCCCTCCCGGTGCGGCTCCGCGACCGACGCGACCGGCCGCGTCAGTGACAGCACGAGGACCGTCAGCGCCGCGAGCAGCAGCGCCGCTCCCAGGTGCCGCCACCGGGACCGCGGCGGCGCCCGCATGACGAGGCCGTCCGCCGCCAGCGCCGCCCGCCGCGCCTCCTGTGCCCGCAGTCCGCGCTTGTAGAGGACGACGAGCACCGGCACGACGAGGAGCCCCGCGAGCGCCCACGGCCACGTCAGCGACAGCTCGCTCATCAGTGCCACCTCACGACTGCCACCTCACGACTGCCACCTCATGCGCCCGTCTCATCGCCGACGCCTGCGCCGCAGCTCGGAGACCCGCATGAGCGACCGCACGAGGTCGTCGTCCGTCCGCACGGGGTAGAGGTCGACGCCCGCCTTGCGTGCCCGCGCCTCGAGGTCGGCCTGCCGCGCGGCCGCGGCCGCCGCCAGGCGCGCCCGGAAGCCGAGGTCGCTCGTGTCGACGAAGATCTGCTCTCCCGTCTCGGCGTCCTCGACGTAGACACCGCCGACATCGGGCAGCTCGCTCTCGCGCGGGTCGACGACCTGGATCGCGACCACCTCGTGCCGTCGCGCCAACCGGGACAGCGGTGCCTCCCACCCGTCCGCCGAGATGAAGTCGGACACGACGAGCAGGAGCGAGCGCCGTCGCGCGATGCCGTGGGCCGCCGCGAGCATCGCGCCGAGGTCCGTGACCGTCCCCGACGGAGCGGGGACGGCAGCGCGGCCGGGGTGACCCAGCACCCGGCGTACGCCACGACGTTGGCCCGACGCGGCGCTCTCCCGGTGGGTGGCCTCTCGACGGTCGAGGAGCGTCTTCGCGATGCGCAGCACCTGGTTGCGACCCGAGGCCGCCGGGATCACCGTGTCGACGCCGGTGTCCATGATGATCGCCCCGACGCGGCTCCCGCCACGGGTCAGCACGTGCGCGAGGGTCGTCGCCACCTCGGCGAGCACGAGGTCCTTCTGCCGGTCGACCGGCCCGAAGCCCATCGATGCCGAGTGGTCGAGCAGCAGCCACGCCGTCAGCTCGCGGTCCTCGACGAACTCGCGCACGTAGGGCTCGTCGAGCCGCGCCGTCACGTTCCACTCGATGTGCCGCAGGTCGTCGCCCGGCACGTACTCCCGCAGGTCGGTGAAGTCGAGGCCCGCCCCGCGGAAGAGCGTCCGGTAGTCGCCCTGGAGTCGCCCGTCGAGCCGCCGCACCACCCTCCACTCGAGGCGCCGCAGCAGGCTCTCGGCGCTCAGCGGGGTGGTCGCGCCCATGTCGTGTCACCCGGTCCGGTGGTGCCTCCCGCGGGGATCCCGCCCGACTCGACACCGAACGCGCCCGCCACCGGGCCGCCGGGGCCGGCTCTCATCGCCTGGCGCTCCTGCTCACGCAGCGGCGCGGTCGGCGCCGGCACCGCCTCGAGGATCGGCGTCAGCAGGTCGTCCGGCGACAGGTCCTCCGCGAGCGCCTCGTAGGACAGCACGATCCGGTGCCGCAGCACGTCCCGCGCGAGGTCCCGGACGTCGCCCGGCAGCGCGTAGTCCCGTCCCCGCAGGAACGCCAGCGCCCTGGCCGCCAGCACGAGGTTGATCGACGCGCGCGGGCTCGCGCCGTACGTCAGCAGCCGCGCCAGGTCGTCCCTGCCCACGCCTGCCGGCTCGCGGGTCGCGTTGGCCAGCCGGACGGCATACTCGATGACCGCAGGATCGACGTAGACGGCGTCCGCCTCACGCTGGAAGCCACGCAGCATCTCCGGGTCGAGCACCTGCACCGTCGCCGCCGCAGCAGCGATCTGCCGCTCGACGACGACGAACTCCTCGGCGGCAGAGGGATATCCGATCAGGACCTTGAGCATGAAGCGGTCGACCTGCGCCTCGGGCAACGCATACGTCCCCTCCGACTCGATCGGGTTCTGCGTCGCCATGACGAGGAAGGGGTCGGGCGCCGGGTACGTCTCCCGCCCGATCGTCACCTGCCGCTCCTGCATGACCTCGAGCAGTGCGCTCTGCACCTTCGCCGGCGCCCGGTTGATCTCGTCGGCGAGCACGAGGTTGGCGAAGACCGGCCCGAGCGAGACCTGGAACTCGCCCTCCTTCTGGTTGTAGATCCGGGTCCCCACGAGGTCGGCGGGCACGAGGTCGGGTGTGAACTGGATGCGCTGGAAGTCCCCGCCGATGGCCTGCGCGAGCGTCTTGACCGCCATCGTCTTCGCCAGCCCGGGCACGCCCTCGACGAGCAGGTGTCCCCGCGCGAGCAGCGCGACGAGCATCCGCTCGACGAGCAGGTCCTGCCCGACGATCGTCCGCTTCACCTCGTAGAGCGCCTGCTCCAACGCGTGCCGACCAGTGGGTGCCTGTTCGTCCATGCCGTCCTCCTGCTCTTTCACGCCTGGGTCACATTCGTCGATGACGTATGCCGGGTGGCCGCCTCGCCCTCGAGGCTCGGTCTCAGCGGGGCGGGCTGCCTGCTGCCCCAGCGGCTGTCGCGATGGGGACCGCGAAGCCGATGCCGACGAAGAGGCTCTGGTCGGTCGGGTTGGCCAGGCCCGTGACGATGCCGACGACCTGCCCGGCCTTGTTGAGCAGCGGCCCGCCGGAGTTGCCGGGATTGACGGCCGCGTCGATCTGGATGAGGTGCTCGAGCGTGCGGTCGCCGTCGACGCGCACCGTCCGGTCGAGCGCCGACACGACCCCGGCCGACAGCGAGTCGGTGAGCCCGAGCGGGTGGCCGACGGCAAAGACGGGCGCCCCGACCGGCAGCGCACCGCCGAGCACCGCCGGCACGACGGTCTCGGGCAGCTTCGAAGGGGTGAGGGTCGCGATGTCGCTCTGCGGCGCCCGGGTCGCGACCTTGGCCGGCGACGTCGTGCCGTCGGCGAAGGTGACGGTGATCGCCGTCGAGCCGTCGACGACGTGCAGCGCGGTGAGCACCGTGCCGTCGGCGTTCACGACCACGCCTGCGCCGCTGCCCTCGGCCGCCCGCCCGCCGACCGTCTCGCGGGTCTGGATCAGCACGAGCGACGGCTCGATCGCGGTGTGCGCGACGGACCCGTCGGCCGGGGCGGCGGCGTCCGCCTCCGCCTGCTTCGCGATGCCGCGCTGGACGCTCGTGTCGACGTCGCGCTGCGTGAGCACGGGTGGTCCGGGAGGTCGCGTCACGGCATACGCCACGACGAGCCCGACGATGACGACGAGCGCGACGAGGACCCACCAGGTGCGACGCCGCACCCGGCCCAGTCGGGTGCGCACCTTCTCCCGCCGGCTCGGTGGCGCAGGGTCCTCGGACTGCGGGTCCGGCGCGCGCAGGGACTGCCGGGCGCCTGGTGCGACGGCGGTGTCCGGTGCAGGGGGAGCGGTGACCCGTGCCACCTTTTCGACTGTACGTTTCCGCTCCGTTAGGCGGCAGGGCCTTGTCCAGACTTCACAGGATCCGGCGAAGCGGGGACGTGCGCCTCACCCGCCGGGTATAGAGGGGTATGCCGTCCGTCGGGACCCTCGTGCGCCAGCGCCTCGCCGATCAGCGCGATGCTCTGCGCGCTGCCGAGGGGGCCGTGCGCGCCGGCGAGCCCACGGGCCTGCACGACCTGCGCGTCGCCATGCGGCGCATCCGATCCCTGCTGGCCACGTTTCGCCCCATCTTCGACACGTCGGTCACCGAGCCGCTGCGTGCCGAGCTCAAGGACGCCTCGGGACGCCTCGGGCAGTCGCGCGACGCCGAGGTCGCCACCGACAACACCGACCGTCTCCTCGAGGGCATCGAGAGCGCCGGGCTCGACGAGGATGCCGTCGCCGGCCTGCGCGCCCGGCTGCGGCTCGACGCGATCGCGGCGGGCGACGACGTCGAGGAGACGCTCGACTCGACGCGGTATGCCGCGCTGTCCATCCTGCTCGACGAGCTCGTCGATCACCCGCCCTTCAACGACAAGGCGCAGCGTGACGCGCTCAAGGTGGCTCGCAAGCGGGTGCGGCACGAGGCGCGCCGCTTCGCGAAGCTGGCGGCGGCAGCCCGGGCAGAGGTGCCGGAGGACGGGACCCCGACGACCGACCACGGGTCCGCGGTGCAGCCCACCGTCGACCACGCCGCTCGGCTCCACGAGGTGCGCAAGGCGACCAAGCGACTGCGCTATGCCGCCGAGACCGCGCGTCCTGTCGACGACGAGCCGATGCGCCGGATCGTCAAGCAGGCCAAGGTGGTGCAGACGGCCCTGGGCGACCACCACGATGCCGTCATGACTCGCGTGGCCCTGCGCCACCTGGCGCTCGACGAGGCGGTCGGTGAGGCTGCCGCGTTCCTGCTCGGCCACCTCGACGCGGACGAGCAGCGCGCCATGACGACGATCGAGGCGCGGGCGTGGCAGGCGGTCGACGGCCTCCAGGAAGAGCTCGACGCGGCGCTCTGACGACCCCGCGCGCGCATGACCCTCCCCGTCGAGTGCCCACTTCTCGACGTGGCGACGTGGCGACGTGGCGACGTGGCGACGTCAGGTGCTGGTGGCCTCGGCGATGAGGCGGGGGACGGGCTGGTCCGGGTGGGGATCGTCGCCGACCTCTTTCTGGGCCAGCCACATCCGGGCCTCGAGCTCGTCCCGAACCTGCGCGTAGGCAGGGTCGTCCGCGACGTTGAACAGCTCCTCGGGGTCGGCCTCGAGGTCGTAGAGCTCCCACTCCTGCGCGAACCGCCGGTCGGAGCATCCGGGCAGACCGAGGCCGTCGTTGTAGAAGAAGATCAGCGTGTAGCGGTGCGTCCGATAGCCGTAGTGCGCCCCGACCTGGTGGCTGCTGTCGTCGTGCATCCAGTAGCGGTAGTAGAAGCCCTCGGTCTCCCGATCCCGATCCGACTGCGCCGCAACAGGATCCGTCAGGTCGCCCCAGAACGACCGACCCTGCATCCGCGAGGGCACGCCGACCCCCGATGCGTCGAGCAGCGTCGCCGCGATGTCGACGTTGGTGACGATCCGGTCGAGTGCCTGACCCGGCGCGACGGCACGGGGGTAGGACAGCACGAACGGCATCCGGATCGACTCCTCGTACATGAACCGCTTGTCGAACCAGCCGTGGTCACCGAGGAAGAAGCCCTGGTCGGAGGAGTAGACGACGATCGTGTCGTCGAGGTCGCCCCGCTCACGCAGCCAGTCGGTGATACGCCCGACGTTGTCGTCGACGGACGCGACGCACGCGAGGTAGTCCTCCATGTAGCGCTGGTACTTCCACAGCGCCTCCTCGTCGTGGCTCAGTCCCTCGGGAACGGGCTGCTTGAGGTCCTCGGCCGTCAGGTGGTCGGCGACGCGCATCGCCGCGCGACGCGCCGTGTCGGACCGTCCGGCGAGGTCGTCGGTGAACGTCGCGGGCACCGGGATCGGCGTGCCTCCGAGAGGCCCGCCCTCGGCATACAACCCGTCGTGGGCGGCGTCGGGCTCCCACGGCCGGTGCGGCGCCTTGTGCCACACGAGCACGCACCACGGGTCATCGCCGTCGAGCCCCTCGACCCAGCGCTGCGCGAGGTCGCTGATGAGCTCGGTGGCATAGCCCTGCTCGACCCGCAGCCCGTCGGGGGAGAGGAAGCGCGGGTCGTGGTACTCGCCCTGGTCGATGAGCGCGTCCCACCGGTCGAAGCCCTGCGGGTCGTGCTCGACGCCGTCGCTCGTGCCCTGCCCCATGTGCCACTTGCCGACGAACGCCGTGCGGTAGCCCGCCTCGCGCAGCGCCGTCACGAAGGTCGGCTGCGACGCGTCGATGGGCGTGTCGAGCGTCGTCACGCCGTTGACGTGGCTGTAGGTGCCGGTGAGGATCGAGGCCCGGCTCGGCGCGCACAGCGAGTTGGTCGCAAAGAGGTTGTCGAGGCGCACCCCGGCCGCCGCGACCGCGTCGATGTGCGGCGTGCGGTTGACGACCGAGCCGTAGGTGCCGATGGCGTGCGCGGCGTGGTCGTCGCTCAGCAGGAAGACGATGTTGGGCCGGCGCGTGCTCACGACCCGCCCTCCCCGCTGACCGGTTCGGTGCGGTGGGCATCGGCAGCAGCCTGGATGCGGGCGACGTGGTCGGCCCACCACGCGTCGCCGCCCAGGTCGTCGTGGTCCCGACCGCCGCGCCCGTCGACGGACTCACGCAGGACGTCGGCGTGCCCGGCGTGCTGGGACACCTCCGCGACACACCGCACGAGCAGCGAACCGAGCGTCGTGCGGCGGCGCTCCTCCGGCCACCACGCGACGCTCGCGGGGGCGTCGAGCGGCAGCTCACGCGCGACGGCGTCGCAGTGCGCCCACGCACGCCGGTAGAGCGCGACGAGGTCCTCGCGCGACTCCTCTGCCGTCGCCCACATGTCGGCCGACTCCCAGATCGAGCCGTCCTCGACCCAGGGCAACCGTTCGCCCGACGGCCGCCCGACGGAGTCGCCGAGGTAGGCGAGCTCGACCCCGGCCACGTGCTTGACGAGGCCGAGCAGGTTGGTGCCGCTGGGCGTCAGCGGCCGACGCACGTCGTACTCGCTGAGGCCGTCGAGCGCCTGCAGCAGGGCGTCGCGGCCCTGCTGCAGGTAGCGCAGCAGCTCCTCGGTCATCCCCGCGTCCCTGGTCGCGGTCGGTGTGTTCGTCGGTGTGTTCGTCGTCGCGCTCACCCCGCCCACGCTAGACGCGACCCCTGACCGTCAACAGGGATGACCAGGTATGCCGTGTGGCCCGGTCGTCAGGACGCCGCGCCTTCCAGCGCCCTGGCCTCCCGACGGGCCGCCGCCGGCGAGCCCGGCGTCGGGGCCAACCGCCAGATGAGGCCCTGCTGCGCGAAGGTCCACGCGTTGTTGAACAGCCAGTAGACGATGAGCCCGGCCGGCACAAAGGCCGCAGCGGCGAGAACGCCCACGGCGCCCAGCCACGGCATGAGGCGCTGGACCGTCGCCATCCCCTCGGGCAGGTCGGCGACGTTCGTCGTCGGCAGCACGAACCAGCGCTGCGCGAGCAGGCTGAGCAGCGCCGCCCCGAGAGCGACCGCCACCATGACGAGCCCCGCGGGGAGGCTCGAGCCGAGTGTCGGGCCGAGGTGGCTCGTCAGGTGCAGGCCGGCGACCGACGCAGCGGATGCCGACGCGACGAGCCCCGCGTCGAGCGCGCCGACGGAGTGCCCGGCAGTGAGGTCGGAGACGACGCGGTAGAGCGCGTAGAAGAGCGGCAGCTGGAGCAGCGCCGGCGCGAGGCTCCACCCCGAGACGCGGTGCTCGGCGTGAATCGCCTTCTGCTCCGCGCGCATGGCGGTCAGCTGTTCGAGGTCGCGGCTGCCGGCATAGCGCTGGCGCAGCTCGCGCAGCTGGGGCGCGGCGTGGGCGCGGGCGTGCGACGAGCGCACGCCGTGGATCGTGACGGGCAGCAGGACCGTGCGGACCGCGACGACGAGCAGCAGGACCGCGAGCAGCCACGCGCCCGCGGAGCCGGGGGTCAGGCCGAGCGCGCCGGCGGCGTCGTGGGTGGCCGCGAGGACCGCGGCGACAGCGTTGGTGACAGGGGAGAGAAGGGCAGGCATGGGTGAGCTCCTCGGCTCGGCCCGGCCGGGGTGTCGCCGGCGGGCCAGTTCTCGAACAGGGTCAGGGCAGTGGCCCGGACGCCGCGAAGGCGGCGGACGGGGTCAGTGCCGACCCGGAGCTCGAGGACGCTGGGGGCAGCTCGGCGCGTCGAGGGCGCACCAGTAGGCGGTCGACGCGCGCACCGCGCCGGCGACGCCCGAGGGGCGGGCGCGGACGGGCAGCGGCTGCACGACGTGCTGACCGGTCGAGGCCATGACGGCCGTGAGCAGTCCGACCGCGGCTGCGGTGAGGAGCACCTGCCCGGGGCTCGCGTGGGTCACCGAGCCGGTGAGCGACCCGAAGAGGACGACGAGAGTCGCGGCCAGGGGCGCCACGAGGGCGGGCAGCGACGTCGCCCGAGAAGACGTGCGCTCACGCAGGACGCTCATGCGCCGTCTCCTCTCGTCGACCCGGGTGGGCCGCTGGTGGCTGGACCCACCTCGAGCGTACGTCACGGGCTGTCCCACACCGCCTCGACCGCCGCGGCCTGCTGGTCGGGGTCGAGGTCGCGCACGTCGAGCACGTGGTCGGGCGCGAGGCCCGCAGCGTGGTCGGCAGACGCGTCCGCCACGTGGAGCGCCACGAACTCCTCGTCGGTCAGCCACACCGTCCGGGTCGCCGCCCGCCGCCGGGCCTCCTCGAGCGGCACCGTCAGGTGCACGACGAGGCAGCCAGGCAGCAGCTCGCGGTAGAGCGCCGACGTCTCCGGGGTCAGCACGTCGGCGATGACGACGTCGATGCCCGCGCCGACGACGTTGCCGGCCAGGGCACACGCGTTGCGCACGCCGAGCCGTTGCTGGCGAAGGCCCTCGTCACCGTCCCACGGCGCCGCCCCGCCCGACACGACGAGCTGACGCACGTCGTCCACGTCGATGACCGCGCACCGCTCACGAGTCGCCGCGACCGCGCGGGCCGTCGTGGTCTTGCCGACCGCGGGCGGTCCGGTGAGCACGAGGACGCGGCGACACGGCATACGTCCACTGTGTCGTATCGGGCGTCGCGTATGCCGTGTGCGGTGGTGATCCGGACCTCCGCACTGACGCCCGAGGAGACGGTCGAGCAGGTCGTCGACCACGCACACGCCAAGGGGTTTGTCACATATCGTCGCCGGCTGTGACGACCCGGCCGCGCGGGCGGGTCAGCCGTCCTATCCTCGGTCTCGGGAGGTTCGCCTCCCGACCGAGAGGAGGCGCGCATGGCTCCAGCCGCCATGCCTCCGCGGCCGCGGGGTGTCCGCGGGGTCCGCGCGGACGCGCCCAACCCGCTGCTCGACCGCTTTGGGCTCGTCCTCCTCCTCGTGCTCGCCACCATCGCCGTCCAGGGCCTGGTCGACGTCCGCGGCTCGGCGCCTGCCCAGCTCTTCGCGCACGCCATCAGTGGGCTGGCGCTCGTGGCGGCGGCCCGGGCCTCAGGATCCCCGCGGCGCTGGCGTCGCGCCGTCGACGTCGTGGTCCTCGCCGTCGTGCTGCTGAGCCTCTCGACGTTGGCGTGGCGTCGCGCCGACGGCAACCTCGCCGTGCCGCCGGAGACGACGTGGCTGCTCGCTGCCGCCCTGACCCCGGTGCTCATCGCCCGACGCGTGCTGCAGCACACGGTGGTGACGATCCAGACCATCATGGGCTCGGTCGCGGCCTACCTGCAGATCGCCGTCGCCTACGCGTTCCTCTTCCAGACCCTCGACGCCTTCACGTCGAGCCAGCTCTTCGGCCAGGAGGTGTCGACGACCGTCTACATGTACTTCAGCCTCGTCACCATCTCGACGGTCGGGTACGGCGACTACGCCGCGGTGACGGAGTTCGGCCGGATGGCTGCGGCGAGCGAGGCCGTCATCGGGCAGGTCTTCCTCGTCACCTTCGTCGCCCTCATCGTCTCGCGCTTCGCGGCGGGTATGCCGCGTGGCTCGGGTGGCCCTCGCACGCTCCGGGAGGCGCTGGCCTCGTCCCGGGCACGAGAGACCTCAGCCGAAGGCGGCAGCCCGGGCGGAACCTCCGACGCGGGCGTGGTGGGCACGGAGGGTCCGGACGCGAGGCGGGCCGACGACTCGACGAGGCCCGGATCGACGGGGCCAGGGTCGACGGGGCCAGGGTCGACAGGGCCAGGGTCGACGGGGCCAGGGTCGACGGGGCCCGGATCGCCGTGAGCCGGGTCGGTCCGGTGAAGGCTCGCGTCTGGGGCCCGGTTCACGCGGGCGACACACCCGCGGCCTAGCATCACGGCATGCCCGACCTGCTGGTGCGTGACGCCACCGCCGACGACGCCGTGACGTGCGCCGCGATCTATGCGCCCTACGTGACCGGCACGACGGTGACCTTCGAGACGGAGCCGCCCGACGCCGCCGAGATGGCTCGGCGGATCGCCAAGGCGCAGGACCGGCACGCGTTCCTCGTCCTGGAGGAGGGCGGCGACGTCGTCGGCTATGCGTATGGCGGCCCCTTCAAGGAGCGCGCGGCCTACCGGTGGTCGTGCGAGGTCTCGGTCTACCTCGCCGACGGGCGGCGCGGCCGGGGTGGCGGGCGCCGGCTCTACGAGGCGCTGCTCGAGCGGCTCTCGGCGCGGGGCTACCGGATGGCGGCGGCCGGGATGACGCAGCCCAACGAGGCGAGCGCCCGACTGCACGCGGCCCTCGGCTTCGAGCCGGTGGGCACCTACCGGGCCATCGGCTGGAAGTTCGGTGCCCCGCGTGACGTCACGTGGGTCCAGCGCCCCCTCGGCGAGCCCGTCGCCCCCGGCGAGGACCCGCCCGACCCCGCCTGACCCACCGCGCCACGTCAGCCCGCGGGGAGGACAAGGCCCTGCCGGAAAGGGCCCACCCCACGTGGCGAGCACTACCCACCCCACCCCAGAGTCGAGTGAGCGCCCCGCCCCAGTCGAGTGAGCGCCCCGCCACACGTGACGTGTGACGGGGCGCTCACTCGACTGTTACTGGGCGCTCACTCGACGGGAGTGGGCGTGGGGGACGTCAGGGGAGGGCGGGGTAGTCCGTGTAGCCCTCGGCGCCGCCACCGTAGAAGGTGTCCGGGTTGGGCTCGTTGAGGGCCGCGCCCTCGCGCCAGCGACGGACGAGGTCCGGGTTGGCGAGGAACTCGCGGCCCACGGCCACCGCGTCACCGAGGTCGCGCTCGAGGATGTCCTCGACGTCGGCCAGCTCGGTCACCTTGCCGAAGCCGGTGTTGAGGATGACCGGACCCCCGAAGCGCTTGCGCAGGTCGCGGACGATGTCGGACTCCGGGTCGCCGAGGATGCTGAGGTAGGCGAGACCGAGCGGCGCGATGCCCTCGACGAGCGACTCGTAGGTCGCTGCGGTCTCGACCTCGTCCTGCTCGAGGACGCCCTGGATGTTGTGTGCGGGCGAGATGCGGATGCCGACGCGGTCGGCGCCGATCGCCTCGGCCACGGCCGTGGTGATCTCGACCGTCAGGCGGGCCCGCGCCTCCGGCGAGCCGCCGTAGGCGTCGGTGCGCTGGTTGCTGCTCGGCGCGAGGAACTGGTGCGGCAGGTAGCCGTTCGCGGCATGCACCTCGACCCCGTCGAGCCCGGCCGCGATCGCCTGACGCGCAGCGTGGACGAACTCCGCCACGAGCGCGGGGATCTCGTCGGTCTCGAGGGCGCGCGGGACGGCATACGCCTGCTGGCCGTTCGCGGTCACGATCTCGCCGGGCGCCGCGATGGCGCTCGGGGCGACGCTCTCGAGGCCACCCTTGTTGTCCGGGTGCGCGATGCGGCCGGCGTGCATGAGCTGCACGACGACGTGTCCGCCGCCCGCGTGCACGGCGTCGGCGACGAGGCGCCAGCCGGCGACCTGCTCGTCGGAGTGGATGCCGGGGGTGTCGAGGTAGCCCTGGCCGACGGCACTCGGCTGGGTGCCCTCGGTGATGAGGAGGCCGGCGCTCGCGCGCTGGCCGTAGTACTCGGCGTTGAGCGCGGTCGGTGCCTGGCCCTCGCCGGCGCGGTTGCGCGTCAGCGGTGCCATGACGAAGCGCTGGGGGAGGTCCCAGCGGCCGATGCGGATGGTGTCGAAGGCCGTGGACACAGGCCTGCTCCTCACGTCTTGGGGGACTGCTAGGGGACTGTCGGTGGTGGTCGGCGGCATCCACCGCTGATCGGTGGAGCCTTCAACCACCTACTCGACAAGGTCCGGAAGGCGGCGATCATTCCCGCTTGTCCAGGGTTGTGACGGGTATGACGAAGGGGAGGACGCCGCAGCATCCTCCCCTTCGTACGCGCTCAGCTCGCGGAGAACTCCGCGGTCACGACCCGTGGGTCACGGCGCGTAGATGTACTTCATGCCCGGACCGTCGGTCAGGGTGCGCGTGTTGTAGTTGTACGCGCCGGCGAGGGCGTTCATCTCGATGATCGTCACCTGGTTGCCGTTGACCGCGGTCACCCACGCGACGTGGCCGACGCTCGAGGAGCCGTGGACGCCGGGCTGCATGACGAGGATCGAGCGGGTGCGCGGCGTGCTGGTCACGGTGTAGCCAGCGGACGCAGCGCCGGAGGCCCAGGCCATCGCGTTGCCGGTCCAGCCGCCGGGGTAGTAGCCCTCGGACTGGTACCACTTGTTCAGGGCGCCCCACGTGCACTGGCCGGCGGTGGCCCAGTTGGAGGAGGCGCGCATGCCGGACGAGGCGCTCGGCACGGAGGCGTTCACGCTCACCTTGGCCGACGAGGTGCTCGCCGTCAGGGTCTTGCGCGTCAGGTCGCGCGAGGCGCGCGCAGCGGCGGCCTTGCGGTCAGCGGCAGCCTTCGTGGCGGCGGCGCGCTCGGTCTTGACCTGGACGTCCTCGATGACCTGCGGCTTGGGCTTGGCGACGCGCTGGGCGACGGCCTGCTGCACCGCGGGGGCGTAGCCGATCTTCGACAGCGCGGTCGATGCGGCCGGAGCAGCAGCGGTCGCGGGGCCGACGGCAGCCGGGGCCGCGGACTCGGCGCCGGCAGCAGCGACGTTGCCCGAGTTGGGGGTCAGGGTGTCGGCACTCGCCGGGTTGGCGAAGGTGGCGACGAGGCCACCGGTGGCGGCGACGACAGCGCCCGCCTTCATGGCCGGCTGAGCCGACTCACGGGCGAGCAGCTTGAGCTCGTTGAGGGGATTGTGGCGACCTGGCGCACGGTGGCGGCCGCGGGTGTTCTCAATGTTCACGCGTTTGTACCTCTCCGCGCCTACGAAGTTAGCTGTCGGGTTCGGGCGGAAAGGTGCCCGGTCTGCCCCCACCGCGCGAGCGTTCGCGTGGCGGGTGCGGTCTTCACCCCAAGGGCGTCCGAAGTCGTTGCGCCGGACGCCCGGAGAAACGTGTGGTTCCTCCGCTCCTGTCACAAGGTTTGATCTCTCTCGTCAGGCGGTGACAGGACTAGGCGGTCCACCTCACGAGAGTCCGACCAGGTAGCCGGACTCCCGGAAGAGTAGACGACAGAACTGGCAAATGTCACGCCACGGTAACGGCGGCGCGTAGGGGGAGACCTGAATGTCTGTTTTCAGCGCCTATACCAACGCTTTACCTGCGGCTGGGTGTGACCGGAGTCACAGCTGACGGGCGCCAGCCACCCGCCCCTCGCGGGTAGTCCGCCGGGCGCTCAGCTCGCGTTCGTCAGGTGGCCGAAGACGACGACGTTGTCGCGGTACTCGTTGCGGCTGTCGGTGGGCCCCCCACACGTCACGAGGCGGATCTCCGCCTTGGTGAAGTCGCCCTTGTAGACGAGCTCGGTCGGGAAATGCGCCTTGTTGTAGGCCGCGACCCGGTCGACGGTGAAGGTCAGGTGCGAGCCGTCCCGGCGCGAGACCCTGACGACGTCGCCCGCCCTGACCCGGCGCAGCTCGTGGAAGATCCCCGGCACCCCGGAAGGAGTGTCGACGTGGGCCGCCAGCACCGAGGGGCCGAGCTGCCCCGGCGTGGGGCCGGCGTCGTAGAGCCCGACCTCCTGCGCCGTGCCCGGCACCGAGATCGTGCCGTCGCGCTGGACGCTGAGCGGCACGAAGTGCCGGGACCGCACCCCGATCGAGGGGATCTCGATCGAGGTCGGCTCGGAGGCCTCGAGGAAGTCCCCGATGCTGCCGTTCCCGGCGGCGCCCCGGTCGGCCCCGGGACTCGACGTCGCGCTCTGACGTGGCGGCGTCGACGAGGCGCCTGAACCGGATGGGGTGGCGGGACCGGGCGGGCTGGACATCTGCGAGATGGGGGGCACCCGGCCCGCCGCGGGCTGCGGCGAGCCGGGTGTCCCTCTGAGCCCGAGCACGAGCGCGACGATCCCGACGACGACCAGGACGGCCGTGACCGCGACGGCCGCCGCCACGGCCGCACGCCCGTGGCGACGGACGTGGCCGGCCGGCCGGTCGCCGTCGGGAGACTGCGTGGGCTCAGGCATGTGAGGGCCTCGGTCGCTCAGGCGCGCGAACGCGCGCGACGAGCCGCGAAGGCGCCGGTACCGGCCGCAGCGAGAAGGGCCCCGCCACCGACGAGCATGAGGGCCTCGTTCTGGCCACCGCTCTTGAGGCTGTCAGCCGCGAGGCCGCCGCCGGTGTGCATGCCGCCCGCGGGAGCGACGCGCAGCGCGCCACACAGCGCCGGGTCGGTGGCCTCGGTCGGCAGCGACGGCATCAGGTCGCTCTTGGTGTCGCCGGAGTACTTGCCGTCCTTGTTGTAGTCGACGCCGTGGATGACGACGACGGACTCGCCGGCCGAGATCGCCTTGGCGACGTCGCTCGAGACCTTGATGCTGCCGCGCTGGTAGGCGATCTTGCCGCCGGGCGCGGTGCTGAAGCGGTCGATCGCGAGGCCCGACTTCGGGCTCGTGTCGCCGGTCTTGGTCAGCGACACGACGATGTCGCCGTAGGCGGGGCCGCCCTCGGTCGTGTTGAGGTGGCCGTCGCCGTTCTTGTCATCGGACAGGACCGGGCACTCGTGGCGGGCAGCCGCACCGAAGTGGATGTGCGCCGCGTGGGGGTTGTCGGGGAGCAGGCCGTTCGCGGCCATCGTGACGGTGATCTTGTTGCCCTGGACCTCGACCATGGCCGTGCCGCTGCCCTGGACGCCGTTGCCGGCGACGGGCTTGAGGTTGGCGCTGACCCACGCGTCGGCGGCGAAAGCCGGACCGATGCTGAGGGCCATGGCGGCTGCTGCGGCGAGGCTGGCGCCGGCAATGCGAGTGGTGGTGGTGCGCATCTGTGTTCCTCCTTGACGAGGAGACAAGCCGTCCATCCTGCTCTGCTTCAGACGGGGGGTCGTCGTCGACCGTCTCCGCGCAGGGGTTCGCCGCCACAGGGCTCACTGGATTGCGATTCCACCGGAATTCTTTCGAGGGGGTTGTCCGGCTACGTGGACTGCTCGGCCGCGGCGGCGCGCCGCTGGAGGCAGAGCTCGGTGATCTCGGAGATCAGCTCGAGCGGGACGGGGCGGCTGATCGGGAAGCGCACGGTGTCCTTGGCCCGCCGGTAGGGGCCGATGGCCTCCTCGAACTCCGGGCCGCCCGTCGGGACCGGGTAGAGCCCGACGTGGTTCTTCCAGCCGGCGTAGTAGATGAGCGGCTTGCCGTCGACGGTGAAGGTCGCCATGCCGTAGCTGATCTTCTCGCCCGCATGGGGCGCCGCCTCCCGGATGGCGCGCCGGACGCCCGAAAGCTGGGTCCGTGTCTCCTCGGGGTAGGAGTCGATGTAGTCATCGACGGACGCAAATCTCGGGGCCAATCCTGGTCCTCACCTAGTTCCGGACCGGTCGTTGGAGGGGTTGACCCGACTGTATTGGGCCAATGGGACGACTGCAAAGCAAGTTCGCAATCAGTGACCTAATGGTCACTTACCTACAAACGGTGCACGGCCCTCGCAGGCGGACCTCCACAGCCTAACCTCAGACCTGGACCCACTCCTCGCCGGCCAGGACCTTGGCGACGACGCCCTCGGCCCGGCGGCCCAGCAGGGTCGCGGCGGTGAAGTCGGCAGCAAGGCCGTCGAAGACCGAATGGCGTCGGAGCATCGCGTGCTTGCCGCCCTCGACCGTGACGTAGCCGACCTGCTCGGCGGTGCGCGCGAGGTCGCGCGCCACCGCGGCGGAGTTCACGGGGCGGGCGACGCGGTCTTCGTCGCCGTGGACCAGGAGCACCCGGCGCCCGGTGAGGTCGAGGCGTCCCTCGTCGGGGTAGACCCACGGGTTGAGCGCGACGGCGCTCACCACCGGCTCCTCGGCGGCGGCGAGCAGGGCGGCGCGGCCGCCGAGGGAGTGGCCGACGAGGCCGACCGGAAGGTCCGCGCCGAAACGGTCCGCGACCTGGGCGAGCGCCCAGCGCACGTCGTCGACCGGGGTGTGGTGCGCGTCCCAGCCCCGGGTCGAGTTGAGCAGCCGGAGCACGGCGAGCTCGCCCTTCGCGGCCCGCGCGATCCGGCCTGCGATCGGCACCATGCGCAGCACCGACAGCTGGGTGGGGCTCACACGCATGGGGCTCCTGCGCGCGGCCCCTCCGTGCAGCACGATCGCGATGCCGCGGGGCGCGCTGGGCACGGCCGTGTCGATGAGCCGCGCGTCTGTCACGTCCTGCTCCCGCTTCCGGCCTGGGTGGGTGCTGCGATGGGGTATGCCGTGTGCTCGGGTTCGCGGGTCACGGGCGGGATTCGGAGACCGCACGTCCACGGCTTGGTCTGCTCACGGCATACCCGATCGGTGTCGGCGGCGGGCGGCTGTCCAGGCTTGGTGCTCAGGGGCGCAGGAGCACCTTGATGGCGCGACGCTCGTCCATGGCGCGGTAGCCCTCGGCGACCTGGTCGAGGGGGAGCGTCAGGTCGAAGACCTTGCCGGGGTCGATGCGGCCGTCGAGGACGCGCTCCAGCAGGTCGGGCAGGTAGGTGCGGACGGGGGCCATCCCACCGGCGAGGCCGACGTTGCGGACGAACATCTGCCGGACGGGCAGCTCGACGCCGTGCGGGGCGCCGACGAAGCCGACCGTCGAGCCGGGGCGGCCGATGCGGAAGGCGGTCTTCATCGACTGGTCGGTGCCGACGCACTCGAGGACCGAGTCGGCGCCGATGCCGCCGGTGAGCTCCATGACCGCCTCGACCCCCGCTTCGTCGCGTTCGGCGATGACGTGGGTGGCGCCGAAGTCGCGGGCCAGCGCCTGGCGCGGCTCGTGGCGCGACATGGCGACGATGCGCTCGGCGCCGAGCTCCTTGGCGGCGATGACGCCGCAGAGACCGACGGCGCCGTCACCGATGACGACGGCGGTGCCGCCGGGCTCCACGCGCGAGGAGACGGCGGCGTGCCAGCCGGTCGCCATGACGTCGGCGAGCGTCAGCAACGACGGGAGGAGGGCGTCGTCGGGCATGCCGTCGGTCGCGACGAGGCTGCCGTCGGCCTGGTTGACGCGGACGAGCTCGGCCTGGCCGCTCTCGGTCCAGCCCTGGTGGTCGCAGACCGACGTCATGCCGGCGAGGCAGTGCGGGCACGTGTTGTCGCAGTGGACGAACGGGATGACGACGAAGTCGCCCTTCTTGATCCGGCTGACCTCGGAGCCGATCTCCTCGACGACGCCGACGGCCTCGTGGCCGATGGTCGAGCCGGCCGTGATCGGGTTGGCGCCGCGGTAGGGCCAGAGGTCCGAGCCGCAGATGCAGCCGGCCACGACGCGGACGACGGCGTGAGTCGGTGCCTCGATCGTCGGGTCGGGGACGTCGGAGAGGCGGATGTCACCGGGGGCATGGATCGTCGTGGCGCGCATCGCCCCATCCTCCCCCACCCGCTCGACTGGGTCAGCCGCGGGAGCGGAGCCTCAGGTTGGACAGGCCGGGCGCGGGGAGGGTGTGGTCCCACGCCTCCGGGAAGGTGCCGTAGGCCGCCGACCCGCCGGTCTCCCGCGCCTGCTGCCAGGCCTCGCGGAAGCCGACGACCTCGTCGTGGCTGCGGCCGATGAAGTTCCACCACATGACGATCTGCTCGCCGAAGGGCCTGCCGCCGAGCACGAGGAAGCGCGCCGGCTCGTCGGGTCCTGCCGAGACGGTGAGCCGCTCGGTGCCGGTGCCCTGGAAGACGATCTCGCCGGGCTTGGCCGTCGCGTTCGAGACCGTGAGCAGCCCGGTGTCGCAGAGCAGCCCGTGCTCGTGGGCCGGGTCGACGTCGACGGTCAGCGAGGCGCCGGCCTCGAGCGTCACCTCGGCGCCGACGAGGTCGGAGAACATCGTCACCGGCGAGGTCTGCCCGAAGAGCGTCCCGAGGAAGACGAGGACGCGGGCGGCGGGGGCGCCGGGGTCACCGTCGACCTCGGTCACCGGCGGCGCGTAGTGCTCGAAGCCCGGCGCCGTGAAGCGGTCGGCCTCGGGCAGCGCCACCCACAGCTGCGCGCCGTGGAGCACCGTCGTGCCGGGCGTCGAGTACTCGGAGTGCGCGATGCCCGAGCCGGCGGTCATGATGTTGAGCTCGCCCGGCCGGACGAGCGCGTGCGCCCCCGTCGTGTCCCGGTGCTCGACCTCGCCCGAGAAGAGCCACGACACCGTCTGCAGGCCGGTGTGCGGATGGCCGGGCACGACCATCCCGCCGGTCTGCGACACGTCGTCGGGGCCGTAGTGGTCGACGAAGCACCACGCCCCGATGAGCGAGCGCTCCCGCTGGGGCAGGCTACGGCGGACCGGCATGGCGCGCGGCCCGCCGAGCGGCACCTCGCGGTACGGCAGCACGCTCGGGGGTGAGGTGGCGGAGCCCCGGGACGTGTCCTCTGCGCAGACGACCTCGGTGGGGTGGCGGTCAGGGTTGCTCACCTCATCAGGCTAGGGCCGTCCTCGGGCCGGACGCGCAGATCCGGTTGCTACCTTTCGCGGCATGACCGACGCGACAGCTGCCGCTCCCTCCACCGGCCGGCCTGGACGCTGGTCGGCGTGGCGCGTCGTGTGGTGGTTCGGCTTCGTCAGCCTCGCGGCCGACATGGTCTACGAGGGCGCACGCTCGATGTACGGCCCGCTGCTCGCCTCGCTCGGCGCGTCCGCGCTCGTCGTCGGTCTGGTGACCGGCGCCGGCGAGGCGATGGCACTCGTGCTGCGTCTCGTCTTCGGGCCGCTGGCCGACCGGACCGGGCGCTACTGGGGCCTGACGATCGCCGGCTACGGCCTCACGGCCGTCTGCGTCCCACTGCTCGCCGTGACGCCGTTCATCGGCGGCGCGGGACTCGTCGTCGCGGCCGTCCTCATCCTCCTCGAGCGCTCCGGCAAGGCCATCCGCAGCCCGTCGAAGTCGGCGCTGCTCGCCCATGTCGCGTCGGCGGTCGGTCGCGGCCGTGGCTTCGGCGTGCACAAGGCGCTCGACCAGGTCGGGGCGTTCGGCGGGCCGCTGCTCGTCGCCGCAGTCATCGCTGCGACCGGTGCCATCTGGCCGAGCATGGCGGTCCTCGCCATCCCCGGGGCGGTGGCCATGCTGCTGCTGGTCGTCATTCGCTCCCGCGTGCCCGACCCGTCCGTCTACGACGTCGAGCCGCCGGGTGCCTCGGGCGCCGCTCCGGCTGCGTCGGCTCCGGGTGCGTCGACGGGGGGTCGAGGACTGCGCGGATGGTTCGCCGACGCCGTCGGGTCGGGCCTGCCCCGTGAGTTCTTCGGCTACGCCCTGGCCGCCGGTCTCATGACCGGAGGTCTCGTCACCTTCGGCATCATCGGCTACCACCTCACCGTCGAGGGGCTCGTCCCCGTCGCGACCGTCCCCGTCGTGTACGCCGGCGCGATGGCCGTCGAGGCGCTCGCCGCCCTCGGGGTCGGTCTCGTCTACGACCGCCGCGGTGGCGCCGTGCTGTATGCCGTCCCCCTCCTCGTCGCGCTCGTGCCCCCGCTCGCCCTGGCAGGGTCGGTGTGGCTCTCGCTCGTCGGGGTCGCGGTCTGGGGCCTGGCCTACGGCGTGCAGGACTCGACGGTGAAGGCGCTCGTCGCGGAGGTCGTGGAGGCACCGAGGCGCGCGACGGCATACGGCGTCTTCGCCGGGGTGCAGGGAGCCTTCGCGATCGTCGGCGGGCTCGTGGCCGGCTGGCTCTACGACCGGTCGCTGCCCGCGCTCGTCGTCGTCGTGGCGCTGAGCCAGCTCGTCGCGCTCGTCCTCCTCGCGCGCACCGTCCGCTCCCTCCGCGTCCAGACGGTGTGACGACGGAGCCGCTCGAGTGAGCGCCCCGCCCCACACGAGTGAGCGCCCCGCCCCACGAGCTCGTGGGACGGGGCGCTCACTCGAGTGATGCTGGGTCAGCTCACGGCGTCGAGGGCGTCGACGACACCCTCACCGAAGAAGCTGTTGTTCTCGACCGGGCCGACACAGACGGGGCCACCGGTCGCGGCGCCGCACGCCTTGTCGTCGGCCTGCGCGCGGAGCTTGTCGATCATCTGGGCCGGCGTCCACGTCGGGTGGACCGACTTCATGAGCGCGAGCACACCGGCGACGTGCGGTGACGCCATCGAGGTGCCGCTCTTCGTGCCGTAGCCGTTGTTCGTGACGATCGTCGAGAGGATCGTCGAGCCGGGAGCGGCGACGTCGATCTTGCCGAGGCCGCGGTTGCTGAAGCTCGAGAGGCGGCTCGTCTGGCTTCCGGTGGGCACGCTCTGCATCGACGACACGGTCACGACGCCGTCAAGCTCGGTCGGGATGTCCTCGCAGCCACTGTTGAGGGTGCGGGTGACGAAGCCGGCCGGCGGCTGGTCGTCAGGGCTCGTCGTGTCCTTGAACGACGACTTGTCCGACAGGTCGCGGGCCGAGTTGCCGGCCGCGGCCGCGTGC
This sequence comes from Terrabacter ginsenosidimutans, assembly GCF_039539425.1. NCBI lineage: Bacteria > Bacillati > Actinomycetota > Actinomycetes > Micrococcales > Intrasporangiaceae > Terrabacter > Terrabacter ginsenosidimutans. The sequence goes on along the minus strand of NZ_BAABDC010000001.1, from coordinate 999,569 downwards.
ACGACGCCCTGCTCCGTCGACCACGTGACGGCGCGACGCACGGCCTCCTTGGCGGCGTACTGGTCGGGCTGGTCCTCGCAGTAGAACTCGAACGGGTCGACGTAGTAGCTGTTGTTCGTCACGTCCATGTGCTTCATGCCGGCCCAGATGAAGCCGCACACGGCGTACTCCGGGTAGATGAAGCCGGCGTCGTTGACGACCTTGACCGCAGCCATGCGCACGTTGGGGGCGACGCCGACGATGCCGACACCGTTGCGGGCCGCGGCGATCGTGCCGGCGACGTGGGTGCCGTGGTCGCTCGTCGTCGGGTACCAGCCGGTGGCCGAGAGGTCGGGGCGGCCGGCGTCGGTGCAGTTGACGGAGTCGGCGACGTCGATGTTGGCGGCGAGGTCGGGGTGGTCGGGGTCGATGCCGCTGTCGAGGACGCCGACGAGGACGTTGCGCGACCCGTCGGTGATCGCGTGGGCCTGGTCGGCCTTGATCATCCGCATGTCCCACTGGTCGGCCTCGCGCGGGTCGCTCGCGAGGGCCGGCGACGTGTCGGACTCGAGGTCGCCGTTGGCGTCCTTCTTCGCGCCCTGCTTGTAGCCGGACGCGCCCCGGCCCCAGGACGCCCCTGCGACCTCGGGGGTGCCCTCGGACACGGCGACGGTGCGGGTGGCGCCGACGGAGTCGACGGCGTTGGCGCCCTTCGCGACGACGTCGGCGCGGAAGGTCGAGACCTTCGAGTGCGCGATGACGACGCCGATCTGCGGCCACGACTGGACGACGACGCCGCCGGCGGCCTTGACCGCCGTCTCGACGAGGCGCGTCTGGCCGGGGTTGGCGATCCGGGCGTTGACGACGTAGCTCATGAGCTGGCCGTCGGGGGTGTTGATGGTGACGGGCGTCGAGACCGGTTCGGCGTCGGTCGAGGCGACGGCGACCCCACCGATGGCGGCGGTGGAGGCGAGGGCGAGCGACGCGACGGCGACGACGCCGCGTCTGGTCAGGCTGGGGTGTCGCATGGGTGAGCTCCCGTGGTGTGAGAGGGACTGTGCCGGCGCCCGGTTTGGGCGCATGACGACATCCTCGGGGGCTACCGGCGAGTTCGCGCGTCGAGCGAGGGGCCAGTTTCGCCGATCGTGGGTCAGGCGGGTCCGACGGCGTCGGCTGCCTCGGCCGGCCGGGTCAGCGGCGCGAGCGCGATGAGGAGCAGGAGGGAGCCGAGCGGCCTCAGTCCCCAGGGGAGCAGCAGCACCGCTGCGGCGACCGCCGCCAGGGCGAGGGAGCCGACCGGCAGGTGACTCTCGACCGTCAGGGCGACGAGGACCGCGGCGAGAGCCACGCCCGTGAGCACCGCACCGCCCGACGAGAGCGCGGCAGGGATCGTGTCGCCGAGCAGGCCGGTGACGTGCCCGAGCCAGACCGCGCCTGTGGCACCGGCGCCGAAGGCTGCGAGCAGCGCCGTCGGCAGCGCGAGCGGCAGGTGACGCAGGCGAGCCCCGAGGGCCGTCGTCAGCCAGGCGAATCCGGCCACCGAGGCCACGAGGAGCATGCCGGCCGCGACGGAGAGCGCTCCCTGGTCTCGGGCGGCCGCCAGCCCACCGAGACCGCCGAGGGTGCGGACGACGCCGTTGTCCTCGAGGCTGTCGAGTCCGTCGACCCAGTCGACGATCCCGTGCGTGAAGAGCAGGAGCGGGGCGAGCAGGGCGAGCAGCGGCACCCGGTCCACGGCCGTTCGGGTGCGGGGCGCCGATGGGGACGTCACCGTGGCTGCGATCGCTGGCTTCGCGGCATACGCCCCGTAGGCCGTATCGGCCGTCGCCGTGCCGCCCGGGCGGGGCGTGATGAGCGTGCTCGTCGTCATGCCTCCCAGCGTGGCGGCCAGCGGCGACGGTGCCCATCGGGGTCGACCCCGAGCCGCCCCCGAACGACCCCCCAACCAACCCCCATCCAGCCCCCAACCCGACCCCTGAGAGATCGACGGGAGGCGACGGCGCCGGCACGGACGTCTTTTTGTCCATTTCGAAGACTTTGACCGACTTTGGTCGTAGCGTGCGGCTGAAGGGTCGGGGTCAGGGTCGGCCCCGTCGGGCTCTGGTCTAAGGGGTAGACATGTCGGTGCGCTTCAACGCTCCTCCGGGATGGCCGGTTCCGTCGTCGTCGTGGGCTCCGGGTGATGACTGGATGCCCGACCCCAGCTGGCCGACGCCACCCCGGGGGTGGACCTTCTGGATCGTCGACCACCGGCCCGGCCCCACCGCGGGCGACGCCGGGACGCCGCGCTTCGGCACGGTGCCCCGCTCGACCGCCGCCACGTCAGCTGCCACGGCAGCCGCGTACGGCACGGACCGCGGCAGCTGGCTCGCGAGCCTTCGCTCCCGGGCGGCGACCGAGTCCCTCGTCGCCGCGACGACGTCGAGCCCCGCCCCCGAGCCGGTACGGCAGCGGGTCGGCGCGGACAGCGCGTGGGAGATGGACGGTCTGCTGGCGTCCGCGGGCCGGCTGGACCTCTGAGGTGGATCTGCTGCTCAGGGTCGCACCCGAGGTGCGGCTCAGCTCCTCGACGTCCGGACTGCGTGCATCGCTCGACGGCGACGGCAGCGTGGTCCGCGTCGGCACCGGTATCGGGTCCCGCTCGGCGTCTCCAGGAGATGCCGGCGGCGGCGAGGTGCACCGGAGCCTGACCGAGCTGGAGGCACGCGCCCGAGAGGCTCAGGAGTCCGGTGACCTGCACGCGCTCGCGTCGGTCGAGGAGTCCCTCGGCTCGCTCCACCTCGAGCACCACCCGCCGCGTCGCCGACCGGAGCCGCCCGAACGTGCCGTGATCTCTGCCAAGGAGCGAAGCCTGCTCCAGCGCAAGGCCTTCCGGGCTGCGCTGCCCCAGGTGTCGGTGTTCAAGCGGGCGGCCCGCACCAAGGCCCGGGCCATCGCCGAGACGGAGGCCGACAGCTTCAGCCACACCCTCGACCTGGCGCACGTCGTCATCGCCCAACACCGGGCGGCCGCCCTCGACGACGAGTGGAACGGCCTCGCCGAGCACGACCGCTGCGCGGTCATCGCCGAGCTCGAGGCCGAGTTCGCGGCGGCCGCGTGCGGCTGCACGTGCGTCGACGCCGGGTGGGACGTCGACACCTCGCGCGGCTACGTCACCGTCGTGTGCCGCTATCCGGGCGTCGACATCGTCGCCGAGCGAGGGCCGGGCGTCTCGTCGAGCGGTCGCCGGATGCTGCGCCGTCGCACCCGGGCCGAGCGCAACTCCCTCTACCTCAGCGGCCTGGCGTCGTTCGCCCTGGCCGCTGCCCGTCGGGCGATCAGTGTCGCCGTCGCCGCCGACGACGTGCACCTCGTCATCGTCCGCGGGCCCGAGGACGGCGACGGTCTCGAGCCGATCTACGTCGGCAGCCTCAGCCGTGAGGCCGTGACCCTGCGGCCGTCGCTCGCCGACCCGGTGCCGCTGCTGCTCGGCTCAGCGGTGCGGCCCCTGCAGTTCGACGGCCCCGCCCACGACCTCGTGGCGGTCGCCCCGGATGCCGACGTCATGGACATCGTCCGGCTCTGCGACGAGGCCATCCGCGACGCGCAGATCGACGAGCTCCTGGACCGGGCGAGCGCCGACGGGGCAGGTCAGGCCGGGAGCCTGCAGGACGCCGACTGACCCTTGGCCGCCACGGCCTGGTAGCCGGGCAGCGTCGCCAGTCCCTTCTTCCACAGCACCCGCCAGGCGGCCTCGGCCGCCACCGGGGTCATGCCACCGGCCTTGAAGTGCGACTGGTCCTTGAGGTGCGTCTCCCAGGGGGCGATGGCGATGCGGGCCCGGGCGAGCACGTCGTCGACCGTCTTCATCGAGGCCGCGCAGCCGCGAACCGCGTCGGCTGTCGCCCCGGTGGCCGCGGCGTCCACGGCGCACGTGTCCTTGGACGCGGCCAGCGCCTTGTCGGCGGTCCGGAACGCCACGATGTTCTCTGCCGCCTTCTCGGTCGTCGCCGGCCACGCCGCCTTGGCCTGCGCCAGGGTGAGCTTGCCCGCCTGCAGGTCGTTCATGATGTCGAGGTGCCGGTCCCACTGGGACAGGGAGCGGTAGGCGTCGTCGCGGGCGGCCGCCTGCAGGTCCCACCTGGTCCGGCACGAGGCGACGGCCTGCGCCACCGGGTCGACCGTGGCGGTCTCCGTGGGGCTGGGGGCGCCCGGTGTCCCGGTGGTGCCGGGGGAGCTCGCGGATGCCGTGCTGGGCGAGGCGCTCGGCGAGGCGGTCGGGGAGGCGCTCGGCGAGGCGGTCGGGGAGGCGGTCGATGAGGCCGGCACCGAGGTGGTCAACGGGCTGGTCGGGGTCGTGGTCGGCCCGGGCGTCCTCGTCAACGGCGCGGCCTGGCCGGGGATCTCGGACGGAGAACCGGTCGGCGTCGATGTCGTGAACAGCCCCTTGCCGAACCACACGGCGGCGCCCAGGACGACCACCGCCACCACGCCGCTGACGAGCATGATCGCGTGTCGCGCTCGCTCGCGTGCCCGTAGCGCTCGTCGTGTCTGTGGCTGCTCACCCATTGCGTCCCCCTCGACCACCAGGCGCGCCTGCACCGGTCCCCAGCGGTTTCTGCGGTCTCGCTTGCACCATAACTGCTACCCGTGCGTACTAGTCTCGAAACCCATTGGCATCTGGTCGAATACGACATGTGACCGGACGTTCGTTCGGCGTTCTACGCGGCCGCGGGGGTGGCTGTGGAGTGGCGGTGCGGATGACTCCGGCGTTGTCGTCGGGACGAATCCTGTTGTGCCATGGCGCATCCGGTGCATCTCAAGGGATGGGGGTCTGGGGGATGGACGTGGTTCCGCGAACCCTCGGCGAGCCTTCAGACGCCTCCGGATGCATGGCTCACGACGCGAAATGCCACTGCGACAGTCGAATTCGGTCATTTGCGACCGAATACCCCAAAGCGCCTCGGCCGTGACCAACCCCTCGCGCCGGAACCTGCCGACAGCGCTGATCCCAGCTGTCGCACCCGTCGTCGCCGTGGTCACCGGCCTCCTCGCCTGTGCCGTGGCGGCACGCTCGTCTGGGGCGATGGACCCGTTCGTCTTCGTCGAGGACGCCGGTCCGCTCGTGCGCTGGTCGGTGCCGCTCGTCCGCGTCGGGCACGACGTCGCTGCGGCCGTCACGGTGGCCTCCCTCGTCTTCGCGGCCTCCCTGGTCCCCGCGCGTGCGCTCTCTGGCCCTCGGATGCGCTCCCTCGCACCGTCCGCTCCGCTGCGCCTCGCCGCGGGCGCCGGCCTCGTCTGGGCCGTGCTCGCGCTCGTGGGTGTCGTCCTCACCTTCGCCGACGCGGCCGGCCTGCCGCTGTCGAGCCCGGCGCTCGGAGCCCAGCTCCAGACCCTCGTCTGGCAGGTCGACGCGACCCGCATCGGCCTGCTCACCGGCGGGTGCGCGGTCGTCGTCGCGACGGGAGCGGTTCTGGCGCGCAGCCGTGTCGCCGCCGGCTGGCTGGGCGCCCTCGGGGCTCTCGGTGTGATGGTCCTCGGGCTCGCAAGTCACACCGGCGCCTCGGACGACCACGAGACGTCGGTCGACGCGATGGCACTGCACCTGCTCGGGGCGACGACGTGGGTCGGAGGGCTCGTCGTGCTCGTCGTCCTCCACGGCTGGCTCGGTGACCGGCCGGGCGGGCAGCTCGGCGTGACGGCGCGGCGCTACTCGACGCTGGCGCTGGTCGCCTTCGTCACCGTGGGGCTCTCCGGTGTGCTCGCGGCGACGACCCGGCTGGCCTCGTGGTCCGACCTCGGCACGCCGTACGGGCGGCTGATCGTCGTGAAGTCCCTCGCGTTCGTCGCCCTGGGCCTGGCCGGCTGGTGGCACCGGCGCCGGTCCCTTCCAGCCCTCGACGCAGGAGTGGGACAGCGCGCCTTCGTGCGGCTCGCGCTCGGTGAGGTCGCCGTCATGGGAGCGACGTTCGGCGTCGCCGCCGCCCTGTCCCGCAGCGCGCCACCCGTGCCCGAGGACCTGCCCGACCCGACCCCCGCGCTCGCCGTCACCGGCTTTCCCGCGCCGCCTGACCCCAGCGCGGTCGCGTGGTGGGCGACCTGGCGCACGGACTGGCTCTGGCTGGCGGTGGCCGGCGTCCTCATCGGGGTGTATGCCGCGTGCGCCGTCGCTGCCCGCGTGGCCTCCGCCCGTGCGCTGGTCGAGTCCCACCGCGACGACAGCCAGGCGGGTCGTCGCGAGGCGCGGACCGTCGTCCCGTGGCCCGTCGGCCGCTCCGTCTCGTGGGTGCTCGGGTGCCTGCTGCTCGTCTGGGTCACAAGCGGCCCGCTCGGGGTCTACGGCCGCGTGTCGCTCGCCTGGCACACGGCCCTCCTCCTCGTGCTCGCCCTCGTCGTGCCTCTGCTGCTCGTCGCCGCCTCACCCGTCACGCTGGCCGAGTGGGCCCTGCCGCAGCGCGACGACGGCACCCTCGGTCCGCGTGAGGTCGTCGTCGGGGTGGCCCGGTCGGGGGCGGTGCGCGCCCTCACCCGGCCGGTCACGGCCACCGTCCTGCTCGTCGGGGCACTCGTGCTGCTCCACGCGACGGGTCTGCTCGACCTCGCCCTCACGACCCATCCGGGGCACCTCCTCATGACTGTGGCCGCGCTCGGTGTCGGTGCTCTGTGGGCGACCGGGATGGTCGGGCCGGGTGGCAACGGTCCCCGCGGGTCCCGCACCCTGCTGTCGTGCCTCGGGGCACTCGACCTCTTCGCCTTCGCCGCGGCGGCCTGGCTCGCCCGGACCTCGACCGTCCTCGGCGCCGCCGTGCTGGGCGGCCTCGACCTGCCATGGCTGCGGGACCTCGAGGCCGACCAGCGGCGTGCCGCGGGGGTCATCCTCTTCGTCGTCGTGCCGGTCTCCGTGCTGCTGGCCGTCGTCGTCCTGCTCCGCTCGCAACGGGCGGGCGGCCGAGGTCGCTGAGAACGCGAGGACGCTGACGGCTACCTGCTCGTCCTGCGCGTCTCTCACGAGCCGACCACGGCGACGGTGTTGGCCGCTACGCTGCGACGACGGGCTCGCGGACTCCGGACCATCCCTCCGCCGCGTGCCCGCGTGCGCGACGTTGCCCAGCGGGGAGGGCCATGAGGGGTGGCCGAGGGGGCCGTGCTGTGACCGTGAGCTTCAACCCGCCGCCGGGGTGGCCGATGCCGCCTGCGACGTGGGTGCCGCACGCCGAGTGGCTGCCCGACCCCGACTGGCCCGAGCCCTCGGCGGACTGGACCTACTGGTCCGTGACCGCACCGCGTCGCGACGACCGTGACGCTCGGGCCGGCGGTGTCGGCGGTGCCGGCCGTGGGACGAACGGCGCTGGCAACCGGCTGGGCCACCTGTCCTTCCCGGTCGCGACGGTGGCTGCGCAGTCGACGGTGTCGCTCGCTGCGCTCTTCCCCGAGCGTGGGCGCTCGGGCGGCACGTCGTACGGCAGCTCCGCAGGCGCGCCGGCAGCGGCCCCGGTCAAGGCGGGCCGGGAGTACTACCAGCCCCGGGGCAGCGGTGCGGGTGCGCTCATCGAGCAGGCTCGCGGTCCTGGGGCGCCCGGAGACGGGGCGGCACCCGAGGGGTCGATCCTCAACGGCGCGGGCACGGTGCTCACCGACATCGACGGGAGCAAGGACGCCGCGCAGCAGACGGCCGAGACGACGCGTGATGAGACGACACGTGCCGAGACGCCGGGGATCCGGTTGTCGCCGATCCTGAGGCTCGTGGCCCATCCGTCCGGCCTGCGGGTGCAGTTCCGCGTCGGGGGCCCGGTCGCCGCCGCCATCGCGGACGTCATGACTCCGGCGATCGAGGCAGCGACGCCGGGCCTCGGTGCCCGCACGCCACCCCCCGACCAGCTCGACCGGGCCGGGGTCGGCGTCCCGTCCCAGGGTTCGCGCTGGTGGATCCGGCCGCGGCGCGGTCGTGAAGTGACCGGAATCCAGGCGGAGGGAGCCGCCGGTCAGCGCCACGGCGCCGGCGTCCTCTCGATCCACGACCTCGCCCGCCGCGCGCTCGCGGCCCGCCGTGACGGCGACCGCGACGCGGCGATTGCCGTCGAGCGCGACCTCTGCTCGCTGCACCGGCGCGGCTTCGTCGCGATCCGTCCGCCTGTGGTGGCTCCCTTCGAGCCGGTCTCGGCTGCCGAGGAGGCTGCCATCCGCGACAGGGTGCTCGCTGCGACCGGTGCCGGCGAGCCGGGCCTCCCGCGCGCCACTAGCGCGGAGCTCAAGGCTTTCGCGGCCGATCGCGTCGCGGCCGTCGTGCGCGCCAGCAACGTCGCGCGCCGCGTCTTCGCCGGCCGTCGTGAGGCGCTCGCCGAGGCGGCCTGGCAGCTCGTCGAGGCACACGACCCTGCTGCCGTCGTCGCGGTCGTCGACGAGGCGTTGCGGCTCTCGGGCAGCGACGTGACGTGCCTCGACGCGGGCACCGATCCTGTGACGAGCCGGGCCTACGTCACCGTCCTGGTGCGCTTCCCGACCATCGGCATCGTGGCCGAGGAGCAGCGCGACGGCAGCGTGGGCGGCGGGCGTTCCTCGTGGCGACCGCGGACGGCGCGGGAACGCAACGCGGTGTATGCCGCCGGCCTCGCCTCCGCCGTCCTCGCGGCCGCCAAGCAGGCCGTCAGCATCGCGCCTGCAACCGACGACGTGAACGTCGTCGCCGTGCGCCCGACGCGCAACGGCCGTGGCGTCGAGCCGGTCTACGTCGGACGGTTCGACCGAGAGGACGTGTCCCTGCGGCACCGGGAGGCCGACCCGCTACCGCTCGTGACGAGCTCGGCGGTGCCACACGGCATACGCACCCATGGCCCGGAGCGGGAGGTCACCGCGCTCGACCACGCGGCCGACGTCGACCGCGCGTTGCGTGAGCTCGTCGACGCGTGCCGGGCCGCGGACGCTAGAGGTCGGACCGGACCAGACGCCTGAGGGCGACGGTGGCCAGTGGTCGGTAGCCGAGGACGACGAAGGCCGGGGCATCGATGACGAGCTCGGTGGTGCACCCGCCCGGAGCCGGACGCACGGCGTGGTCGAGCCGGGCGTCGACCGGGCCGAATCGCACGTGCCAGCTCCACTCCATCGCCTCGGCGTCGACGGTCAGCACCTCGAAGGGCACCCGCACCCCGAGCGGCCCGACGACGAGGCCGTTGAGGCCGGGGGCGATGCGGGGCGTGGCGGCGATGACCTCCTGGATCTGCGGCGACCACGTCGACCAGAGGGCGAGGTTGTCATAGCGGGACCAGGCGATGGCAGGGTCGGCGTCGCCGGTGACCGTGAGCGTCGAGAGCATCGCGAGATCCCTTGCGGCTCAGACGTCGTCGGTCGAGGCAGGGGATGGGGAAGTGGGTGTGGAGGTGTGTGTGGGTGCCGGCGAGGGGGCGGGGCCGTCGACGTTGACGGTCGGCGTGCCCGAGCCGCACCGGACGATGACCGCCCGTGACGTGCCGTCGCCCGGGTTGGACTCGCGGTGCACGGCGCCCGCCGGCACGCGGAGGAAGTCGCCCGGTCCGGCCTCGACGACGACCTCGCCGCCCGGACCGGACTCGAGCCGCAGCCGGCCGGACACGACGTAGAGGGTCGTGTCGTGGTCGCCGTGGTGGTGCCACCCGGAGGCGGCGCCCGCCTCGGTGTCGACCGTGCCCGACCACATCGACTCGGTGTGCAGGGCCACCTGTCGGCTCATCCCCGGCGTCGGGTCGGCCGGGCTGAGCGCATCGCCCGCGACGTGGGTGCAGGGCTGGGCTGCGAGGTCCAGCGGCTCGGGCTGCTGCGTCATGCCCCCATCAAACCCCCACGGCTCTAGCCTTGTCGTGTCCTTGGTTCGTGTCGTGTCCGCGTGCGGGTTCGTGTCCGTCCGGCGAGGTGAGGTGGGCCGTGGCAGCTGCGCGTGCGGGTCAGGTCGTCGTCGTCGGCGGCAGCATGGCCGGGCTGCTCGCCGCCCGCGCCCTCGCCGAGCACGCCGAGTCGGTCGTCGTGCTCGAGCGGGACCGCCTGCCGCAGGAGGTCGCGCCGCGCGGTCGCGTGCCTCAGGGCCGCCACCTGCACGTGCTCCTGTCCGCGGGTCTCGAGCGGCTGCGCCAGTGGTTCCCGGGGATCGAGGAGGAGCTGACGGCACTCGGTGCGGTCCCCGTCGAGGGCAGCGAGGCGTGGGTGCACCAGGGCGGGGGCTATCGAGCGCGCGGCTACTGGGGGCGGCCGGGACTGGGCATGACGCGGCCCCTCCTCGAGCACGTCGTGCGTGGCCGGGTGGCTGCCCTCGCGGGTGTGACGATCCAGGACGGCACGACAGTCGATGCCGTAACGATGGGGCTGGGCCGTGTCACGGGGGTTGTCGTGGACGGGACGCCCCGACCGGCGGACCTCGTCGTCGACTGCTCGGGGCGCAGCTCGCGCATCGCGCACGCCCTCGCTGCCTCCCACGTGCTCGACCCGCCGGTCACCACCGTGGGGATCGACATCGGCTACACCTCCTTCTTCCTGCGCCGCACGCCGGAGGACTTCGAGGGCAAGCTCCTCGTCAGCATCGAGAACCCGGGCTCGTTCCGTGGCGGCGCTGTCGTGCCCGTCGAGGGCGATCGGTGGCAGGTGACGCTGTCGGGTGTCCACGGGGACGTGCCCCCGGCGACCGACGACGAGGTGGTGGCCTTCGCCGAGACCCTGTCGACCCCTGCCGTGGCGCAGCTCATCAGGCACTGCGAGCGGGTCTCGGCCATCGAGACCTATCGCTTCCCCTCGAGCCGGCGGCGGCACTACGAGAAGGTGCGCGCCCTCCCGCCGGGCCTCGTCACCCTCGGCGACGCGTCGAGCAGCTTCGACCCGATCTACGGGCAGGGGATGACGTCCTCGGCGCTCCAGGCGGAAGCGCTCGAGGCCGTGGTGGGACGCATCGGGGTGCTGTCCGAAGATCTGCCGAAACGCTTCCATCGCAAGGCCGCCCGCATCATCGAGGCTCCGTGGCGGATCGCTGTGGGTGGGGACTTCGGCCACCCGGCGACGGTCGGCGACCGGCCGGTCGGGACGGCGCAGCTCAACGGCTACATGGTGCGCGTCATCCACGCGGCTCACGCGTCCCTGCCCGTCACCCGGTCGTTCAACCGGGTCCTCCAGCTCGAAGACCCGCCGACGGCCCTGCTGGGCCCGACGACGGTGGCGCGGGTGCTGCGCGCCTCGAGGAGGTCACCGGCCGTGACGGGCGCCGCGGTGCAACACCCGAGGGTGGGTCCGCCGAGGGTCACCTGAGCCCCGAGGAGGTGCCATTCGACGTGGTCGGGGCGGGGCGGGACGGACCGCTGGTCGTCACGGAGTCAGGTCTTTGACAGGGTGGACGCATGAGGACCGACCACTTCATCCGATTCGAGCGAGTCGACTCCGTCGAGGAGGCCGAGCGAGGGCTGCTGGCGCGGCTGCACGGTGAGCTGCTGCGCATCGACGCCGTTCGCCCCGACGTCGTGCGCCTGCAGCTGAGCCGTGGCGGGTCGTTCGACCCGAAGCCGACGTATGCCGTGTGCGTCGACCCGCTCGCGGCCGGTCCTGACGGGCCGGTGGCCTGGCGTGCCGAGTCGGGCGAGGGTGTGTGGCGGCTCGTGACGGACGAGCTCGTCGTGACGCTGTGGCTCGACCCGTTCCGCGTCGACGTGCACCGCACCGACGGGTCTGTCGTCATCGAGTCGACCCCGGACCCCGACGGCCGCTACTGGACCTACGCGACGCTCAACGACGCGTGGACGACGCGGCGCCGGATCGGCCGCGACGACGCGGTCTACGGTCTCGGCGAGAAGGGCGGCCCCCACAACCGGCGCGGGCGCGACTTCACGATGTGGAACACCGACGTCCTCAACGAGCACGCGACGGCCGAGTTCCGGGCCGGTCTCGACCCCACCGACCCGCGGGCCGACATGACGAGCGCGGAGTTCGACCCGTACTACGTGACGATCCCGTTCTTCTACCAGCGCGACGCCGGGACCGGTTCCGCGGTGGGCTCGTTCGTCGACAACGGCTACCGGGGGGAGTACGAGTTCAGCCGCGAGGACGAGTACCGCGTCACCTTCCACGGCGGACAGTGGACGGAGTACGTCTTCGCCGGACCCTCGATGGCGGGCATCCTCGAGCGCTATACGTGGCTGACCGGCCGTGCGTCGCTGCCGCCGCTGTGGGCGTTGGGCTACCACCACTGCCGGTGGCACGCCTACAAGCAGCAGGACATCGAGGTCATCGCCCGGCGCTACCGTGACGACGAGTTCCCATGTGACGCCATCTGGCTCGACATCGACTACATGGACGGCTACCGCGTCTTCACGTGGGACTCGGAGCGCTACCCCGACCCGGCCGGCATGCTCAAGGGCCTGGCCAACCAGGGCTACCGGGCCATCTCGATCGTCGACCCCGGCGTCAAGCACGACCCCGGCTACGCCGTCTACGACGACGGGATCGAGCAGGACGTCTTCTGCCGCACCGAGGGCGGCGACACCTACGTCGGCCAGGTGTGGCCGGGCAACACCGTCTTCCCGGACTTCGCGACGCCGGAGGCGCGTTCGTGGTGGGGCGCGCTCAACGCCAAGCACGTCGAGTCGGGGCTGGCGGGCATCTGGAACGACATGAACGAGCCCGCGACCGGCGAGATCGCCCCGCAGGCGATGCTCTTCGACAAGGGGCGCGCCAAGCACGAGCGCTACCACAACCAGTACGCGCTGCTCATGGCCATGGGCACCATCGAGGGGCTCAAGGCCGCGCGCCCGCAGGACCGCACCTTCATCCTGTCGCGGGCCGGCTTCGCGGGGATCCAGCGCTACGCCGCGAACTGGATGGGCGACAACCAGGCGCGGTGGGACCACCTGTGGGTCAGCATGCCGATGGCGTGCGGGTTCGGCCTGTCGGGCCAGCCCTTCGTCGGCGCCGACATCGGCGGCTTCCAGGGCGACACGAACCCCGAGCTCTTCCTGCGCTGGATGCAGATGGGAGTGCTGACCCCCTTCTGCCGCAACCACTCCGAGACGAACAACGTCGACCAGTACCCGTGGTCGTTCGGTCCCGAGATCCACGACCTGGCCCGTGAGGCCGTGCGGCTGCGCTACCGGCTGATGCCCTACATCTACTCGGCGTTCGTGCGGGCCTCGGAGACGGGCGAGCCGGTGCAGCGCCCCCTCGTGCTCGACTATCAGGGGGACCCGCAGGTCGTCGACCTCGACGACCAGTACCTCTTCGGCCGCGACCTTCTGGTCGCGCCGGTCACCGAGCAGGGCCAGACCTCGCGCACCGTCTACCTCCCAGAGGGCGACTGGTACGACTGGCACACCGGCGAGCTGCACCCCGGCGGCCAGCGGATCACGGTCGAGACGCCGCTCGAGCGCCTCCCGCTCTACGCCCGCGCCGGCGCCGCCATCCCGATGTGGACCGAGGCGCCCGCGTCGACCGACGGCTACCGCCCCGAGACGGTCGAGCTGCACGTCTTCGACCCCGTCGTCGACGGCCGCTGGGAGTCGGTGCTCGTCGAGGACGACGGGCTCACCGTCTCCCGGGACGAGCCCGACGTCGAGCCCGAACGGCTCACGACGACCGTCGTCGTCACCCGTTCCGGTGGTGAGGTCACGGTCGAGCACGACACGTCGGGGCCGGGGTATGCCGGCCACGCGCGGACCCGCTTCGACGTCGTGCGCCACACCCCGGCGTGACGGCGCTGCCGGCCGGGACGAGGCGAACGGCATACGCCCCCATCGGGTATGCCGCGGGGGACGTCCCGGTCGAGCGCCCACCCAGCGACCCTTGAGCGGGTGACCACGGAACGGGAGACTGGCGAGCATGGCTGACACTGCGGAGCAGAAGCAGGATCACGAGCAGGGCCAGCAGAGCGAGAGCGTGCTCACCGTCATCATCGCGCTGGCGGCCAACACCCTCATCGCGATCGCCAAGTCGATCGTCGCGCTCATCACCGGATCGGCGTCGATGGTCGCGGAGGCCGCTCACTCGTGGGCCGACGCCGGCAACGAGATCTTCCTGCTCATCGCCGAGCGCCGGGCGGCCCAGCCGCGCGACGGGACGCACCCCTTCGGCTACGGCCGCGAGGCCTACGTGTGGTCGATGTTCGCGGCGTTCGGCCTCTTCGGCGCCGGCGCGGTCGTGTCGGTGTGGCACGGCATCTCGGTGCTCGGGCACGAGGAACCGGAGACGTCGTACTTCTGGGCGTATGCCGTGCTCGCCATCGCCTTCGTGCTCGAGAGCGTCTCGTTCTTCCAGGCGAGCAAGCAGACCCGCGCCGAGGCCAGGACGCGCGGGCTGCGGCCGCTGAAGTTCATCGCCAACACCTCGAACCCGACGCTGCGCGCGGTCTTCGCCGAGGACGCGGCCGCACTCGTCGGCCTCGTCATCGCCGGGCTCGGGATCTTCCTGCACCAGGTCACGGGCAACGCGGTCTGGGACGCGATCGGCTCGATCCTCGTCGGCCTGCTGCTCGGCGTCGTGGCGATCTTCCTCATCGGGCGCAACCGCGACTTCCTCGTCGGCCAGGCCGTGCGACCCGAGCTGTGGCGGCAGGCGTTCGACGACCTCAGCGGCAGCGACGAGGTGGAGCGCGTGACCTTCCTGCACCTCGAGTTCGTGGGCCCGGGCAAGGTCTTCCTCGTCGCCGCCGTCGACCTGACGGGCGACGACACCGAGGCGAAGGTCGCGGCCCGGCTCGCCGAGCTGGGGCACCGGATCGAGGAGCACGAGCTCGTCGAGCTGGCGATGATCACCTTGTCGAGGACGGACGCACCGACCCTCGTGCCGTGAGTACGAGCCGCCCGCCAACGCTCCGCAGGGGGAGGTCCGAGGAGCGGACTACTGCGGCAGGGCGACGAGTCCGATGACGCCGACGACGTAGAGCACGAGCACGGCGATGCTGTCGATGCCGAGACGGGCGTGCACCTTGGCCGGGCGGAAGACGAGACCGGCGACGTAGACGATCGTCAGCAGGGCGGCCAGTCCGGTGAGGTAGATGTCGGCGGCGTGCGCGTTGGGAAGGACGGCCTTGCCGGAGACGAGGACGGCGAGCAGGAACAGCACCGGCAGGAACGCGTTGCCGCCGAAGATGTCGCCGAACGCCAGCTTGTAGTCACCCTGCTTCACCGCCGTGAGGCCGGTGCTCAGCTCGGGCAGGGACGTGGCGGCGGCCAGGACGGTGGCACCGAACAGCGCCCCCGAGAGCCCGACCTGGTCGGCGGCCGCAGAGCCGCTCTCCTCCGCGAGGGCGCCGGCGACGAGGGTGGCCAGGGCGGCAGCGCCGAAGACCAGGACGACGCGGGTGGTGCTGACGCCCTTGCGGGCGGCCTCGGCCGCGCGGGCCTTCTGCGAGTGCCCACGAGGCTTCGGCTGGCTGTCGGGCGCCTCGCCGCTGTTGGACCATGGCAGCTTCGACCCCGCGCGCTGCGTGAGCATCAGTCCGACGACCCAGACGATCGCGATGAGCACGACGTCGGGCGACAGCCGGGCGACGACGAGGTCCTTGGGCAGCTGCGTGCCCATGACGACGACCACGAGGACCGCGAGCACGATGGCGCCCTCGATGACGAGCATGAGGCTCGCCGCCTGGTAGGTCAGGGGCCGTCGTTCGCGCACACCGAACGCGTCGAGGGCGACGAGGACGACGGTCTGGATGGCGATGCCGCCGAGGATGTTGCTCACCGCCACGTCGAGGTGACCGCTCGCGGCGGCGCTGTAGGTGATGGCGATCTCGGGCAGGTTGGTGGCCACCGCGAGCAGGATCAGCCCGCCGAGCGCCTGCCCGAGGTGGAGCCGGTCGGCGAGGATGTCGGTGTAGTTCGACAGCGGGATCCCGGCGAGCCAGATGACACCCGCGCTCCCCACGAAGACGAGCAGCTCGGTCCACAGCGGCAGGTGCGGTAGCAGGTTCACCTCGTCACCGTATGGAATCAGGTTGTACGCAACCTCAAAGCGGGACGTATGCCGCATCGTCGCCTCTGCGGGCCGGGCACCCGCCCGTCGACGCTGCGAAACGTGCAATGAGTGCGCAGCAACGCGCATTTTCGATCATGAATGTGTCACTGTGCTGGTGTGCGCTACGCGCGGCATCGTGCCATCACCGACGAGCTACGAGACGGAGCGGTCTCGGTGCAGGATCTCGTCGCGCGCCTCGGCGTCTCCGCCGCCACGATCCGCCGCGACCTGGCCGAGCTCTCCGACGCCGGCCTCGTGCGCCGCGTCCACGGTGGCGCAGCGCCCCTGGCCCTGGTCGAGGCTCCGGACGAGGTGGACCGCCCCTACGAGGAGGTCGCCGACGACGCCGCCGCGGACAAGCGGGCCATCGCCCGGCGTGCGGCCGAGCTCGTGCGCGAGGGCGACACGGTGCTGCTCGACATCGGGACGACCACGGGGGCGCTGGCCCAGGAGCTCAAGGGCCGCTCCATCACGGTGATCACGCCCAGCCTCGCCGTGCTCGACGCCCTGAGGGGCGACCCGGCCGTCGACATCGTCCTGCTCGGCGGCGCGCTGCGCCGCGCCTACCACTCCCTCGTGGGGCCGCTGACCGAGGAGGCGCTCCGCCGGGTGCGCGCGTCGACCGTCTTCCTCGGCACGAGCGGAGTCGACGCGCACGGCTGGGTGCTCGACACGACCTCGGTCGAGGTGCCGACCAAGCGCCTCCTACTCGAGGCGGGCGGCCACGTGGTCCTGCTCGCCGACCGGACCAAGTTCCCCGGCCAGGGCTCGATCCGCGTCTGCGACTTCAGCGCGGTCTCGACCCTCATCACGAACGCCGACCCCCAGCATCCGACCCTCGAGCTGGCCCGGGCTCGCGGGACGGACGTGCTGCTCGCCTGACCCTCGCCCACCCACCGTCCTCGACCTCTTCGCACCACCCTTCCACCACCCCCAGAGAAGGAGCCCACCCGATGAATCCCACCTCGACCCACGGTGTCCGGCGGCACGGTGTCCGGCGGCGCGTGCTGGCTGCCGCCGCAACCTCCCTGGCGCTCGTCGGGGCCGCGGCCTGTGACCGCAGCTCCTCCACCGGGACGAGCCCCACCCAGAACGCCGGGGCCAAGGACGTCACGCTGACCATCACGTCCAACTCCATCGCCGGTGGCAAGAACGCCGACGAGGCCGACTGGTACGCCAAGTACGTCATCCCGACCTTCACGAAGCAGCAGAAGGCCAAGGGCGTCAACGTCACGCTGACCTTCCAGCCCTCCGGTGTCGACGACGAGCAGTACAAGACGAAGGTGGCGCTCGACCTCAAGAGCAAGGCCGGCGCCGACGTCATGGCCCTCGACGGGATCTGGGTCGGCGAGTTCGCCCAGGCGGGCTACCTCAAGCCGCTCAGCGACGTCGCGGGGGCGGGCGTCACGTCGTGGGAGGGCTGGTCGCAGATCCCCAAGGCGGTGCAGGCCAACGTGTCCTTCGAGGACAAGACGTACGGCATCCCCGCCGGCACCGACGGCCGCGTCCTCTACTTCAACAAGAAGCTGTTCGCGCAGGCCGGGCTGCCGGCCGACTGGCAGCCGAAGTCGTGGCAGGACATCATCGACGCCGGGACCAAGCTCAAGGCCATCTCGGGCGTCGACCCGATCCAGATCAACGCTGGCACGGCCATGGGCGAGGCCACGACCATGCAGGGCGTGCTGCCGCTGCTCGTCGGCACCGGCTCCGAGATCTACTCCGACGGCAAGTGGCAGGGCGACACCAAGGCGGTGCGCGACGTGCTGACCTTCTACAAGCAGCTGCTCGACCAGGGCCTGGAGGACAAGAACTTCCAGCAGGCCGCCAAGGGGCGTGACCAGTCCTTCGCGGCCTTCGCCGCCGGCAAGGTCGGCATCCTCCTCGAGGGCGACTACTTCTGGCGCTCGGTCATCAACCCCGACAACGGTGACGCGCCGATGGCCTCGCGCGACGCGGACGTGGGCTGGGCCTTCATCCCGGCTCGCGAGCCCGGCAGCGGCGTCGGTGGCAGCAACGAGGTCTCGATGTCCGGTGGTGGGGGCTACTTCCTCAACCCGAACACGAAGTACCCGCAGCAGGCGTGGGAGCTGCTCCAGTTCATCGGCTCCCCGGAGGCCATCAACGCCCTGCTCCACGGGTCGGCCAAGATCACCGCGCGCCAGGACGTCAACGCGCAGGTCCTCGCGAAGGACCCGTTCCTGTCGTTCGTGTCCCAGAAGGTGCTGCCCGTGACGCACTACCGGCCCGGTCTCGCCGTCTACCCGCAGGTGTCGCAGGCGCTGCAGCAGGCGACCGCCGACATCGTGTCGGGCAAGAGTGTCGACGAGGCCGCCAAGGCCTACGGCGCCGCTGTCGAGAAGGCCGTCGGCGGCGCGGACAAGGTGTCGTCATCATGACGACAGCCGGGCACCTGCCCCTGCAGGGGGAGGCAGGTGCCCGGTGACCGTCACGTCCGTGGACGCGGCGGGTCTCGGGCGTCGGCGGGCCATGGCGCTCGTCGCGCCGGCGCTCCTCCTCGTCGCGGCCTTCCTCGTCGTGCCGGCGGTGTGGACCGTCTACCTCGGCATGACGGACTACCGGCTCACCGGCATCCAGGCGGCGAACCCGCAGTTCGTGGGGCTCGAGAACTACCGGGCGGCGCTCGTCGACCCCGACTTCCGCAACTCGTTGTGGCTGACGCTGCTCTTCGTGCTCGGGTCGGCGATCATCGGGCAGACGGTCGCCGGCTTCGCCCTCGCCTGGACGCTGCGCGGCGTGCCGCGCCTCGTCCGCGGCGGGGTCGAGGCGCTCGTGCTGCTGGCCTGGATCCTGCCGAGCTCGATCGTCGCCTTCCTCTGGGTCGCCTACCTCTCCGGTGACGGGGGCACGCTCAACGCGGTGCTGCACACCCCCGGCACCGAGTGGCTGCTCGAGCACCCGATGGGCTCGATCATCGTCTTCAACACGTGGCGTGGCACGGCGTTCTCGATGCTGCTCTTCTCGGCGGCCCTGGGCGCCGTGCCACCCTCGCAGCTCGAGTCGGCACGGCTCGCGGGTGCCGGCACGTTCGCGCAGCTGCGGGACGTCGTGCTGCCGCACATCCGCGGGCACGTGCTGACCAACACGCTGCTCATCAGCCTCTGGACCTTCAACGACTTCTCGCCCTACCTGCTGACCGCCGGCGGTCCGAACCACGCGAGCGAGACGCTGCCGGTCTTCATCTACAACAAGGCGCTCTACGGCGGCCAGCTCGGCTACGGATCGGCGATCTCCTTCATCATGCTGCTCATCAACCTCGTCATCGCGCTCTTCTACGTGCGCCTGCTCCGGGAACGCCGGTGAGCGCGCGAATGAGGTCATCCATGAGGTCGTCCGTGAAGGCGCCGATACGGGCCCGCTCCGTCGTGGGCCGCCTGGCGCTCGTCGCGTTCGTCGCGGCGGCCGTCGCCTTCTGGGCGCTGCCGATGCTCTGGCTCGTCACGGCCCCCTTCGACGCCCACCCGGGCCTCGACGTCAGCTGGCCCGACTGGACGCTCGAGAACTTCCGCAAGCTCTCGGAGAACCCGTATGCGTTCTCCTCCCTCAAGAACTCCGTCTACCTCGCGGTCGGCACGATGCTCGGCGTCACCGCGATGGCGGCGCTCGCGGCATACTCCCTTTCCCGCGTGCGCATCCCGGGACGCAATACGATCCTCTACGGGCTGCTGCTGCTCAGCTCGATCGTCACGGGCACTGCGGCGATGGTGCCGATCTTCCAGCTGATGTTCGCGCTCAACCTCATCGACGACCGGTCCGGGGTCATCCTCGTGCTGACCGGCGGCCTGCTGCCGGCGGCGATCTTCATCCTCAAGGACTTCATGGACGCGACGCCGAAGTCCTACGAGGAGAGCGCGCGCGTCTTCGGCGCCAGCCCGCTGCAGGTGCTGCGGCACGTCGTGCTGCCCATCGTGCGGCCGGGGCTCGCGACGATCGCCGTCTGGGCCCTCGTCAACGTGTGGAGCGACTTCCTCACGTCCTACATCCTGCTGCGCGACCCGACCAAGCTCCCGGCCGGCGTCGTCATGTACACGTTCTACTCCGAGGGTGGTCAGGCCAACCTGCCTCTCATCTCGGCGTTCTCGCTCGTCTACGCGCTACCGGTCGTGGCGCTCTACCTGTTCGTCAACCGGCGCTACGGGTTCCGTTTCCATGGAGGCATCAAGAGCTGATGGCCAGCATCCACATCGACGGACTGACCAAGGTCTACCCGGGTGACGTCACCGCCATCGACGGGCTCGACCTCACGGTCGCGGACGGGTCGTTCTTCGCCCTGCTCGGCCCCTCCGGCTGCGGCAAGACGACGCTGCTGCGGACCATCGCCGGCCTCGAGGAGGCGACGGGCGGCTCGATCCACATCGGCGAGCGGGAGGTCACCAGGCTGTCGCCCGGCGACCGCAACGTGGCCATGGTCTTCCAGGACTACGCGCTCTTCCCGCACATGAGCGTGACCGACAACATCGCCTACCCGCTGCGCATCAAGAAGGTCGGCCGCAGCGAGCGCGCCGCCAAGGCGGTCGAGACGGGCGAAGGACTCGGGCTCTCGGCGCTCATGGACCGCCGCCCCGGTGAGCTGTCCGGCGGCCAGCAGCAGCGGGTGGCGCTGGCGCGCGCCATGGCGTGCCAGCCGGACGTCTTCCTCCTCGACGAGCCGCTGAGCAACCTCGACGCGCGCCTGCGGCTCGAGGCGCGCACCTTCCTCAAGCGGCTGCAGCGCGACCTCGCCGTGACGACGGTCTTCGTCACGCACGACCAGAGCGAGGCGCTCGCCATGGCCGACCAGATCGCCGTCATGGAGGCCGGCCGCATCCGCCAGCTCGGCACGCCCTCGGAGATCTTCCGCCGGCCCGCGAACACGTTCGTCGCGAACTTCATCGGCTCCACGCCGATGAACATGCTCCGGGGCGAGCTGCGTGGCGGCAAGCTGCACGTCGGCGACCGGGAGCCGGTCGATGCCGTGGCGGCGGGGTGGGCCGGTGCCGACACGCGAGACGGTGCCGTCACCGTGGCCTTCCGGCCCGAGTATGCGCGGGTCGACGAGCCCGGGTCGCTCTCCTTCGAGGGCGAGGTCGAGACCAGCGAGAACCTCGGCGCGAGCGTGCTCATCACCGCCCGCACCCATGACGACCACCGCGTGCAGGCTGTCGTGCCAGAGGGGTCCGAACCCGAGGCGGGGGAGGCCGTGCGCGTCACCCCGGTGCCGGGGCGGGTGCTCGTCTACGACGAGGACGGCGAGCTGCTGGCGTCATGACGGGCGCGACCCTGCTGCGCCTGACCCGGCACTGGTGGCCGGACGACCGGGCGGAGGCGCAGATCCGCTCGGTCGCCTTCGAGGTGCCGGACGAGGTCGGCGCGGTGGAGATCCAGATGACGTATGCCGCAAGGCCGGGTGCCGTGCTCGACCTCGGCCTCGAGGGGCCGCGGGGATACGTCGGGTGGTCGGGTGGAGCACGTAGCCGTGTCGTCGTCTCACAGGGGTGGGCGACGCCGGGCTACGTGCCCCAGCCGGTCGAGGCGGGGACCTGGTCCGTGCTCGTCGGGCTGCACCGGGTGCCGTCCGACGGAGTGACGATGGAGCTCACGGTGCGCGCCGTGGGGGCGGCGGATGTCGGAGAGCACCAGGCGGCCGAGCCGGGGGACCCTCCCGCGGTGGAGACGCCGGCCCGCCCTCGCCGGCTGCCGGACGTGGACGGGATGCGGTGGCTGGCCGGGGACTTCCACTCGCACACGGTGCACTCGGACGGCGCGCTCTCGGTCGGTGGCCTCGCGGCGCTCGCCGCGTCACGGGGGCTCGACTTCCTCGCCGTCACCGACCACAACACGACGAGCCACCACGCGCATCTCTCTCACGCGGCCCGGACGCACGGCATCGTGCTCGTGCCGGGCCAGGAGGTGACGCGCGACGTCGGGCATGCCAACGTGCTCGGCGACATCGGGCTCGTCGACTTCCGCAGTGCGCCGGAGACCTGGGCCGCCCAGGCCGAGAGCCGCGGCGGTGTGCTGTCGGTCAACCACCCGCTCGCCGCGGACTGCGCGTGGCTGCTGCCGGTCGAGCGTCCGGCTGTCGCGGAGGTGTGGCACTCGTCGTGGGCACAGGTGCCGACGTGGGGGGCGCCGCTCGCGTGGTGGCTGATGACGCCCGACACGGTGCCGATCGGCGGCAGCGACTTCCACCTGCACGGCCACGACGACCTGCCGGGGTCGCCGACGACCTGGGTGCTCGCTGACGGGGACGACGTCATCGGGGCGGTGCGAGCGGGCCGGACCGCGGTCAGCGCGTCAGTCGACGGGCCGATCGTCGTCCGCGACGGTGACCAGTTCGTCGCCGTCGACGCGGAGGGGCTGCTGCTGACGGGGTCGGGCCGGCCGCGGCGCCGGGTCCTCGGTGACCGGTTCAGGCTGCCGGCCTGGTCAGGTCCGTGCTGGCTCGAGGACGACAACCGGGTCGTCCACGCCCTCTGCGGTTGACGTCATGACCTGAGCGGCGCCCCGATGTCGACCCTCACGGCGGCGATCTCCCACGGACGCAGCGGGACCCTGACGCGACCATCGGCCGTGACGAGGCCGCCCTGGTCGCCGCCCCGGCCGTCGACGAGGGCAGCGGCGGTGACCGGCACCGCGTCCGAACCCAAGACGGCGACGGTGGGCTGGGCCGACATGTTGACGACGCGCACCTCGACAGCCGTGTCGGCGTCGGCGCGGCGTCGCAGTGACACGAGGTCGACGCCGGCGCCCAGGAGACTCAGTCCCTCGACGGACGGCAGCGGCCCGTCCGCGGGCCCGGCCCCGCGGGTCACGACGACCGGGTGGAGGTAGGCCTCGGTCGCCTCGGCGACGCCTGCCGCTGACCACGATCCCTGGTGCGGCATGACCGCCAGTGACAGGTGGCACGGCCCGAGCGCCTGGGCGTCAGGGGTCGGCAGCTGGGGGCCTGCCGGTTCGCTGCGGTAGGGGTGCACGTTGCGGCTGAGGTAGCCGATCGACCGCAGCACCGTCACGGCGATCTCGGTGCCCCCTGCCGTTGCATCGGGCGAGTCCGGCGAGTCGACGACCTCGTACTCCACGGTGCGACCCAGCAGGACCGCGACGCCGCCCGCGTCGACGAAGCGCTCAGCTGGGAAGGTCGGCAGCGGGTGCTCCCCGACGGGGCCCGCCTCGGCGGTGCGGCCCCGCTCCACGACGGCGAGCTGCCCCTGGGCGTGCGACACCGTGGCCGGCTCGGCCGTGGGCACGTGGAGGCGCAGCCGGTGGTCGCGGGTGACGTTCTGCCAGTCGAGCCGGAGCCTGACGAAGGGCTCGCCGGCCCGCAGCTCGACGTGCATCGCCACCGCGGTGGACTCGGTCGCGTCGGACCGTCCGGCGAGGTCGCTCGTGACGGGGAGCTCGTAGCGCCGGTCGACGCGGAGGGCGCCGACGACCGGACCCTCGCTGCCGAGGGCCACCACCGACACCCGCGCCGGCTCGCCGACGAGCACGTCGTGCGCCGGCGGCGCGTAGTTGTAGGAGTCGCCCGGGTCGCCTCCGTCGACGAGCCGCCCCACCCCGCGCAGGGTGACCCCGTCGGCGACGACCGTCAGGGTGCCGTCGTCGTCGACGTGGACCTGCACGAGGCCGTTGTCGAGCTCGCGCCCACCCTGTCGTATGCCGTGTCGCCCGGTCTCGCTCGTCGATCCAGCTGGAGCGGGTGTCGTCGATGACGTCGGGCCAGCCGTTGGAGACTCCGCGGTCGGTGTGGGGAGCGCAGGCGGGGTCACCTCGGCGACGCGCAGCGCGGCCCAGCCGAGAGCCGGAGCGGGCACCACGGCCGCGAGACGGCGTCGGGGCTCGTCCTCGGTGACGACGTCCCACACCGTGCCAGGGCCGGATTCGGTTGCAGCGCTGCGCAGCCGGGCCTCCGCGGCGATCGCGTCGAAGTCCGGGTCTCCGTGGTCGGCGAGGTGGAACGTCAGGCGACGGGCTGCGGCGTCGATGTCGATGCGGTCCATCTGGAGCCCGAACAGCTCGCGGTCGTGCACGCGGTGCATGAGGCGCGGGAGGTCACCGGCGGGGACCGTCTCGCGCGCGAGCTCGGCGGGGGGCCGGGAGACCTCCTGGGCGGGAACCACTCGGCCGCCGGGCAGCTCGAAGCCGACCGCAGCCCAGTGCGCGGGCACGGGCAGCGTGAGGTCGATGACGTCATCTCGTTGTGCCGCAAGCGGATTGGCGATGACGACCGATCCGGCCGGGCTCAACGCCTCGGCTGCGGTGAGGGCCCGGTCGCGCACGGCCTGCGCGGCGTGCTCGCCCTCCTGGAGGCGGGCCAGGACCTGGACGGCGGTCTCGTCAACCCCGCACCCGGTCACGGAGTCGTGGCACGAGGAGTCGACGACCCGGCGCCAGGCCATCGCGAGGTAGTGCGCCGGCAGTGTCTGCAGGTGCAGCGCCGCGAACGGCTCGGCATAGCGGGTCAGCAACCGCTCGGTGCGGGCCATCGCCTCTTTGAGCTGCCAGCGCACCGAGAGCACGCCGGGCAGGATGTTGGCGCGGGCGTGGCTGCGCAGCTCTCCGTCGACGACGCGCAGGGCCTCGCGTGGGTGGCGCGCCTGTGCGAGGTACTCGGTCAGGGTGGCGACTTTGATGCGAGGCCCGTCCGGGTCGCTGTCGACCTGCGCCACCTCGCTCATCAGCGAGGGCAGGGGAGCGGCGTGGTCGGTGCCGTACATCGCGAGGAAGTCCCCGGCATACCACTGCGACTGCGTGGCGAGGCGCGCGGCGAGGCGTTCGGCTGCGGCGCCGCTGCCGAAGACGTCGGCGGCGTTGCCGTAGCTGTTGGCGAGGAACTCGGTGCGGATGCCGGTGCCGTCGGGGGAGCGCCACCAGAACTCGTGGCTGTCGACCTCCGCCGGCACGCCGCGCCAGACGACGGCCTGCTCGATGCCGATGTGCCGAAGCAGCTGGGGCATCTGTGCGCAGTGGCCGAACATGTCGGGGAGGTAGCCGATGGGCATCACCGGACCGAGGCGGGCGGCGTCGGCCCAGCCCATCTCGAGGTTGCGGATCATCGTCTCGCCCGAGCAGAGGAACTCGTCCATGAGCACGCGCCACGGCCCGATCGCCAGCTGCCCACGGGCGACGAGGGCGCGCACCGCCTCGGTCTGCTCGGGGCGCACCTCGAGGTAGTCGTCGACCGCGGCCATCTGCCCGTCCATGGTGAAGCGGAAGTCAGGCTCCCGTTCGGCCCGCGCGACGACGTCGTCCATGAGGTCGACGAGGCGGAGGCGGAAGCGCTGGAACGGCTCGTACCACTCACGGTCCCAGTGCGTATGGGGCACGAGCCACACCATTGCGGTCATGGCTCACGATCATGTCAGCCGAGACGTTCCGGTTGCCTGATGCGCGCTGACCTCTTGTCATAGGCCTCTTGTCCCGACCCTCTGACCCTAAGTAGAATACGACCATGCCCCCGCGCATGACCATGGCCACCCGATCGGTCCTGGACGTCCTGTTCAGTGACCTCGGGGCCGACTGGTTCGGGTCGCAGATCGGCCGGCTCGCCGGACTGCCGAGTGGGACGGTCCACCCGATCCTGGCCCGCCTGGAGAGAGTCGGCTGGCTGGAGTCCCGATGGGAGGACATCGATCCGAGCAAAGAGGGACGGCCGGCGCGCAGGTACTACCGACTCACGGAGTCGGGTGCCACCCAGGCGAGGAGGGCCATGGCGTCCGCGCGTCGGCCGCAGCCCGGCTTCGCTCCGATACCAAAAGAGGGTCTGTCATGAGAAGGAAGATCCAGCGGGCGTCGGTCCGCTTCGCCGTCGCGGCGATGGAGCGGGCGACCGTCGGCCTCCCCTCCGAGACGCGCGACCGCTACCACGACGAGCTGGTCGCCGAGATGCACGGGCTCGGACGCGTTGCGGCGTGGCGCTATGCCGTCGGGGTCACCGCCTCGGCGCCCACGATGTATGCCGCGCTGACGGATGGAGGTCCGAAGCCCGAGCCAGCCGTCCACCTGCCCCTCGGCTGTCGCATCAACACCCGACACGTCTGGAGGACGACCCACACGCCGGACGGCAAGCTCTATCGCGCCTGCGCCCGGTGCGGCAAGGAGTACGTCCCCATGGGTCCAGGGACCGGCTTCACCTGGGGCTGAGCCGGCCCCTGGACCGGCAGGTCAGAGGTCGCCCTCGAGGAACTGGGCGCGACCGAGCCCGAACGACCAGTCGGCCGGCGTGTTCTCCACGACGGAGATGACGAGATCGGTCGGAGCGAGACCGCAGCGCGCCTCGAGCTGCTCGGCGAGCGCGGCGTAGACCGCCTTCTTCTGCTGCTCGTCGCGGCCCTGCTGGGTGATCTGGATGACGACGACGTCGTCGGTGCGCTCGAAGCCGAGCCCGGTGTCGAGGGCGATGATCCGGCCGGGACGGTGCTCGTGGATGACCTGGTAGCGGTCGCGCTCGGGCGCCGCGAAGTGCTCGACGAGGACGTCCTGCACGGTGTCGGCGAGGCGGCGGAGGTCCTCGTCGGACCGTCCTTCGATGACGTCGATGCGCACGAGAGGCATGGTGGCTCCTTGGCTGGGTGGGCGAGTCGACCCACGTCGGCTTCTGGGCACTCGGCTTCTGAGCACTCGGCTTCTGAGCACTCGACTCTGAGCACTCGCCTCTGAGGCGTCGGCCGACGAGGGCGGCTTCATTCGTACCCGACTGTCCTGCGTGTGGCTCCCAGTGTCCGTCGGGCATGCCTCAGCCCCCGCCGGCGTCGGCGGGGAGCGGGGCGAGGGATTCAGGTGTGCCAGGTGACGCCCGAGCCGGTGACCGTCGCCGTCAGGTCTCGGTCGTGGACCTCGGTGTGGTGCTTGCGGCACAGCAAGGCCCCGGACTCGACGGTGGTGTGGCCACCGCGGCTCCAGTGGACCGTGTGGTGGGCGTCGCACCAGCTCCCGGGCACGGTGCAGCCCGTCCAGGTGCACTCGCGGTCGCGGGCGATGAGCGCGAGGCGCTGCGCCCGGGTGTAGAGCCGCTCACCGCGGCCGACGTCTAGCGGCTCGCTGTCGCCGCCGAGCACCATCGGGATGATTTCCGCGTCGCAGGCCATCCGTCGCACGACACCCGGCGACAGCACGTCGCCCGACAGCGTGATGCCGGAGCCGGACCCTGCGCAGCCGTCGACGGCACTCTTGCGCCGGAAGGCTTCGGGGACGTTGGGGTTCAGGTCGCCGAGGAGAGTGTCGAGGTCGATGAGGACGACGACCTTGGCCTTGTCGGTGGTGGGCACGCCCTTGGCTGAGGCGACCCCGCGCTGGACCATCTCCAGCAGCGCGTCCATGCGGCGCCGTGCGGGAGCCCGCTCGTCCTCTGCGATCGTGCGCCCGTCCTCGTCCTTCTCGGGGCGAGGGACGGACAGAGGGTCGATGGCGGACTTGAGGATCGCGGCACCCTCGGGGTCGAGCACTCCGCGCAGGCCCACCATCCCGGTGGCGTCGGGCTGGGTGAACCACAGCCCGCGGGCGTCGCGCCGGCCCCGGTCCAGCGCGTCCTCGTCGCGGGGCGGCCGGACCTGCTCGGTGTGGTGCCGGACGAGTCGGCTCAGCTCCTCGGGCCGGAGCTGCCGGGCCTGGTCGATGAGGTCGTCGATCGCGGTCGCGAGGTCGTCCGGGTCGGCGACCGGAGCCGTGCGCGTGTCGAAGTCGACGATCTGCGCCGCGTTGCCGACGGTGACCTGTTGCGTCGCGACGAGCAGGCGCAGGCGCGACCACTTCGCGTCGGCCAGAGCGGTGCCGACGGCGACGAAGGCCTTGGCCTGCCCCGCCGTCAGGGAGGCGTCGTGGCTGCGGAGCCAGTCGGCGCGGGACAGCCCGTCGGGTGCGTCGAGACCCCGCGCCACGAGCTCGGACACGATGTTGACTAGCGTGACCTCGTGGTTGCGGCGCTGACGCGCGACCCTCTCAGCCGCGGCGGTGAGGTCGGCGCTCGCGTGCCGGTCGAGGGTGAACCCGACGAGCGCATCGACGGCGATCGCCTCCTGGCGGTCGCGGTCAGCGCTGTCGTCGACGTGCGTTGCCGCCTGCTCGGCGACGGATCGGATCCAGGCCGGGTCGTCGACCATCTCGTGCCACTCCGCCTCGGACAGCGGCCGCAACGCATCGACGTCGAGCGCCTCCAGGCTCTCCCCCGACCACTCGGACCACGGCCCGTGCGCGGCGGTGACCGGCCGCGACTCCGGGGCCACCCGACGGCGTCGCCGGCGACCTGCCCGGCTCGCGTCGCCCAGGGGCGCGCACGAGGCGTCGGGCGCGGACGGCGGTGACGGCATACGCCCCGCGAAGCGCTCCCAGAAGTCGCTCGCGGACGTGCCGCCGCTGGAGCGCTGTCGCGCTTCCATGTCGGCGAGCTGGCTCCTCAGGAGCTCGAGCACGTCTGCGTCCCCTGCCATGAAACGACACTACGGGCGACCACCGACAGCCCCCTCCGCCGCGGGCGTGCACCGAGCGTGCTCGAGGTCTTCCATCCAGGACCGTCAAAGTGCTATCACGGTGATATCAGTTTCTTCGCGTTCAGGAGGCATCATGAGCTCCACCCCGAACCCAGCCCCGACCCAACGTCCCGTCGGTCACCAAGGGGTCCGCGTCGAGATCACGCAACGGCCGGCGCTCGCCCTCAACGGCTGGTTCGGCGTCATCGTCGTGGCGGCATCCGGCCTGGGCATCGCCAACCTGCTCACCACCGACAACACGAGCCTGCTCTGGCTGCCGATCCTCGTCGCCGCTCTCGTGCTCTCTGCGCTCGTCGTCGTGCCGCCGGGGCAGTCGCAGGTCGTGCAGTTCTTCGGGCGCTATGTCGGCACGGTGACTCGGCCCGGCTTCTGGTGGGTGCTGCCGCTGACGATCCGCCGCCAGGTCAGCATTCGCGTGCGCAACTTCGAGACCAGCCGGCTCAAGGTCAACGACGCCGACGGCAACCCCGTCGAGATCGCCGCCATCGTCGTGTGGCAGGTGGCCGACACGGCGCGCTCGACGTATGCCGTGGACGACTGCGTCAACTTCGTCACCGTCCAGGCCGAGTCGGCCCTGCGTCACGTCGCCAACACGCACCCTTACGACGTCGTGGAGGGCGTGGGCACGTCGCTGCGTGGCTCCACCGACGTGGTCGCCGACGAGCTGGCGGCCGAGGTGGCCCAGCGCGTCTCGGTGGCCGGCGTCGAGATCGTCGAGGTGCGCATCTCGCACCTGGCGTATGCCCAGGAGATCGCCCAGGCCATGCTGCGTCGCCAGCAGGCCAACGCGGTCGTGGCCGCGCGCAGTCGCATCGTCGAGGGTGCCGTGGGCATGGTCGAGATGGCACTCGCCCGGCTCGCCGAGCACGACATCGTGGATCTCGACGAGGAGCGCAAGGCCTCGATGGTCAGCAACCTGCTCGTCGTGCTGTGCGGTGAACAGCCGCCCACGCCGGTCGTCAACGCAGGGTCGCTCTACACGTGAGCCGCCGGCAGGTGCTGCTCCGTCTGGACCCCGCGGTGCATGATGCGCTGGTGCGCTGGGCCAACGACGAGCTGCGCAGCGTCAACGCGCAGGCCGAGCTCATCCTGCGGCGGGCGCTCTCCGAGGCGGGCCGGATGCCCAAGCATGCCGGCCCGCTGCCACAGCGGGGACGCCCGCGGCGGAGGCCGGCCGAGACCGACTGAGCAACGCCCGGCTCATCTCGCCGGGGGTGCCGCTGGGCGTCGCCGGGCGCCGCGCAGGCGCCGCGCTGGCCCCGGCTACAGCCCGACCGAGCCCTGCATGATCCCGCCGTCGACGAAAACCGTTGTGGCTGTGGCATATCCGGCACGGTCAGAGGCGAGGAAGACGACGGTCTCGCCGATCTCGTCGGGCTTGGCGACGCGTCGCAGCGGGATCGCCGCGTCGAGGGCGGCCAGCTTCGTCGGGTCGGCGGTCGTTGTGGCGTTGATCGGGGTGTCGACGGCGCCGGGGCCGACCCCGACGACGCGGATGCCGTGCTGCCCGAGCTCGACCCCTGCGGTGCGGGTCAGCATCCGCATGCCGCCCTTGCTGACGCAGTACGGCGTGTTGCCCGGCATCGGCCAGTCCTCGTGCACCGAGGTCACGTTGACGATGACGCCGCCCCCGCCCTGGGCGATGAACTGCTTCGCCGCGAGCTGGCTGCCGAAGAAGGCGCTCTTGAGGTTGATCGCGAGCACGCGGTCGTAGGCGTCCTCGTCGGTGTCGAGCAGCGCCGTGCGCGTCTCGATCCCGGCGTTGTTGACCCACACGTCGATGCGGCCGTATGCCGTGACCGCCGCGTCGACGAGGCGCCGCAGGTCCGCGACCTTGCTGACGTCGGCGTCGACGCTGATCGCCTCCGAGCCCCCGCGGGTCACGACGTCGTCGACGGACTGGGCATCCTCGGGTCGCGTCACGTAGTCGATGACCACGTTGGCGCCCTCGCGGCCGGCGACCTTGCAGATGGCGGCGCCGATCCCGCTGTTGCCGCCGGTGACGACGACGACCTTGTCCTGGAGCAGCATGGTCAGTTCTCCTCGGGTGGCGCGGGCCGCGTCGGCGAGTTCACCATGACCGTCACCATAACCAGCCTCGCTGGGCGCGAGCGGGAGCGGCCGCCTGGTCGCCGTTCGGTGTCGGCGCCGCCCGGCGGTCCCCGGGCGACGCCCAAGCGACGACCGGTGACGACCGGCAGGACCTTCGCCTCTGGGTGAGGCCCCCGCCGAGCCCGCACGCTGAGGGCGAGGAGGTGGCAGGTGGGGCGTTGCGCGCGTCGCATCGAAGTCAGGGCCGTGGCGGCAGCGGCCGTGGCGGCCCTCTCACTCACGGCCTGCACCACCTCGCCCGGCCAGCCGTCGGCGCAGCGCACGACCACCGTGCGGACCCTCGCCGGGGTGCCACTGGTGCCGTGCACGATCAAGGGGGAACGCCCCACGCCCGCAACGGCATCCGCGCTCTGCGGCACGCTGAACGTCCCCGAGGACAGGGCCAAGCCGACCGGTCGGCAGCTCGCCCTCCGGGTGGCTGTCGTCCCCGCGAGCGGGTCGCGTGCGTCGGCGGATCCGGTCTTCGCCGTGGCCGGCGGGCCGGGTCAGGCGAGCACGCAGTTCTTCGCATGGTTCCCGGCGGGCTACCCGGAGCTGCACGCCACCCACGACATCGTCCTCGTCGACCAGCGCGGCACGGGCGCGTCCAGGGCCGTGAGCCTCCCGCCGCTGCCGACCACCACGGGCCTGTCCCCGGCGGCCGCGGACGCCCGGCTCGCGACGTGGGCACGCAACGGTCTCCGCGGGGTCGGTGTCGACCCGCGCCAGCTCACCTCGACGGTCGCGGCGGACGACCTCGACGCGGTGCGTGCCGCCCTGGGCTACGACACGATCGACCTCTACGGAAGCTCGTACGGCGCCACCCTCGTGCAGTACTACCTGCGCCAGCACCCCGAGCGCGTGCGGGTCGCGGTCCTCGACGGAGGCACGCCGGTCGACGTCCCGGTCTTCGAGCGGATGGCGGCCAGCAGTCAGGCGGCGCTCGCGCTGCTGCTGCGGCGCTGCGCAGAGGACCGCGCCTGTCACGGGGCCTTCCCGCGCCTCGACGCCGAGTGGCGCGAGGTCCTGGCGCGGTTCAGGACACCCGTTCGGGTCGTCGACCAGGCCTCGGGACAGTCCGCGGTCATCGACCAGACCATGCTGGCCGAGGCGATCCACGCAGCGCTGACCACCGAGGCGGGCGCGGCGAACGTGCCTCTCGCCATCCACCTCACGGCGGCCGGGAGGTACGTCGAGGCGTCCGCACTGATCGGCGTCGACGACACGAAAGAGCCGAGCCTGCTCATGGCCGACGAGATCCTCTGCTCCGAGGCGTGGGCGCGGTACGACGCCGGGGAGGTGGCGAGGCTCGGCGCCGGAAGCTATGCCCTGCCCCTCGAGCTCGCCCGGGCGCAGGAGCGCGCGGCCATGTGCGCCCACCTGCCGCGTGGCGTCGTGCCATCCGGGGACGCCGATGCGGTGCGGACCGACGTCCCCCTGCTGTGGCTCGCCGGTGACGGCGACCCGCAGGACCCGCCGTCGGGCCTCGCGGGGGTCGCGGCGCAGCAGCGCCACAGCGCGGTGGTCGTCCTGCCGGCGCAGCAGCATGTCGTGGGGCACCTCGGCTGCCTGCCCTCCGTGGTTGCGGCCTTCGTCGCGGCGGGGAGCGTCGACGGGCTGGACACGGCGTGCGTGGCGGTGGGGTCGCCGGCGCCGCCCTTCCGCCTGCGGTAGCCGATCACCGGAGGCCGCCCGCGTTGCTGCACCGACTGCACCACGTCCGTATGCCGTGTCGCGCAGCGGGCCGGACACCGCCACCTCCGCGCTGGCTCAGGTCACCTGCGAGGCCCTTTCGCAGGCTTGGCGGCGGTGGGATCGTGGGCGGATGAGGGTGCTCTTCGCGGCAGTGCCCGCCCATGGACACACCTATCCGCTCGTGCCGCTGGCCGTCGCGTTCCAGAGTCTGGGTGCGGAGGTCCTTTTCGCCACCGGGTCGCAGTTCCAGGACCGGCTGCCCGTGCCGACTGCCCTGGGCGCCGAGCCCGGCTGGCGTCTGGTCGACGGCCACGCCGAGGCGTTCCGGGACCGGCCCGGTGGCCGACCGCCCGACGACGACTTCGCCCAGGTGCTCTTCATCGACATCACCAGCCCGCACCTGCTCGAGCCCACCAGCGCGGTGGTCGAGCAGTGGCGGCCCGACCTCGTGGTCGTCGAGCAGACCAACGTCGCGGGCGTCGTCGCGGCCAAACGGGTGGCTGCCCCGACAGCTCTCTTCAGCGTCGTCGGCTGGGGTCCGCGTTGGGACGGCGTCTACGACGCAGCGATCGAACGTTGGGGCCCCGAGCTGCGCGGCATCGACGGCTCGGCCGTGGGCGCCCTGACCGACCTCGTCGACGTCTATCTGGAGGCGCACCCGGCGTTCCTGCGGGAGGCAGGAGCGGGCTCGGAGGATGCAGCGTTCGGGTCGCTGGCGCCGTTCCCGACCCTCGACCTGGCGCCGCATGCATGGTCCGAGCCGGGTCCGCCGCTCCCGAACTGACTCACGAGGGATCGGGAGCCAGGCGACGCACCGAGGGTGCTGCTGACGCTCGGGACGATCTTCGGCAACATCGCCACGCTCCTCGCGGTCGCCGACGAGGTGGTGGCCGCGGGCTGCGAGGTCCTCGCCGTCACGGGTCGAGCGGACCTGGCTGACGTCGCCCATGAGCACCCGTCGGTGCATGTCGAGGCCTTTGTCGACCAGGTGTCGGTGCTGGGGCACGTCGACCTCGTCGTGCACCACGGCGGCTCCGGAACCCTCCTCGGTGCCGTCCAGCACGGGCTGCCACAGGTCGTGGTGCCGCAGGGCGCCGACCAGTTCTGGAACGGCAACCGTCTTGTCGAGCAGGGCGCTGCCCGGGTCGTGCTGCCCGGCGCGGCTCCCGGCAGCGTCCGCGCTGCGGTCACCGCCCTCGTCGATCCGGCGGCGCTGGAGCGAGCGGCAGCGCGGCGGCTGCAGGCACACCTTGCCGAGCTGCCCGAGCCCGCCGTCGTGGCAGCCGAGCTCATGCGCCGCTGGGCCTGATCTTCCGATGCGGGCGACCGCCGGTCAGAGCGCTGACGCCCGGGACCCAGCGCGGCGTCCTGTCAGAGCGAGGAGCGACCGGCGGCGTCCGTCAGGTGAGGGGCCGGATGGACTCGCGCACCTGGATCGGCATCTCGACGAGGTGCTCGCCGGGCGTCGGCGTGGGGTCGAGCAGCAGCTCCAGGGCCTTGCGCCCCATCTCGAGGTAGGGCAGCTGCGCCGTCGTGAGGCCCGGGCGCATGTAGGCGGCGATCTGGTCGTCGTCGAAGGACGCGACCGACAGGTCGTCAGGGATGCGAAGTCCCTTCTCCTGCATGGCCTGCTGGGCGCCGAAGGCGACGCGATCGTTGAGGCAGAGCAGCGCGGTGACCGGAGCTCCTGACGCGAGCACCTGCTTCGTGGCGTCGTAGCCGTTCCACGGCTCCCAGTACTCGAAGTCGGCGACCGCGACTGGCTTCACACCGGCTTCATCCAGTGCGCGGTGGATCCCGTTGAAACGGCTGCCGATCGTCACCGAGATCTTCGGATCCGTCCGCGCCACAGGCGCATTGCCGATGATGGCTATGCCGTCGCCATGGCCGGCATCGAGCAGGCGGCGGGTCATGGCATAGCCAGCCTTCTCCTCTGCGGGCAGCACGGCGACGGGGACGTCGGGGTTGACGCAGTTGACGGTGACGGCGCGCATGCCCTCGGGCAGGGTCGGCAGGTCGATGAGTCGCGCCGACAGGGCACCGAAGATGATGCCGTCGACTTGGCGGTCGACCATGGCCTCCATCGCCTTGCGCATCTGCTTGGGGTGCTTGAAGGTCTCGGCGATGAGCACGCCGCGGTCGCGCTCGTCGGCGGTGTCGAGCAGACCGCGGATCATCGCCGAGGCGAAGCGCGTGACTGTGACGTCGTCGGAGATGAAGCCGACCGTGCCCGTCGTGCCCAGCCGGAGCGACCGCGCCTGCGCGTTGGGCCGGTAGTTGAGCTCTCGTGCGGCCTCGTGGATGCGGGCGACGGCGTCGGCCGACAGTCGCGACCCGGGGCGCTCGTTGAGCACGAGGCTGACGGCCGTCTTGGACAGCCCGGCACGCGCGGCGACGTCGGCGAGGGTCGGTCGCTTGTTCACTGACCCCCCTGATCTCGTCTCGTCGTCGCAGGCGTGCGTATGCCGTGTGGCCCCCTTCGGAGGGACTTGGCGTCAGCCTACCCCACGGTAGGGATCAGTTTGACGCATCTCCGCTGGTGAAAAGGATTTAGCAAACTCTTGTGCAACCCCCGATTGGGCCGCTACGGTCGGCGCTGAAAGGTTTTAGCAGTGGCGCTGACCTTCCCACCACGGAGGACCCAATGAAGCTCACCTCGACCACCAAGCGCGTCGCCGTCGGAATGCTCGCGGCCGCGCTGCCCCTCTCGATGGCCGCCTGCACCAAGGGCGCCAGCAGCTCGACCGGCTCGGCCGGGGGAGAGCTGACCATGTGGACCCACAACGCCGGCAACAAGGCCGAGCTCGCGGCTATCACGGCGATCGTCAACGACTACAACGCGAGCCAGAAGAAGTACAAGGTCAAGATCCAGGCCTTCCCGCAGGACTCGTACAACCAGTCGGTCGTCGCGGCCGCCGCGAGCAAGAAGCTGCCGTGCATCCTCGACATCGACGGTCCCAACGTGCCGAACTGGGCGTGGGCCGGCTACCTCGCGCCGCTCACCGGCCTGGACGACACGCTGTCGAAGTACCTGCCGACGGTCCTCGGCAAGTACGACAACAAGACGTACTCCTACGGCTACTACGACGTCGCGCTCGTCATGGTCACGCGCAAGACGATCCTCGACAAGTACGGCATCCGCGTCCCGACGGCCGACTCCCCGTGGACGAAGGACGAGTTCGACGCGGCCCTGAAGAAGATCAAGGCATCGGGTGACTTCCAGAACCCGCTCGACATCGCGACGAGCTTCACCGGCGAGTGGTGGCCCTACGCGTACTCCCCGATGCTGCAGAGCTTCGGCGGCGACCTCATCAACCGCGACGGCTACAAGACCGCGGAGGGCGCGCTCAACGGGCCCAAGGCCGTCGAGTGGGCGACGTGGTTCCGCAGCCTCGTCACGGACGGGCTCGTGCCGCTGAAGTCCGGCGCCGACCCGGCCAAGGACTTCATCAACGGCAAGTCCGCGATCCTCTACAACGGCACGTGGACGGCCGTCGACACCCGCAAGGCCTTCGGCAAGGACACTCTCTTCCTCCCGCCGCCGAACCTCGGCAACGGCCCGAAGATCGGTGGCGGCTCGTGGCAGTGGGGCGTCTCGACGAACTGCGCCGACAGCGCCGGGGCCATGGACTACATGAAGTTCGCGGCCCAGGACAAGTACGTCGCGAGCGTCGCCCGCGACACGAACAACATCCCGGCGACGGACGCCGCAGCCGCCCAGGTCAAGGGCTACGAGCAGGGCGGCGAGAACCAGATCTTCCTCGACTACGCGAAGAAGTTCGCCGTGCTGCGCCCCGTGACCCCGGGCTACCCGTTCATCGCGACGGAGTTCACCAAGACCGCGCAGGACATCCTCAACGGCGCTGACCCGAAGCAGTCGCTGGACCAGGCGGTCAAGAACATCGACGCCAACCAGAAGTCCAACAACTACTTCCAGTGAGTGACTGAGATGACGACCATCACCGCTGCCGAGAACGCCTCGGCCATCACGACCCGGAAGAGGAAGTCCCGCCCGGGCTCCCGCTCATCGACCACGACGGCACTGCTCATGCTGGTGCCGGCTGCGGTCCTGCTGGTCACGTTCCTGCTCATCCCGATCGGGCTGACGTTCGGGCTCGCGTTCACCAACGCACGGCTCATCTCGCCCCGGCCGGCGGAGTTCATCGGCACTGACAACTTCGTGCGCCTCTTCCAGGACGAGACGTTCTGGGCGTCGCTGCGCAACACGATCATCTTCGCCGTGGTCATCGTGCCGCTGCAGTCGGCGTGCGCGCTCGGGCTGGCGCTGCTCGTCAACGTCAAGATGCGCGGGGTCAACTTCTTCCGCACCATCTACTTCCTGCCGGTCGTCACCTCGATGGTCGTGGTGTCGATGCTGTGGCTGTTCATGTACCAGAAGAACGGCCTCATCAACCAGGTGCTGCTGAAGTTCGGCATCGACGGGCCGGACTGGCTCGGCGACCCACACACGGCGCTGCTCGCGATCATCCTCATGTCGGCGTGGCAGGCGATGGGCTTCCACATGGTCATCTGGCTCTCCGGGCTGCAGACCATTCCCGGCGACCTCTACGAGGCGGCCGATCTCGACGGCGCCGACACGTGGCAGAAGTTCCGCTACGTCACCTGGCCCGGCCTGCGGGCGACGCGGACGTTCATCCTCATCACCATCACGATCTCGGCGTTCGCGCTCTTCACCCAGGTGAACATCATGACCCAGGGCGGCCCGCTCGACTCGACCTCGACCCTGGTGCTCATGGCGGTCCGTACCGGCTTCCAGCAGCAACAGACCGGCTACGCGTCGGCGATCTCGCTCGCGTTCTTCGTCCTCGTGCTCGCCGTCACCCTGGTCAACCGCTACTTCACCCGAGACAAGGACGTCGTCCGATGAGCGCCGCAGCCACCACGGGGACCGAGACCACGGGGACCCTCGCCCACGTCGCCGAGACCGCTGTCCCGGAGCACCACCGCGGAGGGGAGCGGCCGCACCCAGCCCGGGCGGGCCTCGGGCTCCTGGTGCGGATCGTGCTCTGCCTCGTCTTCGGGCTGCCGCTGCTCTTCATGGTCGTGTCCAGCTTCAAACCCGACCTGCAGATCTTCGACGACCTCGGCAGCATCAAGGCGTTCCTGCCCACCGGCGACATCTCGGCCGACAACTACACCGGCGTCTTCGGCCGGGTCCCGTTCGCGCAGTTCATGATGAACTCGGTCGTCATCACCGTGGTCACCGTCGTCCTCGGCATCCTCGTCAACTCGATGGCCGCGTTCGCCCTGGCCCGGATCGGGTTCAAGGGCGGCGGCATCGTGCTCGGGATCATCCTCGCGACGCTCATCGTCCCGTTCGAGACGCTCGCCCTGCCGCTGCTGTGGTGGGCCAACCAGCTGCCCTTCCTCGGGCCCGACGGGCTCAGCCAGGGCTGGCTCGACACCTACCAGGTGCAGATCATCCCGTTCATCGCCAACGCCTTCTCGATCTTCCTCTTCTACCAGTACTTCGACTCCATCCCGAAGGAGCTCGACGAGGCGGCGAAGGTCGACGGCGCGGGGTGGTTCCGCATCTACCGGAGCATCGTCATGCCGCTGTCGGGGCCGGCCGTCGCGACGGTCGCGATCCTCACCTTCCTGCCGATGTGGAACCAGTACCTCTGGCCCCTCATGGCGGTCCAGACCGAGGAGCTGCGTCCGGTCATGGTGGGCATCGACTACTTCAAGCAGCTGAACACCTCGTGGGGGCAGATCATGGCGTACGCGACGATGATCACCGCGCCGGTGCTCATCCTGTTCATCGCCTTCCAGCGATCGTTCATCAACTCCATCGCCTCGTCCGGCGTGAAAGGCTGAGTCGTGTTCAAGCTTCCCGAGGCGTGGGTGTGGGACTTCTGGACCGTCGACGACGGCGAGCAGTACCACCTGTTCTTCCTCTACGCGTCGCGGGCGTTGCGCGACCCGCACGCACGGCACTACCGGGCGTCGGTCGGTCACGCGGTGTCGTCTGACCTGGTGTCGTGGGAGCGGGTCACGGATGCGCTCGTGCGCTCGGACGCGCCCGCGTTCGACGACCTCGCGACGTGGACCGGGTCGGTCGTGCGGCACCCGGACGGGCGGTGGTTCATGTTCTACACGGGGTCGTCGCTGAACTCCTCCGGGGCCAACGTGCAGTCGATCGGGTATGCCGTGTCGACCGACCTCTTCGTGTGGGACAAGGCCCCGGGGCCGGTGCTGTCGGCCGACGCGCGGTGGTACGAGAAGTACTCCGACGGGCACTGGCACGACGAGGCCTTCCGCGACCCGTGGGTCTTTGCCGACCCGGACGGGAACGGCTGGCACATGCTCATCACGGCGCGCGCCAACCACGGCGATGTCGTCGACCGTGGGGTGGTCGGGCACGCGTGGTCTGCCGACCTGGAGAGCTGGGAGCTGCGGGAGCCTTTGTCCTCGCCCGGGCAGGGTTTCGGGCAGCTCGAGGTGCTGCAGCCCTTCGTCGTCGACGGCCGGCAGGTGCTGCTCTTCAACTGCATGGTCGGCGACATGCCGGAGGCGGCTCGAGCCGACGGGGTGACGGGTGGCGTGTGGATCGCTGACGCGAAGTCGCCGCTCGGGCCCTACGACATCGCTGGCGCCCAGGTCATCGATGACCCGTCGCTCTACGTCGGCAAGTTCGTCACGGAGCGAGACTCGGGGGACACGAAGCTGCTGGCGTTCGTGCACGACCGCGACGGCGCCTTCGTCGGAGAGATCACCGACCCGTACGCCGTGAGCTGGGACGGCGACCGCCTGTCCCTCACGCCCATGGAGCTTGCCGCTACGTCTTCTGAAGCGTTGCGCCCCGAAGCTCTCACCCTGCGGGAGTAGATTGCGGCTCGCGCCGGCGCGCAGATGTGAGTTGGTCGAGCCACCGGCGTCCTCGATGGGCGCGTGCTCGGCTGAGGTGGTCGCAGAGAAGGGACCTCGATGAAGGCCGATGCGCTGAGCCCGCGCCAGATGTTTGATGGCAACCTCCACTATGAGATCCCGTCGTTCCAGCGTCCGTACGTCTGGACGGAAGAGGACCAATGGGCGCCACTCTGGGCGGACATCGTCCGGGTCGCGGAGAGCCGGGTCGCCGCGGTCGCGTCACAGGCGCCGCTGCCCCACCACTTCCTTGGCGCAGTGGTGTACGAGTCGAAGCCGCCGGTCGTCGGAGACGTCACTCGTCATCTCGTCATCGACGGTCAACAGCGCACCACCACGCTTCAGCTAGTCATCGATGCCGTACAGGCCGTGATAGCCGAACGTGGTCACGAGCTCTTGGCAGACGATCTCGAGAAGCTGATCCTCAACCGGGCCTCCGTCTTCAGGGGCAGACCGGAGCGATTCAAGCTGTGGCCGTCCAAGCACGACCGTGATGCCTTCGCCCAGGCGATGGACCCGGAGGCAGGGTGGAAGGGCGACCACCGGATCCTCGACGCGCATGCCTTCTTCAGCGGGGAGGCGCGGGCTTGGCTCACTGGGGTGGCTGATGTCGACGGACGAGTGCCTCCGGGCAGTGAAGCGGAACGGGCGTTCTCCCTGTCGGCGACCTTGCAGGACGGCCTTTACCTCGTGGCCATCAATCTCACCGGTCATGACGACTCGCAGCTCATCTTCGAGACTCTCAACGACCGCGGCACGCCGCTGCTCAAGGCCGATCTCATCAAGAACTGGGTGTTCCAGCAGGGGGAGAGGGTCGGCGCCGACGTCGACTCCTGGCCGGACACGCACTGGGTCGACTTCGACGAAGACTGGTGGCGTGCCGAGATCGCTCAGGGTCGACTCTCCCGATCGCGGATCGACATCTTCATCCAGTACTGGTTGACGATGCGGCTCAGCGACGAGGTCAAGACGGAGCAGGTCTTCCGTATCTTCACCGAGTACGCCGTGCCGCGCATGACGGACGCAGCGGCAGCGGAGAAGCTGCTGCGGGAGTTCCGTCGAGACGCCGACACGTACCGCTCGTTGTCGAGCCTGCCGGAGGAGTCGGTCCCGGGCTCGTTCTACCGACGCGTCGTCGAGACCATGGAACTCGCAGCCACGAGTCCCCTTCTGCTGTGGCTCCTCTCAGCCAACCACGATGTCCCCCCCGACCAGGTGGACATTGCGCTCGATGCGCTCGAGAGCTGGGTCATCCGACGCACCCTCATCCGGATGACGATGAAAGACGTCAACAAGATGATGGTGTCCATTCTCAAGCTGCTTGACCGGACCGGCGTCGAGTCAGCCGGCGACACGGTCCGCAGCTTCTTGGCGGTCCAGACGGCCGATGCGCGGGTCTGGCCGACGGACCAGATGATGCTGTCGAGCTTGCCTTCCATGAAGCTCTACGGCTACATCCGGCAGTCAAGGCTGCGCATCGTCCTCGAGGCGATCGAACGTCACCTCCGCACCTCGTTCCACGAGGCAGTGAGCCTGCCGTCGGGGCTGGAGATCGAGCACGTGATGCCTCGCGGGTGGCACGCGCACTGGGATCACGAGCCCAAGCTCACTCCGGAAGAATCCGCGACCCGAGACCAGAGGGTGCACACGCTGGGCAACCTGACTCTGATCGCCAAGAGCCTGAACGGGTCCCTGTCCAACCGCCCCTGGACGGACGGGGAAGCGGCCACGCTCAAGACCGGCGGCGAGCACGGGCTGGGAAAGCGCAGCCTCCTCGAGAAGTACAGCCTGCTCGTCCTATCGAGGGAGCTCATTACCGAGCATCCGGATGGCTGGTCGGACGAGGACATCGAGGCTCGGTCCGTGGCGCTCACCCGTCACATCTGTGCGGTGTGGGCACCACCACCCGAGGGGCTGGCAGCCCACGTCGTCGTGGGGGTGGTGCCGCCGGACCAGGTCGGTACTCCGAACTTCACGCAGGCGCTCCCGCGCGTCGACTGGAACGAGACCGAACTGGAGGACTTCGCTCGCGGATCGACGGAACTGACCCGCCGCTTCCTCGATCACGTCGCTAGCCACCTGCCTGGGAAGCCCTTCCTGGGTAGCGACTTCACGGACTCGCCCTTCGCGCCAGCGCAGATACCAGGCATCGCCGGGGCCATGGCGAAGCGGGTCTACGAGTCCTACGGCCGTTCAAACCCCATCGTGGAGTTCATTCGCATGGACGGTCAGTGGCACTACTTCATGGAGATGGAGCTCGCTTCCCGTTGGTCAGCCATGCGCCGCGTCGAAAGTCCGACGACCCCGGAGGGGAAGTGAGCCCGTCCGCGCCGGGTTCAGCGGCAGATCCTGAGACTCGGGGACGGTCGCGTTCCGGGGCGAGGCTCCTGCGGTGGCCGCCGGGTGAGCCCTGAAGAATGCATGCGTGGTTAGCGCGTGAAGCCGCCGCTCGGGCCCTGCGGCATCGCTGGCGCCCAGGTGGTCGACGACCCGTCTCTCCAGGTCGGGACGTTCATCACCGACTCGCACGTGGGGCACCTGACGGCTTCCAGGTCGCAATCGGATGACCTGAGAGTTGCCCAAGTAGGTCGGCAGACGGTGCTGCAACCAAGCTTCTTTCTCGTCAAGCGCTTCTCCGACATTTCGCCCGGCGACTGCGGCATCATGCACGGGGCAGGAGAGCTGCTGCCCAAATACACATCGAACACAGGGATAGACAGGGACGAGCGATGAGCGACCGCACATTCATCTTCTTGCACGGCGCCGGGGGACCCATCGACTCTGCTGAGTGGCTGTCGTGCATCAATCGGCGTCTGACCGATGCGGGCGGAAGCCCTATCGGTCTCGACGGGGACGTCATCATTGCGCCCGAGTACCTGGAAACGCTCATGACCGACGAGCTAGAGGATGAGCCACCGGCCACGTGGAAGCGACCTGCCGATCGGGACTTCGTCGACGCGAGGGTTCGCTTCGCCGCTACGGGTGCCCGTCTGTCGGAGCGACTGAGATTCGACGAGGCCGCGCGTGGTGGCATGCACTGGGGTCACGTTCCGGACGATGTGGCTGAGCTCGGGGTGAACACCGTCATTCAGGGGTGGCCGGAAATCCGCCGGTACGCGTTCCGCAAGCGGTCTCGTTGGGCTGCTCAGCGCAAAGTCCTGCAGGAACTTCCGAGTCGAGGTTCCCTGGTGATCATTGCCCATTCGCTGGGGTCCGTGATGGCGGTGGACCTCCTCAAGAAGCTGCCTCGATCAACGCACGTTGATCTGTTGATCACCATCGGGAGCCCTCTTTCGATCCCGAAGCTCGGAACACAGATGCATGCGGACGAGTTCCCCGTGGATCGTGTCTCAGCGTGGGTCAATCTCTACGATCCCAAAGACGTCATCACGGTTGGGCGCGGAGTCGGGACTCGGTTTCCCAGCGCAACCGACCTGCAAGTTCGCACTGACGGTCAACACGACGCTATCGGTTACCTCTCGAATCCTGTCCTTGGCGAGGTGTTGGCACGTCGGCTCTACGACACGCAGGAAGCGCCGCGGCAAGACCTTCCGGCGCGGCAGCTCCACAGCGTCTGGAACTCGTTGCTTCTGCAGTTCGCCTACTCGCAACAGATTTCGCGCCACATAAAGGCGGACGATTGGAAGGCGAGACTTCGGGTAGATCGAGCGCGCGAGATTCTTGCAGAGCGGGCGGTTCTGGATGCGGGGCGAGCCCGGCTCTCAGATATGGCCACTGGCTCCAACGGTGATTCTCCCTTCGCCGTAGGACGTGTGCCCGCGCTGAGCGACTTCCTCAGCCACCCTGGGGATCTGATCGAGGGAGCGTGGGTTGACGCGGACTTGCTAGCACCGTGCGTGGGCCTGGTTTCGGCATCCCCCTTCCATCCCTTCGGCCTCAAGGTCGACGAAGATCAGCGGAGGGAAGCGCTGGAGGCGACACTGAATCTGATTCGCCGCAAGCGCGGGCATTTGAGTGATAGGGAGATGGCGCGCGTCATCAGCGTGGCTGTTTCGAAGGCGCGACGAGCGATATCACCTGACAGGTGGCCATGGGAAGGCATTCTTGTCGGGGCTGGCGTCGTGCTCCTCGCAGCGACAGGCGTCGGCATCTTCGCGGCTGTTCCCGCCGGTCTGGCGGGCGCGGCAGCCATGACCAGTACCTTGGCCGCGTTCGGGCCTGGGGGGATGGCGGGAGGTATCGCTACGATCGCCGCTCTGACCGGTACGGGTGCTGCCTTCACCGGCGCCGGTCTGGGTCTTGGGGCAGCTGAGCGGCCGTCGGATGCGCAACGTCAATCGCGTCTCGTCGCAAGCGAACTGGTGGCGCTGCCAACTCCTGAACTGCGGCGAGCCCTGACGGGGATTCTTGCTGTGGTCTGGGCTCAGCGGGAACTCGAACTGAAGAGTTCCGCACCCATGATTGACGGCCTCCTTCATGACGCGCTGGATGCGTTGTCTGCGGAGCTTCTGCTTCACCAGGAGATCGCAGAAGGCTCACCGGAAACCAAGGACTTGGCCTCCAAGCGTGAACTGATCGAGCGTGCTCTCGAGTGGCTCAGGGACGAGCGCCTTCTCTCGGACCCCACTTCACGCAAGCAGGCACATTTGGCCTCCTTGCCTGAGCAGCCTTACAGCGATGGACGGGACTAACCGCCCTCCATCTGAAGGGGCGCCTGGCTCCAGTCCGAGGTGCCGAGCCCCAGGTAGGTACGCCAGCGGCTCACGCGGGTCTCCGGCCCGGCGTAGACAACCGCCGACTACGCCCGGGATGGGCTTTCAGTACGGTGCTCCTCCCAGTGCTTTCCGAGCCACTCGACCTGCTCGTCCCGAAGCGTCAAATTCAGCGGCTCGCCGTGAAGTCGCGCGTATTGCGTGTATATGGACAGCTCAGGGGCAACGTCGATGCGTGCTCTTTGCGGGTTCACAGCGAGCATGCCGTCATCGAACAGCCTGTGGATGTCCCGTCTCAGCATCAGCCCACCGTGCTCGAAGTGAGTGCCGATCTGCGCATAGCTGTACAGGTGTCCGGCCTCGAGAACTCGCGCCGGAGCGCGTCCCGTGAAGGCGCACACGCTCCCTTGGGTTGCAAGGAGCCGCTCTCGAAAGAGCCCCTGTCCTCTGCGGATGCGGACCAGGGCCTGCGTGAATCCTGAGGGCATCTCAATGACAGTTCTTTCGGAGGGCCATAGGAGGTCCGCCCGCAGGTTTACGCGGTTGATCGCGGGCTCGGCGCCCTTCACGAGCAGGGCCTGCCGAAAGGCAGCCCAGTCGAACGGCCTCATAGCATTGATGTCACCAGGATGAACGGCGAGCGATCGAATTTCCTGCCCCTCG
The DNA here is from genome assembly GCF_039539425.1 of Terrabacter ginsenosidimutans. Taxonomy (NCBI): domain Bacteria; kingdom Bacillati; phylum Actinomycetota; class Actinomycetes; order Micrococcales; family Intrasporangiaceae; genus Terrabacter; species Terrabacter ginsenosidimutans. The sequence goes on along the minus strand of NZ_BAABDC010000001.1, from coordinate 955,168 downwards.
AGGAGCCCATCGAGCGGTGTCCACGCCGCGTCGTACCGCGCTCGGTAAAGATCTACCTCAACCAGATCGGCTTGAGGAGTCGAGAACTCGTGGCGACATCGCATGCACCGATAGCGCGGATCAGCCCGCTTGCGCTCGGAAATCCGGGTGGTTTTGCAGTTTGGGCAACGATACAGGAGTTTGGTGCCTTGCGAGATCTCGATCTGCTCGATGACCGAGGCGCCGAGGAGGCGGTCCTTGTCCCACAGAGCAATCGGGTCGCCGACATTGAGCTTCTTGTGGTTCGGCACATTGCTGTCCCAGGAATAGTGGGCGTCGAACTGATCGTCGTATCCCGAGTTGCCACCGTGTCCACGGTTGTCTCCGGCGGCCATAAGTAGCCAGGCCTGCCGGGGGTGATGTTGATCCACGCCGCCGAGCTTGCCACACGCTTGCAGGGTTTGCGGCCGATGGTTGGAATCACGAAGTCCGGCGAGAGGCTGGCGGTGGAGGCGGGGATGTGTCGTTTTCGGTCAGCCGAGCGAGGGGCCTGTGCCCTACGGTGTCAATCCGAGATCGAGCGACGTCAAGGGGTCAGGAACGATCGCCGAACGAGTCAATCCAAAATGGAAGCGACGTGTGTGCCGAGTGCTGATCCAAGTGGGATGGGCACAGCGTTTCCGATCTGCCTTGCGATCGAGGTCTTGCTGCCGACGAACCGGTAATCGTCGGGGAAACCCTGAATGCGAGCGGCCTCGAAATGTGTGATTGCGCGGTGTTGAGTGGGGTGAAGGTAACGGCCCTTCTCCGGCTTGAAGAACTCGGTTCGGATCGTCACCGAGGGCTTCTCCCACGTGAGACGGCCCATCACGTCGCCCGAACCTGTCGTGTGCTTCTTCCAGCAAGGTGTCTTGAGGTGTTCAGGTAAGTCGAAACGCGCGCCGCCATACGGGATCGACCGAAATCGCTCTAGCGACACATCGCTGTACTCGCGCCCGATGTGGAGTTCAGAGCTCTTGAAAGAGCCCCTCAGCACTTTCCCCCTGAACTCGACCCTGCGCAACGGCAGGTCACGTTCACCAGCGAAGGGCGTGATGCCCTCGAAAGCGTCGCGAACGGTCCGAGGGTGCTCGAGGATGGCGGGCATGGGGAAGTCGGGATGATCCAGATCCTTGTGCACGCCCATAACCACGACTCGTTTCCGTACCTGGGCTGCGCCGAATTCGGCAGAGTTCAGGACGCGCGCGATGAAGCGGTAGTCGTACAAGGGGCCCGATTCCTCGAAGGACTCGGAAAAAATGTCGAACTGTGGTGACTTCAGAAAGGCCGGCACGTTCTCCATGAGAAACACCCGGGGCTTGGCCCGCCCGATCGTCTCCACGTAGTGCTGCCACAACGAGTTGCGTGTGTCGTTCGCGTCTTGCTTGCCGAGCGGGGAAAACCCCTGACAGGGGGGACCGCCGACAACGAGGTCGACTTCCGGGACGTCCTCCTCCTCCAGCCATTGCTCGATGCCGCCAGCGTAGACGACGTCACCGAAGTTTTCCGCATAGCTGGCGGCAGCTTCGATATCCATCTCCACCGCGCGGACGGTTCGAAAACGGCTACTGCCGGCGTGTAGTCCTGCAGTGAGACCGCCCGCCCCGGCGAACAGGTCGAGAGAAGTCAGCTCTCGGTGTTGCTCCTGGACAGTGGCATTCGACGACTCCGACACGCCGGAACGAAGTGGAGTCGACGTGGGCATGGACAGGACTGTAGTGGCAACGGACGACAGATCCCGAAAGGCTCGCGCGCCAGACGCTTCGTAGCCGCGGGCGAGCTCCTTCTCGGCTGGTTCCGTTCGAGCTGGTAGGGGAACTGTCCACGACTCGGATGGCCCAGAGTGCCGATGGCAGTATGGCCTTGTGCCTGCGAGCCAGCCGCCCACAACTCCAGAAGTTAGCTCGCGCATGAGCCGGCAGCGACGGCGAGATACGGCTCCGGAGCTCGCCCTGCGCCGAGCCCTGCACGCACGAGGCCGACGATTCCGAGTGGACTGTCCTATCCCTGGCATGCCCAGACGGCGAGCAGATGTGCTCTTCACCCGCGCCAAGGTCGCGGTCTTCGTCGACGGGTGCTTCTGGCATGTCTGCCCTCTGCACTCGACGTCCCCGGTCAGCAATGGAGCCTGGTGGGCCGCAAAGCTCGAGCGGAATCAGCAACGCGATGCCCAGACCGCAGCTCATCTCGAAGACCTGGGATGGAAGGTGGTCCGCATCTGGGAGCACGTGCCTGCGAATGAGGCCGCAGATCTCGTCGAAGCCATGCTGGCCAGCGTTCGTCAGGATGGCCCCCATCGGGGCGCGTAGAAGCGTGACCTCCTTCCTGTCATTTTGGGAACTTAGTTACGAGAAGCACCTCAGTACGGCGCTCGTCGTGATACCAAGACCCCAGGGTCGAGCTGACGACCCTGCCGAAGATGTGCTGCTTCGTGTTTTAGCAGCTGCGACAGGGATGGTGTGGTGTGGCAAGGGCATGGCAAGGGCTCGACGGAGAGCTGGCGCAAGCTGTCGAGGAGCAGAGCAGGACCGCACTCGAGACGTATCGGAACGAACCTCGCCGCGTCGGACAGGACGCAAATATCGAGCGCTCCATCGCCGAGGGGGCGTACGCGCAACGCCAGCTCTTCGAGCTCGTTCAGAACGCCGCTGATGCCGCCAAAGTAGATCTTCAAGGTGGGCGCTGCGAGGTCCTGCTGACGAAGGATGCGCTGTACGTCGCAAACACCGGCGAGTCCTTCTCTATCGACGGTGTCATCGCCCTGATGGGTACCCATGATTCGGTCAAGCGCGACGACAAGATCGGTCGCTTCGGCCTGGGCTTCAAGTCCGTTCTGGCGGTGTCGGACAGCCCGCGCGTCTTCAGCCGCGACGGGTCATTCGTCTTCGACCGCGGAGAGTCGGCACGGATTCTGAGTCACTTGGTCCCAGGTCTTCCGCACTACCCGGTCATGCGCTGGGCGCGCGCCGTCGACCCTTCGGACGCGGGCCGCGAGGACCCACTGCTGGCCGGATTCATGAAGTGGGCCACGACGGTCGTCGTTGCACCACTCAAGGGCAAGCGCGACGTCCTCGCAACGAGCCTGGCGTCGTTCCCGGCAGAGTTCCTGCTCTTCTCCCAACACATGGAGCGGGTCGGGCTCGAGGACCGTGAATCGGGCGTGGCTCGTGAGATCACGACGTCGCGGGACGACACCGGAGCGTTCCTCGTCAACGACGCCGGTCGACGATCGGCCTGGGTTGTCAGCTCGCAGCGCCACTCCCCCAGCAAGAAGGCCCTCGCGGATGGCGGATACTCAGCCGCCCGTGAAAGCGTCGAGATCTCCTGGGCTGCGCCTCTCGAGGGTGCTCCGAAGGGAGTGGGGCGGTTCTGGGCTTACTTCCCGACCATCTCCATGACGACGCTCTCGGGAATCGTCAACGCACCCTGGAAGCTGGCCGACGACCGCGAGTCGCTGTTGTCGGGTGACTTCAATGAGGAGCTGCTCACGGAGGTCCTGCCGAAGCTCGTCGGGGAAGCCCTCAGTGCAATCCACCGCCCCGCCAAGCCGACCGGTGTTCTTGATGTCCTCCCCGCCCGAGGCAAGGAGGCGCGCTCCACGGGAGACGACCTTCTCAACGAGCCCGTTATGAGGGCGGTCAGTGACAGGCAGTGCCTACCGGCGATGGACGGTGGCCTGCGGCATCCGTCGCGAGTCAGGTTGCACCCTGAGGGACTCACGCAGGAGGAGTTGAATCTCTGGGCGTCGGTGTGTCCAGACCCTGAATGGTGGGTCAGTCACGCGGTGGTCAGCGCTGAGCACCGCTCAAAGGTGCTTCGTCTGCTGGCCTACCACCAGCGGGACGCCGTGACGCTCAAGCAATGGGTGGAGCACCTACTGAAGGAGCCCACGCCGCAAGCCTCTGCTGTCGCGGTCCGGCTCGTCGCCTCGCTAGTCGCGAGGCAGCATGGTGACCCGACGCAGGTTGACGAACTTAAGCGCGCCCGCGTGCTCCTGCTTGACGACGGCTCCATAGACGCGTGCCGACGCGGACAGGTCTTCCTCCCCGGCCCGACTCCAATGCCGGGACGTCTCGTCATCGATCCGGTCCTCGCCGCGGATCCCGATGCTGTCAGCGCGCTCAAGCGGCTCGGAATTGAGCTCTTCGACAACGCCGGCGAGTTGCGCAGCGAGCTCACCGCCTCGACTGTCGACTGGAGTCGGGTCTGGGCCTCCGCGCGAAAGAACTCTTTGGACGAGTCCGAGGCCATCTTCCGAGATGTCCTCGGCGCGCAACTGCTCGCGCAGCTCCGCGTGCGAACGTACTCGGGAAAGTGGAAGGCTCCCGGCGGAGTGTTCCTCGCGGGGGAGATCATCCCCGCTGACGGCTCGCGGGACGCCGACTTCCTCGTCGACCCCCGATTCCACATGCAGGACCTCGAGCTCCTCAAGCGGCTCGGTCTCGTCGCTGCGCCGCGCAAAATCGCTTCACCCCCCCTCGAGACGTGGCGCGAGGCGCGACTCGACGACGTGCGCAACCAGTACCGCAAGCACATCGGTCAGCCGAGGCTTGCCGACTCCTCAATCGACATCAACGAGGGCCGGGTCTTCTGGCCCCTCGACCAGCTTCCGCGACTCTCCGCCGAGGGCGCAGCGGCACTCACGGCGTCAGTAATCAATCAGACGATCGGCGACGAACGGTGGCGCATCACCCGAGTAGGTGGTGCCAGCGCCCAGAAGTCCGTCATCGACATGACGTGGTTCCATCTTCGTGACCACGGCCGTCTGCGGACGCAGGCCGGCAACCAGCCCGTCGGACGCTGCCTGCGGCGCGACGAGGAGACCGCCGTGATCGAGGGTGTCGAGCAACCCCTGCCGTACGTGCTGGGCTCTCTGAGCGAAGAGCAGGTGGACGCGCTCGGGCTTAAAGGCGACCCGTCAGAGCTCAAGTCGGACGACTGGGCGGCCATTCTCGATGAGGCCAAAGGCTGGCCGGACGATCGTCGTTTTCTCGCGTACGCCTGGGCCGCGTTTGTCGGTCAGCCTGCGCCCGAACGGATTCGCGTGCGCAAGGGCCCGGGCTTCGTCGAGGTGCCTGCCATCCGCGCGGCGGTGACCTGGCGAAAGGATGTCTTCGACTCGCTTGTGGCCGCGGAGGTCCCGTCGTTGCTCGCCATGAGCCAGGGAGACTTCGACGCTCTTCGCGATAACTGGGGAATGCATGACGGTGACGACATGCTCACGGAGACCGTCGACTATGAGCTCGCCGGCGAGCCGTATCCCCTCATCGACCGCTTTCCACCGCTTCGCCTCTCTCTAGAACCGACCCAGCACAACATCGTTGTCCAGCCGTGCAGGCGCCTCGAGGTCCTCACCTCGACCCCCACCGGGCAACAGTCCAGGCCGTTGGCCCAATACCTCGACGAGCGGACGGTCTTCGTGACGGCGGATGCCGAGCGCGAGGTGCTGCTCCAGGTAGCGCGGGCGCTCGAAGCGACCTTCAAGCCGGACGTGGTGCTGCGTCGCATGGAGGAGCAGCGTCAGAACAAGCTGCGTCAGGACATCACCGAGGCTCCCGACGTGCTTGAGAAGCTGCTTCTCGCGGTTGGCGTTGATGACCTCCGCGCCTCAGTCCCCGCGGCAGCGCTGGACGGCCTCAAGCACAACACCGCTCGAGAGCTCGAGGACCGGGAGGTCGCGCAGCTTGCCCTTGCCGTCGACGGGTATGGGGTTTTGCAGACGCATGTGGCGAGCCTGCGGCGGAGCGGCCTCAACCCGCCGTCCGTCTGGGCGGGTAAGCGCAGCGCGCGCGAGTGGGTTCGAGAACTGGGTTTCCCTGTGGAATTCGCCGGGTTCTCAGGCATGCGCCGAGAAGCGGAAATTGAGGTCGAAGGTCCGCCAGTCCTCGGGGACCTCCACGATTTCCAGCGGAAGATTGCGAACCAGGTCAAGCAGCTGCTCGACCCGACCGGCGAAAAGCGTCGCGGTCTCTTGTCGCTCCCGACGGGCGCGGGAAAGACGCGTGTTGCCGTGCAGGCTCTGGTCGAGTACATGTCCGAAGCCGATTCGGATATCCGCGTGTTGTGGCTCGCTGAGACCGACGAGCTGTGCGAACAGGCGACGCAGACGTGGTCCCAGGTCTGGCGTGCCAAGGGCAGAGCCGGTACGCCTATGACGCTTAGCCGGCTCTGGGCCAGTAACGAGCCCAATGAGCGTGACGGGCACCAGGTGGTCGTCGCGTCTCTCGCGAAGCTCGACAGCATTGTCAAACGTGACGACGGCGCATGGCGCGATGCGTATGGCTGGCTTGCGGATCCCGCGATCATCGTTGTTGACGAGGCGCATAGGTCCACGAGCCAGCGGTACACCAGGGCTTTGAGCGCGGTAGGTGGCACAAAGGGCGTCAAGGCCATGACGACGCCCTTGCTAGGTCTCACCGCGACCCCATTCGTAGGCTTCAACGAGACATTGACGAGCTTGTTGACTAACCGATACGACAAGAACCTGCTCAACGGCGGCTCATTTTCCGAGAACCCGTACGAATATCTCCAAATGCAGGGCGTGCTTGCTCGGATCAGCCACCGAGAACTCGAGGGCGCCCAGGTCGAGCTCACTGAGGACGAGCTAGCGCAAGCAGCTCAGATGCGCCGCCTTCCAGAGTCGGTTGAGAACCGGCTCGGAAAGAACGACAAACGCAACAACGAGATCGTCCGTTCGGTGCTCGAGCTTCCTGAGGACCAGACGGCACTGCTCTTCGCGACGTCGGTGGAGAACGCCAAGGTCCTTGCCGCGCTGCTCACCTACAACGGCGTCGAGTCCAGGGCCGTGGCGGGCACGACCGACCCGCACGCGCGCCGCCGCTACATCGAGGACTTCAAAGCCAAGCGGGTGCGCGTCCTGACGAACTACAACGTGTTCACGGAGGGCTTCGACGTGCCCAAGGTCGACGCGGTCTTCATCACACGGCCCACGTTCAGCCCGAACGTCTACCAACAGATGATCGGGCGCGGTCTTCGCGGGCCCCTCAACGGAGGCAAGGAGGAGGTGCTCATCGTCAACGTCGCGGACAACCTCACGAACTTCGGCGAGGAGTTCGCCTTCCGGCACTTCGAGCACCTGTGGGGCCGGGGGCGCGATCGATGACGGTCACGTCGGTACTCGATGCGGAGCAGGAGCTGGCCGCGTCGGCCGCTCCGGACGCCCGTCGGATCGTCATCGCAGGCCCGGGAGCAGGGAAGTCCGAGGTCGTCGGTGAGCGCTGCCGGCGACTGATCGAGGAAGACCTCTATCCCGAGGAGATCCTCGTCATCTCCTTCTCCAACGTCGCGGTCGACGTGGTCCGCCGACGCACCAAGGATGTCATCGACGAGGGGCGTGGTGTCGACTGCGCCACGATCGACTCGCTGGCGGGACGAGTGCGCAGCGAGCTGGAGGACGGCGAGCCGCGCTCCGCCGGCTACGACGACGCCGTTGCGCGGGCAGCGAAGCTGCTCGAAGCGGCCGAGGAACCCGTGTTCCCCGACGTCCGGCACGTGATCGTCGACGAGGTCCAGGACGTCGTGGGCGTGCGAGCGGAGTTCGTCCTCGCGCTGCTCGACCGGGCCTTCGAGGACGGTGTCGGGTTCACCCTTCTCGGCGACCCGATGCAGAGCCTTTACGACTTCCAACTCGATGCCGACGAGGGAATGTCGTCGGAAGCGTTCCTCGCGGCAGTTCGTGAGCGGTACGACGCCGAGACCGTCGAGCTGCGAGGCGAGTACCGGTCGCGGTCATCGGAGGCCAGGGCCGTCGCACTCGCTCGGTCCGACCTGTCGCAGCTCGGCTCGTCCGACCAGCTGCTGCGCCTGCGCGACCTCGCCGCAGACCTCGCACCTCTGGGTGAGCTCGACGAGGACGCCGCCGAGGACCTTGCTGCCTGGGGTGGCACCACTGCACTTCTCTGCGATACCAACGCGAGAGCTGGTCTCGTTGCCGCCCAGATGTCGGGTCTGGGGTTGCCGGTCGAGCTCGCCGCTGCGGCAGCCGACCCGACGCTCGACCCTTGGATCGCAAACCTTCTGGCCGGCCGTGAGTCGGGAAGCATCTCTTTCGACGACTTCATACGTACTGCAGCCTCATCCGGACTGGACGACGCCGAGGGCAAGTGGCGCACCTTGGTCAAGGTGGCTCGCTCGCACCGCGAGCTGGAGCTCCGCGACCTCAGTGCACGGCTCCGCTCTCGTCGGCTTCCGCCCGAGCTCTTGCGTCAGCCACAGAGCAAGGTCGTGGCGTCCACCGTCCATCGTGCCAAGGGTCAGGAGTTCGACAACGTCGTCCTCGTCGACCCCGAGTCGTGGTTCGTCGAGGACAAGGCGTCCGCCGCGGCCGCTCGTCGCCTGTTCGTGGCCATGTCGCGCGCCCGGTCACGTCTGACACGCGGCCGCGGTATCTCGACGAAGTTCTGGAAGAAGGACCAGCGCGAAGGCGTCTGGCTGCGTACGTCCTTCCGTGGGCGGGGGGCGCTGGGAGTGATCCTCGAGCCTCACCACGCGAGGCACCTGGGCCCGACGGCGTACGACCTCTCGTCGGTGGCGCGCGTCGCCGTGACGTGGACAAGGGCCGATGACATCATCACCGTCGACTCCGAGGAGCTGCCTTCGTGGGTGGCGGAGGTCGACGGCCTCGATGTCGTTCGCACCGGCGAGGACTTCGGCCGTCTCGTGCGCCGCCTCTCGTACGGCGACCGACTGCCCAACCTCACCGGAGGCCGTGTCGAGGGCACGGAGACCCTGGTCGGTGACCCGGCCCCGACCGGGCCCGGACGTCATGGTCTCTGGGTCGGCGTCCGCGTCGGTGGACCGGTTTCGTTCGAATGGGAGTGAGTGGGATGAGCGGTCTCGAGCAGGCCTACGACACGCGGGAGCACGTGCTTCGGCGCCTGTCGGAGGACCTCCTCGGTGGGCCCGCGGACGCGACGCTGACCGAGGCGCCGCTGTCACGGTTCGTCATGGGTGTGCTCTACCCCGACACCGAGGATGACGCCCCGGTCCAGCTCTCGATCGAGGACGACGTCGAGAACGACGTCGAGGCCGAGGCCGGCGGGGACGCCCCGGACAACGTCGTCGATCCCGCTGTGTCGATGTCGCGCGTCCGGTACCCCCGGTCGATGGGGATGACGGTGTCGCTCGACGACGCGCGGGACGCGAGCCTCAAGGTGGAGGTTTCGGCGACCCGGTACGAGGCCGACGGCGACAAGGCCTGGCGGGCCGTCGACATCGCCCCGGCACCGATCGTCGTCCCCGCGCACCCGGCACGGCTCGAACGCGTCGAGGTTGTCGACGGACTCCAGCTCGTCGTACACAGCCGGGCACCGAGGAACGGGACGGTCACAGTCACGTTGACCCTCGTCAACACACAGACCGCCCCGCACGGTGAGAAGGACAAGGCCTCGTGGTTCCGACCGCGCATCGTGGCGCGTGCCGACGGCTCGGTCCTTCGCGAGCGCCCGCCGGCAACGGTCGCCGGTGTCGACGAGGCCGAGATCAGGTCGCAGAAGCTCCTCTTCCGCGACGTGCGGTCCTTCGCCGTCGGGCACGGCTGCGCGGTGTCATGGGACGGCTCTGAGCCCGACGCCGTCGAGACCACCTTCCTTCCCCGGCACGAGCTGCTCCTCAGCGATGCCGCGGGAGGCGACGGGCTCGACCTGTCGATGACCACCCTCGCCGCCGAGGATTCGTTCGACGTTCTCGAACACCTCATCTCGCACTACCGCGACTGGATCGACGGCCTCGCGGCAGACGTCGTCGAGCCCCTCGACGACGACGAGGAGGCCACGCTCCAGCTCCACATCCGTGAGGCACGGGCGGCTTCCGACCGTATGGAGGCCGGACTCGGGCTGCTGAGATCGGACGCCAACATTCGCAAGGCCTTCCAGCTGACCAACCTGGCAATGGCGCAGCAACGCAGCCGGCAGGAGCACCACCGCAGTGGTCAGTTCGGCGACCCAGCCTCGACCGCCGGCGCGAGCTGGCGCCCGTTCCAGATCGCCTTCATCCTCGTCAACCTGTCCGGTCTGGCTGATCCCGAGCACGAGGATCGTGAGATCGCGGATCTGCTGTGGTTCCCCACCGGTGGTGGCAAGACCGAGGCCTACCTCGGGATCATCGGCATCGCGATCCTGCTCCGCCGGCTACGCGATAAACGGGCCGCCGGGGTGTCGGTGCTCATGCGGTACACGCTGCGACTGCTCACCCTGCAGCAGTACCAGCGCGCCACCGGACTCATCTGCGCGCTCGAGATCGAGCGCCAGGCCCACATGCCCGACACGGCGCCTATCTCCATCGGGCTCTGGGTCGGGCAGGCATCCACGCCCAACGACGTCGACACGGCGCGGCGCGCCCTGCAGAAGGCACGTAAGCCGGGGGCCCGCGACACCGACGAGGACTTCAGCGACCCCGTGCAGCTGAGGCGGTGCCCGTGGTGCGGCCGCCCTCTCGACCACACCAACTACGAGATCGTCGGCGGCACGTGGATGCGGGTCGCCTGCGGTAACGACGCCTGTGCCTTCCGCTACGGCCTGCCCGTCCACATCATCGACAGCGACGTCTACACCAACCGGCCGTCGCTCCTCATCGGCACCGTCGACAAGTTCGCGATGATGCCGTGGAAGCGCGATGTCGGCGCTCTCCTGGGTGCGGGTGTGGTGGTGCCCGATCCGAACTATGACAACCTCCCGCCCGACCTCATCGTCCAGGACGAGCTGCACCTCATCAGCGGCCCCCTGGGCACGATGGTCGGCCTTTACGAAACGGCGGTCGACGGGATCGCGGGGAGGCGCGCACCGGCGAAGGTCGTGGCGTCCACGGCCACAATCCGACGCGCGACCGACCAGGTGCGTGCGGTGTTCGCGCGTACGGCCCGGCAGTTCCCGCCGCCGGGGCTGACTCAGCGCGACTCCTTCTTCGCGGTCGAGTCGGAACGCAGCGAGAAGGCGAGCCGCGAGTACGTCGGGGCCATGGCCCCGGGTGCGAGCCAGACCACGCTCATGGTCCGCGTCTACGCCTCCCTGCTCCAGTCCGCGGCAATGGTCGGTGAGGACGCCCCGTCCGCCGACCTCTACTGGACGCTGCTCGGCTACTTCAACAGCCTGCGTATTCTCGGAGGCGCCTACATCCAGGTCATGGACGACGTCCCCGACCAGATGAAGGTCATCGCGGGTCGCCGTGGCGAGACCATGCGCAACCCCAAGGCGATCCGGGAGATGACCTCACGCAAGCGGTCCTCCGAGATCCCGCGCGAGCTGGAGATCCTCGAGAAGCCGCGCGGCGACGTCGAAGCGGCGGACGTCGTCCTGGCGACGAACATGATCTCCGTCGGCGTCGACGTCGACCGCCTCGGTCTCATGGTGGTCATGGGCCAGCCGCAGACGAGCTCGGAGTACATCCAGGCCACCTCACGCGTCGGACGCCGTATGCCGGGACTCGTCGTCACCGTGTACAACTCCGGCCGCAGCCGCGACCTCTCCCACTACGAGAACTTCGCCGCATATCACCGCACCCTCTACCGACACGTCGAGGCCACCGGCGCGACGCCGTTCGCACCCCGGGCGCGGGACCGTGCTCTTCACGCCGTGCTCGTCGCCCTCGCCCGCCACACCATCCCGGGTGCGGGCTCGAATGCGTCAGCGGGCGACGCCGCCCGCTGGACCGACAAGCTGGACGAGCTCGCCGACCGCATTGTGGAGCGGAGCCAGGCGGCACGAATGCCGGGCGACGAGCCCGCCCAGGACGAGTCGCCACAACTGATCCGCGAAGAGCTCGCCGACCTCATCGACCACTGGTCGGACGCGAACGTGAAGCACTACGAAGGGTGGTTCGACAAGTGGCGTGGCGCGCTGCTCGTGGAGGCCTCACGCGTGCTGGGGCGGGGAGACGAGCCCGAGTTCGCGTTCCCGCCGGCCGAGCCCGCGTGGCCCACGCTCACCAGCATGCGTGACGTGGACGCGGAGTCCAGCGTCTACCTGATCCGACGTAGTAGGAGAGCCCGCCGTGACCGCTGAGATCGTCGCCAAGACACGCCGGACGTCGCTTGTCACGACGTTCGGAATCGGCTCTCTGCTGCCCGCGCAGGACGACAGCGTCATGATCTGCGGGCTCGACGAGTGGCCCAAGGGCGAGGTCATCACCGAGCCGCGTCTGGCCCGCAGCCTCGGGGTGGCCGAGTTCCGCAGCCCACGCACCTGGGGCAAGAGCCGAGGAGACGTCCCGGCCGTCCGCTTCCCGGAGTGGGCCTTCTGCACCGACTGCCGGCGTCTGGGGCCTTTCTGGGACATCACCGACCCCGGGACCAGGCGTTGTGACCGGTGCAATGGGATGGTCTCGCCCTCGCGCTTCGTCTCATGTTGCACGAACGGGCACATTGAGGACTTCCCTTACCGGGCCTGGGTGCACGAGGACGCCAGTGTCCCGCACGAGGGTCACAGTCTGAAGATGGTCGCCCGGGGCCATACGTCCGCGCTGTCCGACCTCGTCGTCGAGTGTTCGTGCGGGCGCAGCCGGAGCATGGCCGGCGCCTTCGACCTCGCGGCTCTCAGGGGGGTCAAGCGCTGCTCGGGGTCCCGCCCCTGGCTGAGCTCGAACGACGCCTCGTGCGACAAGGAGCTGCGCACCCTCCAGCGTGGCTCGAGCAACGTCTGGTTCGCAGTCCAGCGCTCGGCGATCTCGATCCCCTCGGTGCCCAGCATCGCCGACACCTTCATCGCCAAGCGCATGCCGGACGCCAACCCCGACGCGTCCGCCGAGGATCTCGCCCGGAGCTTCCGCCCGCCGGAGGGATGCACCACCGAGGACCTCGTGCGGGCCATCCACAGGTGGCGCAACCCGGCAGCGTCCGAGGCGGCACCGTCCGACCGCGAGCTGCGGGCCGAGGAGTACACCGCGCTGGTACGCGGTAAGGGGGCCGTCGAGTCGAGCGATCAGTTCCTGTGTGAGGAGATCGACCTCGTCGACAGCGGCGTCCCCGAGATCATCGCCCAGGTCTCGCGGGTCAGCCGGCTCCGTGAGGTGCGCGCTCTGACGGGCTTCACGCGCGTGCTGCCCTCGACCGACGACAACAAGGACGACGTCGCGGTCGCACCCCTGTCGGACTCCAAGCACCCCGTTTGGCTGCCCGCGATGGAGGTCCTCGGCGAGGGAGTCTTCCTCCGGCTCGACGAGCGTCTCCTGGAGAAGTGGGTCGAGACCGAGTTCGCGCAGTCACGCACCAAACTGCTCATGCGGTCGCAGGCGGCTGTCGGCGGCAACTCGCTCACGTCGGGGCTCGACGTGTCACCGCGGGTCCTCGCCCTCCACTCGCTTGCCCACGTCCTCGTCGACGAGATGTCGCTGACATCCGGCTACCCCGCGGCGTCGCTGCGCGAGCGTGTCTACGACGCCGACGGGCAGGCGGGCATCCTCGTCTACACCGCGACGGCCGACAGCGCCGGAAGCCTCGGAGGTCTCGCGGCGCTGAGCGACAAGGACCGGTTCCACACGACCCTCGCCAACGGCATCCGCCGGGCCCGGTGGTGCACCGCCGACCCGGTCTGCGTCGAGTCCACGGGTTCGGGCGTCAACGGGATGAATCTCGCCGCGTGCCATGCGTGCCTTCTGCTGCCCGAGACCAGCTGTGAGCGCTTCAACCTGACCCTCGACCGTGCCAGCCTCATCGGGCTGCCCGACAAGCCGACCCTCGGCCTGTTCGGAGGCCTCTTCTCCTAGACACCCAAAGTGCACGGCAGGTGAGAGGGTCATGGCAGCGACGAGTGAGGCGCGCAGGGGTGGGTCGACCACGATCGATACCCTCGCGCACGTGCAAGGGTGTGCAGGGATGACGACAGACGTGAAGCAGGGAGCCATCGAGGTCGCGCCGGGGTCGGTGGTGCAGGTCCGTGACGAGGAGTGGCTCGTCACCGGGGTCACCTCCACCATGGCAGGGCAGCTCGTGACCGTGCGGGGCCTGTCCGAGCTCGTCCGCGACACGACGGCCACGTTCTACGAGTCGCTCGACACGATCACCGTCGTCGACCCGGCGGAGATGACCGTCGTCGCCGACGACTCGCCCGGCTACCGCCGCAGCCGGCTCTGGCTCGAGGCCACTCTGCGCAAGACGGCCCTGCCCGTCGACGACCCGAGCCTCGCCGTCTCCACCGACGCGCTCGCCGACCCCCTCGAGTACCAGCACGACGCGGTCCGCCGTGCGCTCGACCCGGCCAACCTCCGCCCCCGCGTCCTGCTCGCCGACGCCGTCGGCCTCGGCAAGACGCTCGAGATCGGCATGATCCTCAGCGAGCTCGTCCGACGCGGCCGCGGCGAGCGGATCCTCATCGTCAGCCCCCGCCACGTGCTCGAGCAGATGCAGCACGAGATGTGGACGCGGTTTGCCCTCCCGTTCGTGCGCCTCGACTCCGTCGGCATCCAGCGCGTGCGCCAGAAGCTGCCGGCCACGCGCAACCCCTTCACGATGTACAAGCGGGCGATCATCTCGATCGACACTCTGAAGAACGATCGCTACCTCTCCTATCTGCGCAACCACAAGTGGGACGCCGTCGTCATCGACGAGTCGCACGGCGTCACCAACTCCAACACGCAGAACAACCGCCTCGCCCGGGTGCTGGCCCCCAACACGGATGCGCTCATCCTCGCCAGCGCCACCCCGCACAACGGCAAGAACGAGTCCTTCGCCGAGCTCGTTCGGCTGCTCGAGCCCACGGCCGTCACCGCGAACGGCGACCTAGTCGAGAGCGAGGTACGCCGGCTCGTCGTCCGCCGGCACCGCTACAGCCCCGAGGTGGCGAGTGTCGTCGGCTCCGACTGGGCCGAGCGAGCCGAGCCGGTCCACCGGCTCGTGCCGGCGTCCTCGGCCGAGGACGCCGTCGCCACCGAGCTGGCGGACGTCTGGCTTCACCCCCGGGGCTCGAGTCCCTACTCGGGCGGGGCGTCGCTCTTCCCGTGGACACTCGCCAAGGCGTTCCTCTCCTCCCCGCCCGCACTCGCCGAGACGATCAAGCAGCGTCTGTCGAAGCTGTCCGCCACCCACCCCGACGAGGCCCGCGAGCGCGAGGCGCTGAGCCGCCTCCGCGACCTCGCCACGGACGCCTCGCACGCCACGGCCAAGGGCTCGGGCAAGTACGCTGCCCTCCTCGGGCGGCTCACCGAGGTCGGCGTCGGCAAGGGGCAGCCGATGCGCGCCGTGGTGTTCGCCGAGCGCATCGCCACCCTGCACTGGCTCGCCGACAACCTCCGCCGCGACCTCAAGCTCCCGGCCGACGCCGTGACGATCCTCCACGGTGGCCTCGCCGACCAGGAGCAGCAGGCGATCGTCGAGAGCTTCAAGCAGGAGAGCTCGCCCATACGCGTCCTCGTCACCGGCGACGTCGCCTCCGAGGGCGTCAACCTGCACCTCCAGTGCCACCACCTCATCCACTTCGACATCCCGTGGTCCCTGATCCGCATCGAGCAGCGCAACGGGCGCATCGACCGCTACGGCCAGAAGAACCCTCCCCAGATCACGACACTCCTCCTCGAGCCGAGCCACCCCACCTTCTCCGGCGACTTACGGGTGCTGACCCGCCTGCTCGAGAAGGAGCACGAGGCGCACACCGCCCTCGGCGACGCCGCCTCCCTCATGGGCAAGTTCGACGTCGACGCGGAGGAGAAGGAGATCCGCAAGGTGCTCGCCGGCCAGGCTGACCTCGACGCCGTCGTGGCCACGCCCTCCGAGGTCGCGGGCGACAACAGCGTCCTCGGACTGCTGGCACGGCTCCAGGGCCTGCACACGGCCGACGCTCAGCCCACTGTCGAGCCCTCCGACAGTGCCCCGCCCAGCCTGTATGCCGCCGACGTCGACTTCCTCGAGGAGGCGCTGACCCACATCTACACGACGCCCGAGTCGTCACCGAGCGACGACGGCCGATCAGGTGGGGTGAGCTGGCGGCGCCACGGGCCCGAGCAGGTCGTCGAGTTCGTGCCGCCGGCAGACCTGCGCAAACGGCTCGAGGTCCTCCCGCAGGACTACCTCGCCGACCGCAAGGTGACCCAGCGGCTCAAGCTCGCGACATCCAAAGCCAAGGGCAAGGCGCTGCTGCAGGCGGCGCTCGCCGACGACGTCGGCTCCTCGTGGCCGGAGGCCCACTTCCTCGGCCCCCTTCACCCCGTCATCGACTGGGTGAGCGACCGGGCGCTCGCTGCCCTCTCACGCAACGAGGTCGCCGCCGTGCGCGGCCAGGTGGACCGTCCGTCGGTGCTCCTCCAGGGCACCCTGACGAACAAGGGAGGCCTCACCGTCTCCTCGCTGTGGATCTCGGTGCTCTTCCTCAACCCCGCCAACCCGAGCAGCGTCGTCCTGCAGATGCACGACTCGGCCAGCGCCATGCTGGCGGCCCACGGCATCTCGACGACGATGACCAACCCCGGCCCGGTCGCCGACACCGCGGCGCTCACCTCGCTCATCCCACACGCCGTCCGTGAGGCGCGCGCTCGCATGGAGGACCAGTTCGGGGTCGCGGCCGAGATGGCGCGTGCCCAGGTCGACGCCTGGTCCGAACGCGTCAAGGACTGGACCCACGAGGCCGACGCGCTGATCCAGCGCAGCGAGATCAAGCAGCGCCGTGTCGGGGTCGAGGTCGAGCGCACCCTCGCAGAACGTCGCGCCCCCGACCGTCAGCTCGTCCGCCCACTTCTCGTCGTGGTCCCGCAGGACCACGCCGTTGCGGCCGACACCCACACCGCACCTACCGGGGAGATCTGAGATGCCCGTCAGTGACGCCTTCGTCGTCGGCGAGGACTGGATCAGCGAGCACTACTTCACCACCGACGCCACCTCGCAGTCGTTCCACGCCAAGGTCCTCGAACGCCGCAAGGCGTGGGACGCAGAAGAGGCGACGACCGCGCGCGACCGGTTCACCGAGGCCCGCGGCGGCCTCGAGCGGACGTTCGCCGCCTTCGCCTCGGACGGCGACGACACCGACCCCGACACCGTCACCAAGCTCCACGGCGAACTGATCTCCGTCCTCGGCTTCCACACCGGCGAGTTCGTCCTCGACCACGACGGCCCCGTCACCTGGGTGTCGAGCCCGGGACTCACCGGAGCAGCGCCGCTCGCCGTGATCTCCGCGGCCGCGGCACCCACCGTCGACGACCTCGTCGCCAAGGACGCGCGCACCCTCGCAGCCCCGTACGTCACAGGCGACGACGACGAGATCACCTCGGTGAGCCGGCTCCTCTCCCATCTCTTCGTCCGCGACGGGGCGCCGCGTTTCGCGCTCGTCCTCGCCGGCGCGTGGGCGCTCGTCGCCGAGCAGGAGCGGTGGCCCGAGGGGCGCTACCTCGCCGTCAATGTCCAGCTCGTCGCCGAACGCAACGACACGAAGCGCGCCGGTGAGATCGACCGAGCCCTCACCATCCTCGAGGCGCACTCGCTCGGCCCCGACGCCGACGGCAACGTCTGGTGGTCCGACGTGCTCGACGACTCCGTCAAGCACACCGTCGGTGTCTCCAAGGACCTCCGCGAAGGGGTCCGGCTCTCCATCGAGATCATCGCCAACGAGGTGGTTCGGCGCCGCATCGGCCAGGGCCTCGACCCACTGCCGCAGGACCAGGCCCAGCCGCTCGCGATCCAGTCGCTGCGCTATCTCTACCGCATCCTCTTCCTCCTCTACGCCGAGGCCTCGCCCGAGCTCGAGGTCCTGCCGGCCGGTGCTGCGGAGTACGACCAGGGCTACAGCCTCGACCGCCTGCGCGACCTGACGCTCGTCGACCTCCACACCGAGCAGAGCAAGAACGGCTTGCACCTCTACGAGTCGCTCGCCACCCTTTTCAGGCTCGTCGACGAGGAGACGCCGTATGCCGCCCGCTTGGCCTCCGCCGACGGTGCCGACCAGGAGTCCGTCCTCGTCTTCAACCCGCTGCGCGCCGACCTCTTCCGGCCCGAGGCGATCGCGCACATCGGCGACGTCGGCCTCGGCAACGAGGCGCTCCAGCGGGTGCTGGGACACCTCCTCCTGAGCAAGGAGTCGAAGGGCAAGGATCGCGGCTTCATCTCCTACGTCGAGCTCGGCATCAACCAGTTAGGCGCGGTCTACGAGGGCCTCATGTCGTACACCGGCTTCTTCGCCGAGGAGGACCTCTTCGAGGTCGCCAAGGGCGGCGACGCTTCGAAGGGGTCCTGGGTCGTCCCGACGACGCGGGCGGACCACCTCGACCCCGCCGACTTCGTCAAGGTCCAGGACGAGGTGACCGGCGAGATGCGGCCGGTCCGCCACCTCCAGGGGACCTTCGTCTTTCGCCTCGCCGGTCGCGAGCGGCAGCAGTCGGCGTCCTACTACACCCCCGAGGTGCTGACCCGCTTCACCGTTTCGCAGGCGCTCGCGGAGCTCCTCGACCAGGACGGCCACACGACGACAGCTGAGGAGATCCTCGGCCTCACGATCTGTGAGCCGGCGCTCGGTTCAGGGGCATTCGCTATCGAGGCCGTCCGGCAGCTCGCCGCGGAGTACCTGAAGCGTCGGCAGAACGAGCTCGGCGAGCGGATCGAGCCGGAGGACTACGCCGTCGAGTTGCAGAAGGTCAAGGCCCACATCGCCCTGCACCAGGTGCACGGCGTCGACCTCAATGCAACCGCGGTCGAGCTCGCCGAGGTGTCGCTCTGGCTCGACACGATGGTCAAGGGACTCTCGGCCCCGTGGTTCGGCCTGCGGCTCCGACGCGGCAACTCGCTCATAGGCGCACGTCGAGCGACATACTCGCAGAGCCAGGTCCGCGACAAGTCATGGCTGACCTCGACGCCGACCGACGTGCCCCTGACCGAGCTGGCCGAGAACATCGCCAAGGGCATCGCGTTCAGCGCGACGTCGAGCCGCATCCACCACTTCCTCCTGCCGGCGCAGGGCTGGGGGTCGGCCACCGAGGTGCCCAAGGACGTCGCATCGCTGGCGCCCGAGGCCGTGGCTGCGCTGAAGGCGTGGCGGAAGTCGATGAAGGCCAAACCGACGACCAAACAGATCCAGCAGCTGACGGCGCTCGGCGAACGCGTCGAGACCCTGTGGCAGTTCGCGCTGCGGCGGCTTCGCATCGCGGAGGCGGAGTCAAGCCGCGCCATCGAACTGTGGAAGCGTGAGACTCCTGTCCACGCTCCTGCCGTGACCCGTGAGCAGATCGAGGCATCGCTCGCAGACGAGAACGGCGCATACCTGCGGCTGCGTGAAGTCATGGACCTCTGGTGTGCGCTGTGGTTCTGGCCGCTCACCGAGACCGAGGCCAAGCCGCCGACCCTCGACCAGTGGATCCGCGCGTGCGAGGCGATCCTCGGTGTGGCGCCCCAGGCCAGGCACAAGTGGATGGACACCTTCTCTGCCGACGCGACGTCGTGGGAGGGGCTCAACGCCGAAGAGGAGGACAACCTCAATTGGAGTGGCGCTCAGTCCATCGAGTCCGTGCGCGAACGTCACTCATGGCTTTCAGTAGCGCAGCGAATATCCCGTGAGCAGGGATTTTTTCACTGGAGTCTCGACTTTGCAACTGTATTCGCCAAGGGGGGTTTCGACCTGCAGCTCGGCAACCCGCCTTGGGTGCGCCCGAGGACGGATCTGAACGCGCTGCTTGCGGAGGGCGATCCTTGGTGGCAGCTGGCGACCGACCCGTCAGAGGAGGCGAAGTCTGCCCGACGCGGGGCCACGCTTGAGCGTACGGGAATTCGGGATCTCGTTCTGGACGGCAGTGCGGAGGTCATGGTGACGGCAACCTTGCTTGCCGATCCAACGGCTTATCCTGTGCTCGCTGGTCAGCCAGATCTTTATCGCGCATTTATGTCTCTTGTGTGGAGGAATGCGCGAGCCCATGCGATTTCGGCACTCGTCCATTACGAGAGTCATTTCACCGACGATAAGGCTCGTTCCCTCAGGTCGGAGGCATATCATCGCCTGAGGCGGCACTGGCAGTTTAAGAATGAGTTGAAGCTGTTCGAAATCCAGAACCAAAAGACTTATGGTGTGAACATCTATGGCGATTATCGCCCCGTGCGGTTCATGCATGCCGCTGGTTTATATCACCCGGAGACTCTCGCTCGATCATTCGCGCATGACGGATCTGGACCTATGCCGGGCCTCAAGGACGAGCGCGGGAACTGGGATGTCCGCCCGCATCTCGGGAGGATTCAGCACGTCGACGATCAGGGCTTGGCTGTATGGGCCGCAATTCTTGAGTATGACGGGCCTGCTGGCTCGGCTCCAATGGTCTATCTGGTCAATGCGGCACTTCAGGGGGTGCTTGCGGGATTCGAAACATCTAGTCACGTCAAGGACTTGTCTCTGCATTTCTCGCGTGGTTGGGACGAAAATCTAGACCGCAAGAAGGGGAGGTTCCGCCAAGAATGGGGAGCGGTTGCCAGCTGGGACGACGTAATCCTGCAGAGCCTCCACCTCGGTGTCCAACTACCGCTCAACAAATACCCGAACCGCACCCTCAAAAATCACCGTGACTGGGCTGCCGTCGATCTCGAGGTTCTTGCGCCAGATCAGATGCCGATCACTGGGTTTAAGCGAGTTGAGACTCGTGCCAAATATGCGTCGCTTTACCCTCGCTGGGGGAAGTCCGGAGAATGGTCACCGTTGGACTACTTCAGGATTGCTTGGCGGTCAATGATTGCAAATGAGGGCGAGCGCACCTTCATGGCTGCGATCATTCCTCCGGGTGCTGGCCACGTCCATACTGTTATGTCCGCCGGCGAACCTGACGACGTGTTGCGTGTGGCGGTGTGTGCCGGGGTGTTCTCAAGCCTCTTAAGCGATTTCGCAATTCGAGTTGCCCCCAAATCCACAATATCGGCGAATACGGTTTCGCGTCTCCCCATGGTCAGCATCAAGCACCCGCTTATCTCGGCACTGCTGCTAAGGGTCCTGCGCTTGAACTGCCTCACCAATCAATACGCGCAGTTGTGGGAGGAGTTGTGGTCCCCGGATTTTGCTACCGACTCGCCCGTTCTCCCGACGGTCAGCGCCGTGCCACCTGCTCGGTCGTGGCGTGAGCAGACGCCGCTGCGTCGTGACCGTGATCGGAGGAATGCGCAGGTCGAGGTTGATGCCCTGGTTGCTCTCATGCTCGAAGTCAAGATCGAGGACCTGTGTGCCATATACCGCTCCGAGTTCCCCGTGCTCAGACAAAAGGACGCCGCGACTGCCAGTGAGAAATTCATCTACGACTCGAACGGCAGGCTCGTGCCGAACTCGGTGCTGACGGTGTGGCGCAAGGAGGGCGACTCCATCACCGAGGACGAGCGCAAGGCGATCCACCCCGGGAGTCGTGTCGAGTACACGTACGAGCTGCCGTTCGGGACGCTCGACCGTGAGGCCGACATGCGCACCGCCTACGCCGAGTTCGAACGCCGCCTCGCGCAGAAGCAGGGCACCTGATGGCCGAACTGCTGCCCACACTCATGGCGAGCGACCTGCGCCGGGGACTCGTCGATTACCTGACCACAACGTTCGCCCTCGCCGACCCCGAGGCGGCCCAGGCGCTGAGCCAGTTTCTCGAGGACCCGGAGGACGGCATCTTCAAGGGCCCATACCTCAGGCTCCGCCTGCCCTTCCAGCCGGCGACGGACGACTGGCGTGCGTCACTCGACTGGGACCCGGGCCTGACCCCGTACACCCACCAGGCCGCCGCCTACCGCCGCCTCACCTCCATCGACCTCGGCCCGGACAAGCCGCGCCCGCTGCCCACGCTCGTCACCACCGGCACCGGCTCGGGCAAGACCGAGGCATTCCTCCACCCGATCCTCGACCACTGCGTCCGCGCCGACCGGGCCGGCGTCACCGGCACGAAGGCGCTCATTCTCTACCCGATGAACGCCCTGGCCACCGACCAGGCCGGCCGCCTGACCGAACTCCTCACATCGCGTCCCGAGCTCTCCTCCGTGACCGCCGGCATCTACATCGGAGAGAAGGAGGGCGTGCTCCGCACCAAGGTCAGCGCCGCGGGGCTCATCAATGACCGTGCCACGATGCGCGAGACTCCTCCTGACATCCTCCTCACCAACTACAAGATGCTCGACCAGCTGCTCCTCCGGCAGCAGGACCAGCCGATCTGGACCAAGAGTGCGACGTCCCTGCAGTACCTCGTCCTCGACGAGTTCCACACGTACGACGGCGCACAGGGGACCGACGTCGCGCTGCTCCTGCGCCGGCTGGGCATCACGCTCAAGAGCCACTGGGGTGACGGCGACGCGACGGTCACGACCGAGGACCGCGGCCGCCCGCTCGGGCGAATCACTCCCGTCGCGACGTCCGCAACCCTGGGCGACAAGGGCGACCCCTCGACGATGCTCGAGTTCGCCGAGACGGTCTTCGGCGAACCATTCCCGCCCGACAGCGTTGTCACGGAGTCGCGTCTCTCGCTCGACGACTGGATTGGTGGCGCCGAGAGCACCGTCGACGCCAGCGGCCTCGAGGCGACCGCGCTGCGAAACCTGGTCGCCCCCGAGGTGGAGGCGCTGGCCATCGCCTGCCGCGACGCCCGCGACGACATCGACCGCCTCACCCGGGTCCTGTTCGGGGCGGTGCTCCGCCCCGAAGACTCCGACGCGCCGACCACCGACTCCGTCGACCTCGGCGACCTCACCGATCCACACCGGCTCCTCGAGCTCGTCAAGGGGCTGCCGGACGTCCTCCAGCTGGCCCGCAGCACCTCGGACGCTGTGTCTCTCGCCGACGTGGTGGACCTGCTCTTCCCGAACACCCTCCCTGGTGATGACCCGTCCGACCGGCTCACGGTCGTCGACGCCCTCGTCGCCGTGCTCAGCCACGTCCGAGCCCTGGCCGGACGAGCCGCGCCGACGGTCGAGCTCAACCTGTGGGTGCGCGAGCTGACCCGCATCGACCGCGACGCCTCGATGACGACCGCCTTCCGCTGGTTCGACGACGGCCCCCGAATCGGCGCGGCCGACGGCGAAGTCCTCGCGCCGGCCTTCCCGGCCATCTACTGCCGGCACTGCGGCCGGTCCGGCTGGGGCGTCGAGCTCGCCGCCACGGGCGACGACCTCCACGCCGACGACGCGAACATCCGACGCCGACACGCGCGCCGGGAGGGGCGCTTCCGCCCGCTGCTCACCGCCCTCGCCGAGGCCGACCGCAGCCTCGGTCACAACCCGCAGAACGAGCCGGAGGAGATCCCCGGACTCGTGTGGCTCTCCACGCCCGACCGGGCACTGCGGCCCAGGCTCCAGGACCCCGAGAGCCCCGACGTGCTCGCGGGTCTCGTTCTCCCGGTGCTCACTCATCGCGGTCCGGACGCTGATGACCTCTCGAACAGCGACACGTGCCCCTCGTGCCTCCAGCGCGACGGCATCCGCTTCCTCGGCAGCGCCATAGCGACGATGCTCTCGGTGACGCTTTCCGGGATGTTCGGCGCGCATAGCCTCGACGCCTCCGAGAAGAAGTCGCTCGTCTTCACCGACAGCGTTCAGGACGCCGCCCACCGCGCCGGCTTCATCGAGGCGCGCTCGTCCACGCTGACCTTCCGTGCCACGCTCCGTGACGCCCTGGGCGGTGAGCGCTGCAACCTCGACGAGCTGTCCGAGCGAGTCTTCCAGCGCGCCGGTGACGACCCGTTCCGGCGCTACCGCATGGTCCCGCCCGACTGCATCGGCCGCGAGGAGTTCGACGCGTGGTGGGACCGCCGCATGCCCGCGGCGCAGCGGAACAAAGCTCGCGCGCTCGTCAAGCGTCGGCTCCTCTTCGACGCGACGCTGGAGTTCGGCCTCCAGTCGGGCGTGGGTCGCACGCTCGAACGCACCGGATCTGTCGCCGTCGAGGTCGACGCGGGGCCCGCGACGAAGCTGGCCGCCATCGGCCGTCATGTGGTGGACGCCGCCTCGAAGGACCAGCTCGCCGTCGCGTCGCTTTCCGCCACAGCGGACGCCGCGCTTATCGCGTGGGTCCGGGGGCTGCTCGAGTACATGCGCCGACAAGGGGGGATTCAGCACGACTGGCTCACCACCTATCTGGCAAATGACGGGAACCGTTGGTTCCTCACGGGAGGGCGTCACCGGAACCAAGGCATGCCAGGTTTCGCGCGCGACCGTGGCGCTCCCGCTTTCCCGAAGCTGGGTGGAACCGTCCCAGACAGGGACCGCGCGCTCGTCGCCGTTACGTCACCGCAGAGTTGGTACGCGCGGTGGACGGCGCGATCCCTAGGAGTCAGCGCGCCCCACGGCGCCCAGCTCGCCCGTGATCTTCTGACTCAGTTGGTCAAGGAGTCGATTCTGATCTCCTCGGTCACGGGGTCGGGCGGCACGGTCTATGCGATTCCCGCTACGGCCTTGTCCGTGGTGCCGATCGACGACGCCAGCCTCGTCGGAGCTCCGACGCTGCTCGTCTGCGACGTCTGCCGCACCCAGACGCCAGGCACGCCCGAGGTGGTCAATCAGCTCGCCGATACGCGCTGCGGTGGGGTGCGGTGTGTCGGCACCGTCCGGGCCACGCCGCGGGAGGACAACTTCTACCGACGGCTGTACGCGTCGGCAGACATGCGTCGCATCGTCTCGCGTGAGCATTCGAGTCTCCTCGAGGACGAGCTGCGCCTCGAGTACGAGCGGGCCTTCAAGATCGGCAGCGCCGACCCCGGAGCGCCCAACGTCCTCGTCGCAACCCCGACCCTCGAGATGGGCATCGACATCGGCGACCTGTCGTCGGTCGTCCTCGCCTCGCTCCCCAACACGGTCGCCTCTTACCTGCAGCGCGTCGGTCGCGCGGGCCGTCTCACCGGAAACGCGCTCAACCTCGCCTTCGTCACCGGTCGGGGCGAGTACCTCCCGCGGCTTGGCGACCCGCTCTCGGTCATCAACGGCGAGGTGCGCCCGCCGGCCACCTACCTCGACGCCGAGGAAATCCTGCGCCGGCAGTACATCGCCTCGATCGTCGACCGCCTGGCGCGTGACCCCTCGCGACGAATGCCGCGGAAGGCCGCCGCCGCGATGGAGTCCGCCGGGCCCGACTCCTTCCTCCATGACCTCGTGACCGACGCCGAGGAGAACGCGAGCGACCGCCTCGGCACGTTCCTCTCGACCCTCGACGCCGTCAGCGACCAGGCCCGCGACGCACTCGTGGCGTGGGCGTCACCGTCCGAGACGGCGGAGGGCGCGGTCGACGCCGGCACGAGCGGCCTGGCCGCCGCGGCATACGGCGCTTCCCAGCGGTGGGGGGAGCTCAACGCGGAGCTCGCATACCGGCGCAAGGAGATCCTCGAGACCATCCCGGCGCTCAAGGCTGCGGCCGAAGGGCCGGCGGCGACCGACGACGACCGGCGCGACTACCGGTCTGCCATGTCAGCGCTCATCCTCGTCGAGCGACACCACGATAAGCATCGCACCGATCCGTGGATCGCAGCTCTCGAGGAGTACCAGCTTCTGCCTAACTACACCCTGCTCGACGACTCCGTGACCCTCGACGTCTCCGTCACGTGGCGTGACCCCGACACGAACGCTTTTATGTCGGAGCCACGCAGCTACAGTCGGACTGCCTCGAACGCCATCCGGGAATTCGCCCCTGGCGCGACCTTCTACGCGCGCGGCCTGGAGATGGATATCGACGGCCTCGACCTCGGCAGCAAGTCGAGCCTTATCCGTCGCTGGGCGTGGTGCGACACGTGCGGGTACGGCGTCGACCTGGAGCAGGGCGGCAAGCCGGTCTCGGTGACCGCGTGTCCCCGCTGCGGCAGTGGCCAGATCGCCGACGCCGGTCAGCGCCTCGACGTCGTCGAGCTGACCCGCGTCATGAGCGAGGTCCGCCGCGACGAGCACCGCATCGGCGAGTCGCGTGAGGAGCGAAAGAAGGCGCAGTTCGTCATCGTCCCCGCGCCGGACTTCGACCCGGCCAAGGTGACCCGCCAGTGGGTCGTCGGCAGCGGGCAGTTTGGCGTGGCCCACTACCGCGGCATGGACGTCCGGTGGATCAACGCCGGCCGCGTCGGCGCCGGGTCGGTGCTGGCACGGAGCATCGCCGGCGCGGGTATCCCGAACACCCTTTTCCGCGTCTGCTCCTCGTGCGGCAAGGCCGACAGCGAGACCAACGCGAACGCCCGGTCCGAGCACCGGCCGTGGTGCCCGCACCGTCTGTCGCCGACGGAGGCGACCCGGTCGGTGGCGCTGACCCGGTCATTGACGACGCAGGCGCTCAGCCTGACCCTGCCCCTGTCCGTGACGCTGGGCGACACGTTCTCCGTGCCGAGCCTTGCCGCGGCTCTGCTGCTCGGGCTCCGGGAGCGGATGGGCGGCAACCCTGACCACATCTCCGTGGTCACCGTGCCGGTGCCGGTGGGGTCCGACGGGTCGGGGCAGGTCCGGGAAGCGCTGCTGTTGCACGACACGGTGCCGGGCGGGACCGGGTATCTCACCGATCTCGTGGCGCCCGAGGAGGTCTGGCGCGTCCTCGCGACCGCACACGCGATCGTGGCGGCCTGCGAGTGCCGTCACGAGAACCGTCTCGCGTGCCACCGCTGCCTGCTGCCGTTCTCCCGCGGGCTGGGCGCGGAGCGGCTCTCACGCGTCGCCGCCGAACGGCATCTGCGCGCGATCCTGCTCGGCGACGACGCGGTGGAAGGTGCTGTCGCGGATCCCGAGGCTCCGCAGTGGGTCACGGCCGAAGGTGCTGTGGAGGTCGACGGGGGTGAGTCACCGCTCGAGCTGCTCTTCCGCAAGGTCTTCGCCGAGCGGATGGCCGCGATCAACGCGACGGTCAAGGAGAAGCCGGGTCCGTCGGGCAACATCATGACGATCACGCTGCCCAACGACGCCCGCGTGTGGACCCTGACACCTCAGCAGCTGACCCACGGCTCGAAGCCCGACTTCGTCCTGCGGTCGTCCGACCCGACAATCGCGCCCGTCGCGATCTTCACGGACGGGTGGATGTATCACGCCTCACCGCAGCACAACCGGATCGCCGACGACGCCGCGAAGCGGAACACGTTGCGCGCCAACGACTACGTCGTCCTCGGTCTGACGGACGCCGACCTCATCGGCGGGAAGGGCAAGGCGCCCGACTACGACTGGGTAAGCCCTCAGGCCACGGCGGCACTCATGGGGCAGTCGGCAGGCCTGCCCGGTAGCGGGTTCAACCAGGACGCCGTCACCGTCCTCAAGGGCGGCCCCATGGACCTCCTCGTCGCCTGGATCCAACAGCCGCACCATGCGCCGCGCCAGGCGCTCGCGAACGCAATCTGGTTGCTCGTCGCCGGCCAAGCCGGTGTAAGCATGGTCGGTCACCTCGACGGCACGTCCGCCGGCGAGGCGTCGCAGCGGTTGCTCGCCGGTGACAGGGTCGTCGCCGGGAACGGGCCGACCCAAGGCATGTGGTGGCGGTCCGGCCACGTCGGCGTGCTCACGGTCTTCGACACCGAGCACGGGGTGCCACTGGAGACGGTCGTCGCCGTCGACGACAGTGATGCGGCAGTTGCCGTTGCCGACCACGCGGCAGCGTGGCGGCGGTGGCTTCAGATGAGCAATGCCTTCGCCGGGGCGGACCATCCCGTGACCCTAGTCAGCACCACGACGGACCTGGGAGTCCAGGAGCAGAGCATCGTCCCGGCGGACGTGCGACGTCGCGAGGTGCTCGAAGGAGTCGCCCCCGAGTGGGCGGCGCTGTCGGACGAGGTGGCCGCTGGCCCCGAAGATGAGCTGATTGCCGCTCTCGCCGCCGCAGGTGTCCGTGCCCCGGTCTACGGTGCGGAGGTCGCGGACGGCATACCTGTCGACTTCGTCTGGGAGCCCGAGCGCGTCGTCGTCGTCCTCGACGTCGACGACGAGACGGCCGAGGACCTCAGGAACGACGGCTGGCGCGTCGTCGGTCCGGATGTGAACGCAATTGTCGAGGCGCTCGGAGCGCCGGAGGGAGCCCGCTGATGTCGGTCATCATCGCCAAGTCGGCGAACAAGCTCGAACCGGCGCTCCGCGCCAAGGCCTTCGCCTTCCTCGAGAAGCTCGGCGAGAACGACGCGCTCCCGGGGTTGCACATCGAGCCGATCGTCAACAGCGCGGACAGCCGCGTGCGCACCGGCCGCGTCGACCAGGGGTATCGGGCCGTCCTCTTCCAGCTGACGACGCCGACGCGTACGGACTACGTGTTGCACGGGATCTGGCCGCACGACGACGCGATCGCCGTGGCGAAGAAGGTGCGGCTGACGCTGAACCCCATCTCGGGCGTGCCCGAGATCATCGAGAGCAGAGAGCAGCTGGCGCCGGTGGCTCCGCCGGTCGTGGCGCCGACGGCGCCCGCGCCGTCCGCCGACGTCAAGCCGCTGCTTCTCGGGTACGGCTACTCGCTGGCTGACCTCACGGATGACCTCGGCCTCGACTCGCGGTTCTCCGAGCGCGTGCTGACGGCCGCTGATGAGGACTCCCTGCTGGCCATCGCCGACACTGCGCCGGCCGAGTGGCAGGGGCTGGCGGTTCTCGACCTCGCGGCAGGCGTGTCCGTGTCCGACATCAAGGAGAAGCTCGGCCTGGCCGCTCCGGCGGCGGAGGACACCGAGTCCGACGAGGCGATCGTCGAGAGTCTCCGCAAGCCCGCCGGCCAGCTGACCTTCGCCTGGATCGAGTCGAACGAGGAGCTCGAGCGCGTCATCAACGAAGGTGACTTCGGGGCGTGGCGGGTGTTCCTCCACCCCGAGCAGCGTCGCTTCGTCGACAAGGACTACAAGGGGCCGGCGCGCGTGACCGGGGGAGCGGGAACCGGCAAGACAGTGGTCGTGCTCCACCGCGCTCGCGCGCTGGTGAGGCGTGAGCCGACGCCGCGAGTGCTCGTCACGACGTACACCCGCAACCTCGCCGACATGCTCAAGCGCGACCTGCTGCGGCTCGACCCCGAGGTCCCCCTCGTCACGACGGTGGGGAAGTCCGGGGTCTACGTCAACGGCATCGACGCGTTCGCCGGACAGGTGGTCCGTGACGCCCAGGCCGCGATCGCCAAGGCGGCCGAGGAGGTTCTCGGCGTCGCCACGCTCGAGGTCCTCGAACGGACGCCACACGCGGCCTGGGACGACGCCATCGGGATCGCCGGCCAGAACCTCCCGGAGAACCTTCGCAGTCGCGCCTTCTTCGAGGACGAGTATGCCGCCGTCGTCCTGCCGAACGAGATCACCTCGCTGACGCAGTATCTCCGGGTGCGACGCCCCGGTCGTGGAGTGGCTCTGGACCGTGGCAAGCGAACGGCTGTGTGGGACGTCGTCGCCGCATACCGGGCCTCCGGTCGTGCCCACGGCCGGGTCGACTTCGCCGAAGTGGCAGCGCTCGCGGCGAAGCACCTGCAGCTCGAGGCGGAGGCCGGCCGAGGTCGCACGTTCGACCACGTGCTCATCGACGAGGCGCAGGATCTCTCGCCCTCGCACTGGAAGCTGCTGCGCGCCTGCGTCGAGGCGGGGGCGAACGACCTGTTCATCTCCGAGGACGCCCACCAGCGCATCTACGGCCACCGGATCACCCTGTCGCACTACGGGATCAACGTCGTCGGCCGCGCTCGTCGTCTCACGCTGAATTACCGGACGACGGCACAAAACCTCCGATGGGCGATGTCGGTGCTCGACGGGGCCGACTACTCCGATCTCGCGGGGGAGGAGGAGGACCACACCGGGTACCGGTCAGCGCGAAGCGGCCCTCCGGTGCAGATGGTCGAGTGTTCCAGCCAGAACGCAGAGCTTGACGAGACCGCCAAGGCGGTGCGCTCGTGGCTCGACGCGGGCGACGCCGGGGAGACGCTCGCTGTGCTCGTCAAGGACCGGTACCAGCAGGAGCGCGTCGTCAGCGGCCTCGCCGAGCGGGGGGTCAAGGCGCAGAGCGTCGACAAGGCCGGGACGAAGCCCGGGATGCCCGTGGTGATGACGATGCACCGATCCAAGGGGACCGAGTTCGGCAAGGTCGTTCTCTTCGGCGTCCGCGACGGCTCAATTCCCGCCGCGATGCGCGAGCTGGAGTACGACGAGTCGGCCAAGGCAGAGGGCCATCTGCGCGAGCGATCGCTGCTCTACGTGGCGGCGACCCGAGCTCGCGATCTCCTGCTCGTCACCTGGTCCGGCAAGCCCAGCCCGCTCGTCAAGGTGTCGCCATGACCGACGTCGAGGCGGTCCAGGGGCGAGTCTTCGGAGGCGACTTCGGCCCGTGGTATCACTCCCTCCCCGAGGCCTGACAGCAGACAGCGGCTCCCGAACTCGCGGTTCATGGGGGCGACTGGAGGCCGCGCTCAAGGGCCAGCTGGAGGACCCGATCGCCTACTGGAACCCGCTCGTGCATCTCACCATGGGTGGACTCCGCTGGATCAACGTTCCGGTCAGACTGCGTCGCTGGGTCGACAGGGGCAGGCCGCTCGAGGAATCGATCCTGCGCACCATCGATGCGAGATGGGGTCGAGACATCGAGCTCTTCATCGAGTGGCTCGGCGGTTTCGGTGAAGCCTCGTCCTATGGAGTCGGCGATGCGCGGACACTGGGTGCGGGATCCGCGCTACCAGCGATGGTTCGGCGGCGGTAGGGACAACCTGCATCTGAGCGGACATGCACAGTGGATGCCGAACTTCCGACCGGGTGCGCGCGATGGATGGTGTGGCGTGACTCGCCTCTTCCCAAAGGATCGAGAGGTGATCACGCCGTCATGACGCCGGTGTCCGACGGTTACGTCGACCTCTTCGACGCGCTGTCGCATGACCTCATCGAGCCGCAGATCGATGGGCGGTCCCGCCAGGTCGCCCCTTGGCGCTCGCCGATAGGTTGGCTGGGCACCTTCCGGAAACCGCGCGAGACCGGCCGGTGGTTCCGCGGACGGCATCGATGGCACACCCTCGGTTAATGACCAGGACCTGCCGCAACCCTCTCAGCAGATGCGGCAGGCCGCGTCGGTCAGGACACGCGCTCCTCCAGCCTGCGGACCGCTCCGCTGACGAGCAGCGCCATGGACCGCACACGACGCGCAAAGCTTCGCTCCGACTCATCACCATTTCGGGCGACCGGCAGGATGAACCAGCAGTTGCGCATGTCATCCCTCGGAACGGGCCGGTTCCAACCGTCTGTCACCAGCAGATCGGCCAGTTCTGCGTCGTACGGCGAATCGGACTCCTGCCCGTCTCCGACTTCGATGAAGAGGCCTTCGCGAGGATCTCCCTGCCACTGGACATAGCCGTCACGAACATCGCCCACATCAATTCGATCCACGCCACCTGAGTTGATGGCCTCGGTCAGTCGGCGCACGATCTCGTCGATCACGGATTCGTCCACGGGCTGGCCTTCTTCCTCCTCCTCGACAGGGAGCGTTGCGAAGACTGCCTCGAGTCGAGTTCGTACGTTCACGCCGAGACGTGTGACGCCGAAGATGTCGGCCGTCCTGCGCAGGAGATCATCGAGGTATTCGATCTCGTGCTCCTCGAGAATGGCGAGCATGGCGTTGGCGATCTCCTGAGGCGCCACCTCATCCAATGTCCTCGAGGCGCCCTCGTCCGCCCTGCGATACCCGCTCCACACATCAGGGTCGAGGTCGACGGGCCAGGCGAAGTTGCCCATCTTCTTGCTCTTGCGCAGCTGGGCTCTCGGGATGAGACGAACGATGTCGTCGACCCGAGCGGCGCGCACCGTAGTGAGGCCGAACCGTCGGGCGACAATGCGCGCGAGACGAGCGGTCTCGACAGGCCCTTCTGTCTCGATGACGTCAAGCACATGCGCGCGCACCACACCTGCTGCGGCTCGTTCGGGCAGCCGGTCCAACACGTCCTTGGCACCCACGCTTTCCGTGTTTGCCGGCGTGAACCGAGGTCTGGCACTCTTTTCAGAGGCTGAGGCGCCTACCGACACTTCAACCAACGCCGGCTCGGCGGCAGAAGTCTCGCTCACCGTCTGCGTCTCGAGATTCGTCACCTGTGGCGGACGAGGGCCAGTGGCGGCCGAATTCGTCAGGGGTTGTGGCGCGTCGCTCGGTCGAGCCTCTCCCCTGATGAGATTGGCTGCCCATGCGATCTCTTCGGGTGCGGGAAGCCTGTCTCTGTGGTCAGCCTCCGGGACAACCTCGGAGGACTGCCCCTCCGAAGTGCGGGTCGCGAGATCTGCTGCGAGCTCCGCACTCCCAGCGGTGCCCTCGAGCCCCGCCTCCGCACGATCCACTTCCGCGAGAATGCGCTGGATCACCTCATCGCGGTTCTGCAGCCACATGGGCCACCAGATGCGGGCGACGCTCGGCCACCCCATGAGGTTCTCGAGCACTTCGACGGGAAGCACGTCGCGGTCTGAGACGGAGCCGCGCCTTCTCCAGCTCTCGCCATCAAGAAGCACAGGCAGGATCGGACGGTCAGGCCTCTCATTTCGAGCGAGGACGAGGTCGAGGCGGAAGTTCGACATCCCGACATCGGACATGACGTGGAGTCCGGCGCCGCGGAGGGCCGTGGCGATGTCATCTCGGTGTCGATCACGGACCGTGAAGTGGTCTGTGGAGTCCGAGGACTCCTGCGGTGCCCCGGCCCCCTGCGCATCCATCAGGAACTGCTTGAGATCCTTGGGCCCCTGATAGGCGGAACCTGAGACATCAAGATCGTTGCCCGACGGATTGAAGCTGCAGAACACGACGTTCTTGCGGCGTGCCCGGGTGACGGCGACGTTCAGTCTCCGCTCCCCGCCGGCGTTCGACAGCGGCCCGAAGTTGGTCGGGACCTTGCCGTTCGCCTGCTTGGAGAACGCTATCGAGAAGATCACGACGTCGCGTTCGTCGCCCTGAACCTGCTCGAGCGCCTTGACGAACAGTGCCTCGCCACGACCCATGACGGACTCGTCGAGCACTTCGGCAACTCGTGAGTCGGTGCTCGCGTGCAGCAGGTCCTCGATCAGTTGGCGCTGCTGCTCGTTGAAGGTCACGACCCCCACTGAGGGGAGGGTCTCGGCGGTGTGGACGAGCTCGTGGACGTACTTCACGATCTCCACCGCCTCAACGGGGTTGGTGTTCGGTCCGGCCGTGACACCATTGCCAACGTCCATTCTGGCCGCGCCCGCCCGTAGGTACATTCCGACATCGCTGCCGTCCGGACGGCGTACCGCTCGGAACTCCAGACCTGTCTCGGAGGAAAGGAGTGTTGGGGTCGGGAAGCTGCTGAGGTCTCCGTCGTAATAGGTGCGGTTGCTGAAGGCGATGAGAGCCTCGTCCTGACTCCTGTAGTGCCAGTTGAGGCTGAGCTTGGGTACTCGCGCGAGCTCGCACTCGCTGAGGATCGACTCCTGGTCCTCGACGACCTCATCGAGCTCGATGTCATCGATCTCGTCGTTATCGGCCGTACCGCCGCCGACCCTGCGCGTGGGTGGCATTTGTTTGGTGTCCCCCACGACGATTGCAGCACGGGCCCGGCCCAGCGCGCCGACCGCCTCTGGGACAGTGATCTGTGAGGCCTCATCGAAGATGACGAGGTCAAATTCCATGACACCGGGCTCGATCAGATCGACGACCGATGACGGGCTGCACAACACGAGCGGTGTCAGCTCCTGCACTGCTGCGCCGAACTTGCGGAGCAGCGGTCGAGTACCGAGTTTTCGAGTGGTCTTTTCCAACTCGCGCGCCAGCGCGCCGGTACTCGAGCCGAGGCCACCGCCACCGCGCCGCGCCAACAGACGCGCGGGTCCGTCGGTCGTCCACTGGAGACGGACCTGCTCCTGCGCTTCCGAGTAGCCGACGACTCGCTGGTCGTGTGCCACAGAGTCGAAGAGGTCGAGGCCCTGCGTTCCTATGCGCTCGTCCCGCGACGCCTGAGCCACCCCACGAGCGAAGGCCTCCTCCGCGGTGTGTGCCGAGAACCGTCCTTCGAGGAGATCGGTTCGCACCTGCTCCAAACCAGCCCCTTCGAGCGGCTCGAGCTTGCGCACGAGGGTGCACCACCGTTGCAGCTGAACCAGCCGCTCGAATTCGACACTGCGAAGCCACGTCTCCTCGACACGACTGATCGCGGCGGCGAGGCTTGCACCGTTTCGCCAGGTGTCGAAGTGACCCTCTTGGACAGTGAGCTCGTCCCAGAGGCGGCGCCAGGACTGGGCGTAGGAGTGAAGAGCCTCGTGGTGCTGGGTCAACTCTCCGTCGCGTGCAAGGTGGTGGACTCGGTCGGTCCATTCGCCTGGTTGCCGCAAGTTGGCCGACGCCTCGTTGAGCTCCTTCATGCGGCTCCGAGCTGGCGACAGGGCATCGGGTTCGAAGGGGCTCGAAGGTGCAGTGCCGGACAGGCCCGGTGTGGCAAGGATCGAGGCTCGGATCTCGATTCCGGCATCTTGGGCGGCGACGAGGTCGGCCATGATGGACTCGGCCTTCGCCGCAGTCAGGTCGAGTTCTGCGGGCGCAAAGACTGCCAGCGGGGCCAGCGCGGTAGCTTGCCGGCCCTTACGTCCGAAGAAGCTGGAAGTCTTGGCGGCCTCGAGTTGTTGGAGGATTGCTCGGAGATCCAGACCGAGGACATCCGACGCGAAGCCGTGAAGTCTCGCCCTCGCTTCCTGGACGGCACGCTCACAGTTCGTGACCGTTTCGTCGGCCATCGTGGGCCACGTTGCGTCCAGCAGCGCTGTCAGTTCCCCGCCCGTAGGAAGGGTGTGACTCGCCGCCGACGCCAGCACATCCAGCTGCGAAGGATGGGTCACCGATTCGAGCGCTTCGCTGAGAGCGCCAGTGGTCGTTGCTGCCCACGCGGCTCCACTGAGCACACCACGAATGGCCTGGCTCGCGGCGTCCACGTCGATCGGGTTGCCTCTTCCAGCACCTGCCAGCCGCCACGGGTGGTCGGCGCGCACACCAGCGGCGGCAGTCCACCTCTGGAGATCGGCGAAGAGCTCGCGGAGCACCGCGATCTGCTCAGCGCGATGCGCAACCAGGTCACGGGGAACAGGCATTGCGGGCCCGTCACCGAGCACGAGCAACTCGTCGTGTGCTGCGTACGCCGAGAGTCCGCTGGCGTTCGCCCCGTGCAGACGCTCGGGGTACTGGGTCAGTTCGAAGCGAGCATTTCTGAGCCGGCGGCGTGCGCTTTCCATCGCGAGAGTGTCGGGGTGGACGGATGTCGTCAGCGAACGTTTGAGCTGGGCGCGTACCTGAACGGAATTGGAGCCCTCATGGTGCAGGTTCAGACTGAAAGGGCCGAGGCCGACTGCGTCCAGTCGCCGTTGCACGACGGCGAGTGCGGTTCCCTTCTCAGCCACGAACAACACGCGGAGGCCCCCGAGAAGGCACTCGGCAACCATGTTGGTGATCGTCTGGGATTTACCCGTGCCAGGAGGTCCCTGCAGGACGAAGGTCCGGCCTTCTCGAGCCCACATCACGGCTCGCTTCTGGGTCGAGTCAGCCGGAATCGGCGTTTCGAGCTTCTCGAGCTCCCCCTCGAACGCTTCCCCGTCGACGGGGCCATTGGCCGCCGCGGCGGGGTCCTGGAAGGTGTCGGTCGGCGTGTGAACGAGGTGTTTGACAAGTGGACGCTCGAAGAAGTGTTCAGCGTTGTTGTTGAGGTCTTGCCACATACGGAAGGCTGACAGGTCCAGCATGGCGAGGCGGGCTTGGCCGGATACCTCCAGCGAGAGGCCTCGGTCAGCGATGGCGGCCCGAACTTCGGCGAGTACTCCGTCGACGTCAATACCGGCGCGATCGGCCAAGGGCTCAGCCAGCCCAGGAATGGAGAGGCCGTGCTCGCGTCGCAGCCACTCGAGGAGCGCTGCGTTGGGCGTCGTCTGCTGCGAGCTGTCGAGTGAGAGTGTGAATTCCTGCCGACCTCGGGTGACGGCGATGTTGACCGGTACGAGGATCAACGGCGCGTCGGCCAGGACACCTGGCTTGTAGGGCCACCGCAATAGCCCCAGGCACAAGAAGAGCGGATTCATGCCGCGCTCCTCCCGTGCCGTCTTCGCGCCGTGCGCCATCGATCGGATCTCTTTGAAGAAGGTGGCGGGAGTGATCGGGGCTGGCTTGCCTCCGGAACGTCCCATCCGCTGGATGTAGAGCTTCTTGTCGTTGAGATGCCCCACTAGCTCACGTCGGTCGTCTGGTGCGCCCGACTGCGCCAGTTGCAGTGCGTTGGCGATGTCCCTTGCGCGCCAAACCTCCGGAACGTCGTAGCCGCTGTGCAGGCTGAACGCGACGTCCTGATTCAGTTTGTCTTCGAGGACGCCCAAAGACTCCGGGGGCAGCGCAAGCGGCTGCACTCGCGCGTTGCTCCCAAGGTTCAGGAGGGCGTTAGTCGCGTTGAGACTGAACAGCGACGACTTCCAGGTGCGATAGCGCGCAGGGTGGTCGTCCACGCGTCGGTCCCGAGCCGCCCGGTCAGGGATGTCGCTCGAGATCTGGGTCACGGCCGGTGCCCCACCGGGGCGGTACTCGACAATCTCCGTGATGCCGTCACTGCGCTCGTTGACAGCCGGGAGCGGCGACACGCCGGCGCGTCGGGCGGCCGCGACGTCGATGAACAGGAGGAAATCCTCCTCGAGGGCTTGGGCGACGTTTGTGTGGCGCGCGATGCTTCGGGCCTGGCTGGCCGTGGTGTTCTTGCCCGCGGTGAAGGCCGTCGTCTCGATGACACCGAGCCAACCGCCCTCGATCAATGTCCCAATGGCTGCAGGGTCGGCGACGACAGGTGTTCCTGGATACCAGTCAGGCCTCGATCCATGCTCTGGCAGCGGATCCCTGCGCCAATAGCCGACGAAGATGTGGCCGCTCACGAGGACCAGGACCGGATGCAATCCGGCCTGCTCGATCACCGCGGCGGTGAGGACGGTGGTATCCATGCACGTGCCGAGGCCTGCCCGTGCAACGTCACCGTGGTCCCTGATGCGCTGGCCCGCGTCGCGGTAGTCCCAGCCTGGCGGCGGCTCGGAGTAGGAGATCGAACGCGCTTGAAGCGCTTCATAGATTGCAGCAACGGTCGCGTCCGCGCGTTCTTCGGCCTGCTGCACGTCGCTGATTTGGAAGGCGAAGAAGGACGAGTCGCCTGTCGACCGGCCGAGGCGCTCGGCTGCCTCACGCGCCACTGCTGCGATCTCGGGATGGTTCGGTCTGACGAAGGAGGCAAGGAGGGAGCGCGCGAGCCGCGACGAACTCGCGCCCTGAGCACGCAGCGCCTGCTCTACGGCGGCTAGTTCTTGTTCGACATCGGTGTCCAGGTGCTCTGGGTCCTCGCGGAGCTTGGCTGCGAGCGCCTCGTGACGCTGCACTAGACGAGCATGCTCTTCCGAGCGTCGAGGGTCGCCACCCCAAAACCACAAATCGCGAGGCTGAACGTCGATCGCTTCCTCGTGACGGGACAAGACTCGTCCGGTGGCTGCGTCTTCGAGAGTGATGACGCAGTCCGCGCCGCGTCGTTCCTCAACCTGCGACATCACTCGAGCGGATAGCGGGACGTTGATGCTGCCGAAGTCGGTAGGACCCGCCGGCAAAGGGCCGTCGTGGACGATTTTGGCGCCGAACTGCACATCTGCATCGCGGACCGCGACTCTGATGCGTGCATGGCCGAGAGGCTCTGACAGGGCGAGCCTTAGATCTGTGATCTGGGGGATCCGCGCCGCTGATGAGGCCCATGACCATTGGTCACTGATGTCGGCGCGCAACTGCGCGTCAACCGTGACCAGTGGAGCTGCGGCTGCTGGCTCCGCGACTTCATCGACAGGTGAATCGCTGAAGTCGACCGGCATTGCCTCCGATATGGGCAGTGGTTCGACGACCTGGGTCTCAAAGGCAGACTCCTCGCGTGTGGCCGGAGCACTGCGAGTTGCCCAGTAGTCGAGCGCATTGTTCATCAGGTCAAGGACCTGGCCGCGATCTGCGTAGCTTGACAACGCTGTTACGTCGACAAGCAACTCGGCCTCACCATCCAGCCACGAGGACTGCTGGATGTCTCGCGCGAACGGCCGCAAGCCGACGGCCGAGGCGTCGCCCACGAACGGGACGATGCTCATTTGGTCGCCACGCGCCTCGACGAAGGTGATGGCGTTGGAGGTCTCTTCGAACGCGAGCCAAGTGCCGTCCTCGCCGCGAACCATATGTGCCCTCTGACCAACGTCCTCAAAGAACGCTTCTGCCAAGGCGGTCGTTCTCGCGTTTAGGCTCCCCGTCGAGCCCGAAGGCACCCTGTCGTCCACTGTCGTCTACTCCACTCTCAACCGCGTCCACGCGGCTCTGCTAAACCATGACGGACAGTACTTGCCCCCGGTGCTGCGCATGCCCTCGGCGGGGCCATCATCTGGATTTGAGCCATCGCGCGGCTCCAGCCCAAGTCACGATGCGGTCGTTGAAGCAAGCTTTGCCGAGCGCGCGGTCTTGAATGAAAGCCCATGATCAGCCCACTCCGGGGGCTGCGGTCAGTCGCACAACCTATGCCCTTCCTCGTCACGCCTCACCGCCGGAGCACGCACCTGCAGACCAGGCGCGGTCGGCGATGACTCCGGCTTGGACACGGTTGTCGACGCCGAGCTTGGTGAAGGCGCTCTGCAGGTGCGTCTTGACCGTCGTCTCGCTGACGTACAACTCCCTCGCCAGGTCGGCGTTCGAGAGCCCCCGCGCCAGCCCCGAGACGACGTCGCGTTCTCGCGCCGTCAACGTCGACATGAGCCGGGCCGCCTCGGCGCGCTGAGCCGCGGCCGGGTCCTCCCGGACCTGAGTGAACAGCTGAGCCGCTGTCTTCGGGGACACGGCCCCGAGCCCGGCGGCCACGTTGCGGATGCCGCCGCAGATCTCCTCCGGCGAGGCCGTCTTGAGCAGGAAGCCATCCGCACCCGCGCGGATGGCCCGCTGAGCGACATCGTCGTGGTCGAAGACGGTGAACATCAGGACCTTGGGTGCCTCCGGCCGTGCCTTGACCGCGGCGATGGTCTCGATGCCACCCAACCGCGCCATGCGCACGTCGAGCACGATGACGTCGGGTCGATGCGCTTGCACCGCGGCGACGACCTCGTCGCCGTCGCTCACCTCCGACACGACCTCGAGGTCCGACGCCGCGCCGAGCATGTGCCGCAGGCCCATCCGCACCATGGGGTCGTCGTCCACGAGCATCACGCGGATCGCGCGCTCGGAGCTGGCCGTGTTCACGTCGTCCATCGGATCCCCTTCGTCGGGTCGGCTTCGGGAGCACGCCAGGGCAGGCGGATCGACACTCGGAAGGCTGCGTCGGGGTCGACGCCGGCCTGCATGTCACCGCCGTAGTGCTCCACCCGCTCTCGGATGCCGGTCAGACCCATCCCGGCCCGCGCGCCGGCGTCGGCAACGCCTGCACCGTGCGGGCCCAGGGGCGGTGGCAGATGGTTCGCCGTCGCGATGACGAGGTGGCCCTCAGCCGGCCCGCCGGTCACGGACAGCCGCACGCTGACCGTCGAGGCGTGCTTGCGCGCATTGGTCAGCAGCTCTTGCACGATCCGGTAGGCGGCCTGGGCGATGTGCGGGTCGAGCGCTTCGCCGTCCTCGACGTAGACCGTCGCGACGAGCGGCATGCCGGCGGTCACGGAGTCGTCGATGAGGGCACGGACGTCGCGCAGCGTCTTCGTCGGCGCGGCGACGTCGGGGTCGTCGGAGCTGCGGAGCAGGTCGAGCAGACTGTGCAGCTCCGCCACTGAGCGTGCCGCCGTCTCGCGCACCACCTGCGCCGACTCCCTCATCTGGGCCGTCGCAGCACGCGGCTCCGCAGCCGCGTGCTGCGCCTCCGCCGCCGACGCGTCAGCCATCGCCTGCAAGGCACCGGCGTGCACGGAGAGGATCGACAGGTTGTGGCCGAGACCGTCGTGGATCTCGCGAGCCAGCCGCTCGCGCTCTGCCTGCCGCGAGACCTGGTCGGCCAGCGACGAGACCACCTCACGCTCCTCGGCCACGACCACAGCCGCCGTCCGCAACTGCGCTCGCGTCCGCAGCCAAACCCCCATGCCGACGAAGAGAGCCACGAGCGCCACGGTGAGCACCACCACGACGAACCATCCGACGGGCTCGCCGTCGGCGGCAAAGAGACTGCCCCAGAAGGAGACTGGCCGCGGCGTCCACCGCAGGTCGCGGGACACCGCGAAGAAGGTCGCGGCCACGACGAGCGGGGCCAGCCGGTAGGCGTCGACGAGGGGCCGGCAGATCAGGACCGACATGAGGCCGATGAGGGCCGCGGTCGGGCCGAGCTGGACGAGGGTGGCGGCGCACCCGACGAGTGTCAGCACCACCGGCCACCGCTGCCGCCAGGCCACCGCGACCATGAGTGCCATCCCCAGCAGCGCGATGAACATGCCGACACCGCTCGCAGTGTCGGACATCGACACCGGCAGCCCCTCGGCAGCCCGGCGACGACCGTCGAAGCCCCCCGACGCATACACCGCGTCAAGGAGCAGGAGGAACCCGAGCCCGACCGTGCGCAGCCGGCGCAGCCAGAGGTCGCGGCGCGAGAGGTCACGCACCCACGGGGGCAGGCTGGACGGCATACCCGAAAGGTAGGGCACGGAGCCGACCACGGCCTCCACCGTCCGGGTAGTTCGCCCGTCCCGATCTCATCCTTTCGGTCAGCCTGCTCGGTCCTCTCGGCCGAGGCGGCCGCCGGCGTCCACGCGAGACGGTCTCCCCGGCATACAGCAGACCGACCCAGGGAGACCCGCCATGAGCACCAACCAGCCGAACGACCCGACCCAGCAGCCCACCTGGCAGCCGCCGATGGTTCCTGCGCCGCCCGTCCCGGCGCCGCCGCGCAAGAGCTGGTTCGCCCGGCACAAGATCATGACGGGGCTGCTCGCCCTCGTCCTCATCGGCATCGTCGCGAGCGCCGTCAACGGGGGAGGGTCGAGCTCGCCCACGACCACCTCGTCCGGAGCCGCCGGTGGGCAGGGTGGCGACGCGCCCGCCGAGGACGCTCCCGCCACC
This sequence comes from Terrabacter ginsenosidimutans, assembly GCF_039539425.1. Classification (NCBI taxonomy): domain Bacteria; kingdom Bacillati; phylum Actinomycetota; class Actinomycetes; order Micrococcales; family Intrasporangiaceae; genus Terrabacter; species Terrabacter ginsenosidimutans. The sequence continues at coordinate 914,316 of NZ_BAABDC010000001.1, read as the reverse complement.
GCCAAGGTCGGCCAGAAGGTGCGCGACGGCCAGTTCGAGTTCACCGTCACCAAGGTGCAGAAGGGCGTGAAGTCGGTCGGCGACCAGTACCTCAATGAGAAGGCGCAGGGACAGTTCGTCCTCGTCAACGTCACCGTCAGCAACATCGGCGACGCCGCGCAGACGCTCTCCGACTCCTCGCAGAAGGTGCGCGACGCCAAGGGGCGCGAGTTCTCCAGCGACACGGCGGCCGCGATCTACGTCAAGGACAACAAGGTCTTCCTCGAGGAGATCAACCCCGGCAACACGGTCAAGGGCACTCTCGTCTTCGACATGCCCAAGGGCACCGAGCCGGCCAGCATCGAGCTGCACGACTCGCCCTTCTCCGACGGCGTCACCGTCCAGCTGCGCTGAGCGGTCGTATGCCGTGTGGTGGGCGCCGCGTGGTGAAGGGGCGCGGCGCCCGCCATGACACGAGCAGTTTCGCCAAAACGGGTCCAGCGGTCCCGGTCAGCGTCCAAGATGAGCCTTTTGCCCCGATGAGAAAGCGACGACGCCACGTGAACGAACAGGGCCAGCCCACCCCCGCCCCGACCGAGCCGACCATCCAACTGCCGCCGCCGGCACTCGGTCACCCCCACGCGTGGGCCGCTCGGGCACCGCAGACCCAGCCGCAGAAGCGCAGCAGGAAGCACCTGATCGGCTACCCCGTGACGGCCCTCCTGGCGCTGGGCATCGGTGCGGCAGGAGGGGGCAACGCGGACGCGTCTGCTCCGACGGCGGCCTCGCCGACCGTGGTGGTCACCCAGACCGCTCCCGCGCCATCGCCCGAGACCGTCACACAGACCGTGCAGGCAACGGTGACGGTGGCCGCTCCCGAGAAGAAGCCGGCTGCTGCCGCTGACTCGGGCGCCAACCAGGCGGCCAAGCCGGCCAGCAAGATCACGGTCCCCGACGGCGTCGGCATGAACTACCAGGACGCCCAGGACCTGTGGCGAGCGGCGGGTCTGCTCGTGGCCCCCGCGGAGGATGCGACCGGTGCCAACCGACTCCCGGTTCTCGACTCCAACTGGGTCGTGCTGGCTCAGGACCTGAAGGCCGGCAGCAAGGTGGCCGCCGACTCCATGATCACTGCCACCGTTAAGAAGTACACCGACGGCTGAGGATGTGAGTGACGGGTGCCGCGCCACGAGGCGCGGCACCCGTCCGTTGTCGTGCGCCGTTGCTATCTTGCGACTCCGCGAGCAGGGGAGCTGACGATGATCCAGGATGAGTGGAACCGACCTACGCCCGAGCGGCTGTCCAATGCGAAGAGCCAGGCGCTGCATGCTCTGAAGCCGGAGCGCGCCGGATGGCGGCTGCGCCGCTACTACAACGTGGCTGGTGACTACGCCGGGGCGAGCTTCGCATCGATCGGCACGAACAACCCGGAGGCAATCGCTGCGGATGACCTCTTTGCGGTGACTCTGCTCAGCGTCAGTGTCCCGGCCGGTGCGGCGCGCCTCCTGACGTTGCCTGGCGAGACGAAGGCGGCGGTCGACGAGGCATTGCAGGCGCTGCCGACTGCTGCCCTGCGGGATGTCGATGATGACGGTCTTCGACACATGGAGGTCTTCTACCGCCACGTGAAGAAAGCCTTGGCCAAGGCGGGTGTGGAGAACTCGAACCCCTGGGTCACGGCAAGCAAGCTCTGCGCGCGCAAGCGCCCCGACCTCTTCCCGGTGCGCGACAACGTGGTCTACACGCTGTTGGGGTTGTTGCCCAAGGGCGACTACCAGGTGGACTGGCAGGCCTTCCGTCATCTGATGCGTGACCCCGAGGTCCTCGACGCGATCGTTGCAGCAAGGGCTGCGGCAACCCAGGGGGCGGAGGGAGCGACGCTGGTCATTGACCAAGAGCCTCTCCGAGTCCTCGATGCTGCCCTGTGGTCGAGCGTCACGATGGCCGACCCCGCAGAGGCCTCAGCCTGAGCGTTGTCTGATCTCAAACGGGATCGACGGGCCAGCAGACGACGGTGCGGTGGTCGAGGAGGTCGGCCTCATCGCCGCGGGGGAGGTAGCGCTCGCGGACGGGGCCGTCACTCGCGATCGCGCGCTCGACGACCGCCGTGCCCAAGGCGCCGTAGGCCGTGTCCAGGTCGACGAAGGGTCCGTCATGGACCGTCGTGGCAAGTCTCTCGCCGTCCACCAACTCGGAACCCGGCGTGCCCTCCGGCACCGGCAGGTAGCAGGTCAGCTCGGCCGCGCCCTCAGTGAAGAACTCCGTCGGAAAGAGTGTCCCGTCCGGCCCAGTCCGTGACACCCCGAGCGACCGCAGTCGCGAGTGCAGGTCGGTGAAGGTCTGCACCCACCACGCCGGCGCCTCGTCGCCGCCAACGACCGCGCGAGCCACGAGAGCAAACACTGAAGGCTCGTCGATCACCGTCACCTCGAGCGACGACCCGCCGCCTACGAGCAGCCGCCGCAGCGACTCCACCGTCGCTTGCGTCTGCTCGAGCTGGCGGGTCATCCGGTCGAGATGCTCGGCGATTACGGCATCCCGCTCCGTCGCCGACGGAGCCGCCAGCACCTCACGCACCTGCGGCAACGGCAGGTCGAGGTCGCGCAGACGCCGGATGAGCTGGGCCGAGCCGACCTGCCCAGGCGTGTAGTAGCGGTAGCCGGAGTGCGCGTCGATCTCGGCCGGCGCGAGCAGCCCGACCTCGTGGTAGTGCCGCAGGGTCTTGACGCTGAGGAACGTCATCCGGGAGAAGTCGCCGATGCTCAGTCGCGTGCTCATGCCCACAGCGTCGACTCTCCCACAGGGGGAGACTCAAGCCGCCGACACCGGCTGCGACGAATTCCGCAGTGGCGCTTGACTCTCCCCTTGCCGGAGACCGGACAACGGAGTCATGACCCAGACACAGACCCCCACCGACGCCGGCCGCGTCACCGACGCTCCCGGCCGCCTGCCGCTCCTCGTGCTGCTCGCAGGCATCTTCCTCAACGTCCTCGACTTCTTCATCGTCAACGTCGCCCTCCCGTCGATCGAGCGCGACCTCCGCGCCACGGCCACCGCCCTCGAGTGGGTCGTCGCCGGCTACGGGCTCACCTACGGCGCCATGCTGCTCGCGGCCACCCGCCTCGGCGACCGCTGGGGTCGCAGGCGGATGTATGCCGCAGGCACCGCCCTCTTCGTCGTCACCTCGGCCGCGTGCGGACTCGCTCCCACAATGGACGTCCTCGTCGCGGCCCGCTTCGCCCAGGGCATCGCCGCCGCGATGCTGACGCCGATGGTGCTGGCCCTCATCGGCGACGTCTACTCCGGCGCCGTGTACCGCCGTGCGATCGCGGCGTACTCGACGGCGATGGGACTCGCGGCCGTGTCGGGGCAGCTCATCGGCGGCATCCTCATCCACCTCGACCTCTTCGGCCTCGGCTGGCGCTCGATCTTCCTCGTCAACGTGCCCGTCGGCATCGTCACCCTGGCGCTCGTGCGCCGTACCCTTCCCAGAGGCCAGACCCAACGCACAGCGCGCCTCGATCTGCTCGAACTGGCCCTCGCCACAACGGTGCTCGTCGCCGTGCTCCTGCCGCTCATGGAGGGCCAGAGCCACGGCTGGCCGCTCTGGACGTGGTTCAGCCTCGCGGTCGGCACGCTGCTCACCGTGCCCCTCGTCGCCCGAGCCCGCACCTTGCACCGGCGCGGAGCCGACCCGCTCCTCCGCATCGCCCTCGACGCGACTCCGGCCCTGCGACACGGCCTCGTCCGGCAGTTCCTGCTCTTCCTCGGCATGGCGTCCCACTTCCTCGTGCTCGCGCTCTACCTCCAGACCGACCGCGGCCTCGACGCCCTCGGTTCGGGTGCGCTCTTCGCCCTCGTCGCCGTGCCCTACCTCGCCGGCACCTCGAAGGCAGCCGGTCTCGTCGCCCGCTGGGGTCGCCGCGTCGGCCCGGCAGCGGCGCTCCTCTTCCTGGCCGGTCACATCCTGACCTGGGTCGGGGTCGCCGACGCCGGAGCGCACGGTTCGGTCCTGTGGCTGGCGCCCGGTCTCGTCGTCGCCGGCTTCGGCATGGGGGTCTGCCTCACCGCACAGATCGGCGCCGTCATGTCGCAGGCGAAGCCGGAGGACGGCGCCCTCGTCAGCGGCACCATGTCGACGGTGCAGCAGCTCGGCAACTGTGTCGGCGTCGCCTTCGTTGGCCTCGTCTACTTCGGGGCCACGACGGTCGGTCCCGGCGTCGCCTTTCAGCACAGCCTCGTCTACCTCGCGGCGTCCTGGCCCTGCTCGCCGCGGTCTCGGCCATCCCGTCACGCCGCGTCGGACCGGTGTCGGTGTGAGGTGGTCGGCCGCTGGTCCTTCCGGCCCGGGTGAGTGGCCGTCGCCGTAGGCTCGACGGACCGAGAGACAGGGAGTCGCAGCATGCCGCAGTACAAGGTCGTCGAGCTCCGCGAGGGCATGATCGGCGGGAAGATGTCAGGCGAGAAGCTTGAGAAGGTACTCAACGAGTACGGCTCGAAGGGCTGGGCCCTCAAGGCGATCACGTCCGTGGACGTCAAGGGTCGCGTCGGTCCCGGCGGTGTCAGCGGCCTGCTGGTCACCTTCGAGAAGGCCTGAGCGACTCGAAGGGCTCGGCTCGCGGTGTTGCACGCGCCATCCACGTGCGCAACACCTGCTTCCGTCACGTGGCGGCCCATGCATCATGACTCACGGGGGTCGTGCGACGGGAGGCACCATGCGAGCGCTTCATCTGGTGGTGGCGGCTGGAGTCGTCGCCCTCTGCGGCCCGGTGGCGGCCTGCTCGGCGAAGGCGCCGGTGACCTCGTCGCCAACGGTCACGGACGGCGCCACGAGCCAGCCGCAACCCGCGACGGTCACCGTCACGGCGACCAGCCCGCCCATCTCGACAGCTGATTCGCCCAGCTCGACGCCGACGACGACAGCGAGTCCTGCCAGCTGGGCCGAGGTCGCCAAGCTGGCCAAGCCCGCCATCGTGCGCATCGACGTCGTCACCTGTGACGCCAGGTGGATGGGCTCCGGCTTCGTCGTGGGGGACCACCTCGTCATGACGGCGAACCATGTCGCAGCGGGCGCCTCGGCCATCACGCTCCAGTACGCCGACGGGGTAACGCGCGCACGCGTCGTGGGGCTGGATCCGAAGACCGATTCCGCCCTGCTACGGACCGACGACCCGATCACGGACAAGGCACTGCCGCTCGCTCGTGCCCTCCCGGACCTGGGCGAGTCGGTCGGCGTGCTTGGATTTCCGCTGCAGACGTATGAGCTCCGCTTCAACGAGGGCTCCGTCAGCGGGCTGCACCAACCCATCAGCTACGACGGTGGACCTGAGATCGATGCCATGGTCACGGACTCGGCCATCAACGGTGGCAACTCGGGTGGTCCCGTGCTCGATGCGACCGGTCGGGTCATCGGCCTCGTCTCCGGACACCGGCTCTGGGTCGCGGGGGCCCGCTCGCCAGAGCCCGCCCAAGGACAGGGGTATCTCATCCCCGGGCCCGATCTCGCCACCAACCTCGACCGGTGGCGCTCGCAGCCCGACCAGCCCTTGGCGGACTGCAGCGACCCGTACGACGCAGCCGGGGCAGAGCGCACCATCGACGTCAACGTCAGCTCCGACGACCGTGTGGCTCCGGACATCGCGCGATCTCTCCTCGTTCACGGCGAGGCGATCAACACCGGCAACTACGACGCGGCCTGGCAGGTTTTCACGAGCCGGATGCAGCGCAAGCTCCAGAGTGTCGGTTCGTGGTCTGCGGGCCTCGGCACGTCCTACTGGAAGGGCATCTCGATCCAGAAGGTGACCGGCGCCGCCGACGACGCCAAAGTCGTCAGGACCATCCTCCGGACCGAACAGTCCGCCGAGAACGGGCACGACGGCCAGACCTGCAGCGTCTGGGTCATCGACTACGGCATGGTCCGAGTGTCGGGGGCCTGGCTCATCAACTCGGCCAAGAGCCCGAGCGGTCCTCCCAGCGCCTGCTGACACCGCGATCGATCCAGCGGTGCCGTCGGCCGCGCGAATCGACGCGGTCAGCGGTCGAGCTTCTTGACCTGCTCCCAGAAATGGTCGCGGAGCAGGAAGCGGAGGTGGTCCTCGACGTCATACCGGTCGAGCCGGGCGGACAGGTCGAGCAGCAGCGCCCGGTCGAGGTCGCCTGGGATGAACGGCTTCTGGCTCATCAGACGGGTCCGGTCGGTGGCGCTCGCGGTGATGGACCACGTGGCGATCACCCCACGGCATACATCATCGATGAGGTCGAGCTCGCGCTGCCCGACCACCGGTGCGGCGCCGGGACGCTCGGTCCCCCCGAGGCCTTCGCTCGCGCTCGACCAGACGAGCCGACCAGGAGCCGCGCCAGCCGGCACGGCCGGGGGCTGGGGCCCCTTGTGCTCCGCCAGCACCGCCGGCGTGGGACGGGGTGGGGTGGCCGCCGCCGGCTTCGGCGCGGTCGCTGCAGCCGCAGGCGTCTCGCTCACACCGACCCGCGGCCCCGGCAACGGCACGTCCACTGCAGCGGCAGCTGCCGACACGGGCACCTCGGTCTCGGGCTGGAGCTGGCGCACGTGCACCGTGTCGTCGACGACGGCTCCATCGAGCACGATGAGGTCGTCGGCCTCACGGATCAGATGGCGCGAGACGGCGTGCGGCTTGCCCGACCGGTCCGGGACGGCCATGAGCACCACCTGCATGCCGTGGCTCTGCGCCTCCTCGACGGCCTCGCTCAGGTCGTCGTCGCCGGACAGGAGGTAGATGATGTCGACGGAGCGGTTGCGCCCGTGCGCCGCCAGGTCGAGACCGATGCGCAGGTCGACGCCCTTCTGCTCACCCTGCGGCGACGTGCGCCCGAGCCGCAGCTTGACCCGCGGCAGCATGCCGATGGCCTCCTGCGTCGAGTCCGGCGTGCCACCGGCGCGGTTGCCCGAGTCGTACCAGTGCAGCCGCAGCAGCGGCAGCCCGCTCGCGGCCTCGGCGTCCTTGATGAGGCGCGCGACGAGGTCCGGGTAGGACACGACGATCCCCTTGCGCAGCGACGTGCCGGTCACCCGCGTCGCCGCGGCCGCCAGCAGGTAGCCGACGTCGACGTAGAGCGCGCAGTAGGACCGCATGGGGGCAGGTTCTCACGAGACGCGCCCCATCTCACGGCGCCCGACCGACAAGCGAGCGTATGCCGTCAGGCGGGCCTGACGGCATACGCTCCCTTGCGCTCCCCGACCGAGAGGTCAGGAGGTGGCCGGCGCGTGCTCCCTGTCCACGGGCGGACGGAAGTTGCCCTTGGACTTCGTGCCGTTGATGAGGTTGGTGCTCATCGCGTAGCTCAGCGTGGCGTAGGCGACGGCGTCGCTGTTCTCCGCGAGAGCCGTGTCGTTGTTGTTGGCGTAGGTGTCACAGGCCTGGTGGTAGCAGGGGTCGTAGGCCTGACCGGCCGTGCCACCCCAGAGCGTCGCCTCCTCGGTCGTCTTGATGCCCTCGGCGCCGGTGAAGAGCCCACCGGACGGCACCCCGCTCGCGATGAACGGGCCGTAGTCCGAGCGACCGCTGAAGTCGGTGCCCTTGAACGGCAGGCCACGGGAGGTGAAGTAGGCCTCGAAGGTCTTCTCGATCTGCGCCGATCCGGCAGGGCCCGCTCCCGCGCCCACGGCGTCGGAGTCGTCACCGTCGTAGATGAAGAAGACGTGGTTCGGCGAGCCGATCATGTCGAAGTTGAGGTAGAGCGCGATCCGGTCGAGCTCGGCCTGCGACAGGTTGTTGACGTAGTAGGTGGAGCCGACGAGGTTGGACTCCTCGGCGCCCCACCAGGCGAGGCGGATCGTGTTCTGCGGCTTGACCTTCGACAGGTTCTCGGCGAGCTCGACGAGGGCCGCCGACCCGCTGCCGTTGTCGTTGATGCCGGGGCCGGCGTTGACGGAGTCGAGGTGGGCGCCCGCCATGACGACGTTCTTCGTGTTCTTGCCCGGCAGCTCCGCCAGCACGTTGTACGTCGTGGCCGTGCCGCGCAGGGTGTCGGTCTTGAGGCGCAGGACCAGGCCCGGTGTCGCGGCCAGCTGCAGCCCCAGGGCCTGCGTGATGCCGACCGCTGGGAAGTCGGCCGTGTAGGTCGCGCCGAGCGTGCCGTTGAGCGGGCCGTCGACGTTGTTGTAGATGACGATGCCCACGGCGCCGGCGGCCCGGGCGTTCTCGGCCTTGAGGGCGAAGGTGCACGCAACCGGGAAGCCGACCGGTGTCCCGCGCGAGACGAGCGCGATGTTGCCGGCAGGGAAGCCGGCCCAGTCCGACGCGCTGCAGCCGCGGGCGTCGCCGCTCGGGGTGCTGACCGCGGCCGTGACGTCGGCGCTGCCCGAGTAGGACATGATGCTGTGCGCCAGGGGCCCGGCCGGTGGCGGTGACACCTGCGCGAGGACCGACGGCGTCAGCGACACGAAGGTCTGGAAGTCGAAGGCCTGCCGCGTCACCTTCCATCCGGCCGCCTTCACGCGCGCCTCGACGTAGTCGACGGAGGCGTTGTAGCCCGGCGAGCCGGACACGCGCGTCGAGCCGTTCGCGTCGGCGATGGCCTGGAGGGCCGACTGGTGCTCCCGGACCCCGGTGAGGTCCATGCACTCGAGCAGCAGCGGGATGTTGTTGTTGACTCTGGTGGCACAGGCGGCCGGAGCCGCCACGGCATCGGTCGTCGCGACGCCAGCGGCGACGACGAGGGCGGCTGAGGCGAAAGCAGCCGCGACACGGGTATTGCGCAGTCGCATGGTGAGGTGCTCCTTCGTGAGGGGTCACGCGCACCGGCGCTGTCCGCCGGCGCAGCGGAATGCGTTGCTGCCAGGACGAACTCGAGTGTCAGGGGCAGCCCCCACCCTCGGTCGACCCCGTGAGGGGGACCGTGACGGCGCCGCGGCGATCGGTGCGCATCAGCTGACCTCGCATCCGGAAGGATGAAGACCTCGATCAACCGACGGTATCGGTCAGCCCGGCTTTCGTCACGGGCTTGACCGCAGCGCCCTGCGGTCCAGTGCGCTGGTCAGCCGCAGTTGGGGCAGGCGCCGGAGACGGGCATCTCCATGAAGCACGTCGGGCACACCGCGCCCCGTCGAGCCTCGACGTGAACCTTCCGCACCACGGGGGTCCGGGCCCGGACGACTCGGGCGCGGGCGCTCAGCGTCGGCTCCGCGTCGGCGGGGACGTCGGCTCCCCAGTGGCGGTAGCACTCGAGCCGCGCCGCAGCGGCGTGGGTCTCCCGCTCGAGCGGGTCGGTGATCGGTGCCTCGCCGGCGAGGCGGAGCACCTCGTCGTAGCCGGCGCCGACCTGCCCGTCGTCCTTGCGGACGACCAGTGCGGTCAGCGGCGGCTCGCCGCGGACCTGGTTGACCTTCGCGAGGTCGGCCAGCAGGGCCCCGATCCAGTTGCGCATCTGCGACTTGGAGTGGAACGACGAGCGTCGCTGGACCTCCTCGGCGAGCTCGGAGTAGGTGATGACGGCGTTGTAGCGGCTGGCGGTCTCCGCAAGCACCTCGTAGGCGGCCTTCGCCCAGTAGGGCTGCGCGAACTTGGGCGTCACGTACGTCTCGTGCTCAGACATGGTCAGCCATTCGCTTCCTTCGTGGATCCGTCGACAGGGGTCCAGTCAAGCAGTTGCCCGGTCGGTGTCGTCGGCGGCCCCGTCCCGCCCGGTCGCCGCCGTGATCCAGCCGACCATCTCCTCGACCGTGGCCAGCTGGGCGAAGAACCTGCCGACGGTCGCCAGGGAGGCCCGCTGGACCTCTGCCACGTCCAGTCCGGGCACCCCGGCGGTCGTCGTGGCGTCGCTGATGAAGAAGGCCCGGACGTCGCGGACCATCGCCTCGCGGGCCGTGGTCTCGCAGCAGACGTTCGTCTCGATGCCGGTGATGATGATCGTGTCGACGCCGAGCACGTCGAGCCGGGCCAGCAGGTCCGTGTCGTGGAAGGCCCCGAAGTGCGGCTTCTCGAGCAGGTGGTCCGTCGGCTCCAGGACGAGTGCCTCGTGGAAGGCCGCCGAGTGCGAGGTGCGCTCGAGCATGTCCTCCACACCGGGGAACATCTCGCCGAAGATGCCGAGGTCGGCGCCCGCCGGGACCGCGTGCCGCACGTGGATGACCGGGATCCCCGCGTCGCGGCAGACCTGGGCGAGGCGGTTGATGCGGTGCGTCACCTCCAGCCCGTCGACGGCCGACTCGACGAAGACGTTCTGGATGTCGATGTTGAGCAGCGCCATGCGTGCCGGCACGACCTCGAACTGCATCACGGTGCACCATCCGATCCTTGTGGCAGCCCTCGACCGCGGGTCACGTCTGCTCGGCCGTCTCGGTGGCGATGACGTGCATGACGGCGTTGATGAGGGCCAGGTGGGTGAAGGCCTGCGGGAAGTTGCCGAGGTGTCGCCCGGTGTGGGTGTCGATCTCCTCGGCATACAGCTCGAGCGGGCCGGCGAAGCTGAGCAGCTTCGCGCACAGCTCGTGCGCCCGCTTCGTCTCGCCGATCTCCGACAAGGCGGACACGAGCCAGAACGAGCAGATCGTGAAGGTCCCCTCCGCGCCGGAGAAGCCGTCGTCGGTCTCCTCGACCCGGTAGCGCAGTACCAGCCCGTCCACGGTCAGCTCGTCCGCGATGGCCAGCACCGTCGCCCGGATCACCGGGTGGTCCGGAGGCAGGAACCGCACGAGCGGCGCGAGCAGCAGCGAGGCGTCCAGGGCGTCCGTGCCGTAGTACTGCGTCAGCACGCCCCGCGAGTCGACGCCGTGCTCGAGGATGTCGGCCTTGATCTCGTCAGCCGCCATCTGCCACTCGGCCGCCTGCGAGTCCTGCCCGATCATCGAGGCCAACCGGGCTCCGCGGTCGACCGCGACCCAGCACATGATCTTCGAGGACGTGAAGTGCTGCAGCTCGCCGCGCACCTCCCAGATCCCGGCGTCGGGCTCGCGCCAGTGCTTGAGCGCCGCCTCCACCTGCTTGCCGAGGATCGGCCAGATGCGCCCGTCGAGGTGGTCGGCCACCTTCGAGTGGAGGTAGACGGAGTCGAGCAGCGCGCCCCAGACGTCGTGCTGCACCTGCGCGTGCGCGGCGTTGCCGATGCGCACGGGGCGCGACGCGGCATACCCCTGCAGGTGGTCCAGCGTCGACTCGGGGAGCTCACGCTCCCCGCCGATGCCGTACATGATCTGCAGGTCGTCGTCCCGCTCGGCGACGTCGGCGATGAACGAGAAGAAGTCGACGGCCTCCCAGTCGAACCCGAGCGAGTACATGCCCCACAGCGCGAACGTCGCGTCACGGATCCACGTGTAGCGGTAGTCGTAGTTGCGCTCTCCACCGATGCTCTCCGGCAACGACGTCGTTGCCGCGGCCGCGATCGCTCCCGTCGGCGCATACGTCAGACCCTTCAGGGTCAGGGCGCTCCGCTGCAGGTAGCTGCGCCACGGGTGGTCCGGGAAGTGGCCGCGGGCGAGCCAGTGCTGCCAGTGGTGCGCCGTCCACTCGAGCCGGTCGTGCGCCTCCGCGCTCGTCGTCGGCGGCGGCACCGCAGCCCACGACAGGGCGATGAAGCGCTCGTCGCCCTCCTTGAGCAGCGTTCGCGCGGAGGCCTGCCCGCCCTCGAAGCCGAGCCGCAGGTCGGTCGTGAGGGTCAGCGTCAGGTCGGACCCCTGGGCCTCACCACGGCCCTGGTGGTAGTCGTCCTCGGAGTAGGTCCACCGCACCGGCGAACGGCCGTAGTCGAGCACCGGCTCGCACTCCATCACCGTCTGCACCTCGCCCGACACGCACCGGATCGTCCGCAGGAGCGTGTGCTCCGCGTCGTAGTCCGCTGGCGTGCGCCGGTGCTTCTGCGACACCCCGTCGTCGTGGTGCCACGGCCCGATGAGCAGCACGTCGCGCACGATGATCCAGCCCGTCGGCGTGCCCCAGCTCGTCTCGAGCACCATAGTGCCCGGCAGGTAGCGCCGCGCCGTCGGCACGCTGACGTCCGAGGGCCCGAGGCGGAAGCGCCCCGCGTGCCGACCGAGGAGAGCGCCGAAGACGCTCGGCGAGTCCATGCGCGGCAGGCACATCCAGTCGACGTCGCCGCCAGGCGCGACGAGCGCCGCCACCTCGCCGTCGGAGAGGAAGCCGTAGTCCGCGATCGGAACGGCCTTGACGTGGGCCGTCGGGGTCACCATGTCACCTGAACCCTGCATGACCTCAGCGTGCTCGCGGCCCGCGGTGCCCGCAAGAGCGCCGGCTCAGGTCATCGATGCGTGGGCACGGGCCGCCGTGGCGCTGGGCACACGGCTGCGCGCAGCCAGGGAGGTAGTGGCCAGCGCCACGACGACGGTGAACCACCCGAGTTGACGGGCTGTTCATGGATTCACGGCACTCTGGCGCGTGAGTTTCCCCGTCTCCTCAGTGTCCCCTGACGCCCCGAGCGCCACCACGGATTCGCAGATCCGGCCAGTCTTTGGCGCTTCGGGCCGCGATTCCAGCCGCAAGCGCACTGCAAGATTTGCGCAAGCACTCCCGAATCGGGACGTATCACTATCCGAGATGCCGTCCACTGAATGGTGTCGTCCTTGGATGACGAAGACTTTGGCGGTTGGCCCGTTGTGGTACGTGAACCGTCTCGGGGTCCGAGCTCGCATCGCGAGGCGGGCCCCATCGTCTTGTGCCCGTCAGGCGACGGCGATGTCGACGAGCAGCTCGCTGGCGAGCCGCTCGAGGTCGGCGCGCAGTGCAGCCGTGTCGGAGCCACCGGGCACCCGCACGACGACGTGCGCCTCGAAGAGCAGGCCGCCGGCCATCGGGGCCTCGCGCGTCTCCGTCGTCATCGTCTCGATGGACAGCTCGTGCCGGCTCAGCACCGACGACACCTCGCGCACGATGCCCGGGCTGTCGTTGCCGAGCAGGTCGACCGTCAGCCGCTGGGCGTCGGCGTCGTCCGCCACGGCGCCCGGGGCTCCCTCGGCGCCGGGGTGCGACGTCACCTCCAGGAGCCCGTCGAGCTCGTGCAGCGCCGAGGTCAGCTCGTCGACGCGCTCGGCCGGCACCCCGACGACGACGATGCCGGCGAACTTGCCGGCCAGCTCGGCGAGCTGGCTGTCCTCCCAGTTGCCGTCGTGCGCGGTGACGACGTCCGCGAGAGCACTGACGAGGCCGGCGCGGTCGTCGCCGATGACGGTGAGCACGAGTCTGGGCACGTCTGCAGCCTACTGACCCGACGCGGCCCCGGGCCGGAGAGCGGGACAGACAGGGCAGGACGGAGACGGCCGGCGCCCTGCTCCGTGCGTTTCCCGCGTTCCTGGTCAACATGTTGGAGCGCGGCGCTGTCGAAGTAAGGTGGCAACCGGGATCACGTCCGCACGGCAACTGCCGTGTCGGCGGGCTCTGAGGGGAGGTCGCGATGTCGCGCGCCAGCGCCAGTTCGAGTCCTGCCGCCCGACTGCGCCCAGTGCACTCCCAGCGGCCCTTGCGCCCGTTCCACCGGATCGCTGCGGTGTGCGCGCTGCTGCTCGTCGCCGTGGTTCTCGGGCCTGCCTGCTCGGCCGCCGCCGCCGCCGCCGTCCCCGCCGCCGTCCCTGCCGCCGTCCCCACGGGCGGAGAGCTGTCCCATGCCTGCGTCGCCAACGGCAGCGGCCAGCTGCGCGCCGTCACCTCCCCGAGCGACTGCAGGGGCACCGAGACCAGGGTGACGGTCAAGCCCGCCCAGGTGACCACTTGCCTCCAGCCGTCCGGCTCGACACGGCTCGTCGCGGGGCCCCGCGACTGCACGCCGCCAGCGGTCACGCTGACCCTGCCGCCGCGGTCCGGCACCGTCTACTTCTGCGCCGCGCTCCCGGCCGGCATTCTCCGCTACACCTCGAGCCCGGGCAGCTGCCTCAACGACGAGGTGCAGCTCGAGGTGACCCCCAACGACGCCGCGCCGGTCGTCACCGCGACCTCACCGACCACGGGCGCCACCCGGGTCAGCACGGCCGTCAGCCCCACCGTCACCTTCAGCGAGCCCGTGACCGCCACGAGCGCCTCCTTCGACCTCGCCTGCGACAGCACCCCGATCCCCTTCAGGGCCAGGGGATCCGTCGGGAGCACCGTGGCCCTCGACCCCACCGACCTCCTGCCCGCCGGTGCCGCCTGCACGGTGACCGTGCATGCCGCGGGCATCAGTGACGTCGACACCCTCGACCCGCCGGACAACCCCGTTGCTGACCACACGTTCACCTTCACGACCGACTCGGCTCCCTCCCTCGTCTCCTCCGTACCGGACGCCGACAGCACCGGCTTCGTCACGCGGGACGACCTCGTGCTCGCCTTCAGCGAGTCCGTCGACGTCGCCCCCAGCGCCTTCGCGCTCAGCTGTGGCGGCAGCACGGTGCCGTATGCCGTCACCGGCTCGCACAGTGCCGTGGTCCAGGTCGACCCCGGCGTCGACCTCCCGCAGACCTCCACCTGCACCTTGTCGGCGCCCGCCGAAGCGATCACCGACGTCGACACGCACGCCGCGATCACCGCCCCGGTCAGCATCACCTTCACGACCTTCGACGCCGCCCCTTCGGTCACCGCGACGACGCCCCGCGAGGGCGCGACCGACGTCGCGACGACCGGCGACGTCATCGTGACCTTCTCGGAGCCGGTCACCCTCGACCCGGGTGCCCTCTACCTCGCGTGCGGGGGCGCCCCGGTCGCGATGGCGCCACCACGGACGACCGACGACAGCAGCTTCACCTTCTCGCCGACCTCCGCCCTGAACGCCGGTGAGGCCTGCACGGGCACGGTCGACAGGACGAAGGTCAGCGACAAGGACGCCGTCGACCCGCCCGACCACCCCTTCGGCGACCACACGTTCTCCTTCACCGTCGACGGCCCGCCGGCCGTCCTCTCCACCGACCCGCTCGACCAGGCGGCCGACGTGCCGGCCGGACAGGCGCTCACCGTCACCTTCTCCGAGCCCGTCCACGTCACCCGGGACTCGTTCGCGCTCACCTGCGACGGCACCGCGGTCCCCGTCAGGCTGGGTGGTAGCGACACCGTCGTGACCCTGACCCCCACGAGCGACCTGCCCGGGACGGCCACCTGCCGCCTCGAGGTCGTCGCGAGCAAGGTGCACGACAAGGACCTCGGCGACGCGCCCGACACGATGACGGCGGACGTCAGCGTCGGCTTCACCACGTTCGACACCGGCAACGGCGCTCCGACCGACCTCGCGCTCGCCACGTCGCGCGTCGCCGAGAACCTGCCCGCCGGCGCGCTCGTCGGCACCTTCTCGACCAGGGACCCTGACCCGGGCGACACCTTCACCTACGCCTTGGCGACGGGCGTCGGCGACACCGACAACGGGTCGTTCACCGTCGTCGGCGACGAGCTGCGCACCGCCGCACGCTTCGACCACGAGACGAAGTCCTCCTACTCGATCCGTGTCCGCTCGACCGACTCGGCGGGGCGCGTCTTCGACAAGGCCCTCACGATCTCGGTGACCGACGTCAACGAGCCCCCTACCGGCATCACGCTCTCCACCTCGTCGGTCCTCGAGAACCAGCCGGCCGGGACGACCGTCGGCACCCTCGGCGCCCTCGACCCGGACGTCGGCCAGACGCATACCTTCGCGGTGCTGTCGGACGGCTGCGGCGGCCAGTACGCCGACGGCGCCGGCAGCTTCACCGTCAACGCCGGTGCGCTCGTCACGACGGTGCCGCTGGACTTCGAGACGAAGTCGTCCTACAACGTGTGCGTGCGGGTCACCGACAGCGGCTCCCCGGCCCAGTCGTTCGACCAGCTCCTCACCATCACCGTCGGTGACGTCAGCGAGGCTCCGGCGGGCGGCGGCACGACCCCGCCGCCACCGGGGACGCGCCCGCCGACGAGGTGACGCCACCGGGACAGCACTCGGCGGCACACGGAAGAAGATCCGTATGCCGCCGAGTGGGTGAGGCGCACGCGCCCCCGTTCAGCCGGTCAGGCGATCAGCAGCCCGTCGCCGGTGCCCGGAAGCCCGGGAACGGGTTGAGGTCGCCCATCAGGGTGTAGCGGCCGCCGGGGCTGGTCTGGTTGGCCTCGGAGCCGGTCGCGAGCGACGGCAGCCGCAGGAACCAGGGCAGCAGCGCCTCGTCCTCCGGGTGGTAGTAGCCGTCGGCGCTCTGCGTCCCGTTCGGGTTGGGACCCTGGAACGCGGTGTTCGAGCCCATCGCGAAGCCGATCGAGACGACGGGGTCACCGGTCTCGAGCACGCCGGTGCAGCCGTACTGCGGCGCTGTCGGTGTGAGCCAGGGGTTCACCGTGTTGTTGACGAAGGGGTCGTCGGCCCACTCGGCGATCTCGTGGCTGATCGCGTGGATGTCCTGCAGGGCCCAGTTGGCGCCACCGTTGGCACGCGAGTAGAAGCCGGGCCGGACGTAGGACGCCCAGGCGAAGGTCTGGACCGGCGCGTTGCCCTGCGTCTTGCCGTTGCCGAGACGGTCGCCCGCCGCCTTGGTGCCGTGGTAGCCGATGATGCAGCACTCGGTCGGGTCGTTGCTCGTGTGCAGGAAGATGTTGTCGGTCAGGTAGAGCGGCAGGTGCGTCGGGTCGGCGCTCGTCTCGAGGTTGTTGATCTGCGCGGACCACCAGCCGACGTCGACGTTGCCGCCGATCACGCCGCGGCCGCTCTGGATGAGGCTGCCCTGGTTGCTCGGGACCGTGATGGTCACGGGCGCGAGGACGTTCGGCTCCAGGCGCAGGTGGTAGCCGCTGGCTCCGGTCTTTGCGAACTGAGCCCGCATCGTCGCGTCCTGCAGCTGCAGGGGCACGCCCGCGTCGGCCTGGGACAGGAGGCCGCCGGGACCCTTCGCGAAGCTGGAGTTGGTCGCCGCCGGTGTCGAGCCGTAGTCGTTGGTCGCGAACTGCGGTGAGGCCAGCGTGGGATCGACCACACCGGACCCGTCGAACGTCATGCCGCCCATGACCACCTTGATCGGCGTGATGTCGACCTTGATCGTGACATCGCAGGCCGCGCCGGAGCACGAGTGCGGGTCGGCGCCGACCATGTTGTAGCCGTAGCTGACGCCGTTGGTCGGGTCGGTGGTCCGGCCGAACCAGTGCGGGATCGTCCGGGTCGTGGGCAGGACCGTGGCGCCGCCCATCGTGATCGTCTCGGCCTTGAGGTCGGCGTCGTTGATCAGCTGCGGCTCGGTCGCTGTCGTGCTCGTGCCGTTGGTGGGACTCGTGGTGCTGTGGGTGCTGGCGGTCGCGGTGGTGCCCGCGGCCAGGACCAGGGCGCCGGCGGCCAAGGCCGCCGTCGTCAAGGTGCGGATCGTCATTGAGCTGGCTCCGTCCATGGGTTGTGGGACTGGCCCCCGATGGCCGGAACATAGCCTCGCGTTCCAGTCGAAAAGGCCCATGGACGCGCGCCGGATTTCCGGGAGGGCCCCTCTCACGCACGACGTGCAGGAGATTCACATGCTGCTGGCATCGCTCTCTCAGGCAGGGGAGGGTCCACCACGTGCCGGAGAGGCACCGGGCCGGGGGCACCCGCTTCTTGAGTGCCGCCCGGCCCGGTCAAAGGTGGCCGCTCAGCTCGCGGCCTGGACCCCGACGAGTTCATCCGGCTCGTCGGGGGGTCTGTGGGTGTCCGGCGGGGTGTCGGTGGGGGTGTCGGAGGGCCGGCGCTCGGCCAGTCCGGCCATGCCCCATCGCACGGCTGCGGTGCCGAGGTGCCCGAGCGGCCGTGCCACGAGCGTCGACACGACGCCCGGGAGCGGGATGCCGAGCATCTCGCGGGCCCACCCGGGCAGCAGTGAGACCCCGCCAGAGGCGAGGGTCCCGTAGCCCGGCCTGGCATAGAGCGGTAGCGGCGGGTCGAGCAGCAGGAAGCGCGCCGCCTCGCGGGCGGACGCCGTTGTCTGCAGCTCGGGGCGGTACGAGCTCAGCACGGCCCGGAGCTCCGCCACCGAGGTCGGCGGGTCGATGACGCCGAGGCGCGCGGCGGGGATGCCGGCCTGCGCGACGTACACGTCGGCTTCCTCGTCCGTCAGCGGGGTGTCGCCGAAGGTCTGGTAGCCGCGCAGGAACGAGTCGATCTCCGCGACGTGCACCCATTTGAGCAGGTGCGGGTCGTCGGCACGGTAGGGCCGCCCGAGGTCGTCCTTGCCGCGCACCCGCTCGTGGATCGAGCGGACCATCGCGATGGCCTCCTCGGCGTGCTCGATCGTGCCGAAGGTCGTCGTCGCGAGGTAGTGGCTCGTGCGCTGCAGCCGCCCCCAGGGGTCACTCTTGTAGCCGCTGTGGCCTGCGACCCCGGCCATGGCCATCGGGTGCAGCATCTGCAGCAGGAGCGAGGTGATCCCCGCCGGGAACATCGACGCGTCGGCATGGACCCGCCACACCGGGTCTTCGGGCGTGAACCACCGCTCTCCCTGGGCACCCCAGATGCGCTGCGCGCGGGCCGGTGCGTCGTCGCCGGCGACCTTGCTGCGCAGCATCCTGCCGAGCTGGCGCTGGACCAGCCGGGCTCCTGCGGTGGGACTCATGCACGTCAAGATAACCGCAGGTCAAGCCGCTGCTGAAACCTTTGTCCAAGGTTGGTGGGCAGTCTCGAACAAGTGTCTGACTGCGCGTCCTGACACGGCTCCGGGCGCTCAGCCGAGCGTGATCCGGATCCCGGCCCGCGGTGCCCGCGGCCGCACCCGGTCCGTGACCTTGGCGACGGCATCGCCGAGGCGAGCCATGACGTACTTGCGAGCCAGGGCGCGTTTGACCGCGGCGACGCCCTCGGGCGTGCGGACGACAACGGCGGTCCCGGCATACGTCGGCGCTCCCTCGGGCACGCGACCACGGGGGTTGCACGGCCGCAGCTCCACCCGCGCGGTGTGGGCGAGCCGCTTGAGCTTGCCGGCCGGGTCGACGCTGACGACGACGAGCTCGGCGCCGTCGCGCGCGATCCACACCGGCGTCGACACGGGTGCCCCGGTCCGGCGGAAGGTCGTCAGCGACACGTAACGCTGGGCGTTGAGGACGTCGAGGTCGCTCGGCATGGGGCTCACCGGCCCAGCGTAGGCGGCCCGCCCGCGCCCACACGCGGGTCCCCGTGCGCGTCCTGCGAGCGTCCACAATGAGCCATGGCGCTGGCGCTCTGTCTCCTGCTCGACCCCGGGTCCGACCGGCTCGTCCGCGCGCTGTGGCAGCGGCTCGAGGCGGACGGCATCCCGACGCTGCTCACGCACACCCACGGCCGGCACGTGCCCCACCTGTCGTATGCCGTGCTGCTCGCCGCCGAGCAGGAGGCGGTGCTGTCCGCGGCGGCCGGGGTGGCCGACGCGGGTCCGCTCGAGGTGGCCGTCCAGGGCACCGTCGTCTTCCCGCGTGGCCGCGTGGCGCTCGCCGGTTCCACGACAGCTGCGCTCGCCATCCGTCAGGAGCGCGCGGTCGAGGCGCTGCGCGCGACCGGTGCGACGGTTCACCGCCACTACGAGCCCGGACACTGGATGCCGCACGTGTCGCTGACGACGGGCGTCGTCGGCGCGCGCCTGCCCTCCGTCGTCGACGCCGTCTCCGACCGCCTGCCCCTGACCCTCCGCTGCGACCGGGCCGCCGTCATCGACACGACCGACGGCACGACCTGGGAGCTTCAGGGCGTGCCGTGAGAGGTAGCCAGCGAGTGGTCAGCGAGTGGCCACCCGCAGTGGTCACCTCTGGTCCATTCGGACCAGATCCGGACATTTCGAACCACCACCACCTTGTCGGCGTGTCACTCTGTCGCGGTCGCCCCTGAACGGGACACTCGATAACAGGGGACAGAGACTTCGACGGTTGGCCCGTTGTGGTACGTGAACCGTCACTGGTAGCCCGGCATCGCGAACGCGAGCCGGGCTCCATCATGTCCGGGTCGCTCTGACCGCCAACGGGATCCGGACTACCGTGGTGGCATGAGGCGCCGCGTCGCACCGCTGGTCGCACCCGTGGTCGTGGGTGTCGCCGCACTGTCCGTGGTGACGCTGCGCTGGTCCGCGCTGCACTGGGGCGCCACGACCGAGGAGACCCGCGAACGCCTGCCCGGCGACGAGATCCTGCCCGACCCCGGACTCGTCGCGACCCGTGCCGTCACCATCGAGGCACCGCCCGAGGAGGTCTGGCGCTGGGTCGTGCAGATGGGGTCGGACCGTGGCGGCTTCTACAGCTACGACGGTCTCGAGAACCTCGCCGGCTGCCACCTGCACAGCGCCGACGCGGTCGTCGAGGCCTGGCAGCACCTGGTCCCCGGTGACCTCGTGCGGCTCCACCCGCGCGTCGCGCTCGCCGTGGCAGCGGTCGAGCCGGCGCGGTCGCTGGTGCTGCACGCCGGTCCCGCCATGCCGGGCGTCCCCGACGCGGCCCCCTACGACTTCACGTGGTCGTTCGTCCTGCGGCGCCACCCGCACCGGGCGACCCGGCTCATCGCCCGAGAGCGCTTCGCGTACACCCACCGGTGGTCGCCGCTGCTCGTCGAGCCCGTCGCGGCCGCGAGCTCGCTGATGAGCCAGAAGATGCTCCGCGGCATCCGCGACCGCGCCGAGCGCGCGGCCCTGTCCTAGGCTGCGCCCCGCTTCCGCCCTGTCAGGTCCCGTCTGCCCTGTCACGTCGGCGCTCAGGACAACGGCTGCTCAGGCGCGATGCGGCGGCCGCGAGCGAAGTAGGCGAGCGGACCGACGAAGTTGATCGCGATGACCGCCGCCCACCTCGCCTTGCTCCCCACGACCTCCTCCGCCGGACGGCGGGCCAGGTCGGCCCAGGCCGTCGCCGCGAGCGCCACCTGCACACAGCCCGCCACGATGACCGCGGTCTGCTGGCCGCTCGTCAGGTCCGACCACTTCTTGTTCGCCTTCATGGGCATGACTCCTCCTGAGGTCTCGAGACACCCGTTCCCTCCGGACTAGCAGGTCGACGACGCCCGCGCCGGGCGATGTGACGCACGAGACGCCCTGCGCCGCAGCCGGGCCCGCCCCCCGGTGTCACGCTGGAGAGATCGGGGAAGAGGTTGGGAGTCCTCATGAAACGTGCCATCGCCGTCGCGACGGTCCTCGCCGCGCCGCTCGTCCTCGGACCGCTGACGACGGGCTCCGCCGGAGCCGCGCCACCCCGGATCTACCACACCATCGGCTCGACCTCCGCGTCGGCGACCGCCACCGCATCGCAGGGCTGCGAGCTCACCGAGGTCTTCGTCTCGTCGAGCAAGGCGATGTATGCCGCGCAGCCGGGCCCCGTGAACAAGCAGGGCCTGACCTCGGTCTTCGTCCGCGTCACCGACTCCTGCGTCCCCGCCGGCGTGCGGGTCGGCGCGGCGGCAGGTGGCGGCGGCGGCCCGGTCCTCTTCGAGGCGGACGCGCAGAACGGGGCGCCGCTCGTCGTCGACCCGCGCCTGACCCGTGCCTCGGTGACCACCGACCTGGCCGGCACCGACGGCGAGGGCAACCCGGTCACGGTCCACCTCGTCGCGGCGTGGACCGGCACCGGCCCGCTCGAGCACACGCTGGTCTCGAACCACACCCACTCCACCGACGGCAACGTCAACGCCACCGACAACAACCTCCGTCGCAACGCCTCGGCCCGCATCAGTGTCCAGGTCGCCGGACGCTCGGCGACCGGCACCGACCCCGGTGCCGTCATCGAGCAGACCCGGTCGCGCTGCATCGAGGTGCCGCGCCCCGGCGTCGAAGGCTTCTTCCCCTGCTTCGGCTTCCCGGGCTGACCGGCAGCCCGTCGCCCGGGGTCGCGAGATGGAAGGCCACGAGCAGCGCGCGGGCGGGGACGGCATACGAACCCCCCGCCCGCGTGCACAGCGGCCCGCAGCCACCTCGCCCTCGGAACGCTCTCAATGCAGGATGGCGGCGAACGCGTCGAGGAGGATCTGGATCTCGAGCTCGCCGATGATGAGCGGGGGAGCGATGCGCACGGTCGATCCGTGCGTGTCCTTCACGAGGACGCCGCGCTCGAGCAGCCGGTGCGACGCCTCCCTGCCGGTCATGAGTCGCGGGTCGAGGTCGACGCCGGCCCAGAGCCCGCGGCAGCGCACCGCGTCGACGCCGTGCCCGACCATCTCCCGCAGTCCCTCGTCGAGCAGCGCCCCCAGCCACCGGGCCCGCTGCTGGAACTCTCCGGTCGCGAGCAGCCCGACGACCGCCTGGCCGACCGCCGCGCCGAGCGGGTTGCCGCCGAAGGTCGACCCGTGGCTGCCGGGCGTGAAGACGCCGAGCACGTCACGGTCCGCGACGATCGCCGACACCGGGACGATGCCGCCGCCGAGCGCCTTGCCGAGCACGTAGACGTCGGGGACCACGCCCTCGAGGTCGCAGGCGAAGGTCGTGCCGGTGCGGCCCAGGCCCGACTGGATCTCGTCGGCGACCATGAGCACTCCCCGCCGCCGGGTCAGCTCGCGGACGTCGCGCAGCCAGCCGTCCGGGGGCAGGATGACGCCGCCCTCGCCCTGGATCGGCTCGAGCAGCACCGCCACGGTGTCGTCGGTGATGGCCGCCTCGAGTGCCTCGATGTCGCCGAACGGCACGACGTCGAAGCCCGGCGTGTAGGGGCCGTAGTGGTCGTGCGCGACCGGGTCGTCCGAGAAGCTGATGATCGTCGTCGTGCGACCGTGGAAGTTGCCGGCCATGACGACGATGCGGGCCCGGCCGTCCGGCACGCCCTTGACCTCGTAGCCCCACTTGCGCACCGTCTTGATCGCCGTCTCGACGGCCTCGGCGCCGGTGTTCATCGGCAGCACGAGCTCCTTGCCGGCGAGCGTCGCGAGGTCCCGGCAGAACGGGCCGAGCCGGTCGCTGTGGAAGGCGCGGCTCGTCAGGGTCAGCCGGTCCAGCTGCGTCCTGGCCGCGCCGACGAGCGCCGGGTGCAGGTGCCCGAAGTTGAGGGCCGAGTAGCCGGCCAGCGCGTCGAGGTAGCGGCGCCCCTCGACGTCCGTGACCCAAGCGCCCTCGGCGTGCGAGAGGACCACGGGCAGCGGGCTGTAGTTGCTCGCCACCCAGTCCTCGGCGAGGCTGACGTGCTCATGCGTGGGAGTGCCCGGGGTCGGGCCGGTCCGCTCACGGGCCCCGGGTCGTGCGGCCGTGTCGCTCACCCCTCGATCGTGGCACCGCGGCCTCGTCCCGGCACCGGAATGTGAGGTGATCCCGCTCTCGGACTCCTGCCGCGTCCGAGCCACGGTGGGAGACTCGAAGAGGCGGGTCCCGCAGCCAGGACTACCCGCAGTGGGGTGTGTCGGTCACGTCGATGGCCCAGCCACGGAGATGGCTATGAGCACCCCCGCGACCAGCACGACAGGCACGAGCACCGCCCCCGACCGTCGCACCCGCGTCGTCATCCTCGGCGCGGCCGGACGCGACTTCCACGACTTCAACGTCGTCTTCCGCGACGACCCGGCCTACGAGGTCGTCGCCTTCACCGCGACGCAGATCCCCGACATCGAGGGGCGCCGCTATCCGCCCGAGCTCGCGGGATCGCTGTATCCGCAGGGCATTCCGATCCTCGCCGAGACCGAGCTGACCGACCTCGTCGAGCGCGAGCACGTCGACGTCGTCGTCTTCGCCTACTCCGACGTGCGGCACGAGCACGCCATGCACCTGGCCGAGCGGTGCATCGCGGCAGGCGCCGACTTCCGACTGCACAGCGCGCGGCACACGATGCTGCGCAGCACGAGGCCCGTCGTCGCCGTGACCGCCGTGCGCACCGGCGTCGGCAAGAGCCAGACCACTCGCTACCTCGCCCGGATGCTCCTCGACCGCGGCCTGCGCGTCGTCGCGATCCGCCACCCCATGCCCTACGGCAACCTCGCCGCCCAGGCGTCCCAGCGATTTGCGACGTATGCCGATCTCGACCGCCACGAGTGCACCATCGAGGAGCGCGAGGAGTACGAGCCGCACCTCGACGCCGGTGTCGTCGTCTATGCCGGCGTCGACTACGAGCGGATCCTGCGCGAGGCCGAGCAGGAGGCCGACGTCATCCTCTGGGACGGCGGCAACAACGACCTGCCGTTCTACGTCCCCGACCTGCACGTCGTGCTCGCCGACCCGCTGCGCCCGGGCGACGAGACGGCATACCACCCCGGTGAGGCCAACGTCCGGATGGCCGACGTCGTCCTCATCGCCAAGTGCGACTCGGCACGGACGGCCGACGTCGAGGCCGTCGAGAGATCCGTCCGCGAGCTGAACCCGCGCGCGATGATCCTGCGCGCCGACAGCCCCGTCACCGTGGACGACCCGGCTGCGGTGCAGGGCCGTCGCGTCGTCGTCGTCGAGGACGGCCCGACGTTGACGCACGGTTCGATGAGCTACGGGGCGGGCGTCGTCGGCGCCCGCGCGGCGGGTGCGGCGCAGCTCGTCGACCCGACTCCGTATGCCGTGGGTTCGATCGCCGCGACCTACGCGAAGTACCCGAACGCGCGCGGCGTCCTGCCCGCCATGGGCTACGGCGCCGAGCAGGTCCACGACCTCGAGGCCACGATCCGCGCAGCCGTCGAGGCGGGGGAGTGCGAGGCCGTCGTCAGCGGCACCCCGATCGACCTCACGCGCGTCCTGTCGGTGCCCGCGCCCCTCGTGCGGGCCCGCTACGAGCTGCGCGAGGTGGTGCCGGGCGGTCTGTCAGCCGCGCTGCGCTCCGCGCTCGCGCTGGAGACCACCCGCGCCGACGCCGACGCCACGTTTGCAGGGAGTACCTCATGACCACACCGACCGAACACCTTCCCTCCGACTCCCGAGACCACCGGTCCGGGCACCTGCACGAGGCCGACCACGTCACGAGAGTGTCCAACCGGCGTGGCGGCTACGTCGGGTCCATGGCCGTCAACCTCGTCATGCTCTGGCTCATCAACGGCTGGCCCGGATGGGAGGCCGTGCCCTTCCTCACCGACCGCACCGTGCTCGTCATCGGCGCCGTCAACGCCTCGATCATCGCTCGAGTCGTCGCCGACGCCGTCAACGTCGTCCTGAACCTGCCTCGACCGCGGGCCCTCGGCGACATCGTCTCCATCGGCTTCGGGCTCGTCGCCCTCATCGAGATCTGGCAGGTCTTCCCGCTCGACGTCATCGGAACTGCATGGGAGGTCGTGGCGCGGGTCCTGCTCGTGCTCGGCTTCGTCGGCAGCGTCGTCGGGCTCGTCGAGGCCTTCAGCAGGCTCGTCCGCGGCCGCTTCCCCAGGGAGTGATTCACATGACCACCACCAACGTCCCCCCGACCACAGGTCCCTCCGGGGTCCCTGCCCCCGGGCGGTCCCATCCGAACGGCGGCCGTCTCGTCGCCCTCATCATCGGCTGCCTGCTGATCCTCCCGGGGGTCGGACTGCTCTTCGGCGGGGCAGCCATCGGCATCACGTATGCCGTCGCCCGGGACAGCGCCGGCTACCTCTCGCTGACGATGCCCGTCCTGTCGAGCTCGTCGCCGGCGATCACCGCCGGGGACGCGGTCGTCTCCACGAGCTCCGACGTGCCGAGCTGGGTGCTCGACCGGCTCCAGCTCGACGTCCGGATGACCGCAAGACCCCTGGAGTCCGGCAAGACGGTGTTCCTCGGGATCGCGCCCGCCAGTGACCTGTCGACCTACCTCGCGGGCGTCGCCCACGACCAGGTCGTCGGCATCACCGACCCACGCAGCGACGGCGGCCGCACCGCCGTGCTTCGCGCCACCCCCGGCGCCGACCGGGCGCCCGCACCGACGAGCCAGACCTTCTGGACCGCATCGGCCACCGGCGCCGGGCAGCAGCAGCTGACCTGGCGCGTCACCGGCGGCCAGTGGGCAGCCGTCATCATGAACGCCGACGGCAGCAGCGGCGTGGCCGTCGCGTCGTCGATCGGCGTCCGTGCCGGCTTCCTGCTGCCGCTCGCCCTGCTCATGCTGGGCCTCGGGCTCGTGGTCACCGGCGGGGCTGTCGCGCTCATCATCATCGGCGCGAACGGGAGCCGGCCACCGGCACCGTCGACACCGGCGGCACCACCCGTGCCGGCTGACGCGACCGGCGCGTCCGCGGCGGTGCCCATGGCCGCGACGGCACCGGCAGCCTGGCAGCCGCACCCGCGGGCCGTGAGCCCGGTCGCGCTCGACGCGCGTCTCGACGAGCCGCTCTCGCGCTGGCTCTGGCTGGTCAAGTGGTTCCTCGCGATCCCGCACTTCTTCGTGCTCGGCTTCCTGTGGATCGCGTTCTCGGTGGTCAGCATCCTCGCGTTCTTCGCGATCCTCTTCACCGGTCGCTACCCGCGGGGGCTCTTCGAGTTCAACCTCGGTGTCCTGCAGTGGTCGTGGCGCGTGTCCTACTACTGCAGCAACGGCGGACTCGGCACCGACCGCTACCCGCCGTTCAGCCTGGGGCCCGAGCCGGACTACCCGGCGCGGCTCGACATCGCCTACCCCGAGCGGCTCTCTCGCGGGCTCGTCCTCGTCAAGTGGTGGCTGCTCGCGATCCCGCACTACATCATCGTCGGCGTGCTCGTCGGCGGTGGCACGTGGGCCTGGGAACAGAGCCGCTACGGCAACGCGCACCTCGAGGTCTTCGGCGGCGGCCTCCTCGGCCTGCTCGTGCTCATCGCCGGGCTGTCGCTCCTCTTCGCCGGGCACTACCCGCGCGCACTCTTCGACCTCGTCGTCGGCCTGAACCGCTGGGTCTACCGCGTCATCGCGTATGCCGCGCTGATGACGGACGTCTACCCGCCGTTCCAGCTCGACGAGGGTGGCGCGGAGGTCCCGCCCGGGCCGCCGCCGCCCCCGCCGCCGATCCCGACCGACCGGGTCGAGCCCGTGGAGGGCGCGGCGCCCGTGGAGGGCGCGGAGTCGTCGGAGCCGGGACACCCGGCCGAGCCGCCTCGTCAGCTCACCGGCTGAGCGCTGCGGGGGAGCTCCTTCCCCTCGGCATCGAACTGCCGGCGCAGTGAGAAGGCCGTGGGGGAGGGGCCGTGCGCGCGCAGGTGCTCGAGCCTGTCGAGACCCTCACCCGTCGTCGGGCGGGTGCCCGCCTCGACCCACCAGAGCGCCGTCGACGGTTGGGTCGAGGGGTGGAACCAGCGCCGGCCCCGGCTGAGCAGCTGGCCGTGGCTGCTGCGGTAGACGAAGTCGTGCAGGCTCGCGTGGTCCCGCCACACGGAGACGTTGACGACGAGGAGCCGGCCGTCGCGGGACACGGTCTCCTCCCCGGGCGCGGGACGCAGGTGCCAGACATGCCCCGGACTGCGCTCGGCGAGGTCGGCAGTTCGGGCGAAGGCGGAGACGAAGCCACGCATCGTGGGGTCATCGAGCGGGGCACGGGCGATCGAGACGTTGACCTGGGCCAGCTCGCGGGGTGCCTCCATGGCCTCCAGCGTGCCATCCGGACGGCATGGGCGACGGCCAGTGGTCGGCTCGTTGCTGTCCTGGGGAGGGCTGCCGGGATCAGGGCCGGGTCGAGGGCGCGAGAGCGCCAGCCCGAGCCCCGCGACGGCGACGATCGGACCGATGACCGCCCAGAGGGTGACGCCCGACATGGCGCTCCCGCCGACGTAGCCGAGTCCCTGCAACGTCCACAACGCCCCGACGAGCAGCAGGAGCACGCCGATGACCACGCGAACGGGACGGCTCATGACGAGGCTCGCAGCCAGGTGCTCATGGGTCGACGCTACGCCTGCCCTGCCGGGGTGAGGTGGGCGTCGAGCCAGTTGAGGATCTCGATCTCGACCTCGTCGCGGTTCGTCTCGTTGAGGATCTCGTGCCGGGCGTCGGGCCACAGGGTCATCGTGACGTCCCTGACCCCGAGCCGGCGGAGCTGGTCGGCGACCTGGCGCACACCCTTGCCGTTGGCGCCGACCGGGTCCTTGTCGCCCGAGGCGAGGTGGACGGGCAGGTCCTTGGGCACGCGGGCAGCCACGGCGTCGGTGTTGACGCTCTCGAGGCCGCGGAGCAGGTCGGCGAAACCGCCTGCGCTGAAGACGAACCCGCAGTCGGGGTCGTTGACGTACTTGTCCACCTCGACCGGGTCGCGCGAGAGCCAGTCGAAGTCGGTTCGGGTCGGCTTGAAGGCCTTGTTGTACGGACCGAAGGTCAGCGAGTTCATCAGGCCGCTCGTGTGGCTGTGGCCGCGGAGCCGGGCCTGCGTGGAGGCGAGGAAGATGCCGACGCGGCCGATCGCGCCGGCCCCTCCGGCGGTGCCCGAGAGCACGAGGCCGGCGAGCTCCGAACCGTACTGCGCGGCATACCCCCGTGAGATGAACGAGCCCATGCTGTGGCCGAGGAGGAAGACCGGCAGGCCCGGCTGCTCCTCGCGGGCCCGGTCGGTCACCGCGTGCAGGTCGTCGATGACCGTCTTCCAGCCGTCGTGCTCGGCGAAGGAGCCGCGGGCGCTCGAGGTCTTGCCGTGGCCGCGGTGGTCGGAGCCGTAGACGGCATACCCGTGGTCGGTCAGGCGCTGGGCGAAGCGGGCGTAGCGGCTCGAGTGCTCGGCCAGCCCGTGCGCGATCTGCACGACGGCCTTGGAGGCGCCGCTGTCGGGCAACCATCGGTTGACGAAGACCTCGGTGCCGTCGGGCGTGGTCAGCATGAAGGTGCTGCTCTGCATGGCCGAACTGTATGCCGCGTGGCTCCGGGCCGCTCGGTTCCGCGCCGCCGTCGCGCGCCCGTTTCGGTCCGACTGACTGTGAAAGCCACAAAAACGGGTGCCCGAATCTATTTACTTCACGCCGCGCCGATGGTTTCCTTGTGTCACGAGGCCGCAGGGCCACGATGGAGACCACCAGGACGAGGGAGTCCGATGTACGCAGCGGAGCGGCAGCAGCGGATCATCGCCGAGGCACGTCGTGCCGGCCGCGTCGAGGTCACCGCCCTCGCCGACTCCCTCGGGGTCGCCGCCGAGACCGTGCGCCGCGACCTCACCGCGCTCGAGCGCCGAGGCTCCCTCCGCCGGGTCCACGGCGGCGCCATCCCGGTCGAGCGCCTCGAGGTCGAACCGACCCTCGCCACCCGCTCCGGTCGCCTGGCCGACGTCAAGCGCCGCATCGCCGCCCGCGCCCTCGACGAGCTCCCCAGCGGCGGCAGCATCATCCTCGACGCGGGGTCGACCACCCTGGCCGTCGCCGAGATGCTCCCGCCCGACCTCGACCTCACGGTCCTCACCAACAGCCTCGCCGCCGCCACCGTCCTCTCGACGCACCCCGGCATCTCGCTCTACCTGCTCGGCGGCCGCGTCCGTGGGACGACCGGCGCGGCAGTCGGCGACTGGGCCACCGGGGCCCTGGCCGACGTCGTCGTCGACGTCGCGATCATCGGCACCAACGGACTCTCCGTCGCACGCGGCCTGACGACGCCCGACCAGTCCGAGTCCCTCATCAAGCGCGCCATGGTCGGTGCCGCCCGCAAGTGCGTGGTCCTCACCGACTCGAGCAAGGCCGGCGACGACCACCTCCACCGATTCGCCCAGCTCGCCGACGTCGACGTCGTCATCACCGACACCGACCTCGACGACGACGTCGCCGCCGAGATCCGTGCGGCCGGACCGGAAGTGGTGACCGCATGATCGTGACCCTCACACCCAACCCGAGCATCGACCGCGCCGTGCTCATCGACGCGCTCCGTCGCGGCGAGGTGCACCGGGCCAGCAGCAGCCGGATCGACCCGGGCGGCAAGGGCGTCAACGTGTCCCGGGCGCTCGCGGCCCAGGGCGGCGAGACCACCGCCGTGCTGCCCAGCGGTGGCCCCGAGGGCCACCTGCTCGAGGAGCTCCTCGACGCAGCCGGAGTCACCTACGCGTCCGTCCCGGTGCGCGGCTCCGTGCGGATGAACATCAGCGTCCTCGAGCCCGACGGCACGACGACCAAGCTCAACGAGCCGGGGCCCGACCTGTCGTCCGACGAGGTCGAGGCGCTGCTCGCCACGACGCTCCAGCGCGCCGAGGGGGCCGAGTGGGTCGTCGGCTGCGGCAGCCTCCCGCCGGGCGCCCCGACCGACCTGTATGCCGTCCTCGTCGGCCGGGTGCGCCAGCGCGGGGGCCGCGTCGCCATCGACTCGTCCGGGGCCCCGTTCGCGGCCGCCGTCGCTGCGAGGCCCAACCTCATCAAGCCCAACCACGAGGAGCTCGCCGAGCTCGTCGACCATGACCTGCCCACGCTGGGCCACGTGCGCGACGCGGCCCGCGAGCTCGTCACGGCCGGCATCGACGTCGTCGCCGTCAGCCTCGGCGGAGACGGCGCCCTGCTCGTGACCGCCGACGAGTGCGCGCACGCCAGGGCCACGATCACGGCCCCCCTGTCCACCGTGGGCGCCGGCGACTGCATGCTCGCCGGCCTGCTCCACGGCCTGTCCACCGGCCTCGACCCGGCGGACGCCCTCATGACGGGGGTGACGTGGGGCGCCGCGGCGGTCACCCTCCCCGGAAGCCGCGTGCCCTCACCCGACGACCTCGACGGCATACGCGCCGTGCTGACCCGCGAGCCCGACCTCGACCGCGTCCTCACCTGACGCGCCACCAGACGCCGAACACCTGATCGCCCAGATCGTCCCGAAAGGAAATGCAATGTCCCTGATCACCGAAGACCAGGTCGTCCTCGACCTCACCGGTGCCGATCGCCACGAGGCGACCCGGAGGCTCGGCGAGCGGCTCGTCGCCTCCGGTCGGTGCACCGACCTCGAGACGTTCCTCGACGACGTGCGCAAGCGCGAGGAGACGATGGCGACCGGCCTGCCCGGCGGCATCGGCATCCCGCACGCCCGCAGCGCCGCCATCACCGAGCCGTCACTCGTCTTCGGGCGCACCGAGGGCATCGACTGGGGAGCCAAGGACGGCCCGGCCACCCTCGTCTTCCTCATCGCGGCGCCCGAGGGTGGTGGCGACGCGCACATGCAGATGCTGCCCAAGCTCGCCCGCGCCCTCATGAAGAAGGACTTCAAGGCCGCGCTCGCCGCCGCGACGACGGAGGCCGAGGTCGTCCGGATCGTCAGCGCCGAGGTCGCCCTCGACCAGCCTGCCGGCGCCGCCACCGCCGCCGGCGCAGACCGCACGGGAGCCGCGGCCCCGGCCCCGGCCGCCAGGCGCAGCCTCAAGCTCGTCGGCGTCACCTCGTGCCCCACCGGGATCGCCCACACCTACATGGCGGCCGAGGGTCTCGAGAACGCCGCCAAGGCCGCGGGTCACACGATGGTCGTCGAGACGCAGGGCTCGGCGGGCTCCAAGCCGCTCGGCGCCGACGTGATCGCCGCGGCCGACGCCGTCATCTTCGCCCACGACCTGCCCGTCAAGGACGTCGGCCGCTTCGCGGGCAAGCCGCTGGTCGACGTCGCCGTCAAGAAGGGCATCTCCGACGGCCCGGCGCTGGTCTCCCAGGCGGAGCAGCTCGTCGCCGAGTGGGACGCCGACCCGGCCAAGCGCGCGGCCGCCGTCGCGGGCGCCGGCATGGCCGTCGCCTCCGGTGGGCTCGTCTCCAAGGTCGAGGAGGGCGCGAGCACGGGCACCAAGATCCGCCAGTGGCTCATGACCGGTGTCTCCTACATGATCCCGTTCGTCGCGG
The DNA here is from genome assembly GCF_039539425.1 of Terrabacter ginsenosidimutans. Taxonomy (NCBI): domain Bacteria; kingdom Bacillati; phylum Actinomycetota; class Actinomycetes; order Micrococcales; family Intrasporangiaceae; genus Terrabacter; species Terrabacter ginsenosidimutans. Next base: position 882,902 of record NZ_BAABDC010000001.1, on the reverse strand, counting down.
CCGGCGGGATCCTCATCGCCCTGTCGTTCATGCTCGCCCAGGTCGCGATGGGCTCCAACGGCGCCATCGAGATCGTCAAGTACAACCTCAAGCCCGGCGACCCGCTCAACATCGCGGAGACCTTCAGCGTCACCAGCCTCACCTCGTGGGCGGCGCTGCTCTTCGTCATCGGTGGCGCGGCCTTCGGCTTCCTCGTGCCGATCCTCTCCGGCTTCATCGCCTTCGCGATCGCCGACCGCCCCGGCCTCGTGCCCGGCATCGTCGGTGGCGCGGTCGCCGCGACCATGGGAGCCGGCTTCCTCGGCGGCCTCGTCACCGGCCTGCTCGGTGGCTTCGTCGCCCGGTGGGTCTCCGGCTGGAACGTCGCCAAGGGGGTCCGAGGCGTCATGCCGGTGGTCGTCATCCCGCTCGTGAGCTCGCTCATCACCATCGGCTTGTTCATCACCGTGCTCGGCCGCCCCATCAAGGGCCTCACCGACGCCCTCAACAGCTGGCTGACGGGCATGACCGGCGCCAGCGCGATCATCCTCGGCATCATCCTCGGCGCCATGATGGGCTTCGACCTCGGCGGACCGGTCAACAAGGTCGCCTACGCCTTCGCCACCACCGGTCTCGCCGCGGCCGGCGCCGCCACCGACGCACCTCAGCTGAAGATCATGGCCGCCGTCATGGCGGCCGGCATGGTCGCCCCGCTGTCCATGGCTCTCGCCACCACCCTGCGACCGAAGCTGTTCTCCGAGCCCGAGCGCGAGAACGGCAAAGCTGCCTGGCTGCTGGGCCTGTCGTTCATCTCCGAGGGCGCGATCCCGTTCGCGGCCGCTGACCCGGTCCGCGTCATCGCCAGCTCGGTCGTCGGCTCCGCTGTCACCGGCGCCCTGGTCATGCTGTTCGGGGCGACGCTGCGGGCCCCGCACGGAGGCATCTGGGTGCTGCCGCTCATCGGCAACTTCGCGCTCTTCATCCTCGCCCTTCTCGCCGGCGTGGCGGTCATGACCGTCATCTTCATCGCGCTGCGCTCCCGCGAAGGGAACCTTGCGCAGGTCGAGGCGACCGCTACGGTCTGATCAGGGCGTGATCGCGATCGCCGTCTGATCCTCACCGACAGCACGACTACCCGTTTCCAACGAAGGAGCACGTCCCATGGCAACCCGCACCGTCACCATCGCCTCCTCGGTGGGCCTGCACGCCCGCCCGGCCGCCCTCTTCGTCGAGGCAGCCAGCGCCTCCGGCCTCGACGTCGAGATCGCCAAGCCCGGCGAGGACCCGGTCGACGCCACGAGCATCCTCGGCGTCATGGCCCTCGGAGCCAAGTACGGCGAGGAGGTCGTCCTGACGGCCGACGGCGACGGCGCCGACGAGACGCTCGACTCGCTCGTCGCGCTCCTGTCGCGCGACCTCGACGCGGAGTAACGACCATGGCCGACTCGGAGACCCACGCCCAGCCGGAGACCCGGCACGGCATCGGTGTCAGCCCGGGCACGGCATACGGGCCGGTGGTGCAGGTCGCACCGCCGGTCCGGCCGCCGGCCGACGAGGGAGCCGTCGACGACGAGGAGGCCGCGCTCGCCGACGTGCGCGCGGCCTTCGAGTCGGTCGCCGTCTCGCTCGAGGAGCGGGCGACGCGGGTCGAGGACACGGCCCAGCAGATCCTCAAGGCGACCGCCCTCATCGCGCGCGACAAGGGCCTGGTCAAGGCGGCCGCCAAGGAGCTCGCCGCCGGCCACGGCCGGGCGCACTCCATCGCCAACGCCGTGGAGACGTATACCGCGCAGTTCGAGGCGCTCGGCGGCTACTTCGCCGAGCGGGTGGCCGACCTGCGGGACGTCGGGTCACGAGCCGTCGCAGCGGTGCTCGGGGTCCCGGCTCCGGGCGTGCCCTCGTTCTCCGAGCCGAGCGTCATCGTGGCCGAGGACCTCGCGCCCGCCGAGACGGCGACGCTCGACCGGCGGCTCGTCGTCGGCATCATCACCGAGACCGGCGGCCGCACGAGCCACACCGCGATCCTCGCCGCCCAGATGGGGATCCCGGCCGTCGTGCAGCTCGCCGACGCCATGGAGATCGCGCCCGGCACGCCCGTGGCGCTCGACGGGGACACCGGCGAGGTGACGATCGCCCCCGACATGGAGCTCGTCACCGCCCAGCGGGAGCGGGCCGCCCGCCGGGCCGAGGCGCTGTCGCACCTCTCCGGCCCGGGACGGACGTCTGACGGCGTCGAGGTCGCGCTGCTCGCCAACATCGGCGGCGTCGAGGACGCGGTCGACGCTGGCGCCCAGGACCTCGAGGGGGTCGGGCTCTTCCGCACGGAGTTCGTCTACCTCTCCGCGACCAAGGCGCCGACCGTCGAGGAGCAGACCGAGATCTACCGCGGCGTCTTCGCGCCGTTCGAGGGGCGGCGCGTCGTCGTGCGCACCCTCGACGCGGGGGCCGACAAGCCGCTGAAGTTCGCCGACCTCGGGCCGGAGGAGAACCCGGCCCTCGGGCGCCGCGGCCTGCGCCTGTCGGCCGAGCGCCCCGACCTGCTCGACGCCCAGCTCGAGGCGCTCGCCATCGCCGCCCGCGAGACGGGAGCCGACGTGCGCGTCATGGCGCCCATGGTCGCGACGGCCGAGGAGGCGGCGTGGTTCGCGCGGCGCGTCCGCGAGAACGGGCTGCCCAAGGCCGGCGTCATGATCGAGGTGCCGGGGGCCGCCCTGCGAGCGCACGACGTCCTGGGTGAGGTCGACTTCGGCTCGCTCGGCACCAACGACCTCGCGCAGTACACGATGGCCGCCGACCGCATGCAGGGCGCGCTGTCCGACCTGCTCGACCCGTGGCAGCCGGGCGTGCTCGACGTCGTCGGGCTGGCCTGCGAGGGCGCCGCCCGCGCCGACCGGCCGATCGGTGTGTGCGGAGAGTCGGCCGGCGACCCGCTGCTCGCGCTCGTGCTCGTCGGGCTCGGCGTATCGTCCCTGTCGATGGCGCCGAGCAAGGTGCCCGTCGTGCGGCTGGCGCTCTCGCTGCACTCCGTGGCCGAGTGCCAGGCGATCGCCGTCGCCGCACGAGGTGCGCGCACCGCCGTCGACGCGCTCACCGCCGTTCGCGAGGCCGCGAGGACCGAGCTGACCGACCTGCTCTGACATCGGCCTCGAGTGCCCACTCCTGCTCAGCGAGCCGCGTGGGCCTCGAGGATCACGACGTCGGCGTCCGTGTCGACCACTCGCGCGGGCTCGAAGCCGGCGGCGGTGAACAATTCGTCGAACTGCGCCACCGTGCGTTCACGCCCTCCGGGAAGCACCAGCATGTTGAGGTCCGACAGCGCGGCCTCGAGCTCGTGCCCCGGTCGGTCGAGCACCAGCTCCACGACGAGCACGACCCCTCCCGGCTCGAGCGAGCGACGGCACGTGCTCAGGATCTCGACGCACTTCTCGTCTGACCAGTCGTGCAGGACCTTCTTCAAGAGGTACGCGTCGGCAGGCGGGACCGACTCGAAGAAGCTCCCCGGCACGACCGACCACCGCGACGCGACGGACTCGCTCGCGCTCGCGGGCGGGCCGTCCGGGATGCCCTGTGGCAGGTCGAACACGGCGCCCTGCAGATGCGCGTGCCGCGTCAGGACGGCCTCGAGCAGCACCCCGTGGCCACCCCCGACGTCGACGACCGACCGGAGGCCGTCGAAGTCGTACGCGCGAGCCACCGCAGCGGCCACCCGCGACGTCAGCGCCGTCATGTTGTCGTTGAAGACGTCGCCGGCCTGCGGGTGGTCGGCCCGGTAGTTCCACACGTCGACGCCGTGCAGGGCCTCGAACGCGGTCTCGCCCGTGCGCACGCTGTGGAGCAGGTGCCCCCAGGCCGCCCACGTCGCTGGGTCCTGGAGCGTGCGGGCCAGCGGACGCAGGGACCCGGCCACGTCCGAGCGCAACTCGGCCCCGAGCGGCGTTGCAGCACAAGCGCCCTCGGGCGACACGGCATACAACCCGAGCTCGGTGAGGACCCGCATGAGCCGGCCGAGCGTGTCCTCGTCCGCGCCCACCCGTGCGGCGAGCTCCGCGAGGGACAGCGGACCCGCAGCGAGCTCGTCGCTGATCCCGAGCTCGGCGGCCACGCTGATGGCTGCCGACGTCCGGAAGCCGGTGATCAGCGACCCGAGGTCCGGCCAGACGTCCATGCCGCCATCGTCCTCCGAGTGCCTGTCGACGTGACAGTTTCGGACGACAATGGGGCTGCGACCACGACAAGGAGCCAGCCATGACGCTGCCGGGGGCACCACGCCGGAGGGTGAACTACTTCGAGGGGCGCCTGCTCAGCGCGGGCGACCTTGCTGCCGAGCAGCAGTACGCGCGGGAGCGCACGTGGCTGCACAACCGGGTGCTGCACGGCGAGGGCGTCGTCTCCGGTTTCGAGGTCACCGTGCAGGGCGACGACCTCGTGGTGTCACCGGGCATGGCCATCGATGGCATGGGGCGCGAGATCGTGCTGGTCGAACAGGCCTGCGTGGACGCGAGCGCCGTCGTCGCGAGCAGCCACGGGCGCGTCCACCTCGCGGTGTCGTGGAGCGAGGAGCCCGACGACGAGGTGATCGGGCCCGAGGGTCCCGTGCCGGGGCACTTCGTCGAGCGTCCCCGACTGGTGCTCCTCGAGTTCGGTCCCGGCGGTCCCGCCGCCGACCAGGTGGTCCTGGCCCGAGTCCACCGGGCCGGTGCCGCCCTCGTCGCGGACGGCTCGGTGAGGCGGCACGTGCGGCGCTCGGGGCACAGCGACCGATAGGTCACCTACGGGCGGGGGTGACCACTTTCATAGCCGCGGAACGGCTTGGCGCCGAGGGCGATCGATAGACTCGAGTCGGACGTCGAGAACGGCGTCCACGCGGCAAAGGAGCTCGGCATGAGCACGTCCAGCCTGTACATGGAGCGGGTCCGCCTCGAGGACGGGTACCACGAGGACGACCTCCCCTTCATCGAGCACGCACTGACCCAGCTGTTCACCCAGCTGGAGCGCTTCGACCCGTCGATGGTGCACATCGGCCTCCGGGTCAAGGACCGCGGGCAGCCGGGCATGCACACCTCTGTCGAGGTGTGCATCAGTGGCCTGCCGACCGTCATCGGCGTCTCGAACCTGGGCGACACCAAGGCCGCCCTCAACGACGCCGAGGCCAAGGTCGTCTCGCAGCTGCGCGAAGCCGCGGACCGCCACCACGACCGCCGCCCCCGCCAGACGCGTCACTGAGGGTCTGGCACTGACAGCCCGCCGCCGACGGCCCGATGCCGAGGGTCAGTCGGAACCGGCGGACAGCACGTCGGCAAGGTCGTAGCTGACGGGCTCGTCGAGCTGCTCGAACGTGCACGACTCGGGCGTGCGGTCCTCGCGCCACCGGACGAACTGGGCCGTGTGCCGGAAGCGGGCACCCTCCATGTGGTCGTAGCGCACCTCGACGACCCGCTCGGGTCGCAGCGGCACGAACGAGAGGTCCTTCTGGTTGTTCCAGCGGGAGAACTCCGACGAGCGTGGAGTACGTACGCCGCCCGCCTCCTCTGCGGGAGCGGCCCAGTTCCAGGGGTGTTCGTCCCACTCGGCCACGAGCGGCTGGAGCTCCTCGAAGAGCTCCCGACGCCGTGCCATGGGGAAGGCGCCGATGACCCCGACCGAGGCGAGCTGCCCGTCCTCGCCGTAGAGGCCGAGGAGCAGCGAGCCGATCGCGTCGGGGCCGCTCTTGTGCACGCGGTAGCCCGCCACGACGCAGTCCGCGGTGCGCTCGTGCTTGATCTTGAACATCAGGCGCTTGTCGGGCTCGTAGGCGACGTCGACCGGCTTGGCGATGACCCCGTCGAGGCCGGCGCCCTCGAACTTGGTGAACCAGCCCTTCGCGACGTCGCGGTCGGCCGTGGCAGCCGTCAGGTGGATGGGGGCCTCGGCGGCGGCGAGCGCCTTCTCCAGCGCTGCGCGCCGCTCGGAGAAGGGCTTGTCCAGGTAGGACTCCTCTCCGAGCGCCAGCAGGTCGAAGGCGACGAACGAGGCCGGCGTCTCGGCGGCGAGCTTCTTGACGCGGGACGCCGCCGGGTGGATGCGCTGCTGGAGCAGGTCGAAGTCGAGCCGGTCCCCGGACTCGGGCGAGACGAGGACGATCTCGCCGTCGATGACGCACTTCTCGGGGAAGTTGGCGAGCACCGCCTCCACGACGTCGGGGAAGTAGCGCGTCATGGGCTTCTCGTTGCGCGACCCGATCTCGACGAGGTCGCCGGACCGGAAGATGATCGAGCGGAAGCCGTCCCACTTCGGCTCGTAGAGCACGTCGACCTTGACGGCCGTGACGTCCTTGACCGGCTTGGCGAGCATCGGGGACACGGGAGGGACGACCGGCATACCCCATGTCGTGCGCAGGTCGGCGTCCCGCTCGGCCTTGGGCGCCATGTACTCAGCGTCGGCCTTGTCGGTGCGTCGCTTGCTCGGCTGGACGCGCGGCGGCTCGCCGGGCATCTTCGGGTAGTCCGGCGGGAAGTTCAGCTCTCCGAGACCGCGCTCGACGTCCTTGTCCCACAACGCGATCGCGGCCGCTACGTCGCCGACCGCGTCGTCGATGCCGGCCCAGGCGTCGCCCCGCGACGCCACGAGCTCCGGCACCGTGCGCACCGTGAGCTCCTTCGGGTCGACGGACCCGAGCTCGTCCCACGTGACCGGCGTCGACACGGGCGCACCCGGCAGGGGTCGCGGTGAGTAGGCAGAGGCGATGGTGCGGTCGCGGCAGGCCTGGTTGAAGTCGACGAAGATCTTCTCGCCCCGCTCCTCCTTCCACCACGAGGTCGTGACGAGGTCGGGGAGTCGTCGCTCGAGCTCGCGCGCGATGCCGATGACGCCGTGCCGCACGTCGAGGAACTCGTGCGTCGGCGCGACCCTCGCGTAGACGTGCACACCACGGTTGCCCGAGGTCTTGGCCCAGGCGGTCAGCCCGATCTCGGCCATCACCTCGCGCAGGGCGACGGCCGCCTCGACGGCGTCCTTGAAGCCCCGGCCCGGCTGCGGGTCGAGGTCGATGCGCAGCTCGTCGGGCTTGTCGACGTCGGCCGTGCGGACCGGCCACGGGTGGAAGGTGATGGTGTTCATCTGCGCCGCCCACACGGCGTCGGCGATCTCGTCGATGACGAGCTGCGGGTGCTTGCGCCCCGACGGATAGGTGCACATCACCGTTCGCGTGCCCTCCGGAACGCCCTTGGGCGGGTTCTTGGAGAAGAACTCCTCGCCCTCGATGCCCTCCGGGAAGCGCTGGAGGGTCACCGGCCGGTCGCCGAGTGCCCGCAGCATCGGGTCGGCGACCGCGACGAGATAGTGCGCCATGTCGAGCTTGGTGACGGGCCGGCCGTCGGCCATCCCCGCCGCCGGCCACAGCACTCGGTCGGGGCTCGAGACACGCACCTCCCGCACCCCGGACGGGCTCGATGGACTGGGCGCTGCGACGACGACGGGCTTGGCGCTCACCCGCCGATCGTAGCCACGGGGTCCGACGCACGACGTGTGGCGCGCACTGTGCATCGCGTCCTGACGTGACCCAGCGGATGCTCGTGGGCCCGTCGCACCACGGAGCCGCCCCGCGTGAGTCACCTGGCGACCCAAGGCACAGGGGACGGGCAAGCCAACAGCGGATCCCACCCGCCCTCGCTGAAGGGACGACGCTCCCCGTCTCCTGTGGCTACGGTCAGCCCATGCGAATCGGGACGTGGAACCTCGAAGGCCGATGGACTCCCGCGCAGGTCAGGGCGTTGGGCCGACAGGACTGCGACATCTGGCTCCTCACAGAGGTCCCGACCGCGGCGACACTCGACGGCTACGCCATGCACACGACGGCCGGTTCGATGGCCCCGGGACGGCGCTGGGCTGCTGTGGCTGCACGCGAAGAGCTGGACCCGTGTCCCTTGCCGGACCCCCACCCGGCGAGCGCAGCGGTGGCCGTCGGCGGGGTCACCTTCTGCAGCAGCGTCCTGCCGTGGCGCACCAGCGGAGGGGACCACCCATGGCGCGGGTCGAGCACCGCCGAGCGGACGGCATACGCCCTCGGCGACCTGACATCCGTCCTTCCCGTGGACAGAACGGTCTGGGGCGGTGACTGGAACCACGCGGTCGAAGGGCCAGAGCATGCCGGCAGCCGGGCTGGCCGTGAGGCGATCCTCGATGCAGCGACCGGGCTCGGGCTCACCATCCTCACGACGGGGCTGGCGCACCGACTCGACGGACACGGCACGATCGACCACCTCGCGGTTCCGTCCAGGGCGAGAGTGGTTCACCCTGCCGAACGCGTCTCCATGGAGGAGGACGGACGGCACCTGTCCGACCACGATGCCTACGTCGTGGAGGTGGCGCTCGGCGTCTGAGCCCAGACGCCGAGGAAAGCGAGGTCGATGAACGGTCAACGGGTATGTCCCCGCCATGACCCAGGCGCCAACCCTCCACAACCTCGGCGGCGAACGCTTCGTGCTGCTGACGACCTACCGCCGCTCCGGCGAGCCGGTGCAGACCCCGGTGTGGGTGCTGCCCGACGCCGGTGCGGCCATCGTCAGCACGCCTGAGGGCGCCGGCAAGCTCAAGCGGCTGCGCAACGACCCTCGGGTCACGCTCGCGCCGTGCGACCGTCGTGGCAACGTCGAGGATGGCGCCCCGGTCGTCGAGGGTCGCGCCGAGATCATCACCGACTCCGCCGCGTCCGAGGCCGTGAACCGCCGGCTCTCGCGCAAGTACGGCGTCGAGTTCCGCATCTTCATGGCCATCGAGTGGGTCGTGCGCCGCGGCAACAGCAACCGCGTCGTCGTGCGGATCACCCCGACCGACTGACGTCGGCAGGCGTCAGCTCCGCGCGACGAGGCTGACGACGTTCGCGAGCGCGATGAGCACGGCCGCCACGAACGGCAGCCGCCCGCGCCCCACGACGGCGACCACCGCGAGGGCGACGCACGCAGCGAGCAGTCCCAGCCCGGTGCCGTCGAGCCCGGGGCCGTATGCCGCGACGACCGACCCTGCGAGCAGCACCGCGGGCGCCAGCCACCGGACCACCCGCGCCCCGAGGCGGTGCGGCAGCCCGCGTACGCCCGTGGCCTCGTCGTCGGCCAGGTCGGGCAGCGCGTTGAGCAGGTGCGCTCCGACGCCGAGCAGGGCGCCCGTGACGAGCACCCAGGCCGGTGGCCACGTGGGGGAGGGGAGGGCGAGCGTGACGACAGCGGGCAGCGCGCCGAAGGCGACGGCATACGGCAGCGGGGAGAGTGGGGTGCGCTTGAACCAGAGGTTGTAGGCCCAGCCGGACGCGACCCCGAGCAGCAGGTGGACGAGACCGGATGCCCAGCCGCACGCCAGGGAGAGCACGACGCACACGGCGAGCGCGGCGCCGCACGCGGTCCGGACGACGGACTCCGTCAGGTCACCGGCAGCCAGGGGCTTGTCGGTACGCCCCACGGCACGGTCGCGACGCGCGTCGAGCAGGTCGTTGGACCAGCCGATCGACAGCTGGCCGGTCAGCACGGCGGTGGTCACGAGCGCCCCGCGACCCAGCGTGTGCCCGGCCGACCAGGCGAGGAGCGCGGTCAGGGCGGTGACCGCCACGGTGGGCCCGGGATGGCAGGCGAGCGCCAGCCCCCGAACCGTCCGACCGACCGCCACGCGCTGAGCCTAGGGGCCCGCGGGTACGCAGGACCCGTGACCGCCTGCGCCCGACTCTGTCCAACCTCCACCCATGTTCCGAGCCGCGCCGCCTAGGCTGGCGCGGTGAGCCACCTTGCGGCCGTCCGCGGCGTCCTGCCCGAGCACACCTACGCGCAGGCCGACGTCACGGCTGCCTTCGCCGACGTGCTCGGCTCGGTCGGGTCCGACCGGGCGCTGCTGGAGCGCTTCCACGCCAACGCCGGCGTCAGTCAGCGGCACCTCGCGCTGCCGCTGGAGCGCTACTGGGAGCTCGAGGACTTCGGTGCGGCGAACGACGAGTTCATCCGCGTCGCCACCGAGCTCGGCGCACATGCCGTGACCAAGGCGCTCGCAGCCGCCGGTCTCACTCCGCGGGACGTCGATCTCATCATGTCGACGACGATCACCGGCCTCGCCGTCCCCTCGATCGAGGCCCGGGTCGCAGCCGAGATCGGGCTCCGGGACGACGTGAAGCGCGTCCCGCTCGTCGGGCTCGGCTGCGTCGCCGGTGCCGCCGGTGTGGCTCGCGTCCACGACTACCTTCTCGGCCACCCGGACGACGTCGCCGTGCTGCTCTCGGTCGAGCTGTGCAGCCTGACCGTCCAGCGCGACGACCGCTCGGTCGCGAACCTCGTCGCCAGTGGCCTCTTCGGGGACGGCGCCGCCGCGGTCGTCATGGTCGGCGCGAACCGTGCCGCAGCCCTCGCGCCGGACCAGCCCCGCGTCGTCGCCACCCGGAGCCGCCTCTACCCCGAGACCGAGCGCGCCATGGGCTGGGACGTCGGCGCGACCGGGCTGCGCATCGTCCTCGGCGCAGAGGTGCCCGACCTCGTGCGCGAGAACGTCCGTGACGACGTCGACCGCTTCCTCGTGAGCCAGGGCCTGACCCGTTCCGACATCGGCTGGTGGGTCGCGCACCCCGGCGGCCCGAAGGTGCTCGAGGCGATGGAGGAGGCGCTCGAGGTCGACCGTGAGGCGCTCGGCGTCACGTGGCGCTCCCTCGACCGGATCGGCAACCTCAGCTCCGCGTCGGTGCTGCACGTCCTCGCCGACACCCTTGCCGACCACACGCCCGAGCCCGGCTCGTGGGGCGTCCTGCTGGCCATGGGCCCTGGCTTCTGCCTCGAGCTCGTCCTGCTCCGCGCGGCCGACTGAGGCGCCGATGATCTCGCAGTGGCTCTTCACCGGTCTCGTCCTGCTTGTCGGGATCGAGCGGCTCGCCGAGCTCGTCGTCTCGAAACGGCATGCGGCATGGGCGTTCTCGCGCGGCGGGGTGGAGCGAGGCCAGTCGCACTACCCGGTCATGGTCGTGCTCCACACCGGGCTGCTCGTGGGCGCCGTCGCGGAGGTGTGGCTGGCCGACCGGCCCTTCGTGCCCGCCCTCGGCTGGGTCATGCTCGCCCTCGTCGTCGCGAGCCAGGCGCTGCGCTGGTGGTGCATCAGCACCCTGGGCAACCAGTGGAACACCCGCGTCATAGTCGTGCCCGGACTCTCCCTCGTGCGCCGTGGTCCCTACGGCGTCGTCCCCCACCCGAACTACGTCGCCGTCGTCGTCGAGGGTCTCGCCCTCCCGCTCGTGCACACGGCCTGGGTGACGGCGCTCGTCTTCACCGTCGCCAACGCCCTCTTGCTCGCCGTCCGCATCCGGGTCGAGAACGCCGCCTTGCGTGAGATCGCCTCTCCCGCAAACGCGTCCAGCGAAGTCGCCACATGAGTGCCGACGTCATCGTCATCGGCGGGGGCCCCGTCGGGCTCGCCACGGCCTTGTATGCCGTCTGCTCGGGTCTGTCTCCCGTCGTCCTCGAGCCGCGGGCCGGGACCATCGACAAGGCCTGTGGCGAGGGGCTCATGCCCGGCGGGCTCCAGGCGCTCACCGACCTCGGCGTCGACCCGCCCGGTCACGACCTGCGCGGCATCCGTTACGTCGCCCGAGGGCGGTGCGCCCAGGCCGACTTCACCGCAGGGCTCGGCCGGGGCGTGCGGCGCACGACCCTCCACGACGCGCTGAGCGCAGCGGTGAGGGCCGCCGGCATCGAGGTGCTGCCGTTCGGCGCCGCCGAGGTGACGCAGGACGACGATCTCGTGACCGTGCGCACCGAGGAGTCCGGCAACGCCGGGCCGACCCTCGTCGCCCCGTGGGTCGTCGCGGCCGACGGACTGCACTCGCCCACGCGCCGCGCCCTCGGGCTCGACCGCGACCACACCGTCGGACGTGCGGTCGAGGCGCGCCCGCTGCGCCGCTACGGGCTGCGCCAGCACCACCGCATACGACCCTGGGGTGATCACGTCGAGGTGCACTGGGGCACCCACGGCGAGGCCTACGTGACTCCCGTCGCCGACGACCTCGTCGGCGTGGCGGTGCTCAGCAGGCAGCGAAACCCCCTGTCGGACAGCCTCGCCGAGTTCCCTCAGCTGCGCGAACGGCTCGAGGGCGCGCCGGTCGTCACGTCGGTGCGCGGCGCCGGACCGCTGCGGCAGCGGACGACGCACCGCGTCGCGGGCCGGGTCCTGCTCGCCGGTGACGCGAGCGGCTACGTGGATGCCCTGACCGGGGAGGGGATCTCGCTCGGCCTCGCCCACGCGCGGGCAGCGGTCCTGGCCATCTCCGCGGACGACCCGCAGTCCTACGAGCGGTCGTGGCGCGCCGCCACCCGGCGCTACTCGCTGCTGACCCACACGCTCGTCCAGGTGACGCGGCCGTCGTGGACCCGACGGCTGCTCGTGCCGGCCGCCGCCACGCTGCCGCCGGTCTTCCGCGGTGCGGTCAACGAGCTCGCGAGGCCGGGCCGATGACCGCGATGAAGCCGGCCGTGGAGGAGGAGCTCGTCGTCCTCGTCTCTGCCGCCGGCGAGGCCATCGGCACGGCGCCCAAGGCGACGGTGCACCACGCCGACACCCCGCTCCACCTCGCCTTCTCGGTCTACCTCTTCGACGACACCGGCTCGCTCCTCGTGACCCAGCGTGCGCTCGCGAAGGCCACCTTCCCGGGCGTCTGGACCAACTCGGCGTGCGGCCACCCGGCGCCCGGCGAGCCCGTCGAGGACGCCGTCGGCCGGCGTGCGCGGGACGAGCTCGGCCTCGACGTGCACGACCTGCGCCTCGTCCTGCCGCGCTTCTCCTACCGTGCCGAGATGGACGGCGTCGTCGAGTGGGAGCTGTGCCCGGTGCTCACCGGACGCGTTGGAGGGACGACGCCGGGGCCCCGCCCCGACCCGGGCGAGGTCGAGGAGGCCCGGTGGGTGCCGTGGGTGTCGTTCGCCGCGGACGTCCTCTCCGGTGCTCGCGCGGTGTCCACCTGGTGCCGCGAGCAGGTGGCGGAGCTGGAGTCCCTCGGTCCCGACCCGATCGCCTGGCCCACGGCCGACCCCGCCGACCTCCCGCCCGCCATGACCACCCGTCTGTGACCCCCACGGCGTCGAGCGAGCGCCCCGCCCCACACGAGTGAGCGCTGCGCCTCCGCCTGGATGTCTGGGAGGGCTGGCTCGCCGACCGATGGGTAGGTGGAGGGGGTGAGCACCATCCCCACTTCGACGCCGGCGTCCCCGCGCCTGCCCACACCACCGGCTCGGGCCTTCGGAGTCGCGCTGGCCGCAGGACTCGGTCTCGTCGCCCTGGCCACCGGACGCAAACCGCTGCACGCGGTTGGTCGCACCTGGGCCGCGGACCTGCGCATCGACGCGCCGCAGACCCGCCTCGGGGTGCCGCTGCTGCGGGACCGCGGCGTGCACCCGTGCACCGTTCGAGTCTCGCGGGCGGTCGGCACCCCCGAGGGCTGGTGGGACATCGGCGGTCTGGCGCTGCGCCTGCCCGGTGCAGGGACCGCCGGCCGGCCGGCAGACCTGCTCTTCGCCACCACGGGCACGGGGCGCGTGACGCGTCACCTCCTGCGTCCCGTGCGTCGTGCCGCCGGTCGGCCCTTGACCACGCTCCTGCCGACGAGAGCTGGGGGGCACACGATGGCGTTGCTCGTGCAACCGGTCGACGACGAGCCGGCGCCGCAGGAGTTCGAGCTGGCCGTCGCCGTGGACCGCGGCGCCTGGGACGTGGTGGGACTGCTCCAGCTGCGGCAGGAGCGTTTCGACTCAGCCCTGCGCTTCGACCCGGTCGTCGACGAGCTCGAGGGCACGACCGCGCCGGCCTGGGTCGTCGCGCTCCGCGAGCCCGCCTACCGCTGGGCGCGGCGGCTCAGTCGTCATGGGCGCAGAACGCGAGACGGGGTGGGGCTGAGCGCTCGCTCGAGTGGGGCTGAGCGCTCGCTCGAGTGGGGCTGAGCGCTCGCTCGAGGTGTCAGAAGAGCTCGTCGGCGAGGGCCTCGAGGGCCCTGCCGTCGCAGCCGGCCGTGAGCGCCTCGTACGTCGCGCCCCGGGCCGCCTCGCGCGCGTCCGGGGTCAGGGCGGCGATGACCGCGCCGACGGCGCGCGCCTCGACGCACTCCGAGGGCTGCTGCAGCTCCTGGAGCGAGCGCGCGACCGTCGCAGCCTCGAGCCGGTCGTCACATGCGGCGTCGAGCTCGCGCTCGAGGTCCCACAGCTGGACCAGCTCGGCGATCTCGGGGTAGCGCTCCAGGCCACCGCGCGCGACCTCGAGGGCATTGGCGTCGTGGACCCCCGCCACCGCGCACGCGAGGCGGGCGACGCGGAACGCGAACGTGCGTGCGCTCGCCGGTTCGGCGCCCGCAATCCGCGCGGCGAGGCCGGGCGCCACGGCCTCGACCCTGTGCAGCTCCACGGGCTCTCTCCTCAGCAGTAACGGTCGGCACTGCAGGAACAGCCCTCCGGGCCATACCCGTTGCGGGTCGTGCCCTCCCGGTGCCCGGGGGTGTCGTGACGGGGAGACACTCCCGTCACGACACGAAATGCACCAGTCGCCCGGTCATTCTCCCTGCAGGGCCCGCACCTCGACCGGTCCGTGGCAGGCCGCCGAGCCCTCCCGGGCCAGGGCGAGGGCGGCGTCGAGGTCTGCGGCCTCGATGATCCAGAAGCCGCCGAGCCACTCGCGCGCCTCGCTGAACGGTCCGTCGGTGACCGCCGTGGCCCCCGCCGAGGCGTCGACGACCTTGGCCTGGCTGACGTCGGTGAGGCCGCCGGCGACGACCCACGCACCGGTCGCCTGCAGCTTCTGGTTGAAGGCGTCGACGGAGGCATACATCTGCTGCATCTCGTCGGTGGAGGGCATGGCGTCGCCCTCACGGTGGTGGACGGAGAGAAGGAACTGCGTCATGAGGTGCTCCTGGTGTGATGGGTGCTCGGCGCTGGTCGGTGGCTGACGGCGTGACTGCCGGCCCGCTCCTGCGTCGAACGGACGGGAGCAGACTCGACACGTCCCGCTGAGAAAATCTGCGACCTCAGGAGACGGGCAGCTGCTCGCGCAGGAACTCGACCGTGGTCGCCCAGGCGAGCGTCGAGGAGGCGGGGTCGTGCCACGGCATGTCGTCGTTGTCGAACGCGTGGTCGGCGCCGGCATACGTCTCGAACACGGTGGCGGGCTGCTCGGTCACCGAGGCCTCGATCCGCCGCACCGTCTCGGTGTCGATGAAGGAGTCGGCGAGCCCGAAGTGGTGCAGGCTCGGCGCCGTCACCGTCAGGGTGTCGTGCAGGCCGGGCAGCGCCGACCCGTAGTAGCTGACGAGCGCGTCCAGGGGCGTGGTGTCTCCGGCGTCACCGGACTCGAGGTGCGCGGCGGTGGCGTAGCCGAGCCCGCCACCGAAGCAGAAGCCGACCGCGCCGACACCGGCGGTGACCTCGTCGCGGCCGCGAAGCCACTCCACCGTCGTGGCCGCGTCGCTGACGGCGGCGTCCCAGTCGAGGTGCTGCACGAGACCCATGCCCTGCTGCAGCGCGTCGTCGCCCTCGACGGGCGAGGTCACGCCGAGGCGCCAGAAGATCTCGGGCGCGACGACGACGTAGCCGTGCTCGGCGAGCTGGGCGGCGCGCCGCTGGATGTAGTCGCTGACGCCGAAGATCTCCTGCAGCACGACGATCCCGGGCCCGTGACCGGTCGGCGGGAGCCAGAGGTGCGCGGGCATGTCGCCGGCATCGGTCGTGATCGTCACGTGTTCGGTCATGCGGTCAGTATGTCTGGGATGGTCCCGGTCCCCCCGGGGCGGGCGGGATGGCGTATGCCGTGTGCCCGGGTCGGGTGCTCGTAGCGCGGTTCCCGGGTGGTCAGCGTCGCGGACGGAGCTCGAGCAGGCGGGCGTCGTACATCCGGACCCGCTCGGCGAGGATGTCGTGCTCGCGCTCGTGGCTGCGGAGCACCGCGACGAGCGCGACGATCGTGACGACGGCCAGGGCGCCGAGGCCGGCAAGGGCGATGACGCCGGTACCGGTCTCGGCCCGCCCGGTGGCGAGGAGGAAGAGGGCGGCCGCGAAGAGCAGTGCCACGACGGTGCCGAGTCCGCTGATGCGCCGCGAGGCGGTGCGGTCGACCGCGCTCAGCGACTCCTGGGCGATGGCTCGCTCCTCACGGGCGACGCTGCGGCACAGGTAGGTCGCGGCCGGGAAGCGGTGCGGGTCGCCGCGGCGGCCGCGCACGTGCGGTCGGTAGTCGGACGGGACGTCGACGAGGTGTGGGTGTGGTGCGGGCGTCGCGGTCAGGGCGGTCATCTGCTGGCTCCTTGTCGGTGGTCTGGACGGTGGGGTGACCGGACGGCGTGGCACCGCTGGGTGCCCCGTCACTCTCAGGGTGCACCCAGCGGTGGCTCGCCGGGAGGGGTTCCGGTCAGTCGTCGGAGCCGGTGTGCAGCCGGGCGCCGAGGGCGTACGCGGCGACGACGAGGGCCGACGCGGCGAGGACGATGTCCTTGAGGACGTACTGGCCCAGGAGGGTCGGGCCGTGCGGGAAGAGCTCGGCCGTGAAGAGCGCGAGCGGCGACATGATCCCGATGAGGGCGCCGCCGAGGACGACGATGCCGACGCGCAGGAACTTGCCGGTGACGAGCGTCAGGCCGATGACCGTCTCAGTGACGGCCGTGAGCAGCACGGCCGTGTGACCCGAGACGAGCCCGAAGGTGAGCCGGTCGATGGTCGCCGAGGCGATGGCCTCGGCCGGGCTGAGGCCCGGCACGAACTTGATGACACCGAAGCCGAGGAAGACCAGCCCGAGGCAGATCCGCAGGGCCTGGAGGCTGTAGGCGACGAGGAACGCCTGGAGGCGGTCGACGGCGGACGTGGCCATCCGGGTCACGTGTCGGCGCAGGCCCGGTGCAGTGGTCGTGTCGTTCGCGCGGGACGAGGCCGGACGGCCGGTCTGCTGGTCGAGGTGGTCGATGACGAGCTGGGACATGGTGGTTGCTCCTTGAGGTCGAACTGTCGAGACCTCAGAAGGAGAAGCACGCTGGCAGATACGCCTCAGCGACGGGTTGAGTCGATGTACCTAGACGAAACGCAGCCCTACGCGGGCAAAACGGGCGCAGTTTGTTGCATCATCAATTCGCTTGACCTGAAACAGGATTCGCGCAGTGGAGCGTCACCAGTTGATGAGCAGCCGCTCCTGCTTGTCACGGAAGGAGCCCACGAGGATGAGGATGAGGTCGACGAGGGCCCAGATGCCGAGGCCGCCGACCGTCAGCAGCTGCAGGATGCCGGTGCCGACCTTGCCGACGTAGAAGCGGTGCACGCCCAGCACCCCGACGAAGAAGCAGAGCAGGGCGGCGGCGAGCCTCGACCGGTCGCTGACCGGGAGCCCTTGGGCGTCGACGCTGACCGGGACGAAGGCAGCCGCGAGCGACGGCGCAGCCTGTGCCGGCTCCGGCAGTAGCGGCCCCATCTGGTCCGTCCACGAGTCCCCGTCCCAGTAGCGTGACTGCGGCTTGCCCTCGGGGTCGGGATACCAGCCCGCCGGGATCTCGCGGGGTGCGGCCGGGGTCTGGTCGGGCTGCTGCGTCATGGTGACCTCCAGGGGGTGGGCGAACGTCCGGCGGACCGGGTGTCGCTCCCAGCATGCCCGGACGCCGGCGGCAGGGCAGGAGAAGAGCCGTATGCCGCCGAGGGGGGTCGCAACGGCATACGGCTCTTCAGGGGTGCCGGCTCAGGTGGGGTTGCCGGCGGGGGTGTCCTCGTCGAAGGCACTGTGCTTGTCGTCGGGCACGGCGGAGGCGGCGGGGGTGGGAGGTGCCGCCTTGTCGTGTTGCTCGACGAGCTTGTCGATGCCCTTGTCGACCGAGGCACGAACCTTGGTCACGGTGTCGGCGTGCTTGGCGCCGGTCTTCTCGCCGATCTTGGCCTCGGCCTTGTCGAGCGTCGCGTCGACCTTGCCCCGGTTCTGCTGGGCGTAGCCGGCTGCGGCCGACATGACGGCCTTGGCCATCTCGACGACAGCGTCACCGAAGTCCTTGGCCTTCTCCTGGAAGTGGACCTCGTCCGCCTTGTGCTTCAGCTGCTCACCGAAAGACACGGTGTCTCCTCATCTCGCACTGGGCCCGACCCACGTCGGGCTCACTGCTTCCACAGTCATACCCGGAGGCCTCCCGTCGCAACCGGGGTCGACCCCGAGATCGACCCCGACCGACCCTGAGTCGGGTGCCGGGCAGCCCGGATGTCCGTGATGTGCAGGTGTGTCGGCCCCGTGTCTGGTGCGTCACGTCCGGGAGATAGGGGACCAAAGGGACCGCGCTCCGCGAGCCCAGGGTGGAGACTGGAGATGGACGCAAAAGCCTTGCCCCACAACTGAACTGGAGTGATCACCATGGAGAGGCTCGAAGGACGGGTGGCGCTCGTGACGGGCGCGGCGAGCGGTATCGGCAAGGCCACGGCACGACGCCTCGCCGACGAGGGCGCGGCGGTCCTGCTGACCGACGTCAACGAGTCCCTGGGCGCCACGACCACCGAGGAGCTCCGGGCCGCGGGCGCCAAGGTCGACTTCCTCAGGCACGACGTCGCGAGCGAGGCGGACTGGGAGGCCGCGGTGGCCAAGGCGGTCGAGGAGTTCGGCGGGCTCGACATCGTCGTCAACAACGCCGGCATGGGTGACCTCGCCACGATCGAGGAGACCAGCCTCGAGGACTGGCAGCGCACCATCGCGATCGACCAGACGGGGGTCTTCCTCGGCATGAAGACCGCCGCGCCCCACCTCAAGGCCTCCGGTCACGGGTCCGTCGTCAACATCAGCTCGATCTTCGGCACGAGCGGCGGCTTCGGCACCTCACCCGCCTACCACGCGGCCAAGGGCGCGGTGCGGACCCTGACGAAGAACGTCGCCCTGCACTGGGCCACCGAGGGCGTGCGGGTCAACTCGATCCACCCCGGCTTCATCGACACCCCGATCCTCGACACGGCCCGCGGCACGCCTTTCGAGCAGGTCATGCTCGACCTGACCCCGATGGGACGCCTCGGACGGCCGGAGGAGATCGCGGCCGGCGTCGCCTACCTCGTCAGCGACGACGCGTCGTTCGTCACCGGCCTCGAGCTCTACATCGACGGCGGCTACATCGCGAAGTGACCGGCACCCAGACTGCCCCGGCGGTGTGACGGGGCACCGGCCGTCCACGGCTACCGGCCGCGGACGGCCGACCAGATCCAGCCCGTGACCGACCGGTGCCGCGCCCACGCCGGGTCACCGGCCGACGGGGCCTGCGGGTCACCATCGACCGAGGCGCCGTCCACTGCGCCGTCGCCAGCCCGGGTCGTGGCCAGCGACCGCGACACGGCGTCGGCCACTCCCAACCGTCCGGCCGGAGGCTCTCCGAGCACGTCGGCAGCATCGCGGTCGCCGACCATGTCGTGCCCGAGGCTCGGGATGAGCGACTGCACGGTCCCGCTGGGCACGTCGACGAGGAGGCCGGCCACGCGCGCGACCGTCTCGACCGGCGCCAGCCACACGGGCAGCTGCACGCGCAGCAGGCGGGCGCGGGCGGCATACGTCCTCAGCAGCGAGACGTAGCTGAGCCGGTCGGGCCCGACGACGTCGAGGTGCCCGGTCACTCCGGACCGCTCGAGCGCCTCGGCGAGGAACCACACGGCGTCAGCGACCGCGACCGGCTGGATGACCGAGCTGCCCATCCACGCGGGGACGGTCTGCACGAGCCCGAGCCGGTGCGACATCTGACGCATCACCTCGAAGCTCGTCGACCCGGCCCCCACGACCATCGATGCCCGCAGCGTCAGCACGGAGCAGTCCGCCGTCGCGAGGATCTCCTCGACCTCGAGCCGCGAGAGCAGGTGGTCCGACAGCTCGTCGGTGGGCAGGTCGGGCACGATCCCCGAGAAGTAGACGAGCCGCGACGCGCCCACGACGCCCGCGGCATACGCGACGTTGTCGGCCGCCTGACGGTCGAGCCGCATGAAGTCCGGGTCGTCGAGCCCGTGCACGAGGTAGCAGATCGCGTCGACACCACGCAGCGTCTCGACGACGCGCTCCTCGTCCTGCACGTCGACGCGTCGCCACTCGACGTCACCCGACCAGGGGTATGCCGTCGACGGGCTCCGATGGTGCGTGGCCACGACGTCGTGGCCGCGGCGGAGCAGCTCCGGCACGAGCCGCGACCCGACGTAGCCGCTCGCGCCGACGACAGCGACCCTCATCGGCGTTTGCGCTCACGGCGGTCGCGCCGGAACGAGCCGAGCAGGTCACTCGCGGAGCGGACGAGGTCGAGCGACCCCTCGTCGTCCGCCTCGGCGTCGGGGACCGCCCCGGACACGGCCATGCAGCTGAGGAAACGCTCGATGAGCGGGTCGGAGGCGCGCTGCACGAGACCGGTGCCGAAGTCCATCGGGAAGCCGAGGAAGACGAGGTCGGTCACGAGGTGCGCGCGGGTGCGGTCGTCCGTGCCGGTCGCGCGCAACGTCAGCGTGATGTCGATGGTGGCCTTGCCGAGACCGTGCCGCTCCTGCCCCGTCGCCGTGAGGCGCGCCCGGCCGCCGTCCTCGTCGCGCTCGACCATCGACCCGGTCCCGTCGAAGTACATCGACAGCGGCCCGAGCTTGGCCTTGATCTCGCCCACGAAGTCGTCGCCGTGGACCTCGGTGACCTTCGCCCCGGGGAAGCAGCGACCGATCCGGCGCAGGTCCATGAAGTTCGCCCAGACCGCGTCGCGCGGTGCGTCGAGCTCCTGCTCGTGAGCGAGCCTCATCGGGTGTCCTTCCGTCGGCCGCGCCGCCCGGTTCGTGGCGGGCGGCGCAGGGTTCAACCGTGGCATACCCGGACCGACCCCGACAGGGGCGCCGTGGTCCGTCAGTCGGTCGCGCCCGGCGGCAGCAGCTCCCAGTGGAGGCCGTCGCCCCAGCCGCCGCCGGCGACCCGGTCGACGGCGTGCTCACGCCCGAACTCCACGAAGCCGACCGAGCGCAGCACGGCGTTGCTCGCCTCGTTGTCGGCCGCGGTCTCGGCGACGAGCCGGCGCACCCCCAGGCCACCCTCGCCCGCCGGAGCCAGCGCGTGGCCGACGGCGAGCCGGGACGCCTCCTTGGCGGCGCCGCGACCGCGGGCGCTCGGGAAGAACTGGTAGCCGAGCTCGGCCGTGTCTCCGATCGGGCCGCCCCGGCTGAAGAGGGTGACGCTGCCGAGGGCGCGGTCGGTCTCGAGGTCGGCCACGCACCAGTCGACGGCCGTTCCCTCGGACATCCGCTCCTGCCGCGTGCGCAGCCACGTCGGGAAGGTCTCGGGCCGCAGGATCGACCGGGGCGGCATCCAGTGCTCGGGGTCGTGGCGCGGCTCGATGGCGTCGACGTCGTCCGGTCGCCAGGGCCGCAGGCGCACCCGCTCGCCCGCGATCGGTGGCGGGGCGAGCCACGGCGTCTGCGCCGAGAGCGGGTCGCCCGGGGTGATGCTGCCGGTCCACGTGTCGAGGGCCTCGAGGCCGCCCTCCGGGTCGGGGTGGCTGCCCGGGATCGTGCCGTGGAAGGAGAAGCCGGCTGCCCACACGGCGCGGCGTGAGCCCCAGTTGCCGACGACCGCGCGCCAGTGGACGCGGCTGACCGGCGCGCCCCAGACCGGCGTCGCGAAGGCGTGCGTGACGACGAGCCGGACCGCGCGCGACATCAGTCCCCGGCCCCGGGCGTCCGGGTGCAGGCCGAAACCGAGCTCGCCGGCGGACGGCGCCGCCCCGGGACGCAGGTCGATGGTGCCGCCGTAGCGGGCCGCGCCCGTCTCGTCCGTCCACTCGATCGCCCACGAGCGGGTGCCGCCGGGCTCACCCCACGCGCCGAGGTTGTGCTCGACCCAGCCCAGCGCGTCCTCGCGCGAGTAGGGGCGGGGGACCGTCGTCCAGCGCAGGCTCTCGGGGTCGGTGCTCTGCTCGACGATCGCGTCGGCGTCGTCCACGGAGTGCGCCCGGAGGGTCACGACGCCATCGGTCAGGGTGACGACCGGTGGGGTGTCGCGGGGGGCGTCGGCGGGCGGCTGGGAGGTGTCGGTCACGGCGTCAGCCTGCCAGCCGGCATACGCCCTCGTCACCGCGGTTTGCCGCCCGCGAGGCGTCCGGGGAACGACAAGGACCGGGAGCCAGCACAGCCGGCTCCCGGTCCAGTGGCCCGCTTCCCCTCCACAGGCTGCGTTCCGAGGCCTACCGTACCCAATGGACGGTCGGGACGAACACGCGTTGCGTGACGACCTGACGGGCGCAACTCGGGGGTGGGTACGGGCCAGGCGACACGGGTCGTCGGCCACGTGAAAGGGGTTGCGGTGAGCTCGCTGACAGGGGTCGCACAGTCGTGCGGGCGGGCCTGGGACACAGGGACGCCCGATGTCGGGACGGGAGTCTCCCCCTGGCCGCGACTCCCGTCCCTGAGCATCGGGCTCGACCGCCACCCTATGAAGGTCGTATGCCGTGTCCGTCCCAGGTTGCGCAGGTCCGTGCCGCGCGCAACAACGCCGACGCACACCCGGAGCACGGCGTGCTGAGCGAGGAGATGCAGTGGGTGCTGCGCAACGCCCGGCTGCACGCCGCCGACCCGGCGCTGCGCAGCGCCGCCGGCTTCGCCCAGGGGGCGGGCCGGGCCGAGCCGGTCCACCGGGCGCAGGTGGGGCGGTGGGAGAACGGCGGCGTCGAGATGACCCGGGCGCTCGTGCGTCGCTACGAGACGGTGCTCGCCCTGCCGGAGGGGCAGCTGCTCAGCGCCATCGACTTCTTCGCCCGCTCCCGCAAGCCGGTCCGGTCGGCCGCGACGCTGCCGCCGCGCACCGACCCCGACGTCGACGCGACCCTCGTGCTCCTCGAGCGCGCCCTCGCGGACGAGCGGATGACCGGGTTGGACTGGGACCGCCTCTCCGACAACCTCGGCCGGATGCCGCACGCGATGGTCCGCGCGTCGGACTGGGAGCGGATCTTCCGACGGCTGCTCCAGGAGCTCAGCCTCGGCCTCCACCTCGACTACGCCCGGCGCGCCGAGGCCCTCGCGCGCCTCGCCGGGCACCCCCGGAGCGGAGCCGTCGTCGCCGGGCTCGCCGAGGAGGTCGTCGCCCGTCCCGACGCGCAGTTCTACAACGACACCCTGAGCCTGCTGCAGTTCACCCGCGACCCGCAGGCCCTCTCGGTGCTCCTCGGGCAGCTGCGCGAGCCGACCAGCCCGAGCTCGCTGCGCGCCTGCCTCATCGTCCTGACGACCCTCGTGCGCGGCGCCCGTCTCGACCCGGAGACCCGGCTCGAGGCCGTCCGTCTCGCCGTGCGGCACCTACGCGACCCCGACCAGCCCTACCTCGTGCACCGCGGCGCCGCCAACCTCGTGCGCACCCTCGGTCCGGCCGGCAGCCACCGCGTCGCGGCCGTCCTCACGGCGGAGGACCGGCAAGCCGCCGCCTCGATCATCCGGGACGGGCGGGCGATCACCTCGCGGGCGATCCGCGAGGCGCACCAGCGGATCCGGTCGGTGCTCGAGGCCGGCGAGGGGCGGGCCGCCGCCGGCGAGCCGATCCTCGGCGACCTGCTGCAGACGGCGCTGGGCGAGACGAACGAGGAGGACCGCTCCAACGCCCTCTGCATCCTCATGCTCTCGCCGCAGAGCTCGATCATCGGCAGCGTGCACGCTGCCGCGTTCGCCGACGCCATGGCACGACAGGACCACGTGGCCGCGCACGAGAGCGCCACCGTCCTGAGCTGGATGGGACAGGTCGAGGACCTCGACATGTTCGAGCGCTACGCCCTGTCACCCGCCACGCCGCCCACCGTCGCGATGGAGGCCGGCTACGTCGTCGGCAACACCGTCGAGGGTCCGGGCCGCCGGCGCGACGAGCGTGAGGCCGCCTTCGCGCGTCGCGTCGCCGAGGTCGTCGCGGCCGGGACGGGGAGCGGGCCCGCCGAGCTGCAGGACGAGCTGCACGCCGAGCTGTTGCGGGGCCTCGTCTACGTCCTCGGCATGCGCGGGCGCCGCGACCTGCTGAGGGCGCTCGCCGACGCACTGCCCGTGCCCGGACCGGACCCCCGGGCGATGCCGGAGATCGCGCGCGGCATCCTCGGCTGGTGGCTCGCCGTGCCCGAGCACCTGCGACCGGAGCGCTGACCACGGAGCGCTGAGTACTGGGCGGTGGAGACGGCGCGCCCAGTCGGGGTCGCTAGGTTGGGGGCGTGCAGACGGACGAGGTGCTGAGCCTCCTGAAGGACGTGGCCGAGCAGGTCATCAACCCCCGGTTCCGGGCGCTCGCCGACGGCGAGATCCACGAGAAGCGCCCGGGTGACCTCGTGACCGACGCCGACCGCGAGGCGGAGGTGCTCATCACCGAGGCCCTCGTCGCCGCCTACCCCGACGCCGTCGTGCTCGGCGAGGAGACCTTCGCCGGTGACCCGGCGCTCATGGACCGCTATGCCGTCGCGGACCACGCGTTCACCGTCGACCCCGTCGACGGCACGAAGAACTTCGTCCACGGCTCCAAGGACCACGCCGTCATGGTGAGCGAGACCGTCGCCGGCGAGGCGGTGCGGGCCTGGATCTGGCAGCCGCAGCACGAGGTCGGCTACGTCGCCGAGCGCGGTTCCGGCACCTGGCGCCACGACGCCGACGGCTCGCAGCGCCTGACGGTCCCGCAGCGCGACGACGCCGCGCTGAGAGGCCGCACGTCGCGCCGGGCCTGGATCGGACAGGCCCTCGCCGGGCTCCAGCCGATGACGCTGACCTGGGTGTCCTGCGGCATCGACTACCCCAAGCTCGTCGAGGGCGAGGCCGACTACATCCTCTACGCGTCCGCCGCCCCGTGGGACCACGTGCCGGGCTCGCTCCTGCTCGCCGAGGCCGGTGGGCTGCTCGGCACGACCGAGGGCGTCACCTACTCACCCCGCGACACCGCGCCCCCGGGCCTGGTCGCCGCCGGCAGCCCCACGGCATACGACCACGTATGCCGTGCGCTCGCCTCGAGCGCCCACCTGCCCTGACCTCCCGGCGACCTCTCGACCGGCGACCTCTCGACCGGCCGACCGGCCGACCGGCCGACCGGCCGACTCGAGTGCCCAGCTCTGCTCGGCTCGCTACTCCTCGGAGGCGCCGGCCGACGCCTTCTTGGACCGGGCGGCGCGGGCGGGGGCGGTCTTCGCTGCCTTCCTGGCCTGGTTCGCGGCCTTCTTGGCGGTGGCCGACGCCGTGCTCGTCTTCTTCGCCGCGACGTAGCGCTTCGGGTCCTTGTCCTTCGGGGTGATCCCCTCGGCCCAGCGCACCGCCTCGTAGCGCAGGAACTGGACGGCGATCTCGTGGCGCAGCTCGAGGCTCGCGCGCTGGCGGAAGTCGGCGAGGTCCTGGCGCTCCTCCTCGCCCATGTGGTCGCTGTTGTGGACGTTGGCGTCGACGACCGCCGTCCACCACGCCTCGGAGCCGGTGCGGCAGCGGCCGACCTTGCGCACGGACTTCCGGATGTCGTTGTGGTCCTTGACCGCGTCCTCCACCTCTTCGTCGACGGACTCGGCATCGGCGCCGCCCGTGCCGATGCGCAGCAGCTCGGGGTAGAAGTAGAGCTCCTCGGCCTCGGCGTGCGTCTCGAGGAGGATCTCGAGGCGCTTCCAGATCGCGGCGAGGCCCTCGTGGTCGTCGCGCGGCCACTCCTCGAGCATGGCGAACATCCGTCGCTGCTCGTCGTGCTGGCGAAGGATGACGTCGGTGATGTCCACGGTGGGCCTTTCTGTCGTCCGGAGGCTTCCGGATCCACTGTGCCGCATCCATACCCCTTGTCCGCGGACGCCGGGTTCGAGGGCAGGCTTGGCCGTTTTGCGTATCAGCGTGGGTCGGTGGTGCCACCGTTGTGCGGGGGGACTCCACCGACAGTTCACCGACGCAGGATGGGTGGTTCGGCATGACGAGCAACGATCTGGTCGTGGTGCTTCCGGGCATCACCGGCAGCACCCTCGGGGTCCGCGGTGACGACGGCTCCCCGGCGAGCGAGCACCTCATCTGGGCCCCGAGCGCCGGCGCCGTGTGGAAGCTGCTCACCGGCGGCCAGTCGATCCTCAAGAAGGCCCTGCCCGAGGGGATCGGCGACGGCCACCCGGACGACGGCGTCGAGCCGGTCGGTCTCATGCCGGACGTCCACGTCCTGCCGGGCATCTGGACGCCGATCCGCGGCTACGACGTGCTCGTCAGTGCCCTCGAGAAGCAGGGCTACCAGCGCGGGACGGGCGGCAAGCCGGCCACCCTCATCGCCTTCGCCTACGACTGGCGCCTGTCGAACCGCTACAACGGGGAGCGCCTGAAGACCGTCGTCGAGCCGGCGCTCGAGCAGCTGCGGGCGCAGGGCGGGGCGTATGCCGACGCCAGGGTCGTCTTCATCTGCCACTCCATGGGTGGCCTGATCGCACGCTGGTACATCGAGAAGTGCGGCGGGGCCGAGGTGACCCGCAAGCTCATCACGCTCGGCACGCCGTGGCGCGGGGCGACCGACGCGCTCGAGCAGCTCGTCAACGGGGTCAAGAAGGGGATCGGTCCGCTGTCGCTCGACCTGACGGACTTCTCCCGCAGCATGCCCTCGCTCTTCCAGCTGCTGCCGGAGTACGCCTGCATCAGCAACGGGGGCGGCTGGGCCAAGACGACGGAGGTCTCGGTGCCCAACGTCAGCACGGCGATGGTCGCCGACGCGATGGCCTTCCACACCGACCTGCAGGCCGCGGAGACGGCGCGACCGGCGAGCCGCACCATGACGCACATGGTCGTCGGCATCCGCCAGCCGAGCCAGACGACGGTCACGTTCCAGGACGGGCACGCCGTCACGTCGCAGACCTTCGGCTCCGACAACGACTACGGCGACGGCACGGTCTCGCTGACCGGCGCGGTCGGCCTGGGGGAGGCCCTCGACACCAACCTGGCCGTGCGCGTGCCCGAGCAGCACACGAACCTCCAGTGCAACCAGTTCGTCCTCGACCAGGTGCAGGAGATCCTGACGGCCCAGCCGGTCCGCCGCCGCGAGATCACCGACACGAACGTGCGGGCCGTCGTGCCAGACCTCGTCACGGCGGGCCAGCCGCTCAAGGTGGCCTTCGACCTCGAGGCGGACGACCCGGGCGACGACCCGCCGCGCAAGGCCGTGACCGTCTCGGTGCGGGACGCCAAGGGGAAGGTGCTCGCCACGGCCGAGCCGAAGCTGCGGGCCGGTCACGGGGTGGCGACCTTCGCCGACCTGCCGCCGGGGACGCACACCGTCACCCTCGCGGGCTCGAGTCCGAGCTCGACGGTGCGACCCGTCACCTCGACGACCCTCGTCTGGCCCGAGCCGTCCCGCTGACCGCTGTCCCCCGGCGGTGGTTGGCTGGGTGCATGACGAGCACTCAGGACCCTCAGACCCCTGCATCGAAGATCGGCTGGGACTGCGTCGCGCTCGACTGCGCCGACGCCGCCGGAGTCGCGCAGTTCTATGCCGACCTGCTCGGCGGGACGGTCGACGCTGACCCGGACGGCGACTGGTTCAACGTCGTGTGGGACGGGCCGCGCATCGCCACCCAGGTCGCGCCCGGCCACGAGTCGCCGGACTGGCCGCGCGGTCAGCAGCAGGCTCACCTCGACTTCGTCGTCGGCGACATCGTGGCCGCCCACGAGCGGGTGCTCGCCCTGGGCGGCACGGCCCTCGACCCGGTCGACCCGCCGCAGCAACGGCCCGAGCGTGGCTTCCGCGTCTACGCCGACCCGGCCGGCCACCCGTTCTGCCTGTGTCGCCCGACCAGGGACGCCTGGGACTGAGTGCCGCCCGGCCTCAGCCGAGGTCGATGCCGAAGTGCTCGGCGAGGACGGCCCGGACGGCGTCCTCGTCGGGCAGCGCGGTCTCGTGCCGTCGCCCGTGCGTCGTCGTGATGAGCCGGTCGCCGCTCAGCGTGATGCGCCCGGTGGCGGTCAGGCGTGAGACCACGCGCGAACGAGTGAAGTGGCTCTCGGCCGACGTCTGCTGCCAGACGTTGCGCTCCTCGAAGTCGGCCAGCGGGTGCGACGCCTGGGTGAAGACGTACTGCGTGTGCCACTCACCGTCGGGCTGTCGCTCCCGGTAGTGCCAGAGTGCCCCGTCGCGCACCAGGCCGACGTGCTTGCCCGGCTCGGCGCGCTGCTCCCCGTCTCGCAGCGCGAGCGGCTCGATGAACGCGTCCCCGAAGCCGACGTCGGCGAGCACCGCCCCGTCGAGGTCGCCGCCCGTCACGACGAGCGCCAGGTGGTCGAAGTCCTCGGTGAGGCCGCCGCCCGCAGAGGCCACCCGCGCGGAGACGAGGTCGACGGCATACCCGAGGCTGCGCAGCAGCAGCGCGAAGAGCCCGTTCAGCTCGTAGCAGTAGCCGCCCCGGTGCGCGTCGACCACCTTGCGCAGCAAGGCATCCCGGTCGAGTCGGATGGGCCGGCCGAGGGAGATGTCGAGGTTCTCGAAGGGCACCGCCAGCAGGTGCGCCCGGTGCAGGGAGGCGAGGGCCGCTGCCGTCGGCGCCTGGGGAGCCGCGGCGCCGATGCGCGAGAGGTAGGCAGCCACCTCGGGAGCGGAGGGGGGTGTGGTCACGCGACCATGCTGCGACCTCGAGCCCACTGGAGGTCAAGCGGGCGCAGGCAGGGGCAGGGTGATGCCCACCATGGAGACGCCACGCCCGTCGTCCTCGTATGCCGTCTGCTCGAGCAGGTGTCCGGCCGCGGTCCGCAGGACGGCAGGGTCGAGCGTCGGGGCCTCGAGCGGCCCGCGCCGGAGCGCCTGGGCTCCGTCGTCGTAGCGGACGAGCACCTCGAGCCGGTTCGGGAGCCGCGGCGGGCCGTCCAGCCCGAGCACCCGGGTCACGGCGCGGTCGACGCACTCGTCGAGCACGGCGACGACCTTGGACCGGGTCCGGGTGGCGGCGAAGGACCGGGTCGCACTCACCGACCGGCGCGGCCCCGGGAGGCGGACCGTCGCGTCGTCGGTGCCGCGCGCGATGGAGACGAGACGGCGCGCCATGGCCGTGGTGACGATGGGCTTGAGGTCGTCCTCGTCGAGGCCGTGGAGGTCCGAGACGACGAAGAGGCCTGCGGCGTGGAGCTTCTCGTAGGTCGTGGGCCCGACGCCCCAGAGCTCGTCGAGACGCAGGCGCGGCCGCGCCCGGGCCTCCAGCTCCGCGTCGACGACGATCAGGCCGTCGGGCTTGGCGCGGCGGCTCGCGAGCTTGGCCATGAGCTTGGTGCGCCCGACCCCGACCGAGACGGGCAGGCCGACCTCGGCGCGGGCCGCGGCGCGCAGGGCGACGGCGAGCCCTCGCGGGTCGCCCCGGTCGCGCCCGGTGACGTCGAGGAACGCCTCCTCCACCGAGCCCGGCTCGACGAGGGGCGTGAACCGGCGGAAGATCTCGAACAGCCGCGCTGACGCCTCCTCGTAGGCCTCGGAGCGGTAGCCCGTCACGAGCACCTGCGGCCAGCGCCGCCGCACCTGGCGCAGCGGCATGCCGGCGTGGATGCCGAGGGCGCGGGCCTCGTAGGACGGGCAGGCGACGACCTCGTGGGCCACGACCATCGGGCGCCCGCGCAGGGACGGGTCGTCGCGCTGCTCGACCGAGGCGAAGAAGGCGTCGGCGTCGGCGTGCAGGAGGACCACAGTGCCAGTCTCGCCCGCGCCACCGACAGCGCGCCGGGATCAGTAGCCGGCGTGGTCGAGGGCCTCGGTCGTCAGCTGGCGGCCGAGCTCGATCATCTCCGCGGCCCGGTGGAAGTCGAGCGTGCGCACGGCGTTGGACGGGACCGTCACGAGCACGTCGGGCGGGTTGCTCGCCATCCGGTAGCGCGAGATGAGGGCCGACATCGTCTCGAACGACATGTTGAGCAGGTCGACGAGCCCGACGTCGGCGGAGCGGACGACGAGCGCGTCCATCGGTGTCTGCGGGAGGCCGTCGACGGCCTCGGGCGGGATGGTCTGGTCGTGCTCGAGGTCGCGCGAGTGCCCCCCGAACCGGCTCGTGATGGCCCGGACGCGCTCGGACTCGAGCACCTCGGCGGCGCTCCGGCGCAGGCGAGTCGTCCACTCCTGGTGAGGGCGCTGCTCCGACGACTCCTTGACCGGGGTGGTCGGGCCCCCGGTCGCCCTCAGTCCCGAGAGCGAGACCGCGATCGTGAGGTCGGCGGCCGCCGCTGCGGTCGGCTCGATGGGGATCGGGTTGATGAGGCCGCCGTCCACGAGCACCCGCCCGTTGATGACGGCCGGGGTGATGACGCCGGGGATCGCGATCGAGGCCCGGATCGCGTGCTCGACCGGCCCGCGCTGGAACCACACCTCGCGCCGGGCGTTGATGTCGGTCGCGACCGCCGTGTAGGGGATCGGCAGGCTCTCGATCGTCGCTCCCTCGAGGATCTCGCCGACCTTGGCGATGATGCGCTCGGCGCGGATCGCGCCGTTCGGCGAGGTGATGCTGAGGTCGAGCAGCCGCCACACCTCGCGCTGGGTGAGGCTGCGCGCCCAGGCGGTGTAGGCCTCGAGCTTGCCCGCCGCCGCGACGCCGCCGACGAGGGCGCCCATCGACGTGCCCGCGATCGAGACGACCTCGAACCCGCGCTCCGCGAGCACCTCGAGCGCCCCGATGTGGGCATAGCCCCGGGCCCCGCCCGAGCCGAGCACGACCGCCGCACGCATCCCCTCCGCCACACCATCGACGATAGACGGTGGCCGCCCGCGGCTCCGGAGGACCGTCCAGGTCTCAGGAGGTCAGGTAGTAGATCTCCATCGCGGCGAGCCGGGTCCGGTCGGCCACCATCTCGATCCCGGTGACGTGGTCGCCCTCGACGGTGAAGCGGAAGGCCACCTGGGGCTCGCCGTGCAACGTCCACACCGCACCCACTCCGCCGTCGAAGGCCGCGAGCCGCGCCGACCTGGCGCCGCCGTTGAAGCGTTGGGCCACGGCGTTCGGGCCGCGCAGCGCCTCGGGGGCGCCCATCGCGACGGCCGCGGCGTCAGCCGTCAGCACGACGTCGGGGTCGAGCATCCCGAGCAGCGCGGTGAAGTCGCCGCCGCGCGCCGCCGCGAGGAAGGCGCCCACCACCTCGCGCTGCCGCGTGCGGGCGGGGCTCGACTCTTCGGCGTCTGCCGACCGCACGCGTCGTCGGGCGCGGCTCGCGAGCTGGCGGGTGGCGGCAGGGGAGCGGTCGATGATGTCCGCGATCTGCTCGAACGGCATACCGAAGAGGTCGTGGAGCACGAAGGCGAGCCGCTCGGCGGGGGCGAGCGTGTCGAGGACGACGAGCAGGGCCAGGCCGATGCTGTCGGCGAGCTCGGCCTCGCTCGCCGGGTCGGGCGGCTGCTGCGCCGGAGAGGTCGCGGCGACGCGGGCGTCACCGGTCCCGACGAGCTCGGCGAGGCCGGCGTCCCAGCTGTCCTCACGCCGGGAGCCACGTGACCGCAGCATGTCGAGGCTGATCCGCCCGACGACGGTCGTCAGCCAGCCGGCGAGG
Organism: Terrabacter ginsenosidimutans; assembly: GCF_039539425.1. NCBI lineage: Bacteria > Bacillati > Actinomycetota > Actinomycetes > Micrococcales > Intrasporangiaceae > Terrabacter > Terrabacter ginsenosidimutans. The sequence continues at coordinate 851,493 of NZ_BAABDC010000001.1, read as the reverse complement.
TTGGCGACCTCGCTCGTGTCGCTCCGGCTGAGCCGCAGCCACGCCTCCTGCACGGCGTCGTCCGCGTCGGCCGCCGAGCCCAGCACCCGGTAGGCCACGGCGCGCAGCCGCGGTCGCTGCTGCTCGAAGTCGCGGGCCAGCCACTCCTCGCGGGAGCTCTCGTCCATCGTCGTCACATCCTCGGGTCGTGATCCGTCATAGCACTGACGAGCCGGTGCCACCCGATGTGACACCGCACGAGAGAAGGAGACACCGATGTCTGCCGTGAACACCCTCATCTACCCCGTCGCCGACCTCGACGCCGCCAAGAAGGTCTTCTCGACCCTGCTTGGCGCGCAGCCGCACACCGACGAGGCCTACTACGTCGGCTACAACGTCGACGGCCAGGAGATCGCGCTCGACCCGAACGGCCACCGCAAGGGCCTGACGGGCGGCACGCCCTACTGGTCGGTCGACGACCTCGAGGCGACCACGGCGTCCCTCGTCGAGGCCGGGGCCACCGTCAGGCAGAAGGCGACGAACGTCGGCGGTGGGCGCACCGTCGCCGTCCTCGCGGACGCCGACGGCAACATGATCGGCCTGATGCAGGGGTGACCTGCGAGGCCTCCGTGGACGCGTGCCACCCGTCCGCCGGTGTGCCCGAGTCCCCTCGACAGCCACGAGTTCGTACTTCTTCTTCCGGGACGTCCCGGTCCGGATCCGGGCCTGGCCTGGGGAGAACGAGCTGCGGGAGCCTGGCGTGATGCTCGACAGCCGATGGACTGCCGAGCCGGCATAGGCGCTTCGACCCGATCCGCTTGCGCGGCAACGGGTTAGGCGACTCGTAGCTCCGACCAAGCGGCGTCGCGGGAAGCACCGCACCGCATACGCCCGCGGGTACCTGTCAGCACTGACGACGAGGGGCTGGAAGGGGTGTCGCCGACACCCCGACCGGCCCCTCATCTGCGTCCCCGACGGCGACCAGCCCTTGCGTGATTGGTCCGACCTGTGCACTATGGGGAGCGCAGATGTAAGCGCTTACAGAGCCGGGGAGACCCGGACGGGGGCCTGGTCGCGACACATCACTCAACGACGAGACGCGAGAGGCGGGACCCCCATGGCGACAGCACGGACGCACGACGGCAGCTCAACACCCGCTCTCACGTCGACGACGTCGGCCGGCGCCACGATCTACTCCGTCGCCGAGCACGCGGGCGTCTCTATCGCCACGGTCTCGCGGGTCCTGCAGGGTGCCGGCACGGTCTCGGCGAAGACGACCCAGAAGGTGCTCGACGCCGTCGAGGAGCTCAACTACGTGCCGCTCGGCGCCGCCCGCAGCCTCGCTGTCCGGCACCACGAGGCGCACGGTCTCGTGCTCCCCGAGCTCTCCGGTCCCTACTACTCCGAGCTGCTCATGGGCTTCGAGTCCCGCGCCGCCGAGCTCGGCCAGAGCGTCACGCTCATGCTGACCGACGGCAAGGCCGACCTCGCCCGCGCCGTCCGCCAGCTCGCCACCCACGTCGACGCGATCGCGGTGCTGGGCTCGGCCGCCATGCCGCCCGCAGTCGCCCGGGCGCTCCACGGCCAGAAGCCCGTCGTCATCATCGCCGGCACGCCCCAGGAGGGCATCGAGAGCGTCCGCGCCGAGAACGCCCACAGCGCCGAGCAGCTCACCGAGCACGTGCTCGCCCACGGCCGCACCCGGCTCGTCTTCGTCGGTGATCCCGAAGGCGCCCCCGACATCACCGAGCGTCACGCCGGCTTCGTCGCCGCCCACCGCGCCCGGGGTCTCGAGCCCGCCCCGCCGGTCCGCGTGCCCTTCCGTGAGGGGGAGGGCGAGGCCGTCGCCGAGCGCATCCTGGCCGGCGAGATCGAGGCCGACGCCCTCGTCTGCGCCAACGACGAGCTCGCCCTCGCGATCATGACCCACCTGCAGGACGCCGGCCGCGACGTCCCCGGCGACATCGCGGTCGTCGGCTGGGACGACGTCATGACCTCCCGCTACGTCCGGCCCGGCCTGACGACGGTGCGACAGCCCGTCCACGAGCTCGGCGTCATCGCCGCCGAGCGCCTCCACCAGCGCGTCTCGGGCGGCCAGCCCCGGCTCGAGCCACAGGTCCTGCCGACCGAGGTCGTCATCCGCGGGTCCTGCGGCTGCGCCCGACGCTGACCGGCCCGGCGTCCCGACGCCAGACCCACCCACGCCACCAGCCACCCCACCACCCGACACCACCCCGCCCCCCACACCCCGACACAGCCGTCGGAGAACACCTGAGAAAGCGAGACACCGATGAGACGCACTACAGCCATCACGGTCGCGTGCATGACTGCCGCGGCCCTCACCGTGACCGCCTGCGGTCGCAGCGCCGACAACGGCGGCACGGCCGCCGGACAGACGGGCGCCGCCGTCAGCACCGGCAAGGCCAGCGGCACGATCACCGTCTGGGCCATGGGTGCCGAGGGTGACAACCTGTCCAAGCTGACCAAGGACTTCGAGGCCGCCAACCCCGGCGTCAAGATCCAGGTCACGGCCATCCCGTGGGATGCCGCGCACGACAAGTTCACCACCGCCATCACGGCCGGCAAGACCCCGGACGTCGCCATGGTCGGCACGACGTGGATGGGCGAGTTCGCGAGCAGCGACGCGCTCGACCCGACCCCCGCGCAGATCGACAAGTCCGCCTTCTTCGACGGCGCGCAGAAGACGACCGAGGTGAACGGCACCTCCTTCGGCATCCCGTGGTACGTCGAGACCCGCGTCCTCTACTACCGCACCGACCTCGCCAAGAAGGCCGGCTACGACGCGCCGCCGTCCGACTGGCAGGGCCTGCACGACATGGCCAAGGCCATGCAGACCAAGGCCGGCGCGAAGTACGGCATCGGCCTGCAGGCCGGCGGCGAGGGCTCGTGGCAGACCGTCATGCCGTTCGCCTGGAGCGACGGCGCCGACCTCACCAAGGACGGCGGCAAGTCCTACAACTTCGACAGCCCGGCCATGCTCAAGGCGACGCAGTACTACCAGTCGTTCTTCACCGACGGCATCTCCAACAAGAGCGCCCCGGCGACCCCGACGACCGAGCCCGACTTCGCGAGCGGCAAGGTCCCGATGTTCATCTCCGGCCCGTGGATGATGTCCGCGGTCGAGAAGGTCGGCGGCGCCGGCTTCAAGGACAAGTACAACGTCGCGCCGATCCCCGCCGGCTCGGCCGGGTCGTCCTCGTTCGTCGGTGGCTCGAACTTCGTCGTCTTCAAGAACACGAAGAACCGCGACACCTCGTGGAAGTTCGTCCAGTGGCTGAGCGACCCCAAGGTCCAGGCCAAGTGGTACACGATCTCCACCGACCTCCCCTCGGTCAAGAGCGCCTGGCAGGACCCGGCCCTCGCCTCGGACAAGAAGCTCGCCGTCTTCGGCAAGCAGCTCGAGACGGCCAAGGCGCCGCCGTCGTTCCCGACGTGGGAGCAGGCCGTCAAGGGTCTCGACACCGAGATGGAGAAGATCACCAAGACCGGTGAGGACCCGGCGACGGGCCTCAAGACGGCCCAGCAGCAGGCCGAGTCCATCGGGACGGGTCTGTAGTCCGATGACCGTCCAGACCGGCACGACCGGTACCCGTCGGCGGGACGACTCGTCCCGCCGGCGGGAGGGGCGGGCGGCCTGGATCCTCGCGATCCCCTTCTGCCTGCTCTTCCTCGCCTTCACGGCGTGGCCGGTGATCCAGTCGCTCTTCATGAGCATCACCGACACGAAGGCTCGCGACCTGCGGCATCCCTTCAGTGTCAACATCATCGGGCTCGACAACTTCACCAAGGCGCTGTCGGACCCGACCTTCCGCAAGGCTGCCGGCAACACGGCATACTTCGTCCTCGTCGGGATGCCGCTGACGCTCGTCGTCGCGCTCGCCGCGGCGGTCGCGCTCGACAAGGGGATCACGCGCTTCCGTGCGGTCTTCCGTCTCGGCTTCTACATGCCGGTCATCACCTCGATCGTCGCGGTGGCCGTCGTGTGGCGCTTCCTCCTGCAGGACCCGGGCGGCCTCATCAACACCGCGCTCGGCTGGGTCGGCATCACCGGGCCCAACTGGCTCGGTGACCCGAACTGGTCGATGCCCTCGCTCATCCTCATGGCGTCCTGGCGCAACTTCGGCACGGCGATGATCATCTTCCTCGCCGGGCTGCAGGCGGTGCCCGCCGAGCTGCACGAGGCGGCCGCCATCGACGGCGCCGGCGCATGGAAGCGGTTCCGCTACGTCACGATGCCGTTGCTGCGCCCGACGCTGCTGTTCGTCATGGTCACGACCGCCATCGGCTACCTCCAGTTCTTCGAGGAGCCGTTCGTCATGACCAAGGGTGGGCCGCTCAACAGCACAATCTCGCTGTCGATGTACACCTACCAGCAGTTCGGCTTCGGCAACTACGGCTACGCATCGGCGATGAGCTACCTCATCTTCGTCGTCATCGCGATCGTCACGGCCCTCCAGTTCCGCCTGCTCCGAGAGAGGACGTGACCATGTCCGTCGACACCGCACCGAAGCCGGCCGGACCGGTCGGACCGGCCGCACCCGGCGCTCCGGCGCCGTCCCGGCCGGGCAGGACCAGCCGCACCGGCTCCGGCATGGTCGGCTCGAGCCAGGGCTCACGCTGGTGGCTCTACCTGCTGCTCACCGTCGCACTCGTCGCCGTCATCGCCCCCTTCGCCTGGATGGTGCTCGGCAGCTTCAAGGGCGAGGGCGAGCTGCGCCAGGTCCCGCCGACATGGCTGCCCGAGAGCGCCTCGCTCGACAACTACACCCAGCTGTTCAGCAAGCTGAACTTCGGGCAGTACTTCACCAACTCGATCGTCGTCGCGGTCGTCGTCACGGCCGGCAACCTCATCTTCTGCTCGATGCTCGGCTACGCCCTGGCGATGCTCGACTTCAAGGGCAAGAAGGTCATCTTCACCGCCGTCATGGGCACGCTCATGATCCCGGGGGTCGTGACGTTCGTGCCGCTCTTCGTGCTCGTCGCCAACGCGGGCCTCATCGACACCATCCCGGGCCTGTTCCTGCCCTTCCTCGTCAGCCCGTTCGGCGTCTTCCTCATGCGCCAGTTCATCCTCGGCCTGCCGAAGGACCTGCTCGACGCGGGCCGTGTCGACGGTGCCGGTGAGCTGCGCATCTTCTTCCGGATCATCCTGCCGCTCTGCGGTCCCGCCCTGGCCACGCTCGGGATCCTGACCTTCCTCGGCAGCTGGAACAACTTCCTGTGGCCGCTGGTCGTGGCGCAGTCCGAGGACAGGTACACCCTTCCGGTCGCCCTGGCCCTCTACTCGACCGGTCAGAACAGCACGAACTACGGCCTGCTGCTCGCCGGGGCGACCGTGGTCATCATCCCGATCCTCGTCGTCTTCCTGATCTTCCAGAAGCGCTTCATCGAGGGCATCGCCACCACCGGCCTCAAGTAACCGAACGGAGCACAGCCGCATGACAGACATGAACGACAGCACTCCGAAGACCCTGCCCACCACCACGAGCCGCCGGGCGCTGCTCGTCGGAGGCGCGGCCTCCGTCGCCGCCTTCGCGCTCGCGCCGTCGGCCTCGGCCGCGACGTCCTCCCGCAAGAGCGCGTATGCCGTCCGCACCCTCGACCGCGCGACGGTGCACACCTGGGCGGCCGACACGTGGCGCAGCCTCGTCGCGATGACGGACTCGAAGACGGGCCTGCCGGCCGACAACATCCCCGAGTCCCTGGCGGCGGGCGACCGGTCGGGCTACACGTCACCGACGAACATCGGCGGCTACCTGTGGTCGACGATCGCGGCCCGTGAGCTGGGCATCATCACGCGCGGCGAGGCGACGGCCCGCCTCATCCGCACCCTCAAGACCGTGGAGCGCATGGAGCACCACACGCCGAGCGGCATGTACTACAACTGGTACGACGAGGCCACGGCCAAGGCCCTGCACTCCTGGCCCGGATCCGGCGACAAGGTCGTCCCGTTCTGCTCGAGCGTCGACAACGGTTGGCTCGGAGCCGCCCTGCTCGTCGTGCAGAGCTCAGACGCCGCCGCCGCGCCGTGGGCCCGGCGGATCTTCGACCGGATGCGCTGGGACGCCTTCTACAACGACAACAGCGACCCCGCCCACCAGGTGCGCACCGGGGGCCTCATCCACGGCGGCTTCTACCCGTACGAGGACGGTCGCCCCGGCGGCACCTACCAGGGCACCCACATCGGTGGCGACCCCGTGTGGCTGACGACGCACCACTACGACACGACTGTCTCCGAGACCCGGATCACGAGCTACCTCGGCATCATCACCGGCCAGATCCCGGCGAAGCAGTACTTCGCGATGTGGCGCACCTTCCCCGCGACCTGCGACTGGTCGTGGCACGAGATGCAGCCCGTCGGCGAGAACCGCACCTACTACGGGATCGACGTCTACGAGGGCGCCTACACCTACCGCGGCACGCGCATCGTTCCCGGCTGGGGCGGCAGCATGTTCGAGGAGCTCATGCCCGACGTCTTCGTCGACGAGGCGGCGTGGGCGCCCAAGAGCTGGGGCCGCAACCACCCCAACCACGTCCGCGCCCAGCGCGAGCACGGCCTCATCGAGGCCGGCTACGGCTACTGGGGCTTCAGCCCCTCGAGCGACCCGTTCGCCGGCTACCGCGAGTACGGCGTCGACGCCCTCGGCCTCAACCCCGACGGCTACTTCTCCGACAAGGAGAGGACGAACTACGACCCGGGCTTCGGCGACTGCCGCGCGGCGACGAACCCGTCTCCCACGTACGGTGACGGCGTCGTGACGCCGCACGCGTCGTTCCTCGCGATGATGCACGAGCCCGACGAGGCGTTCACCAACCTCGCCCGGCTCCAGGCGGACTTCGACTCCTACGGCCGGGGCGGCTTCTTCGACGCCATCGCGGTCGGTTCCGGCACCGTGGCCCGCCGCTACCTCTCGCTCGACCAGGCGATGATCATGGGCGCCGTCGGCAACGTGCTCGGCCACGACGTCATCCGCCGCGGCTTCAGCACCCCGGCCGTCGAGCGCGCGCTGCGGCCCGTCATCGGCATCGAGGAGTTCGGCGCCAGCCCGGTCGCCTGACCCGCCCCTCCACCCCGTGGCCGTCCGATCGCACTGATCGGGCGGCCACGGGACCCCTCACGACGAAAGGCACCTCCCGTGCGCCCCGAGCTCCACACCACCGAGGACGGCGTCGCCTACCGCGACCTCAACGGAAACGGCCGGATGGATCCCTACGAGGACCCCCGGCTCCCCGTAGAGGTGCGCGTCGAGGACCTGCTCGGTCGGCTCTCGCTCGAGGAGAAGGTCGGCCTGATGTTCCAGACCGTCATCGAGGCCGGCTCGGACGGCACGGTGCTCGAGCACCCCGGCAGCATCAGCAAGTCGCCGACGAGCACGGTCGTGCTCGACAAGCACCTCACGCACTTCAACGTCCACGCGCTCGACGACCCGCGGATGGCGGCCAGGTGGAGCAACGCCCTGCAGGCACTGGCCGAGCGCACGCCACACGGCATACCCGTGACGGTGTCGACAGACCCGCGTCACGCGTTCATCGAGAACGTCGGGGTGTCCTTCTCCGCAGGCGCGTTCTCGCAGTGGCCCGAGCCGCTCGGCCTCGCGGCGCTCCGGGACGCGGACGCCGTGCGACGCTTCGCCGACATCGCCCGCCAGGAGTACGTCGCGGTGGGCATCCGTGCCGCACTGCACCCGACCCTGGACCTCGCGACCGAGCCGCGCTGGGCCCGCCAGGCCGGCACCTTCGGCCAGGATCCCGACCTCGTGACCGAGCTCGGTGTCGCCTATCTCAAGGGTTTCCAAGGGGATTCGCTCGGCTCCGGCAGCGTGGCGTGCACGAGCAAGCACTTCCCCGGCGGCGGCCCCCAGAAGGACGGCGAGGACGCGCACTTCCCCTACGGCCGCGAGCAGGTCTATCCCGGTGGGCGTTTCGCCGACCACCTCAAGCCGTTCCCGCCGATCATCGAGGCCGGCACCGCGGGGATCATGCCCTACTACGGCATGCCGGTCGACCTCGTCGTCGACGGCGTCGAGATCGAGCCGATCGGCTTCGGCTACAACAAGCAGGTGGTCACCGGGCTGCTCCGCGAGAAGCTCGGCTACGACGGCGTCGTCGTCACGGACTGGGAGCTCGTCAACGACAACCACGTCGGAGACCAGGTGCTGCCCGCCCGCGCCTGGGGCGTCGAGCACCTCGACCCGCACGGCCGCATGGAGCTCATCCTCGAGGCCGGCGCCGACCAGTTCGGTGGCGAGGAGTGCGTCGAGATCCTGCTCGACCTCGTCGCGCAGGGGCGCGTCACCGAGGCTCGCGTCGACGAGTCGGCCCGCCGCATCCTGGCGGTGAAGTTCCGTCTCGGCCTCTTCGAGAACCCCTACGTCGACGAGGACGAGGCCGCGGCGACGGTCGGGCGCGACGACTTCCGCGAGGAGGGGTATGCCGCGCAGGCCCGTTCGGTGACCGTGCTGCACCACGAGGGTGGCCGGCTGCCGCTCGAGCATGGCCTGCGCATCTACGCCGAGCAGGTCTCACCCGAGGCGGTCGCCCGGCACGGCAAGCTCGTCGACCGGCCCGAGGACGCCGACGTCGCGGTCGTGCGCCTGACGGCGCCGTTCGACCCGCGCTCGGACCTCTTCCTCGAGTCGTGGTTCCACCAGGGCTCGCTCGACTTCCCGCCCGGCCTCGTCGCCCGCCTCGAGCGGATCGCCGCGGTGTGCCCGCTCGTCGTCGACGTCGTGCTCGACCGGCCGGCCGTCCTCACCCCGCTGCTGCGCTTCGCGTCCGCGGTCGTCGGCAGCTTCGGCTCGTGCGACGACGCCCTGCTCGACGCCCTCACCGGCACCATCGCGCCCGTGGGCCGTCTGCCGTTCGACCTGCCCCGTTCGATGGATCAGGTGCGCGCACACGGCGAGGACGTCCCGGGCTACGACGACCCGCTCTTCCCCTTCGGCCACGGGCTTCGTCTCGACACGGAGTGACGTCCTCGGCGGTCTGCCGTCCGGAAGGGGCCGGCCGCCGCAGGGGCTCACAGGGCACGCGTCGCCGTGTCGCGCGCCGCGTCGGCCTCGTCGTCCCGGGGTAAGGGGCATGAATCTGCACGGCGTCGGGCGCGGCCCGACCCCGGCGTGACGCAGCCCGTACGACGAGAGGAACCCCATGAACGTGGCAGGCCCCCACCGCAACCAGGTCGTCGCCGTGACCGGCGCGAGCGGCGGCATCGGGCGCGCCACGGCCATCGCCTTCGGTGCGCGCGGCGCCAAAGTGGGACTGCTCGCCCGCGGCTCAGCAGGCCTCGAGGCTGCGGCCGAGGAGGTGCGCGCCGCCGGAGGGCAGCCGCTCGTCGTCCCGGTCGACGTCGCCGACGCCGACGACGTCAGGGGGGCCGTCGAGACCGTCGAGCGGGACCTCGGACCGGTGGACGTGTGGGTCAACGTGGCCTTCACGTCGGTGTTCGCACCCTTCGACGAGATCGCGCCGGAGGAGTACCGGCGGGTCACGGAGGTGACCTACCTCGGCTACGTCTACGCGACCATGGCGATCCTTCCCCGGATGAAGGCGCGCGGCGCCGGCACGATCGTGCAGGTCGGTTCGGCGCTCGCCTACCGGGGCATCCCGCTGCAGACGGCCTACTGCGGCGCCAAGCACGCCACCCAGGGCTTCCACGAGGCGCTGCGGTGCGAGCTGCTCCATGACAAGAGCCCGGTCCGAGTGACGATGGTGCAGATGCCGGCTGTCAACACCCCGCAGTTCAGGTGGGTGCGCTCCCGGCTACCCCGCAAGCCGCAGCCCGTGGCGCCGATCTACGAGCCGCACGTCGCTGCCGGCGCCGTCGTCCATGCCGCCGACCACCCGCAGCGTCGGGAGTACTGGGTGGGGGGCAGCACCGTCGGCACGCTCGTGGCCAACGCGGTGGCGCCCGGCCTGCTGGACCGCTACCTGGCCCGTACCGGGTTCGACTCCCAGCAGACCGACGAGCCGAGCGACCCCGACCGTCCGGACAACCTCGAGCAGCCTGCGGACGAGCACCGCGACTACGGCACCCGCGGCCCCTTCGCGGACCGCTCCACCGACCGGTCGCCACAGGTCTGGGCCTCCCAGCACCACGGCCTGCTCGGGGCGGTCGGCGGCGCCGCCTTGGGAGCCGTGGGGGTCGCGGTCGCCGCGAGGCGCTCGAGGTGAGAGCCGCCGGGGGCTCCTTCGTCACGAGTGCCGTCGTGGCGACCTCGCTCGCCGTGCTCGAATGGCGAGTGTCGTCCAGGGAGAGGCCTGTTCAGCCGGTGTAGCCCTCGACCGTGCGCTCGGAGCGGACCTCGGCGGTGTCGGGGTCCTGCCCGAACTCGCGCTTGGCCCGCCGCTGGCGCAGCAGGTCCCAGCACTGGTCGAGCTCGACCTCGACGCTGCGCAGCCGGGCGTGCTCCTCGTCGACGGTGATCTCGCCGGACTGGAGCGAGGAGCGCAGGCGGTGCTCCTCGTCGATGAGCGAGGTGATGCGGTCCGAGATCGTGGTGTCTTCAGCCATGTGGTCACCTTGGCACGGGGCTCCCACGACGTCGAGGTCTACCATGTGGACAGTGACCACATTTGCGCTCGTCCCCGGGGCCGGTGGCGCCGCCTGGTACTGGCACCGCGTCGTGCCGCTGCTCGAGCAGGCGGGCCACGAGGCCGTCGCCGTCGACCTGCCCGGCGACGACCCGCACGCCGGCCTACCGGAGTATGCAGCGCTCGTCGTCGAGGCGGTCGCCGGCCGTGACGACGTGGTGGTCGTCGCGCAGTCGATGGGTGGCTTCACCGCCCCGATGGTCGCGGCCCGGCGCCCGGTCTCCCGGGTCGTGCTGCTCAACGCCATGGTCCCGCTGCCGGGGGAGACGGCGGGGCAGTGGTGGGACGCCGTGGGCTCGGAGGAGGCGCGGCTCACCGCCGCCCGGGCGGATGGCTACACCGAGGACGTCGACCTCGACACCTACTTCCTCCACGACGTCGACCCGGCGGTCGCGGCGACCGGAGAGGCGCACCAGCGACCCGAGGTCGACCGTGCCTTCGAGACGCCGTGCGACATCGCCTCCTGGCCCGACGTGCCCACTCGGGTCGTCGCGGGCGCGGACGACCGCTTCTTCCCCGTGGCCCTCCAGCGCCGCGTCGCCCGCGAGCGTCTCGGGCTCGACCTCGAGACCGTCCCCGGCGGGCACCTGGCTGCCCTGTCGCACCCTGCCGAGCTCACGGCCTACCTCCTCGCCACCCTCTGACGTCGAAGCCCGAAAACCCTTCCAGCACGGGTGGATGGGCGCGACACTGTGGCATGGGCGCCAACCCGGGATGGATGTCCGACGAGCTGCCGGACCCGGCCGACCCCGAGCAGTCGGCCTCGGCGGCGTGGACGGCGTACCGCGACCAGTTCACGTCCTACAGTCACGGAGCGAGGACGAATCGCCTGTCGTACCAGTCTGCCCGGATCATCAGCCTGACGGCCGCCGCCGCCGCGACCGTGTCGGCCGGCCTGTCCGCCACCCCGTGGGTCACCGCCTCGCTCGGTGCCCTGATCGTGGTGCTGGAGGGGCTCCAGCAGCTCTTCCAGTGGCACGAGAACTGGATCGCCTACCGGCAGGCGACGGAGACGATGCGGCAGCACGCCATCGACTTCGCAGCCGGCGTCGCGCCCTACGACTCCGCTGACGGCCGCGACCGGCTCGCGCGCCTCGCCGTGCTCCGGCGTGACGTGGCCCTCCGCGAGTCCGGAGGATGGGCGGGCCGGATGCGTTCAGCGGGCCAGGGGAGTGGTCCCGTCGGCGCGTGACTCGGTGTCCGTGCGTCGGGGGCGTCGTGAGCGTGCTGCCGGGACCCCGAGGGTCGTCTCGCGGGCCTCGAGGGTCCAGGCCACCTCGACCTCCTCGGCCGGTCCGTCGTCACCGTCGATGCGGCGCGACAACAGCTCGAGCGCTGCCCGGGCCAGGCCGGTCAGGTCGGGCGAGATCGTCGTGACGGTGGGGTTGGAGTAGCGGGTCTCGGCGATGTCGTCGAAGCCGACGATGGCGACCTCCTCCGGCACCTGCACCCCCGCCTCGACGCACGCCCGAAGTGCACCGATGGCCATGAGGTCGTTGAAGCAGAAGACGGCGTCGGGTCGCTCGGGCAGGTCGAGCAGCTGCCGCATCGCGGCGTGGCCGTCGGCCCGTTCGAAGTGCGGGACCCCGATGATGAGGTCGGTGTCGTAGTCCAGCCCGGCGGCCTTGAGGGCCTGTCGGTAGCCGCGAAGGCGCGCGGACGCGGTGCCTCGTGTCGTCTCGCGCCCGACGGCGGCGATACGCCGGCGACCTTGTGCGACAAGGTGTTCCGTCGCGGCGCGCGCGGCGGCGACGGAGTCGACGGCGATGTGGTCGAAGCCGGTGGGCACGGGACGCTCGCCGAGCAGGACCATCGGCAGGTTGTCGGCGCGGCGGCCGATCTCGTCGGCCGAGAGGGCCAGTGGCGAGAAGATGACGCCGTCGATGACGTGCGACCGCATGCCCTCGAGCACGACGCGCTCCGCGTCGGCGTCACCGCCCGTCACGTCGAGCAGCACGATGAAGCCGAGGGCAGCCGCCTCCTCGGTGATGCGGGCCGCGAGCTCGGCGAAGTAGGGCGAGTCCATGGCCGGCACGGCGAGGGCGAGGAAGCCGGCCCGCCCGTGCTTGAGGCTGCGCGCGGAGAGGTTGGGACGGTAGTGAAGCTCGGCCATCGCCGCCTCGACGCGCTCGCGCGTGCTCGCCTTCACGTGCGGGTGGTGGTTGAGCACGTTCGAGGCCGTCTTGACCGACACTCCCGCACGTTCTGCCACGTCCCTCAGCCGCGCCGCCAAACCGTGCCTCCGTCTGTCCGGGCCCGTCCTGCGCCCCTGAGTCCCCCTGTGTGCCCCGTCGTGGACAGGCTAGCGCCCGCGGGCGTCGGGCGTGGTGACCTCGGACCACCTCTGGACAGTTTTCGGTAACCGTTGTAATTTTCAGGCAGACGCAAATGGGTAACCGTTGTAACAGCGGCGGCCCGAACGCCGACGGTCAAGGAGGACCGCATGGGAGCAGCGACGGTACGACTGGACCCCGCCTTCGCGGTGGGGCCGGTCCGACCGAGGATCTTCGGGTCCTTCGTCGAGCACATGGGCCGGTGTGTCTACACCGGCATCTACGAGCCCGACCACCCCGAAGCCGACGAGCTCGGCTTCCGAGAGGACGTCGCGCGGCTCGTCCGGGAGCTCGGGGTCACCGTCGTGCGCTACCCCGGGGGCAACTTCGTCTCCAACTACCGCTGGGAGGACGGCGTCGGCCCCAAGGCCGACCGGCCCACCCAGCTCGACCTCGCCTGGCGCTCGGTCGAGACCAACCAGGTCGGCACCGACGACTTCGTCGACTGGGCCCGCGGCGTCGGCGTCGAGCCGATGATGGCCGTCAACCTCGGCACCCGCGGCGTGCAGGAGGCCATCGACCTGCTGCTCTACTGCAACGCCGAGACCGGCACGTCCTGGCCCGACCGTCGCGCCAAGAACGGGCACGTCGAGCCGCACGACGTGCGCGTGTGGTGCCTCGGCAACGAGATGGACGGCCCCTGGCAGATGGGCCACAAGACCGCCGAGGAGTACGCCAGGGTCGCCGAGGAGACCGCCCGCGCCATGCGCCGGGTCGACGACACCCTCGAGCTCGTCGCATGCGGGTCGTCCAACCGCGGCATGCCGACCTTCGGCACGTGGGAGCGCGTCGTCCTCGAGCGGTGCTTCGACCTCGTCGACCACATCTCGGCCCACGCCTACTACGAGCCCCTCGACGGCGACGTCGACTCGTTCCTCGCGAGCGGCGAGGACATGCACCGCTTCATCGAGTCCGTCGTCGCGACGGCCGACCACGTCGCCGCCGTCAAGGGCTCCGACAAGCGGATCATGGTCTCCTTCGACGAGTGGAACGTGTGGTTCCAGGACCGCTTCCACGGCGAGAGCTCGCTCGCGATCCGCGAGGCCCCGGAGCTCATCGAGGACGTCTACGACGTGACCGACGCCGTGGTCGTCGGGAGCCTGCTCATCACCCTGCTCCAGCACACCGACCGGGTCTCCATGGCGTGCCAGGCCCAGCTCGTCAACGTCATCGCCCCCATCGCCACCCGCCCCGGTGGGGCCTCGTGGAAGCAGACGATCTTCCACCCCTTCGCGCTCACGGCGCAGCATGCCCGGGGCACCGTGCTGCGCCCAGCCGTCGCCTGCGACACGGTGGAGACCAAGGCCTTCGGGCCCGTCGACCAGCTCGTCGTCACCGCGACGCACGACCCCGGGACCGGCGACCTCGCCGTCTTCGTGGTCAACCGGAGCCGCACCGAGACGGCCGAGCTGACGCTCGACGTCGCGGCGGCCGTGGGGGGCACCCCCACGGCATACGCCCTCGTCGAGCACCTCCAGGTGCACGACGACGACACCTCGGCCAGCAACACCGAGGAACACCCCGACCGGGTGACCCCGCACGCGGGGGACGCGGCGGTCGGCGGCACCGATCGCACCACCCTCACGGCAACCCTGCCGCCCACCTCCTGGCACTGCATCCGACTCACCGAAGGGACCGTTCAATGACGAACACCACCTCAGCAGCCTCGCCGCTCACCCGGCGCACCATCCTCTCGGGGGCGCTCGGCATCGCGGGCATCGCCGGCCTGACCGCGTGCGGCTCGGGTTCGGGTGCGGTCCCCGGCCAGGCCCCGGCCGTGTCGGCGGGCGGCGGCGCCACGGGCTACTCCGGTCCCAAGGTGGCCCTGCAGTTCTGGAACGGCTTCACCGGCGGTGACGGCCCCTTCATGAAGCGCCTCGTCGACCAGTTCAACTCCGAGCACCAGAACATCGCCGTCAGCATGAACACGATGCAGTGGGCCGACTACTACGCGAAGCTGCCCGCCGCCGTCACGGCCGGCAAGGGTCCCGACATCGGCATCATGCACGTCGACTCCGTCGCGACGAACGCCGCCCGCAACGTGATCCAGCCCCTCGACGACGTGGCCGCGGCCCTCAAGCTCAGCGAGGCGGACTTCGCGCCCGTGCCGTGGAAGGCCGGCATCTACAACGGCAAGCGCTACTCCATCCCGCTCGACGTGCACCCGCTCGGCTTCTTCTACAACAAGACGGTCATGGAGAAGGGCGGCATCGACCCCGAGAAGCCGCCGATGACGAACGACGAGTACATGGCCGCGCTCGAGAGCATGAAGGGCAAGGGCATCGAGGGCCACTGGGCCAGCCCCTTCCCCTTCACCGGCGGCCTCAGCATCCAGTCGCTCATCTACCAGTTCGGCGGCTCGCTCTTCTCCGACGACGCCAAGCAGGTGCTGTGGGCCGACGACGCCGGCGTCAAGGCGCTGACCTGGTTCCAGGACCTCGTCAAGCAGGGCTACTCGGCCGCGAAGATCGCCCAGGACGCCGACCTCGTCGCCCTCCAGAACGGCAAGACCGCCTTCAACTGGAACGGCATCTGGACCATCAACACGCTCAAGGAGAAGTCCGGCCTCGAGTGGGGCGTCGCGCCGATCCCCAACATCGGTGGCACCAAGGCCGCGTGGGCCGGCTCGCACCAGTTCATCCTGCCCACGTCGCGTACGCCCGACGAGAACAAGCAGACGGCCTCGCGCGTCTTCCTCAACTGGATCAGCACGAAGAGCCTCGAGTGGGCCAAGGGCGGTCAGGTGCCGGCCCGCAACTCGGTGCGCGAGTCGGCCGAGTTCAAGGCGCTCACCGACCAGGCGACCCTCGCCACCCAGATCGACGACCTGCACTTCCCGCCGGCAGTCGCCGGTATCGGTGACGCGATGCCGGAGTTCGACAAGGCCGTCAACGCCGCGATCCTCGGTGGCCAGGACCCCAAGACGGTCCTGTCCGACGCCGCCGGCCGCGCGACGAAGATCCTCGAGGCCAACGCCAAGAAGTACGGCGGCTGACACCATGGCTGTGACCACGACACAGCCCACGAGACCGCCCTCGGGAGCGACGCCTGCGCCGGGTGGGCGTCGCTCCCGGGGAGCGACATCCGGCATCCACGGCTCGCGGTGGACGCCCTACCTCTTCCTCTCGCCGTTCCTGCTCCTCTTCATCACCTTCGTCGCGGTCCCGGGCGTCCTCGGCATCTGGATCTCCCTGCACGACTGGGACTTCCTGCTGCCCAAGAAGCCCTTCGTCGGCCTGCAGAACTACGCCGACCTGCTCGACAGCGGCTCGCCGCAGTTCCAGCCGTTCTGGAACGGCATGAAGGCGACGGCCATCTTCGTCGTCATCAGCGTGCCGTTCCTCGTCGTGCTGCCGCTGCTGCTCGCGATCCTGCTGAACCGGAAGTTCCCGGGGCGCACCTTCTTCCGGGCCGTGTTCTTCGCACCGTTCGTCCTCGGCGTCGCGGTCGTCGGGCTCATGTGGCGCTACCTGCTCGACCCCTCCTTCGGCATGGTCAACGGACTGCTCGGGGCCCTGGGCCTGCCGGACAACACCGCGTGGACGACCGAGCAGCCGTGGGCGTGGATCTCCCTGGCCGCCGTCACGGTCTGGTGGACCATCGGCTTCAACGCCGTCATCTACCTCGCCGGCCTCGGCGACATCCCCGCCGAGCACTACGAGGCGGCCGAGCTCGACGGAGCCACCGCGTGGCAGAAGCTGCGCTACATCACCATCCCCGGCCTGCGACCGGTGCTGATCTTCGTCGTCGTCACGACGGTGCTCGCCAGCGCCAACATGTTCGGCCAGAGCTACCTCATCACCAAGGGTGGACCGGGCGAGTCGACCCGCACGGCCATCATGGAGATCACCGACCTCGGTCTCTCCCAGTACCGCATGGGCCAGGCGTCGGCGATGAGCTACGTGCTCGCCGTCTTCCTCGCCCTCATCTCGCTCGTCAACTTCTGGGCACTGAGGGAGAAGAAGTCATGAGGCGCCGCAACGGACCCCTCTTCTGGCTCGGCATGGGCGCCCTCAGCCTGGTCTTCATCGGTCCCCTGCTGCTCGCGCTGCTCACGGCGTTCAAGTCGCAGGACGAGTCGCGCACCGTCCCGCCGACCTACTTCCCGTCGCAGCCGAGCCTGCGTGCCTTCGACGTCCTCTTCTTCCAGGACGCCGCGAGCCCCGTGGGCAGGTGGTTCCTCAACTCGATGGCGGCCGCGACGATGCACGCCGCGCTCGTCCTCGTCGTGTGCTCCCTGGCCGGCTATGCCCTGGCCCGCATGGAGTTCCGCTTCAAGAACGCGATCTTCACCGCCATCATCCTCACGCTCTTCGTGCCGGGCTTCATCTTCCTGATGCCGAACTTCCTGCTCCTCGACAAGCTCGGCTGGCTCGACCAGATCTGGGCGCTCGTGGTGCCCGGGGCGGCGGGTGCGTTCGGTGTCTTCTTCATGCGGCAGTTCTTCTCGGGGCTGCCGAAGGAGCTCGAGGAGAGCGCACGGCTCGACGGCGCCGGGCCGTTCCGCACGTGGTGGTCGATCGTGCTGCCGAACGCGAAGCCCGCGCTCGTCACCCTCGCCGTGCTCAGCTACCTCGCCAACTGGAACGACTTCATCTGGCCGATCTACGTCCTCTTCTCGCCGGAGCGACTCACGCTGCCCGCCGGCCTCAGCCGGCTCCAGGGCGCCTACACGATCGACTACCCCGTGGTCATGGCAGGCGCCATGCTCGCCGCGATCCCCGTCCTCGCGCTCTACGTCTTCGTGCAGCGCTACGTCATCGAGGGCGTCGCCAGCAGCGGCGTCAAGGGCTGAGGAGTCCGTATGCGTTCCCTGACCTCCCAGCGTGCCCGCGCCCTTCGCCGCGGAACCGCCTGTCTCGCAGCCCTCGTCGCCGCCGTTGGTCTCACAGCCGCCGCGCCCGCGTCAGGAACGCGTATGCCGTCCGCCGGGCCCCCGGCGGCCGGTTCCGTGCCTGCGGGGCCGGGGCACACGGCATACGACAACGCCGTCTCGGACTCGTTCTCGGACACGTTCGCCGACCCGTCGGTGATCCGCGGGCGCGACGGCTGGTGGTACGCCTACGCGACGTCCGACCCGCTCAAGGCGGGTCAGGCGCCGGGTGCCATGCACATGGCGCGCACCCGCGACTGGTCGAGCTGGGAGTACCTCGGCACCGTCTTCGACGCCGGCAACCGGCCGTCGTGGGCGACCCCGACGGCTGGCCTGTGGGCGCCTGACATCCGTTACGTCGCAGGGCGATACGTCCTCTACTTCACCGTGACGGACACGACGCTCAACCCCGGCGACGACTCCGCGATCGGCGCTGCGACGGCGCCCTCGCCGTCGGGTCCCTGGACTCCCGCCCCCGCGCCGGCCGTCCCACCCCGGCCGGCGTCGGGTGGCGGGTTCCTCTGGACGTTCGACCCGGCGGGCTTCACCGACGCCGAGGGCCGGCGCTACCTCTACTACGGCAGCTACTTCGGCGGTCTGTGGGTGACCCGGATGTCTGCCGACGGGCTGACCCCGGTGGGCGCGGCGACCCAGGTCGCCGTCGACAACCGCTACGAGGGCTCCTACGTCGTGCGCCACGGCGACTTCTACTACCTCATGGGCTCGGCCGCGAACTGCTGCGCCGGCCCGACGACGGGCTACTCCGTCTTCGCCGGCCGGTCGCGCTCACCGCTCGGTCCGTTCGTCGACGCCGAGGGCACCCCGCTGCTCACCTCCCGCGTCGGCGGCACGACCGTGCTGACGCAGAACGGCAACCGCTTCGTCGGGGCCGGCCACCACGCGGTGGTCACGGACGCCGAGGGACGCGACTTCGTCGCCTACCACGCGATCGACCGCACCAACCCGTGGCTGACGACGCCGTTCGGGATCAACCGCCGGCCCATGCTGCTCGACCGCCTCGACTGGGTCGACGGCTGGCCGCGCACCCGCGCCGGGGCCGGACCCTCGGATGCGCCGCAGCCCGCGCCCACGCTGGCATCGGGGCTCGGGATCACGCCGACCGACCCGCCGGCGGGGGGCTTCACGGGGCTGGCTGACGGACCCGTCGACGCCGTCACCGGGGACACCGGACTGGTGCACGGCACCGCCTCGACGAGTGCGCAGGCGCCGGCCGGGCCGCTCCACGTGCGCCTCGACCACCGCGGCACCGAGCCGCTCCGGGTCCTGCTCGGGCGCGACCCGGCCGTCAAGGTCACGCTCGACCCCAAGGGTGGGCGCCTCACGGCCCAGGTCGACCGCGACGGCACCGTCCGCTCGTCCACGACGACACTGCCCGCACTCCCGGCCGGAGCGTGGCGCACGCTGACCGTGGAGGCGACGGCCGACGGGCTCAGCGCCGAGGTCAGCGAGAGCGACCTCGCCGACGTCGTGTCGCGGGTGAAGGTGGCCGGTGACGCCCGTCCCGCCGCTGCGCCGGTGCGCCTCAGCAGCAGCAGTGCGGTCGTCGACAACGTCGTGGTCAACCCGGCCGCGGCCGATGCGCCGACGCTCGCGCCCGTGCCCGAGGCCGGCGCCCTCCTCTCGGCGGAGGAGTTCGACGACCCGAGCCTCGCCGGCTTCACCTGGGTGCGGCGCAACCCGGCCGTCACGGTCTCGGGCGGGAGCCTGCGCTGGCCCGTCGAGGGCACCGACCTCGTCGGCGGTGGCAACACGGCGAGCGTCCTGCTCCACGACGCCCCCGGCGACGGCGACTGGATCGCCGAGGCCAAGACGACGCTCGACCTCGGCGTCGACACCGTGCGCAACTACCAGCAGGTCGGGCTCGTCGCGTACGAGACCGACGACGACTTCGCGCGCCTGTCCAACGTCGCCATCTGGAACACCCGCCAGACCGAGTTCGGCCGTGAGACCGCGGCCGACCCGGAGGCGGCCCCCGCCCCCGGTGCCCCGACGAGCTACGGCGGCGCCGTCATCGGCACCTCCGCCCCGACGCTGTGGCTGCGGCTCGCCCACCACCGCAACGCCGCGGGGGAGCACCTCTACCGGGCGGGCACGAGCCGGGACGGCGTGCACTGGACGTGGGGAGCCACGTGGACCTTCCGCGCCGGCACCGACCCGCGCATCGGGCTCGTCGCCCACGGAGGCGCGGCACCGGCCGTCACCGCCGAGGTCGACCACCTGCGCTTCTACGCGTCGAGCTGGCCGGCCGACCCGGCGGCAGGATGAGCCGCACCCGCAACGCCCAGACCGCCCTCACCACCGTGGCCCTCGCTCTCGCAGCCGTGCTCCTCGCCGGCTGCGGGGGCGGGCCCGAGACCCCCTCCGGAGGCACCGTGACCACCCCTGCCGCTCCCACGACCGGAGCCGCGACGAACCCCGTCTGGCCGAGCAACTTCCCCGACCCGCAGATCCTGCCCGACGGGGACCGCTGGGTGGCGATCGCGACGAACGGCAACGGCATGAACGTCCAGACGCTCCTGAGCGACGACCTCGCCACCTGGACGCAGGGCAGCGACGCCCTGCCCCAGGTCGCCTCGTGGAGCACGCCCGGCAAGGTGTGGGCTCCCGAGGCACACCGGTTCGGCACGAAGTGGGTCATGTACTACACGACGATGGCGCCCGACCCGGCCATCCAGTGCATCGGCCTGGCCGTCGCCGACGACCCCAAGGGCCCCTACCGCGACACGAGCAGCAAGCCACTCGTGTGCGAGCAGGAGCAGGGCGGGTCGATCGACGCGTCACCCTTCGTCGCCGAGGACGGCACGGCATACCTCTACTGGAAGAACGACGGCAACGCCGTCGGCATGGACACGTGGATCTCGGTGCAGCGCCTGTCGGCCGACGGGACGCGGCTCGAGGGTGAGCCGAAGCGCCTGATCCGACAGGACCTCCCCTGGGAGGGGACCCTCGTCGAGGCACCCTTCGTGTGGGAGCGCGACGGCGTCTTCCACCTCTTCTACTCCGCCAACGACTACGGCAGCGACAAGTACGCCGTGGGGCACGCGACGTCCTCGTCGCCGACCGGCCCGTTCACCAAGGACGCGGACCCGGTCCTGACGAGCACCGACGTCGCGGCCGGGCCGGGCCACTGCGCCCTGCTGGAGACAAAGGACGGCCGGGTGCTCATGGTCTACCACGCGTGGGCTCCCGACTCGATCGGCTCCGAGGTGCCCGGCCGCACCATGTGGCTGAGCCAGGTCACCTTCGACGGGCCCAAGGTCACGGTCACGCCGCCACGGACCCAGCTGCCCACCGGTCTCTGAGCCGCGCTCAGGTCCGGGCCGAAGCGAGGACCTGGCCCGTGCCGGTTCGCACCTCGAGCGCCTGGATCTCGCTGGGGCGCAATGCCGTTGCGCCGGTCAGCTTCGAGTAGCCCGTCGCTGTGCCACGCCAGGACGCGGCCGTGGTCGCCCTGCCGTTGCGGTCGATCACGTAGAGCAGCAGCTCGCCGTTGGTGGGCATGTCCTCGCAGTTCAGGTCGAGCTGCGTGCCCCAGCCGCGTGCCACGAGGGCGACCTCGACCCTGACCGACGACCCGGGTGCCGGGGCTGCCACGACGTGGGTGGTCGGCAGCGCAGGGGTGGTCGGCTCCGTCAGCTTCGGTCCGAGCCACGCCCCGCCGACGAAGAACACCGCTGCCGCCGCGGCCGCCAGGGCCGAGACCCAGCGGCGGCGGCGGCGACGGCGGCGGGCGACCTCGGCGAGCAGCGTCGTGACGTGCTCGTCGTCGGGCTCGGTCAGGTGGGAGGCCGGCACGGCCAGGGCACCTCCGTCCGGCACGGCCAGGTGCGGACCACCCTCGGGGCCGGCGAGGTCGAGCAGCCGCGGGAGCCCCGAGACCTGACCGAGCTCCGTCTGGCACGGGACGCAGGTGCGCAGGTGCTCGCTGTAGGCGCGGTGGTCCTCGTCGGACAGGCCACCGAGCACGTACGCGCCGAGCAGCACGTGCAGGTCGTCCGATCCGGGGTTCATCGGGTCACTCCCATCTCGTCGAGGATGACACGCAGGTTGCGCACGGCGTAGTAGGCGCGGGACTTCACGGTGCCCTCTGGCACCCCGACCCGCGCTGACGTCTCGGCGACGGTCAGCCGTTCGTAGTAGAGGCAGCGCACGATCTCACGGTGGTTGGCCTGGAGCCGGCCGAGGGCCTCCTCGACGAGGACCTGGTCGAGGGCTCGGTCGAGGGCGGAGTCCTGCTCGGCGATCTCGACGAGCTGCGCCTGCTGGGGCCGGCGGCCGGCGGCGCGGTACTGGTCGACGATGAGGTGCCGCGCGGTGGTGATGAGGTAGGCGCGCAGGTTCTCTGCCTCGGGCGCCTGCTTCCAGACGCGCAGGATGACCTCCTGGACGATGTCCTCCACACGGTTCGCGTCGCTGGTCGCGCGCCACACGACCCGCCGCAGCATCGGCCCGTGCTCGCGGTAGATCTCCGCGACCGCCTCGTCGTCGAGCGGCATGCCGCCGCCACCTCCTCACTGGTGCTCCCTGTCCGAAGACGCCTGCGCGCCTGCTCCGGTTCAGTGGCCAGCCCCCTGCACCGTCTCACGTCTCCGGCGGGTGCGTATGCCGTCCGCCCCGGTCCCCGCCTAGCGTGGGGCCATGTGCCCTGCCGCCATGCCGAACCCGGCCCAGCACCCCGTCACGGGAGGCCTCTTCCTGTCGCCGGTCCCGCCCGGAACCGGATGGCCGGGTGACCCCGCAGCAGCCGAGACCCCGGTGGCGGCCACGCCTGCGCAGGTGCGCCGGCTCGCCAAGGGGGCGGACGGCATTCGCGAGCTCGATGCCCGCGTCAGCGTGTGCCGCGCGTGCCCGCGGCTCGTCGAGTGGCGCGAGTCGGTGGCGACCGAGGGGCGCCGCGCGGCGTTCGCCGACCAGCCCTACTGGGGACGTCCGGGCCCGTCGTTCGGTGACCCCGACGCGGAGGTGCTCGTCGTCGGCCTGGCGCCGGCGGCCAACGGCACCAACCGGACCGGGCGCATGTTCACCGGCGACCGCTCGGGCGACTGGTTGTATGCCGCGCTCCACCGAGGGGGCTACGCGAGCCAGCCGACGTCGGTCGCCTCGGGCGACGGGCTCGTGCTGACCGGCCTGCGGATCGTCGCGACCGTCCGGTGCGCCCCGCCCGCGAACAAGCCGACGACCGAGGAGAAGGAGACGTGCGCGCCGTGGCTCGACCGCGACCTCGAGCTGTCGGAGCCGCGCCTGCGCTCGATGCTCGCCCTCGGGTCGATCGCGTGGGACGCGGCGCTGGGAGCCGCTCGGCGGCGGGGGTGGCTCGTGCCACGCCCCAAGCCGAGGTTCGGCCACGGAGCCGAGGTCGTGCTGAGGACGGCGGCGGGCCACCCGGTGCGTCTCGTGGGCAGCTACCACGTCAGCCAGCAGAACACGTTCACGGGGAAGCTCACCGAGGCGATGCTCGACGAGGTCATCGCGCGCCTCTGACGGTGCCGGCCGCGTCAGGGCGAGGCTGCCCGGGATGTCTCGTCCGGTCCGAACGACATGAGTGCCTGGCCTGACGCGGTGAACGAGTAGAGCACCGACTTGCCGGACCGGGCGCTGCGCACGAGCCCGGCGCGGCGCAGCTCGTGCAGCTGCTGGTTGACGGCCGAGGGCGTCTTGCCGAGCATCGCGGCCAGCTCGGTCGTGGTGCGGGGTTCGACGAGCGCCCGCATGACCTCGCTCTTGGCCGGCCCGAGCAGCGCGGTCGCCGTGGCCGACGAGGTCGGTGACAGCTCCTGCCGCTGCCCACGGGCCGGGTAGATGACCATCGGCGGGACGGCGTCGCTGCTCGGATGCGACGCGGCGAGCGTGAACAGCGACGGGACGAAGACGAGTCGCCGCCCGCGCACCGGAGCGGAGTAGGACGGCCCGACCCGGCTGCGGGCGCTCAGGGCCAGGTCGTCGACGGTGATGCTGGGATGCAGCTCCGACAGCGCGTGCATGAGCCCGAAGCCGGCGGACTGGGACGCGCGGTGGCGGACGTCGGCCTCGAGGATGCTCCGGTGGCTCGCCCAGAAGGCGGCGAACGCCCACGTCCAGTAGGCCTCGAGGGCGCTCAGGACGCGAGTCATCACCACGGCTGACGGTCCCCGCACCGCCGTGGGCACGCCGTCGTGCCAGAGCCGCTCGAGGTCCTGGGTCAGCACCGATGCCGGCGCGGACGCGACGCACCTCATCTCCACGGCGAGCCGCGGCGAGGGAGACTCGGGCCGGGGGTTGATGACGTCGGGCGTCGAGAACTCGTCGTTGACGAGCGCCAGCAGCGTCTCCCGGTGGTCGCGGGACTCGGGCATCGCCAGGAAGGCCTGGGCGACGCGGGGGCCGTAGGCGCCGGGGGCACGCAGGCTCCGCAACGACAGGCACATCTCGTTGAGTGGCGAGATGCCGAACCTGCAGGTGCTCACGTCAGTGGGCGTCATCTCGTAGCGCAGCACGACCGCTCCTCGCTGATGGCGACATTCAGTGCAGGGGGCGTGCTCACCGTCGCACGACGCCCCCGGGCCCGCCACCCGAGTCGCGGAACGATCAAGTCGGGTGCTTGAAGGATTGCCGCCGGTGCCGTCGCTGGCTGGACTGGGCCTCCGCACGTGCCACACCACCCAGCGAGAGGACGACTCACATGTTCGGAAAGACCACCGTCGCCGGCCCGGGACGCAAGAAGAAGAACGCGCTGGCCCGCAGGGTCGGCGTGCTCGTCAGCGCCGTCGCGCTCGCCGCCACGACGGCCTTCACCGGGGCGACCTCAGCCACGGCGGCCGGCTACTTCGAGGCGCCCTACCCGGCAGGGGAGAGCTACCAGGTCAGCCAGGGCAACGGCGGCGGCTACTCGCACACGGACGCCTACAACCGCTACGCGTGGGACCTGGCGCTGCCGGCCAACTACGAGGTCTCGGCCACGCAGGGAGGCACCATCGTCATCTCCAACTGGTCGCCCTACTGGCAGAACGGCATCGAGGTGATCATCCGTCACCCCAACGGCCAGTGCACGCAGTACGCCCACCTCAACCAGTCCTTCTACGAGCCGGGCAACTGGGTCCCGCAGGGCCGCATCATCGGCTACACCGGCATGACGGGCGCCGCGAGCGCGCCGCACCTGCACTACTCCGTCATCGACTGCAACACGCGGGTCTCGCTCCCCTCGACCATCGAGGGCTACGTTCCCGCGACGGGCAGCTGGGTGCGCAGCTCCAACACCCGGGCCTGACGCGGGACGGCGGGGGACGACGGGGTGCGCGGTCCTGGACGGCGCACCCCGTCGGCGTGGCAGGATCGCCCGTCATGAACCGCACCCTGCCTGAGGCGTACTCGTTCGCGGTCGGCGAGGCCGACGCCGCCCTCGACCAGCGACTGTCCGACGAGCTCGACGCCGTCAACGCCGCGGCGACCGCGGGCACACCGGCCGCGCGCGAGCTGACCGTCCGGGTCGTCGACGCGTCGGGCGAGCTCGCCGCAGGTGTCAGCGGCTGGACGTGGGGCGTCGCCGCCGGCATCGGCATGACGTGGGTCCGGGAGGCCGCGCGGGGCACGGGCCTGGGCGAGCGGCTGCTGACCGACTTCGAGGCCGAGGCGCGCTCGCGCGGCTGCACGCACGTCTTCGTCACCTCGTTCACGTTCCAGGCGCCGGGCTTCTACGAGAAGCAGGGCTACCGCGAGATCTTCCGCTGGCAGGGAGTGCCGACGCCGGACGCGGCCGACGTGCACCTCCGCAAGGAGCTGTGACACCTGGCCGGCCCCGGCCTGAGTAGAGGCGCGGATGCGGCTCGTCCGGTGGCCGGCGAGGCTGGTGCGGTGCACCGACGCAGCCTCCGCCCCTACCTCGTCGCCCTCGGGCTGCTCTGGGTCGCGCCTGCGGTCCTCGTGCTCGCCCTGCACCTGCTGCTCCCGGACCACAATGCCTCCGGTCAGTGCACCGGTCTCGGCTTCGGCTGCACGCCCCCGCCCTCCGACATGGTGATCCTGCTCGGCTACCTCGCAGCCCTGCCGCTCCTCGTCCTGGGGCTCGTCGCATGCCTCGTCATCGCGGTCGTGCAGGCCCGGCGAGGCGGGGGCGAGCAGCCGGACGGCCACGCCCCGACTCAGCGGTCGGGCGCTGGGAGCGAGAGCTCGTAGGTCAACGGCTCCTCGCCCCGGGTGGCGGCGAAGACTGCGAAGTGGTGAAGGTCGGCGCCGTCACCGGAACGGCAGCACGTCGAGCGGGTTGATCCCGAGCACGGCGAGCAGGGCGCACGCAGCGACGACACCGCCGACGGCGGCGGCGAGCAGGGCGGTCGCCCACGACGGCCACTGCACGGCGGCGTGCCGGAGCAGCCACAGCACCGCGGCCGTGGCGACGACGTCGACGACCACGCCCACGGCAAGGGCCCAGCCGTAGCGGTCGGTGTCGGGGGGTGACAGCTCGGACGTGCCGATCACCTGCGCCATCCCGTAGGTGAGGCCGTGCAGGACGAGCACCGCCCAGTCGAGCGCGGCGAGCACGGCGCCCGTCACGACGACGAGGGCCACAGCCCACACCGCCGCCGCTGTCGGCGAGTCCTGCTCCGTCATGTGCCCACGATGCTCCGAGCGGGGTGTCGCCCGCGTCCGTACGCGTACTCGTCCATGCATCCGTCAGGGCGCATCCGGATACCGTGGGCGGATGGCAGACAGCGCGATCGCGGGCACGTCGTGGGTGGTCCAGGAGCTCGGCGGCGCGGTGACGGCCGACCCGAGGCCGCAGCTGGCGTTCGGCGAGGACGGCCGGGTCACCGGCACCACAGGAGTCAACCGGGTCATGGGCCGCTACAAGGTCGCCGACGGGACGCTCGCGGTCCTCGATGCCGCCACGACCCGCATGGCCGGGCCCCCCGGGGCGATGGAGCAGGAGCAGCGCCTGCTCGCCCTGCTCGACGCACCCCGGGCGTTCGTCGTCGACGGCGACCGCCTCGAGCTCGGTGACGGTGAGACCGCAGCCCTGCTCGTGCGGCGAGACGGGCCGCCCGACTGAGGGCAGTCCCCCCGCCCCGGCCTCGATGGCGCTCCGCGCGTGAACCATGCCCGAGTCGCAGACGCGGATGTCCGTCACGGCGTCGGTTAGCGTGGTCGGCATGACGGGCCAGCCGTACTGGGAGAGCGCCGTGGAGAAGCAGATCCGCGAGGCGCAGGAGCGTGGGGAGTTCGACAACCTGCCCGGTGCCGGCAAGCCCCTCGACCTCAGCGACTCCGGTGACCCCGACTGGTGGGTCAAGCGGTTCGCGGCGCGGGAGAACCTCGACCTCGGCGGCGCACTCCCGGGGGCGCTCGCCCTGCGCAAGGAGGCGGCGGGCTATCCCGAGTCCCTCGTCGACGTGCGCACCGAGGCGCAGGTCCGCGAGATCATCGAGGACTACAACAGGCGCGTCCTCGCCGACCGGCTGCGTCCGGCCGTCGGCAACCTGCCGCCCCTCATCGCCAAGACGCTCGACGCCGACGAGATGGTCGAGCGCTGGCGTCCCCTGCGGGCCGAGCTCGGGGAGCAGCAGCGCCGGGCCCGCGAGGAGCGGGCCGCGGCGCGTGCCGTCGAGCTCGAGGCACGGCCTTCGTGGTGGCGCCGGCTCCTCGGCCGCAGCTGAGCCGACGGGCCGACCGCACGCTCGACAGGGCCTACCCAAGCCGCCGCCCGCGTGTCACCATCACGGGAAGCCGTGACCCCACGCGCACGACCTCGCGCCGGGGCCACCCGTCGCAAAGGTGCGCATGTCCACAGTCCCCGGTTTCGAGGCGGCCCTCACGGCCTTCGAGGACCCCGCAGCCAAGGCCCGGGACCTGCTGCGCCTGCACCGCACCTGGGCGCACACGCACGAGGTGCCCGCGGGTGCCCGCGGCGTCGTCGCCCGGTCGTGGCTGCGACAGACGCCCGAGGGCGACAAGATCTCGACGCCGATCTCCGACCAGGCCCTGCTCGCCCGGCGCGAGCGCTCGCGGCTGCTCGCGTCCGTCGTCCCCGTCCTCAAGGACAGGCTGCTCCCGCTCGCGCACGAGGCCGGCAACGAGCTCGTCATCAGCGACGACGAGGGCTATCCGCTGTGGATGTTCGGCCCCTCACCGATCCGCCGGCGCAGCGACGGCCTCGGCTTCGTCGAGGGTGCCCGCTGGCGCGAGGGTGACGTCGGCACCAATGCGCTGGGCACCGCGATGGAGGAGCGCCGCCCGGTCCAGATCTTCGGTCCCGAGCACGCCCGCGAGGACCAGCACGCGTGGGTGTGCACGAGCGCCCCGATCCTCGACCGCCGAGCACGGGTGCCCTTGGGGGTCGTCACGCTGAGCGGCGCCTTCCGCACCGCCCACCCGCACACGCTCATGCTCGTGACCATGGCCGTGCGCGAGGCCGTCGACACCCTCGCTGGGCAGCACGACCGCGACCTGCGCAGGGTCGCCCGGACGAGCGAGTCGTATGCCGGCACCGGGCGTTTCGTCGTCGTCGACCGTCACGGGTGGGTGGCCCGGGCGGAGGGCTACGGCGTCGGCGAGCGGGTCTGGGTGCCGAGCACCCTGCGCGAGGGGTCGCTCTGGGTCCCCGAGATCGGGCAGGTCCGGGCCGAGCAGATCAACGGCGGCTGGGTGCTCCACGAGGAGGTCAGCGCCGAGGCCACCGTGGAGGTGGTGCGGCACCCCGGCCCCCACGTCCTCGTCACGACGGGAGGCGCCGTCGTCGAGATCGCCCTCAGCGAGCGGCATGCCGAGATCGTCGCCCTGCTGGCGCGGCACCCGGCCGGCCTCGACACGGCTGCCCTCATGGCGCTGCTGCACGGCGCGACGACGCCCGTGACGATCCGTGCCGAGATGTCACGCCTGCGGAAGCGTCTCGGCGGCCTCATCGAGAGCCGGCCCTACCGCCTCACCGCGCGCGCGACGGTGCGGCCCGACGCGACCTGAGCACCCGGCATACGCCCATGGGTCGCGTCAGCGGTCCGCCCGGGAGACTGCAACGTTCTGCAACCCTGTCGGGCGACCGCGTCCGCTCCTAGCGTCAGCCACGACCCCACCACGTGGACAAAGGAGTTGGCGATGGGTGAGCAGCTGACGGCGAGCGAGTGGCTCGGACGGTTCTCCGAGGCGCTGGCCTCCGGCGAGGTGGACCGGGTGACCGGCCTCTTCGGCGACGAGTGCTACTGGCGTGACCTGACGAGCATGACGTGGAACCTGCACACGGCCGAGGGCCGCGAGCAGATCGGCGCCATGCTCTCGGGAGTCGAGCCGGGCGCGTGGCCCACCGACCTCGAGACGACGAGCGAGTCCGAGGCCGACGGCGTCCACGAGGCGTGGTTCACCTTCGGCAACGCGACCTTCACCGGCAAGGGCCTCGTCCGCGTCCGCGACGGCAGGGCGTGGACCCTGCTGACGAGCGCGCAGGCGCTCAGGGACCACCCTGAACCATCGGGCGTCCGGCGCCCGCGCGGTGCCGAGCACGGCGTCAACGTCTCGACCGAGAACTGGCTCGACAAGCGGCAGCAGCAGGTCGAGTCCTACGGCGTCGACGCGGAGCCCTACGTCCTCGTCGTCGGCGGCGGCCAGGGCGGCATCGGGCTCGCGGCCCGCCTGAAGCGACTCGGCGTGCCCACGCTCGTCATCGACAGGTACCCGCGGCCCGGCGACCAGTGGCGCAGCCGCTACCACTCGCTGTGCCTGCACGACCCGGTCTGGTACGACCACATGCCCTACCTGCCGTTCCCCGACCACTGGCCCGTCTTCACGCCCAAGGACAAGATGGGCGACTGGCTCGAGAGCTACGTCAGCGTCATGGAGCTCGACTACTGGACCAGCAGCGAGGCGACGTCGGCGAGCTTCGACGAGGCCACCGGCGCGTGGACGGTCCACGTGAGCCGCGAGGGCCGCGAGGTCGTGCTCCATCCGGCGCAGCTCGTCCTCGCGACCGGCATGAGCGGCATCCCCAACGTGCCGACGCTGCCGGGTCAGGACGTCTTCTCCGGCGACCAGCACCACAGCAGCAAGCACCCCGGCGGAGCGCGCTACGCCGGCAAGAAGGTCGTCGTCGTCGGCTCGAACAACTCGGCCCACGACATCTGTGCCGACCTGTGGCAGAACGGCGCCGAGCCGATCATGCTCCAGCGGTCGAGCACCCACATCGTCCGCTCCGAGTCGCTCATGGACAAGGTGCTCGGCCCGCTCTACTCGGAGGAGGCCGTCGCCAACGGGATCGACCACGACACGGCCGACCTCGTCTTCGCGTCCATCCCCTACAAGATCCTCGCCGACTTCCAGCGGCCGGCCTTCGACGCGATCCGCGAGCAGGACGCCGACTTCTACGCCGCGCTCGAGTCGGCCGGCTTCGACCTCGACTTCGGCGACGACGACTCGGGCCTCTTCCTCAAGTACCTCCGGCGCGGCTCGGGCTACTACATCGACATCGGCGCCTCCGAGCTGATCGCCAAGGGCGCGATCCGGCTCGTGCGCGGCCAGGTCGACCACCTCACCGAGCACGCCGTGGTCCTCACCGACGGCACGGAGCTCGAGGCCGACGCCGTCGTCTACGCCACCGGCTACGGCTCGATGAACGGCTGGGCCGCCCGGCTCATCAGCCAGGACGTCGCCGACACCGTGGGGAAGTGCTGGGGCCTGGGCTCGGACACGACGAAGGACCCGGGACCGTGGGAGGGCGAGCTGCGCAACATGTGGAAGCCCACCCGCCAGGACAACCTGTGGTTCCACGGCGGCAACCTGCACCAGTCGAGGCACTACTCGCGCTACC
Source organism: Terrabacter ginsenosidimutans (assembly GCF_039539425.1). Lineage (NCBI taxonomy): Bacteria > Bacillati > Actinomycetota > Actinomycetes > Micrococcales > Intrasporangiaceae > Terrabacter > Terrabacter ginsenosidimutans. The sequence continues at coordinate 820,910 of NZ_BAABDC010000001.1, read as the reverse complement.
TCGCGCTGCAGCTCAAGGCGCGTCTCGAGGGCATCGCGACCCCGGTCTACGCCCTCGCGGAGACCCATCACCTCGCCTGAGCCGGATCGAGGCTGGGAGGAGTCTGGCAACTGCATGCCAGTTGTCTGGGAATGGAGATGCGTCGGGTGCGAAGGCGCCCGCGGGGGTGGGAGCGGGACTAGCGTCGTGCCGCCCACCCCCGCACTCCTCCGCAGCCCCCGAGGTGAAACCCATGAGGCGTCCCACCCCCCGAAGCGTCGGACTCGCCGTCACGACCGTCGGTTCGATCATCGGCTCGCTGGTCGTCGCCAGCGCGTCCCCGGCCCTCGCTCACGGCGACGCCGGCGGTCGTCACGACCAGACCCTGGCCCCGCGCACCCAGTTCGTCATGGCGGCAGACGGCTCGAGCGGCGCCCGCGCCGACGGTGCCGGCATCCCCAACATCGACTCGGTCAAGAAGACGATCTACAGCTACTACGGCGACCCCGGCACGGGCCTGGCCAACCGGACGAGCTCGCCCTACATCTCCGAGATGCGCTCGATCACCGACGGCCTCCGGGCCTCGCTGAAGCGCACGTATGCCGCAGCCGAGCGGGCCGGCACGAAGCCGGCCATCGTCTTCGACGCCGACGACACGACGCTGTGGACCTACGACATGGAGGTGGCGGACATGAAGTTCGTCTTCAACCCCGTGCGCCAGGACTACTGGGTCCAGAACAAGCTCTTCCCGGCGACGCCGACCATGGTCGACCTCGTCAACGAGGCCGACGCCATGGGCTTCACGATCTTCGGCCTGACCGGTCGCGGCGCGTCCCAGAAGGACGCGACGATCGGCAACCTCAAGGACGTCGGCTACAACGCCTTCACGCCCGACCACTACTTCACCAAGTGGGCCGGCTCGACGCCTCCCTCCTACATCACCTGCGTCACCGCCAAGTGCACGACGGTGGAGTACAAGGCCGGCACCCGCAAGCACATCGAGCAGGACCTCGGCTACGACATCGTCCTCAACATCGGCGACCAGTGGTCCGACCTGCAGGGTGGCTACGCCGACCGCAACGTCAAGCTGCCGAACCCGACCTACTACCTCCCGTCGCCCAACCTCCCGGGTGTCGAGCAGCCGTCGATGACGCCGCGCACCCACTTCGTGATGAAGCCCGACGGCACGAGCGGTCTGACCGAGAGCGGTGAGGGCATCCCCAACATCGACTCGGTCAAGAAGACGATCGCCACCTACTACGGCGACCCCGGCACCGGCATCGCCGACAAGACGAGCTCGCCCTACATCACCGAGCTCGCCGCGCTCGAGCAGCGCAACACCCAGCGACTCGTCAGCGAGTGCCGGCAGGGCGTCCGCGCGGGCTCGAAGCCGGCCGTCGTGTTCGACGCCGACGACACGACGCTGTGGACCTACGACATGGAGGTCGCCGACATGAAGTTCGTCTTCAACCCGGCCCGCCAGGACTACTGGGTCCAGAACAAGCTCTTCCCGGCTACGCCCGGGATGCCTTCTCTCGTCAAGGCCGTCGCCGACTCCGGCTGCGCGGTCATCGGTCTCACGGGCCGCAACAGCGGCCAGCGCGCGGCGACGCTCGCCAACCTGCACGAGCAGGGCTACCCGCAGTTCACCGACGACCTCTACTTCACCAAGTGGCGCTCGAGCGAGACGCCGCCGGTCTGGATGCAGGGTCAGTGCAAGGCCTACCCCACGTGCACGACGATCGAGTACAAGTCGGCGACCCGAGCGCACGTCGAGAAGGACCTCGGCTACGACGTCGTCGCCAACCTCGGCGACCAGTACAGCGACCTCATCGGCGGCCACGCCGACCGCGCGGTCAAGCTGCCGAACCCGACGTACTACCTGCCCTGACGGGCGCCACCACGACGTATGCCGTCACTCCCGTCGCGAGGGGGGTGACGGCATACGTCGTCTCGGGTGTGAAAGCCCTTGCGGCTCAGTGCTGCTGCCCGTCCTGGTCGGTGACGAACTGCACGAGGTCGGCGACCGAGTCGACGATGCGGCTCGGCCGGTAGGGGAAGTGCTCGACCTGCGCGCGGCTCGTCGACCCGGTGAGGACGAGGACGGTGCGCAGGCCGGCCTCGAGACCGCTGATGATGTCGGTGTCCATGCGGTCGCCGACCATGATCGTCGTCTCGGAGTGGGCGTCGAGGCGGTTGAGGGCGCTGCGCATCATGAGCGGGTTGGGCTTGCCGATGTAGTAGGGCTGCCGCCCGGTCGCCGTCGAGATCAGGGCGGCGACCGACCCCGTCGCCGGCAGCGTCCCGGCGGGGCTGGGGCCGCTCGGGTCGGGATTCGTCGCGATGAAGCGGGCGCCCTTCTCGATCAAGCGGATCGCGCGGGTGATGGCCTCGAAGGAGTAGGTGCGCGTCTCGCCGAGGACGACGTAGTCGGGGTCGCGGTCGGTCATGACGTAGCCGACGTCGTGCATCGCCGTCGTGAGCCCGGCCTCGCCGACGACGTAGGCCGAGCCGCCCGGACGCTGCTCGGCCAGGAACTGCGCCGTGGCCAGCGCCGAGGTCCAGATCGCCCGCTCCGGGACGTCGATCCCGCTCATGAGCAGGCGCGCCCGGAGGTCGCGCGGCGTGAAGATCGAGTTGTTCGTCAGGACGAGGAAGGGCCGGCCGGACTGCTCTAGTGCCGTGATGAACTCGGCGGCGCCGGGAATCGCGTCCTCCTCGTGCACGAGGACGCCGTCCATGTCGGTGAGCCAGGTCTCGACGGGCCGGTGATCGGTCATGGACCCATTGTGGTGGGTCGGGCCGTCGCCCGCGTGGATGCCCAGCCCGGGAGCGTCAGGACCGTCAGGACCGTCAGGGCCGTCAGGATGCGGACTGCTGCGCGATCGCGAGGTCGACGCGGTCGGCCGTCAGCGCGTGCTGGATGACCATGGTCGCGGCGCCGATGACGCCGGCCTGCACTCCGGTCGTGGCGGGCACGATCTGCAGCACTCCGGTGGCGAGTGGCAGCGACCGGCCGTAGACGACTTCCCGCACGCCGGCGATGAGGCTCTCACCTGCCTGGACGAGCGAACCGCCGATGACGATGACGGACGGGTTGAGCAGGCTGACGCACGTGGCGAGCACCTCGCCGATGGTGCGCCCGGCCTGGCGGACAGCGAGGGCGGCGGGGATGTTGCCGCCGCGGACGAGGTCGACGATGTCGGAGTTGGACTCGGCGACGATGCCGATCTCCTTGAGCGACTTGGAGATCGCGGGTCCGCTGGCGACGGCCTCGAGGCAGCCGACGTTGCCGCACGAGCAGAGCACCTCGGGGGCGTGGGGTGCGGCGACGTGACCGAGGTCGCCGGCGGCGCCGACGGCTCCGCGGTGCAGACGGCCGCCGCTGATGATGCCGGCGCCGATGCCGGTTGCGACCTTGACGAAGAGGAGGTGCTCGACGTCGGGGTGGGCCATGGCGTGCTCGCCGAGGGCCATGATGTTGACGTCGTTGTCGACGAGGACCGGCACGTCGAAGTCGCGGTGCAGGTGCCCGGGCACGTCGTAGCCGTCCCAACCGGGCATGATCGGCGGCCGCATCGGGCGCCCGCTCGAGTGCTCGACGGGCCCGGGCACCCCGATGCCGATGCCGATGAGCTCGCGCGGCTGGCGTCCCGCCTGCTCGAGCAGGCGCCGCGTCGTGGCGACGAGCCAGTCGAGGACGACCTCGGGCCCGTCGGTGATGTCGAGGCTCTCGCCGATCTCGCAGATGGGTCGACCGCTGAGGTCGGTGAGGGCGACGCGGCCGTGCGTGGCGCCGATGTCGGCGCCGACGACGACGCGCGCCTCGGGGTTGAAGGCGAAGCGGACGGGCGGCCGGCCCCCGGTGCTGGCCGCCTCGCCACTGGGGGCGAGCAGCCCGGTCGCGAGGAGGGCGTCGACACGGGCGCCGACGGTCGAACGCGCCAGACCGGTGAGCTTGGCGAGCTCGGCCCGGGTGCGTGGGGTCTCGTCACGCAGCAGCTGGAGCAGCTCGCCGGCGCCGCTCACGGCGCTGGCGGCATACGCGGACGACATCGGCTCTGGACGCACCCTTCAAGTCAAGCACATGCAACTTCCAGATGTCATGCACGAGGCTTTGGCATGTCCACGATAAAACTTTTGCTTGACGCCCCGACAAAAGTGGGACACGGTGTGACCCATGGAATCTCGACGGCGAGATGGAGCCGACGCACCACTGCTGCGAATGACCAATGTGGTCAAGCGTTTTCCCGGGGTCGTCGCCCTCGGGGGCGTGGACCTCGACGTCCTCCCCGGTGAGGTGCACTGCCTGCTCGGCCAGAACGGCGCCGGCAAGAGCACCCTCATCAAGGTGCTCGCCGGCGTGCACGAGCCCAACGAGGGCACCATCGAGTGGCTCGGCCGGTCGGTCACCCTGCACCACCCGCAGGCCGCCATGGACCTCGGTGTGGCGACGATGTACCAGGAGCTCGACCTCGTCGAGGGGCTCACGGTCGCCGAGAACATCTTCCTCGGCCACGAGCCGACGCGGTTCGGCTTCTCGCAGCGGTCGGCCGCACGACGCGAGGCCGCCGCCCTGCTCGCCCGCCTGGGCCACCCCGAGATCTCGCCCTCCGTCGAGGTGGGCACCCTCTCGGCGGCCTCGTGCCAGATCGTCAGCATGGCCCGCGCCCTGTCCCGCGACGCCCGGCTCATCATCATGGACGAGCCGTCCGCGGTGCTCGACGCCGGCGAGGTGCAGCAGCTCTTCCGCGTCATCCGCGAGGTCACCGACCAGGGAGTCGCCGTCGTCTACATCTCCCACCGCCTCGAGGAGATCCGCGAGATCGGCGACCGGGTCACCGTGCTCAAGGACGGCAAGACCGTGGCCACCGGCCTCGATGCCAGGTCCACCCCGACGCAGGAGCTCATCCGGCTCATGACGGGCCGCTCGATCGAGTACGTCTTCCCGCCCAAGCCGGAGGTCGTCGCCGACGTGGAGCCCGTCCTGAGTGTCCAGGGGCTCACCCGGGCAGGCGAGTTCGCGGCCGTGTCGTTCGACGTGCGCCCCGGCGAGGTCGTCGGGCTGGCGGGACTCGTCGGCTCGGGTCGCTCGGAGATCGTCGAGACGATCTTCGGCGCCCGCAAGGCCACGAGCGGAAGCATCCGTGTCGACGGCAGGACGGTCCGCGGCGGGTCCGTCGCCGCGGCCGTCGCCGCCGGGATCGGGCTCTGCCCCGAGGAGCGCAAGAGCCAGGCCCTCGTGCTCGGAGCCTCGCTCGCCTCCAACATCACGCTCGCGACGCTGCCGCGCTTCTCGCGCGGGGGACTGCTCGACGGCGCAGCCGAGGTCGAGGCCGCCGAGGAGCTGCTCGAGTCGCTCGACGTGCGCCCCCGTGGCGTGCACCGCGAGTCGCGCACCCTCTCTGGTGGCAACCAGCAGAAGGTCGTCCTGGCCCGCTGGCTGCTCCGGGGCTGCAAGGTCCTGCTCCTCGACGAGCCCACCCGCGGCGTCGACGTCGGGGCCCGCTCCGAGATCTACGCCCTGATCCGCCGCCTCACCGACGAGGGTGTCGCCGTCGTCGTCGTCTCCAGCGAGATCCCCGAGGTGCTGGGGCTGTCCAACCGGGTGCTGGTCCTCGCCGACCGCACCGTCCGTCACGAGGGGCCGGCCGACGAGCTCGACGAGCACGCCGTCCTCGACATCATCCTGAAGGGAGACGCGGCATGAGCGCCGACGTCACGAAGGTCGACCAGGCAGGGGAGCCGGTCGCCGCCGCCACCACGGCGAGCGGGCCGCCCGTCGGTGGGGCCGCGCCCCGCCGCGACGGGGGCCTCGCCGGCTTCCTCAGCGGTCCCGCAGGGCGCAGCGCCGGCCTCGTGCTGGCGCTCGTGCTCCTCATCGTGGTCGGGATCATCACAGCCGGGGACCGCTTCGCCAGTCCCGAGAACGCCCTGACGATCCTGCGCCTCGGCTCGGTCATCGGCGTCGTCAGCGTCGGCATGACCTTCGTCATCTCCGGCGGTGGCATCGACCTGTCGGTCGGCGCCATCGTTGCCCTCTCCTCCGTGTGGGCCACCACCGTCGCGACCCAGACGATGGCCGCGAACTACCACTGGATCGTCATGGTCGTCGCCGCGATCGTCGTCGGAGCCGCCTGCGGACTCGTCAACGGGGTGCTCATCGCCTACGGACGGATGGCACCGTTCATCGCGACGCTGGCCATGCTTGCGGCAGCCCGCGGCCTGGCCGAGATCATCGCCAAGCGCCGCACCCAGATCATCCGCGAGCGTGGCTTCATCGACTTCTTCGGCGGGAGCGTGCTCGGCATCCCGGTGCTCGTCATCATGTTCGCCATCGTCGCCGTCGTCGGCTGGGTCCTGCTCAACCGCACGACGTTCGGACGACGCACCCTGGCCATCGGCGGCAACCCCGAGGCGGCCCGCCTCGCCGGCATCCGCGTGCAGCGCCAGACGATGTACCTCTACATCCTGCTCGGCGTCGCCTGCGGCATCGCGGCCGTCATGATCATGGCCCGCACGACGACCGGTACCTCGACCCACGGCACCCTCTACGAGCTGGATGCCATCGCCGCCGTCGTCATCGGCGGCACGCTCCTCAGCGGTGGCCGCGGCACGATCGTCGGCACCGTCCTCGGCGTCCTCATCTTCACGACGCTCACCAACGTCTTCACCCTCAACAACCTCGACACGTCGACGCAGGCGGTGGCCAAGGGGGCGATCATCGTCGCCGCCGTCCTGCTCCAGCAGCGGGTCTCCCGCACGAGGTCGACCTAGCCGCGGGGTCGGTCGACGACAGCTCCGGCACGGCACAGCACCACCACTCACACAGCACCAACCCTCACAGCAGCAACCTCACCGCTCACATAGGAGTCAGCGTGTCCGCATCACTCTTCCGTTCGACCAAGCGCGTCGCCGTCCTGGCGATCACCATGAGCGCCGCCCTCGTCGCCGCCGGCTGCACGAGCAACGACCCGGTCACGACTCCGGCGGCGTCGACCCAGTCGGCAGCGGGCAACGCCGCGAGCGACAACGACGCACCGGGCAAGAAGGTCGTCATCGGCTTCTCGGGTCCGGCCGCCGACCACGGCTGGCTCGCCGCCATCAACAACTCGGCGCTCGCCGAGGCCAAGAAGTACTCCGACGTCGAGCTCAAGGCGGCCGAGGGCACCAACGACGCCAGCCTGCAGATCAGCCAGATCGAGACGTTCATCAACGACAAGGTCGACGCCATCGTCCTGCTCCCGACCGACGGCGCCGCCCTCACCGAGGTCGCGACCAAGGCCATGCAGGCCGGTATCCCGGTCATCAACGTCGACCGCGAGTTCTCGAGCCCCTTCGCCGCGCGAACCACCGTGCTCGGCGACAACTACGGCATGGGTGTCTCGGCCGGCACCTACGCCTGCAAGCTCGTCAAGGACAAGAACCTCAGCAACCCGGTCATCACCGAGATCGCCGGCATCGACGCCCTCCCGCTGACGCAGGACCGCAGCAAGGGCTTCGCCGACGCGCTCAAGGCGTGCAGCCAGACCGTCGACAACCGCGTCGCGGCCGAGTTCACCGTCGAGTCCGGCGAGAAGCAGGCCTCCAACCTGCTCCAGGCCGCCCCGAAGATCGACATCCTCTGGAACCACGACGACGACCAGGGTGTCGGCGTCATGGCAGCCCTCGACCAGGCCAACCGCCACGAGATGGCCTTCATCGGTGGCGCCGGTTCGGCCAACGCGATGCGCTGGATCAAGGAGGGCAAGATGGAGGCGACCGTCCTCTACCCGCCCACCCAGGCGGCCGACGGCATCAAGGTCGCGCGTCTCATCGCGCAGGGCAAGGGCATCAGCGACCTCGTCCAGGTCGAGGTCCCGCGGCGCATCGTCCTCAACGCGCCGGTCGTGACCAAGGAGAACGTCGACCAGTACCTGCCCCTGGGCTTCGAGTCCTGACCGGTCGGTGCCCGCGCTGTGGCACGCCCTGCCACGAGGCGCTGCGGCGCGGGCGCCCGACCAGCACGGCCAGCTCGACCCGAACGCCAGGCAGCACACCCCCACGTCGGATGTGAGGACGTCATGACCACACCCAGCAAGCCCACCCTCGGGGTCGGGATGATCGGCTACGCCTTCATGGGGCGCGCCCACTCCCAGGCCTGGCGCAACGCGCGCAGCTACTTCGACGTGCCGGCCGCGCCGAGCCTCGTCGCGGTCGCCGGGCGCAACGAGGCCGCGGCACGCGACACCGCCGACCGGTTCGGGTGGGCGGGCGTCGAGACCGACTGGCGGCGCCTGCTCGAGCGGGACGACATCGACATCATCGACATCTGCACGCCGGGCGACACCCACGCCGAGATCGCGGTCGCCGCGCTCGAGGCCGGCAAGCACGTCCTCTGCGAGAAGCCCCTCGCCAACTCGGTCGGGGAGGCCGAGGCGATGGTCGTGGCGGCCGAGGCGGCCCGGATCCGGGGGGTCCGCTCGATGGTGGGCTTCACCTACCGCCGGGTCCCGGCCATCGCGTATGCGCGTCGCCTCGTCGCGGAGGGACGGCTGGGCCGCATCCTCCACGTGCGCGGGGCCTACCTGCAGGACTGGCTCGTCGACCCCGAGTCGCCGCTGACCTGGCGGCTCCAGAAGGAGCGGGCCGGCTCGGGGGCCCTCGGCGACATCGGGGCCCACATCGTCGACCTCGCCCAGTTCGTGACGGGTGAGCAGCTGACCGGTGTATCGGCGCTGACGGAGACGTTCGTGCGCGAGCGCCCCGTGGCCGACCCGACGACCGTGGGTGTCGGCGGCATCAGCGCCACGGCGGCGCAGAACGGCTCGGCCACGACCGGTCCGGTGACCGTCGACGACGCCGCGGTCCTCGTCTCCCGCATGAGCGGGGGCGCCCTCGCCACCTTCGAGGCGACCCGCTTCGCCAACGGGCGCAAGAACGCGATCCGCTTGGAGGTCAACGGGACCGAGGGCTCGATCGCCTTCGACTTCGAGGACATGAACGTCCTGCACGTCTTCGACGGCCGCGTCCCGAGCCGCGACGCAGGCTTCACCCGGGTGCTCGTCACCGAGTCCACCCACCCCTACGTGGCGGCCTGGTGGCCGCCCGGTCACGTGCTCGGCTACGAGCACGGCTTCACCCACCAGGCGGTCGACCTGCTGACCGCCATCGCCGAGGGCGCCGACCCTCGTCCTTCCTTCTCCGACGGGCTCCAGGTGCAGCGGATCCTGTCGGCGGTCGAGACCAGCGTGGAACGGGAGGGGTCCTGGACCCCGATCGACGGGGCCCACGCGACGTCACCGGCCATGTCCTGACCGCTGCGGACCACTCCGGCCTCACCAGCTCCATCCCAGCACGACTGCCAGACAAGGAGATCGGCTCACCCGCACGTCAAGTCTCTGTCACCCTCCGAAGGAGCAAGCTCACATGCACGACAACGACGTCAACCCGCTCAAGCTCGTCACCAAGCTCGGACTCAACCGCCGCCAGTTCTTCGCGGCCACGACGGGCGTCGCCGCCGCCGTGACCCTCACCGGTACGGCTGCCGCGCAGGCTGCCACGGGCGGCTCGGGCGCCAACGGTGTCCTCATCCCGGCGCCGCGCCGCGGCATCATCCTCTACACCGTCCGTGACGCCGTCAGCCGCGACCCGCTGACCTCGCCGTACGCCTCCGGCTTCAAGGAGGTGCTCACCGAGCTGTCCTCGATCGGCTACCGCCAGATCGAGTTCGCCGGCTTCCGCCAGCACGCCAACGCCGAGGGCGGCGCCGACCTCAACACCGTCGCGGGCGCCCAGCAGCTGCGCACGTGGCTCGACGACCTCGGCCTCGAGGCCGAGGGCAACCACGGCTCCGTCCCGGCGACCATCACGGACGCCAACATCGCGGCGTTCGACGCGGCCTGCGAGATCGCCAACATCCTCGGCATGGGCCACATCGGCACGGGCAGCGACCCCACGAGCAGCGCCTACGTCGCCGACTGGGAGGCGGCGGCTGCGCGCTGGAACTTCTACGGCGAGCGCGCTGCCGCTCACGGTCTCAAGCTGTACACGCACAACCACGACATCGCCTACAGCTTCCTGCTGGACAGCGGGCCGCTCGATGCCGCCGGTCGACCCACCCGGTCGTCCGGCATCCGTCGTCTCGAGCACTTCCTCGCCAACACTGACCCGAAGTACGTCCACCTCGAGATGGACATCTTCTGGGCCCACGTCGCGCAGTACAAGCACAAGTCGTACACGGCTCCGGACGGGTCGGTCGTCACCTCGATCTTCGACCCGGCCGCGGTGGTCGCCGCCCAGACGTCGCGCTTCCCGCTGTTCCACGCCAAGGACGGCAAGGTCGACACGACCCAGGCCAACGGCTACGTCATGGCCCCCTTCGGCCAGGGCGACATCGACTACTCGACGTTCCTGCGCCGGGTCGGTGCCAAGGGCTCGCACAACCCGATGTGGGAGATGGACACCGCTCCCGGCGGGACCGCAGCTCCGAACCAGTCGATGGAGCTCTCGAAGGTCAGCTACGACGGGATGGCCGCCCTGCGCGGCTGACCGGCCACCCCGGAACGCACGTCGGCCTCCGCCCACCGGCGGACGGCACACCCGGAAACACCGGGCCCCGGGGAGTGCAGATGCCGTTGCAGCGGCGCACTCCCCGGGGACCGGCTTCGCCCGTCTCTGTCAAGAAGGACGTACCGATGAATGCTACTTCCCGTTCCAGGGCGAGGAGGCTGGTTGCCACAACTGCGGCAGCCGTCCTCGCCTGCACGGCGCTCGGCGCCGTGGCCACCCTCCCAGCCTCCGCCCACGACGGCGTCGACCACGGCACCGAGCCGGCGCTCGACTGGTCCAACTACGAGAAGATCACGCTCACCAAGGACACCGGTGAGCCGATCGACATGGCGGTGCTGCCCGACCGCCGGGTGCTGACCACCGCCCGCAACGGCGACGTGCGCCTCGTCGACCCCGACTCCGGCGTCACGAAGGTCATCAACACGCTGCCCGTCTACAACAACTCCGAGGACGGTCTCCAGACCGTCACCCTCGACCCCGACTTCCAGTCGAACAAGTGGGTCTACCTCTACTATGCGCCCAAGACGATGACGGCGCCCTACGTGACCTCGACCCCCACGGGGTCGGCGCCCAACAGCCTGCCTGCCGGCGCCGACGCCTCCTACTGGGACCAGTGGAAGGGCTACAACCAGCTCAGCCGCTTCAAGTGGGACGACGCGACCGACAAGCTCGACCTCTCGACCGAGCAGGTCGTCATCAAGGTCGAGACCCAGCGTGGCCAGTGCTGCCACGTCGCGGGCGACGTCGACTTCGACGACAAGGGAAACCTCTACCTCTCGACCGGTGACAACACGCCGGCAAGTGCGCCGGGCGCCAACGGCTTCGCGCCGAACAACAACGCCCCCGGCTTCAATCCGGGCTTCGACTCGCGCCGCGGCGCCGGCAACACGAACGACCTGCGCGGCAAGATCCTGCGCATCCACCCGGAGGCCGACGGGTCCTACACGATCCCCGCGGGCAACCTCTTCGCGCCCGGCACCGCCAAGACCCGTCCCGAGATCTTCGTCATGGGCGTGCGCAACCCGTTCCGCATCGACGTCGACCCGGTCACGAACTCGGTCTCGTGGGGTGACTACGGCCCCGACGCCGGCGCCCCCGACCCGCAGCGCGGGCCGATGGGCTACGTCGAGTGGCAGACCACGGCGATCACGAAGCCGATCAACGGCGGGTGGCCCTACTGCCACGGCCCGAACGCCAACTACAACGAGTGGGACTTCGCGACGGCCACCCCCGGACCGTGGTTCGACTGCGGTGCCGGTGCCAAGAACAACTCGACGTGGAACACCGGCCTCGCCCAGGTGCCGCCGGCCACCGCGCCGACGCTCTACTACGGCGACAACAACACCCACCAGCCGTGGCCCGAGCTGACCGACTTCTCGCCGGCCGGTGGCCAGGGACCGATGGGTGGCCCCGTCTACCACTACGACGGTGCCAACCCGTCGACGACGAAGTTCCCGGCGTACTGGGACAAGAAGGCGTTCTTCGCCGAGTTCTCGCAGGACTACCTGGCCGTGTTCGACGTGCAGTGGCCCAACGGTCCGGTCGACCACATCCAGAACTTCCTGCCGAACGCGGCGCTGGAGACGAACGGGCAGCCGATCACGGACAGCCCGATCGACATCGAGTTCGGTCCGGACGGCTCGCTCTACGTCCTCGACTACGGCGACGGCTTCTTCCGGGCCAACCCCGACGCGGGCCTCTACCGCATCGACTACTCGCCCGGTAACAAGGCGCCGCAGGCGAAGATCTCCGCCACGCCGATCAGCAGCAGCAGCGCGCCGCTCAAGGTCGACTTCGACGCGTCGGACTCGGTCGACCCCGAGGGCAAGACCCTGACGTACGAGTGGGACTTCGACGGCAACGGCACGTTCGACGCGACCGGTGTCACGGCGAGCTACACCTACAGCGAGCTCGGCAAGTACACGGCGCGGCTGCGCGTCACCGACCCGGAGGGCCGCCGCGGCCTGACGAGCACCTCGATCAGCGTCGGCAACGTCGCCCCGACGGTCACCATCGCCACCCCGCCCAACGGCGCCTTCTTCGACTGGGGCCAGGCCGTGCCGTTCAACGTCACGACCTCCGACCCCGAGGACGGCACCGCCACGGTGTGCTCCCGCGTGAGCTGGACCTTCGGTCTGGGCCACGACGCGCACGCCCACCCGCTGAGCCAGGGCACGGGCTGCCAGTTCGCCATCCCGACCCCGGCCGACGCCACGCAGCACGGCGAGACCGAGAACATCTTCGGCGTCGTCGTCATCACCTACACCGACAACGGTGCCAACGGCCTGCCCGGTGCGACCACCACCGAGCAGCTCGTCCTCAACCCGAAGAAGCAGGAGGCCGAGTGGGCCGACGCCTCGCAGGGTGTGGAGATCACGGGCGACGACACGGCGAGTGGCCTGCGCAAGGTCACCTCGTTCGACGCCGGTGACTGGCTGGCCTGGGACCCGGCGAACCTCGTCGGTGTCACCGGCGTGAGCGCCCGCACCACGGGCACCGGCACGCTGTCGCTCCGTTGGGACTCGCCGACCGCGGCTCCCTTCGGCACCATCGCGGTGAACGGCTCCGGCTGGACCGACACGGCAGCGAACCTGTCGTCGAAGCCCACCGGCACCGGGCGTCTCTACGTGACGTCGTCGGGCGGGGTCGTCCTCGACTCCCTCACCTTCGTGGGCAACGGCGTCGCCGACGTCACGCCCCCGACCGTGTCGGCGACGCTGAGCCCGCCGACCCCGAACGGCGCGAACGGCTGGTACACGAGCAACGTCACCGTGACGGTCAACGCGACCGACAACGGCACCGTCGCCTCGCGCCAGCGCTCCACGGACGGCGGCACCACGTGGGTCAACGCCAACACGGCGCTGACGATCTCGACCGACGGCACGACCACCGTGCTCTACCGCGCCACCGACAACGGCGGCAACGTCTCGCAGGTCGGGTCGGTGACGGTCAAGCTCGACAAGACGGCCCCGACCGTCGCGGTCTCCGGTGCGGCTGAGGGAGCGTCCGTCAGCGACGCGGGCGACGTCACGTGGACGGCGACGGACGCCACGAGCGGCATCGACTCCGTGACGGCCACCGTCGACGGCGTCGCCGTCGCGGCCGACAAGCCGCTGGCCCTCTGGACGCTCTCGCTCGGCAGCCACACGCTCGTCGTCAAGGCGACCGACAAGGCTGGTCTCGTCACCACGTCGACGAGGACGTTCACCACGACGACCTCGATCCTGTCGCTGACGGCCCTGACGGAGCGACTGTCCCGCGAGGGACTCGTCACCCCGGCGGGTGAGAAGGAGCTCGAGAAGCGCCTGCAGCAGGCGGAGAAGCACGTCGCCGGTGGTCGCACCGCGGCCGCGATCTCGCAGCTGCAGAGCTTCGTCGACGCTGCGAAGTCCACCTCCAACGTCCGCGACGCGGCGGCCTCGGCCGCCCTGCAGCGCGACGCCAACGCGGTCATCGCCTCGCTGCGCTGAACCGTCCCCCGGTGGCCCGGCGGCGGGCACACGCCCCCGCCGCCGGGCCACCGGCACCATCCGCGTCACCTGACAGACCATCCCTCGCCCCACCTCCCGAGGAGAAGAACATGACGGACGAACGAACCGGCCTCTGGCTCGTCGGGGCCCGCGGCTCCGTCGCGACGACCGTCGCGACCGGCCTGGCCCTCATCACCGCCGGCGGCGCCGGACCCGACGGGCTCGTCACCGAGCAGCCCGACCTCGCGGGCGCCGGCCTCGTGCCGCTCGGTCACCTCGTCGTGGGAGGGCACGACGTCGCGGAGGTCCCCCTCGTCAAGCGCGCCGCCCAGCTGGCCGACGCCGGCGTCATCCCGCACACGGCCCTCACGCTCGTCTCGGACGAGCTCGACCGCACGTGCCAGCGCATCCGGCACGGCTACCGGGCCGGCGAGGAGCGCCAGGCCGACGCCGTCGAGCGGCTGGCCGGCGACATCCGAGCCTTCGCCCTGTCCGAGTCGCTCTCACGCGTCGTCGTCGTCAACGTCAGCTCCACCGAGCCGGTCGTGGTCGACGCCGCCGCCCACGCGAGCCTCGGTGCACTCGAGAACGCCTGGGCCGCAGGGGAGTCACCGCTTCCGGCCAGCTCCGTGTATGCGGCTGCAGCCTTCACCGCGGGTGCGGCCTTCGTCGACTTCACCCCGTCCACCGGGGCGCGGCTCCCGGCGCTCGAGCAGCTCGCCGAGCGCCACGGCGTGCCGTGGGGTGGCAGCGACGGCAAGACGGGCGAGACCCTCGTGAAGTCGGTGCTGGCCCCGATGTTCGCGGCCCGCGCGCTGCGCGTGCGGTCCTGGGCCGGCACCAACCTGCTCGGTGGCGGCGACGGCGCGACGCTCGCCGACCCCGAGGCGATGGAGAGCAAGGCCCGCAGCAAGGCCCGCGGCCTCGAGGCGATGCTCGGCCACCCCGTCGACGGGCCTGTGCACATCGACAACATCGCCGACCTGGGCGACTGGAAGACGGCGTGGGACCACCTCACATTCTCCGGCTTCCTCGGCACCCGGATGTCGATGCAGTTCACCTGGCAGGGCTGCGACTCGAGCCTCGCCGCGCCGCTCGTCATCGACCTCGCGCGCCTGCTCGACCTGGCGCTGCGCCGTGGGGAGGTCGGCCCGGTGCCGGCCCTCGGCTTCTTCTTCAAGGACCCGGTCCGCTCCGACGAGCACCGCCTCTTCGAGCAGCACCGCGCCCTGGCGGAGTGGGCGACGGCGTGACGTCCCTGCGCGACCTCGCGGAGCTGGTGCGGGCGCCGGCCGCCCTCACCGTGCCCGGTGACACCCTCGCGGGGGCGGCGAGCGCGGGGTGGCCGGCCGGTGCCCGGACGGCTGCTCTCCCGGTCGCGTCGACGTGCCTCTACTGGGCCGGCATGGCCCTCAACGACTGGGCCGACCGGCAGGTCGACGCCGTGGAACGCCCCGAGCGTCCGATCCCGTCGGGCCGGGTGCCCGCCGGCACGGCGCTCGCGGTCGCCGGCACCCTCACCGCTGCGGGCGTCGCCGCCGCAGCGGTGGGGGGAGGCCGCCGGTCCGCCGCGACGGCCGCGGTCCTCGCTGCCGCGGTCTGGGCCTACGACCTCTCCCCGAAGCAGGGTGCGCTCAGCGTCGCGACGATGGCCTCGACGCGGGGCCTCGACGTGCTCCTCGGCGCCAGCGCGGGCGGCCTCTCGGGGCTTCGCGCGGCGGCCGTGCCGGCCACGATGGTCGCCGTGCACACCGCGGGGGTCACGGCCCTGAGCCGCGGCGAGGTCCACGGTGGCTCGACCGGGGTCGCGCGCGCCTGCGTCGCCGCGACGGCGCTCGTCGCCGCGGCCTCGGCGCTGCGCCCGGTCCCCACCGCCGGCCGCGGGCGTGCCGGGGGAGTGCTCGGCGCCGCGGTCTCCGTCGCCCTGACGGGGACGTATGCCGTGAGCGTCCTCCGCGCCCAGCTCTCCGCCGTGCGCAGCCCCGATGCCGGCACGGTGCGACGCGCCACCGGTGCCGGCATCCGTGGCCTCGTGCCCCTGCAGAGTGCGGCGCTCGCGGCCTCGGGCCACCATGCGGCCGCCCTGGGACTCGCCGCCTCCGCTCCGGTGGGCGGGGCCCTCATGTGGAAGGTGTCGGCGACATGAGCCTGCGCTTCGGCTACGGCCTCAACGGCTTCACCGACCACCGGATCGAGGACGCGCTCGCCGTTCTCGCCGACCTCGGCTACGACGGGGTCGCCCTGACCCTCGATCACATGCACCTCGACCCGTTCGCACCGGACCTCGCTGCTCGCACCGCCCGGGTAGCCGCCCTGCTCCAGAGGCACGATCTGGGGGTCGTCGTCGAGACGGGCGCCCGCTACGTGCTCGACCCGCGGCGCAAGCACGAGCCGACGCTGGTGTCCGACTCGGGTCGTGAGCGTCGGATCGACCTGCTGGAGAGGGCGATCCGCATCGCCGCCGAGGTTGGATCGCCCGCGGTGTCGTTCTGGAGCGGCATCGCACCCGCCGGAGTCCCTATCGCTGAGCGGTGGTCGCGGGTCGAGGACGGCGTCACGACCCTGCTGCCCCTCGCGGAGGCCCTTGGCATCGACCTCGCCCTCGAGCCGGAGCCCGGCATGTTCGTCGAGCGCATCGAGGACGTGCGCGAGCTGCGCCGACGGCTCGGGGACCCGGTCCGCCTGCGGCTGACGATCGACGTGGGCCACCTGCGGTGCACCGAGGACGCCGACCCGGCGGCCTGCGTGGTCGGCGCCGGCGACCTCGTCGCCAACGTCCAGATCGACGACATGCGCCGCGGGGTCCACGAGCACCTGCCCTTCGGCGACGGCGAGGTGGACTTCCCGCCCGTGCTCGCGGCCCTCGCCGACGTCGGGTTCGACGGCCTCGTCGCCGTCGAGCTGCCCCGCCACACCCACGCCGCGCCGGCGCTCGCGGCGACGAGCCTCGACTTCCTGCGCGACGCCGAACGCCGTGCGCAGGAACGGAACCACTCGCGACGACCTCAGGAGGTGGGCCGATGAGCCCGACGACCACCGTGACCATCGCCGACGCGCTCGCGCAGGTGGCGAGTGCCCCCGAAACCATCGAGCGGCACTTCCCGGCGGCCGCCCGCATCTCGGCTCGGGAGGGTCTGGACGGTGACGCCGCGCGCGAGGCGCTGCTGCTCGCGGTCCCCGGCGACACGGCATACGTCGTCGGCGTCGTGCGGCGCCTCTACGACCACGGGGACGCGGCCGAGCGACGTGCGGTGCTGCTCGCGCTCCCCGCCCTCGACGCCGCCGGCCGGACGAACGCCATCGGCGACGGAGCGCTCCCGATCGTGCGAGACGCATTGCGCACCAACGACACCCGTCTCGTTGCTGCAGCCCTCGGGCCGTATGCCGCCACCCACCTCGACGACGACGCGTGGCGCCAGGCCGTCCTCAAGGTGCTCTTCACCGGCGTGCCGGTCGAGGAGGTTGCCGGCCTCGCCGAGCGCGCGGACGCCGAGCTCGCCCGGATGGTCCGCGACTACGCCGCAGAGCGCGAGGCCGCCGGTCGCGTCGTGCCGCCGGACGCCCGCACCGTGCTGGGGCTCGCCGAAGGCCGCCAGCCCGCCACCCGCCCCCACCGAGCCGACTGAGGAGCAGCCGTGCGCATCTTCGACCCCCACATCCACATGACCTCCCGGACGACCGATGACTACCGGCGGATGCACGCCGCCGGCGTCCGCGCCGTCGTCGAGCCCTCCTTCTGGCTCGGCCAGCCCCGGACGAGCGTCGGCTCCTTCTGCGACTACTTCGACGCGCTCCTCGGGTGGGAGCCGTTCCGGGCGTCGCAGTACGGCATCGCGCACCACGCGACGATCGGTCTCAACCCCAAGGAGGCCAACGACGCCCGCTGCCGCGAGGTCCTCGAGGTCCTGCCCCGCTACCTCGCCAAGGACCGTGTCGTCGCGGTCGGCGAGCTCGGCTACGACTCGATGACCCCGGAGGAGGACGACGTCTTCGCCGCCCAGCTCGCCCTCGCCGCCGAGCACGAGCTGCCAGCGCTCGTGCACACCCCGCACCGCGACAAGCTCGCCGGGACCCGACGCACCCTCGACGTCGTGCGCGAGTCGGCCCTCGAGCCGGGTGCCGTCCTCGTCGACCACCTCAACGAGATGACGGTCGGCGTCGTCGCCGAGTCCGGTTGCTGGATGGGCTTCTCCGTCTACCCGGACACGAAGATGGACGAGCACCGCATGGTCGAGATCCTCCGCCGGCACGGCCTGGACCGGATGATCGTCAACTCGGCCGCCGACTGGGGCAACAGCGACCCGCTCAAGACGCGCCGTGTGGCCGAGACGATGCTCGCTGCTGGCTACACCGCCGACGACGTCGACCGCGTGCTGTGGCGCAACCCCGTCGAGTTCTACGGCCAGAGCGGACGGCTCGAGCTGCCGGAGACGGAGCAGCCGGCCGAGGCGCCGGAGGGTGAGCTCGTCGGCGCCGGCGCGACGTTCATGGGCAACTCGGTCCTCCGTGGCGCGAGGGAGTGAACCGTGCGCCTGCTCCATGCCGACGGCCAGACCGTCCACGTCGCCTACTGCACCAATGTGCACCCGGGTGAGGACCTCGACACGATCATCGGGCAGCTCGACCGCTTCGCGCTGCCTGTGCGCCGGCACCTCGGCGCCGACCTGCTCGGGCTCGGCCTGTGGCTGAGCGCCCCCGTGGCGCGTGAGCTCGCGGGCGACCCGCGCCAGACCGACCGGCTCCGCGCCGCGCTCGACGCGCGCGGGCTCGAGGTCGTCACGCTCAACGGCTTCCCCTACCGCGGCTTCCAGGACGAGGTGGTCAAGCACCGCGTCTACCACCCGGACTGGACGGAGCCGTCGCGCCTGGCCTACACGACCGACCTCACCGAGGTGCTCTCCCGCCTGCTGCCCGACGACGCCGCCCGGGGGAGCATCTCGACCCTCCCGCTCGGTTGGCGGCACCCCTGGTTCGGTGACCGGCAGGCGCTCGCCGCCGAGCAGCTCGACCGCCTCGCCGACCACCTCCGCGCGCTGCGCGAGCGCACCGGCCGCGAGATCCGCGTCGGTCTCGAGCCGGAGCCCGGCTGCGTCATCGAGACGACGACCGACCTCGTCGAGCGGATGGAGGGCCGGGACGAGGAGGTGCTCGGCGTCTGCCTCGACCTGTGCCACCTCGCGGTCGGCTTCGAGGACGCGGCCGTCGCCGTCCCCCGGCTGACCGGCGCCGGTCGGCGCATCGTCAAGGCGCAGGTCTCTGCCGCGCTCCACGTCGAGCACCCCGGCCAGCAGGCGAGCCGGAGCGCACTGGCCGCGTTCGACGAGGACCGCTTCCTGCACCAGACCCGCTCGCCGGGGCAGCAGGGCGAGGGCGGCCAGCTGCGCGCCCGCGACGACCTCGGGGACGCCCTCGGCGGCATACGCCCGCTCGACCCGTGCCCGGGCGGCACCGAGCAGCCGTGGCGGGTGCACTTCCACGTCCCCCTCGGCCACGCCCCGGAGCCGCCGCTCGCCGCCACGACGGACGACCTGCGGCGCTCGCTCGGCGTGCTCGTCGGCGGCGAGACCGCCCTGACCGACCACCTCGAGGTCGAGACCTACACGTGGACGGTCGTCCCGGAGGCCGTGCGCCCGCGTGACGACGCCGCCCTCGCGGCCAGCATCGCCGGCGAGCTCGCCTGGCTGCGCGACACCCTCATCGACCTCGGCCTCAAGGAGACCGCATGAACCAGCCCAGCAAGGTCCTGCTCCTCGACGTCGTCGGCCTGACGCCGCGCGCCCTCGCCGACATGCCGCGGCTCTCCCGCCTCGCCGGGTCGGGCTGGCAGTCCGCGCTCGAGACCGTGCTGCCAGCGGTCACCTGCTCGGTGCAGTCGACGATGCTGACCGGCCGACCGGTCGCCGACCACGGCGCCGTGGGCAACGGGTGGTACTTCCGCGACCTCGGCGAGGTCTTCCTCTGGCGCCAGCACAACGCGCTCGTCGAGGGCGAGAAGGTCTGGGACGCCCTGCGCCGCGCGCACCCCGGTGCCCGCGTCGCCAACGTCTGCTGGTGGTACGCCATGGGCATGGACGTCGACTCGATCGTCACACCGCGGCCGGTCTACCACGCCGACGGCCGCAAGTCGCCCGACTGCTACACGCGGCCGGCCGCCTTGCACGACAGGCTGGTCGACCGTCTCGGCGACTTCCCGCTCTTCCACTACTGGGGCCCGACCGCCTCCATCGCCTCGTCACGCTGGATCATCGAGGCCACCCGGATCCTGCTGCCCGAGCACGACCTGACGCTCTCGTACGTGCCCCACCTCGACTACGACCTGCAGCGCTTCGGGCCCGAGTCGCCCGAGGCCCGCGCCGCCGCGCGCGAGCTCGACGCCGCGCTGGCGCCGCTCCTCGACGACGCCGAACGGCTCGGCGTCAGCGTCCTCGTCGTCAGCGAGTACGGCATCACCGCCGTCGACCAGCCCGTCGACGTCAACCGTGTGCTGCGACGTGCCGGTCTGCTCGAGGTCCACACCCAGGCCGGGATGGAGTACCTCGACCCGTGGGCCTCCGAGGCCTTCGCGGTCGCCGACCACCAGGTCGCCCACGTCTACGTGCGCGACCCCGCCCGCCTCGACGAGGTCCGTGCGGTCCTCGCGGCCACCCCCGGCGTCGACCAGGTGCTCGACCGGGCCGGCCAGGCGGCATACGGCCTCGACCACGACCGCTCCGGCGACCTCGTCCTCGTCGCCGAGCCGCGCGCGTGGTTCACCTACTACTACTGGCTCGACGACGACCGTGCCCCCGACTTCGCCCGCGGCGTCGAGATCCACCGTAAGCCCGGCTACGACCCGGCGGAGCTGTTCTTCGACCCCGCCGACCGTTCGGCCAAGGCGCGCGCCGGGCTCGGTCTCGTGCGCAAGAAGCTCGGGCTGCGGTATGCCATGAAGGTCGTCCCCCTCGACCCGCGGTGGGTGCGGGGCAGCCACGGACGGCTGCCTGCCGACCCGTCGGACGGACCCGTCGTCATTGCCTCCGACGCGAGCCTGCGACGTGAGACCGTGGCGGCAGCAGACGTCCACGACCTCGTGCTCGAGGCCGCGGGGGTCGCCGTCGCCGCGACCACCACCCTCTGACCAGCCAGCCCTCACCGCAGCAACTCACAGCAGCAGCAAGGAGATCCACGATGGCCCGACCGATCACCCTCTTCACCGGACAGTGGGCCGACCTGCCCTTCGAGGAGGTGTGCCGCCTCGCGGGGGAGTGGGGCTACGACGGCCTCGAGATCGCCTGCTGGGGCGACCACTTCGAGGTCGACCGCGCACTGGCCGAGGACGGCTACATCGAGTCCCGTCGCGAGATCCTCGCCAAGCACGACCTCAAGGTGTGGGCCGTCTCCAACCACCTCGTCGGCCAGGCCGTCTGCGACGACCCCATCGACCAGCGACACCAGGACATCCTGCCCGCGGCCGTCTGGGGCGACGGCGACCCCGAGGGCGTGCGCCAGCGGGCCGCCGAGCGCATGGCCGACACGGCCCGTGCAGCGGCGAAGCTCGGCGTCGACACCGTCATCGGTTTCACCGGCTCGGCGATCTGGAAGTACGTCGCGATGTTCCCGCCAGTCGGCGACGACGTCATCCAGGAGGGCTACGCCGACTTCGCGCGCCGCTGGAACCCGATCCTCGACGTCTTCGACGAGGTCGGCGTGCGGTTCGCGCACGAGGTGCACCCGAGCGAGATCGCCTACGACTACTGGAGCACGGTCGCGACACTCGAGGCGATCGGGCACCGCGAGGCTTTCGGCCTCAACTGGGACCCGAGCCACATGGTGTGGCAGGACCTCGATCCGGCGGCCTTCATCTGGGACTTCAAGGACCGGATCTACCACGTCGACTGCAAGGACACCCGCAAGCGGATCGGCAACGGCC
This sequence comes from Terrabacter ginsenosidimutans, assembly GCF_039539425.1. Classification (NCBI taxonomy): domain Bacteria; kingdom Bacillati; phylum Actinomycetota; class Actinomycetes; order Micrococcales; family Intrasporangiaceae; genus Terrabacter; species Terrabacter ginsenosidimutans. The sequence continues at coordinate 799,001 of NZ_BAABDC010000001.1, read as the reverse complement.
GCAACGGTCGTCTCGGCTCCCACCTCCCGTGGGGCGACCCGCGCCGCGGCTGGGACTTCGTCTCGACCGGCCACGGCGACGTGCCGTGGGAGGACTGCTTCCGCACCCTCAACGCCATCGGCTACGACGGCCCGATCTCCATCGAGTGGGAGGACGCCGGCATGGACCGCCTCGTCGGCGCCCCGGGTGCGCTCGAGTTCGTCCGGGCCCTCAACTTCGACAAGCCGGAGGCGGCGTTCGACGCGGCCTTCAGCAGCAGCAAGGACTGACGCGCCCGACGACTGACGAGACTGCCCCGGCGGGTCTACCGTCGGGGCATGGCACTCGTCCAGATCGCCCAGCACGCCGACGACCTCGGCCGGGCCACCGCCTTCTACCGCGACCTGCTCGGCGCGGAGCCGCTCGCGACCTACGACCCGCCGGGCCTCGTCTTCTTCGACCTCGGCGGGGTGCGGCTGCTCCTCGACCAGGGGGCGCCCAGCGCGCTGCACTACCTCGGCGTCGACGACCTCCACGGCACGGTCGAGCGGCTGCGCGCCGCAGGCGTCGAGGTGCGCAGTGAGCCGCACGTCATCTTCGGGCACGACGACGACACCCTCGGGCCGGCCGGCACGGACGAGTGGATGGCCTTCGTCGTGGACTCCGAGGGCAACCTCGTCGGGCTCGTCGAGCAGCGCCCACGTGCTTGACGGCGAAGGAGTCTCGCCGGAGGTGTCGATCCGGCGCCCGGGCGTTCGTGTAGACGGTGAAGGGCGCGCGGAGGGTGCGCCCCCGACCAGCCGGTGACCGCCGGCAGGAGGAGACCACCATGAAGACCTACCTCATCAGCCTGTTCTCGCCGGACGGGCCGCCGCCCGCCGAGGTGGACCTCAGCCGCATCATGACCGACCTCGAGGTCGTCAACGACGAGATCCGCGCGGCCGGCAGCTGGGTGTTCGCCGGCGGGCTCGGCGACCAGGCCAGTGCGACGACGATCCGCAAGAGCGACGCCGTCGCCGACGCGGTGCTCACCGACGGTCCGTTCATCGAGGCCAAGGAGCACCTCGGCGGTTTCACCATCGTGCGGTCCGACGACTACGACGTCGTGCTCGGCTGGGCCGAGCGGATCGCCGGGGTCACCGGCCTGCCGGTCGAGGTCCGGCCCTTCGTCGACCAGGACGACCCGGGCCAGGTCCCGACCGACCGTTGAGCCACGAGGGTTGAGCGATGACGGTCACCGGCGCCGACATCGCACGCGTCTTCCGGGCCGAGCACGGGCGCGCGGTGTCCGTGCTCATCCGGGCGCTCGGCGACATCGACCTCGCGGAGGACGCCGTGCAGGACGCGTTCACCGTGGCCGTCGAGCGGTGGCCCCGCGACGGTATGCCGCCCAGCCCGGCGGGCTGGATCATCACCACCGCGCGTCGCCGGGCGATCGACCGTCTCCGGCGCGAGTCCACGCGTGAGGCGCGGCAGGCCGAGGCGGTGGCCCTGCAGGCCGCGGACCCCGCGGTCGGTCCGGACGAGGAGGGACCCGTGAAGGACGAACGTCTGCGACTGGTCTTCACCTGCTGCCACCCGGCGCTCTCCCGCGAGGCGCAGGTGGCCCTGACCCTGCGGTTGCTCGGCGGTCTCACCACCGCGGAGATCGCCCACGCGTTCCTCGTCCCCGAGTCGACGATGGCGCAGCGGATCGTCCGCGCCAAGAGCAAGATCCGCACGGCCGGCATCCCCTACCGGGTGCCGCGCGACGAGGACCTCCCGGCGCGGCTCTCCTCGGTGCTCTCGGTCCTCTACCTCGTGTTCACCGAGGGCCACACGGCCTCCGCCGGTGCCGACCTCGACCGCCCGGACCTCGCTGCCGAGGCGATCCGGCTCGCGCGGCAGCTCGTCGAGCTGATGCCCGACGAGCCGGAGGCGCTGGGGCTGCTCGCCCTGATGCTCCTGACCGAGGCCCGCCGCCCTGCCCGCACCGACGAGGCCGGTGACCTCGTGCTGCTTGCCGACCAGGACCGGTCACGATGGGATGCGGACCTCGTGGCAGAGGGGCACGGGCTCGTGCGGAAGTGCTTGCGGCGCAATGCCCCCGGGCCCTACCAGCTGCAGGCGGCGATCAACGCGGTGCACACCGAGGCGGCCGATGCCGCCGCCACGGACTGGTCCCAGGTCGTCGCCCTCTACGACCACCTGCTGCAGCTCACGCCCACCGATGTCGTCCGGCTCAACCGCGCCGTCGCCGTGGCCGAGCTCGACGGCCCGCAGGTCGCGCTCGCCCTGCTCGACGACCTCGACCTCGCGGCATATGCCCCGTTCCACGTGGTGCGAGCCGAGCTGCTCGACCGGCTGGGGCGACGAGCCGAGTCCGCCGCAGCGTGGGAGCGCGCCGCGGACCTCAGCGACAACGCGACGCAGTCACGTCACCTGCACGCCCGAGCGGCAGCGGTCGCCGGTGACGGCCCTGCCTCGACGTGAGCGCATCCGCTGCTGGACGGCGCCGCACGGCGCCACTGGAGTGCCCAGGTGACCCGGCGGTAACCTGCCGTCATGACGACGCCCCCGTCCACCAAGCCCGTCGATCTCGCCTCCCCGTGGGGCGGGGTCGGCCGCACCGTCGACCTCGACGGACCCGTCCACTGGGTCGACTTCGGCGGCCCCGAGACGTCTCAGGCCCCGCCGATCGTCCTCGTCCACGGGCTCGGGGGATCGCACCTCAACTGGGTCGGCATCGCGCCGGCCCTCGCCGAGCATCGTCGGGTCGTCGCGCTCGACCTGCCCGGGTTCGGCCTGACCCCCGCGTTGGGTCGCGACACGAGCGTCAACCACAACGCGGCGCTGCTCAGCCGCTTCATCCACGAGGTCCTCGGCGGCCCGGTTGTCCTCGTCGGCAACTCGATGGGCGGCATGGTGAGCCTGCTGCTCGCCGACCGGCGCCCCGAGCAGGTCGCCGGTCTCGCGCTCGTCGACCCGGCCCTGCCGAACCCGGGCGCGCGCCCCGACCCGCAGGTCGCGGCCACCTTCGCGATGTATGCCGTGCCGCGGGTCGGCGAGATGGTGCTGACCCACTACAACACCCGCTTCAGCGACCGTCAGCGCGTGCTCGGCACCGTGGCCCTCTGCTTCGCCGACCCGTCACGCGCCGACGAGGACGTCGTGGCGGCTGGCATCGAGCTCGCCGCATGGCGACGCTCGCTCCCGGACCCCGAGGCCGAGTTCCTCGGTGCGGCCCGCTCGCTGCTGCGCGTGCTGCGCGGGCGCCGTGAGTACGACCGGATCATGCGCGACCTGCGCGTGCCGGTCCTGCTCATCCACGGGACGAGCGACCGGCTCGTGCCGGTCTCGGCCGCTCGGCGGGCGGCGCGGCTCAACCCGACGTGGCGCACCGCCTACCTCGACGGGATGGGACACACGCCTCAGCTCGAGTCGCCCGAGGACGTGCTCGGCCATCTCGAGCCGTGGCTCGAGTCGCTGGAGTCGGCGGAGTCGACCGAGTCGACCGAGTCGAGAGGCTGAGGCTCGTCAGGACACGCCGTGCGAGACGCGGGCGGCCAGTGCGACGCCCCACTCCCGGGCGCGCTCGAGCTCGCCCTCGACGACGGGGCCCTGCACGTCCTTGACCCAGAACGTCTCGCCCCGCTCGGCGCGGTCGAAGCCGCGGTGCCGCAACGCCTTGGCGGCGGCGCTCGCGGCGGAGCCGGGCAGCATCTTGACGTGCACGCGCGTGTCGAAGGTGACGACGGGGAGCCCGTGCCGCGGCGTCACCTCGGCGATCCACTCGCGGACCCCTTCGCGGGCGGCCGTGGCCCCCTTCGACGTCGCGTCCTGGCGGGTCTGCGGTCGCGTCATGCTGAAGCCGTGGGTGGGCCCCCCGACGAGCAGCAGGTCGACGTCGTCGCCGATGGTGGTGGGCGCGTCGTCGACGTGGACGACCTGGACGTCGCCGCCCTGCGTCGTGGCGTCGCGCATCCCGTCGGCGATCGCCGACGCGATCTGGCGGGTGTTGCCGAACATGGACTCGTGGACGATGAGGACGTTCATCATGCAAACCTTTCCGTCCTCCACGCTACGCGCGGCGGGAGCGGCGACCACAGGATCGTGACGCACCAGACCTGCCGCGACACAATGGGATTCGGGCCGTCATCGGACGGTTCGTCATCCCCGACACGAGGAGAGCCACCGTGGACGCGAGCGCCTGGGACGAGAGGTACGCCGCGCGCGACCTCGTGTGGTCGGTCGAACCGAACCGCTTCGTCGCCGAGATCATCGGTCCGCTGACGCCGGGTCACGCCATCGACCTCGCGGCCGGCGAGGGACGCAACGCCATCTGGATGGTCGAGCAGGGGTGGACCGTCGTCGCGGTGGACTACTCGACGGTGGCCGTCGACCGCATGCGATCGCTCGCCGTCGACCGGCTCGGCGACGACTCCAGCCGGCTGACCGGGCTCGTCGCGGACGCCACGCAGGACGCGCCCGGCGGGCCCGCGGCCTACGACCTCGCCCTGCTCTGCTACCTCCAGCTGCCCGCTGACCAGTGGCGGCAGGCGCTGCGGGCCGCGGTCGAGGCGGTACGGCCGGGTGGCCGGGTGGTCGTCATCGGGCACGCCGGCCGCAACCTCGCTGAGGGGTGGGGCGGGCCGAGCGAGCGGGCCGTGCTCTACGACCCCGAGGAGGTGCTCGACCGGGCCGACGGTCTGCCGGTCACCGTGGAGCACTCGGGCATCCGGGAGCGCCCGGTCGACACCGACGAGGGCGCCCGTGTCGCGCTCGACACCGTGGTCGTACTTCGCCGCGAGGGCTGACGCGCCCTGGCCGGCGCGTGGGCCTAGCGGCGGCCGTACTTCTTGTGCACGGCCTGCCGGCTGACGCCGAGCTGCTCCGCGATCTCGGCCCACGCCAGGCCCTGCACGCGCGCGCGGCGCACGACGGCGGCCTCGGTTCGGTCGGCCGTACGCCGCAGCTCCCGCGCGGCGGCGAGCGCGGCGCGCGGGTCGTCGTCCCCCGTGGCCCGAGCGAGCTTCAGCATGTCGTCGACCTCCTTCGTCACCGCGGCACCTCTCCCGATGTCAACTCCTGTTGACACGGTATGCCGGCCGCGGCCCGCCGTCAACCAACGTTGACATGGGCGACCGTGGGCGGCGGTCAGTGCTCAGTGCTCAGTGCTCAGTGCTCAGTGCTCAGTGGTCAGGGCCGAAACGACGCTGCAGGTCGGCATAGGGCATCGCGCCGTCGAGGAAGCCGAGCGTCCCGGACTCGAGGAGCTCCCGGCCCGCACGCTCGACCAGGGTGAGTGCGGCCCGGGCGATGCTGCCGCCCAGGCTGACCCGAGCGACGCCGAGCGAGAAGAGGGTCGGCGCGTCGATGAGGTTCGCGAGGCCCGCCACGATGTTGAGCGGTCCGGGGATGGCCGTCGCCAACCGGTGGATCGTGTCCTCGTCCACCACTCCGGGCACGAAGATGCAGTCGGCGCCTGCCTCGAGGTAGCGGGTCGCACGCTCGATGGTCTCGGCGAACGGGTCGCCGCCGTCGGTCGAACGGGCGTGGGTGAAGTACGTGTCGGTGCGGGCGTTGAGCACGAAGGTGCCCCTGGGAGCCGCGGCCCGGGCAGCCGCCAGCCGCTCGACGGCCACGTCGATGCCGAACAGCCCGTCGGGCCCGGCGTCCTCGAGGTTGCCGCCCACCACGCCGAGCTGGACGGCTGTGGCGACGGTGCGTGCGACCTCGTCGGCGGTGTCGCCGTAGCCGGCCTCGAGGTCCGCGGTCACGGGCACGCTCACCGCGGCCGCGATACGGCCGACGTGGTCGAGCATGGTGTCGCGGTCCAGCTCCTCGCCGTCCGGGATGCCGCAGGACCAGGCGATGCCCGCGCTCGTCGTGGCGACGGCCGGGAAGCCGACCTGTTCGAGGATGCGCGCGGACCCTGCGTCCCAGGCGTTGGGCAGCACGAAGCCGGCTCCGGAGTGCAGGGCCAGGAGGGCGGTCGCCTTGTCCGACACGGATCCTGCGGTCATGAGTGGGCTCCCTCCTCGCCATGGGCCACCCGACGCGGGGGCCGATGACACCATCCCACGCTCCGGGCCGTCGACAGCGAGGAAAGTGGTGGCACCGAGGCTGCCCGGTCAGCAGGATGTGTCGACATGGCACTCACGCTCTCGCACACGACCGTCAACGCCCTCGACGCGCACGCCCAGTCCGTCTGGTGGGCCGACCTGCTCGGCTACCACGAGGACCCGTCCGACCCGAACCTGCCCGGCCACGAGGAGTGCATGATCTTCTCGCCCGACGAGTCCCACCGGCTGCTCTTCATCGAGGTCGAGGACGCCAAGCAGGTGCGCAACCGCGTCCACCTCGACCTGCGCCCGACCGACCGTCCGCGCGACGAGGAGGTCGCTCGGGTCGAGGCGCTCGGAGCCACCGTCGTCCAGGACTGCCGCACCGAGGACGGCCGTGGCTGGGTCGTCATGGGCGACCCCGAGGGCAACGAGTTCTGCATCCTGCGCAGCGACGAGGAGCGGCGCGCGGCCGGCGACCTCTGACGCGCCCCCAGAGGCAGCACGGGCCGGTGCGACGATGAGGCCCGTGACCGTCGCCCGCTCCATCGCGCTCTTCGTGCTCGCCGCCCTCGCTGAGATCGGTGGGGCGTGGCTCATCTGGCAGGGGGTCCGGGAGCACCGCGGCTGGGTGTGGGCCGGGGCCGGCGTCGTCGCCCTCGGCCTGTACGGCTTCGTCGCGACGCTCCAGCCAGATGCGAGCTTCGGGCGCCCCTCGCCGCCTACGGTGGCGTCTTCGTCGCGGGTTCGCTGCTCTGGGGGATGGCGGTCGACGGCTTCCGGCCCGACCGCTGGGACGTGGCGGGCGCGGCCGTGTGCCTCGTCGGCGTCGCGCTCATCATGTATGCCCCCCGCTCGGGCTGAGCCCGCCCTCCCGACGCGCGTGACGGCATACGCCACGGCATACGGCAGGGGGTATCATGGAGCCTTCAGGCAACGACCCCAGGAGGACGCCGTGGAGCTCGACCTCGACGAGATGCAGTCGGTCATCCGTCGCCTCAACCGCGCCCGCGGCCAGATCGGCGGCATCGTCAAGATGATCGAGGAGGGCCGCGACTGCAAGGACATCGTCACCCAGCTCGCCGCCGTCTCCAAGGCCCTCGACCGGGCCGGCTTCGCCGTCATCGCCACGGGCCTGCGCGAGTGCATCACCAATCCCGAGGGCGAGACGATGGACGTCGCCCAGATGGAGAAGCTCTTCCTCTCCCTGGCCTGAGCTCGACAGCCTGAGCCCGACCGGTCGGCTCAGCCCGCGGGGACCCGCTCGCGCGCGCTCGTGCCGGCGAGCCACGTGCGGTAGCCGCCGTCGAGGTTGCGCACCTCGCGCCCCGCGTGGGTGAGCACCTGCGCTGCCGTGTGGCCGCGCTGGCCGACGGCGCAGTGCACGACGACCGGACCCGCCGGGATCTCCTCGAGGCGCTGGCGCAGCTCGTCCACCGGGATGAGCCGCGCACCGGGGATCGCGCCCGCCTCGTGCTCCTGCCGGGTGCGCACGTCCACGAGGACCGCGCCGTCGACCAGGGCGTCGTCGAGCTCGTGCCACTGGATCGAGCGGGTCACGCCGCTGCGGAGGTTGTCGGCGACGTAGCCGAGCATGTTGACGGGGTCCTTGGCCGAGGCGAACTGGGGCGCGTACGCGAGCTCGAGGTCGGCCAGGGCGCTCGCCGTGATGCCGCCCGCCATGGCGGTGGCGATGACGTCGATGCGCTTGTCGACACCGTCACGGCCGACGCTCTGCGCCCCGAGGATCGCATCGGTGTCGTGGTCGACGAGCAGCTTGAGGCTCATGCCCTCGGCGCCGGGGTAGTACGTCGCGTGCGAGGCCGGGTGCGTGTGGATGACGCGGTGCGGGCGACCGGCGGCGACGAGGCGCTTCTCGTTCCATCCGGTCGTGGCGACCTGGAGGCCGAAGACGCCGACGATGGCGGTTCCGAGCACGGGCCGGTCGTGGGCCGGCAGGCCGGCCATGACGTCGGCGGCCATGCGGCCCTGCCGGTTCGCGGTGTTGGCGAGCGGCACGAGCACCTGCTCGCCGTCGAGCGCGTCGCGCTTCTCGACGGCGTCGCCGACAGCGAGGATGCGCGGGTCACTCGTGCGGAAGCGGCTGTCGACGAGGATGCCGCCCCGAGGTCCCGTCCGGAGTCCCGCGTCGTCGGCCAGGCGCGTGTCGGGGCGCACTCCGACGGCGGCGACGACGAGGTCGGCGTCGACGTGCTCGACGTGCTCGGCCTGATCGCCGGTCGAGAGCGTCACGGTGTCGGGACCGATGGCGGTGACGGAGGTGCCCAGGCGCAGCGTCACGCCGCTCGCTCGGAGGTGGTCGTGGACCGGCGCGACCATCTCGGGGTCGAGCGGAGCCATGACCTGGCCGGCCGCCTCGACGACGGTGACGGCGATGCCGCGGTGGGTGAGGTTCTCGGCGAGCTCGAGGCCGATGAAGCCGCCACCGATGATGACGGCCGTGCGAGCGGGGCCGCTTGCGGCGACGAGAGCGTCGGTGTCCTCGATGTCGCGCAGCGACAGGGCGCGCTCGATGCCGGGGATCGGCGGGCGCACCGGGCGGGCGCCGGGGGAGAGCAGCAGGTGGTCGTAGGGCAGCTCGGACTCCGCGCCCGTGGCGAGCTCGCGCACCACGACGACGCGGCGTGCGCGGTCGATGCGCACCGCCTCGGTGCCGACGCGGACGTCGAGGCCGAAGCGGCGACCGAGCGAGGCGGGGGTCTGCAGGAGCAGGGACTCGCGGTCCTCGATGACACCGCCGACGTGGTAGGGCAGCCCGCAGTTGGCGAAGGACACGTGGCCACTGCGCTCGATGACGGTGATGTGGGCGTCCTCGTCGAGGCGGCGCAGCCGCGTCGCCGCGCTCATGCCGCCGGCGACACCGCCGATGATGATGTGATCCATGTGTCGATGATACCCCAGGGGGTATTGACGGGCCCAATTCGCCGAGCGCCTCGCGGCCGAGGGAGGCCTCCCCGGGGTCTGGACGCGGCGGCCGCCCGGCGCGACCATGGAGGGCACGGAGGTCGCCATGAACGTGCAGCCAGATGCCATCCAGGTCGATAGTGCCGCCGACCTCGCCCTCCACCTCGACCGGGTCCGCCGACACCGTTCGGAGCTGCGCGAGTCCGTCGCCGCCGTCGACCTCGCGCTCGAGGCGCCCATCGCCCGCGGCGGCATGTGGCGCGAGCGGGTGCGGGCTGCCATGGCCGAGCTCGCCCACGACTTCGACGACCATGTCGCCCTGACCGAGAGCCCCGGAGGGATCTACGACCGGGCCCGGCACAGCGCACCCCGCCTCTCGGGACGGGTCGAGCGCCTGCTGAGCGAGCACCGCGACCTGCGCGAGGCCATCAACGGCTACCTCGCCGTCCTCGAGCACGGTGGCACGTTGGCTGACCTGCCGGTCTTCCGGGAGGAGCTCACCGTGCTCATGGGCCGGCTCGTGCGGCACCGGCAGAAGGGCGGCGACCTCGTCTACGAGGCCTACGACGTCGACCTCGGCGGCCAGGGCTAGGCCGTCGGCCGTCGGCCGCCGGGCCGGCCGTCGCCGTCAGTCGTCCGCCGGCTCGAACCGCGGGCGCAGCGTGAAGCCCGAGACCCCTTCCGCACTCGTCCGCGACGCCAGCACCTGGTGCAGCTGGATCCCGCCCCGCTCGAAGCCGAGCCGCGATCCCGCCAGGTAGAGCCCCCACACGCGAGCCGTGCCGAGGCCGGCCAGCTCGACGCAGTCCTCCCAGTTCTTGGCGAGGTTGGCGTTCCACGCCGCACAGGTGCGGGCGTAGTGCTCCCGGAGGTTCTCGTGGTGGCGCACCTCGAAGCCCTCGTCCTCCATGACGCGTACGACGTCCCCGCTGCCGGTGATCTCGCCGTCGGGGAAGACGTAACGGTTGATGAAGCCCCGCGCGGGCAGGCCGGCGTGCTTGTTGTCGGGCCTCGTGATGCAGTGGTTGAGCAGGCGCCCCTCGTCGCGCAGCCGCTCGTGGAGGAAGCGGAAGTAGGCCGGGTAGTTGCCCACGCCGATGTGCTCGGTCAGCCCGATGGAGCTGATCGCGTCGAAACCCCGCTCGGTGACGTCACGGTAGTCGCCGTGCCGGACCTCGGCGCGGTCGCCGATGCCGTCGGCCTCGATCGCGGCCTGCGCCCACGTGGCCTGCTCGCGCGAGAGGGTGACGCCGAGCGCCGTGACGCCGTAGTGCTTGACGGCATGGCGCACCATGCCGCCCCAGCCGCAGCCGACGTCGAGCAGCCGCATACCGGGCCGGAGCCCCAGCTTCCTCGCGACGAGGTCGTACTTGTAGGCCTGGGCCTCCTCGAGCGAGGCCTCCTCGGTCGGGAAGCACGCGCACGTGTAGGTCATCGACGGGCCCAGGACCAGCTCGTAGAAGGCGTTCGACACGTCGTAGTGGTGGCTGATGGCGGCGGCGTCCCGGGCCCTGCCGTGGCGCAGACCATGGGCCAGCCGGCGCAGCTGTCCCGGTGTCTCCTCCGGCGGCAGCGTCGGCGTGTGCGGGCGGTGGTGGGCGAGGAACCGGGCCAGCTCCACGGCCTCGTGCCCCGTCGGCCGGCGCGGCGTCAGCCCGTCACCGAGGACGCGGAGCACGTCGTAGGGGTCGGCCTCGTCCATGCCCTCGATGACGAGGTCCCCGAGCAGGTACGCGCGGGCCAGGCCGAGCTCGCCGGGCGCGGTGAGGAGGTGGTTGAGGGCGTCGGGGCCGGTCAGGCGCAGCACGAGCCCGTCGGGACTGCCGCCCTCCGAGCCGTCCCACGCGATGACCCGCACCGGGGCCCCGGGTCCGAACGTGTAGTCGAATGCCTGTCCCACGGTCACTGTCATCGAGCCTGCACCGCCTTCTCGTAGAGCGTGGGGAACCGTCCCCTCGGGTCGTACCTGCGTTTGACGGGGCCGTATGCGGTGCCGCCGTAGAGGGCGGCGAAGGTGGCCTCGTCGTAGTACGCGTCGGAGTAGAGAGACTTGTGGCCGCCGAGCCGGGTCACCTCGGCCTCGATGCGGCGGTTGACGTCTCCCTCGTTCGCGCCCGGCTCGATCGCGACGGACGACCAGAAGCCGACGTTGACGTAGCGCTCCCCGGGACGCATCGGGTACAGCGGCCAGGGTGCGACGGGCGCGGCATCGGTCGAGGTCGGCTGCTCGCCGTCTCCCCGGCCGGCGCTGCGCAGCTGGATCGGGCACAGCCAGATCGGCTCGATCGGCACCTCGCGCAGGAACCAGTCGACGAACTCGGCCGTGCGGTCGAGCGGGATCTCGACGTCCTGGACGACCCGTTCGCGGTCGGGCAGCCCTCGGAGCCGGTCGATCCGGCCCATGACGCGGTGCCGGTTCTCGAAGGCCACGATCTTCCAGTAGACGTCGCTCCGCAGCAGGTGGCTGGGCCACAGGCGACGGACCGTCGGGATCTGGGCACCGAACGCGCGGCTGCACCAGAACCAGTCGGTGTCCCAGCGCCAGAGGTAGTCGTGGGCCGTCAGCACGTCGGTGCGGCGTTGCTGGATCGAGCGGTAGAAGACGTGCTCGCCGGTGTAGTCGCTGGGCCGCGCCTGCCCCTCGAGGTGGTCGCTCCAGCGTCCGAGGCTGAGATAGCACTCGGTGGGGCCGAAGACGACGCCGTCGACGAAGTCGACACGATCGCCGCCCCACGTCCGCGTCGTCATGACGTCGTCGACCGCGTCGGTCAGGGAGCGCACCGAGTCGAAGCGCAGGTGCTGCAGAGCGACGTACGGCCGAGCCGGCTCCAGCTCGATCACGAGGTCGAGGGCGTAGCCGAGCGAGCCGTAGGAGTTGGGGAAGGTCCGGAAGAGGTCGGCGTGCTCGCCGTCGGGCGTCGCCGTCACGATCTGCCCGTCACCGGTGAGGATGCGCAGCTGCAGCACCGACTCGTGTGGCAGCCCGTTGCGGAAGGACGACGCCTCGATGCCGAGCCCGGTCACGGCCCCGCCGATGGTGATGGTCCGCAGCTGCGGCACGACGAGCGGCACGTAGCCGTGGGGGAGCAGCTCGTCGACGAGCTGCTCGTAGGTGGTCAGGCCCCCCACGAGCGCGGTCGCCGGGCCGCCGTCGACGCCGGGCCGCACCTCGACGACGCCGCAGAACGCCGACAGGTCGAGGCCGGGGGAGTCGGTGGTGGTCCGGTTGCGGAAGAGGTTCGAGGTGCGCTTGGCGAGCCGCACCGGGCGATCGGGCGGCAGGGCGGCATAGGCCGTCCTCACCTGCTCGAGCGCACGCTCGTGCTCCCGCACCCGCTGGAGGGCTTCGTGCCGATCCGCAGGAGACCTGACCTGAGGGGTTGCCACCATTTCAGTGAAACAGATCCGACTCCGCTGTGGTGAGGATGGGCGACTACTCGCTGGCGAGCATCGCGGCGCCGAGACCGACCATCATCACGCCGCCGGTGGCTCCGAGCTTGTCGAACCGGGCAGGCTTGCGGGCGAACCATTCCCGGGCCCGCGCGGCGAGCAGGGCCCACACGCTGTCGCTGCAGACGGCCATCGCGCCGAAGACCGCGCCGAGGACGGCCATCTGTGCGCCGACGTGTCCGGCAGCGGGGTTGGTGAACTGCGGGAGGAAGGCGACGAAGAACAGGATCGTCTTCGGGTTGGTCAGTCCCACGACGACACCGATGCGCAGCGCATGACCCCGCTTCGCCGACACCTGCGCGTGCGACTCCAGCGCCTCGCGTCCCTCGCGCCGGTGCCGGATCGCCTGGATCCCGAGCCATATGACGTAGGCGGCGCCGGCAACCTTGATGACGGTGTAGGCCGTGACGCTCGCCGCGACGACAGCGCCGAGGCCGACAGCGACGAGGAGCGCCTGGGCCGTCACCCCGATGGCGTTGCCGACGACCGACAGCAGGGCCTCGCGGCGGCCGACGGTCAACGCGCGACCGATGGTGAAGAGCAGGCTGGGGCCCGGGACCTGGATGAAGAGGATCGACGCGACGAGGAAGGCGACCCACTGGCTCGATGACGGCACGGCACCAGTCTGCTCGTGCCAAGGCGAAATCGGCAGGCGGATTTCGAGGCTCGGACACTAGCGTCGGTCGGCATGACGACCTCCCCGCACACCGAGCGCACCGACCCGCCCCTCGCCGCCGACGAGGCCACGACCCTCGTCGCCTTCCTCGACTACCACCGCGACACCCTCCGGATCAAGACCGAGGGGCTCACCGCCGAGCAGCTCCGCCAGCCGCTCGCACCCTCGACGCTCACCCTCGGGGCGCTGCTCAAGCACGTCGCCCTCAACGAGGCGAGCTGGTTCGGCGAGGTGCTGCACGGCCGTGCCATGCCGGAGCCGTGGGCCAGCGCCGACTGGGACGCCGACCGCGACTGGGAGATGACCTCGGCGCGCGACGACAGCCCCGAGGAGCTCCGCCGGATCATGGACGAGTCGGTCGCGCAGGCCAGGCGTGACATCGACGCGGCGCTCGCGGAGGGTGGGCTCGAGTTCCGGTCGGCGACCTTGTCGCGCAAGGACAACCAGCAGTTCACCCTGCGCTGGATCCTGCTGCACATGATCGAGGAGTACGCCCGCCACAACGGTCATGCGGACTTCCTGCGCGAGGCGGTCGACGGCGTCACGGGGGAGTGAGGTCCGCCCGTCTGAGGCAGAAGCGGCGCAACGGCTCGACGGTGATGACCTCGGCGAGGTCGCGGTAGCGCGCCGCCGCCTGCTGTCGCCGGCCGGTGCGCCACTCGAGGTCGGCGAGCGCGAGGCTCGCGTCACGGCTTGCGTATGCCGGCCCCTCCCTCTCGACGGCTGCCAGCTCCCGCTCCACCTCGGCCGGTGAGCCTCCCACTGCGAGAAGGGACTGTGCCGTGGCGACGAGACGCGCGACGCGGACGGACGGAGACGGCCAGCGGTCCTCGAGCGCACCGTAGAGCTGGGCGATCCGCGGCCAGTCGGTGCGCTCGAACGAGGCTGCGCTCGAGTGCAGCCCGGCGATCGCGGCCTCGATGGCGAAGCGGCCGTCGCCACCGGCGGCGACCGTCGCGTCGTCGAGCCCGGCCCGTAGCAGCGCCGCGTCCCAGCGCGACCGGTCGACCTCGTCGAGCGCGAGTCCGGTGCCGACGTCGTCGACGCGACCGGGGCGCCGGGCCAGGCCGAGGCGGATGACGGCGCGCAGGCCCCGCACCTCCGTGTCGTCCGGATAGGCCGCAACGAGCGCGTCGGCGATGGACAGGGCCTGACGCCCGGTGTCGGCCAGGGCGTCGGCGGGGTCGAGGACGGTCCGGTGCGCGATTGTGAACATCCCTGCGACACAGGCGATCACGACAGGCAGGCGGCGTGCGCGCTCGACCACGTCAGGCACGTGGAACGCGCCTCGGGCCTCGGCGAGCGCGCGCTTCGCGCGGGTGAGCCGCGCTGCCGCAGCCGTCTCCTGGACTCCCAGGTGGCCGGCGATCTCCGGGATCGTCAGGCCGCACACGACCCGAAGGGCCAGGACCATGCGGGACGTGGGGGAGATCGCCTCGTCGCACGCGACGAAGAGGAGGGCGAGGCGGTCGTCGAGTCCCTCGAAGGAGGTCAGGGACGGGTCGTCGGCATCCATGGCGGTGCGCTCCGCCTCGGGACGGGCCAGTTCAGGGGCGAGCCGGCGCGCCACTGCGGCCCGACGGGCGTCGTCGAGCCACGCCCGCTTGGCCACCGAGGTGCACCACGCGGCATACGACTCGATGGGTCGCCCGCCGTCCCGCTCGTGGGCGGCAGCGCGCGCGACGGCCTCGGCGGCATACTCCTCGGCGTCGTCGAGGCTCCCGGTGAAGGAGGCGAGGGCGCGCACGATGCGCGGCCACGCCTCCTCGAACTCACCCGTCCCGAGCGGCACTCACATCCCCGTCGGGAAGACCTTGCGCCACTCGATGTGGCCGCCCGTCGGCACCAGTGCGGCGACCCGGCGTGCAGTGTCCTCGTCGTCCGTCTCGACGAGGTAGAAGCCGGTGATCACCTCGGACGTGTCGGGGAACGGGCCGTCGGTGTAGACGGCGTCCTCGACGAGGCGGCCCTTGGTGCCGGGGGTCACGGTGCCGCCGTGGCGCGTGCTCTGCAGGGCGGCGCCCCCCACGACGCGGGCACCGAGGTCGACGACGGCCTGCTGGAAGGCCTTGTGCTCCGGGAACGATGCGTCCATGTCGGCGGCAGCGCCGGGTGCGGCGGGGTCCCTGCCCTCGGGGCTCGCCTCGGGCTGACCGCCCAGGTAGGCGTCGGAGTCCCAGTCGCCCTCGTGGATCAGGTAGACGTACGTGTCGGCCATGGCCGGCTCCTTCTCGAACAGGTGCGCGGTGCGCAGGTGGCGACCCTCGCCACATCATCCTGACGGACTCGTCCCGACGGAATCGACAGGCTGGCAGAACTTTCTCGAGGTCAGCCTCGGGTCAGCTGGCGGCGAGCCGTTCGAGCCGGGCCTCGAGCGAGGCGCGGCGGTGGGCGTTGCCCTCGAGGTCGAGGTAGCGCGCACCGAAGGTGGCGAGCAGGGCGTCGTCGAGGCGGCGGACCGCCCCCGGCGGGTACTTGTAGCCCATCCGCTCGATGAGGTCGGCTCCGTCGACCGGCGCGATGACCTCGGCGAGGGCGTCGACCGAGGTGATGCCGAGCTCGAGCAGCAGACCCGAGACCCACGTGTAGTGGTCGGTGCGGGCCCATCCCGCGCCGGCGTACTTCGACGCGAGGAACTTGGCGAGGTCCGGCGAGCTGATCCGCGGGTCGTGCTCGGCCGGCCCGGGCGCTGCGGCCGGCAGCGCCATCTGCAGGCGGTCACGGATGGCCGAGAACTCGCGGTCGGCGAGCTCGATGAGCCCGGCGGCGAGGGTGAACCGGCGGTCGAGCTCGTGCGCGTGCTCCTCGGGCACGGTGCCCTTGTAGCGGATGTCGTGCTCGAACTCGGCCCACGCGTGCTGCAGCACCGTGCGGATCTGCACGGAGGCACTCCGCCGGCGCAGGGACTCGTAGGCGGGGGGAACCGTGCGGCTCGCGTCGACCGACACGAGCTGGTGGCGGCTCGCGTAGCCGAAGCGCCCGGCACGCGCCGTCTCGAGGCCCATGTCCCGGTCGTCGAGGACGGCGAGCTCCTCGGCCAGCAGCTCGGCCACCGCGGCGACGTCGTCGTGGACGTAGGTGATGACGCGGACGCCGATCTGGTCGGTGATGTCGACCAGGGGGTTGGGGTAGAGCAGGCCGTGGTCGTCGCGTCGCTCCGCCTTGGACGCGAACGACGCGACGGACTTGGTGCGTCCGCTGACGCTGAGGTAGTTGATCCCGGCGTCGTCGAGCAGTCCCGTGACCATGTCGACGAAGAGCGCCGTCGCGGCCTCGACCTCGGGCCGCACGGCGGCATAGGCCGAGGCGGCCTCGCTGATCTCGGTGGTCTCGGTGGGCGCGGTCGTCGCCTCGTGGATCGTGCCTTCGCCATCGCTGTCGGACATGTCGCCATCCTGCCGTGCCTCGAGCACAGGCGGCGACCGGTGGTGCCACGCGACAATCTCGTGGACGGGTGAGGCGGCGAGGTGCGAGCGTGGCGCCATGCACCTCGAGACCGCCCGACTCACCATCCGCCCGTGGTCCCACGAGGAGGCCGACCGCCTCCTCGACATCCAGAGTCGACTCGAGGTCGTCAAGTGGCTCGGCGACGGCGAGCCCGTCCTCATGAAGGACATCGACGAGGCGCACGCCCGGATCGACCGCTACGAGGAGCGCAGCGCGACACCGCCGCTCGGCTTCTGGGCCGTCGAGGTCCGCGAGACCGGGGTGGTGGCCGGTTCCGTCATCCTGCTGACGCTCCCGAACGCCGACGACGCCGAGGTCGAGGTCGGCTGGCACCTGCACCCGGACTCGTGGGGTCACGGCTTCGCCACCGAGGCTGCGACCGCGGTCATCCAGCACGGCTTCGACGCGGGTCTGCCCGAGGTCTACGCCATCACCCACACGACGAACGAGCCGTCGCAGGCCGTGTGCCGTCGCCTCGGTCTCGACGACCTGGGCGTCATGGAGAAGTGGTACGAGGAGGAGTCCCGCGTCTACCGGACGACGCCGGAGCGCTGGGCCAACCGCGCCTAGGTATGCCGTGTGCCCGGGTCAGCCGCCGACGTGCACCTGCGGACGCCGGTCCGCCTCGGGCTCGGCCCGGCGGATGATCTCGTGGGTCAGCGGCGGGATGTCGCCCTCGCCGGCCAGCAGGAACCGGAGCACGTTCTGCCCGGGCGCCTTCTCGCTCCACTCGAAGTAGATGTGCGGCGGCTTGCTGACGCGGTCCCGCACGTCGAGCAGGACGGCTGCGAGCACGTTCGGCACGGAGGGTCCCGTGGCGCGCAGGATGTAGTGCCCGCCGACGACGGCCGACCCGACGTGCACCGTCGTCGCGAAGTCGCTCGCGTCGCTGATCTCGACCTCGAGGAAGATCGCGCCCTGGCGGGCGTTGAGGTGGTTGTGCATGCGGACGTCGAGCGACTTGGCGCGGTACTCGTCCCGGTCGCCGGCGTTGATCTTGTTGGCGATGAAGCGCAGCGGCTGCGGTCCGAGGGCGGCGTCGTCGAGGATCGCCCTGGCGCTGTCGTCGTAGACGACCCGCTGCACGCGCAGCTCGGTCGAGCGGACGATGCGGGACCAGACGCTGATGACGACGATGAGAGCGATGAAGATGAGCGCGATGACGAGGCCCTCGGGGCGCTGCTCGATGGTGATGGTGATCGTGTAGACGAAGATCGCGCTGACGACGGCGAAGAAGGCGGCGGCCGCCCGGTGGCCACGGCGCAGCTCGGTGAGGAAGACCGCGATCGCGGCGGAGGTCATGAGCGCGAGGACGCCCGTGGCATACGCCCCTGCCTGTTCGTCGACGTTGGCACCGAAGGCCAGCGTCACGACGGCGGCGATGAACGAGAGCACGAGCACGAGCGGCCGGGTCGAGCGCGCCCAGTCCGGAGCCATCCCGTAGCGCGGCAGGTAGCGCGGCACGATGTTGAGCAGGCCCGCCATGGCGGAGGCCCCGGCGAACCAGAGGATGCCGATCGTCGAGACGTCGTAGACGGTGCCGAAGCCCTCGCCGAGGAGGTCGTGCGCGAGGTAGGCCAGGGCTCGGCCGTTGGCCTCTCCCCCCGGCTGGAACGCCGCCGGCGGGATGAGCAGGGTCGTGACGAGCGATGAGCCGATGAGCAGGACGCTCATGATGAGCGCCGCGGTCGTGAGCAGCCGGCGGGCGTTGCGGATGCGGCCCTCCGGCTTCTCGGCAGTGTCGGTCGGGTCGCCCTTGACGAGCGGCATGACGACGACGCCCGTCTCGAAGCCGGACAGACCCAGGGCCAGCGCCGGGAAGACGAGCAGGGACGCCCCGATGATCCCGAACGGCGCCGAGTGGGCCGAGGTCATCGCGGTCACCCAGTCGCTGAACGCCGTCGGGTGGTTGCCGATCTCGACGATGCCCCGCACCAGCACGACCGAGCTGAGCCCGAGGTAGGCGACGACGAGGACGACGGCGATGCCGATCGCCTCCTTGAAGCCCTTGAGGAAGATGCCCGCGAGGAGCACGAGCAGCGTCAGCGTGACGCCGACCTGACGTCCCGTCAGCGTCGACTTGAGGTAGGGGTTCTCGATGAGGTGGGCGCTCGCGTCGGCGGCCGAGAGCGTGATGGTGATGACGAATCCGGTCGCGACGAAGCCGATGAGGCAGAGCACGAGGATCTTGCTCGGCCAGTA
This sequence comes from Terrabacter ginsenosidimutans, assembly GCF_039539425.1. Taxonomy (NCBI): domain Bacteria; kingdom Bacillati; phylum Actinomycetota; class Actinomycetes; order Micrococcales; family Intrasporangiaceae; genus Terrabacter; species Terrabacter ginsenosidimutans. Next base: position 780,278 of record NZ_BAABDC010000001.1, on the reverse strand, counting down.
GGACAGCAGGCGCTCGAGCATCGAGAGGCTGCCGTCGCCGTGGGGGCTCTCGGCCGCCACGCGGCGATACATCGGCAGGGCGCCGAACAGGGTGATGAGCACGAGGACGAGCGTCGCGACCGGCGAGAGCGCACCGGCCGCGAGCGCCGCGATGCCGGGCTGGTAGCCGAGGGTCGAGAAGTAGTCGACACCCGTCAGGCACATGACCCGCCACCACGGCTGCACGTGCTGCTGGGCCTTGGCCTCGCGCTCCGGCTCGTAGTAGCCGCCCGGGTCGGCCTCCTCGGCGTCGAGGAACCACCGCTTGAGGGGTGTGCGCTCCAGGCGCTGTGTCGTCACGGCGGCGAAGTCTAGGGGGCTGCGCTGAGTGGCACTCCGTTCCGGCGCGCCCGGGACTGGTAGGCGAGGGACGCGAGCGCGATCCCGAGGGCCCACAGCCCATGGATGCCGTTGGCCACGAGGAGCACCGTCACCGAGCCGAAGGCGACGACGGCCGTCCACCACGCCGGGGACCGTCGAGGCAGCACGCGCAGGGCCGCGCCCGTGCCGAGCACGTAGACGAGGGTGAAGCAGCCGGTGGCGAGCAGCATGAGCGGGGTGAGCCCCAGGTCGAGCACGACGGCGACCCCGAGCGAGACCAGGGAGGTGACCGTGATGAGCACGGTGCTGCGGCGGGGGACCTGACCGGCTTCGCTGCCGCGGGCCAGCCAGGCGGGCAGGGCGCCGTCACGGGCCAGCGAGGCGCCGAGCCGTGACGCCCCCGCGTAGTAGGCGTTCATGGCCCCGATCGTCAGCAGCACCGCCACGACGGCGGTCACGACCCGGGCCTGCTCACCGAGGGCGAGGGCCAGGAGATCGGAGAGCGGTGCCTGGCTGCTGCCGGCCGCGGGGCCGAGCACGAGCACGCTCGTCGTGGCCAGGCCGAGGTAGAGGACGCCGACGACGGCAACGGCGATGCCGGTGGCCCGGGGCACGTCGCGGCGTGGGTCGCGGTAGTCCCCGGCCAGCGAGGCGACGGCCTCCCAGCCGGCGAAGCCCCACACGAGGACGGCCGCGGCGGTGCCGACGGCGGTCCACCCGTGGGGGGCGAACGGCGTCAGCGAGGTCGCGCTGCCGTGCGGCAGGGCGACCGCCATGGTCGCCGTCATCAGCAGCGCGAGCACGCTCGCGAGGACGAGCTGCACGCGCCCCGAGAAGCGCAACCCGGCGAGGTTCATCGCGCCGGTGCCCACGATGAGCGAGGCCGCGACCACGACGATCGTCGTGCGGCCGCCGCCGACGACGTCCGCGACGTAGCCGCCCGCCATCATCGACGCCGGCGGTGCGCCGACCGGTACGGCGAAGTAGAAGCACCAGCCGACCGCGCCCGCCGCGCGCCCCCCGAAGGCGCGCCGGACGTACGTCGAGACGCCGCCCCCGTCGGGGTGGCGCGCCCCGAGCGCGGCGAAGGTGCTCGCGAGCGGCACCGACAGCAGCACGAGTGACGCCCACGCGACCAGTGACGCGGGGCCCGCGACCTCGGCCGCGAGGGCAGGCAGGGTGATGACGCCGGTCCCGAGCACCGCGCCCACCGACAGGGCGGCTCCCTGCGCGACCGTGAGCGAGCCGGCCGTTGCGGTCGGAGGGGCCGTGGTGATGCCTGCGGTCGTCGCCATCGCTCCAGACTCGCGCTCGAGTGGACCGGTCGGAAGTGCCACATCTTGGCAGAGTGTTTGGGCCACTCCACACTGGGGAGATGGACCTCCACGTCACGCTCACGGGCTCCGGCGACCTGACGGCCCAGATCTACGCGCAGCTGAGGTCTGCCGTCCTCGACGGTCGTCTCACCGGCGGGGACCGCGTGCCGGCGTCGCGGGAGCTCGCGGCGAGCCTCGGCGTCTCGCGAGGCACGGTGACGGCCGCCTACGACCGGCTCCTCGCCGAGGAGCTGCTCGAGAGCCGGCGCGGCGCCGGCACCTTCGTCGCGAGTGGCTGCGTGCCCCCCGCTCCGTCGGCCCGGCGTGCTCGCGCCGGGGCCGTCGTCCCGACCGCGCTGTGGGCGGCGTCTCCCACCCTCGGAGCGAGCACGCCGGCCGGCGTCGCCTTCGACTTCTCGGTCGGGGTGCCGGACGACTCGCTCTTCCCCCTCGCCACGTGGCGGCGCCTCGTCAGCGGCACGCTGCGTCGCGGGCGCCTGTCCGCCGGCACCTACGACGGACCCGGCGGTGCAGCGGGAGGCAGCCGGCTCGAGGCCGAGATCGCGAGGTATGCCGGCCGGTCCCGTTCCGTCGTCGCCGCGGGTGCCGACGTGGTGACCACCGCGGGGGCGCAGCAGGCGCTCGACCTCGTCGCGCGGGTGCTCGTCGAGCCGGGTGACGTCGTCGCCGTCGAGGACCCGGGCTACACGGCTGCCGCGCGCCTCTTCGCCACGCACCGGGCGGTCGTGCGCGGCGTGCCCGTGGACGGCGAGGGGATCGTCGTCGACGCGCTGCCGGACGCGGCCCGACTCGTCTACGTCACGCCCTCGCACCAGCACCCGACCGGTGTGGCCATGTCACACGCTCGACGGATCGCCCTGCTGGACTGGGCGGTCCGGCGCGGGGCCGTCGTCGTGGAGGACGACTACGACAGCGAGTTCCGCTTCGCCGACCGACCGCTCGAGCCGCTGCAGAGCCTGGACCGGGACGGACGCGTCGTCTACATCGGCTCGTTCTCCAAGTCGCTCCTGCCGGCCCTGAGGGTCGGCTACGCCATCGCGCCCGCCACGCTCACCGCTGCCCTCCGCGAGGCCAAGCGGGTCACGGTCTGGGACGGCGACGCGGTGACACAGGGCGCGCTCGCCGACTTCCTCGCCGAGGGTCACCACGCGGCGCACGTCAGGCGCGCGACGAAGGTCTACCGGGCGCGTCGGGAGGCGCTGCTCGAGGGCCTGACGAGCCCTGACGGTCTCGGGGACCGGCTCGAGGTGATCCCGTCGGCAGCCGGCCTGCACGTGTGCACCCTGCTGCGGGACCTCGACCTCGACGACGTCGCCGTCGCCGAGCTGGCCCTGGCCGCAGGGGTCTTCGTGGAGCCGCTGTCCGTCCGGCACCTCGACCAGCCGGCCCGCCACGGGCTCGCCTTCGGTGTCGGCGGCATACGGCTCGAGCACATCGGCCCGGCGCTCGCGGCGCTGCGGGGTGCCCTCAGCCCGGCCCGGCCGCGACGCCCCGGCGACGGATGATCGCGAACTGCGTCGCGAGCGGGATGATCCCGAGGATGAGGACCATCGGCACCGCGAAGCCGAGGCGCAGGTTGTCCGACCCGACGGCGCCGGTCAGCACGGCGCCGAGCAGCGCCCCGACGTAGTTGAACTGGTTGAAGCGGGCCACGACCTGGTCGATCTTGTCGATGCGCTCACCCGCCGAGGCGGCGTCGTCGCCGCCGGCGATGGCGCCCGCGGCCGAGAAGCTGAGGGGTGCGATGGTCGCGACGGCGCCGCCGAGGACGGTGAAGCCGACGACGGCGATGACCCACGACGGTGCGAAGACGATGACCGCGAGCGACAGGGCGGCGACGACGCCGCTGATGCGGAGCAGCCACACGGCGCCGTGCCGGTCGACGAGCCGGTCACCGACGGCGCGGGCCAGCAGCGTGGCGACGAGGTAGGGGAGCGTCGCGAGGGCCGTGAGCCCGGTCGGGGCGTCGAGCGTGCCGTCGAGGTAGACCGGTCCCCACGTCGTCGCGGCCGTGTCGACCATGTAGAAGAGCACCATGGCGACGCCCAGCAGGGCGATGCGGCGCCACGGCACGTCGATCGTCGCGTCGGACTCCGCGAGGCGGTCGCGACGGACGTACGGTGCGGCCAGCGCCGCGACGGGGAAGACGAGCAGCGGCAGCAGGGCCGGTCCGAGGTCGACGCCCGAGGTCGCCAGCGTGACGACCGTGCCGAGGATGCCGCCGGCCGTCCAGAAGGCGTGGAAGGACGGCAGGATCGGGCGCCGGTAGAGGTGCTCGACGGTGACGGCCTGCATGTTGGACGACGCGTCGACCAGGCCGAGCGCCAGTCCGTAGGCGGCGAGCCCGGCCACGAAGACGCCGAAGGCCGGGGCGACGAGCAGCACCGCGAAGCCCACGGTCGCGACGACGAGCCCCACGCGTACGACCACGGCGCTCGACGAGCGGGCCGCGACGAGCTCCGCGACGACCGAACCCACGCCCGCGAGCAGCACCACCATGAGCAGCAGCCCGCTGACCGCGAGCTCGTCGAGCGACCACTTCTGCTGCACCTGCGGCAGCCGGGTCGTCAGCGAGATGAAGAGCAGGCCCTGCACGAAGAAGGCAGTGCCGGCGGCGAGCCGGGACCGCAGCGGGGAGGAGGACTCGGCCCGAACTGTCACGGTGGGTCACACTGTCGCTCCCGCACCGCGCCGTCAAGACCAGTCGTTCTCGCGGCAGACTGTCGGCATGTTGAGACTGACGGTCACGATCCCGGCCGACCTGACCGAGCGGGTGACGCACGTCCTGGGCGACTCGACGGCGGTCAGCACGCTGTCGGTCCTCCGGGGCGCCGCGGTGCGACCCGTCGGCGACGTCGTGCACGCGGACGTCGCCCGGGAGGGCGCCAACGTCCTCGTCGACCGGCTGCGCGAGCTCGGCGTGCACGAGAGGGGGACGCTCCAGGTCGAGCCGGTCACGACGTGGATCTCGCGTGCCGGCTTCGAGGCCGACGAGGAGACGCCCGGCAGCAGCGCCGACGCGGTCGTCTGGGCCCAGGTGGCGCAGCGGTCCTACGACGACAGCGAGCTCAACTGGACTTACCTGTCGTTCATGTCGCTCGCGACGCTCATCGCCGGGATCGCCATCGTGCTCGACTCCCAGATCCTCGTCATCGGCGCCATGGTGCTGGGGCCGGAGTTCGGTGCCATCGCCGCGCTGGGCGTCGCCCTCGTGCGCCGGCGGACCCTGCTGCTCGCCGTGGCCGCGCGCGCCCTCGTCGTCGGTTTCCTCGTGGCCATCGTCGTCACCTGCCTCGCGGGACTCGTCGGCCGCGGTCTCGGCTGGGTGACGCTGGAGGACATCACCGGCAAGCGACCGGCGACCGACTTCATCTACGCGCCCGACAAGTGGTCGTTCATCGTCGCGGTCCTCGCGGCTGCGGCCGGCGTGCTCTCGCTGACGTCGGCGAAGCTTGGCGGGCTCAGCGGCGTCTTCATCTCGGTGACGACGATCCCGGCCGCCGGCAACGTCGCGCTGGGGCTCGCCTTCGGCGCGTGGGCCGAGGTCCGCGGCAGCGGGCTGCAGCTCGTCGTCAACATCGTCGGCATGGCGCTCGCGGGCTGGCTGACCCTCGCACTGCAGGATGCCGTGTGGTCGCGGGTGCCCGCGCCGCGGTCGCACTCCCGCCTCAGCCGCCGCGTGCACGCCGACCCGCCACCGCCTCGCTGAGCACGCGCCGACGACCACCGACCGGCGGAATCGGTCAGGGAGTGGTGGTGGTCGGCTTGGGTGGGGGAGTCGGCAGCGTGAACGTCGTCTTCAGCGCCCCGTTGACGAGCGTCAGCAGGACCCCGGTCTCCTGGCGGATGACGGCGTAGCGGCTCTGTGCCACAGGCGAGTTCGCCTGGGCCTCGTCCGAGGCGGCACGGGCGAACAGCCCGAGGGACCCGAGCCGGCCGTAGTAGCTGGGGGCGTCGAGCCCGGGTGGCGGCCCGTTGGCGCCGAGTCGGGCGAGGTGCTGCGCCAGGAGGTCGAGCTGGAGCGCAGCAGCGTTGCCGGACAACGACATCCGGTCGAGCAGTCGCACGTCCACGACGAGGCTGGTGTAGTCGGCCAGCGCGACCGGACGGTTGAAGACGGTGCTCGTCGTCAGGCTGGGGCGTGGCAGCGCGGTCACGGTGACGGTGGGGGTCGCGACGACCGTGGCTGTGGTGACGACCGTCGCCGTGGCGGTGACGGTCCGGGTGTCGATCTCGGTGACCGTCACGGTCTGCGTCGGCACCGGGGTGCCCGACGTGCCGGCGACCTGGCTCAGCTCGACGGCCGGTTGGCCGGACGAGCAGCCGCCCAGCGCGACGGCAGCCGACAGCGCGAGCCCTGCTGCAAGCCTGGCGCGGTGCACGGCCGACTCCGATGCTCGACGTGGACGGTGCGTCGATTGTCATCGCTGCATGGCGCTCGCGGAAGGGAATGCGCGAATCGTCCTGACGGCCTCCCCGTCAGGTGCGCGCGGCCGCCAGCTGAGGACGGGTCAGGAAGAGCGCGCCGTCGAGCCGGGCCCCGCGCAGGTCGGCGTCCCTGAGGTCCGCACCGAGCAGGTCCGCCCACCGCAGGTCGGCGTCGCGCAGGTCCGCGGCGATGAGCAGCGCTCCCCGGAGGTCGGCCGCGCGCAGGTCCTGACCTCGCAGGTCGGCGGCCACGAGGTCAGCGCCGGCCCGTACCCGCCGGGGTGGCTTCGGTATGCCGTGTCGTGACCTCCGGCGCTCCCGCGCGCTCGCGCTCACCGTCCGCAGCAGGCCTCCGACGCGAGACCGCACGGCGACGAGGTCGACGGCGAGCAGCTCGTCCGGGGTCCCGTCCGTCGCAGCCGAGACCTCGTCGGCCACCGCCGTGAGACCGTGCCGCGTCGCCTCGTCCGGCTCGAGCGCGAGGGCGTCACGCAGGTGGGCGAGCATCTCGTGCAGCTGGCGCATGACGGGCAGGACGGCATACATCATCGGCGCCGTCGCGGGGGCCTCGCGCCACGAGACCCCGCCGAACGTCACCTGCGACACCTGCTGTCCGGCGCCGAAGCAGTCGAACGTCACGCAGCCGCGCCACCCGCCCTCGAGCAGGCGGTCGTGGATGCCGCACCGGTGGTCGGCGAGCAGGTTGCGGCACGGCTCACCGCCCGGCTTGTCGACGGGGAAGTCGGCCGAACGCGCGAAGGGGAGCGCCACGCAGCACAGGCCGAAGCACTGCGAGCAGTCGGCCTCGAGCCGTCTCACAACAGCGAGCTCGGGTCGTCCGGCACGTCGGCGGCATACGACTGCAACAGCTGCAGGGGCACGACCTCCAGGGCGCGCTCGTGCGTCGCCGCGAGGACGACGGGAGCTGCGGCGCCGTCCTGGTGCGCCTCGAGCCAGCGGCTCGCGACGACGCACCAACGGTCGCCGGGCGTCAGGCCCGGGAAGCGCCACTCGGGACGCGGCGTCAGGAGGTCGTTGCCGACGCTGCGCTGGTGCGCGAGGAACTCGGCCGTGACGACGACGCAGATGGTGTGGCTGCCCCGGTCCTCGGGACCGGTGGTGCAGTAGCCGTCGCGGTAGAAGCCGGTCACCGGGTCGGTGCCGCACGCCTCGAGCTCGGTGCCGAGCACGTTCCGTTCACGCGCTGCCATGCGCCAAACCTAGTGGGCGCAAGTGCCCCCGGCCTCGCTGGACGGGGCCTGCGCGGTGAGATGGCTCGCTAGGCTGAGGTCATGCTGGGGATGAAGGAGTACGAGCAGGACTACATCGACGCCTGCCGCTCGCGCATCGAGTCCCAGATCGCCGTGTTCTACGAGGTCGCCCAGTCGGCACGCGACCACGGCGACGCCGACGTCTCGGGTCTCGAGGGTGCTCTGGAGTCGCTGGAGTACGAGTACTTCAACAACATGCTCATCGTCCTCGACGGCTACTTCGTGCACCGGCTGAGGGGCGTCGAGGGCAAGGACGGCAACGCCCTCAACGAGGTCCGGGTCATGACCCGCTCGCTCATGGAGAACGGCGGCACGATGATGGCCGACCCCACGATCCCGCTCGACCCGGCGCGCAGCGTCCTCCGGCTCGAGGTCGGCGCACCGGTGACGCTGACGCTCCAGCAGTACCGCAGGATCTCCGACGCGTTCCTGCGCGAGATCGAGAGCCGGTTCTCTCACGACGAGGTCTGAGCGCCGTGCCCCGAGCCCCGATGCCCGCCGAGGTGGTCGAGTTCCTGACCCGTCCCAACCACGCCACGATCAGCTGTGTGCGACCTGACGGGTCACCCGTCTCGGTCGCGACGTGGTACCTCGTGGAGGACGGTCGGATCGTCGTCAACATGGATGCCGGGCGCAAGCGCCTCGAGTGGCTCCGGGCCGACCCTCGCGTCAGCCTGACTGCCATGGACCCGGGTGACTGGCTCACCCACGTCAGCCTCCAGGGCCGCGTCGTCGAGCTCGTCGACGACACCGATCTCGCCGACATCGACCGCCTCGCCACCCACTACACAGGCCGGCCCTACCGCGTGCGCGACCGGCCGCGCGTGACGGCCCGCATCGAGGTCGACCGCTGGCACGGCTGGGGCCGGCTGCGGGACGCCACGTGAGCGCCGAGGTGCGGCGCGACGCGCTCGGTGTCCCGCACCTGCAGGCCGACGACGTGATGGAGCTGGCGCGCCTCCAGGGCCGCGTCACCGCCCTCGACCGGGGCTGGCAGGTCGAGCACCACCGCTGGCGCATGGAGGGCCGCACCGCCGAGTACGTCGGTGCCGACGGCCTCGCCTGGGACCGGTTCGCTCGCCAGGTGCGTCTCGAGCCGACGGTGCGGCGCTGCTTCGAGCGGCTCGACCCTGAGACGCGGAGGTGGCTCACGGCCTACGTCGACGGGGTCGACGACGCCCTCGCCGACGGGCTGGCGGGCACGCCCGAGGTCGCGCAGCTCGGCCTCGGGTCGTATGCCGCGTCGCCCCGCCCGTGGGAGCCGTGGACGCCGCTCGGCATCTTCTGGGGCATCCACCTGCTCTTCGGGACCTTCCCGTCGAAGCTGTTCAACGCGCACGTCGCCGAGCGGCTCGGGGTCGACGCCCTCGCCATGCTGAACGCCGAGGGGGTCGAGCGCGTCGAGGCCTCCGGCAGCAACGCCTGGGTCATCGGCGGCGCGCGCACGGCGAGCGGCCTGCCGCTCATCGCCGGCGACCCGCACCGCACGATCGAGCTGCCCGGCTGCTACCAGCAGGTCGGGCTCGCCTGCCCCGAGTTCGACGTCGTCGGGTTCGCCTTCCCCGGCGTGCCGGGCGTGCAGCACTTCGCACACACCGGGACCGTCGCGTGGGGCATCACGAACGCGATGGCCGACTACCAGGACCTGACGCTCGAGTCGTTCGGCCACGTCGGCCACGCCGCGGACGGGTCACCGGTTCTCAAGGCCAGGGGGGTCGACGGCTGGGAGCCGGTGCGGTCGACCACGGAGACGGTGCGGGTGCGCGGCGGGGACGACGTGACGGTCCCCGTCGTCGTGACCGCGCGAGGTCCCGTCGTGACCGGGCTCGAGGCCGAGATCGAGCGGCTCGTCGCCGAGGCGGAGGCGCCGCCGCAGTGGACCGACGAGAGCGCGCAGCCGCGCCGCGCCCACCCGGCCGCCCACAGCCTGCGCACGCCGACGCAGGTCGAGGAGGACCTCGGCTTCGGGGCTCTCTTGGCGCTGCTGCGCTCGCGCACCGTCGCCGACGTCGAGGAGGCGCTGTCGCGCTGGGTCGAGCCGGTCAACAGTGCTCTCGTGGCCGATGTGACGGGCCGGATGCGGCACGTCGTGGCGGGCCGCGTCCCGGAGCGCGACGGCCTGGGCGCGGTCCTGCCGGTGGCTGCGTGGGACCCGAGGCACGTGTGGCGCGGCTACCGGCCCGGGCCGGCCCGCGACGTGCCCGACGTCATGGTCAGTGCGAACGACCGGTGCAGCGGCGGCGGGCTCGGCGTCGAGTACGCGACACCGTTCCGGGCCGAGCGCATCGGCTCGCTCATCGAGACGCTCGGGGAGGCCGGGGGCGGGCTGACGGCCGACGACTGCGCGGCCATCCACGTCGACACCCTCAACGGACAGGCCGACCTCATGCGCGAGCTCGTCGAGGAGGCAGACGTCACGGGAGCAGCCGCCGCCCTGCGGGACGAGCTGCTCGCCTGGGACGGGCACAGCGACCCCGACAGCGCCGGCGCCGCACTCTTCGCCGCGTGGCGAACGGCGCTCGTACTGTGGTTCTCCGATCACCCGCAGCTCGCGGCGCTGCACGAGCCGAGCGGCCACTCGCGCCTCTTCGCGGCCTGGACCGATGTCGTGGCCCAGATCGGGGCCGGCTGGCACTCGATGGCCCGACTCGGCCCGCAGCACGGCATCGACGTGAGCGAGGGCGTACGCGTCGCGCTCGAACGCGTTGCGGCTCAAGCCGACTCGCCGACCGCGTGGGGTGAGCGCCACTGGCTCCGCCCCCTCCACGCGCTCGACGCGTCCGGTCGCGCACCGAGCGTGCCGCGTGACCCGGTCGGCGGCGACAAGGGCTGCGTGCTGGCGGCGGCCAGCGCGCCCGGGGTGACGGACCACTGCTACGGCGGACCCGTGGCCCGCTACGTCTGGGACCTCGCGGACCGCGACGCCAGCCGATGGGTGGTGCCCTTCGGCGCGAGCGGCGACGCGCGCGACCCGCACTTCGCCGACCAGACTCGGTCCTGGCTCGACGGTGAGCTGCACCCGGTGCGACCGTCGAGGGGCGTGGTGGGTCAGCCGCCCGACGGCACGAGGTAGCCCTCGGCGTCGACGGTCACGGTCCTCAAGGTGCAGCATGGCCGAAGTCCGCCGCCGCGGGTTGATTCGGCGAAGAGATGATTTTTGCGCTTCTTTTACTATTTACGGTACAAAACGTGACTTTGCCCGTACGGTTCACCGCAACGGCACCCGTCTGTTCCGGTGCCTCACCTGATCGCAGGAGTAGTGAGTCTGGTGACGACGAGCATGACGCCCACGCACGGGGACCCGCGCCCGCCCCGTGCGTCGCGTCCGCGTGCCCTGTCCGACGGTGATGCCGAGCGCTGGCTGCCCGACCCGTCCTGGCCGGTGCCTCCGCGCGGCTGGCAGCTCTGGGCCGCCGCCGGTTCCGGCGCGGGACCCGGGCGTCGCGCTCGTCAGGACGGCGACGACGGATCCCGGCCGCCTCGCGCGCCTCAGGAGCGTGACGAGCAGCCGACCCCGCAGCGGTCCCATGTGCACGATGGGCCCGGTATGCACCACACTGGCGACGTGATGTCCGAAATGCCCAGATTGGCCGAGCTCGAGGACGCCTCGTTCACGCTGCCGACGCGCCCGAGCGTCCTCGTCGACGAGGCGTGGCCCCGTGACGAGCGCATCGACCTCCTCGCCGATCTCCGGGCCCCCCGCCGGGCGCCGGAGGGGACGGTTCGAGGCTTCGTCGTCCTCGCCGCGCTCCTCGCCGTCAGCTGTCTCGTCGGCGGTGTCACGGGCGGCCTCATCGTCGTCGGTGTGTCCACGCTGCTCGCCGCGAGTGCCGCCCTGGTGCGCGGTCACCTCTCGCTCACGAGGGTGGGGGGCCAGCGCGGCGCGGGGGTGCTGCTCGGCGCCGCCGTCGTGGCCCTCATGGTCGGCTCCGTCGCTGCGCACGACCGTCCGGCAGGCGTGAAGGGTGTCTCGACGGCCCTCGTCCCGGTGAGTGCCGTCAGCACGGAGGGCACCTCGGACACCGTGCGCCCGGCCGCCCCGAGCGTGGCTGCCGAGTCCCCGGCGGCCCCTTCCCCGTCGGCCACCGCACGCCCGTCGTCGGCTGCGTCGCGGTCGCTCACGGGCCGTCCGGCGACCGGCGCGGTCGGCTCGGACGAGTCCCTCGCCTCGCGGCACGATGGCGCCGCGACCCCTGGGACGCGGGCGACACCCGCCACCCCGGCGACTCCGGGGAGCCCGGGAAAGGCAGCCACTCCGGCGACTCCGGCGACTCCCGCGACTCCGGCGACTCCCGCCCGGCCTGACGCCGAGTCAGAAGCGCCGGCGCTCGTGTCCGGCCTGACGGCGGTGGGCGGCGTCCTGACCCTCTCACCCGACGCGCTGAGCCCCAGGCCAGGCCTCGTCCCGAAGCAGCCCAAGCCGTCGAAGAGCGGCGCGACCGTCACCGCTCCCCAACCCACCAAGGCCGGCAAGGCCGCCAAGGCCGGCAAGGCCGGCAAGGCCGGCACGGCTGCCAAGGCTGCCAAGGCCGCGAGCACGAAGGCGACCATGCCCTCGAAGCTCGCGGCGTCGTCGACGGCCTCGTCGGCGCTCGCCCACGGCTGAGGCGGCGCCCTGACAGGCGTCCTGTCAAGGCCAGACCTGCCGCGTGCGGTCGCGGCTGCTCTCGCCGTGCGGAGACCTGTGCCACAGTGACCTCGTGGGTAAATCTATGACCCGGGCCACGATCATCTGGTTCGTCGGAGCGGCGGTTGTGGGGACGGTCGCCGGAGGCCTGCACCTGCTCCGTTCCGCCATCGGTGGCTCGCACACGGGCCTGCCGCTCGCCGTGGCTGCCTTCGCCATGACGGCGCTCGCAGCCGTGATGCTCTTCCACGGCGTCATGCGCGCGGCGCGCGAGCAGGATGCTGCCGCGGGACCGCCGCGGCGCCCCGCCGCGCGGGTCGCACCCGTCGCACCGGCCGTCGCAGCGTCCGCCACAGTGGCACCCGTCGCACCCGTCGCAAACCCCACCGACCGCGCGGACTCCGGGGGACGTGACGACGACCGTTGGGCCCCCACCGAGGGGCCGGACGTCTACACCTTCCGCGGGGGCCGGCCGATCGTCGAGCGCGCCCCGCGTCCCACCCGGCGAGACCGGCCCTCCCGAGGCTGACCGCGACGCTCACGGCAGCACGGTCGGCAGCACGGTCGGCAGCACGGTCGGCAGGACGCACGGCGAGCCGGTGTCGCTCCGCCCGGGCACAATGGCGGGATGAGCGCCGGCCGCACCCGCTGGGTGCTGCACGTCGACCTCGACCAGTTCATCGCGGCGGTCGAGGTGCTGCGCCGTCCCGAGCTCGCGGGGCTGCCGGTCATCGTCGGTGGCCGTGGTGACCCGACCGAGCGTGCCGTCGTGTCCACGGCGAGCTACGAGGCACGGCGGTTCGGCGTCGGGTCAGGCATGCCGCTCCGTCTGGCTGCGCGCAAGGTGCCCGATGCGGTGATCCTGCCGGTCGACGCCCCCGCCTACACCGAGGCTTCCGAACGGGTCATGGAGGCGTTGCGCGGGCTCGGTGTGGTCGTCGAGGTGCTCGGCTGGGACGAGGCCTTCCTCGGGGTCGACGCCGACGACCCCGAGGCGTTTGCCGAGCGGGCGCGAGCGGCGGTGCTCGAGGCGACCGAGCTGCACTGTTCCGTCGGCATCGGCGACAACAAGGTCCGGGCCAAGATCGCGACGGGCTTCGGCAAGCCGCGGGGCGTCTTCCGCCTCACCGGGGAGAACTGGTTCGAGGTCATGGGCGAACGACCGACGATCGACCTGTGGGGTGTCGGGTCCAAGGTGTCCAAGCGTCTGGCGGCCCACGGGATCGGCACGGTGCGCGAGCTCGCCGAGGCCGAGGAGGCCGTCCTCGTCGGCGAGTTCGGACCCCGCATGGGTGTCTGGTACTCCCAGCTGGGTCGCGGCATCGGGTCCGCCGTGGTCGACGACTCGCCGTGGGTCGCGCGCGGGCACAGTCGCGAGACCACCTTCCAGAGCAACCTCACGACGCCCGAGGAGGTGCGTGACGCGGTGCGCGAGCTCGCGTCCCAGGCCTTTGACGACACGGTCAAGGAAGGACGCCCGGTCTTCCGCGTCACGCTCAAGGTGCGCTACGCCCCGTTCTTCACCTCGACCAAGGCCCGCAAGCTGCCCGCGCCGACGGTCGAGCGCGGCGACGTCGTCGCGGCCGCGGTCGCCCTGGCCGAGACGCTCGAGCCAGGGCGTGAGGTGCGCCTGCTCGGTGTGCGCGCCGAGATGGTCATGCCCGACGACGGCGACCCCGTCGAGCGCACCCCGGTCCGTGGGCGCCTCTGAGGGCGTTCCGCGGTTCTCATCTTCGTCACCTACGGTCGTGCCCATGCCCTCTCGAGATGACGGTGCGGTGGACGTGCGACGACGGTTCGGCGGCGGCCCGGTGACCGGAGCCCTGTCGGCCGCGGTGGTGGTCGTGGTGGTCACCGCCCTCCTCTTCGTCGTGCGGGACGCCGCCTACCGCGCGACGGCCTCGGGCGCCGTCGCGCTGCCGTCCGTCGTCGGCGGGTTCTTCGAGGTCGTCGGCGAGCTCGGGCTCGTCGTGCTCGCCGGCGTCGCCGCCGTGCTCACCTGGCGCGCGCGCTCGCAGGGTCTGCAGCACCTCGCGGTCGCGGTGGTGGCCGCGGTGGCGACGGTCACGGCATACGTGCTCAGTGAGGTCGTCAAGGGTTTCGTGCGCGAGGAGCGCCCGTGCCGCACGCTGTCCGTCCACACCGTCGCGACGTGCCCAGCCCCCGGCGACTGGGCGTGGCCGAGCAACCACGCGACGATCGCGGGCGCCCTTGCCACCGCCATCGTCATCCTCGCGCCCGTGTGGTGGCGGCTCGCCGTCCCCCTCACCCTCGCGGTGGGCGCGTCGCGCGTGCTCACCGGCGCGCACTACTGGCACGACGTCCTGGCCGGCCTCGCCGTCGGGGTGTTCGTCGTGTGGTTCGGCACGTGGGCCCTCGCGCCGGCGGCGCACCGCCTGCTCCAGCGCTCGGTGGTCGCCGGACCGCCGGGGTGGCGTCGCGTGGTCGGCCAGGGCTACGTGCCGCGGTATGCCGATGCGGACGTCCCCGGGGAGGGTGCGGACCACGACGCGGAACCTCTCGAGCCCCCCGGCGAGACCGACGAGGACTGAGTCAGGACCCGGTCGGGCTGGGTCGGGCGGGGCCCCGGGGGTCAGGCCCGCGCAGGCACCGCGCGGTGCAGGAACTCGACGAGGGGTGCGAGCTCGGGCACGTCGCCCGCGGTCTGGAGGGACTGCTCGAGCACCTCGTCGTGGGTGGGTACGGCCTCGCGGTAGAGCGCCCAGCCCCGGTCCGTCAGCTCGGTGTAGATGCCGCGGCGGTCGTCGGCGCAGAGCACCCGCGTCAGCAGCCCGCGGTCCTCGAGACGGTTGACGAGCCGGGTCGTCGCCGACGACGACAGGGCTGCGGCGCGGGCGAGCTGGCTCATCCGCATGTGCCAGCCGTCCTGGCGCGACAGGGCGTCGAGCACGGTGAACTCGACGACGGACAGCTCGTGGCGCCGGACCAGCTCACGCTCGAGGGCGCCCTCGATGTGACCGTGCAGGGCGGCGAGGGTGCGCCACCCGGAGGCGCGCACCTCGACGGCGGAGTCAGCGATACCCATGCGCACCATCATAACGCGCGTTTGCAATATGCCGCGTGTGCAACTAGCGTCGCCGACGTCAATTAGTTGCACACGCGGCATACCGGCGAAGGCAGAGAGGCTCGGCCCGGACGCTCGCATCCTGCCCGGAAGGACTCGAAGAAACCCATGCCACTCGGTCTCATCGCCCTCGCCCTCGGGGGCTTCGGCATCGGCCTGACGGAGTTCGTCATCGCCGGCCTCATCAGCACGGTCGCCACCGACATGGGGGTCACCATCCCCACGGCCGGCTACCTCATCAGCGGCTACGCCCTCGCCGTCGTCGTCGGTGCCCTGGGCCTGACGCCCGTGCTCGGGGCCTGGCGGCCCAAGCGTGCACTGCTCGCGCTCATGGTCCTCTTCGTCGTCGGCAACGCCCTCTCGGCGGTCGCGACCGGCTACGGGATGCTGCTGGCCGGACGGGTCGTCGCGGCCCTCGCGCACGGTGCGTTCTTCGGCATCGGCTCGGTGCTGGCCGCCTCGCTCGTCCCCGCCGACCGGAAGGCCGGCGCCATCTCGATCATGTTCGGTGGCCTGACCCTCGCCAACGTCCTCGGCGTCCCGCTCGGCACCTTCGTCGGGCAGCAGTGGGGCTGGCGCGCGACCTTCGCCCTCATCGCCGTCGTCGGGCTCGTCGCCGCCGCCGGCATCGCGGCGCTCGTCCCGGATGCCGGTGCGCCCACCGGGGCGACCTCCACGCTGCGCGCCGAGCTCGCAGCCTTCCGCAACCGCCAGGTGTGGTTCTCCCTCGCGATGACCGTCCTCGTCTTCGGCGGCATGTTCGGGGCGTTCATGTACGTCGAGCCGCTCCTGACCCGTGTCACCGGCTTCGACGAGTCGGCGGTCCCGTGGCTGCTCGTGCTCTTCGGGGTCGGGCTCTTCGCCGGCAACCTCCTCGGTGGGCGCTGGGCCGACCGGGCGCTCGCTCGCACGCTCGTCGTGCTGACGCTCGCGCTCGCGGTATCGCTCGTCGCGTTCGCTCTGCTCTCGGGCAGCATGGCGGGGTCGGCGGCCATGCTGCTGGCCATGGGATTCTTCGGCTTCGCGACCGTGCCCGGCCTCCAGATGCGCGTCCTCAGCCACGCCGAGGGTGCGCCGACGATGGCGTCATCGGCCAACATCGCCGCCTTCAACGTCGGCAACTTCCTCGGGGTCTGGGTCTCGGGGCTCGCCATCAGCGCCGGCCTCGGCTGGACCTCACCGCTCTGGGTCGGTGCGGCCTTCGCGACGCTGGGACTCGTCGTGCTCCTCGCCGCAACCACGGCAGAGCGGCGGACGTCGGCACGAGAGGTGCTCGCCCCGGTGTCCGCCTGACACCACCCCGCCGGTCGGCGTCAGAGCGCGGCAGCCACCGCGCGGCCGGCCGTGCGCCCGCTGAAGAGGCAGCCGCCGAGGAAGGTGCCCTCGAGCGAGTTGTAGCCGTGCATGCCGCCCCCGCCGAAGCCGCTCACCTCGCCTGCGGCATACACACCCGGCAGGGGCTCGCCGCCCGGCCGGAGCACCCGACCGGCGAGGTCGGTCTCGAGCCCCCCGAGCGTCTTGCGGGTCAGGATGTTGAGTCGGACCGCGATGAGCGGCCCCGCCTTGGGGTCGAGCAGCTTGTGCGGGCTCGCGACGCGGATCAGCTTGTCCCCGCGGTAGTTCCGGGCCCCGTGGATCGCCGTGATCTGGGCGTCCTTGCTGAAGTCGTTGTCGATCTCGTTGTCGCGAGCGACGACCGTCCGCCGAACGGACTCGACGTCGAGCAGGTCGTCCCCGGTCAGGGCGTTCATGCCCCGGACGAGCTTGTCGAGGGTGTCGGCCACGACGAAGTCCTCGCCGTGGCGCTTGAACGCCTCGACCGGGCCCGGCGCCCCCTTGCGGACCCGGCCGAGCACCTGCCTGACGTCCTTGCCCGTGAGGTCGGGGTTCTGCTCGGAGCCGGAGAGGGCGAACTCCTTCTCGATGATGCGCTGCGTCAGCACGAACCACGAGTAGTCGTGGCCGCTGCGCATGATGTGACCCAGCGTGCCGAGCGTGTCGAAGCCGGGGAAGTACGGCGCCGGGAAGCGGCGGCCGCGCGCGTCGAGCCACAGCGACGACGGCCCGGGGAGGACGCGGATGCCGTGGTTGTCCCAGACGGGGTCCCAGTTGCGCAGCCCCTCGGTGTAGTGCCACATGCGGTCGGGGTTGATGACATGGCCCCCGGCCGCCTGCGTGATCCCGAGCATCCGGCCGTCGACGTGGGCGGGGACGCCGGCCACCATGCGCGCCGGCGGCGTGCCGAGGCGCTCGGGCCACGCCTGCCGGACGAGGTCGTGGTCGCCGCCGATGCCGCCGCTCGTCACGATGACGGCCTGCGCCGTGATCTCGAAGTCGCCGACCTCCTCCCGGCTGCTCGGCCGACCGCGGCCGACACCGTCGGGCGCCAGCAGACGACCGCGTATGCCGGTGACCGCGCCCGCGGTCACCATGAGCTCGTCGACGCGGTGACGGAAAGCGAGGGTCACCCGGCCGCTCGCCACGGCCGCGCGCACGCGCCGCTCGAAGGGCTCGACGAGACCGGGGCCCGTGCCCCACGTGATGTGGAAGCGGGGGACCGAGTTGCCGTGACCGTCGGCGCGGCCGTCGCCGCGCTCGGCCCAGCCGACGACCGGGAAGAGCCGGTGGCCCTGCTCGTGCAGCCACGCGCGCTTCTCGCCGGCCGCGAAGTGGAGGTACGCCTCGGCCCACTTGCGCGGCCAGAAGTCCTCGTCGCGGTCGAACTGCGCCGAGCCCATCCAGTCCTGCGTCGCGAGCTCGAGACTGTCCTTGATGCCCATCCGGCGCTGCTCCGGGCTGTCGACGAGGAAGAGCCCGCCGAAGCTCCAGAAGGCCTGGCCGCCGAGGGACTGCTCGCCCTCCTGGTCGACGAGCACGACCCTCTTCCCGCGGTCCGCGAGCTCAGCGGTGGCGACGAGCCCGGCCAGACCGGCACCCACGACGACGACGTCGGCTTCCATGGGTCCGATCATGTCACCCACACGGTCACTGGCCGGTGGCGCCGTCGATGCACTCCCGCAGCAGGTCGGCGTGGCCGCAGTGGCGGGCGTACTCCTCGATCATGTGCACGAGGACCTCGCGCAGGTTGATGCGCGTGTGCGGGTCGAGGCTCACCAGGTCGAGCGACTCGGCCGCGTCGACGAAGGCCTCAGCGTGGGTGACCTCCTCGCGCCAACGCGCCCAGGCCTCCTCCACGACGACGTCGTCGGCGACGGCGCCGTTGAAGTCGGCGTCCCGGTCCTCCGGCTCGCGGTACAGCCGCGGGACGTCCTCGCCCGCCATGGTCCGTCGGAACCAGTTCCGCTCCACCGCGGCCATGTGCCGAACGAGCCCGAGTAGCGAGAGCGTCGACGGCGGGACGGAGCGGGTGGCGAGCTGGTCCGCGGTGAGCCCCGAGCACTTCAGCTCGAGGGTCAGGCGGTAGCTGTGGAGGTAGTCGAGCAGGGTGGCACGCTCGTCACCCAGCACGGCTTCCTGCGAGCGGGGATCGTCCTCGGGGTCGACCCACATGTCGGGGTACTTCTGTCCGGCCATGGTCGCCATCGTCGCCGAGCGGGAGCCGGCGCGCCATGCGATATCGGCCGGACGGCATTCGCTGTCGGCGAATCTGCCCGTGGCAGAGACGGATTCCCAGCCTCCTCGGAGCAGCCCACGCTGGGTGGATGACCGACTCACCCATCCCAGCCGCCCTCGACGACCAGCTGTCGATGCAGCTGCTCCACCAGCGGATCATCGTCCTCGGGGCGGAGGTCGACGACCCGATCGCCAACCGGATCACGGCCCAGCTGCTCCTGCTCTCGGCCCGCGACCCGCGATCCGACATCAGCCTCTACGTCAACAGCCCCGGCGGCTCCGTCACCGCCGGGCTCGCCATCTACGACACGATGCGCGTCATCCCCAACGACGTCTCCACTCTCGCACTCGGATTCGCCGCCTCCATGGGCCAGTTCCTCCTCGGCGCAGGCACCCCGGGCAAGCGCTTCGCACTCCCCAACGCGCGGATCATGATGCACCAGCCGTCCGCCGGGATCCAGGGCACCGCAGCCGACGTCGAGGTCCAGGCCGCCAACCTCAAGGCGGTCAAGCGCCGGGTCAACGAGCTGCAGGCCGAGCACACGGGCCAGACCGTTGCACAGGTCACCCAGGACAGCGAGCGCGACCGCTGGTTCAGCGCGGAGGAGGCGGCGGCCTACGGCATCGTCGACCACGTCGTCAGCACGCTCACCGACGTGCGCCCCGTCGGTGTCGAGCGCAAGGTGGGACTGCGGTGAGCAGCTACACGATCCCCTACGTCATCGAGCGCACCCCGGCAGGGGAGCGCAGCTTCGACATCTACAGCAGGCTCCTGCAGGAGCGGATCATCTTCGTGGGTACCGACATCGACGACGGCGTCGCCAACGTCGTCATGGCCCAGCTGCTGCACCTGGCCGACGTCGCCCCCGACCGTGAGGTCTCGCTCTACGTCAACAGCCCCGGCGGCTCGTTCACGTCGCTCATGGCCATCTACGACACGATGCAGTTCGTCCCGTCGCCGGTCGCGACGTACTGCCTCGGCCAGGCGGCCTCCGCTGCGGCGGTGCTCCTCGCAGCAGGGGAGGCGGGGCGCCGCTTCGCCCTGCGGCACTCGCGGGTGCTGCTCCACCAGCCGTCGGCGGGCGGGCAGGGCACCGTCAGCGACCTCGCCCTGCAGGCGGACGAGCTGCTGCGCGTGCGGGCCCAGGTCGAGGAGGTGCTGAGC
The DNA here is from genome assembly GCF_039539425.1 of Terrabacter ginsenosidimutans. Taxonomy (NCBI): domain Bacteria; kingdom Bacillati; phylum Actinomycetota; class Actinomycetes; order Micrococcales; family Intrasporangiaceae; genus Terrabacter; species Terrabacter ginsenosidimutans. Next base: position 760,432 of record NZ_BAABDC010000001.1, on the reverse strand, counting down.
AACCACACGGGGCGCTCGGTCGGGCAGCTGCGCCTCGACACCGACCGCGACAAGGTGCTGACCGCGCAGCAGGCGGTGGAGTTCGGCCTGGTCGACCACGTCATCGAGCGCGCGACGGAGGCCCGGCTCGGCGACGCCTGAAGGGACCCTGGCGAACCCGTGGACACCGGTCGCCGCCTGGTGCAAGAGTGCTTGGGCAGGACGCGCATCAGCCTGGTGACGCCCGAGCGGCGTCCCGGGGAGGGGGTGGCGGTGGCGCAGGGAGGCGCCACCGCCACCGTTCTGCGTGCGGTGGTGCCGGCCTCGGGAGCGTGCATGGGGAGTGCTCCCCATGCACTCACCGCGCGATATCGGGACGAGTCGGACACTCTCGGTCTGTAGGCACAGACAGCTCACGGGAGGAAACTCGCATGCGCAGGAACCGGCTCACCCACGCGTTCGCCGCCGTCGCCCTCGCCCTCGGAGGGCTCGGCGTCGCGACCGCCACCGTCACCGCGACGGCACCGACCGCCCACGCCGACGAGTGCTACTCGTGGCCCCGCACCCTCAGCTCGGGCGCGTCCGGAGCGGACGTCACACAGCTGCAGATCCGCGTCGCCGGCTGGGTGCCGCGCGGCCAGGTGATGGGCATCGACGGGTCCTTCGGGGCACAGACGAAGACGGCCGTCGCGAACTTCCAGAAGGCATACGGCCTCACGGCCGATGGCGTCGCCGGCCCGGCGACGTTCTCGAAGATCTATGCCCTGCAGGACCCGGACTGCTCGCCGGTCCACTTCACCTACGCCGAGGCCAGCGACAACTGCGGCAAGGGCTTCACAGGTACCGCGGCGAACAAGGAGAACATGAAGCGTGCCCTGTGGCGGGCCGAGGCGCTGCGCCACCAGCTCGGCGACCACCCGCTCAGGGTGACCTCGGGCTTCCGCGACTCGGCGTGCAACGCGTCGGTCGGTGGGGCGAGCAACAGCGTGCACCTGACCGGGGGCGCCCTCGACCTCGTTCCCGGGGACGGTGCCACCTCGATCTGCAGCATCGCCAAGCAGGCTCGCTACGCAGGGTTCGGCGGCATCTTCGGCCCGGGCTACCCGGCCCACGACGACCACGCGCACGTAGACATCCGCACGACCATCGCCTGGGACGCCGACGCGTGCGCGGGCTGGTGAACCCCGTCCTCGGCCGGGCAGGAAGGACGCTCGCCGGCCTGCTCGCCGGCGTGGCGGTCGCCGTCCTCGGTGTCGTCTCGGCACCGAGCGCCCTGGCCGCCTCGAACGACGAGATCGCCTTCGACTACTTCGTCGGCAAGGGTCTCACGGAGCGCCAGTCGGCCGGCGTCGTCGGAAACCTCATCCAGGAGTCGGGCAGCCCGATCAACCCCTACGCCGACCAGCCGGGCGGCCCGGGCATGGGCATCGCCCAGTGGAGCGAGGGCGGCCGCTGGGACACCGACTCCCGGGACAACGTGGTCTGGTACGTCGACCTCAGCGCCCGCAGCCGCTACAGCCTCACGGCGCAGCTCGACTTCACCTGGTACGAGCTGTCGACCTTCTCGGGCTACGGCCTCGCCGACCTGCGGGCGTCGACGTCGGTCAGCACGGCGACGACCGTCTTCATGCAGAAGTTCGAGCGCTGCGGCACGTGCGCGACCACACAGCGCATCGCCTACGCCGACGACGTGCTGGCCAGGTACGGCTCGGGTGGCACGGGCGGTGGCACGACGGAGACGAGCCTCCCCGTCCTGCGCAGCGGCAGCAGCGGCACCGCGGTGCGCACGTTGCAGTACCTGCTCCGGGCCTCGGGCCGCAGCGTCACCGCTGACGGATCGTTCGGTCCCGCAACTGATTCCGCGGTTCGCAGCTACCAGTCGACGCACGGCCTGTCGGTGGACGGCGTCGTCGGCGACAACACGTGGTTCTCGCTCCTGCCCGTGCTCCGTCAGGGCGCGAGCGGCGAGGCCGTCAAGGGTCTGCAGCGCGAGCTCGTCGACGCCGGCTACTCCCTGACCGTCGACGGGTCGTTCGGTCCGACGACGTACTCGGCCGTGCGTGCCTACCAGTCGAAGACGGGTCTCGTCGTCGACGGGGTCGTCGGCAACAACACGTGGGGCAGCCTCGTCGACTGACGTCCGGACGCACCGACCCCGACGGGGCCGGTGCTGCTCACGCGACGAGCAGCACCGGCCCCGTCGTCGCGTCGGCGGGAGCCGCGATGCTCGACCCGACGCGTGAGGTGAGGTCGAGGACGCGCCCCGTGGCCGCCGGGCCGTCGGTGAGGTCGCGCAGCTCGCGGTGCGCGGCGCCGACGAGGCCGGTGATGCTCGAGCCAAGTGCGACGCACACTGCCTCGAGCACCTCGGACGAGGGCTCCTTGAGACCGCGCTCGACCTCGGAGAGGTAGGCGACCGAGATGCCGGCACGGGCGGCGACCTCGGCGAGCGTGCGGCCCTGGCGGGTGCGCAGGCCGCGCAGCAACCGGCCGTAGACCTCACGCAGGAGCGGGGTGCGGACGCCGGGGCGCGGGCGCGGGGCGATCTGGGTCATGGCCGTCTCCGATCTGGGTGCGTGCGTCCAGCGTCGCACGGGAGCGTGCGGAGGGAGCCCCGAGAGGTCACCGAGGGCGTACGCCGTGGGCGAACTCGCGGGCGTATGCGTGGGCCCGGCACGCTGGGGCGGTGGTTGAGGAGAAAAATGTTGACGGCGTGCACTTCGTCGCCGAGGCTGTCGGTGGCGACGTCTACGCTCGTCGCACGCCGCAACTCACACCCTCACGCACGTCACACAGGGGAGCTTCCAGATGACCATCACCACCGACGCGCCGGCTGTGCGCGACCGGTTCACGGGGCCGGCCATCGAGGCCGAGCACCTCGTCAAACGCTTCGGCGACATGACCGCCGTCGACGACGTCAGCTTCTCCGTGCCGCAGGGCACGGTCCTCGGTCTGCTCGGCCCCAACGGCGCCGGCAAGACCACCACCGTCCGCATGATGACGACCCTGAGCCGCCCGACGAGCGGGTCGGCCCGGGTCGCCGGCCACGACGTCGCGCGCGAGCCCGAGCTGGTCCGGCGCAGCATGGGACTGACCGGCCAGGCCGCCACCGTCGACGAGCTGCTCACGGGCCGCGAGAACCTCCGGCTCATGGGCTCGCTCTACGGGCTGCCCAAGGGTGAGGTCCGCCGCCTCTCCGACGAGCTGCTCGAGCGCTTCTCGCTCACCGACGCGGGCAGCAAGGTCGTCAAGGACTACAGCGGCGGCATGCGCCGCCGGCTCGACCTCGCCGTCAGCCTCATCGCGACCCCGCCCGTGCTCTTCCTCGACGAGCCCACGACCGGCCTCGACCCCCGCAGCCGCGTCGAGCTGTGGGACGTCCTGCGCGGGCTCGTCCGCGACGGGACGACGCTGCTGCTCACGACGCAGTACCTCGAGGAGGCCGACCAGCTGGCCGACCGCATCGTCGTCATCGACCACGGCCGGATCATCGCCGAGGGCACGCCGCTCGAGCTCAAGGACCAGTCGGGCCAGGCCGCGATCGTCCTCACGGTCTCGCACGCCGACCAGGTCGAGGCCGCACGAGCCCTGCTCGCCTCGCACGTCGAGGGCGTCCACGTCGACGTGCCGGCCCGGCGGCTCACGGCTCCCGCCGAGGGACTGCACGACATGACCCGAGTGGCAGCGGTCTTCGAGCGCAGCGAGATCGTGCTCGACGACCTCGGCCTGCAGCGCCCGAGCCTCGATGACGTCTTCCTCAGCCTCACCGGGCACCGCGCCGAGTCCGACACCCCGGACCCCGATGAGGCCGCCGACACCAGCTCCGCCCTCGCCGAGGAGTCCCGATGACCGACCGGACCGTCGCCCCCGCCAGCACCGTCAGCACCGTCAGCGCCCCCACGTCGTCGCGGCCCGCGCCGCACGACTACGAGCCGCCCGGCCGGCTGCGGCAGATCGCCATGATGGTCTGGCGCAACCTCAAGCACATCAAGCGCCAGCCGGAGATGCTCACCGACGTCACCATCCAGCCGGTGATGTTCGTGCTGCTCTTCGCCTTCGTCTTCGGCGGCTCGATCCAGACCGACAGCGGGTCCTACCGCGAGTGGCTGCTGCCCGGGATCATGGCCCAGACGATGGCCTTCGCCTCGTTCATCGTCGCCATCGGCCTCAACATGGACCTCGGCAAGGGCATCATCGACCGGTTCCGGTCGCTGCCCATCGCCCGGTCCTCCGTGCTCGTCGGGCGCAGCATCTACAGCCTGATCCACTCGAGCATCGGCATCTTCGTCATGTCGGTCACCGGCCTCGCCATCGGCTGGCGCATCCGCGGCAGCGTCGGCGAGGCGCTGCTGGCCTTCGGCCTGCTGCTGCTCTTCGGCTTCGCCATGATCTGGATCGGCGTCCTCGTCGGATCCTCGATGCGCTCGCCCGAGGCGGTCAACGGACTGATGTTCACGACGATCTTCCCGGTCACCTTCCTCGCCAACACCTTCGCGCCGACCGAGGGCATGGTGCCGTGGCTGCGCACCGTCGCCGAGTGGAACCCGATCAGCTCGCTCGTCCAGGCGATGCGTGAGCTGTGGGGCAACGTCCCGCCGGCGCCGGCCGATGCGGCGCTCCCGCTCCAGCACCCCGTGCTGACCACGGTGATCTGGTCGGTGCTCATCACCGGTGTGGTGGCTCCGCTCGCCGTCCGGGCCTTCGTCCGGCGCACGACTGACTGAGGTCAGACCGGCGGCATGCAGCGGATGACGGTGACGTCGCCCTCGAGGCGCACGTCACCGGCGCCGTAGGGCACGAGCAGCACGTCGCCCCGTGCCACCTCGGTGGTGCGGGGTGACACCGTCTCGGTCGCGTCCGTGCCCGTCGCGTCGGTGCCCGTCGTCAGGACGCCGTTGCCCGCGACCGCGACGACGACGGCGAAGGCCGCTCCGCCCGTTGCGGGGGCGTCGGACGTCGCCCTCAGCACCTCGGCGCGGAAGAACGCCGCGGCCTCCTCGGGCAGCGCGTGGCCGACGCCCGTGACGTCGGTCCACCGACGGCGCAGGGCCGCAAGGCCCTCGGCGGTCAACGGACCCCGGTCGACGCTCTCGAGGGCGCGGGGGACCGTGAGGCCGAGGAAGGCGTGCGCCTCCTCGAGGCCGAAACGGCGGTGCTCGAGCATGACCGACAGGTCGGTAGGCTCCTGCAGCTCGAGGACGAAGACTCCCTCGCCGATGGCATGGGGCTGTCCGCCGGGCACGAGCAGGGCGTCGCCCGGAGCGACCTCGATCCGGTTGAGGGCGGCCAGGAGCCGCTCGTCCTGGGCCTCGACGAGGGTCGCGAGCTCGTCGGGCGGCAGCTCCTCGCGGAAGCCGAGCCAGACGCAGGCGCTGGGCTCGGCATCGAGGACGATCCACGCCTCCGTCTTGCCGTGGTCGCAGTCGAGGTGCGCCGCCGCGAAGGCACGGTCGGGGTGTGAGTGGACCGGCAGGCGCTCGCCCGCGTCGAGCAGCTTGGTCAGCAGTCCCGGCTCGACGCCGTGCGCGGCGACGTGGTCGGGGCCGAGCCAGTGGTCGGGGTCGGTGGCCAGAGCGTCCGGGAGTCTGGTGCCGTCGTCCAGGACGGTGACGCCGTCGCCGCCCTCGGCGAAGAGCCTGGTCGTCGACGCCAGCCAGTCCTCCGGCCTGTGGTCGTCGAAGTCCGGAGGCACGTCCAGCCCGCGGAACGCGAGGATCCGCTGCCCGCCACAGTAGAACCGGTGTGGTGTGTTGAGCGGCAGGTGGCTCGGCAGGCGGGTCGGGTCGGACACGGTCGTCTCGGACACGGGCTGGTGCTCCTTGGGTGGGGGCGGGGGAGGGCTCGGGGTCATCGGTTGAGGGCCGCGCGTCGCAGGCCCGAGGCGCGCACGATGAGCCGGGTCGGCATGACGACGGTCTGGGCCGGCGACTCGTCGCCGAGCAGGCGGGCGAAGAGCTGCTGGGCCGCCTTCTGACCCATGGCCGCCGGGTCCTGGTGGACGACCGTGACGGGAGGGTCGATGAGCGCGGCGAGCTCGAAGTCGTCGAACCCGACGAGTGACAGCGGCAGGCGCAGCTCGCGCAGGGCGAGCAGCACAGCGAGGGTGATGCGGTTGTTTCCCGTGATGACCGCCGTGATCGGCTCGGGCCCCTTGGACCACGGGATGAGGGTCTCCTGAACGGAACCGGAGGTGTGGGGTCCCATCGAGACGCGCGGGCTGCTGGGCAGACCGAGGCCCTGGTGCGTCGCGACGAAGGCGTCGCGCCGCTGCCGTGCGGTCCAGAACGCCGGGTCGTCGCCGTAGAACGCGATGTTGCGGTGGCCGTGCGCGACGAGGTGCTCGACGGCGCTGCGGATGCCGCCGTGGTTGTCGCTGAGGATGGTGTCGCGAGGGGTGCCGCGGACCGGGCGGTCCATGTAGACGATCGGGGTGTGGCTCGCCTCGAGGACGGCGTCCGACGACGCGCCCTCGTCGGCAGGGACGACGACGATGCCGTCGACCCGCCGGTTGACGAGGGCCTCGATGACGGCTCTCTCACGCGACGGCGACCCCTCGGCGGAGGCGGTGATGAGCTGGTGCTGACGGATGCGTGCCTCGCGCTCGACGGCCGCCCCGACCTGGGAGTAGAAGGGGTTGGCGAGGTCCTCGACGACGAGGGCGATGGTGAACGTCCGCCCCTGGCGCATGAGGCGGGCGCCGTCATGACGACGGAAGCCGAGTCGTTCGATGACGGCCCTGACCCGCTCGGCGGTGTCGGGTCGCACGCCCGGTTCGTGGTTGACCACGCGCGAGACCGTCTTGACCGAGACGTGGGCCTCGGCGGCGACGTCGGCCATGGTCGGGCGCACGGCTGTCCGGTGGTCAGACAACGCTGTCATGCCCGCAGTCTGACCACGGAGCGCTCGGATGTGCAACGCGGGAGGGCGACGGGGCTGCCGTAGGACCCAGTTCTGTCCGATCCGATGTCCTGACCGGACAGGATCGCTTCGGGCTGTTGACGCCCTTTGTCCGGTGCGGCGAGTCTCGCGGGGTCGGTCGCGGCTCGGGGTCGCCGGCGCCGACTCTCCAGCAGCCCACATCAGCAGCTCACTTCAGCACGGCTCAACGACGAGCACGGAGGCACCATGTCCATGAGATCCGGGATCCACAGAGGCGTCATCGCCCTGGCAGTCCTGGCCACGTCGACCGCGGGTGCGGTCGCCGGTCCCGCCCACGCGAACGCCCTCGGCAGCACTGCCGCGGCGCCGCTGTCAGCACCCGCCGCCGATGCCGGTGCGGGTGACTTCTCGACCTCGTTCGAGGCCGGTCAGCCCCAGCCCGAGCTCTCGACGGTCGAGACCGGGGCCAGCGGTCCGCGGCAGCAGAACGTCTCGGGCACCGCGAGCGCCGACGGCAGTCTGCTCGGCTCGGTCGTCGGCGTCACGGCGAGCGCGGAGAACACTCCCGGTGAGGTCGCGGCCAACCTCGCCGACGCCAACCCCGACAGCAAGTGGCTCGCCTTCGCCTCGACGGCATGGGTGCGCTACCAGCTCGGCACCCCGGCCAAGGCGGTGCGCTACTCGCTGACGTCGGCCAACGACTCGCCGGAGCGTGATCCCAAGGACTTCACCCTCCAGGGGTCGACGGACGGCACCACGTGGACCGACCTCGACCGCCGGACCGGCATCGACTTCTCGGGTCGCTTCGCCAAGCGCACCTTCGAGGTCACGACGCCGGGGACGTACGCCTACTACCGGCTCAACGTGACGGCCATCCACTCCGGCGGCATCGTCCAGCTCGCCGACTGGGACCTCTCGGACGGCAGCACCGGCTCCGGCCCCGCCACTCCGATGCGGACGGTCGTCGGCTCCGGCCCGATCTCCGGCTTCAACATCAAGCCGCTCGTGGGCTGGACCGGGGTCAAGGCGCTGCGCTACTCCGGCGGTCACATCGCGGACGGCCGTGGCTACGCGTGGAACCGGCTCTTCGACGTCGACCTCCCCGTGACGCCGCAGACCCGGCTCAGCTACAAGATCTTCCCCGACATGATCGCCGGTGACCTCGAGTACCCGTCGACGTATGCCGCCCTCGACGTCCGCTTCACGGACGGCACCTACCTCTCCGACCTCGGCGCCGACGACCAGCACGGAGTCGCCGCGAGCCCCAGCGGCCAGGGCAAGGGCAAGATCCTCTACGCCAACCAGTGGAACGCGGTCTCGCTCGACGTCGGCAAGGTCGCCGCCGGGAAGACCATCGACCGGGTCCTCGTCGGCTACGACAACACCGGTGGCGCGACGAAGGACACCCGCTTCGGTGGGTGGATCGACGACGTCTCGGTCCAGGCCACCCCGGCGGTCGTCGACGGCGCGGACCTGACGAACTACGTGGACGTGCGGCGCGGCACCAACGCGTCGGGCGGCTTCTCGCGCGGCAACAACCTGCCGATCAGCGCGGTGCCCAACGGCTTCACGTTCTTCACCCCGGTGACCAACGCCACCTCGCAGTCGTGGGAGTACTACTACCAGTCGCAGAACAACGCGGCGAACCTCCCTGTGCTGCAAGGACTTGCGGTCTCGCACGAGCCGAGCCCGTGGATGGGTGACCGCAACCAGATGTCGGTCATGCCGTCCATCGCGACCGGCACCCCGACGGGCAGCGCGTCCGGGCGTGGCCTCGCCTTCGACCACGCCACCGAGGTGGCCCACCCGGACTACTACAAGGTCGCCCTCGCCGGCGGTCTCACCGCCGAGACGGCCCCGGCCGACCACGGCGGCGTCTACCGGTTCACCTTCCCCGCCTCGGCGAGCAAGGGACACCTCGTCGTCGACACCATCGACAACAACGGCACCTTCACCGTCGACGCGGCCACCGGCACCATGACCGGCTGGGTCGACAACGGCAGCGGCCTGTCCGCCGGCCGCAGCCGGATGTTCGTCTACGGCACGTTCGACCGACCCGCCACGGCGGTCGGCACCGCGCCGAACGGTCACACCGGCACGCGCTACGCGACCTTCGACACCAGCTCGGACAAGCAGGTCACCCTCAAGCTCTCGACGTCGTTCATCTCGCTCGACCAGGCGAAGAAGAACCATGCCCTCGAGCTGGCGAGCCGCGACTTCGACGCGGTCCGCGCCGGCGCCAAGGCGGCCTGGAACGGCCGTCTCGGGGTCGTCGACGTCAAGGGTGCGAACGACTCCGAGCGCACGACGCTCTACTCCAACCTCTACCGGCTCAACCTCTACCCCAACAGCCAGTTCGAGAACACCGGCACGGCTGCGGCTCCGCGCTACCAGTACGCGAGCCCGGTTGCGGACAAGAGCGGTTCGGCCACGGCCACGACGACCAACGCCGCGGTCAAGGACGGCAAGATCTACGTCAACAACGGCTTCTGGGACACCTACCGCACGGTGTGGCCGGCCTACAGCCTGCTCTACCCGGAGGTCGCCGCAGAGATCGCCGACGGCTTCGTGCAGCAGTACCGCGACGGCGGCTGGGTCGCTCGGTGGAGCTCGCCGGGCTACGCCGACCTGATGACCGGCACGAGCTCCGACGTGGCGTTCGCCGACGCCTACGCCAAGGGCGTCAAGCTGCCCGACCCGCTCGCGGCCTACGACGCGGCCGTGAAGAACGCCACGGTGCTCCCGACGTCGAGCGCGGTCGGTCGCAAGGGCCTCGACACCTCCACCTTCCTCGGCTACACGAGCACCAACACCGGGGAGAGCGTGTCGTGGGGCCTCGAGGGCCTCGTCAACGACTTCGGCATCGGGACCATGGCGGCCAAGCTCGCCAAGGACCCCGCCACGCCGGAGGCGCGCCGTGCCCAGCTGACCGAGGAGTCGAAGTACTTCCTCGAGCGGTCGACGCACTACGGCAACCTCTTCAACCCGAAGGTCGGCTTCTTCCAGGGCCGCGGGGCGGACGGGAGCTTCCCGACGAGCTTCGACCCCGAGGACTGGGGCGGCGACTACACCGAGACGAACGCCTGGAACTTCGCCTTCCACGCGCCGTTCGACGGCAACGGCCTCGCCAACCTCTACGGCGGCCGGGACGCGCTCGCGAAGAAGCTCGACACGTTCTTCTCGACGCCCGAGACGGCGACGAAGCCCGGCGGCTACGGCGGCGTCATCCACGAGATGCTCGAGGCCCGCGACGTCCGCATGGGTCAGCTCGGCCAGAGCAACCAGGTCAGCCACCACATCGCCTACATGTACGACTGGACCGGCCAGCAGTGGAAGACGGCCGAGAAGGTCCGCGAGATCATGCGTCGCCTCTACGTCGGCGGCGAGATCGGGCAGGGCTACCCGGGCGACGAGGACAACGGCGAGATGTCGGCGTGGTACGTCCTGTCCTCTCTCGGGATCTACCCGCTGCAGGTCGGATCGGCCAACTGGGCCATCGGCTCGCCGAAGTTCGAGCAGGTTCGGGTCAAGCGCACCCAGGGTGACCTCGTCGTCAACGCCCCGGGCAACTCGGAGAAGAACATCTACGTCCAGGGCGTCACCGTCAACGGCGCCAAGCACAAGAGCGTCTCGATCAGCCAGGACGAGATCGCGGGCCCGACCACGGTCGACTTCGCGATGGGTGCCAAGCCCTCGGACTTCGGCTCCCGCGCCCAGGACGCCCCGCCCTCGCTGACGCAGGGCACCGAGGCGCCCCAGCCGCTCAAGGACGCGACCGGCCCGGGTCGTGGCACCGCGACGGCGACCGACCTCGCGTCGGGCGACGACGCCAAGGCGCTCTTCGACAACACGTCGCGCACCTCGGTGGCCTTCACCTCGGCCACGCCCTCGGTGACCTTCGCCCTCTCCGGTGTCGGTCAGCGGGCCACCTGGTACACCGTCACCTCGGGACCGAAGGCCGGCGACCCGTCGGCGTGGCGCCTCGAGGGCAGCAAGGACGACGGCAAGACGTGGCAGACGCTCGATGAGCGCACGGGTCAGGTCTTCCCGTGGCGGGTGCAGACGCGCCCGTTCGAGATGGCGCACACGGGCACGTTCACGTCCTACCGCCTCGTGGTCACGGCCACGGCCGGTGGCGCGGCCCCGAACCTGTCCGAGCTCGAGCTGCTCACCGACGGTTCCAAGGCGCAGAACACCGGCATCAAGGTCTCGGCCGCCGAGTCGCTCGAGGTCGCCGAGGACACCGCCTGGTCCGGCACGGTGGGCACCTTCTCGGGCGGTGTCGGCCAGGGTCAGGACCCGTCGGCCACGGCCAAGGCGACCATCACCTGGGGTGACGGCACGAGCTCGGCAGGCACCATCGAGGCAGGGGACCTCGGGTCGTTCACGATCCGCGGAACCCACACGTGGGCCGAGCCGGGTCCGTACCAGCCCAAGGTCACCGTCACCACGGCGAACGACAGCGGCTCGGCCCTCGGTGCTGCGACCGTGCACCAGATGTCGACACCGGCGTATGCCGCCGGGTTCGACTCCGTGTGCTTCGGCAACGTGGGTGACTCGGTCCCGTGCGACGGCGACCGGGCGGGCCTGTCCCGTGAGGCGCTCGTCGCCGCAGGCGGGGTCCCGGGCAAGCTGCTCACGGTGCCCGGCACCGACCTCCGGTTCTCGATGCCGGGCATCCCGGTCGGCGAGAAGGACAACGCCACCGGCGCGGGTCAGACCCTGCCGGTGACCCTCGCCCCGGGCGCGACGAAGCTGTCGCTCATCGGGACGGCCACGCAGAAGAACCAGGACACGACGGCCACCGTCAACTTCACCGACGGCTCGAGCACGAGCTACAAGGTGCAGTACGGCGACTGGTGCGGCTCGCCCCAGTTCGGCAACGTCGTCGCCATCCAGATGGGCTACCGCCTCAACGGGACCGGCACGGACGGCTGCCAGGTGAAGCTCTTCGCCACGGCGCCGCTCACGGTGCCGGCCGGCAAGACGGTCGAGTCGGTGACGCTGCCGACGCAGACCGGTGACCCGGCGTCGGCGGGACGGATCCACGTCTTCGCCGTGGCCGACAACGGCTCGGCCCTCGAGGTCGCGGCGGCCGCCGACACCACGGCGGCCACCGGCACGGCCACCGACGTCACGCTCGGCACGGCCACCGGCGGCGTCCCTGCGTCGACCGGCTACACGGCCCGGGTCCAGTGGGGCGACGGCACCGTGACGGAGGACGCGACCGTGACGACCGCCCCGGACGGCACGGCCACCGTCAAGGGCGGCCACACCTGGGCGACCGCCGGCACCTACACGGTGCGGGTCCTCGTGTCCGACTCCCGGTCCGACGTGCTCGCGTCGCTGAAGGTCGCGGTCGGCTAGCCGCGAATGCGGTGCGGGGGACACGCCCCCACGCACCCTGTGGACGGGCCACGGGCCGGGTTGCAACACCCGGTCCGTGGCCCCTCGACCGTCCGGCGCCGGGCGTGCGGCCGTGTCAGCCGAGGTTGTGGTCGAAGTCCATGCGGTGCGTGCCGTCGTCGTCGATGTGCAGGCGCACGGTCCCCGCGATACCGGTCAGCTCGTCGGTGCCGCTGCCCGGCACGATGAGGCCGTACTCGTCGGCCCGGTCCGCGCCGCTCGTCGAGGCTGCGTGCACGAAGTTGAAGGCCCCGTGGCGCCCGGCCACCGCGCCCTCGAAGGATTCCATCGCGACGTAGGTGCCGACGCCGGTGGTCTGGTCGAAGGCCGACGTGAACTGCGTGACGCTGCGCCCGACGACGTCGCCGGCATACGTCTTGCGCATCCGCAGGTGACCGGTCGGGAGTGCCGTCGTGACGTCGGGGACGTAGTCGGTGACGTCGAAGTCGGACGTCGTGAAGGTCGAGGTGCTCAGCATGAGCGGGACGATATCGGCCCTGACGCCGTTGGGATTGAACGTTCCCGACCCGTCGACGAACCGGGTACCTCGAGCCGGGTCCCATCAGGACGACGTCAAGATCGCATCAGGATGCGTCGAACTGCTGACGCTCCACCGCCGGTGGGTGTTGCGTTGATGCCATGACGAACGACTGGCTCACCGCCCACCGCTCGATGATGCGGTGGGGCTCCCTGCTCCTGCCGATCGTCGTCGGCGCCGTCCTCGGTCTGCTCCGCGATGCCATGGACCCGAGCACCGCGGCGATGGTGCTCGTCCTCCCGGTGGTCGCCGCGGCCGCCACGGGCGACCGTGTCGCCGGGGTCGTGGCTGCCCTCGCCGCCGCCGGGAGCTTCGACTTCTTCCTCACCGAGCCCTACTACTCGCTCTCGATCCACCGCGACAGCGACCTCCAGCTCGCGGTCGCCCTCGTGGTGGTCGGGCTCGCCGTCACGGAGATCGCGCTCTGGGGTCGGCGGCAGCAGGCCGTGGCCCAGCGCCGTGAGGGCTACATCTCGGGCCTGACCCACCTGCTCGACCTGCCGCCCGACACGACCGAGCAGGCCCGGTCCACCGCCATCGCGAGGGCCATCACGACGGTGTTGGGCGCCGACCAGTGCACGTGGGAGCCCGGCCACCCGCGCTGGAACGACGCCGTCGTCGACGCGGACGGCCAGGTCACGGCGGGAGGGCGTCGACTGCCCGTGGAGCGGGTCGGACTGCCGACTGACGGCTATGCGGCCGTCGTCGTGCGTCGCGGCGCAGACGTCGTCGGTCACTTCCGGGTGACGGCCTCGACCCACGTCGTGCGGCCGAGCGCCGAGCAGCTGCGCGTCGCGGTGCTCCTCGCCGACCGGATGGCCGACGCGCGAACGCCGCGGCCCGCCACCGAGGAGGGGATGGCGGGACGCGGCGTTCGTGAGCGGGAGCGTCGGAACGGCATCGTCGACGACCCGAACGCGGCCCCTGAGTAACCTAGGTGCCCGCGGGGGCCCGTTGGGTAAAGAGCCGGTCAGGAAATCCTGGGAGGCTGCTGGGAACGACGGAATCAGTCGACCTGCGCCCGCAACCATGCGATGTCCGCGGTCTGACCCTCGACTCCGCCGGGGGTTTCGCACACCACGGGCGCCCCTGCGGCGCGGATCACACCGGCCAGCGCGTCGCCGGCGATGTGTCCCGAGCCGAAGTTCGTGTGCCGGTCGGCGCCCGAGTCGAACTCGTCGCGCGAGTCGTTGGCGTGGACGAGGTCGATGCGGCCGGTGATGGCGCGCACCTCGTCGACGACCGTGCCGAGGTCGTTGCCACCGGCGTGCGCGTGACAGGTGTCGAGGCAGAAGCCGACGTGCTCGCTGCCGGCCGCCGAACCGATGGCGTCCCAGAGTCGGGCGATGGCCTCGAGCCGGCGGGCCATCGCATTGTCCCCGCCAGCGGTGTTCTCGATGAGGAGCGGCACGGCGAGCTCGAGCCCGTCGATGCACTTGCGCCAGTTGTCGAAGCCCTTCGCGGCATCCTCGTCGGCGCCGAGGTGGCCGCCGTGGACGATGACGCCCTTGGCGCCGATCTCGGCAGCGGCGGTCAGGTGCTGCTGGAGCAGCTTGCGGCCGGGGATGCGGATGCGGTTGTTGAGGCTCGCGACGTTGATCGGGTAGGGCGCGTGGACGTAGAGGTCGATGCCCGCGGCCTCGGCGTCGGCCTTGAGCGCGGCCGCGCCACCGGCATACCGGATGACCGGGCCCTTGTAGCTCTGCGGGTCACCGAGGAAGAGCTGCGAGAGGGACGCCCCGCGTGCCTTCGCCTCGGCGATCGGGTCCTCCTGGTCGACGTGCGCACCGATGTGTAGAGCCATGCCGTCAGCGTATGCCGCGTGGCCGACACCGATTCCGCGTGGCCGTGTCGAGGTGGCCCGGACCCGTTCGACGTAGGGGCATGACGACACCCGCCGAGACTCGGTCCACCTCAGCCCCAACCGCGACCCCCGCCGGCCTGCCGGTGCGGCGCCGGTGGCTCGCCCTCGCCGTCCTCGCCCTGACGGCCCTGCTCCTGTCGCTGGACGTCAGCGTGCTCTACCTCGCGCTGCCCGAGCTCTCCGCCGACCTCGGCGCGAGCACGACGCAGCAGCTGTGGATGCTCGACATCTACTCGTTCGTGCTGGCCGGGTTCCTCGTGACGATGGGCGCGATCGGCGACCGCATCGGCCGCAAGCGGCTGCTCCTGGCCGGCGCGGTCGCCTTCGGTCTCGCGAGCGCCGCGGCGGCCTACTCCTCGAGCCCCGGCCAGCTCATCCTCTGGCGAGCGGTGCTCGGCATCGCCGGGGCCACCCTCATGCCGTCGACGATGGGGCTCATCCGCACGATCTTCACCGACGAGAAGCAGATGATGGCGGCGATCGGCGTCTGGTACTCGTGCTTCATGGGCGGCATGGCCGTCGGCCCGCTCGTGGGCGGTCTCCTGCTGCAGCACTTCTGGTGGGGCTCTGCGTTCCTGCTCGGGGTGCCGTTCATGCTGCTGCTCGTCGTCGTCGGGCGCCGGGTGCTGCCGGAGTCCGAGCGGCATGCCGGCGCGAGGGTCGACGTCGTCAGCTCGATCCTGTCGCTGGCGACGATCCTGCCGGTCATCCACGGCTTCAAGGAGATCGCCCGCGGTGGGAGCACCCCGACGGCCCTGATGACGATGGGGGCCGGGGCACTCCTGGGCATCGTGTTCGTCCGCCGACAGCGGCGCATCGCCAACCCGCTCGTCGACCTGGCGCTCTTCCGGAGCCGTGCCTTCTCGACGGCGCTCGCGGTGATGCTCGTCAGCGGCGTCGTCATGGCCGGGGTCTCGTTCCTCAGCTCCCAGTGGCTGCAGCTCGTCGCGGGTCTCGACCCTCTGGGGGCCGGCCTGTGGATGCTCCCGGCTAACGTCGCCCTGCTCGTCGGGTCGGCGTCCTCGGCACGGATCGCCCAGCGATGGGGCACGGGCCGCACGATGGCGACCGGCCTGCTGGTCTGCGCCGCCGGTCTCGTGCTCTACACGCGGGTCGGCCCGGCGCAGGGGCTGGGGCTGCTCGTGCTCGGGATGTGCCTGACATCGTTCGGGATCATGCTCCCGTCGACGCTGACGATGGGCGTCATGATGCAGTCCGCCCCGCCGGAGCGTGCCGGCTCGGTCGCGTCGATGTCCGAGACCTCTGGGGAGTTCGGGATCGCGGTCGGCATCGCCGGTCTCGGGTCGCTCGCGACCTTCGTCTACCGGGACCAGCTCGGGCCGTATGCCGCCGTGCATGCCGGGGACGCCACGACCGCCGCGCTCGACTCCCTCGCCGGCGCCCTGCGCGCGGCGACGTCGCTGCCGGCGGCGGCTGGGCACGACCTCGTGACCGCCGCACAGGGCGCCTTCACGATGAGCCTGGGCGTGGTCGCCGGTACGGGCGCTGCGATCTTCGCGGTGTGCGCTGTCGTCGCGGCGCGGGTGCTCCGTGCCCGCTGAGGGGGTCGGGGACGCCTCACATCGCGAGACGACTTGCATAACCAGACCTTATGCCGTCAATAATGTGTGGATGAGTTCCTCGCGCTTCCCCGCCGTCGTCGACGACGTCACCGTCCGGCTCATCGCGGCTGTCGTCCTCGTCGTCGGTGTCATCGCGCTGGCCACCTCGCAGTGGTGGCTCTATGCCGTCCTGGCGGTCGACTTCACGCTCCGGGCAGCGCTCGGACCCTCGGCCAGCCCGGTCGCCCGGCTCGTGCAGCGGTGGATCCGACCCGCCGTCTCCGCGCCCAAGCGGCCCACGGCGGGCCCGCCCAAGCGGTTCGCGGCGACCATCGGTGCGGCTCTGACGGTCGCCGCGACCGCCCTCTGGGTGCTTAGCCTGGTCACGGGCTCGTCGGGCGCCGTCGTGGGTGTCGTCCTGATCGGCGTCGTCATGGTGGTCTTCCCGGCGCTCGAGTCGGTCTTCGGCATCTGCGTGGGCTGCATCCTCTTCTCGGGCCTCATGCGCCTCGGTGTCATCCCCGAGGAGGTCTGCCTCGAGTGTGCGGACATCACGAAGCGTCGCGAGCGCCTGCTGGCCGAGCGCGCCGAGGGTGCCAAGGGCGCCGACCGTCAGGTGGCGTGACGGCCGGACGCCTCAGCCCGCCGCTGCGCGCAGCTTCTCGAGCAGCGGTCCCGCGGCCTCGTCGAGGAAGCGCTCTTGGGCGTCCCCGCCGACCTGCACCAGCGCGATGTCGGTGAAGCCGGCCTCCCAGTAGGCGCTCACGGCCTCGACGATCCGGTCGAGGTCGGGACCGCACGCGATCGAGTCGGCGACGTCCTCGGGCCGGACGAACTGCGTCGCCCCGGCGAACCCGGCGGGCGTGGGAAGGTCGGAGTTGACCGACCATCCACCGCCGAACCACCGGAACTGCTCGTGCGCGCGGGCCACTGCTGCGTCCTCGTCGGGATCCCAGCAGATCGGGATCTGGCCGATGGCCCGCGCTCCGGTGCCGATGCGCTCGGCGCCCTCGGTGCGGTTCCAGGTGTCGACGAGCTCGGCGTCCGGCTGGACGGCGATCATGTGGTCGGCCAGCGGGGCGAGCCGCTCGATCGACATGTCACCGCTCACCGCGACAGCCACGGGCACGAGGATGTCGGGCAGGTCCCACACCCGGGCGGAGTCGACGTCGAAGTACTCACCGTGGTGCGTGACGAGCTCGCCCGAGTGCAGCTTGCGGATGATCTCGATGGCCTCGACGAGCATCTCCTGGCGCGTCACGACGCCGGGCCATCCCTCGCCGACGACGTGCTCGTTGAGGCTCTCGCCACTGCCCACGCCGAGGGTGAAGCGGCCGTCCGCGAGCAACTGCATCGTCGCAGCCTTCTGGGCGATGACGGCGGGGTGGTAGCGCATCGTCGGGCACGTCACGTAGGTCATGAGCTCGACGCGCTCGGTGGCCTGGGCGACGGCGCCGAGCACCGACCACGCATACGGCGCATGGCCCTGCTCGGTGAGCCAGGGCGAGTAGTGGTCGCTCGAGACCTCGAAGTCGAAGCCGGCCGCCTCGGCCTGCACGGCCCACCGCACCAGGTCCTTGGGGCCGCTCTGCTCGGTCATCAGGGTGTATCCGAAGTTCGTCACTCGTGCCCCTTACCCACTTGCCCTGCTCGGTGTCCAAGGTCTGTCCACAGTTGTGGATGGCCTTGTGGATCAGTGTCCCGCGTCAGTCGGACGGTGTCGCGCCGTGCGACAGGAAGCGGCGGATCGCCTCGCGAGGGCGGTCGCGCAGCTCGGCGCCGTGCGTGAAGGCGGCGACGTCGTAGTCGAGCTCACCGAGCAGGTGGGCCGTTCGCTGCGTCATGCGGAAGTCGGTGCAGAACGCCTTGACGGGCCAGCGGAGCCCCAGGACGTTGAAGATCGCGTCTCCCGTGATGAGCGTGCGCGACTCCTCGTGGAGCAGCGACACGTGCCCGGGGGAGTGCCCAGGCGTGTGCACGACGCGCAGCCCACCGGCGATCGGCAGCACCTCCCCGTCGACCATCTCGCGCTCGACGGTCAGCGGCTCGAAGTCGCGGCCCGGCCGGGAGAACCGGTCGAAGAGCCGTCCCAGCAGGAAGCTGCGGTCACGCGGCGGAGAGGACCCCTCGGCGGCGTAGGCCGCGTCGTCGTGGTGGATGGTGAAGCCGCGGCCGGTCTTGTGGGCCACGTGGGCAGCCCCGCCGGCGTGGTCGGGGTGGGCGTGGGTCAGCAGCAGGCGCGTGACGTCGGACGGCGCGGCCCCGACGGCGTCCAGCGCCGCGATCACCTTGGGGCCCGAGCTCTTCAGGCCCATGTCGACGAGGGTCACCTGGCCGTCGTCGTCGCGCAGGATGAAGCCGTTGACGAGGTCGCGCACGAGGGGGATGCGCCAGACGTTCGGCGCGAGCGGAACCACGAGGTCCTTGGCCATGGGCCGACCCTAACCGTCGCAGGTGTCGAGCGCGCCCGGTGTCGAGCCTCGGGTGAGATGCGGTGGCCGGGCGGGTAGGGGCGAGGAGACAGTCCTGGACAACCGAGCGCCCCGACGTGGGCGAGCAGAGGAGGGCCACGTGGCCAAGCGAGTCGCATTTCTCGTCGCGAGCGAGGGTATCGAGCAGGTCGAGCTGACCGAGCCGTGGAAGGCCGTGACCGACGCCGGGCACGAGGCCTTCGTCGTCAGCCCCGAGGCGGGCGAGGTGCAGATGTTCAACCACCTCGACAAGGGCGACACCAAGCAGGTCGACGTGACCGTCGCCGACGCGAAGGTCGAGGACTTCGACGCACTCGTGCTGCCCGGTGGTGTCGCCAACCCCGACAACCTGCGCACCCATGACGACGCGGTCGCCCTCGTGCGTGACTTCATCGCCTCGGGTCGTCCGGTCGCCGCCATCTGCCACGCACCGTGGACCCTCATCGAGGCCGACGTGGTCAAGGGCCGACGTCTCACGTCGTGGCCGAGCCTGCAGACCGACCTGCGCAACGCCGGAGGCGAGTGGGTCGATGAGTCCCTCGTCGTCGACGGCAACCTCATCACGAGCCGCAACCCTGACGACCTGCCCGACTTCTGCGGCGCCGTCGTCGAGGCGCTCGAGCACGGAGCCGCCGCGAACCCGGCCTGAACCCCTGGTGGCTCAGCCGAACCCGTGGAGCGCGAGCGGGTGGATCAGCTCGCGCTCCTCGTAGGCCAGGTGTGACAGGAGGGTGTCGGTGAGCAGGTCGAGGGCGCGCTGGACCTCGTCCAGGGCCTCCTGCCCGGACCGGCCGTGGGCCTCGGTGCCGACGAGCCCGACGAGCGCGTCGTCGACCTGCTCGAGCACGTCGGCGATGACGTGGTGCTCCTGCTCGAGCCGGTCGATGACCGGGGCGAGGTCGGGCTGGGCACCGCGCAGGTGGACGAAGATGCTCCGGTCCTCGAGGGTGTGGTGCCCGGTGACGAGCCGGCAGTACGTCTCGCAGTAGGCGCCGAGGGTCCAGTTGTTCTGCCGCATCGCCATCGTGTTGATGACCGACCTGGCGGCGCCGGTCGACATCGCCCCGGATCGCACCTGGCCGACGATGTCGCGCAGCTGGGCGAGCTCGCCCCGCAGGTGGTCGTGCACGTCGACGAGGTGCTGCGGGACCGCCTGCTCCGACGGGGAGTATGCCGCGTCGCCGGGCTTCGTGGTCACCGGGCGGTCGTCCTCGCGCCACGGCAGCGTCGCGCTGAGCCGCGTGCCGTCGTCGGGCGTCGCCCGGACGGTGAGCGGGGCGCGGTCAGCGTGGGTCTCGCGGACCCCCATGAGCGCCGCCTCGAGTGCCGCCTCAGGCGCCGCCTCGGTGGGAACCGGTGGCTGGGAACCGGCTGCGCGGCGACTGCGCTCGGCGTCGACGAGCTCGCGGACCGCGGGAGCCACCTCGACGGCATACCGGCGGAGCACGTCGGGGTCGTCGGTGCCCAGGATGAAGGTGCTCATCCCTGCGGTGAGGGCGAGCTCGGCGAGCTGCTCGGCCCACTCGTCGGCCGTGCCGCGCAGGAAGCCGCCGCCCGAGCCGAACCGGCCGAAGATGTTGTACATCCGTCGGATCGCCTGAGGTCCTCGCCCAGCCCGTTCGGCTGCCGCGTCGATCGCTGCGTTCATCCCAGGCAGGGCCTCTGGAGCGGCATACCCCAGGCTCGGCAGCCACCCGTTGGCAACCCGGCCGGTGACGCCCAGCATCCGCGGCTTGTAGGCCCCGAGCCAGATCTCCACGTGGTGCACGGGGAAGGGGCCGGCGTGCATCCCGGTGACGGAGTAGTGCGCTCCCTGGACCGTCAGCGACCGGGCGCCGGGATCGTCGGGGTCCTGGCCCCACACGCCCCGGATGATGCCGACCGCCTCGACGAGGGCGTCGACCGCCTCCCGAGGCGTGCGGCGCTCGCCACCGGCGGCCACGACCGCGTCCCAGAAGGCGCCGGTGCCGAGGCCGAGCTCGGCGCGTCCGCCACTGAGGACATCGAGGGTGGCCACCTGCTTGGCGAGCCCCACGGGTGGACGCAGCGGCAGGTTGGCGACGTTGGCCGCGACGCGGATCGCGTTGGTCCGCGTCGCGACCGCCGTGAGCAGGGTCAGGGTGTCGAGGTGCTTGGCGTTGTACGGGTGGTCCTGGACCGTGAAGAGGTCGAGGCCCGAGACGTCGGCGAGCTGCCCCAGCTCCAGCGTCGCGTGTGCGCGTGACGCCTCGGGGCTCGCGAACACCCCGAACTGCAGCTCGTGCCCGTAGTCCATGTGGTCAGCGTGGCATACGCTCCGGGCCATGAACGGGGACCAGGCTGCCGTCGAGGCGCTGCGGGCGCTCATCCGCATCCCGACCGTGTCGGACTGGGATCCCGGCAACGAGGACCGGGCGGCCTTCGACGCGCTCCTGGTCGAGCTGCGTGCCCGCTTCCCCCGCCTGCACGCGACGTGCGACGTGCAACGGATCAGCGGCGACGCGCTGCTCGTGCGTTGGCCCGGCCGCACGCAGGAGGCGCCGGTCGTGCTCATGGCGCATCTCGACGTGGTGCCCGTCGACGACGCCTCGGCGTGGACCCATCCGCCCTTCGCCGCGGACCTTGCAGACGGGCACGTCTGGGGCCGTGGGGCGCTCGACTGCAAAGGGTCTCTCGTCGCGACGTGCCAGGCGGTCGAGGACCTCATCGCCGACGGCGTCACCCCGGGGCGGGACGTCTGGCTCTCGTTCGGCTGCAACGAGGAGGTCTCGGGACGCGCCGCCAGGGACGCCGTCGCGATCTTGCGCGAACGAGGCGTCGAGCCGTGGTTCGTCATCGACGAGGGCGGAGCGATCGTGGAGGGTGTGCTGCCCGGCGTCGACGCACCCATGGCCGTCATCGGTGTCTCCGAGAAGGGCACGGTCGACGTCGACCTCACCGCGCGCGGCGACGGCGGCCACGCCTCGGCTCCGCGCCGGATGGGGGCGACGAGTCGGCTCGCCCGCGCGATCCTGCGGCTGGAACGGAGGCCGTTCCCGAGCCACCTGCCCGATGCCACCGTCGACATGCTCGAACGCGCCGGAGCCCACGCGCGTATGCCGTATGCCGCCGTCTTCGGTCACGCGCGCCGCCTTCGCCCGGTCCTCTCCCGGGTCCTTCCGCGGCTCGGGCACGAGACCGCGGCCCTGACGAGGACGACCGTCGCGGTCACCCAGCTCTCGGGTTCGCCGGGGGCGAACGTCATCGCCGCGACGGCCCGCGCCCACGTCAACATGCGGGTCATGGTGGGCGAGACCGTCGACGGGGCGATCGAGCGGATCCGTCGCACCGTCAAGGACCCCTACGTCGAGGTGACACTGGTCAGCGGCGACGAACCGAGCCCGGTGTCGCCGACGGACGACGCGGCATACGCCCTCCTCGAGTCGACGCTCGGGGAGGTCTTCCCGGGGACGGTCGCGGTGCCCTACGTCATGCTCGCGGCCACGGACTCACGGCACTTCCACCGCGTGTGGCCGCGCGTCTACCGCTTCACGCCGTTCCGGATGACCGACGCCCAGCGTGCGTCGATCCACGGTGTCGACGAGCGCATCGGCGTGGACGACCTCCACGACGGCATCGCGTGGTACCGCCGCCTCATCGAACAGCTCTAGTCGACCAAGACCGAGAGAGAACAGGATCCGCATGTCAGACAGCACGGCCGTCTCCGACGCCGCCCGGGCCGTGGCTCGAAGCCCGATCACCAAGGTCGTCGGCTTCCTCATCTGCGTCGAGCTCGCGAGTGGGGTGCTGCAGGGCTACTACACCCCGATCTTCACCGACATCGCGCGGCACCTCTCGATCAAGGACGCCGACGTCAACTGGTTCGAGGCCGCGCAGCTCATCGTGTCGGCCCTCGTCGTGCCGCTCCTCGCTCGGCTCGGTGACCTCATCGGCCACCGCAAGGTGCTGCTCCTCTCGACGGTCGTCACCGCGCTCGCGTCGTGGGGCGTCGCGTTCGCGCCGAGCTTCGGGCTCTTCCTCGTGGCGTGGGCCGTCCAGGGCTTCTACGTCGTGTGGCTACCGATGGAGGTCGCGATCATCCACCGCCGCACCGGAGGCGCCGAGCGCCGCGTGCGCGGCGCCGCCGGCCTGCTCGTCGCCGGCCTCGAGCTCGGCGTCATCGCCGGAGCCCTGACGAGTGGTGCGCTGGCCGAGTCCCTCGGCATGACGGCCCTGCTCGCGCTGCCGGCCGTCGTCGTGACCCTGGCCCTCGTGGCGATCTGGTTCGGGGTCGAGGAGTCGCCCGTGCTGGCCCACGGCTCCGTCGACTGGCGCGGCTTCTGGCTCGTCACGCTGGCCCTCGGCCTCGTCATGGGCGGCCTCGTCATGCTCCGGGTCCTCGGTCCGGGCAGCCCGTGGCCGTGGGTGCTCGTCGTCGCCGGTGGTGCGGCGCTGGTGCCCTTCGCCCGTGCCGAGCTGGCGCATCCCGAACCGCTCGTCGACCTCCGCATCCTCGGCGCGCGCGGACAGTGGCCCGTGCAGGCGACGGCCTTCCTCTTCGGGGTCTCGGTGCTCGGCGCGCAGATCCCGCTGTCGACCTTCGCGCGCACCGACCCGGCCGTCACGGGCTACGGCCTCGGCGCGTCCGCCGGCAAGGTCTCGATCATCATCGGCGGCTACGTGCTGTCGCTGGCGGTCGGTGCACTGCTGCTGCACCTGCTCGCCCACCGCACCGGGACGCGGGTGGCGATGGTCGCGGCGGCCGTGCTCGTCGCCGTCGGCTACCTGCTCTTCCTGCCCTTCCACGCGTCGCTCGCCCAGACGATGACCAACATGGTCATCGCCGGGCTGGGCTCGGGCGCGCTCGTGGCGGGCCTGCCCACCGCCGCTGCTGCCCAGGCGCCACCCACGCACACCGGTCTGACGACGGGGATGACCAACACCACCAAGACGATCGGCGGTGCGTTCGCGTCGAGCGTCTTCGCGATCGCCCTGGCCTCGACCGGCACGGTCGACGCCGAGGCAACGGCCCATGCGTCCCTCGCGGGCTATCTCGTCGTCTGGGCGATCTGCGGGGTCACGGCGCTCGTCGCAGCCGTGTTCCTCGCGGTCGTGCGCGAGCCGAAGGCGCAGGCGGCCTGAGCGACGTCCGGCCTGCGGACGCCAGGCGCTCACGGTCCGGGCGGGGAAGCGTCCCGTACCGGAACGTTCGGTGGTGTCATGGAGCCATGCAGATGCCCCAGCACTCTGACGAGGCCAAGGCCCACTTCCGGTCGCTGGTGAAAGACGCGCCGGGTGTCGAGGTCAAGCCGATGTTCGGCAGCCTCGGCGCCTTCGTCAACGGCAACATGTTCGCTGGGCTCTTCGGACCGAACGTCGGGGTCAAGCTCGACGCGGCCGGGCTCGAGGAGCTGGGGGCGCTCCCGGGAAGCGGACCCTTCGGGCCGCAAGGGCGACCGATGGGTGGCTACCTCTCGCTGCCCCCCGAGCTCGACGACACCGAGCAGTCGGCGTGGCTCGACCGCGCGCGCGACCACGTCGCGACCCTGCCGCCCAAGGTCGGGAAGCCGAAGCCGAAGCCAAGGCCCTAGCGCTCCTGCAGGCTGCGCGCCGTCCCGAGCTGCGCCCGGTCGGCGGCCGAGCGACCGTGGTGCCAGCCCTCGGCGTCGCGGGCCGCGCTGACCCTGGCCTGGCGCACCTCCGGGAACCAAGTGCTCAGCGCCTCGTCGACCTCCTCCGCGCGGGCGGCGAGGAGCGGCACCAGCTCACGACCGTTGGCGCCGTCGGCCACCGCAGCCTCCTCCTCGTGGGCCGTCGCCTCGTGCAGCCGCTCGCCGATGCGGTGGGCGAAGGCGGAGAGGAAGGACTGCCGGAACGACCTGGTGCGGCTGCCTCCGTGCTGGTCGCTGCGCGAGCCCGCAGCGGCCAGCGTGCGCGTCGCCTGGACGAGGAGCGAGGTGAAGAGCAGCTCGACCGCCTCGAGATCGGCCTCGAAGCCGACGACGGTGGCGAAGCCCAGCTCGCGCGACCAGACCATCCGGCACCGGTTGGCCGAGGCGACGGCCTGCAGCAGGACGGCCTTGGGGCCCTCGTAGGGGTTGTCGACCCCGATGCGCCGGCCCTGGGGGCCGTCCCGGTCAGGGCGGTCCGCCTCCCGGGCGAGGATGGCGGCGTCGATGCTGTGCCGCGCCATCAGTGACTGCGCGCCGGCGGTGAAGGTGGCAGCCTCGGCCTCGAACGTCGTCGACTCCGCCTTGGCGAGAAGCATGCGGACGCGGCTGAGGATGCGCTCGTCGGCAGCGGGCGGGGCGTCAGCATCGTGCCTGTCCTGCGGCTGGGGGAGTGCCTCCCCGGGTAGCGGGGTCAGGCGCTCGAGCTCGGGAAGTCGGGTGAGGAGGTGCAGCACCGTGACGACCTGCGACATGAGCGTGAACCAGTCGGACCCAGCGGCTCGCCGGGCCTCGATCCAGCTGACCGACGGCGGAGCGGTTGGTGCATCGCCCCGCTCGTCGAGCTCGCTCAGCTGCGACAACCACTGGCGGTCGACGGTGGCGGCCGCGTACTGCGCGAGCTCGTGACGCATGGCGTCGACGGCGACCGCCTGCTCCGTGGCACCGAGCCGTCGGCCCACCAGCCGGTGGACGTCCGCGGGCTGCCAGCCCAGCTGCCACGCCCGAGTCGTCGCGGCCGCGGTCGAGTCGACCAGGGTCCGCACCACCGTGCGTCGAGTGGTCGACGCAGCGCACAGCGCGGCGACCGAGGCCGTCACATGGTCCAGCCGATGCTCGTCCGGCTCGTCCAGGGCGTCGAACGCCTCCCCCAGGAGGTCGAAGAGCACGCCGCGCACCTCGGCGTCCGACGGCGGTGCGTCGACCTGGCCGCCGCCGGGGTCGCCGAAGTCGCCGGCGCCGAACGTGGACCCGGGGCGCGGGTCGCACGAGCCGCGTCGAGTGCGCTGCCGCCCCGTTCTCCGTGCCTTGCCCATGTGTCCTCCTCAGGTCGAGACACCATGCTGTCACCAGGCGGACACCGCTCTTCCATCGCGGCGGCGCCTGTGGATGAGAGCCCGCGGTCTGCAGGGGATGTGGACACCGGCGCCGGAGAAAACCAATGGTGCGGTTGGCACCGGGCGCGCCATCCTTGGACGGCACGGGGCGGGCAAGCAGCCGAGGTGGCGTGCCACCGGAGGTCCTGCGCGTCGGACCCGCCCACGGATGCAGCGCTCTGTCCAAGCGCCCACTCCAGGTAACGGTGCCCTGCACCAGAGGTTCGAATCCTCAGGGTGTCGTCGACCGTGTCCCGCCGGGTGTCGCCCTGCGGGTCGGGCCTCGAGCCCGGCCCCCGCGGCACGCGCTGCACGGTCGGCGACACCCGCACGTGTCCGCGTCCGCGTCACCCGGCAGGGCCCGTCGAGCCATTGCATGTCCAACCGAACGACCCGAAGGAGGTCGCCCGAATGTCCCTGAACCGCTTCACGATCGAGCCGCGCCACTGCGCGCTCCGTTACCGTCACGGCGTCCTCCAGCAGGTCCTGCCGTCGGGTCGGCACCGACGTCTGCGCGGGCAGCGGCTCGTGGTCCTCGACCTGCGTGAGCGCCTGACGCAGGTCGCCCCGCAGGAGGTCCTGACGTCAGACGGTGTGTCGGTGCGCGTGTCCGCGGTCGTGCGCTGGGCCGTCGGCGACCCGATCGCGTTCGCCGAGGTGTCCGACGAGCCGACGGCCACCGCCTACCTCGCCGCCCAGGTCGCGCTGCGTGACGCGCTGTCGACGGTGTCGGCCGACGAGCTCGTCGGTCGAGGGGCGGCCCTGCCGACCGCGCGGATCACCGCCGCCACGGCCGAGGTCGCCCGACGCGTCGGTGCCGAGGTGGCCGAGGTCGTCGTCAAGGACGTCATCGTGCCCGTCGAGCTGCGGGCCGCCGCTGCCGAGCTGGCGACGGCCCGGCGGCGCGGGGAGGCCCAGCTCGAGGCGGCTCGGGCCGAGACGGCGGCGCTGCGCTCCCTCGCCAACGGCGCCAAGCTGCTCGACGCGCACCCGGCGCTCGCCCGGCTCCGTCTCGTGCAGGCTGCACCGCCCGGCACGCGCATCGTCCTCGGCGTGCCCGACGCGGTGGCCGTCAGCGACAGCCTCGACCAGGCCTGAGGCCCAGCCCTGCGGGGGCGATGCTCAGAAGGTGGGGAGCTCGCCCTCGCCGGGGGTGACGCGCAGATCCGACTCGTCGATGGGCACGTCGTCGATGCTCGCCTCGCGGCGGCGCATGTAGCCGAGGTCGTCGAACTCCCACTGCTCGTTGCCGTAGGAGCGCCACCACTGCCCGTCGGCGTCGCGCGACTCGTACTGGAAGCGGACGGCGATGCGGTTGCCGGAGAAGGCCCACAGGTTCTTGCGCAGGCGGTAGTCGAGCTCGCGCTGCCACTTGCGGGTGAGGAAGTCGACCACGGCCGCGCGGCCGACGACGTGCTCGCCGCGGTTGCGCCACTCGGTGTCCTCCGTGTAGGCCCCGGCGACGCGCTCCGGGTCGCGGGTGTTCCACGCATCCTCGGCCGCCTGCACCTTCTGGCGCGCGGTCTCCTCGGTGAAGGGCGGCAGGGGAGGTCGTGGATCCATCGTGGGCTCCTCGGGGCGCAGCAGCAGTCAGTCAGTCATACGGTCAGCCCAGACTACGACCGGCCCCCGAGCACGGATCAGAACGGCGGAGGCGCCTCGTCGTTGGGGGCAGGTTCCAGCGTCGCTGCGAGGTCCGGCGGACCCACTCCCTCGCGCCAGTCCTTGGGGTGGGTGACGTAGGTGCGGCCGGTCAGGGTGGTCCATTCGAGTCCGCCGTCGGCGACGGGCCTGGAGGTCCACACGCCGTCGGTCTTCGTGTTGTGGTGCCAGCGGTGCTTGAGGTGGAGGTTGCCGACCGACGTCTCACCCCTTGGCCACGGTGTCTCGTGGTCGAGGTCGCACCGCGAGGCGAGGACCTCGCAGCCGGGCCCGCGGCACCTGCCGTCGACGGCCTGCACGTGCTCGACCATGGCGGCAGTGGGGCGGTAGGCCTTCGTCGGTCGTGACAGGGCTTCGCCGGTGCGCAGGTCGACCGGCAGGGTGCGCCAGACCGATCCGGGCCGCGTCATGATCTCGCGGGCCTGGGCGGCAGTGATCCAGCCGTGGCCCGGCAGCTCGCAGGCGGCGTCGGAGGTGCCCGTCGCGACCTCGAAGGGCACGATGAGCCACACCAGGCCGGCCGGCGTCGTGCTCGGCGAGGAGGGTGAGGCGGGATCGGACACGGTGCCGGAGTGGGTGCCGGAGACAGAGTCGCAGCCGGAGCCGGAGTCGTTGCCGGACTGGGTCGCCTGCTGCCGGGCCTCGAGGTGGCTGCGCAGGAGTGCCTCGGTCGCGAGGTCGCAGCGGAGCTGGTCGAGGGTGCGGGGATCGTCCGCTCCCCGGGCCGCGCGGGCCTGCCCGTCGAGCCGGTCCATGACCGCAGCGATCGCGTCGGCATCGGCGACGAGGGTGAGGCAGCCCATCCCGTCGCCGGTGAGCCGGCTGAAGACGCCCCGCCGCGACCGCGCCCGGGCGCGGCGCTCGTCGGACCCGCGGGTGTCGAGGGAGGCGATCGCACGCCGCAGCCGGGTCACGAACGTCCGCTGCGACAGGCGCCGACCGTCGCGGGAGGGTGCGAGCACGGCCTCCTCGACGGCCGCCACGTCGGCGTCCGACAGGGCCGCCGTCTCGGACGCGACCTGAAGGGCGCGGTGCAGCGTCGTCGCGCCGGACCGGAGGGCGGCGAGGATCATCCGGTGCCGTCGCGGCGCGGTGGCCAGCGACAGCCGACGGGCCACCTCGCCGACGCCGAGACCCGTGGCCAGGGCGATCTCCTCGCTGACGACCCGGTCGGCCGACACGTGCAGGGACCCGGCTGCCAGCGCCAGCGTCTCGACCTGCTGTGACTCGATCGTGTGAAGGGCGCCGTAGGCCGCCAGCAGCCGGGCCTCGACCCGCGCCTTCTCCGTCTCCAGGGCCTCGATGGTGCCCAACGCCCGCTCACCGAGCGCCGTGAGGCTGTCCTGCACGTCCGCCATCACCTGGGCGCGCAACCGGTCGTCCTCGACCCCGAGCAGACCCGTGCGAGTGGATGCGACGTAGGGCACGGGACCACTCCTCTCGGGATCTGCGAACAGGTTAATTAGAACACATGTTCGACTCGATCGACAAGAGTTCGCGGGCATCTGTGGACAACGAATCGCATTGTCCTGCAATAGATCTCGATCAATGACAACGACGGATTGCACGCTGGACGGGCCGCCGTCCGGCGTCACGCATAGGGTCAGGGGATGGCGCGAACGAGGCTCACCGTCACCGGCACGCCGGTCGGCGACGTCGACCTCGTCGTCGTCACTCCCGTGGGCACCCGCCGCAGCGACCCCCTCCCGCTCCTCGTCGCGCACGACGGCCCGGAGTACTCGCGCCGGGCGCACCTCGTCTCGCGGCTGCGCACGGCCACCGCCGACGGCCGGGTCCCGCCGACCCGGGTCGTCCTGCTCGAGCCCGGGCCTCGCAACGAGCGGTATGCCGCCAACCCCCTCTGGGCCGAGGCGCTCGCCGAGCACGTGCTCCCGACCGTGCACACGGCATACGCCGCCGACGCCAAGCCGACGCTCGTGGGAGCGAGCCTCGGAGCGCTCGCGTCCCTGCAGACCGAGTGGCGCCACCCGGGGACGTTCGGGGCGCTCTTCCTCCAGTCGGGCTCGTTCTTCCGCAAGCGTGTGGACGACGAGGAGGACTTCGAGTTCTGGGACCGCGTGACGGCCTTCGTCGCGGGCGTGCGCCGGGCGCGCAAGCGGCGCAGCGACGCCCGGATCGTCCTCACGTGCGGCGCCGACGAGGGCAACCTGGCCAACAACCGCCAGATGGCGCAGACCCTCGCCGCGAGCGGTCACGACGTCACGTTCCACGAGAGGCCGGGCCGGCACGACTGGCGCTCCTGGGAGGCCGCGTTCGACCCGTTCCTGTTGACACTGCTGCAAGGATCGGGGTCACCCGGATCGTCCACCAGGAGAGGCACATGACGCACACGCGCAACCACCTGATCGGGCTGCTGCTCGGGGCCGAGGAGGACTGGCCCACCGCGTTCGAGGCCCTGCTCGCGCTCGTCGGTCCGATCACCACGGACGACGGAGTGACTCATGAGCTGACGAGCGAGCGCCTCACCATCGAGCCGTTCGACCTGCGCCAGCCGGTGCGCACCGAGCTCGTCATCGACCGGCTCGCCTACTGGTACTACCACCCGCGAGAGTGGCTCAAGAAGGCCGCGCTGATGAACGACACCTACCTGCTCAACAGCCCGTTCACCTTCCAGTCGATGGAGAAGCACAGCGCCTACGTCGCGCTGATGCGCCTCGGGCTCAAGGTTCCCGAGACCTGGCTCGTGCCCTACAAGCACCCCGTCGACAACGTCCGCTGGGCCTACACGTCGGCGAAGTACAACCGGCCCTTCGACCTCAAGAAGATCGCCAGGGACCTCGGCTACCCGATGTACATGAAGCCCTTCGACGGCGGCGGGTGGCGTGGCGTCTCGCGCATCGACGACGAGGCCGACCTCGTCAAGGCCTACGACGAGTCGGGCGAGATGCTCATGCACCTCCAGTCGACCGTCGAGTACGACCACTTCGCGCGAGCCCTGTCCATCGGGCCCGAGACGATGGTCATGGACTTCCGCCCCGAGCAGCCGATGCACAACAGGTATGCCGTGAGCTACGACTTCCTGCAGCCGTCGGCGGGCAAGCAGACCGCCGCCATCAGCCGCATCGTCAACGCCATGTTCGGCTGGGAGTTCAACTCCTGCGAGATGCTCGTCAAGGGCGACGACGTCTATCCCATCGACTACGCCAACGCGTGTCCCGACGTCGCGGTCACCTCGTTGCACTACTACTTCCCCTGGGCCATCAAGGCACTCGTGCGCTGGTCGGCCTTCTGTCTCGTCACCGGTCGCAAGGGGCCGATGGACCTCGAGATGCGCCGCTACTTCGACATCGCCGACCGTGAGGACCTCACCGACGAGGAGAAGCTGGACGCGTACCTCGCGATCGCCGACGAGTACTTCGACACCGCCGCCTACTGGGCCTGGTGCGACCGCTACCTCCCGCACCTCGACGCGGCGGTGCTCGAGTGGGTGCAGTCCGACGCGTTCGACAGCCTGCTGCGCTCGACGGTCGTCACGACCTACCCCGCCCACGAGCGCGACCGCTTCATGGCGCACTTCGGCGGCCTGATCGGCCTGTGGGTCAAGGACGAGAAGGCGCGGCTGGCGGCTACCTGATCCGGCGGGCGCCGCGGATCCGCCGCTGGAGTCGGAGGTCGTCACGAAGCGCCGGTGGCATGGGCAGCCTGCGTCTGACCAGCTCGGCGGCAAGGCTCTCCAGCGCGTTGAGCAGCACACCGCGAGCGGTCACCAGCAGGGCCGGGTCGACCTTTCCGGACCTCCGGAGGTCCACGTCGCGACGCGCAGCGCGCACAGCCGACTTCAGTCCCTCGAGCTGCGAGTCAGGGGGCGGGGGAGCCGACGGAACAGCGGGCACCACGGGCTCCGATCTGCCGGCGCACCGTGCGTCAACCTCGTTCCGAACCCTACGCCTGACCCTGCCCGCGTAGGCGGATCGGGGTCGGACGGGTCCAGAACCTGTGCCGACGGTTCGCACGGTGAGACACTGGACGCGCGGGATCCCCGCCCCAGCCATCGCCTGGAGAGTGACGACATGTCCACGACCTCTGAGTCGGATCCGGGACGGCACGTCCCTCCGGACTGGGCTCTCGGACAGGCGATGAACGACCGGGACGACGAGGACACCGCGGGGCGCGAGGAGCGGGCCTGGGACCTCGTGGACAGCTTCGAGGCGGAGCGGCACGACGCGGACGACGACCCGGACGAGGGCGGCGAAGGCTGACGCCCCCTGTCCCCGTGGGCCGGGGCGACGTAGCCGGCGGCGGCCGCTAGCCGCCCAGGCCCGAGTTGCCGATGCCTGCCACGAGGTTGATCGTCGCGGCGATGACGATCGTGCCGTAGAGGTAGGCGAGCAGCGTGTGCCCGAGGACCACGCGCCGGATGTCCGAGGTCTTGAGGTCGGTGTCCGAGACCTGGTAGGCCATGCCGAGGTTGAAGGAGAAGTAGGCGAAGTCCGAGAAGGTCGGGTCCTCGTCCTGGTTGAAGTCGATCGGTGGGCGCGCGCTCGCGTAGTAGACGCGGGCGTAGCGCAGCACGTAGACGGTGTGGACGCACAGCCAGCCCACCGCGACCGCGCCCACCCCGACGAGGGCGTCGATGACCTGCGCGACGCCCTTCGACTGGCCGCCGACGAGGAGGACGCCCACGCCCGCCAGGCTGGCGAGACCGACGACGATGACGACCACGTCGTACCACGCGGCGTCGCCGTCGCGGCCCTGCACGCGCGCTCGCGTGGCGGGGGCGTCGTGGCCGAGGACGTGCACGAGCAGCGGCACGGCGAAGGTCAGCCCACCGGCCACGAACCCGGTGAGCAGGTGGGTGAGCAGCTCGCCTGCCGGGCCCAGGGGGACGACGACACCGGCGAGGACGCCGACGAGCAGCGCGACGGCGAGGCGCCGGCGAATGGTGGACACGTCCGGAGGCTACCGCCGCACGCGGCCCCGTGGCTGGGCTCCGGCTGGGGGTGCGCTGGTGGTCGGCTGGGTGCGGCCTCGGGGTATGTGAGGTGCTGGCCGATGTTTGCGGCCGTCTCCCCTCATGCCCTGAGCCCTAGGATCCCCAACATGCCCGACACCCCCAGCGCTCGTCGCAGCCTCACCGTCGTCTACAACCCGGTGAAGGTGGACGACCTCGACTCCGCCAAGGAGCTGGTCGCCAAGGCTGCAGCGCAGCACGGCTGGGAGGACCCGTCGTGGATCGAGACGACCGAGGACGAGACCGGCGAGAAGCAGGGCCGCGAGGCGGTGCGCTCCGGCGCCGACGTCGTCGCCTCGCTCGGGGGCGACGGCACGGTGCGTGCGGTGGCCTCGGCCCTCGTGGGCACCGACGTCGCGCTCGGCCTGCTCCCGGGAGGCACGGGCAACCTGCTCGCCCGCAACCTCGGCCTGCCCATCGACTCCCTGGAGAACGCCGTCGAGGCGATGCTCGGCGGCACCGAGCGCCGCATCGACGTGGGTCTGATGCGCGTTTCCGACAAGCCGATCCGGCCGCACGAGAGCCATGGCACGCACGACGGCGGCTCCCAGGTCGACGACGACGAGGAGGTCTTCCTCGTCATGGCCGGTCTCGGTCTGGACGGCCAGGTCATGGCCGGCACCAACGAGAAGGTCAAGGCCGTCGTCGGCTGGGTCGCCTACATCTTCAGCGGGCTGCGTCAGGTCTTCAGCCGCGGCTTCCGCGTGGACGTCAGCTCCAAGGGCAGTTCCGGGGTGACCGGTCAGCACGGCGACCACGAGCGGGAGCACGACGAGCCGAGCGGATCGGTGAGCCGGCACGCTCGCACCGTCGTCGTCGGCAACTGCGGCACGCTCCAGGGCGGCCTCGAGCTCATGCCCGAGGCGAAGCTCGACGACGGCATCCTCGACGCCGTCGTCGTGGCCCCCAACGGCGCGTTCGGCTGGTTCTCCGTCATCTCCGACCTCGTCAGCCGCCACCGCGCCGGCCACCGCCGCCTCGACCGCCTCCGCGGCCGCGAGTTCACCGTCACCGCCGGTCGCCCCGTCGAGGCGGAGATCGACGGCGACCCGATCGGCGAGCACGTCTCGCTGGGCATCCGCATCCTCCCCGACTCCCTGGTGGTCCGGGTTGGCTGAGCGACGCAGAGGTGTGCTCCGACCCGCGGGTCGGGGTCGACGCCTGCTCAAGGCCGTCGGGTTCGGGCTCGCCTTCGCCATCCCCGTCACGGTGCTCGCGTTCGTCGTTCGCGAGAAGTTCCTCCCCGTCATCGAGCTCGACGAGCGGCTCATCATCGCCGCCACCGACATCACCCGAGACAACCCCTGGCTCAAGACGGCCCTGCTCGTCTGGCAGGAGGCCACCCAGCCGGTGTGGGTCTACATCGTCTCGTCGGCCGTGTGCCTGATCCTGTGGCGACGCCACCGTGAGCTCGCGACCCGGTGCCTCTGGGCCTTCATCACGCTCATGGTGTCGTGGAACCTCCAGCTCGACCTCAAGGCGATCGTGCGACGGGCCCGCCCCGTCGTCAGCGATCCCGTCTCGCACGCGCCCGGCTACAGCTTCCCGTCGGGTCACGTCGCCTGCGCCGCCGCGATCGCGACGACCATGACGCTGCTGCTCTGGCCGGTGCTCTCGCCCGTGGCCCGCCGTTGGCTCATGGCCGGCCTGACGGCATACGTCCTCCTCACCGCACTCGACCGGGTCTTCCTCGGCGTGCACTACCCCTCAGACGTCCTCGCCGGGATCATCTTCGGCGTCGGACTCGGTACGGCGTCCTACGCCGGCTACATCGGGTGGAACCCCAAGCGTCCGGACGACTCCCCTCCGCCGGAGGGGGACGCCGGGCCCGAGTCATCGAAAGGCAGCACGTGAACCACACCTTCGTCCACCGCTACGAGATCGACTCCTCGCGACCAACGGTCGGGTCGGCCCTGCGTGACTTCGCACTGCGGGTCCTCGCGCCCGCCGTGGTCCTGTTCGGGGCGATCGTCGGTCTCGGCTTCCTCATCATGGGCCCGCTCGGCGGCCTCCCCTCCGAGGAGAGCATCAGCCGGTCCGTCGCCGCAGGCCGCACGTCGACGTGGAACTCGATCACCGCGGTGTGGTCGCACATCGGCAACACCGAGATCGTCATCGGCGTCTGCCTCGTGGCCGTGGCCCTCATCTGGTGGCGCACCAAGCAGTGGTGGTATGCCGTCATCCCCGCCATCGCGATCGCCACGCAGGCCAGCGTCTTCGTGGCCGCCACGACCATCGCCGACCGCAAGCGGCCGGCCGTCGAGCACCTCGACCCGGCGCCCCCGACGTCGAGCTACCCCAGCGGCCACATGGGCGCCTCGACGGCGCTCTACCTCACCTTCGCCCTCATGGCGCAGCGCATCCAGACGGTGTGGCTGAGGCGGCTCATCACGGTGGTCTGCGCCGTCATCCCGCTGCTCGTCGGCTACGCGCGCCTGTACCGCGGCATGCACCACCTCGTCGACATCCTCGTCGGCATGGTCAACGGCATCGTGTGCGCCCTGCTGGCCTGGAACTACCTGCGTCGCAAGACCACCAGCGGCCGCGTCAGCAGTACGGCTCGCGAGGCCGTGTCGCGCTGACACCAAGCGCTCCGTCTCCCCGCGGGACGCAGAACGGCCGGGAACCCTCGCGGTTCCCGGCCGTTCGTGTCGAGCAGGCGTCAGACGTCGGCGTGACGCGCCCGACCGAAGCAGTAGACGCCGAAGGCGATGAGACCGAGGGCGACGAGTCCGAGCAGGAAGGGGCCGCCCGGGGCGCCGAGCAGGTTGCGCAGGGCGCCGTCGAGCCCGCGGGCCTCGCTCGGCTTGTGTCGCACCGCGGCCAGGACGAAGAGGCCACCGACGATGGCGAGGGCGATCCCCTTGGCGATGTAGCCGACGCGCCCCGCCTTGACGATCCACTCGCTGGGGTGCGTCTCGAGGTCCTGGAGGAACTTCTTCCTCCACCCCTTGACGACGTGGTAGACGCCGACCCCGATGACGGCGAGCCCGACGAGGGCGACCAGCCACTGGCCGGCAGGCTGCTTCATCAGGCTGGCCGTGAAGTCGGTGGTCTGGCTCTTGCTCGACGAGCCCGTGCCGCTCGCGAACTTGAACGCGGTCCACGACAGGACGAGGTAGACGACCGCCTTGGCGGCGGCCTTGAGACGGTCGCTCGTCTCCCACCCGCCGGAGATCGCCTCGGTGACCTGCCAGAGCGCGAGGCCGAGCCACGCCACGACGGCGACCCAGAGCATGACGAGCCCGAAGCCGTTGTCGGCCATCGAGCCGAGGGCGCCCGACTGGTCGGCGCTCTTGCCCTTGGCGCCGAAGGCGAGCTGGAGGGCGATGATGCCGATGACGATGTGGAGCACGCCGTTGACGGCGTAGCCGACGCGGGCGGCGGTCTCGAGGGCGGGATGGTCGCCGGCGCGCCGTGAGGCGGCGGTGACGTCGGTGGAGTCCATGCAGCTGGTCCTGTCGGTCGAGGGGTCCCCGATGTGGGCACTGGGGAACATACCCGCACCGGGGCCTGAACCGGCGGGTCAGGCACCACCACCATCGCCGGCCCTCACACGAGGCGCAGGTGCCGGCGGCGGCGGGCGGTGCGGGTGCGCCGGCGAGGAGTGGGTGGCACCGGCGCCTCGGGCGCCGGCTCGAGGCGGCGGCGACGCGCGACCTCCGCCCCGTGCCGGAGGTCGGCCTCGCGCATGGCGACGAGGGCGCTGACGATGGTGGGAGAGAGCATGACCGGATCCTTCGAGGTCGCTGTGGTGCGGACCTCTCCAGCGTCGGTCTGAGGTGGGCCCTCCCACATCGGGAGGACGACGTATGCCGCGTCGCCGGCTACCTCAGATCGGCGCGGTCCACGTCCTCGACCTCTCAGGCGAGGTCGAGGACCCGGCGGATCTCGGGCCAGGCCTGCTCGCCGAGCGCCCGGTCCGCTGCCTCGGTCCCGCCGCGGGCCATGCGCTGGCCGCCGGACGCGACGGCCTCACCGGGCAGGAGGACGCGGTGGCCGGCCCCAGGATGGGTGACGAGGGTCGTCGGCAGGTCGAGAGCACGCCGTCGGGCCTGCACGGCGCGGGCGGAGGTGAGCGAAGGCCACACCTGGTCGTCGCCGCCCGCGACGAGCAGCACGTCACCGAAGAAGCGCTCGACCGGGATCGTCGCGGCTGCGACCCGGTCGGCGTGCGTGCGCAGGCTCTGGGCGTAGACGGGCGTGAAGGCAGGCGGGTCGCCGACCGGCTCGGCCTCGTCGTCGTACGGCACGAAGGGGAGGGGCTCGCCGCCCCGCGACCACGACGAGTGCTGCGGTCGCAGCCCGCCGTCGGGGCCGGGACCGACGTTGGCCCAGGCGACGTGGCTCGGTGCGATCGCGACGACGGCGTCGACGAAGGGGTCGCCGGGGGCATACAGCAGGAAGGCCTCGGCCGACTTCGAGGTGCCGAGGAGCACCACCCGGTCGCAGTGCTCGGCCAGGGACGCGACGGCGGGTGTGAAGGCCTCGAGAGGGTGCTCCCAGATGCCGGCAGGCCGGCCCTCGCCACCGAACCAGCGGTAGGTCAGGGCGGCCGAGACCCCGGCCGAGGCGAGCAGGCGCGCGCGGTCGCGCTCGACGCGGCCGCTGGAGCCGGAGAGCACGAGCACGCCGGTGCCGTTGCCCCCGTCGGACGGCTCCACCAGCACGCCGTCGTGGTCGGTCAGGTGCTCGCGCAGATCCACACCGCCCAACCTATCGGCGATGCGAGGATGGGGCGGTCGGCGTCGACCCGGACGCCCGCCCCGAGAGGTGACTCGCATGCCGCACCACGCCCGAACCGAGATCGTGGATGCCCCTCCGGCCGCGGTGTTCGCGATCCTCGACGACGTCACTCGCGCCCCGGAGTGGCTGGGGCGCTGCACCCGGCTGGACAACCTGACCGGGGGGCCGACGTCGGTGGGCACGCAGCTGAGGTACCACTACAAGGACGGCGGCCGCACCGGCGTCATGGACGGCAAGGTGGTCGCGCGCGAGCAGGACCGCAAGCTGACGAACTGGTTCACCGACAAGATGATGGACGTCACGGTCGACTTCGACGTCGAGCCGGGCCCGAGCCCCGAGCAGACCCGGCTCACCCACACGATCACCATCGACACCAAGGGCTTCGGCAAGGTCCTCACGCCCATGATCAACCGGCAGCTGCCCGCCCAGACCGAGGGCGCGATGACCGAGCTGAAGAAGCTCGCCGAGTCCGGCGCCTGACCGGCGGTCAGCCGCCGAGGCGCTCGAAGCCGGTGACGGTGAGCACGGCGGCGCCGACGTCGTCGCTGGCGGCGAGGTCGACGACGGCCGTGATGCCCCAGTCCTTGTCGTCGTCGGGGTCGACGACGACCTGACGCAGGCGCCACTCCGTCGGCGTGCGCTCGACCTGGAGGAGCGCGGGCGAGCGCGCGCCCTGGTCGGTCGCGATGGCGTCGTGGTCGTCGTAGTAGGCGCCGAGCGCGTCGTTCCACGCCTGGGCGTCCATCACGACCTTCTGCGGTGGGTCGGTGAGCTCGGCGATGCGGGCCTCGAGCTCGCCCAGGGCCTCCCACTCGTCGCGCGAGGCGAGCTCGACGCGGTGGAACATCGCGTTGCGGATCATGACGGTGAAGGCCCGCTCGTTGGCCGTGATCGGCCGGGCCGGGGGTGCGACGTCGGTCTGGGCGAGCACGGCGTCGCTCGGGTTGACGAGGTCCTCCCACTCGTCGAGCAGGCTCGAGTCGGTCTGGCGCACCAGCTCGCCCAGCCACTCGATGATGTCCTCGAGCTCCTCCGTGCGGTGGCTCTCGGGGACGGTGCGGCGCAGCGCGCGGTAGGCGTCGGTCAGGTAGCGCAGGACGAGCCCCTCCGACCTGGACAGGCCGTAGTAGGAGACGAACTCGTTGAAGGTCATGCCCCGCTCGTACATCTCGCGCACGACCGACTTGGGCGACAGCGCGTCCTGCGAGATCCACGGGTGCGTCTGCCGGTAGGCGGCGAGCGTCACCTCGAGCAGGTCGGCGAGCGGCTTGGGCCAGGTGACCTCCTCGAGCCGCTCCATCCGCTCCTCGTACTCGATGCCGTCGAGCTTCATGGCGGCGACGGCCTCGCCCCGGGCCTTGAACTCCTGGGCCCACAGCACCTGGCGGGGGTCCTCGAGGATCGCCTCGATCACCGAGACGAGATCCTTTGCGTAGGAGTCGGACTCGGGGTCGAGGGTGTCCATGACGGCGAGCGCGAAAGGTGCCAGCGGCTGGTTGAGGGCGAAGTCTCGCTGGAGGTCGATCGTCAGGGCATGGCGGCGCCCCGACTCCTCGGCCGTCGCCAGGCGCTCGACCACACCCGAGGTGATGAGCTCCTTGGCGAGCACGAGGGCATGTCGCTGGAGGCGCCGCTGGTCCTTGGGCTCGTGATGGTTGTCCGAGAGCAGGCGCAGGGCGTGCGCGACCGGGTTTCCCTCTCGCGCCAGGAGGTTGACGAGCATCGAGTGTGAGACGCGCATCCGGGGCTGCAGCGGCTCGGGCTCGGCGACGATGAGCCGCTCGAACGTCTCCTCGGACCAGCTGACGAAGCCCTCGGGTGCCTTCTTGCGCTGGATCTTCTTCTGCTTCTTGGGGTCGTCGCCGGCCTTCTCGACGGCACGCAGGTTGTCGACGACGTGCTCCGGCGCCTGGGCGACGACCCAGCCCCGGGTGTCGAAGCCCGCACGGCCGGCCCGACCGACGATCTGGTGGAACTCGCGCGCCTTGAGCGTTCGCTGCTTCGTGCCGTCGAACTTCGTGAGCCCCGTGAGCAGGACCGTGCGGATCGGCACGTTGATGCCGACCCCGAGCGTGTCGGTGCCGCAGATGACCTTGAGCAGACCGTCCTGGGCGAGCTGCTCGACGAGGCGGCGGTACTTCGGCAGCATCCCGGCGTGGTGCACGCCGATGCCGTGGCGCACGAGCCGCGACAGGGTGCGGCCGAAGCCGGCCCCGAAGCGGAAGCCGCCGATGCGGGCCGCGATCGCCTCACGCTCCTCGCGGGTCGTGATCTTGACGGCCATGAGGCTCTGGGCGCGCTCCAGGGCGGCCGCCTGGGTGAAGTGCACGACGTAGACCGGCGCGCGGTCCTTGTCGAGCAGCTCCTCGATGGTCTCGTGGAGCGGCGTCACGGCATACGAGAACTCGAGGGGGACGGGGCGCTCGGTGCCGGTGATGACGGCGGTGGAGCGGCCGGTGCGCCGGGTCAGGTCGTCCTTGAACATGGTGACGTCGCCCAGCGTGGCCGACATGAGGACGAACTGGGCCTGGGGCAACTCGAGGATCGGCACCTGCCACGCCCAGCCGCGGTCGGGCTCGGAGTAGAAGTGGAACTCGTCCATGACGACGAGACCGATGTCGGCCGAGCTCCCCTCGCGCAACGCGAGGTTCGCGAGGATCTCGGCGGTGCAGCAGATGATCGGGGCGTCCGCGTTGACCGACGCGTCACCGGTGATCATGCCGACGTTGTCGGCGCCGAACTGCTCGCACAGGGCGAAGAACTTCTCGGAGACGAGGGCCTTGATGGGTGCCGTGTAGAAGCTGACGCGGTCCTCTGCGAGGGCCGTGAGGTGGGCCGCCGTCGCAACGAGCGACTTCCCCGACCCCGTCGGTGTCGACAGGATGAGGTTGCTCCCGCTCAGGATCTCGAGGAACGCCTCCTCCTGGTGCGGGTAGAGCGTGAGCCCCCGCTCGGTCGTCCACTCGGTGAAGACCTCGTAGAGGCCGTCGGGATCGGGATCCCGCGGGATGCGCTCACTGAGGTTCTTCGTCACCACGTGAGTATGCCGTCCGGCGGGGTGATGCTCCCAACCGTCGTCACGGCCCTCGCCCTGGCGGCCCGCGACATCGAGCACGACCTGCTCGCGGCGCTAGGCGTCGGACCGGCCGCGCAGCCGATCCGGGACGACGAGCAGCACGACGGCGCCGACCACCGCGCCGAGGACCGTCTCCAGCAGCCGGTCGCGCAGCAGCGGGCCGACCGGGGACTCGTGGGCGAGCTGGCCCATGAGCAGGGCCAGCGGGGTGATGAAGAGCAGCGCGACCGCATAGTTGCGACCCACGAAGAGCTCGGTGAGGACCTGGAGCACGACGATGGCGAGGACCGCTGTCACGTCCTGCGGGTGCCACGCGAGGACCACCGCCGCCACGCCCAGCCCGAGCAGCGTGCCCACGACCCGCTGGACGCCGCGGGTCAGACGGGACAGCAGGTCCGGGCCCGAGAGGACGACCACGGCCGCGACCATGGCCCAGTACGGGTGCTGCCAGTCGAGGGCGGTCGCCACGGCGCCCGCGACCGAGAGCGCCACGACGTGACGGACGAGGTGCGCGACAGCGCCCTGCGGCGCCAGGGCGTCCCGGAAGCGCGGCGCCGGGAGCACCGGAGGCGCCCACGACGAAGGCTCTCGCAGCACCCCGACCTGGGCGACGAGCATCGAGAAGACGGCGCTGCCGGCGGCGATCCCCGCTGCCACGGCCACCGTGACGGGGGTGGACGGCACCATGGCGCAGACCGCGAAGCCGAAGACGAGGAACAGCGGCCCGGGCGGGTGCCAGCCGTAGGCGTCGGACGTGAGCGAACCGCCGGCGGCGAGCAGCGCGCCGACGGGCACCACGAGCCAGCGCGAGTCGGGCGCGAGGGACACGAGGACGCCGAGCGTCACTGCCAGCGTGAGGAACCCGCTGGCCACGACCTGCATCCCGGCTCGCTCGGCGCGGGCGTGGTTGCGCCCGTAGAGCGACGTGAAGGCGCCGAACGCGGCATACGCCGTCCACTCCACGCGACCGAGCAGGACGAGCGCCAGGAGGGGGACGAGCACGGAGACGCCCGCGCGGAGGGCGACGCGGTGCGCGCCCCGGTGGGGGCCCAGGGTCAGCAGACCCCGGGCCACGGACCGCACGCGTCCGGTGGGGGTCGGTTCGGGCTCGCTCGTCATCGCTGGGTCGAGTGTAGTCAGCGCTCCACCGGCCGCCGTGTGCGACGTCGCCCAAGTGGGTAATGCTTCTGTGGCGCCTCCCAGACTCTCGTGCTGTCATGGTGCGGTCGCCCAGTCCAGAGAGGTGCAGCGGTGGATCCCAAGAAGACGTTGTTGTCCTGGCCGGTCGTCCGTCAGGTGCGCTCCGGCGACTTCCTCGGCCGAGGGCCGTCGGTCACCTCCGCCCACACGCGTGAGCTCGCGCCCCGCACGGCCACCGCGGACAAGGTCGTCCAGAGCGTCTGCCCCTACTGCGCGGTCGGCTGCGGTCAGCGGGTCTTCGTCAAGGACGGCCGCGTCGTCCAGATCGAGGGCGACCCTGACTCGCCGGTGTCGCGTGGGCGCCTGTGCCCCAAGGGATCCGCGAGCGAGCAGCTCGTCAACAACCCCGGCCGTCAGCGCAAGGCGCTCTACCGCCGTCCCGGCGGCACGGACTGGGAGCCGATCGAGCTGTCGACGGCCGTCGAGATGGTCGCGCAGCGGTTCGTCGAGTCGCGGCGCCGCACGTGGCAGGACCACGACGAGCACGGGCGCCCACTGCGGCGCACCATGGGGATCGCCTCGCTGGGCGGAGCGACGCTCGACAACGAGGAGAACTACCTCATCAAGAAACTCTTCACCGCCGCGGGCGCCATCCAGATCGAGAACCAAGCCCGTATTTGACACTCCTCCACGGTCCCCAGTCTGGGGTCCTCGTTCGGGCGCGGCGGCGCCACGCAGTACGTGCAGGACCTGTCCAACGCCGACTGCATCGTCATCCAGGGATCGAACATGGCCGAGTGCCATCCGGTCGCGTACCAGTGGGTGACCGAGGCGCGGCTC
This sequence comes from Terrabacter ginsenosidimutans, assembly GCF_039539425.1. NCBI lineage: Bacteria > Bacillati > Actinomycetota > Actinomycetes > Micrococcales > Intrasporangiaceae > Terrabacter > Terrabacter ginsenosidimutans. The sequence continues at coordinate 718,294 of NZ_BAABDC010000001.1, read as the reverse complement.
AAGGGCGCACGGGTCATCCACGTCGACCCACGGTTCACGCGCACGTCGGCCACGGCCGACAAGCACATCCCGATCCGGGCCGGCAGCGACGTCGTGCTGCTCGGCGCCCTCATCAAGTACATCCTCGACAACGAGCTGTACTTCAAGGAGTACGTCGTCGCGTACACCAACGCCGCGACGCTCGTGAGCGAGAAGTACCGGGACACGGAGGACCTCGACGGGCTCTTCTCCGGCTACGACGACGCGAAGGGCAGCTACTCCCAGGAGACCTGGGCCTACGCCAGCAGCGACGGTGAGGACGACGAGACGCCGGGCACCATCGGGGGCCCTGCGGCCGGGCACGAGCACGGTGAGACCAAGTCGGACCGTGCCGCGGGCGACGAGCACGGGTCCGGTGGTCCCGCCCTCGAGCACGCCAGGGTCCTGCGTGACGAGACGCTCCAGGACCCCAACACCGTCTTCCAGATCCTCAAGAAGCACTACGCCCGCTACACCCCGGAGATGGTGGCCGACACGTGCGGCATCAGCGTCGACGACTTCGACTACCTCGCCCGTTCGGTCACCGAGAACAGCGGACGCGAACGCACCACGGCATTCGTCTATGCCGTCGGCTGGACCCAGCACACGCTCGGCGCTCAGTTCATCCGCACCGCTGCGATCGTGCAGCTGCTGCTCGGCAACATGGGCCGGCCGGGCGGCGGCATCATGGCCCTTCGCGGGCACGCCAGCATCCAGGGCTCGACCGACATCCCGACGCTCTACAACATCCTCCCCGGCTACCTCGCGATGCCCGTCGCGGGGCTGCACGACACGTGGGACGACTACCTCGGCGCGATCGGCAACAAGGAGCAGAAGGGCTTCTGGGCCAACGCCGACACGTATGCCGTCAGCCTGCTCAAGTCGTGGTGGGGCAAGGCCGCCACGGCCGAGAACGACTGGTGCTTCGACTACCTGCCGAGGCTGACCGGTGCACACGGCACCTACCAGACGACCATGGCGATGCTGGACGGCCAGGTCGAGGGCTACTTCCTGCTCGGCCAGAACCCTGCGGTCGGCTCCGCGCACGGCCGCATGCAGCGGCAGGCCATGTCGCACCTCAAGTGGCTCGTCGTGCGCGACTTCAACATGATCGAGTCCGCCACCTTCTGGAAGGACGGCCCCGAGATCGCTTCCGGCGAGCTCGCCACCGAGGACATCGAGACCGAGGTCTTCTTCCTCCCGGCGGCGGCGCACACCGAGAAGAGCGGATCGTTCACCCAGACCCAGCGGATGCTGCAGTGGCACCACCAGGCAGTCCAGCCCGAGGGCGACTGCCAGAGCGAGCTGCAGTTCTTCTACGAGCTCGGCCGGCGGGTGCGCGAGCTGCTCGCGGACTCGACCGACGACCGTGATCGTCCGTTGCTCGACCTGACGTGGGACTACCCCACCGACGAGCACGGCGACCCGGACGCCGAGGCGGTTCTCGCCGAGATCAACGGACGCCACCTGTCGGGCGACAAGGCGGGCCGGCCTCTGTCGGCCTACACGGAGATGAAGGCCGACGGCTCCACCGACGGTGGGTGCTGGATCTACACGGGTGTCTACGCCGACGGCGTCAACCATGCCGCCGACCGCAGGCCCGGTCGGGAGCAGGACCTCACCGCCCTCGACTGGGGCTGGGCGTGGCCGGCCAACCGCCGCATCCTCTACAACCGCGCCTCAGCGGACCCCGAGGGCAAGCCCTGGAGCCAGCGCAAGAAGTACATCTGGTGGGACGAGGAGCAGGGCAGGTGGACGGGTCACGACGTGCCCGACTTCGTGCCCGACAAGGCGCCCTCCTTCCGACCCGAGCCGGGGACGGGCGGCCCGGCAGGGCTTGCCGGCGACGACCCGTTCGTCATGCAGGCCGACGGCAAGGGCTGGCTCTTCGCGCCCAAGGGCATGCTCGACGGGCCGCTGCCGACCCACTACGAGCCGCAGGAGTCCCCGGTCCAGAACCCGCTCTACGCCCAGCAGTCGAACCCGGCCCGCAAGGTGTTCCCGCGCAAGGACAACCTGTGGAGCCCGTCGGGTGACTCGCCGGGTGCCGACGTCTACCCGTACGTCTTCACGACCTACCGTCTGACCGAGCACCACACGGCCGGCGGCATGAGTCGGTGGCTGCCCTACCTGTCGGAGCTCCAGCCCGAGTTCTTCTGCGAGGTCTCGCCGGAGCTGGCGGCCGAGCGTGGTCTCGAGAACGGCGGGTGGGCCACCATCGTCTCGGCCCGCGCCGCCATCGAGGCCCGCGTCATGGTCACCGAACGGATGACGCCGCTGACCATCACGGGCCGGACCATCCACCAGGTCGGGCTGCCCTACCACTGGGGCGTCGGCCGCGATGCGGTCGTGAGCGGCGACGCCGCCAACGACCTGCTGGGTGTCGCGCTCGACCCCAACGTGCAGATCCAGGAGAGCAAGGCCGGCTCGTGCGACATCGTGCCCGGCCGTCGCCCCGCCGGCGAGGAGCTGCTGCGACTCGTCGCGGAGTACCAGTCGCGCGCGGGCAGCACCGTCATGACGAGCAACGAGCTGCGCACCGGACACCCCGAATCCACGCCCGACACGAGAGAAGGCTGACCGATGGGCTTCTGGCGCAACCAGCTCTCCGGCCCCACCGACCCGGCGGCCGACGCTGCGTGGGACCGGCACGAGCCACGCAAGGGGTTCTTCACCGACACCTCGATCTGCATCGGGTGCAAGGCGTGCGAGGTGGCCTGCAAGGAGTGGAACGGCATCCCCGAGGACGGCCTCGACCTGCTGAACCAGTCCTACGACAACACCGGCGCGCTCGGTGCGAGCACGTGGCGACACGTCGCCTTCGTCGAGCAGACGAGCGACCGCATCGAGCAGGCCCGCGAGTCGGGACGCAAGCTGGTCTCCCTCGGTATGCCGTCGGTGCGCTCGAGTGACGAGGCGGTCCTCGCCGGTGGCGGGGGCACGGCGACGGCGACGCTCGCGGCTCCGGGCGAGCTGCGCCCCGGCGCGGCGGCCGGCCCCGGTCCGACCGACACCGCGGTGCCCGACATGCGGTGGCTGATGGCCTCCGACGTGTGCAAGCACTGCACCCACGCGGCCTGCTTGGACGTGTGCCCCACCGGTGCCCTCTTCCGCACCGAGTTCGGCACCGTCGTCGTTCAGGACGACGTCTGCAACGGCTGCGGCTACTGCGTCGCAGCCTGCCCGTTCGGCGTCATCGAGCGTCGGAGCGGGAAGGAGGGACACGAGGAGACCGGCCAGTCGCACGGCATCAGCATCAAGGGCGCGGGTGGCGACGGCTCCCACAAGAACCCTCCCTCGTACGCCGCGTCCAACGGCGAGGTCAAGAACGTCGGCATCGCCCAGAAGTGCACGCTCTGCTACGACCGCCTCGGTGCGGGGGAGACCCCCGCGTGCGCCCAGGCCTGCCCCACGACGTCGATCAAGTTCGGTGACCTCGACGAGATGCGGGCCACGGCCCGGGCCCGCGTCGCCCAGCTGCACGAGCAGGGCTTCACCGAGGCGCGTCTCTACGGCGTCGACGAGAACGACGGCGTCGGCGGCACCGGCTCGACCTTCCTGCTGCTCGACGAGCCCGAGGTCTACGGCCTGCCGCCGGACCCGAGGGTCACCACGGCGGACCTGCCCGACATGTTCCGCAAGGCCGGCTACGCGGGGCTGACGATGCTCGCGATGGCGGCGGTCGCCGTCGTCGGGAGGCGGAAGTGACGACCAACCCGTTCGACGCAGACCGGCCGCCGGAGCGCCGGAAGCGTCGCCGCGACGACTCCTCGCCCGACACCGCCCGACGAGGCCGCGACGAGTCGCTCATGGTCCCGGACGTCAGCTTCGACAGCTACTACGGGCGCCACATCGTCAAGCCGGCGCCCTGGGGGAAGGAGGTTGCGGCATACCTCTTCCTCGGCGGCGTCGCCGCGGGCTCCGCCCTGCTCGGCGCGGGCGGGGCAGCCCGCGGATATCCCGCGTTGCGCCGCGCCGGACGGGTCGGAGCCGTCGCGGGAGCCGCCCTCGGCGGTGCGGCGCTGGCCATGGACCTCGGCAAGCCGAGCCGGGCGCTCAACATGATGCGAACCGTCAAGCTCACCTCGCCGATGTCGGTCGGCTCGTGGATCCTGACCGCGTTCGGGACCTTCGCCGGCGCGGCCCTCGCTTCAGAGGTCGGTCGCCCGATGCTCGAGCGGCGTTCGCGCACAGGCAGATCCGGCGGTGCTGTCTCCCTGCTGACCAAGGCCCTGAAGCTCGCGGACGGACCGGCCACCGTGGGGTCCGCGTTCTTCGCGCCACCGCTGGCCGCCTACACGGCGGTCCTGCTCGCCGACACGGCCACCCCGACCTGGCACGAGTCCTACCGCGAGCTGCCCTTCGTCTTCGTCAGCTCCGCCAACCTCGCGGCCTCCGGTCTCGCCCTCGTCACCGTCCCCACGCGCGAGAACGGCCCGGCGCGCAAGCTCGCGGCCGTCAGCGCGCTCGCCGAGCTCGTCGCCTTCGAGCGCATGCAGGACCAGCTGGGGCCGACCCTGTCGGAGCCGCTGCGCACCGGCAAGGCCGGACGACTGCTCAAGGCCAGCCGGGCACTGACGATCGGCGGTGCCGTCGGCGCCGTCGCCCTCGGCGGCAACCGGGTCACTGCGGCGCTGAGCGGGGCTGCCCTGATGGCGGCCTCCGTGTGCACCCGCTTCGGCGTCTTCGAGGCCGGCATGGTCTCGGCGATCGACCCGAAGTACACCGTCGAGCCGCAGCGTGAGCGGCTCGAGAAGCGTCGTGCCGCCGGCGTCGTCGACGACTCGATCACGACGGCGCGCTGACGCGCCTGACCACCAGGATGAGAAGGGGAGCCTCATGAGCACGAACGCGGTCCGGAACGACAGCACCGCCTCACCGGGCGGCAACCGATGGCTCATCCTCGTGGCCGGAGTCCTCGTGCAGCTCGCCATCGGCGCCGTCTACGCGTGGAGCGTCTTCGCCAAGGCGATGCAGAGTCCCGATGCGTTCGGGTGGTCCAAGGCGCAGGCGGCAGTGCCCTTCGAGGTCGCGATCGGCATGATCTTCGTCGGCAGCTACATCGGAGGTCGCATCCAGGACCGACGCGGACCGAAGGTCGTGGCGCTGACCGGCGGCATCGTCTACAGCATCGGCGTCATGCTCGCCTCCTTCGCCGACAAGGACCGTTTCTGGGTCCTGCTGCTCGGCTACGGCGTGCTCGGCGGCTTCGGCCTGGGCATGGCCTACATCGTCCCGATCGCCATGCTGCAGAAGTGGTTCCCCGACAAGCCGGGTCTCATCACGGGCATCGCCGTGGCGGGCTTCGGCTTCGGCGCCGTCATCACGGCGCCGCTGGGGCAGCGGCTCATCGCCGGTGACCCGTCGATGCCGACCAAGGCCTTCCTGCCGCTCGGCATCGGCTACCTGGTCGCGGTCGTCATCGGCGCGAGCCTCTTCCGCAACCCGCCGGAGGGCTACCGGCCCCCCGGCATGACCGCCGACGTCGCGGGCCACGGGGTACAGGCACACACGAAGGACCCGGTGCCCGAGGCGGACTTCACGGCGGACGAGGCCCTGCGGACCCCGCAGTGGTACCTCCTGACCGCGATCCTCACCCTCAGCGTGACCGCCGGCATCTCGCTCATCTCCGTCGCAGCCGGCAGTGCGAGCGACGTCGCAGGCTACTCGGCCGCGGCTGCAGCCAGCCTCGTCGGCGTGCTCGGCCTCTTCAACGGCGGCGGCCGCATCCTCTGGGGCTGGCTCTCGGACCGCATCGGCAAGATGCCGGCGTTCATGGGGATCCTCGGCATCCAGGGCGTGTGTCTGCTGCTCATCCCGCACGTGGCGTCGCCGATCCTGTTCGCCGTCCTCGCCGCGCTCGTCTACACCTGCTACGGCGGCGCCTTCGGCACCATGCCCTCGACAGCCGGGCGCTTCTTCGGGGTCCGAAACGCCGGCGCGATCTACGGCCTGATGCTCATCGGGTGGAGCATCGGCGGCATCGTCGGTCCGCTGCTCATCTCCTCGCTCATCGGCGAGCAGAAGGCCTACACGCTCGGCTTCACCGTGGTCGGGATCATCGCGCTCGTCGGGATGGCCCTGCCGATGCTGACGAAGAAGCCCGCTCCCCGGACGGCGAACCCGGCAGCGTCGGGCTCCACGACCACCCCTGCTGCCCGCCGCTGACTGCCCCGTCAGACGGGACGGATGACGCAGCCTCGCGCGTCCGCGACGCGTGCACGTGCTCGGGCCACCGCCTACGCGGCCTGACGGTGCGTCATCCGTCCCCGACACCGACAGAGGTGTGCCGTGCGTCCCCGCCCGCCGTTCAGCGCACCTGCATGACGTGGTCGCCGCGCGGCACGAGCTCGCCGATGACCGTGCCGCCGGGGACCTCGCCGACGACGAGCAGGCCACCGCTGGTCTGCGCGTCGGCGAGCAGCAGCAGCTCGTCGTGGTCGACCGCGGCCGCGAGGTGCGGGTGCACCCAGTCGAGGTTGCGCTGGCTGCCCCCGGGCACGTAGCCCGCGGCCAGCGAGGCGCGTGCCCCGTCGAGGTAGGGCACCGCGGCCGCGTCGATGACAGCGGTCACTCCCGATGCCCGGGCCATCTTGTAGAGGTGCCCGAGCAGTCCGAAGCCGGTGACGTCGGTCGCCGCCCGGACGCCGTGCGCGAGGGCGTCCCGGCTCGCCACGTCGTTGAGCGCAACCATCGACGCGACAGCCTCGGGGAAGACCTCACCCGTCGCCTTGTGCCGGTTGTTGAGCACCCCGACACCGAGCGGCTTGGTGAGGCTGAGGGGCAGTCCCGCTTCACCGGCGTCGTTGCGCAGCAGGCGGTTCGGGTCTCCGACGCCGGTCACGGCCATGCCGTACTTCGGCTCGGGGTCGTCGATGCTGTGGCCTCCGGCGACCGGGCAGCCGGCCAGGCGCGCGACGTCGAGACCCCCGCGCAGGACCTCTGCGGCCAGCTCGGTCGGCAGGACGTCCCGCGGCCAGCCGAGGAGGTTCACGGCCAGAACGGGACGTCCGCCCATCGCGTAGATGTCGGACAGGGCGTTCGCCGCCGCGATGCGACCCCAGTCGTAGGCGTCGTCCACCACCGGGGTGAAGAAGTCGGCCGTCGCGAGCACGGCGAGGCCGTCGGCGACCATGACGGCGGCCGCGTCGTCACCGTCGTCGAGGCCGACGAGCAGGTCGGCCCCTGCGATCCCGGTGAGCCCGCGCACCATGTCCTCGAGCTCGCCGGGTGGGATCTTGCACGCACAGCCGCCGCCGTGCGCGTACTGGGTCAGTCGCACCGTGTCCACGTCTGCAGTCATACCCCACCCACGACGGGCGTATGCCGTCCGGGGCCCGCCCCCGCACCCTCCGATCCCGCCGGGCGGGCGATGGGTACGGTGGCCGTGGAGGTGTCTGGGCACCTGGTGGTCCCCCCGGTCTTCAACACCGGTGAGGCCGAGTATCTCGGCCTGGCGGGTTCGATTCCCGTCCACCTCCGCCATGTCTTTGCGGGAGAGTCCTAGCGGGAGAGGAAGTCGTTGTGGCGCAGTCAGATCCGCGACGGGCCGTTCCACGCACCGACGTGCTGATGGCTCACCCGGACCTCGTCGCCGCCGTGACCCGGCACGGCACGGCGACGGTCAAGGCGGCGGTGCGCTCGGCCCAGGACCGCGCCCGCAGCGGCGAGATCGCGCCGGACGACGTGGTCGCGGCGGCGCACGCGGCGCTCCCGGCCCGGAGCACGACCCTCCGCCCGCTCCTCAACGCCACCGGTGTCGTCGTGCACACGAACATCGGCCGGGCCCCGCTCTCGGACGCTGCGGTGGACGCGGTCGTGGCGGCCGCGGCCTACGTCGACGTCGAGTACGACACCGCCACCGGGGCGCGGGCCCGGCGCGGGCGGGGGACTCTCGAGGCGCTCCGTGCCGCCGTGCCCGCTGCCGGCGACGCGCTCGTCGTCAACAACGGTGCTGCCGCGCTCGTCCTCGCCACCACCTCCCTGGCTGCGGGACGGGAGGTGCTGGTGAGCCGCGGCGAGATGGTCGAGATCGGTGACGGCTTCCGGCTGCCCGACCTCATCGCCTCGACGGGCGCCCGCCTCCGCGAGGTGGGGACGACCAACCGCACACGGCTCGCCGACTACGCCGCCGCCCTCGGTCCTGACACCGGGTGCATCCTCAAGGTGCACCCGAGCAACTTCCGGGTCGAGGGCTTCACGAGCGCCGCGTCCGTCCGTGAGCTCGCGACCCTGGGCGCGCCGCTCGTCGTCGACACCGGCAGCGGGCTGCTGCGGCCCGACCCGATGCTGCCCGACGAGCCTGACGTGACGACGGCGCTCACCGACGGCGCGACCATCGTCACGGCCAGCGGCGACAAGCTGCTCGGCGGCCCGCAGGCGGGTCTCGTCCTCGGCGAGGCCGCCACGGTCGAGCGGCTGCGGCGCCACCCGCTGGCCCGTGCGCTGCGCGTCGACAAGCTGACCCTGGCGGCGCTCGAGGCGACCCTGCGCGGCCCGGTCCCGCCGGTCACCGACTACCTCCACGTCGACCTCGACCGGCTGCGCGCCCGCACCGAGCGCCTCGCCGCCGCGGTGGCGGGCGAGGTCGTCCCGGTCGAGGGGCGGGTCGGCGGAGGCGGGGCCCCGGGCCTGCCTCTTCCCGGCTGGGCCGTCGCCCTGCCCGAGGAGTACGCGGAGCGACTGCGGCGCGCCGAGACCGGGGTCGTCGCGCGCGTGGAGCGGGGACGCTGCCTCCTCGACCTGCGGTGCGTGCCGCCGGACCGCGACCGGGACGTCGAGCGGGCCGTCCTCGCGGCCCGCGACGTGGACCACCCGAGCGGCGACTGACCGTGCACGTCATCGCGACCGCGGGGCACGTCGACCACGGCAAGTCCACGCTCGTGCGGGCGCTCACGGGGATCGAGCCCGACCGCTGGGCCGAGGAGCGCCGGCGCGGCATGACGATCGACCTCGGCTACGCGTGGACCACCCTGGCCTCGGGCGCCGACGTGGCCTTCGTCGACGTCCCGGGCCACCAGCGCTTCATCGGCAACATGCTGGCCGGCCTCGGGCCGGCCCCCGCCGTCGTGCTCGTCGTGGCGGCCGACGAGGGATGGCGACCGCAGTCGGCCGAGCACCTCGCGGCCGTCGACGCGCTCGGCATCTCGCGCGGGCTCGTCGTCGTGACACGCAGCGACCTCGCGGACCCGGGCCCGGCCCTCGCCGAGGCGCTCGAGCACGTCGGCTGCACGAGCCTCGCCGGCAGTGCCGCGCTCGCGGTGTCGGCGCGCACCGGTCACGGCCTCGACGCCCTCCGCACGGCCCTCGACGACCTCGTCGCCTCCCTGCCTGTTCCCGACCGGACCGGACGCCTGCGCCTGTGGGCCGACCGGTCGTTCTCGGTGCGTGGCAGCGGCACCGTCGTCACCGGCACCCTCGGCGCCGGGACGATCCGGGTCGGCGACGAGCTCCTCGTCCAACGCGCGAGCGGCGCCTCGCGGGCGGTCACCGTCCGCGGCCTCCAGAGCCTGGGCCGGACCCGCGACGAGGTGTCGGCCGTGGCGCGCGTCGCGGTCAACCTGCGCGGGGTCGGGGTCGACGAGGTCGGGCGCGGCGACGTCCTGCTGACGCCGCGCGCCTGGCACGTCACGACGACCCTCGACGCACGGCTCGTCGGTGCCGCCGGTGCCTCCGGTGCCGCCATCGCCGCGGTCGAGCCGGATCCGCTCCCGTCGCACGTCATGCTCCACGTCGGCACCCTCGCCGTCGAGGCCCGGGTGCGGCCCCTCGGCCCGGGCGCGGTGCGCCTCGCCCTGCCGGCGGCGCTTCCCGTCGTGGCCGGCGACCGCATCCTGCTGCGCGACCCCGGCTCGCGCCGGGTCGTGGGCGCGGTCGTGGTCGATGCAGACCCGCCGGTGCTCGACCGGCGCGGCGCGGCCGCCCGGCGGGCCGAGGTCGTCCGCGGCCTGGCCGGTGCACCCGACCTCGGCCGTGAGGTCGGTCGCCGCGGCTGGATGAGGCCGTCCGACGCCGCGTCGCTCGGGATCGTCGTGCCGCCCGGTGAGCGCCCGACGGCGACCGTCGCGCGTCGCGGCACCTGGCTCGTCGACGACGAGGCCTGGCAGGCCGCGGCCCTCCGCCTGCAGCAGGCCGTCCGGGCGCGAGCCGACTCCGCACCGATCGATCCGGTGCTCGCGCTCGAGGCGGCTCGGGCCGCCGCAGGCGTGCCGGACCGCGCCCTGGTGGGCGATCTCGCCCTGGCTGCGGGGCTCGAGGTGCGTGACGGTCGGGTGGGTCTCCCGGGCCGTGCGGCGGCCCTGGCGACCGGGGCCGAGGCCGCACTGAGCAGGATCGAGGAACGTCTTCGGCAGAGGCCGTTCGCGGCGCCGGAGCAGCACGACCTCGACGCCGCCGGCCTCGGTGCGCGCGAGCTCGCAGCCGCCGAGGGCACCGGCCGCATCCTCAGGCTCCCGGGTGACGTCGTCCTGCTGCCGAACGCCCCGGCGCTCGCCATGCGAGAGCTCGCCGCGCTGCCCCAGCCGTTCACCACCAGCGACGCCCGCCAGGCGCTGGACAGCACCCGACGCGTCGTCATCCCGCTGCTCGAGCACCTCGACGGTCGGGGATGGACCCGCCGGCTCGACGGCTCGCACCGGGAGGTCGCCCGCTGAGCCGACACGGCATACGTGCTCGTATGCCGTGAAGCGACCGACAGGGACCAACGGCCCTGCCCGGTCGTTCCCCCACCCGCGAGGCTGGAGGGGAGCGAGAGGCGGCGACCATGACCGAGCGCGACAGCACGGCTGACCCGACACCCGACACGACACCGGCGCGGATCGTGGTCGGGGTCGACGGGTCCGTGTCCTCGAAGCAGGCGCTGCGCTGGGCAGCCCGTCTGGCCGCGGCCGACGGGAGCCGGATCGAGGCCGTGACCGCGTGGGACTACCCGCCGTCGTTCAACGCTCCGGTGGACGTGGACTGGCGCCCCGACCTCGACGCAGACACGATCCTGACGGAGACGCTGGACGAGGTGTTCGGCGACCACCGTCCTGAGGGCCTCGAGCCGGTGGTCGCCCACGGCCAGGCCCGGACGGTGCTCATCGAGGCCAGCCGCGGCGCGTCGCTCCTCGTCGTCGGCAGCCGCGGGCACGGTGGCTTCGCGGGGCTGCTGCTCGGCTCGGTCAGCTCGGCCTGCTCGGAGCACGCGCACTGCCCGGTGCTCGTCCTCCACGACCGGGACTGACCGGGACTGACCGGGACTGACCGGGACTGACCGGATCCGGTCTGGACCAACCCGGCCCGCTGGGGGATGTCGGTGCGGGATGGCAGGCTGAGCCCGATGGCGAAGGGCAAGCGGGCCGACGTGCTCGACCGTTTCTCTCCGGCGACCGCCGAATGGTTCCGGAGCAGCTTCAGCGCGCCCACGACCGCGCAGGCGGGGGCGTGGGACGCGATCAGCTCCGGCCACCACACCGTCGTCGTCGCTCCCACCGGGTCGGGCAAGACGCTCTCGGCGTTCCTCTGGGCCATCGACCGGATGGCGAGCGAACCGGTCCCGGAGGAGCGGCTCGAGCGGTGCCGTGTGCTCTACATCTCGCCGATGAAGGCGCTCGCGGTCGACGTCGAGCGCAACCTGAGAGCGCCGCTCGTCGGCATCGGCCACGCCGCCACCCGGCTCGAGCTGGCCCCGCCCGACATCAGCGTCAGCGTCCGCTCGGGGGACACACCGGCCAACGAGCGCCGCGCCTTCGCCCGCACGCCCACCGACATCCTCATCACGACGCCCGAGTCGCTCTTCCTCATGCTGACCTCGTCGGTGCGCGAGGCCCTCAGGGGGGTCGAAACGGTCATCCTCGACGAGGTCCACGCCGTGGCCGGCACCAAGCGTGGCGCGCACCTCGCCCTCAGCCTCGAGCGCCTCGACGCACTGCTCCCCAAGCCGGCCCAGCGGGTCGGGCTGTCGGCGACCGTGCGACCCGTCGAGGAGGTGGCCCGCTACCTCGCCGGTGGCCGCCCCGTCGAGATCGTGCAGCCCAAGTCCACCAAGGAGTGGGACCTCGACGTCGTCGTCCCCGTGCCCGACATGGGCGAGCTGTCGGGGAGCCCCGTCGAGATCTCGCCCGGGGTCCCCGACCTGTCTGGCCCGGCCGCGGGCAACGCGCCGCAGGCGAGCATCTGGCCGCACGTCGAGGAGCGCATCGTCGACCTCATCGCCGACCACCGGTCCACGCTCGTCTTCGCCAACTCGCGGCGCCTCGCCGAGCGGCTGACCTCGCGGCTCAACGAGATCTGGGAGGAGCGGCTCGCCGAGCAGGAGGGTCTGCCCGTCCCGAGCCTCGCAGCGCTCTCGACCCAGCCCCGTAACCAGCCACCCGCGCAGGTCATGGCCCAGGCCGGCTCCTCCCGCGGGGCGCCGGCGGTGCTGGCCCGCGCCCACCACGGCTCGGTGAGCAAGGAGCACCGCGCCGCCATCGAGGAGGACCTCAAGGCCGGACGCCTGCCGGCCGTCGTCGCCACGAGCAGCCTCGAGCTCGGCATCGACATGGGCGCCATCGACCTCGTCATCCAGGTCGAGAGCCCGCCGTCGGTCGCGAGTGGGCTGCAGCGCGTCGGCCGCGCCGGGCACCAGGTCGGCGCCGTCAGCCAGGGCGTCATGTTCCCGAAGTTCCGCGGCGACCTCGTGCAGACCGCCGTCGTCGTCGAGCGCATGCGCGCCGGGGCCATCGAGTCGCTGCGCATCCCGGCCAACCCCGTCGACGTGCTGGCCCAGCAGGTCGTCGCGATGTGCGCGATGGACGACTGGTCCGTCGCCGACGTCGAGGCTCTCGTGCACCGGGCGGCGAGCTTCGCCTCGCTGCCGCGCTCGGTCCTCGAGGCGACGCTCGACATGCTCGCCGGCCGCTACCCGTCCGACGAGTTCGCCGAGCTGCGCCCCCGCATCGTCTGGGACCGCGTCAGCGACACGCTCTCGGGCCGCCGGGGTGCCCAGCGCCTCGCCGTCACCAGTGGCGGCACCATCCCCGACCGGGGGTTGTATGCCGTGTTCCTCGCCTCCGGCGAGGGGCCCGGCCGCCGGGTGGGCGAGCTCGACGAGGAGATGGTCTACGAGTCCCGCGTCGGCGACGTCTTCACCCTCGGCACGTCGACGTGGCGCATCGAGGACATCACCCACGACCGCGTCCTCGTCACCCCCGCACCGGGGCAGGCCGGCAAGCTGCCGTTCTGGAAGGGCGACCAGCAGGGCCGTCCCGCCGAGCTGGGCCGGGCGCTCGGCGGCTTCGTGCGCGAGATCGTGGGCCTCACCCCCGAGCGGGCCCGGGCACGGGTCACCGCCGCCGGGCTCGACGAGTGGGCCGCCGACAACCTCATCGGCTACCTCACCGAGCAGAAGGAGGCGACGCGGCACGTCCCCGACGACCGGACCATCGTCGTCGAGCGCTTCCGCGACGAGATCGGCGACTGGCGGGTCGCGGTGCTCTCGCCCTTCGGTGGCCAGGTCCACGCGCCGTGGGCCCTCTGCGTCGCGGCCCGCATGCGTGAGCGTTTCGGCATCGACGTCCAGGCCATGCACGGCGACGACGGCATCGTCTTCCGGCTGCCCGACCTCGAGTTCGAGGACGGGGCGGCCATCGGCCAGCAGCTCGTCGAGCTCGTCACCCTCGAGCCCGAGGAGGTCAGCGAGCTCGTCACGCAGGAGATCGGCGGATCCGCCCTGTTCGCAGCGCGGTTCAGGGAGTGCGCGGCTCGCGCTCTGCTCCTGCCTCGGCGCCGACCCGACAAGCGCCAGCCGCTGTGGCAGCAGCGCCAGCGGGCAGCTCAGCTGCTCGAGGTGGCCAGCCAGTACCCGTCGTTCCCGATCGTGCTCGAGGCCGTCCGCGAGTGCGTCCAGGACGTCTTCGACGTGCCCGGTCTCGTCGAGCTCATGGGCGACATCCGCTCGCGTGCGGTCAAGGTCGTCGACGTCGAGTCGAGCCAGCCGAGCCCGTTCGCCAAGTCACTCGTCTTCGGCTACGTCGCGCAGTACCTCTACGAGGGCGACTCGCCACTGGCCGAGCGACGCGCTGCCGCGCTCGCGCTCGACCCGTCGCTGCTGTCCGAGCTGCTCGGGCAGGGCGAGGCGCTCGCGCTGCGCGACCTGCTCGACCCCGAGGCGGTCGCCCGCACCGAGGCCGAGCTCCAGCGACTGACGCCCGAGCGCGGAGCCCGCGACGCCGAGGACGTCGCCGACCTGCTGCGCGTGCTCGGTCCGCTGTCCCTGCGCGACATCGTCGCGCGAGCCGCGGAGGGCTTCGCCCCGGCCGCCGTCGAAGCGTCCATCACCGAGCTCGAGGCGGCCCGTCGAGTCATCGCCGTCCGCGTCGGCGGAGACGACCGGTGGGCAGCGATCGAGGACGCCGCCCGGCTGCGCGATGCCCTCGGCACCGCGCTGCCGGTCGGGGTGCCGCAGGCCTTCCTCGACCCGGTGCCGGACCCGCTGGCCGACCTCGTCGCCCGCTTCGCCCGCACCCACGGACCCTTCGCCGTGCAGACCGTCGCCGCGTGGTGGGGCGTCGGCCCCGCCGTCGTCCACGACGCCCTGCGCCGCCTGGTGTCGTCCGGCCGCGTCGTCGAGGGCGAGCTGCTCCCGACCGAGAACGGCGGCGGCCACGGTCCCGAGTTCTGCGACGCCGAGGTGCTGCGCCTGCTCCGTCGGCGCTCGCTCGCTGCGCTCCGTCACGAGGTCGAGCCCGTCGCACAGCCCGACCTGGCGCGCTTCCTGCCGCAGTGGCAGGGCGTCGGTGGCGGACTGCGCGGACGTGAGGGGCTGCTCCGCGCCGTCGAGCAGCTGACCGGCGCGGTCCTGCCCGCGAGTGCGCTCGAGTCGCTCGTCCTGCCGGCGCGGGTCGCCGACTACCGTCCGGCGCTGCTCGACGAGGTGATGAGCGCAGGCGAGGTCGTCTGGCGTGGCCACGGCTCGCTCCCCGGCGACGACGGCTGGGTCAGCCTCCACCTCGCCGACGCCGCGCACCTGACGCTGACGCCGCCCGAGGTCGTGGAGCTCACCGACGACGAGCAGGCCGTGCTCGACGCGCTCGAGGGGGGCGGCGCCTACTTCTTCCGTGCCCTCTCGACGAGGGTCGGCCTCGGCGACGCCGCCCTCAACGACGCGCTCTGGTCGCTGCTCTGGTCGGGCCGCATCACCAACGACACGATCGCGCCGCTGCGCGCCCTGCTCGCCGGCGGCCGCACCGCCCACAAGCGCACCACGAGCGGCCCGCGCTCGACGAGGTATGCCGGCCGGCGCGGTTCGCTGGGCCGCTTCGGCTCCCTGCGTGGCCCCCTCGCCGGCACGAGCCCAGCCCAGGTCGAGGCGGCGGAGGAGGCGGCGACGGGCAAGGCACTCGCGGCGGGCAGAGCCGTGGGTTCCGGTCCCTCGACGGGTGTCGGTCGCTGGACGGCCCTGCCGCCGGCAGAGTCCGACCCGACGGTGCGGGCCGTGACCAACGCCGAGCTGCTCCTCGACCGCTACGGCGTGCTGACCCGCGGGTCGGTCGTCACCGAGGACGTGCCCGGTGGGTTCGCAGCCGTCTACCGCGTGCTCGCGGCCGCCGAGGAGGCGGGCAAGGTGCGGCGCGGCTACTTCGTCGAAGGTCTCGGTGCCTCGCAGTTCGCCTCGACCGGCGCCGTCGACCGGCTCCGGTCCATGTCCCGCCTACCCGGCGGCGACGACGGGGTCGGCGGTCGACGTGTCGAGGCTGCCGACGGCGACGAGTGGCTCGCGCCCTCGCCCGGCACGTCCGCCGGGTCCGCAGCAGCAGGTCACGCCGGTCGGCGTGACCGTGAGCGCACCGGACCTCCGGCGCTCGTCCTCGCGGCCAGCGACCCCGCCAACCCCTACGGTGCCGCCATCGGCTGGCCCGAGCGCGGGCTCACCGACGCCGCCGCCGACGAGCCGGCTGCTGGCAAGGAGGGCGAGGACGAGTCCGCTCCCAAGGCCTCCCGGCGCAAGGGGCACCAGCCCGGCCGCAAGGCCGGAGCCCTCGTCGTGGTCGTCGACGGCGAGCTCGTGCTCTACGTCGAGCGGGGCGGCAAGACCATGCTGTGCTGGTCCGACGCCCCCGAGCACCTCCAGGCCGCAGCCGACGCCCTGGCGCTCGCCGTCCGTGAGGGAGCCCTCGGTCGCCTCACCGTCGAGAAGGCCGACGGCGCCTCGGTGCTCGGCTCCGACCACCCGCTCGTGCAGGCGCTCTCGAATGCCGGCTTCCACATGACTCCGCGAGGCCTGCGCCTGCGCCGCTGAGCGGAGCCCGAACGCCGATCAGCCGAACGGGTCGCGGTCGGTCATCGTCACAGCACTGGGTGCAGAGGCTCGCCACTCGAGGGACGGTCGCGTCCCGAGGTGCGCCCGCAGACCCGGCTGGACGGCATACCACCCGATGAGCTCGGCGAGCTCGTCGGCGCGCAGCCAGAGGTAGGCGACGGGCACCGCCACCCGGACGGGGAGCGGCCGGTCGGTGACGTCGAGGGCCACGTCCACGGGGAAGGCCCGCACCGCGGGGTCCACGGCGCCGCCCAGGCCGTGCGCGAGATCGTCGGGGCGACCTCTCACGGACTCCCACGGGACGCTGGCCGAGCGCACGCCCCAGCGCAGCTCGATCGCGGCGGGCGTCAGGTAGACGCCGCCGGCCGCGGCCCGGCCGAGCACGAAGGGCGCCAGCCTCGAGCCGGCCACGAGGGCGAGCAGGACGAAGAGCAGCGCGACCCGCGGGGAAGGCGCGGTCAGCACAGCCATGAGGACGCACCACGCAGGCAGGACGAGAGCGGTCGTCACAGGTGTCGCCAGCGACCCGCGAGAGCGCCGGACCGCAGTGGAGGCGGCTCCGGAGGGCGCCGTGGCGAGCACGAGGATCCCGGGCCGCCGAACGCTCCACCACCAGCGCGACACCGCCTCGACGACCCAGACGAGAGCGCCGGCGGTGGTCAGCCCGAAGGCGCCGACCGCGAGCGCCCGAAGCCACAGGGGCTCGTCCGCGGACACGACGAGGACCGCCACGAGCACCCCCGCCGACGTTGCGAGAACGGCGAGCTCGGCGAGCAGGAGCGCGACGAAGGTGCCGGCACGCTCCCGGTCGAGCATCCGGCGGATGAAGGCCGGGCCGTTGCGCGCACCCCAGGCACCGGCCGAGGCGTAGCCGCCGATCATCGCGCAGGTCGGGCAGCGATGGGCATCTGGTGATGCTAGCCGCCCCGGCGCTGCTGAGCCCCGCCACCGCGGACCCGAGCTCGCGCACGGAGACAGCGGCCTCCAGCGTCGACCAGCTCGACCTCGTGACCGGCAAGTGGACCGCGGGTTGCCCGTTTCGGCGGCTTCGCGCGCTGCGTGACCCGGGCCGTGGAGCACGACGACGATCTCGAACCGGTCGGGCGGAAGGGTCTGGGCCGCGAGCGAGCCGAGGCACGTGGCCAGCCGGTCGCACGAGCCGAGGGCGGACACCACGACGGAGAGGTCACGCACCCGGCGAAGGTAGCGACTGCATGTGAATAGGCTGGACGGGCGCGCACCCGCGCAGGTGAACGACCGGTGAGCAGGAGGTGGCGTGCCCGAGGGAGACACCGTGTGGCGCACCGCCACCCGCCTCAACGAGGCCCTCGCCGGGCGCGAGATCATCGAGTCCGACCTGCGCTGGCCCGAGATCTCGACCGTGGACCTCACCGGCCGCACGACGCTCGAGGTCGTCAGCCGCGGCAAGCACGTGCTGCACCGGGTCGAGGGCGGTCTGACTCTCCACTCGCACCTGCGCATGGAGGGGCAGTGGCGGGTCGAGGCGACGCCGGGACTCGCCCCTCGGTGGCGGCGCAACCCGCAGCTGCGGGCCCTCGTCGCGGCGCCCGACTGGACGGCCCTCGGGCTGCGGCTCGGCATGCTCGACCTCGTGCCGACCGACCGCGAGGCCGACGTCGTGGGCCATCTCGGCCCCGACGTCCTCGGCCCGGACTGGGATCCGGTGCGCGCCGTCGACCACGTCGTGGGCAGCCACGTGCCGGTCGGGCAGGCGCTGCTCGACCAGCGCAACCTCGCCGGGGTCGGCACCATGTGGTGCGCCGAGACGCTCTTCCTCGAGCGTGTGCCCCCCTGGACCCCGGCCGACGAGCTCGGACGCGAGACCGTGGAGCGCATCGTGGCGCGGGCCCACCGGCTCATCGACAACGGTCGCCGGCAGGCGGTCCAGTCGAGCACCGGCAGCTACCGGCTCGACGAGGCGCACTACGTCCACGCCCGGAGCGGCCGGCCGTGCCGACGCTGCGGCACGACGGTCCGGGTCGCCATGATCGGGGAGCCCACGCGCGAGCGGACGATGTTCTACTGCCCGGGCTGCCAGGGCGGTCTGGGACCCACCGACGACGGCCGGCCCCAGGTGCCGCTCGGATCCAACCGTGGTGCGGCCCGCTCGCGCCGCTCGTACTGAAAAGGCCGTGGCTGTCGGGACGCCGTCCTACCGTGGTGGGTAGCCCAACCCCGCTGCCAGACCCCACCGAGAGGAGCACGGCCATGGCGTCCCGCCTCAACCCCTACATCAGCTTCAAGGACAACGCCCGAGCGGCGATGGAGTTCTACCAGTCGGTCTTCGGCGGCGAGCTCACGGTGTCGACCTTCGGCGAGTTCGGTCAGCCCGGACCAGGTGCCGACAACGTCATGCACGCGCAGCTCGAGACCCCGAGCGGCTACACGATCATGGCGTCCGACACCCCGGAGGGGATGACCCACCGGGAGGGATCGAGCATCACGGTGAGCCTCAGCGGCGACGACGGTGACGAGCTGCGTCGCTTCTGGGACGGCCTCGCCGACGGCGGCACCGTGACCATGCCCCTCGAGAAGCAGATGTGGGGTGACGAGTTCGGCCAGCTGACCGACCGGTTCGGCATCGGCTGGCTCGTCAACATCTCCGGGCAGCAGTCAGGAGACGCGGCCGCCGGCTGACCGGTCACCGACGTGCCCGACCCGCTCGAGCTGGCGGGTCAGCTCGTCCGCGCCGATCGGGCTCGCGTGCGTGCCTGCGGTCCCGCACGCCCAGGCGCCGGCGACCGCACCGGTCCTCGCTGCGGCGTGGGCGTCGCCGCCGGCCAGCCATGTGTGGAGGAACCCCGACACGTACGCGTCGCCCGCGCCGTTCGAGTCGATGGCAGGTCGACCGGGGATGTCGATCGCCGGCACGGCGAACGACCCGCCGTCGCGCACCGTCACGCGGCTGCCCTGCGCACCGTCCATGACGATGACGAGCCGGGTGCGGCCCCGGTCGAGCACGTCGGCGACGACGTCGGCCTCGATCCCGTCGAGGCGTGAGCCCGAGACGAAGACGAGGTCGGCGGCATACGCGAACGGCCGGTGGTGCGGGTTGTGCCCGTCCCAGTCGTGCAGGTCTGTCGAGGTGGTGGCCCCGGCGGCAGCCGCGTCCTCGAGCGCTCCCACGGTCCACGGCATGATCGAGGCGTGCACGTGACGAGCGTGCCCCAGCGGGCCCCGCCAGAGCGTGGGGTCCGGTGCCAGGTCGTAGGGGTGGCGCGGGTCGTAGAAGGACATCCGGCGGCCGCCCGCGTCGACGAGGTTGACCGCGCGCCGGGTCCCGCTCTCGTGGACGACGTGCTCGAAGGTCAGACCCTCGGCGGCGAAACGGTCGAGCAGCATCCGGCCCTCGCGGTCGTCGCCGATGACGTCGACGAAGCGGGTGGCGAGGCCGAGGCGGTGGCAGCCGAGCGCGACCCCGCTCCCCGTGTGCCCGACCACCGTGTCGATCGGCGGGACGACGTGGGAGTCGGCGAACGGGACGGGCAGCGCCTCGACCCGCACGATGGTGTCGACGCCGGCGCCGCCGACGACGAGGACGTCAGTGGTCGAAGGTGTCACCGGGCCATTCTGCACGGCTCGCGTCAGGGACGGGTCACGCTGAGCAGACCGAGGCACATCTCGTCCGTCGTGCCCTCGCCCCAGACGACGTAACGCTCGGGCAGACCCTGCAGGTCGGGCAGCTTGTCGCGCCACGCCTGGTCGTGGGTGCAGCTGACCTTGATCGAGTCACCGGGACGGATCGCCGTCGCCGGGATCGGGACCGATCCCTGGTTGTCGAAGTCCCAGACCTTGATGTCGAGCAGCGTCCTGGCCCGTGCCGTGCCCGGGTCGAGCTCGATGCGCAGCGACGACCCGAGCAGGTGCATGTGGCCGGCCACCGCGCGGATCGTGGCGGGGGCGTCGACCCGACGGGTGCACGACTGGGTCGGTCCAGGAGTCGGGATGACCGTGCCGTTGCACACGAGGAGCAGGCCGTTGACGATGGGCCCGGACATGGCGCCGAAGCGTGCCGTCACGTCGGCGACAGCGGCCGAACGGTCGCAGAGGGGCCCGGACTTGCCTGCGCGACAAGGAAGCTCGACCGGAGCCGGATAGAGCATCGTCTCGAGCGGCTTGAGCCTCGTCGACGACGACAGGCGCAGCTTGACGGACGTGCGGTCGGGAGTGACCCCGTGACGGAGGTTGTAGTGCACCTGCATCACGAGCAGGGACCCGCGCTTCAGGGGGATGCCGACGTCGGCGGGGAGCACGTTCTCCCTGCCACCGGGCGCCCAGGCACCCACCCACGGCGCGTCGTCGAGGCTGGCCCCGCGAGAGCCCAGACCGGTGCCACCGAAGCACGTCCAGCCGTTGCCGCCGCTCTCGGCGTCCCTGGCACGGGCGGCCGGAGCGGCCGACGGCGGCACGCGGAAGAGGATGACGTGGTGCACCTCGGCGGGCTGCCCGGGTGCGATGTCGAAGCCGGTGACGAAGGCGTCTCTGGCGAGCCCGGGGTCGAGGACGAAGCAGCGGTAGTCGTCGGTGCCCGTCCTCGGCGCCTTGGGGGTGTAGGAGACCGGAGAGGTCACGGTCCGCATCGTCTCGCCCGTGCGCAGCGCAGACGGCCGGGCCGGGGCCACCGGCTTCGCGGCGTGGGCGGTGGCGGCCGTCGACCCCGGAGCGGGGCCGGGGCCGGTCGTGTGGCCGGTCGTGTGGTCGGTCGTGTGGCCGGTCACGTGGCCGTCGAGCCGCGTCTGCGCCGCCGGGTTGGGCGTGCCGCACCCGGCGACGAGCAGCGCAAGCGCTGCCAGCGCGGCCGCGACCACGGGCAGACCACGTCGAGTCCTCATCGCGCCAGTCTAGGAACGCGGGCGCTCGACGGGACGGTTGTCGAGCCTTCGACCCCGCGCACGCCCGACCGTGACAGCGTCAGGAGCCCTCGGGCGCCCGACTCACGGGGATGCGCCGCGCGTCGGGGGCGCTGAGGCGCTCGGCGTTGGCCTCGGAGTCGGCCAGCTCCTTCTGCGACTCGCGCTCGGCCTCCACCCGCGCGGTGTAGCCCGCGACCTCGGCCTCGACGCGCTCGGCGTCCCAGCCGAGCACGGGCGCGATGATGTCGGCGACGGCGGGGGCGCTCTCGACACCACGGCTCGGGGTCTCGATGGAGATGCGGGTGCGGCGGGCCAGCACGTCGTCCAGGTGCAGCGCGCCCTCGTGCGTCGCGGCATACAACGCCTCGACCCGGAGGTACTCCTCGGCGCCGGGGAGCGGCTCGTAGAGCGAGCGGTCGTCCTCCGCGAGGGCGAAGAGCTCGTGGACGAGGGAGCCGTAGCGCTCGAG
Source organism: Terrabacter ginsenosidimutans (assembly GCF_039539425.1). Classification (NCBI taxonomy): domain Bacteria; kingdom Bacillati; phylum Actinomycetota; class Actinomycetes; order Micrococcales; family Intrasporangiaceae; genus Terrabacter; species Terrabacter ginsenosidimutans. The sequence goes on along the minus strand of NZ_BAABDC010000001.1, from coordinate 696,651 downwards.
CAGGTGGGTGATGCGCCAGACCGGGAGGCCCTGGTGGCGGGCGAGGCGGTCGATCTGGTTGACGAGCGCGACGTAGCCCTCCGCGCCCGAGAGGGGGATGAACTCGGTGACGCTGTCGGAGACGTCGCCGCCGATGTCCTCGCGGGCGGCGTCGACGGCGTCGGCTGCCATGACCCGGTAAGTCGTGTACTTGCCGCCCGCGATGGAGATGAGTCCGGGCTGGGGACGGGCTACCGCGTGCTCGCGCGACAGCTGGCTCGTGTCCTCGCTCTCGCCGGACAGCAGCGGCCGCAGGCCGGCGTAGACGCCCTGGATGTCGTCGTGGGTCAGTGGCACCTTGAGCACGGTGTTGATGTGCTCGAGGATGTAGTCGATGTCGGCGCGGGTCGCCGCCGGGTGCGCGAGGTCGAGCTCCCAGTCGGTGTCGGTGGTGCCGACGATCCAGTGCGTGCCCCACGGGATGACGAAGAGCACGGACTTCTCGGTGCGCAGAATGAGGCCGGTCTCGGAGTTGATCCGGTCGCGGGCGACGACGATGTGCACCCCCTTGGAGGCACGCACGTGGAAGCGACCGCGGCCACCGGCCATCGTCTGGATGTCGTCGGTCCACACGCCGGTGCAGTTGATGACGACCGAGGAACGCACCTCGGTGCGCTCGCCCGTCTCGACGTCCTCGACGAGGGCGCCGACGACGCGCTCGCCCGCGCGGAGCAGCTCGACGACGCGCGCCGAGGCCACGACCGTGGCGCCGTAGGCCGCGGCCGTGCGCACCGTCGTCAGCGTGTGCCGGGCGTCGTCGGCCTGGGCGTCGTAGTAGAGCAGTCCGCCGGTCAGGGCATCGCGCCTGAGGGCAGGCGCGAGCTTGAGGGCGCCGGTGCGGGTCAGCTGCTTGTGGCGCGGCACCGAGCGTGCGCCGCCCATCGAGTCGTAGAGCGTGAGGCCGGCGGTGACGTAGGGCCGCTCCCAGCCGCGGCTGGTCAGCGGGTAGAGGAAGGAGACCGGCTTGACCAGGTGCGGGGCGATCCGGCTCAGCATCAGCTCGCGCTCCTTGAGCGCCTCACGGACGAGGTCGAAGTTCATCTGCTCCAGATAGCGCAGGCCACCGTGGAAGAGCTTGGAGGACCGCGACGAGGTGCCCGACGCGAAGTCCCGCTGCTCGACGAGAGCCGTCGACAGACCTCGCGTCGCCGCGTCGAGGGCGACTCCGCCGCCCGTCACCCCGCCCCCGATGACGAGCACGTCGAACTGCTTGGTGGCGAGGCGCTTCCACGCCCGCACGCGGTAGTCCGTGTCCAGCCGCACTGGGCTCGTCATCGGTGTCCCTTCACGTCGCTGCCGAAGATGCCACTCTAACGACCGGGATCCGATGTCGACTCCGGGCTGTTCACGGTCCGGTCGGCCCGTACCCTCGGCGCCACGACGACGGGGATGGCGGCGACGACTGGCTCGCTCTCGACAAGTCGTGGCACGGCGTCCACTTCCTGCTGACGGGAACGGCTACGGGCCTCCGCGGCTGCTCGATCCCGACGGTGAGCCGGTGACCGTGGCGGCTTCTCGCCAGTCCTCGGGGTAGCGACGGTACGGTCTGGTCATGCCGACGGAGCAGCGCAGCCATGTCGTGTCGATCGACCACGGGACGACGAGCACCCGGGCCATGGTGTTCGACCGCAGGGGCCGCGTCGTGGCTGTCGACCAGCAGGAGCACCGGCAGATCTTCCCGCGTGCGGGCTGGGTCGAGCACGACCCGATGGAGATCTGGGAGAACACCCGCCTCGTCGTCGGTGGGGCCCTGGGCAAGGCCAACCTCAACGCCACGCACATCGCTGCCGTCGGCATCACCAACCAGCGCGAGACCACCGTGGTGTGGGAGCGGGCGACCGGCCGACCGGTCCACAACGCCATCGTCTGGCAGGACACCAGGACCCAGGCGATCTGCGACGAGCTGGCCCGCGACGGCGGCGTGGACCGGTTCAAGGACGTGACCGGCCTGCCGCTCGCGACGTACTTCGCCGGACCCAAGGCGCGCTGGATCCTCGACCACGTCGAGGGCGCCCGCGAGCGCGCCGAGGCGGGGGAGCTGCTCTTCGGCACCATCGACACGTGGCTGCTGTGGAACCTCACCGGCGGGGCGGTCGACGGCGGCATCCACGTCACCGACGTCACGAACGCCTCCCGGACCCTGCTCATGGACCTGCGCACGCTCCAGTGGGATGCGGCCGCCGCCGAGGCGGTCGGTGTCCCGCTCGCGATGCTCCCCGAGATCCGGTCGTCGTCCGAGGTCTACGGCGCGTGCAAGCCCGGCATCCTCATCGACGTCCCGGTCGCCGGCATCCTCGGCGACCAGCAGGCAGCCACCTTCGGGCAGGCGTGCCTCGACGTCGGCACGGCGAAGAACACCTACGGCACCGGCAACTTCATGCTCCTCAACACGGGTGAGGAGATCGTCGCCTCGACCCACGGGCTGCTGACCACCGTCTGCTACCAGCTCGGCGACGCCAGGCCCGTCTATGCCCTCGAGGGGTCGATCGCTGTGACGGGCTCGCTCGTGCAGTGGCTGCGCGACAACCTGGGCCTCATCAAGGACGCCAAGGAGGTCGAGACGCTCGCCGCCACCGTCGAGGACAACGGTGGCGCCTACTTCGTGCCGGCCTTCTCGGGGCTCTTCGCGCCGCACTGGCGCCCGGATGCGCGCGGTGCGCTCGTCGGTCTCACGCGGTACGTCAACAAGGGCCACATCGCGCGAGCCGCTCTGGAGGCCACGGCTTTCCAGACGCGCGAGGTGCTCGAGGCGATGAACGCCGACTCGGGTGTGCCGCTCACCGAGCTCCGGGTCGACGGCGGCATGGTGGTCAACGAGACCCTCATGCAGTTCCAGGCCGACCTGCTCGGTGTCGACGTCGTGCGGCCGGTCGTGGCCGAGACCACCGCCCTGGGCGCTGCGTATGCCGCGGGGCTGGCCGTGGGCTACTGGCGCAGCACCGACGAGATCAGGGAGAACTGGGGCGAGGACCGTCGCTGGTCGCCCCAGCTCGACGAGCAGGAGCGCGAGCGCCTCTTCCGGATGTGGAAGAAGGCGGTGCAGCGCACGCTCGACTGGGTCGACGACGACACGCCCTGAGGCGCACCGGCCCTCAGTCGTCACCCTCGAGGTGCAGCACGACCTTGCGCAGCAGCCCGTTGAGCGCAACCAGCTCCTTGGCGGTGAGGCCGGAGAAGGCCGCCTTCTCACGTGCCATACCGGCCTCGATCCCCTTCTCCCACATGGCCCTTCCGGACGGCGTCGGCCTGATGAGGATGCGGCGCCGGTCGATGGGGTCGACCTCGCGGGTTGCGTGGCCGCGCTGGACGAGTCGGTCGAGCCGTGAGGTCATGGCCGCCCGGGTGACGCCGCAGGAGTCGGCGAGCTGCGCCGGTGTGGCCTCCTCCGGGTACGGCTGGATCATCAGGGCGTGGAGCGTCCAGTAGTCCTCGATCGTGTCGTCGGTGCCGGCGTAGCTGGCGTGGTCGGCTGCCTTGAGCCGCTTGGTGATCGCCTGCATGCGCGTGACCGCGCCCTCGACCTCGGGGTCCATGTCCTCGAGGAGGCCGCTCCAGCGGGCGACGTGCCGGTCGACCGAGTCCTGCCGTGCTCTCGCCATGTCAGCAGTCTCGCAGAGGCTGACGGCTCGTACGGCACCTCTCTGACTATTCGTTGACAGATAGTCAGACGTCTAACTAACCTCAGAGCATGACCTTTCGTGACCTGATGGGTGTCCGTGACGTCCGGCTCCTGCTCATGGGGCAGGGCCTGTCGTGGGTCGGTGACGCCTTCAACCCGATCGCGCTGTCGGTGGCCGTCGTCCTGTCGGGAGGGGGAGCGGCCGAGCTCGGTGTCATCCTCGCGAGCGGGGTCGTGGCCCGACTGCTCTGCAGCCTCGTCGGCGGCGTGTGGGCCGACCGCGTCACGCCGCACCGGATCATGGTCGTCGCCGACCTCGTGCGGGCCGCCTCGGTCGGCTCGACGGCTGTCGCCTTCGCCGTCATGGGCGACCCGCCCGTCGCGCTCCTCGCCGGGCTCGCGGCTGTCACCGCCGGCGCTGGGGCGTTCTTCTTCCCGGCCTTCGTCTCGCTCCGCCCGCTCATCGTGCCCGCCGAGGGTCTGCAGACCGCCAACGCCGCGATCACCTTCCTGCAGTCGAGCGCACAGCTGGCGGGACCGGTCCTCGCGGGCGTCGTCGTCGCGGCCTTCGGCTCGGTGCCGGGGTTCACGGTCAACGCGCTGACCTTCGTGTGGTCGGCCGTCTGCGTCGCGCGACTGCAGGCCCGCTCTGCGCGGGTCGCGGCACGCAGCAGCCTCCTGACGGAGGTCCGCGAGGGACTGGCCGAGATCCGCAGCCGTGACTGGCTGTGGACGAGCCTCGTGTCGGCGGCCATGTTCCACGTCGCCGGCGGTGCCTTCATCGTCCTCGTCGAGGTGACGGCCGTGCGCGACCTCGGTGGAGCGCACGCCCTCGGCCTCGTCACCGCCTCGCTCGGCGTCGGTGGGCTCGTCGGGGGCCTCGTCGCGATGCGCGTGCAGCCGCGCCGGATGCTGCTCTGGGCGTTCGTGTCCCTCGGCCTGTTCCCGCTCTTCCCGCTCGCGTTCGCGTGGCCGGGAGGCCTCTGGGCCGTCATGGCCCTCGGGCTCGTCGGCCAGGCGGGCCTGCTCTACTTCGACGTCGGCTGGCAGACCGCCGTCCAGCAGGGCGTCCCGCACGACCGACTGGCCCGCGTCGCCTCGTGGGACGTGCTCATCTCGTTCGTCGCGCTGCCGGTCGGCAACGTCCTCGCCGGCCCGCTGAGCGAGCGCTTCACGACGGCCGACCTCATGACGGGCATCGCGGTCTGGATGCTGCTCGCCGGGTGCTGGCCGCTCCTCGTGCGGGGCGTCCGGGGCTTCGTCCGTGGCGGCGCACCCGCTGCCGCCACGGGCGAGGGTGTCGCTCAGACCAGCGCGGCGATCGCGGCGTCGTAGTCGGGCTCCTGGCTGATGGCCGGGACGAGCTCGGTGTGCACGACGGTCCCGTCGGCCTCGACCACGACGACGGCGCGGGCGAGCAGCCCGGCGAACCCGCCGTCCTCCATCCGCACGCCGTAGTCGTAGCCGAAGCCGGAGCGGAACGAGGAGGCGGCGACGACGTTCTCGATGCCCTCGGCGCCGCAGAAGCGCTTCAGGGCGAAGGGCAGGTCGGCCGACACGCAGACGACGGTCGCGTTCTCGAGACCGGCAGCGAGCTCGTTGAAGCGTCGGACGCTCGCGGCGCAGACGCCGGTGTCGACGCTCGGGAAGATGTTGAGGACGACGCGCTTGCCCTCGGGCAGCGTGACGTCGTCGCGCAGGTTCGTGCTGGTCAGGGTGTAGGCCGGGGCGGGGGAGCCCACGGCCGGCAGGTCGCCGATGGTGTTGACGGGGGTGTCTCCGAGAGAGGTGGTGGCCATGGACGTATCTAACACGGGTGCCCTGACGAGTGCCCCCACGGGCGTCGAGGGCCTACGGTCGCGGCATGCCCGCTGACGGCGCGACCTGCCTGACGACCCGCTGCTTCTGCGAGCTGGTGCGGGCCGAGGGGATCGCGCAGCCCGCGAACGCCTGGTCCTCGCTCGCCTTCGTCGTGGCCGGGGTGGCGGCCCTCGTCCTCCTGCGGCCGGCGACGAGGCCGGAGCGGGTGCTCCTGCCGCTCCTCGCGGTCGCGCTCGCGGCCGTCGGGGTCGGCAGCTTCGCCTTCCACGCGACCCTGACCCTCTGGGGCCAGTTCGTGGACGTCCTGCCGATGTATGCCGTGGGCTGCGTCCTGCTCGCCGGCGCCCTCGTGCGCCTCGGCTGGGTCGCGCCCCGCCCCGCCGCCGTCGGTGGGGTCGCCCTGCTCATGGCCCTCGGGGTGCTGCTCTGGCTGTGGCCCGAGTCGCGCCGGGTGCTCTTCGCCGCCGTCCTGCTGCCCGGCATCGTCCTCGAGCTCGTGCTCGCACGTCGTGGGACCGCAGCGGCGCGGTGGCTCCACCTCGGGCTGGGACTGCTCGTCACGGCATACCTGCTCTGGGTGCTCGACCAGACGGGACTGCTCTGCGACCCGTCGAGCCCGCTCCAGGGGCACGCGGCCTGGCACGTGCTCGGGGCCGCCGCCGCGTGGTGCCTCGCGAACCACTGGGCGACGACCGGCGGCACGCCCCACGGAGCGACCCGTAGGTTGGGGCCATGAGGTGTGCCCCATGACCGAACCGCACGACACCGGAGCGCGGACCCGCTTCGTCATCAACCTCGTCGGGGCCGTCGGTCTCGTCTTCGGCGTGCTGCCGATCGTGCGCTACCTGCTCGACCTGTCCTACCTCGAGTTCACCACCGCGCCGTACGACTGGCTGCGGCTCGAAGGGGCCATGCGGTTCGTGCCCCCCGGGATGGTGCTCGTCGGGTGCATCGTCGTCGCCTATCTCCTCGAGCAGCGCCCCGCGCGCGACTGACGCCTCTCGGCAGCCACCAAGGCTGGACGCTCGGTGACGGTCCGACCACTCGCCCGTGATGTGATGTGGGCATGTCGGTCCGGGCCTCCCTCCTCGCCGCGCTCGTCGTCGGGTCGAGCCTGACGCTGGCGGCCGCCCCGGCAGCGCTCGCCGCGCCGGCTGCCCCAGCCGTTGCGCCGGCCGCCGACCCGGTGACGCCGGAGGCCACCACGGTCCCGGTCGGCGCCGAGCCCGACGGCACCCCGGTACGCCTCGACGTCAGCGTGTGGCCGCAGACGAGCGGCAAGCACCCGGTCGTCCTGCTCGCCCACGGCTTCGGCGGCACCAAGGACTCGGTCACGAGCCAGGCGAACGAGCTCCACGACCGTGGTTACGTCGTCATCGCGTGGAGCGCACGCGGTCACGGCCAGTCCGGTGGTCGCATCCACCTCAACGACCCGGCCTACGAGATCGCCGACGCCAGAACGCTGCTCGACCTCGCGGCCAAGCGCTCCGACGTCGAGCTCGATGCCCCGGGTGATCCCCGCGCCGGCGTCATGGGCGCGTCCTACGGCGGGGCGCTCGGTCTCATGCTGGCCGGCTCCGACCGGCGCGTCGACGGGGTCGTCTCGGCCATCACCTGGAACGACCTCGCCGACGCCTTCTTCCCGCAGGCAGCCGTGACCAGGGCCGCGACCACCGCCGCCGGTCGCTCCCCGATCGACGTCGCCGGACCCTTCAAGCAGGTCTGGGCGACGAACTTCTTCCTCTCCGCCCTGCGCGGTGGTGGCCAGACCGGCGGTGCATCCGCCGGCGCGGCCCGCTGCGGCCGGTTCGACCCGACGATCTGCCGCCTCTTCGTCCAGGCGTCCGAGACCGGCACCGCGTCCCCGCAGCTGACCGAACTGCTCCGGGCGCACAGCCCCAAGCCGACGATGAACGCCGTCACCGCGCCGACCTTCCTCGTCCAGGGCGTCGGCGACTCCCTCTTCGGCCTCGACCAGGCCGACGCCAACGCGTCCGCCCTCGCGGCCACAGGCACGCCGTATGCCGTCCGGTGGAGCGACGGCGGCCACGACGCAGCCAGCACGCACGAGACGGAGGAGGTCGAGGCCTCCTACACCTGGCTCGACCACTACGTCCGCGACAAGCCGTCGGCGAGCAGGAGCGAGTCCGCCCTGCCCACAGCGGCCTTCACCTACGGCACGCCCGCCGGTCGCGCCGGTCAGCCGACGACGCTGCACACGCTCACGGCATACCCCGGCTTGTCGGGAGCGCCGCTCCAGACCCGGGAGCTGCCGCTGGCGACGACCTCCGGCACGCTGCTGCACCCGCCCGGCGGGCAGCCGGCCTCGCTCATCGCGGTGCCGGGTCTGGCCGCGCTCGGGATCAGCCTGTCGACCTACCAGATCGCGGCCCTGCCGGGTCAGTCGACGGCCCTCGACACCCAGCCCGTCGCCGAGGCCGCGACGGTCGTCGGGTCGCCGACGATGCGCCTCACGGTCACCTCGGACACGCCCGACGTCACGCTCTTCGCGTCGGTGTGGCGCGTGACCGGCGGCTCGGTGACGCTGACGCACCCGCTCGTGGCCCCGGTGCGGCTCACGGTGACCCCGGGCCGTCCGACGCCGGTGACGATCTCGCTCCCCGGCGCGACCTACGACATGGCCGCCGGCACCCGCTGGCGCGTGCTGCTGACGAGCACCGAGTCGACCTACTCCAACTCCCGCACCCCCAGCGGCATCCGGATCTCCGGGGCCTCGGCCCTGACGCTGCCGGTCGCGACGGGCGCCGCCGTCAGCGGGGGCGTCGCAGGCGGTGTCGACACCGAGACGCTCCTCGCGTCCGGAGCCCTGCTGCTCCTGCTGGTCGCGGCGCTCACCGGCTGGGTCGTGCGCCGACGGCGGCGGCGACACCTGCCGGCTCGGCCCGACCTGGCCGACATCCCGCTCGTCGTCGAAGGCCTCGTCAAGACGTATGCCGACGGGCACCGCGCCGTCGACGACGTGACCTGGCGTGCCGAGAAGGGTCAGGTCGTCGGGCTGCTCGGTCCCAACGGCGCCGGCAAGACGACGACGATGCGCATGGTGATGGGCCTCATCTCCTCCGACGCCGGCAGCGTCCACGTCCTGGGCGAGGCCGTGTCCGCGGGGTCACGGGTGCTCGGCCGCGTCGGCGCCCTCATCGAGGGGCCCGGCTTCCTGCCGCACCTCACGGGCCGCCAGAACCTCGAGGCCTACTGGTCCGCGACGGGCCGCGCGCCCGAGGACGCCCACTTCGACGAGGCCCTCGACGTCGCCGCCCTCGGCGGCGCGGTCGACCGGCCGGTCAAGTCCTACAGCCACGGCATGAAGCAGCGGCTCGGCATCGCCCAGGCCATGCTCGGCCTGCCCGAGCTGCTCATCCTCGACGAGCCGACCAACGGGCTCGACCCGCCCCAGATCGCGGCGATGCGCCCGATCCTGCGCCGCTACGCCGAGACCGGGCGCACCGTCGTCGTGTCGAGCCACCTCCTCGCCGAGGTCGAGATGACGTGCACCCACGTCGTCGTCATGCACGCCGGCCGGGTCATCACCCAGGGTCCTGTCGCCGAGCTCGTCGACAGCGACGACACGACGATCCTCGACCTGCCCGAGCACGTCGACCACGACGTCGTCAGTGCCGGCGTCCACGCGCTCGAGGCCGCCGGCGGCGTCACCGAGGTGCGGGTCGACACCCCGACCCGCATCGTCGTCGTGGCCGACCGCGGTCGGGCCGAGGTCGTCGCGGCCGCCGTCACGGCAGGCCTGCCCGTCGTCGGCGTCAGCAGCCGCCGCCACCTCGAGGAGGTCTTCCTCGGAGTCATCTCGTCCGCGTCCGCGCCCGGCGCGGCAGGCGAGCCCGGGGACGAGGGCGCGTCCCTCGTCGAGCGACTGAGGCAGGTGAGGGCCCGATGAGCGTGACCCCTGACAACAGGCCTGAACGCAGGCCTGACAACAGGCCGGAGCACGTGCCGGGCGAGGCGCTGCTCGACGCCATCGAGCCGGCGTCGGCATCTGCGAGCAGCGAGATCCGCCAGGTGCGCGACCCGCTCTCGTGGCGGTCCGAGCTGCGCCGGCAGTGGGGACGGCGGCGGACCCTCTGGGCCTTCGGCCTGCTCCTCGCACTGCCGCTCGTCCTCGTCGCGTCGTTCGCCTTCGGTGAGCGCTCGAGCAACAGCCGCGGCGGGGCGTCGACCCGGATCTTCGACCTCGCCCAGAGCGGGGCGGCCAACTTCAGCCTCGTGCTCGTCTTCCTCGCCTCCGAGCTGCTCCTCGTGTTGCTCGCCGCGCTCTTCTGCGGCGACGCGGTGCCGTCCGAGGCCTCGTGGTCGTCGCTGCGCTACCTGCTCATCGCTCCGGTGCAGCGCGCGCGGCTGCTCACGAGCAAGCTCGCCATCGGCATCGCCTCGACGCTCCTCGCCACGATCCTGCTGCCGGCCTGGGGCCTGCTCGTCGGGGGCATCGCCTACGGCTGGGACCCGCTGACCAACCCGCTGGGGGAGAACCTCTCGTGGGGCCAGTTCCTCCCGCGGCTCGCGCTCGCGATGGCCTACATCTTCGTGACCCTGCTGCCCATCGCGGCCATCGCCTTCTGGATCGGCACGCGCTCCGACGCCCCGCTCGCCGCGGTCGGCGGGGCCGTGCTCTTCAGCATCCTGCTCAACATCCTCGACCAGCTCGACGCGCTCGACCCCTACCGCAACGCCTTCCCCGGCCACTACTCCCGGGCCTGGCAGGACGCCCTCTCCGTGTCACCGGACTGGACCGACATGGTGCACGGCGCGCTGTGGGCCCTCGTCTGGGCGGTGGCCTTCACGATGCTCGCCTACCGCCGGTTCCGCCGCAGCGACATCCTCAGCTAGCCACCCGGCATACCCCCTCGTCGGCCGACGAACGACCGTTGGTCGACGCGGAACCGCGACACGCCGCGACGACACGCGGCAACGGCGGCTGGCGTCGACCGACGGTCGTCGGTCGGGGATGACAGCGGGTGGCTCAGAGCTTGGCGGCCTCGGGGATGATCCGCTCGCCGATGAGCTCGAGCACGTCGGTCTTCGAGCCGTCGCCCACGCCCATCTGCACGTGCGTCACGCCGAGACCGGCGAGGTCGCGCAGGTGCTCGAGGGTGGCGTCGACGTTCTCACCGTTCGGGCCGGGGTCGATGGGACCCATGACGGTCTTCTCGATCTCGTCGTAGTCACGGCCGAGGGTCTCGCAGTGGCCGCGCAGCACCTCGAGCTTGCGGGCGAGGTCGGGGCTGTCGAAGAGGTTGCAGGCCTGGGCGTACTGCGCGACGAGGCGCAGCGTCTTCTTCTCGCCGCCGCCACCGATGAGGATCGGCGGGTGGGGGCGCTGGACCGACTGCGGCGAGTTGAGGGTGCGCGCGAGCTGGTAGTGCTTGCCGGCATACGGCTCGTCGCTGTCGCTCCACATCTGCAGGCAGATCTGCAGGGTCTCCTCGAGCCGCTCGAAGCGCTCGGCGGTCCCCGGGAAGGGCAGTCCCAGCCCGACGGACTCCTCCTCGTTCCAGGCGGCGCCGATCCCGAGCATGGCGCGGCCCTTCGAGAGCACGTCGAGGGTGGTGACCTCCTTGGCGAGCAGCCCGGGCTCCCGGTAGACGGCGGCCGTGACCCACGCGAGCAGCTGGACGCGCTCGGTGACCGCGGCGAGGTAGCCGAGTGCCGTGTAGGCCTCGAGCATCTCGTGCTCGGGCGGCCCGATCATTCCGATCTGCCAGACGTGGTCCATGACGGAGAGCCTGGTGAAGCCGACGTCCTCCGCGGTCTTCGCGGTGCGCCGGAAGTCGTCGACGAAGGTGGAGGAGCCGCCACTCCAGGTGAAGTTGGCGATGTGCAGTCCGAGATCCATGCTTCGCACACTACGACCGTCGGCTGGGTTCAGTCGGTGATGAGCGCCTCGATCTCCCGGGCGAGGACGGCCGGCACCTCCAGGGGTATGCCGTGTCCGATCCCTTCGAGGGCCACCTCCTTGATGGCGCCACCGGCAGCGGCGTAGCGCTTGAGGACGGCCCGCACCTGGGCCACCATCGGCTGGGAGGGGAGCACGTCGCTCCCCGGCCAGCCGGGGACCGCACCCAGTGAGCCCAGGGTCGCGAGGTCGAAGAGCGAGGTGTCGCTGACGACCTGGTCGGCGGTGCCGTGCACCCAGGTGACCGGCGGCTTGCGCTCCAGGTCCACGATCGCGGTCGCGTCGAAGTGGGTGGGCGTCATCGTGTTGAGCACGCCCCGGGTGCCGGGGGCGACGCCGGGCCAGTTCTCCGACGGAGTCGAGTCGCCGGGATAGAAGTCGTCGCCCGTCCGGGTCAGGAGCAGCTCGTCGACGAGGAAGTCCTCGTCGACGTCGCCAGCGTTCGCGCCCGGGCCGTAGAAGGTGCGCATGACGACGCGAGGGCTGCTCTGCGGGTCCTCGTCACCGGCGTCCTTCGCGGCGAGGCGCCGCACGAAGTCCGCGTTGGCGGCGCCACCGCCGGTGCTCGCCCCGTCGTCGAAGGCGGGCGTGCCCGCGGCGTCGACGGTTCCGCCGAAGCCGTGCGGTGACAGGGGCGCCACGAGGACGACGCCGGCGAGGTCGTCCGGGTGCTCGACCATGAGCTGCTCGAGGACGCCCGCGCCCATCGACCAGCCCGCCGCGATGACCCGGCACTCGTCCGCCAGTCCCAGCGCGTCGAGGAGCGCGTGGACGTCCTCGACCATGTCGCCGAGACCTCGGGTCGCGTCGATCGGGAGCGCCTCCGTGCGACCGAAGCCGCGCAGGTCCGGGGCGATAACCCGGACGTCGTCGGCGAGCTCGCCGAGGGCTTCAGCCACGTAGCGCCAGTAGCCGCCCGTCGACAGGTTGCCGTGCACGAGCAGGATCGGCACGCCGTCCTCCGGTCCGCTCGACCACACGTTGGTGGTGAGGCGCGAGGTCTCGACGAGGGTGCAGGTGAACGACGGCGCTGTCATGGCGGGTCCTCTCGGAGTCGACCTGCCCTGTCTAGCACCGGCTCCGCGCTCGGTCAGTGTGTCGGCGCACCACGTTTCGTCGGTCCCGTCGTCGGTCCCGTCGTAGGTCCCGTCGTCGGGACCGACCGTCGGACCGTCAGGGCTGTCGGTCGATGTCGCTGTCCCCGGTCACCTGCGAGCCGGACACCGGCGGCTGCGCCGACCATGGGAAGACGATCCAGCGCTCCGTCTGCCGCCACACGTAGTCCGGAGCCACGATGGAGCGCGGCTTGCCGTAGATCACTGCGCTGCGCGCCTCGGCGCCGTGCTGCTGGAGCAGGTCGAGAACGAGAGCGAGGGTGCGGCCGGAGTCGGCGACGTCGTCGACGACGAGGATCCGGCGGCCCCTGATGCTGTCGGTGTCGAGGTGCGGCGCGAGCAGGACGGGGTCGGGCAGGGTCTCCTCGACGTCGGTGTAGAACTCGACGTTGATGGCATCGGTGAGCTTGACGCCCAGGGCGTAGGACAGGCCGCCGCCGGGGATGAGGCCGCCGCGCGCCACGGCCACGAGGATCTCCGGTCGGAAGCTCGAGTCGGCCACGAGCTGGGCCAGCTCACGCACCGCGGTGCCGAACCCCTCCCACGTCAGCACCTCCTTGTCGGCGAGGGTCGAGGCGTCTGCGTGGTGGGCGATCGTCATGCGCACGAGGCTATCCACGTCGGGTGAACGGCGTGTTTCGGGTGACGAGGCTTCGGGCAGACTGAAGCGGTGACCCGTGAGCCCTCCCGCCCGACCCGACCGCTCCAGCCCTCGCGGCGCTCGCAGGTGGCGCCGTTCGAGGTCATGGACGTGCTCGACCGGGTGGCCGTGCTGCGTGCCGAGGGGCGCGACGTCGTGTCGCTCTGCGCCGGCGAGCCGTCGGGCGGTGCGCCGAGCCTCGTCTCGGAGGCCGCGGCGAGGATCCACGGGTCCGGCCGCGCCCTGACCTACACCTCGGCCCTGGGCATCCGCGAGCTGCGCTCCGAGATCGCCGCCCACTACGGCCGCTGGTACGGCATCGACGTCGACCCTGCCCGGGTAGCGGTGACCACGGGCTCCTCGGGCGCTTTCGTGCTCGCCTTCCTCGCCGCGTTCGAGGCGGGGGACCGGGTGGCCCTCGCGCGACCGGGCTATCCGGCCTACCGCAACATCCTCACCTCGCTCGGCTGCGAGGTCGTCGAGGTCGACTGCGGCCCCGAGACGCGCTACCAACCGACCCCAGCCCTGCTCGAGGCGGCCCAGGCCGACGGTCCGCTCGCCGGGCTCATCGTCGCCTCGCCCGCCAACCCGACCGGCACCATGGTCGACCGCGCCGAGCTCGCCGCGATCACCGACTGGTGCGGCGCCCACGGGGTGCGCCTCGTCAGCGACGAGATCTACCACGGCGTCACCTATCCCGAGCCGGGCGCCGCGGACCCCAGAGGCGTGTGCGCGTGGGAGAGCGACGACACGTCGCTCGTCATCTCCTCGTTCAGCAAGTACTGGGGCATGACGGGCTGGCGGCTGGGCTGGATGCTGCTGCCTGAGGACCTCGCGCGACCGGTCGACGCGCTCGCGGGCAACGTCGCGCTGTGCCCGCCCGCACCGGCGCAGTATGCCGCCGTGTCGGCCTTCGCGGAGGAGTCCTACCTCGAGTGCGACGAGGCCGTCGCCGAGTTCGCGCGGACCCGGAAGCTGCTGCTGGACAACGCAACCCGACTCGGCTGGGGAGAGTCAGCCCCACCGGACGGTGCGTTCTACTACTGGGCCGACCTCGGTCCGCAGCTGGCCCGCTGGGGCGGCTCCGCGGCATACGCCAAGGCCCTGCTCGAGGACGTCGGCGTCGCGATCACCCCGGGAGGCGACTTCGACGACCGCGCGGGCGCGCACTCGGTGCGGCTCAGCTTCGCTGCCGGCACCACGGCGGTCGGCGAGGCGATCGAGCGGATCGAGGCGTTCAACGCACGCTGAGCTGCGGGCCCACTGGGCTGACTCGCCGGACCAGCACCGAAGCCCCCACGTCTGTGGGGGCTTCGACCCTGCATCACCCCTTCTCAGGTGGTCAGACCAGATGGTCAGCCCAGGTGGTCAGATGATGAGCACCACTGCAGCGGCGACCGCCCCGGCCAGAGCCAGAGCGCCGAGCACGAAGCTCATGACGGAGTCGTAGGTCCAGTGACCTTCACGATCACGAACACTGGCGCCGAGCATGCCGAAGCCTGCGGTGAGCAGGACTCCGCCAGCGATCCAGCTGCCGAGGTACCAGGCCTCACTCAGGTCCGCCAGGATCCAGCCTGCCGGCACGAAGTACGTGTAGGCACCGAACCCTGCGACCAGGGCACCGAGGATCAGGAGCGTGTACTCGACCGTGCGGTTGCGGAACAACCTCGGAAGGCGCTCAGTCCCGACACGATCTTTCTCAAGGAGCTGTGACATTGTCCTCACCTCCTTTCCTCATCTACCTTCAGCGTTTCTCGCCACCGGGCGGGGCACCAGAGGCTTTGGTCCTGACTTGCGCCGTGATCGACCGATCACGGTGTTTCACCCACCGTGAACCACTAGCGTCGGTGCATGGGGTGGTTCTCCGACGCCGTCGCCTGGGTCCGTTCGCGGTTCGGTGGGTCGCCCACCCCGGCTGCGCCGGCGCCGGGCACGCCCCCGTCCGTGCCACCGGGCCAGCCGGTCTCGGTCGACGCACTCGTCGCGCGCATGCAGGAGATCGACCGCGCGCTGCCCGCCGATGACGGCGTCGGCGACTTCAACCGGATGTACCTACGGGTCACCGAGCTCGTGCGTGACCGACTGGTGGCCGGCTGGTTCGCCAACCCCGCCTTCGTGACGCGCCTCGACCTCGTCTTCGCCGGCCTCTACCTCGACGCGGTCGATGCAGCCGTGCCCGACCCGTCGTGGGCACCGCTCTTCACGTCGAGGCGCGAGCCCGGACGGGTGCCGATCCAGTTCGCCCTGGCCGGGATGAACGCCCACATCAACCACGACCTGCCGGTCGCCGTCGTCACGACCTGCCGCCAGCTCGGGCTGACGCCTGACAGCCCCGGTGTCGAGGCCGACTACCAGCGGGTCAACGAGCTGCTCGCCGCCGTCCAGGAGGAGGTGCGGCGCTCCTTCCTCGACGGCGTCGCACTCGCCGTCGACGAGCAGTACGCCGGCCCGGTGGCCAACCTCGTCAGTGGCTGGAGCATCACGAGGGCCCGTGACGCCGCGTGGACCAACGCAAGAGTGCTGTGGTCGCTTGACGGCGCCGAGCCGTTGCGCACCGACTTCCTCGCCACGCTCTCACGCACCGTCGGGATGGCGGGGCGCTACCTGCTGACGCCGGTGGCCGACCTCGCGCCCTGAGGGCGCGAGGTCGGCCACACGTCAGGCGGCGACGACCACGGGGGTCGGCTCCAGCGCACGCCGGGCGTCCGCGGCGTCCGCGGCCTCGCGGCGCTCCTCGACCCGGCGGGCACGCAGCGCCGCCCGCAGGCGCCAGGCGCCGTAGACGGCGACGAGGCTGATGACGACGTGCAGGGCGAGGAACCCGTTCGCGAGACCCATGCCGAGCAGGGCGCCGGCGACGAGCGGGCCGACGGCCGAGAAGGTCGTCTGGATCGCGGTGAACGTACCGAGCGTCGTGCCGACGAGGCCACGCGGCGCGAGGCTCGCGGTCAGCGGGTTGAGGACCGGGGCATACATCGTCTCGCCGACGGCGAAGATGCCGAACGTCGTGACGAAGAGGGCCGAGGCGACCTCGGGCGTCAGCTGGGCGACGGAGAGGACGACCCACGACAGGGTCCAGACCGCGCCGACGACCATGAGGAGGCTGGCGGCGTTGCGACGGGCCGTGACCCGGACGACGACGACCTGCAGGACCACGATGACGACGCAGTTGACGGCAGCGGCGAGGCCGATGGCCGACTCGTCGACGTCGAGGACGGTGAGGGCGTAGGCCGGCAGGCCCGACTCGAACTGCGCGTAGAAGCCGAGGGCCAGCGCCACCGCGACGACCGCCGTCCAGCGCAGGGCGGGCACGGCGAAGATGCGGCGCAGGGCCTCCATCGTGCCGAGCCGGGCCTCCGCCCCTCCGGCCGCGAGGTCGGGGGCGACCTCGCTCGGGGCGCCGATGCCGGCGACGTGGATGAGGACGGCCGAGATCGCGAAACCGGCTCCGGCCGCGATGAACGCGAAGGTCATGCCGTCGGCCCGGGAGAGGTCGACGAACTGACCGGCGACGAACGCACCGACCGCCATGCCGATGGCCTCGCCCGTGAACTTGTAGGCGAAGACCTTGCGCCGGTCGTCGCTCCCGGCCCAGCGCAGCACGAGCACGGAGGCGGCGGGACCGGCCGCGGTCAGGCCGAAGCCGAAGACGAACATGCCGACGAGGAACGCCGGGGCCGACTGGGCCCAGACGAGGCCTCCGACGCCGGCGGCCGCGAGCAGCTTGGCGGTCACGGCGACGGCGACGGGGTTGAAGCGGTCGCTGAGCCGACCCGCGAAGGGGGCGGCGACGAGCGCACCGACGGAGAAGAGGGTGCTGGCCAGAGCGGCCGCGAGGGGGCCCCAGCCGCGGGTGTTGGCCGCATACGCGTACTGGTACGGCAGCACGGTGCCCCATCCGAGCATGCCGATGGACGACGCGAGGATGAGCAGCTTGGTGCGCATGGGTTTCACACCCTTTCGGGAACGGGGAGGCGGACCGGGGGGTCAACGCAGCTTCGGCATCGAATATTTCGGCATCGAAGTTCGACGTCGAAAGAGTAGCACCACCCCAGGTCGGTGCGACAATGCGTTTCCATGGCCGCCAAGCGAGGACAGACCGCCCAGCAGGAGCACGCCGCCGACGTCGCCACCTACGTCGCGGCCGGTGGCGAGGAGTCCGTGCAGCGCGTCATCACCGCCGTGTTCTCCGTGACGAAGAAGCTCGACCAGTGGTACGTCCGCCAGTTCGCCGACCTCGACCTCACCCAGGGCGAGTGGGCCGTGCTCGCGGCCCTGGCCCGGGCCGGGGACACGTGCCTCACCCCGAGCCAGCTCGCCGACCTCTCGAACGTCGCGCCGTCGTCGATGACCCACCGCCTCGACAAGATGGCCGGGCGCGGGCTGGTCCAGCGCCGCCCCGACGAGTCCAACCGCACCCGCACCCTCGTGTCGCTGACCAAGGACGGCTGGGCCCTCTTCAGTGCCGCGGTCCGCGAGTCCAACGTCGTCGAGAGCGACACCCTGCGCGGCCTCTCCGACGCCGAGCGGCACGAGCTGGCCCGCCTCCTCGAGATCGTCATCGCCGGACTCGACGACATCGACGCCGGACCCGCCCAGCCGCCACCGGCGTAGCGTCGCCCGCATGACTTCCAACGGGCAGCCGGTCGCCCTCGTCACCGGCACCTCCTCGGGCATGGGCCTGCACACCGCCGTCGAGCTCGCCCGCCGCGGGCTCACCGTCATCGCGACGATGCGCGACACCAGCCGGGCGACCGCGCTGACCGACGCAGCAGCCGAGGCCGGCGTCGAGGTCGACGTGCGTGCCCTCGACGTCACCGACCACGAGGCCGCCCGCGCCTGCGTGGACGGCGTGCTCGCCGACCACGGCCGCCTCGACGTGCTCGTCAACAACGCCGGCCGGGGCGCCGTCGCGACCGCGGAGCAGCTGAGCCTCGACGAGATCCGCGACCAGCTCGAGGTCAACTACCTCGGCCCCGTCGCGCTGACCAAGCTCGTCCTGCCGCAGATGCGCGCGGCCGGGTCGGGCACGGTGCTCACCGTGACGAGCGTCGGTGGCGCCGTCGGCCAGCCCTTCGCCGACGCCTACTGCGGCGCGAAGTTCGCCGTCGAGGGCTTCATGCAGTCGCTCGCCGTCGTCATGCTGGCCCACGGGGTGCACGTGTCGGTCATCGAGCCGGCCGCCGTCGCGAGCGACTTCGTCGGCAACGTGGCGCGCCCCGAGTCGCCGGCGACGACCGACGGCTCCGACCCGTATGCCGCCCAGCTCGACGCGTATCTCGCGCGGTCCGCAGGTGCTTTCGCCAACGCCCAGACCTCCAGGGACGCTGCGGTGGCCATCGCCGACGCGGCGACCTCGACCGACTACCGGTTCCGCTGGCAGACCTCAGAGGGCGCCACCGCCTTCGTCGGGATGTCGCTCGCCGACACCGACGGGAGCCGGGTGCTGGGCGTGACCCGTGGGTGGATCGACACGGCCCCGAACTAGAGTCTGGCGCGTGAGCTACCGCAGGCCCGTCCCGATGATCGGCGACGCGTCGTCGGCCGCCGAGCGCGCCGCGGCGCCCGACGCCTGGGCCCTGCGCGACGACCTCGCCTCGCTCGAGCGGGTCGTCGGCGCGCGCCGCGACATCCGCCGGTTCCGACCCGACCCGGTGCCCGACGACGTGCTCACGGCGGTGCTCACGGCGGGCCACCGCGGGCCGTCGGTCGGGCACAGCCAGCCGTGGCGCTTCGTCGTCGTCACCGAGGCCGCGACGCGTGACGCGGCAGCCCTGATGGCCGACCGCTGCCGGCTGCGCCAGGCGGCCGGGATGGCCGAGGAGTCCGCCCGCGGCCTGCTCGACCTGCGCCTCGAGGGCATCCGCGAGGCGCCCGTCGGCGTCGTCGTGGCCTGCGACCGCCGCACCCCCGCGGCCGGCGTGCTCGGCCGTGCGACCTTCCCCGACGCCGACCTGTGGTCGTGCGCCGCCGCCATAGAGAACATCTGGCTGACGGCGCGGGCGCACGGTCTCGGGCTCGGCTGGGTCACCCTGTTCGAGCCCGCCGAGCTGGCCGACCTCCTCGGACTGCCCGACGGCGTCGAGACCTTGGGCTGGCTCTGCCTCGGCTGGCCCGACGAGCGGCCGCCCGAGCCCGGCCTCGAACGCGCCGGCTGGTCGAAGCGGCTGCCCCTCGAGCAGGTCGTCATGCGGGAGCGCTGGACCGAGCGAGACGCCCCCACCTCGCACCTGCGCGCACCCGAGCCGGCCGACGTCGTCGCCGCCCGCGACCGCTCCGACGACCTGCTCACCGTGCCCGGCTCCCTGGGGGTGCTCGATGCCGTCCTCGACCGCATCACCGCGCTGCACGCCGTGGACGGTCGGGGCACCCTCGTCGTCGCGGCTGCGGACCATGCCGTGACGGCATACGACATCTCGGCCTTCGACCCGTCCGTCACCGCAGACGTCGCGCGGGCGACACGCGAGGGCACCTCGATGGGCGCAGTCGCGGCTCGTGCCGCCGGCCTCGACGTTGAGCTCATCGATGCCGGGATCGCTTGCAGCAGAGGCGATCTCGTCACCAGTGATGCGCTCGATGAGCTGGCGTATGCCGGCCTGCTGGCTCTCGGACGCGAGCGCGGTCGCGCGCTGGTCGGCGTCGGGCCGGTGGCGCTCGGCGAGGTCGGCGTCGGCAACACGACCGTGGCAGCCGCTCTCGCCGCGGCCCTGCTCGACGTGCCGGCCGACGAGGTCGTCGGTCGAGGCTCATCCGCCGATGCCGCGATGCTCGACCGCAAGCGCGACGTCGTGACGCGGGCGCTCGCCCGGGTCGGGCGGGTGCCGGCCGCGGACGCCGTCAGGCGCCTGGGCGGCGGGGAGCTCGCCGTCCTCACCGGCATCGTGCTCGGTGTGGCCGAGGAGGGCGGTGTCATCGTGCTCGACGGGCTCGCCACGTCGGTGTGTGCGCTCGCGGCCGTGCGCCTCGAGCCGGCCGTCGCGGCGCACCTCGTCGCAGGCCAGCGGTCACGTGAGAAGGCCCACGTCCTCGTGCTGCGCGAGCTCGGCCTCGAGCCACTCCTGGACCTGCGGATCCGTGCGGGTGAGGGCGTCGGTGCGGCCCTCGCGACCGGCCTGCTCAAGGACGCCCTCGAGCTGCGCAGAGGCGTCGCACGGACGTCCTCGGTTTGAGCCCGGCGGGGCGTCGCACCTAGTTTGGGGTGGTTGTCCAACCATCGAACTGCCCCCACGAGGGGCTGGGAGACCCGCATGACCACACGGACCCAGGACCGACCACCGACCCCCGAGTCGGGCGCCAGCGCCGACGACCGGGCCTTCCTCGGACACCCCAAGGGACTGTCGACCCTCTTCTTCGTCGAGCTGTGGGAGCGCTTCTCCTACTACGGGATGCGCGCCATCCTGCTCTACTTCCTCATCGACACCGCGGGCAACGGCGGCCTCGGCATCGACGAGACGACCGGCACCGCCGTCGTCGCGATCTACGGCGCGTCCGTCTACCTGCTCTCGATCATCGGCGGCTTCACCGCGGACCGCCTCTTCGGGGCCCGGCGATCCACGCTCTACGGCGCCGTCGTCATCATGGCCGGCCACGTCTGCCTCGCCCTGCCGACCACCGCGACCGCCTGGCTGGGCATCGCCCTCGTCGCCCTCGGCACGGGACTGCTCAAGCCCAACGTGTCCGCCATGGTCGGCACGCTCTACAAGCCCGAGGACGCGCGCCGGGACGGCGGCTTCTCGATCTTCTACATGTCGATCAACATCGGCTCGTTCTTCTCGCCGCTGGTCGTCGGCTGGCTGCGAGAGCACTACGGCTACCACGCCGGGTTCTCCGCCGCGGCGGTCGGCATGGCCATCGCGATCGTGTGGTTCGTCGTCGGCCGCAAGGCGCTCGGTCGCGCCGTCGACGACGTGCCCAACCCGCTCTCGCCCGAGGAGCGCGGTCGGGTCACGGCCCTCGCCGTGGGCGCCGTCGTCGCCTTCGCCCTCGTCGTCGTGCTCGCCGGCCTGTGGCGCGATACCGTGCTCGACCAGGTCATCGACGCCATCTCGATCGTCGCCGTGCTGACGCCGATCGCCTACTTCACGATGATGTTCCGCAGCCCCAAGGTCGAGCGCGAGGAGAAGTCGCACCTCGCCGCCTACCTGCCGCTGTGGATCGGCGCGATGCTCTTCTGGATGATCTTCGAGCAGGCCGCCGGCAAGATGGCCCTCTTCGCGGCGAACAACACCGTCAAGGAGACCGCCGGCATCACGGTCAACCCCGAGTGGTTCCAGTCGATCAACCCGCTCGCCATCGTGCTGCTCGCCCCGGTCTTCGGCTGGATCTGGACCAAGCGTGCGGGCCGCTCGCCGTCGACGCCGATGAAGTTCGTCCTCGGTGTCGCCATCATCGGCCTGTCGGCGCTCGCCATGTCGTGGGCCTTCGCCACGTTCCAGGGCAACACGGCGCCGGTCTACATCCTCGGGGGCGTCTTCGTCATGCAGACGGTCGCCGAGCTGTGCCTCTCACCCGTCGGGCTGTCGGCCACGACCCGTTTGGCGCCGCGCGCCTTCGCCAGCCAGGCCATGGCGCTGTGGTTCCTCGGCAGCGCGGCCGGGCAGGCGATCGCGGCGCAGCTCATCCAGGCGATGGGCGGCCTCAGCGACGCGGCGTACTACCTCGTCAACGGCGTCATCACGCTCGTCGTCGCCGGCGTGCTCCTCGCGCTCGTCCCGTGGATCCGCCGCAAGATGTCCACCGCCGAGCTGCACACGCACGCCGACACGCACGCCGACACGCCCTCCACGGTCTCGGTGCACTGACGTGATCGTCACCCTCGCCGGCGTCACCCCGGTGGTCCACGAGACCGCCTGGGTGGCGCCGAGCGCCGACCTCGTCGGCGCCGTCGACCTCAGGGCCGGATCCAGCGTCTGGTACACCGCGGTGCTCCGCGCCGACTTCGACCCGATCGTCCTCGGCGAGCGCAGCAACCTCCAGGACGGTGTCGTGGTGCACACCGACGCCGGGCACCCGACGACCATCGGCTCGGGCGTCTCGGTCGGCCACCGCGCCGTGCTCCACGGCTGCACGATCGAGGACGACTGCCTCATCGGGATGGGCTCGGTCGTCCTCAACGGTGCCCACATCGGCGCCGGCAGCCTCATCGCCGCCGGGGCCGTCGTGCCCGAGGGAGCCCTCATCCCGCCCCGGTCGCTCGTCGCCGGCGTGCCGGGCACGGTCCGGCGCGAGATCGACGACCCGGGCCTGGCTCGCATCCACGCCAACGCCGAGGTCTACCTCGAGCTCGCCCGGCGCCACCGCGAGGCCACGGCGCGCTGAGACCCGGCCACACGGCATACGCCGGCCCGTCTCAGCGGAGGAGCAGGACCGCAGCGACGACGCCGGCGACGACGACGAGCACCCGGAAGAGCGTCGGGGGCAGGCGGCGCCCCACCCGGGCCCCGACGTAGCCGCCGACGACCGACCCGGTCGCGAGCAGGGCGATCGCGCGCCAGTCGAGGTCGGCGACGGCGACGAAGATGAGCCCGGCGACGACGTTGCCGGCGAAGATGGCGAGCGTCTTGAGGGCGTTGACGACCCGCAGGTCGATGTCGAGGCCCAGCCCGAGGACGGCGACCATCATGACGCCCGAGCCGGCGCCGAAGTAGCCGCCGTAGACGCCCGTCAGCAGCGCGAAGAAGGTCGTCACCGGCCCCATCCGCGTGCGCGGGCCGACGTCCTCACCGCCGCGTGACCGCAGCCACCGGGCCACCCACGGCTGCACGCCCACGAGCAGGCAGGTGAAGAGGATGAGCCACGGCACGACGGCCTCGAACACGCTCGACGGCAGCGCCAGCAGCAGAGCCGCGCCGCCCGCCGCGCCGACCGCGCACGTGATGACGACGGTCCACGCGATGCGCGGGTGCTCGCGCAGCTCGGCCCGGTAGCCGATCGACCCGCTCACCCCGGCCGGCACGAGGCCCACCGTGTTGGACGCGTTGGCCACGACCGGTGGCAGCCCGACGGCGAGCAGGATCGGGAAGCTGACGAGCGAGGCGACTCCGACCGTCGAGGTGAGGATGCCCGCTACGAGACCCGTGCCGAGGACAGCGAGCATCTCGAGGGAGGTCACGTCCCGTCTCGCAGCACCGCCACGTCGCTGACCATGACGACGTGGGCGTGCATCGCGGCAGAGGCCGCCCCGGGGTCGCCGGCGCGGACGGCGTCGGCGATGGCGCGGTGGCCGACGAGCGAGTCGGCAGGGCGGCCGGGCTGCGAGAGCGACTCGATGCGCGTCTCGCGGATCAGGTCGCGGATCTCGTCCATGAGCCGCGCGAGCAGGAGCGAGTGGGCCGCCGCCGTGACCGCGGCGTGGAAGCGCTCGTCGCCCTCGACGCCGCGGCCGCCCGCCTCGACGTCCCGGGCCATCTCGTCGATGGCCTCGTCGATGCGCGCGAGGTCCTCGGGGGTGCGGTGGGTGGCCGCGAGGGCGGCGATCTTCGTCTCGAGGGCGTCGCGGGTGTCGATGATCTCGGGGAGCCGGTGGGCGTGGGCGCGGATCGCCTCGACGATGCGACGCGGCCCGGGCGCCTCCGCGAGGACGGTGCCGTCGCCGTGCCGCACGTGGACGACGCCGATGACCTCGAGCGCGACGAGCGCCTGGCTGAGCGTGGCGCGGCTGATCCCGAGGCGCTGCGCGAGCTCGCGCTCCGGCGGCAGCCGGTCGCCGGGCGCCAGGCCGTTGGACCGGATCCAGGTGCTGATCTGCTCGGCTACCTGCTCGTAGAGCCGGGTCCTCGTGAGGCGGGGCAGCCCCGATGCTGACATGGGGACATGCTATTGACAGTCGGACCAGTGATCTATTGGCTAGTCCACTGAGCCAGCCCTGAGCCTCGTCACGACGGCGTGGAACAGACGAGCTGGCCGTGCGGACGCCGTCAAGCAGGTTGTGTGGCCGTTCTCGACCGACAGTGCCCTTGATGCCGGCGAACCGGCCCGACACGATCAGGGAGCCGGTGTACTACCAACAGATCCTCACCTATAGCGTCATCGTGGTCCTCGCCGACCCGTTGCTCGCGTGGGCCGCCCTGATCCTCCCCGGATGGTGACTGAATGACCGTGACTGGACCCCTCTCCGACATCCTCGTCGTCGACCTCTCCCGCGCCCTCGCCGGGCCGCACGCGACGATGATGCTGGCCGACCAGGGCGCCCGCGTCATCAAGGTCGAGGCGCCCAGCCGAGGGGACGACACCCGCGGCTGGGGGCCGCCCTTCGTCGGTGAGGAGGGGCGACGCGAGTCGACGTACTTCCTGTCGGCCAACCGCAACAAGGAGTCGATCACCCTCGACCTCAAGGACGCCGACGACAAGGACGTGCTGCTCGCCCTGGTCGACCGCGCCGACGTGCTCGTCGAGAACTTCCGGACCGGCGTCCTCGAGCGGCTGGGCCTCGGCATCGAGTCGCTCATGGAGCGCAACCCGCGCCTCGTCGTGCTGTCGATCACCGGCTTCGGGCACGACGGCCCGGAGGGCGGCCGCGCCGGCTACGACCAGATCGCCCAGGGCGAGGCCGGCCTCATGTCGCTGACCGGCTCCGGCCCGGACGACCCGCAGCGCGTCGGCGTCCCGATCGCCGACCTGCTGTCCGGGATGTACGGCGCCTACGGAGTGGTCGCCGCCCTCAACGAACGCCACCGCACAGGGAAGGGCACGGTCGTGCGCACCTCGCTGCTGGCATCCGTCGTCGGCGTGCACGCCTTCCAGGGCACGCGCTGGACCGTGGCCGGCGAGGTCGGCCGTTCCGCCGGCAACCACCACCCGTCGATCAGCCCCTACGGCCTGTTCCACTGCCGCGACGGGTCGGTGCAGATCGCCGTGGGCAGTGAGGGGCTGTGGCAGCGGCTGTGCGCCGGCTTCGGTCTCGACCCCGCGGCGGAGGGTCTCGCGACGAACGCCGAGCGTGTCGCCGCGCGCGACCGCGTCATCGAGGTCGTCGAGACAGCCTTCGCCGGCTGGGACGCCGAGCCGCTGCTCGCGCGTCTCGCCGAGGTCGGCGTGCCCGCGGGCAAGGTGCGCACCCTCGACGAGGTGTATGCGTGGGACCAGACCGCGAGCCAGGGCCTCATCGTCGAGGTCGAGCACCCCACGCTCGGCCCGATCACGCTGCCCGGACCGCCGCTGCGCTTCTTCGACGGCGACGGCACCGAGGTGACCCGCCGCCACCACGACGCGCCGCCCACCCTCGACGAGGACGGCGCAGCCATCCGCACCTGGCTGACACAGGAGTGATGGCGCGCCGCCAGACCCACGGGGAGGTCCACGTCCTCGCGAGCCAGGTCCGCCCCGGCGCCGCGCCGACGGACGACCATTGGTCCCGAAACGCCCGTCACCGCCGACGCGTCCCCGCGTCGAGGCGCTCCTGCGCGCCACCAACGGTCGTCCGGCGGCGGCCGGTCCCGGCGGCCGGTCCCGGTTGCCGGTCGGACGGCCCGGTCAGCGGAAGCGGGACGCGAACTCGCCGGGCGTCAGGCCCGTCGCCTTGCGGAAGTCGCGCGTGAAGTGGGCCTGGTCGGCGTAGCCGAGGTCGACGGCGATGCCGGCCAGCTCCGCGTCGGCGTCGCGCAGCCGGTCGGCGGCCTCCTGGAGGCGCCGGCGACGGATGAGCCACTTGGGCCCGAGGCCGATCCGCTTGTGCAGCAGGCGCTGCAGGGTGCGCTCGCTGATGTCGAAGCGGGCACAGAGGTCGTCGACGCGGAGCAGCTCGGGCGAGGTCTCGACGTCCTCGACGATCGCGTTGACCAGCAGGCCCTCGTCGTCGACGGGCAGCAGCGGTCGCAGCGCCTCCTCGACGACCTCGCGCGCCTGCGCCTGGGCGTCGGGGGAGTGCGGGTCGGGACGCATCGCGGACCGGACGCCCTGGGTCAGGGCGGCGCCGTCGATGGCGGCAACCGTCGTGAGGTCGACGTGGCGGTCGGTCATGAGCCGCACCGGTTCGCCCGTCAGCAGGTGCCCGGTCGCGGGCTGCAGCATGACCCCGACGGCCCAGCCGCGACCGGTCAGCATCGTGTGCGACAGGCCGGAGACGACGCCGTAGAAGCGCGTGTAGGTGTCGGAGACGACGATGAGGCAGACGGGGTACTGCAGCACCCGCTGCACCGAGTCGTGTCCCTCGGGCACGTCCCAGACCGGGATCCAGAAGCGGCGGGCGAGTGCCGCGAGATCGGGGGAGACCGAGGCACGGGAGATCGACCACGTGCGGTCGGTGGGGTCGACGAGGTGGGCTCGCTCGATGTCGTCACGGGCCGCCGTGCGCCCGATCCCGGGAGACGTCGTCACGTGTCGGAAAGTATCAAGACCCGCCGACGACCGGGTCCCTACCGTGGCCGCATGACCTCAACGACCACCGACATCCTCGACTCCTACGCCCGCCTCGCCGACCGCTTCGGCGCCGTCGTCGACCACGTCCGCGCCTCGGCCTGGGACGCCCCGAGTCCGTGCGAGGGCTGGAGCGCACGCGACGTGCTGGCCCACGTCGTCACGAGCCAGCGCGGGTTCCTCGCCCAGCGAGGCATCGACGCCTCGACCTCCCACCCCCTCGACGTCGACGGCCCGACCGACAGCGCGACCGATCCCCGCACCGGCTGGCACGCCCACGACGACCGGATGCGCGAGCTGCTCGCCGACCCGGCCGTCGCCGGGATGGAGTACGACGGGGTCTTCGGCCGCACCACCGTGGGGCAGTCCCTCGTCGCTTTCCACGGCTTCGACCTCGTCGTCCACCGGTGGGACATCGCCGTCGCAGCCGGCCTCGACGAGCGTCTGGGCGACGACGAGCTCGCCATGCTCGAGCGCTCGGCGGACGGCTTCGGGGACCACCTCTACGACGACGGCGTCTGCAAGCCCGCCCTGACCGTGCCCGACGGCGCAGACCGTCAGGAGCGCGTGCTCGCGCGCCTCGGGCGACGCTCGCCGGCGGAGGTCTGAGCGGTCACCGCGCCCAGAGGTACTCGACCTCGGGACGTCCGGCGCCGGCATACCTCGACCGGCGCACGGCCACCCGTGTCTCGCAGAGGTACTCGGCGTAGCGGCGGGCAGTGACGCGACTGACGCCGAGGGCCTCGCCGAGCTCGCTGGCCGAGCGACCGGCGTCGGACTCGCGCAGCAGGCGGGTGACCTTGGCGAGCAGCTCCTCGCCCATGCCCTTGGGCAGCCGGGCCTCGCCAGCCACGCGCGCGCCGGCGAAGACCTCGTCGACCTCGGCCTGCGTGCCGATCTCGGCCCCGCTCGTCACCTGCTCGCGGTAGGCGCGGTAGGCGAGCAACCGCTCCCGCAGGGTGGCGAAGACGAAGGGCTTGAGCAGGTACTGCACGACGCCGAGCGACACGGCCGCACGGACGACGTCGAGGTCGCGGGCCGACGTGACGGCGATGACGTCGGCCCGGTGCCCGGCCGCACGCATGGCCCGGACGACGTCGAGCCCGTGCCGGTCAGGCAGGTTCATGTCGAGCAGCACGACGTCGACCTCCTTGTCCTGCAACGTCTTCAGTGCTGCCTGCGACGTGCCGACGGTCGCGACGACCTCGAAGCCGTCGACACGGCCGACGTATGCCGTGTGGGCCTCCGCCGCGATCGGCTCGTCCTCGACCACGAGGACGCGCAGCGCCCGGGTCCCTGACGCATCAGTCATCGCCACCTCCCACGGGCAGGCTCACGGTGAAGGTCGCCCCGGGCGGCCCCGACACCTCGAGCGTGCCGCCGAGCCGGTCGACGGTCTGCCCGACGAGCGCGAGGCCGATGCCGCGCCGACCGGCGCTGCCCTGGTCCTTGGTCGACCAGCCGCGCCGGAAGGCGTCCTCGACCCCGCCCGGTGGCAGGCCCGGCCCGTCGTCGGCGACCTCGAGCACGGCATACGCACCCTCGACCCGGGAGGCGAAGCGCACCTGCCGCTCCCGCCGGGCGGTTCCGGGCACTCCGGCATCGCCGGTCACGGCGTCGAGGGCGTTGTCGATGAGGTTGCCGACGATCGTCACGACGTCACGCGTCGGCGCGACACCCCGGGGCCAGTGCGAGCCCGGCTCGATCTCGAAGGCGATGCCGCGTTCGTGGGCCTCCGCGGCCTTGCCGAGGAGCACTGCGGTGAGGGCCGGCTCGTCGACCGAGCCGACGACCCGGTCGGTGAGCAGCTGCGAGACCTGCAGCTCGTCCGTCGCGAAGTCGAGCGCCCGGTCGGTGTGCCCGAGCTCGATGAGGCTGACGATCGTGTGCAGCCGGTTCGCGGACTCGTGCGCCTGCGAGCGGAGCGCCTCGGTGAGGCCGCGGGCCGAGTCGAGCTCGCCGGTCAGGGCCTCGAGGTCGGTGCGGTCGCGCAGCGTCGCGACGTGGCCGAGCAGGCGCCCCTGCCATCGGGCCGGCCCGCGGTTGAGCACGAGCACCCGGGCGGACGTCACGTGCAGCTCGTCCTCGTGGGGGTCGTCGTCGGTGAGCGCAGCCGTGAGGGCCGGGGTGAGGCCCAGCTCGGCGACGGGCCGGCCGACGGCGTCCGCCGGCAGCGCGAGCAGGCGCGTCGCCTCGTCGTTGGCGAGCCGCAGCCGCCCGTCGAGGTCGGTGATGATGAGGCCCTCGGTGACGGCGTGCAGGACGGCGTCGTAGTACTCGTACATCTCGCGCAGCTGCTGCTC
Organism: Terrabacter ginsenosidimutans; assembly: GCF_039539425.1. NCBI lineage: Bacteria > Bacillati > Actinomycetota > Actinomycetes > Micrococcales > Intrasporangiaceae > Terrabacter > Terrabacter ginsenosidimutans. The sequence goes on along the minus strand of NZ_BAABDC010000001.1, from coordinate 667,838 downwards.
GCCGAGCCCGTGCGTCTGCCGGCGGATGCGCCTCGACACGAGGGCCGTCCCGAGACCCGACAGGAGGGCCGCCACGAGACCGGCGAGGAGCAGGCCGGGCAGCTGGGTGCGCACACGCTCGCCGACCGCCGCCTTGCGGATGCCGACCGAGACGAGCGCGACGACCTTCCCCGCGTCCTCGACCGGCACGACGACGCGCGAGGACGGGCCCAGCGTGCCGGTGTAGTCCTCCTCGACGACGCCTCCGGCGAGCGCCGCCTCGGTGTGGCCGATGAACGTCCTGCCGATCTGGCTCGGGTCGGGGTGGGTGTAGCGGATCGCGTCGCGGCTCATGACGACGACGAAGTCGGTGCGCGTCTCCATGCGCACGCGCTCGGCATAGGGCTGGAGGGCCGCGGAGGGGTCCGGACCCTGCACCGCGGAGATCACAGCGGGGGTTGCCGCCATCGTCTCGGCCACCGCGAGGGCTCGGGCGATCGCCTCCTGGTCGCCCGCGCGCTGAGCCTGCCCGTAGGCGCCGGCCAGTCCCGCGACCACCACCAGGACGGCGATGAGGACCTGAAGCGCGAAGGTCTGGGCGGCGACGCTCCACCGCCCCGGCGCGCCGAGCACGCGGGTCACGGTGGTGGGCAGCGAGCTCAACGGCATACGTCCGGCCGCGAGAACTCAATGAACACAAGGGTGACCCTAGTCACTGGCCGCGGCAGCCTCGACACATTCACCGGTCCCGTGCCCAAGCACGCGGACCCAGCCAACGGAGGTCACCGTGAGTTCCACCGCCGACAGCGCCGTCGACGCCCACCCGGGCACGACTCCGAAGCGCGACCGCACCCATTACCTCTACATCGCCGTCATCGTGGCGATGGTGGCCGGCATCCTCGTCGGCTGGGCCTTCCCCGAGGTCGGCAAGAGCCTCAAGCCCCTCGGGACCGGCTTCGTCAACCTCATCAAGATGATGATCACGCCGATCATCTTCTGCACCATCGTCCTCGGCATCGGGTCGGTCCGGAAGGCCGCGCAGGTCGGCAAGGTCGGCGGTCTCGCACTGGCCTACTTCGTCACCATGTCGACCGTCGCCCTGGGCATCGGACTCGTCGTCGGCAACATCGTCAAGCCCGGTGCCGGCCTCGACCTCACCGACGCCGTGGCCAAGTCCGGCCAGGCGCAGATCGCCGAGAAGTCCGAGGGCGCGGTCGACTTCGTCCTCGGCCTCATCCCCGACACGCTCGTCTCGTCGCTGACGTCGGGCTCGGTGCTCCAGGCCCTGCTCATCGCCCTCCTCGTCGGCTTCGCCCTGCAGAGCATGGGTCGCGCGGGGGAGCCGATCCTCGTCGGCGTCAAGCACCTCGAGCGCCTCGTCTTCCGCCTCATGGCGATGGTCATGTGGGTCGCCCCCGTCGGCGCGTTCGGCGCCATGGCCGCCCTCGTCGGCGCGACCGGCATCGGCTCGCTCAAGAGCCTCGGCCTGCTCATGCTGGCCTTCTACGCGACGTGCGCGATCTTCGTCTTCGCCTTCCTCGGCAGCATCCTCAAGGTCGTGACGGGGATGAACGTCTTCTCCCTCTTCCGCTACCTCGGCCGCGAGTTCCTCCTCATCCTCTCGACCTCGTCGTCCGAGTCGGCCCTGCCGCGCCTCATCGCCAAGATGGAGCACCTCGGCGTCTCCCGCCCGGTCGTCGGCATCACCGTGCCGACCGGCTACTCGTTCAACCTCGACGGCACCGCCATCTACCTGACGATGGCGAGCCTCTTCATCGCCGAGGCCATGGACAAGCCGTTCAGCATCGGCCAGCAGATCGGCCTGCTCGTCTTCATGATCATCGCGAGCAAGGGCGCCGCGGGCGTCAGCGGTGCCGGCCTGGCGACGCTGGCCGGCGGCCTCCAGTCGCACCGCCCCGACCTCGTCCCGGGCGTCGGCTTCATCGTCGGCATCGACCGCCTCATGAGCGAGGCCCGTGCCCTGACGAACTTCGCAGGCAACGCGATCGCGACGGTCCTCATCGGCACCTGGGTCGGCGAGATCGACCGCGACAAGGCCGCCCGCGTCCTGTCGGGCCAGGACCGCTTCGACGAGGCGAGCATGCTCGACCACGACGAGGCCGTCACCGACATGGTCGACGGGGTCCAGGACGGCGACGTCACGGGCCGCGAGCCCGAGCTCGTCGGCGCACCACGCTGACCCACCCCACCCATGAAGGGCCACGAACCGTAACGGTTCGTGGCCCTTCGACGTGCCGTGTCCCATGTCACGATGACTGGTTCCTGGATCTGGGAACCATTGGCGCACAGACAGATCCACGACCTCGTATGCCGTGTGCGCCGTCCCGTCGCCCCTGTCGTTTTGCGCTCGTCCCTCCACCTCGACAGAGTGGAGCGCTCAACGAGACATCTGTGACACGTAACTGTGAGGAGACAGACGGCACCTTCGTCGGGTGCCGTCCATGACGTATGAGTGAACTGACCAAGAGTCCCGACGAAGCGCTGCACCCCGCGCTCGAACCACCACCCGTGAACCACGAGGACGCTCCGCGCTCCCGGGTCGACAAGGTCGTCTTCGGCGTCGCCGCCGGTGTCGCCATCGCCTTCGTCCTCTGGGGTGCGCTCAGCACCGAGAGCCTCAGCACGAGCGCCTCCGCCGGCCTCGACTTCGTCGTCCACAACACCGGCTGGCTCTTCTCGCTCGTCGCCTCCGGCTTCGTCGTCTTCGTCATCTGGCTGGCCGCGAGCAAGTACGGCAACATCCCGCTCGGCGGTGACGGCGAGGCTCCCGAGTTCCGAACGTCGTCGTGGGTCGCGATGATGTTCTCCGCCGGCATGGGCATCGGCCTGATGTTCTACGGCGTCACCGAGCCGCTCACGCACCTCGTCACCCCGCCGCCCGGCACCGGCGCCAAGGGCAACCCCGAGGCGGTGCAGACCGCGATGGCCACGACGATGTTCCACTGGTCGCTGCACCCGTGGGCCATCTACGCCGTCGTCGGCCTCGCCGTCGCGTACGGCGTCTTCCGCAAGGGCCGCTCGCTTCTCATCAGCTCGGCCTTCGCGCCGCTCTTCGGGGAGAAGCGCGCCAACGGCCCGGCCGGTCGCGTGATCGACATCTTCGCGATCTTCGCGACGCTCTTCGGCTCCGCGACCTCGCTCGGCCTCGGCGCGCTGCAGATCGGCTCCGGACTCGAGATCGTCGCCGGCATCGGCAAGGTCGGCAACGGCGTGCTCATCGGCATCATCGTCGTGCTCACCGTCTGCTTCATCCTCTCGGCCGTCTCCGGCATCGAGAAGGGCATCCAGTGGCTCTCGAACATCAACATGGTGCTCGCGCTCGCCCTGGCCTTCTTCGTCTTCGTCGTGGGCCCGACGGTCTTCATCCTCAACCTCGTCCCGACGACGATCGGGTCCTACTTCAAGGACCTCGCGATGATGTCGGCCCGCACCGACGCCGCGGGTGGCGACGGCATGAAGGACTGGCTCGCCGGCTGGACGATCTTCTACTGGGCCTGGTGGGTCAGCTGGACCCCGTTCGTCGGGATGTTCATCGCCCGCATCTCGCGCGGCCGCACGATCCGACAGTTCGTCTCCGGTGTGCTGCTCGTGCCGTCGGTCGTCTCGCTCATCTGGTTCGCCATCTTCGGTGGCGCCGGCATCTCGCAGCAGCAGGGCGGACAGGACATCGCCGGCCAGTCGTCGCCGGAGGGCTCGCTCTTCGCGATGCTCGGCAACCTGCCCTGGCCGACGGTGACCGCCGTCGTCGTCATGCTGCTCGTCGCGATCTTCTTCGTCTCGGGCGCCGACGCCGCCTCGATCGTCATGGGCACGCTCTCGGAGAAGGGCACCCTGGAGCCGTCGAAGAAGACCGTCATCTTCTGGGGCGCAGCCACCGGCGCCGTCGCGGCCATCATGCTGCTCATCGGGGGTGAGGACGCCTTGTCGGGCCTGCAGAACGTCACCATCGTGGCTGCGCTGCCCTTCCTCGTCATCATGGTGGGCCTGGCCGTCGCGCTCGTGAAGGACCTGTCGCACGACCCGCAGATCGTCCGCAGGCAGTATGCCGTCGCGGCCGTCGAGCACGCCGTCGTCGCAGGCGTCAGCGAGCACGGCGACGACTTCTCGCTCACGGTCCAGGAGACCGCGCCCGGTGAGGGTGTCGGCGAGATGGTCCAGACCGACCCCGTGGCCGAGCCGGTCGAGAGCAAGGACGTCGTGGCCGACGACGGCCTCGCCGGCCACGTGGACGAGCAGACCGAGAAGGTCGGCGCGTCGATGCGTCTCTGACCGAGCCCGCAGCTCCGCAGTCACGTCGAGCGCCGCGTCGTCCGCCTGGTCGGATGGCGCGGCGCTCGACCGCCGCGGCCACTGCCGCGTCCCCGCACCTGGCAGGCGGCGCAAACTGCTTGTCCCTCGGTCCTTGGCGGGTTTAGGTTCGCCGGGTGGCTCTGCAATGGGAACAGGTGCTTGTCCACTCGACGGACCCGATGTCCTTGGGGCAGTGGTGGGCCGACGCTCTGGGCTGGGTCGTCGTCCACTCCTCTCCGGACGAGTTCGAGATCCGTCCGGAGCCAGACCGCATGCCGGGGCTGGACTTCGTGCGGCTCGACGAGGCCAAGAAGTCCAAGAGCCGACTGCACCTCGACTTCCGGCCCGACGACCAGGACGCCGAGGTGGCTCGTCTCGTCGCTCACGGCGCGCGTCGTGTGGACATCGGCCAGGGCGACCGGCCGTGGGTCGTGCTGGCCGACCCGGAGGGCAACGAGTTCTGCGTGCTCAGCCAGGGGACAGCCTGAAGGTCGCACCCGTGCACGGCGGGTCCGGGACGCCGGTGCCACCAACGCTGAGCCGACCTGGCCGGACCTGCAATGACCGGTGCCGGGAGATCACAGGCCGAGCAGCACCGGCGTGCCCGGGAGGTGGCCGGCGATGAGCGGCGCCAGCGGTGTGGCGACGTCACGGGGTGAGAACAGGTCGGTGCCGTCGTACGCGGCGATGTCTCCGTGCCGCCACCACCGCATCCCGGTGATGTGCTCGCCCGCGAGCTCGTCGTCGGAGAACGCACCCCGGGGGTCGAACCGCGTGGTGCGGACGAGGAAGTAGTCGTTGACCAGCCCGTCGTAGCCGTCAGCCTGGCCGGGGGCAGCGACCTCCTGGTGCCAGACGTGAGGCGGGTCGGTGTCGATGACGAGCCCCGTCTCCTCGTGCAGCTCCCGGCGCAGTGCCGCCAGCGGCAGCTCACCGGGCTCGATGCCGCCGCCGGGGGCCGCCCACACCACCGTTGCGCCCGTCGGCACGGCCGGGTGCGGGAAGCTGAAGCGGCACAGCAGGACATGGTCATCGGCCAGGATGACCGCCCGGACGGCACGTCTGAGCCTCACCGGGGCGGGCGTCTCGTTCATCTGCAGATGATCAGGGCGGCAGCGGCCGGCCGCAAGCCGGCCCCTCGCTGGGTCGGCGGGAGAACGGCTGGTGCTCGGGTCCGCAGGACGGGTCACCTTGGGTTCAGTCGCCGGTGACGCCGTCAGCGAGCTCGCGGAGGATGTCGAGGTGGCCGTTGTGCCTGGCAGTCTCCTCGACCAGGTGCGTGATGATGTACCGCAACGCGAACGGCCTGCCGGTCCTGTCGTCCGTGGCCACTGACTCGGCGTCCCAGTCGCGGGCAGCGACGACCTCGTCGGTGTGGGCTGCCTGGGTGGCGTACTCGTCGAGAAGCTCGGCCAGCGGCCGCTCGAGTCCGCGGCGCATCTGGAGCTCGGAGTCGTCGTCCGTCCCGGGCCACTGGTTGGGCCCGCCGAGGAAGACCACGTCGATCCAGAAGGCCTCGGACCAGCGCAGGTGGCTCACCAGGCCGGCGATGCTCATGGCCGGCGAGCTCGGGAGCGGGGTCTGCACGGCGTCCGCCTGGGACAGGCCGACGCACTTGGCGTGGACGGTCAGGCGCACGTAGCTCAGGAGCTGGCTGAGGGTGGCACGCTCGTCGGACGCGGCCGGGAGATCGGTGCGTCGGCTCAGGTCGATGTAGGGGGTCACGGGAGCTCCTTTGCGTCCGGCGTTCCTCGTGACAGCCAGATCAGCAGCGTCAGGAGAACCAGATCTGCCATGTCGAAGGAACGCTACGCCCAGGTGCGTGGGCCGTGCAGCCCGAGGCATCCGGTCATCGGAAGTCACCGACGATCACGTCCGTTCCGTGCGGCCTGCCCGGATCTCAGGACCGGTGCTGGCCTGCTGCTCAGGCGAACTCGGCGAGCAGGTCGGGGCTGACCTGGGCCAGGACGGCATACGCCTGCTCGACGGGGACGTCGACGACGTCGTAGTGCTGCTGACCTGCCGCGGTGGTGGCGACGAGCGTCGCGACGCCGACGCGCCGCTGGAAGAAGGACTGCTCGACCCTCCAGCCGATGATGCCGTCGCGGTCGAGCACGACGCGCTGGCGGTCGAGCGAACCGTGCCGCGACACGAGGTGGTCGGGCGTCACGGCGTGACCGAGGGCCCGGTAACGGTCGCGTCCGAGCGCCACGGCACCGACGAGGAGCAGTGGCACGAGGACGAGCAGCGAGCCGTGCCAGTCCAGCAGCAGGCGCGCGGCCACGAGGGCGGCGGACGCGACCAGCGCCGGCACGAGCGCTCGGGTGAGCCGCCGTCGCCGTGCGGCCGGGCCGTGCGGCGTGAGCGGGCCTGTCACGGCCTGCTCGTCGGGGCGGATGCGCAGGGCGAGCGGGGTGACCACGTCCGCAGGGGCCGGCGGGCACAGCCAGTCGGATCCGCCCTGCTCGCGCAGCAGTCCCGAGGTGACGACCTTGAGGCGGCGTGCCCCGGCGAGACGCAGGCCGAGCGGCTCGTCGAGTCGGATGCCGCGCACGCGTGCGGCGTCGATGCTCGTCTCGCGGTTGGTCAGCAGGCCGCGACGGATGTGGAGCGTGCCGAGCCGGTTGCGGGTCAGGCGGAAGCCCCAGAAGGTCAGGACGTAGGCCCCGACCGCGAGGAGCGAGACGACGCCGAGCAGCAGCAGCACGTCGACCCACCACGACAGCCGCGCGGCCAGCGACGCACCGTCGCGGAAGACCGACCGCTCCTGCGAGAAGCGCGACAGGCCCTGCGACGCGAAGCCGACGATGGCGGCGGCGCTCGCGAGTCCGGTCACCGTCAGCGGCGCGTAGCGGATCCAGGCCGGGTCGAGCCGGACGAGCAGCTCGTCGTCAGCCGGCGGCGGGACGTCGGCCGGCATCGCGTCGACGGCCAGGGGCGCGCCCGTCGGCGCCGGCAGTCCGGTCACGGCGGGGTCGACGCGGTGGAGCAGCTCGGCGCGCAGCTGTCGCCCGGCGCCGACGCTCAGCGAGTCGAGGACGAGCCGGTCGTGCTGGCCGCCTGCGGTCGAGATCTCGACCTTGGCGAGCCCGAGGACCCGGTGGTAGACCCGGGCCGTCAGGTCGATGGTGCGCACCTTGTCGAGCCGTGCCGTCGTGGTCTGCTTGGTGACGAGCCCGCGCCGCAGCTCGATCTGGCCGTCGGCGATGCGGTAGCGGGTCGTCACCCAGCGCAGGACGCCGAAGGCGACGATGAGCGGGACGGCATACAGCTCCCACCGGTCGTTGTCGTCGGAGCCGGCCCGGAAGATGACGACCGCGAGCAGCGCCGGCAGGAAACGGATCAGCGTCTCGAGCGGATGGACGAGCAGCATGCGTGCGTCGAGCCGTCGCCACCCGTCCGTCACGTCGCGTCGCCCGCCTCGGTCACCGCGGCCGCGGTCAGGGCGTCGACGAGCTCGCGGGCGACGGGCAGGTCGAGGCCGTGGACGGTGACGGGACCGGCCGCGGAGGCGGTCGTGATCGTCACCGAGGCGAGCCCGAGCAGCTGGGCGATGGGACCGCGCTCGAGGTCGACCGTCTGGACCCGGCCGAGCGGAGCGATGCGACGTTCCTGCCAGAGCCAGCCGCTCTGGGTGTAGATCGCGCGCGGCGTCGCCTCCCAGCGGTGCACGCGGTAGCGCCACTGGGGCATCGCGACGGCATAGGTCGCGCCGGCGACGAGCCACACGGCGCCGACGACCCAGTGCGGGGTGCGTGACGGCGCGTCGTCGACGACCCACCACACGACCTGCCCGGCGAGCAGCCCGGCCAGCACGAGGGCGGCCTGCAGGGTCCACATGAGGACGGCTCGGCGCGAGACACGGTGCGCCGGCTCGCGGAGCACCGGTTCCTGTCCGACAGGCGCGTCGACAGGCTGGTCGACGGGCACGTCTGCGGCTTCCACGGCCCCACCGTGCCACACGGGGACCGGGGCGCGGCAAGCGACCGAGGTATGCCGCCCTCCCGTCCTTCGTCGGACCCGTGCCTCAAGCGGCGATGACGGGGGGCGCCGACGTCTCGCGGGCCTCGAGGAGCCTGGCGTAGCGGCCGTCGAGGTCGACCAGCTCGTCGTGGGTGCCCGCCTCGACGACCCGGCCGTGGTCGAGCACCGCGATCTGGTCGGCGTCGCGGATCGTCGAGAGGCGGTGCGCGATCGTCAGGGTGGTGCGACCCGCCATGAGCCGGTCGATCGCGCACTGCAGGTCCCGCTCGGTCTCGTTGTCGAGGGCGCTCGTCGCCTCGTCGAGGATCAGGACGCGCGGGTTGCGCAGCAGGGTGCGGGCGATCGCGAGGCGCTGCTTCTCGCCACCCGAGAACCGGTGGCCGCGCGCGCCGACGACGGTGTCGATGCCCTCAGGGAGGCTCGCGACAAGCGGCGCGACCTGGGCGGTCGCAAGCGCCTCCCACAGCTGGTCGTCGGTGGCACCCGGGTCGGCGAGCAGGAGGTTGGTGCGGATCGAGGCGTGCACGAGGTAGGCGTCCTGCGAGACGACCCCGACGATGCGCGCGAGGTCGGCCGGGTCGAGGTCGCGCAGGTCGATGCCGTCGATGGTGACCCGTCCCGCCTGCGGGTCGTGCAGTCGGGCGAGCAGGCCGGCAAGGCTCGACTTGCCGGAGCCGGTCTCGCCGACGAGCGCCAGTGTCGTGCCCGCCGGGATGTCGAGCGTGACGTCGTCCACCGCATACGCCTTCTCCGCCGCGGCCGGGTCGTGGCTGAAGCTGACGCCCTCGAAGCGGACCGCTCCGCGCAGCCGGTCGTGCTCCACCACCACGGGGTCGGCAGGCGGCGCCACCTCGACGGGCAGGTCGAGGTAGCCGAAGATCCGGCTGAAGAGGGCCATCGAGGTGACCCACTGGGCGCCGGTGTCGAGCAGTCCCATGAGGGGGCGGAAGATGCTCGTCTGCAGGGTCGTGAAGGCGATCAGGGTGCCGATGGTCATCGTGCCGGCCGTCGCCGGCAGCCCGGCGGCGAGGTAGATGAGGGCCGGGATCGCGGCGAACATGATCTGCATCGTCGCCATGCGCCAGCGGCCGGCGAGCTGGGAGCGCAGCTCGAGGTCGATGAGGTCGGTGGACGTCTCGGCGAAGCGGTCGGCCGTGGCCGTCGCCGCACCGAGCGTCTTGATGAGCGTGGCACCGCTGACGGTGAGGCCTTCCTCGACCTGGCTGTGCAGGTCAGCGAGCCGGCGCTGGCGCTGCGCCGTGATGTCACGGCGCACGAGGGCCACCTTGCGGGTCATCAGGACGGCCGGCGGGATGACGAGCAGCGAGAGCAGCGACAGCCGGGCGCTCAGGGCGACCATGGCGATCGACGTGGCGACCACCGTGGTGAGGTTGCTCGCGACCCCGGTGGCGGAGGAGGTGATGACCGTCTGCATGCCGGCGATGTCGTGGGTGAGTCGTGACTGCACCTCGCCGCTGCGGGTGCGCGTGAAGAAGGCGACGGACTGGCGCTGCACGTGGCGGAAGACGTCGGTGCGCAGCCCGTGCATGACGCGTTGCCCGACGGTGGTCGTCAGCCACGTCTGCACCACGCCGAGGAGCTGGCTCACGACGGTGACGGCGAGCATGCCGCCGACGGCCAGGAGCAGGAGGCGGACGTCGTGGTGGGGGAGTGCGTCGTCGATGACGGCGCGCAGCAGGAACGGCTGACCCATCGAGATGACCGACGTGGCGACGATGAGGGCGACGACGACCGCGACGGTGCGGGCGTGCGGACGGAAGAGGCGGGCGACCCGTCCCATCGAGACGGGGGACTCGGCGAGCTGGGCGCGGTCCAGCGGATCGATCTTCTTGGCCTTGCCGCCACCGCCCCCACCGGCGAACGGGTTGCTGAAATCGCTCATGTACTCCCCACCCCTGGTGTCCCCTTTGTGTGCTCCCCCAAGCGACATGATGAGGTTACCTCACTATGAGGCGTACCCACATGTGAACGACGTATGCTGCCTGCATGCGTGACGCCGACGAGCCCTCACTCGACGAGCTGCTCATGGGTGCGGCCCGCGCCCTGCGTCGTCGCTGGGCGGCCGGTCTGGGTCCGGACCTCTCGCCCCACGACGCCCGCGCCCTTCGGGTCATCGGGCACCACGGCCCCACCCGCCTCGGGGTGATCGCCGACCGCCTCCGCATCGCGCCCCGCTCGGCGACCGACGTCATCGACCGCCTGGAGTCGCGTGGCCTCGTCACGCGCTCGCCCGACCCCGATGACCGGCGCGCCATGACGGTGACGCTCACCGAGGTGGGCGAGTCCGTGCTGGCCGAGGTCGACGCGGCTCGCCGCGCGGGCGCCGAGGACTTCTTCGGCGGCCTGAGCGAACACGAAGGCGCTTCTCTCGCAACCATTCTCACGCGCCTCGACCCGCGTGAACCGTCGGCCTCCAGTCGGACGGGCAGGTGACGTGAGCCGGACCGTCATGGTCGAGGGGCTCCCCGGATCAGGCAAGAGCACGACCGCCCGCGGCATCGCTGCGTGGCTCGCGGGGCAGCGGGTCGAGGTGGAGCACTGGCCTGAGGGTCGCACCGACCACCCCGTGGACTTCGAGCAGGTCGCCGTCCTCAGTGCGGCGGACCTGCATGCCTGGCAGTCCGAGTCGCCTGCGACGTCGCGGGCGCTCCTCGGAGCCGCCGAGCCCTTCGGGGACGTGTGGCTCGTGCGCTACCAGGCCCGCCCGGGGCTCCCGCCCGACCTCGTCGAACGACTGCGGCGCCGTGACGCCTACGACGGCGACGTCCCCGTCGAGGTGCACACGCGGGTGCTCACCGACAGCTGGCGCCGGTTCGGCGCGACCGAACCCCACGCCGTGCAGGTGTGGGAGTGCGTGCTGCTGCAGAACCCCGGCTGCGCTCTCGTCGCCCGGGCGGACCGGCCCGTCGATGTCCTCCGCCGTCACGTGGAGGGACTGGTCGAGGCGGTCCGGGCCCACCACCCAGCCCTCGTCTACCTCGACACCGGCGACCCCGGGCCAGCTCTCGAGCGCGCTGCCGCCGAGCGCCCGACCGGGTGGCTCGAGAGCGTCATCGACTACCACACCAGCCAGGGTCTCGGACTGCGCTGCGGCTACCGCGGATTCGACGGCTACGTCGAGTTCATGCGTCGTCGTCGCGAGATGGAGCTGCAGATCCTGGAGGGCCTCGACCTGCCGATGCTCGTGCTGCCGGTGGGTGACGGTCGCTGGGACGAGCACACGTCGGCCATCCGCGCCTTCGTCGCGGATCACGTCGGTCTGGACCTCGACGGGTCCGGGGTCGGCCTTCCCGAGCCACTGCCGGTCGCCTGAATGCCCTTGCACTCGGTCGAGGGGCTCCTCGACGCCGACATCGACGCGCAGGTCAGGCGCGAGTGGAGGGCCCTCGGCGACGCCGGCCTGCCCAGCCAGGCCAAGCACCAGGGCGCGACGAACGCCCCGCACGTGACCCTGTCGGTCGCCGGCGCCGTGCCGGACTTCGTCGAGGCGCGGCTCGCGCGGGCCCTCGACGGGGCGCCGCCGGTTCCGGTGCGGCTCGGCGCGCTCGTCGTCATGGGCTCGCGCCGCTACGTGCTCGCCCGGCTCGTGGTCCCCTCCGCCGAGCTGCTCAGCCTCCAGGCGACCGTCGCAGCCGCGATGGTCGCCGCGCCCGACGTCCCCGACCAGGTGCGCCCCGGCCGTTGGACGCCGCACGTCACCCTCGCCCGAGGTCTCGGCTCACGCCAGGTCGGCGAGGCGCTCGCGGTGCTCGGCCGGGCGCGCGCGCTCGACGGGGCGATCGTGTCCGTCCGCCGCTGGGACCCGGACGCAGGCCGCACGTGGCCGGTCGGTGGCCTACCTACGATGGGGCCATGAGCCTCGAACTCGGCCTCGACACCTTCGGCGACATCGCCAACGGTCCCGACGGCGCCCCGCTCCACCCGGCCGTGGTCATCCGGGAGGTCCTGGCCGAGGGCGAGCTCGCCGACCGGCTCGGGCTCGACTTCTTCGGCATCGGCGAGCACCACCGCGACGACTACGCGGTCAGCGCGCCCGACGTGCTGCTCGCCGGTCTCGCCGGTCGCACGGAGCGCATCCGCCTCGGCACCTCGGTCACGGTGCTGTCGAGCGACGACCCGGTCCGCGTCTTCCAGCGCTTCTCCACCGTCGACGCGATCAGCAACGGCCGCGCCGAGATCACCGTCGGTCGAGGCTCGTTCATCGAGTCGTTCCCGCTCTTCGGGCTCGACCTCGGTGACTACGAGACGCTCTTCGACGAGAAGCTCGACCTGCTCGCGGCGGTCGTCGCCGAGGAGCCGGTGCGCTGGGAGGGCTCGATCCGGCCGCCGCTCCAGGTCGAGAAGATCATGCCCGCAACGGAATCCGGTCACCTTCCCGTGTGGGTCGGCGTCGGTGGCACGCCACAGTCGGTCGTGCGAGCCGCGCACTACGGCTTCCCCGTCATCATCGCCATCATCGGCGGGTCGGCGCGCCAGTTCGCCCCGCTCGCCGACCTCTACCGCCGTGCCCTGTCCGAGATGGGCAAGCCCGAGCTGCCGGTCGGCGTGCACTCGCCCGGGTACGTCGCGGCCACCGACGAGCAGGCGCGCGAGGAGTTCATGCCGCACTTCCTGCCCTACATGAACAAGCTCGGCCGCGAGCGACGCTGGGCGCCCATGGGCAGGGAGCAGGCGCTCCAGCAGCTGGGTCCCGGGGGTGCGGTCTACTGCGGCTCGCCCGACACCGTGGCTGCCAAGATCGTCGACACCGTGCAGGTGCTCGGGCTCTCCCGCTTCCAGCTGAAGTACTCCTTCGGCACCCTCCCGCACGACCAGCGCATGGAGTGCATCCGCCTCTACGCCGAGGAGGTCGTGCCGCGCGTGCGCGCGCAGCTCGGTGAGGACTGACGTGCGGATCCTGTTGCTGGGCATGGGATCCCGCGGTGACGTGCAACCGCTGGTCGCGCTCGGGCAGCGGCTGCGCCGGATGGGGTATGCCGTGTCGCTGGCCGCCCCGGCCGACCTCGGGCACGTCGTGGCGGGCAGTGGCGTCGACTTCGAGCCGCTGTCGTTCGATCTCGAGGGCCCGCTGCGGGAGGGGCTGGGCCGTGACTCCCTCCGTGGCTCGGCGCGGACGCAGGTGCGCGAGGCGCGGCTCATGCGTGAGGTCATGGCCGGCACCGCCGAGGCCCTCGCTGATGATGTCGGCCGGCTCGTCGAGAGCGCCGACGCGGTCGTCTCCGGGGCGTTGACCTTCGACCTGGTCGACGCCCTGCTCGCCCCGGCCCACCGCGGCGGACGGCCCACGAAACCGCACCTCTACGCGGTCTTCGCGCCGGTGTGGCCGAGCGCGCACGGTGACTCGGTGGCGCTGGCACTCCGGCCGCGGGCCACCTCGTGGGTGAACCACGCGTGGAGCAGCCTCGCGGGGCGGGTCGCACTCGACCTGTTCCGTCCGGCGGGAGACCTCGTTCGGGAACGAAGAGGACTGCCACGACAGCGGTTCCGGCGCTACACGGCTGCCGCCGAGCGCACTCCGACCCTGCTGGCCGCGAGCCCGGGCGTCGTGCCGCCGGCGGCCGACTGGCCACCGGCGCTGCGGCAGACCGGCTACTGGGTGCGCGACGACCCCGGCTCCGTTGCGAGCCTCGACCCGGAGCTCGAGGCGTTCCTCGCCGCCGGTGACCCGCCTGTCTTCGTCGGTTTCGGCTCGATGCCCACTCCCGACCCGGCGGGCGTCACGCGCGATGTCCTCGCGGTGCTCGACGGCCTCGGCGTGCGCGGTGTCGTCAGCGAAGGCCTCGCTGGGCTGACGGCCGACACGACGGACCGGGTCCTCGGGATCGGGCCGGCCCCGCACGACGTGCTCTTCCCCCGGTGCTCGGTCGTCGTCCACCACGGCGGTGCGGGAACCACGGCAGCCGCCGTCCGCGCCGGCGTGCCGCAGGTCGTCGTGCCGCACGCCGCCGACCAGCCCTATTGGGGCAGGCGGATGGCCGACCTCGGGGTGGCGCCGCCGCCGGTCGCGCGCAAGGACCTGACGGCGGCCCGGCTCCAGCGGGCGCTCGAGGTGGCGTTGTCCCCGGGAGCCCGCGCGACGGCATACGCCCTCGGCGAGCGCGTCCGCGCGGAGGACGGCGCCGGCGACGCGGCCCGGCTCGTGGATGCGTACCTGACGGGCACTGCGCCGGGCCCGGGGCGACGTCGACCGTCGTAGCCGGCCGAGGCCACGACCTCGGTGCGTCGCGTTCGCTCCTGCGCCGATGCCGTGAGTGGCGGTGTCGTCCGCCGTACCATCGCGGCATGGGCGCATCCGACGTGCTCACCCTTCCTCGGACCGGTCTCAGAGGGGCCGTAGTCCGGGTCGTCGAGCGCCTGGCCGAGATCGGCGCCAGGCAGGACAGGTCCCAGGACGAGCGCCTGCGCCAGGGCATGCTGATCCTCGCGTCGGTGCTCATCGCGGTCATCTCGTTCATCTGGGTCGGCACCTACCTCGCCTACGGCCATCCCCGGTCGGCCGCGATACCGGCCGCGTACCAGGTGATCACCGTGGTGGGGCTGCTCGTCCTCTCGCGCACCGGGAACTTCGCCGTGTTCCGCACGACGCAGCTCGTGGCGTTCCTCGTCCTTCCGGCTCTGCTCCAGGCGTCACTCGGCGGTTTCGTCGCCTCGAGCGGGATGGTGCTGTGGGCGATCTTCGTCCCGTTGGCCGCCCTCGCGTTGCTCGGCGTGCGGCGCTCGGTCGGGTGGCTCGTGGCCTTCTTCGTCGCGGTCGTGACCCTGGCCCTGCTCGACCCTCGGCTGTCGGAGCACCCTGCGGTCCTGCCGACGGGCTTCGTCGTCGTCTTCTTCGTGCTCAACGTCATGGGTGTGACCATCAGTGCCTACGCGATGCTCGGCTACTTCGTGGAGCAGCGCGAACGGGCACGCATCGCCCTCGAGGCCGAGCAGGCCAGGTCCGAGCGCCTGCTGCTCAACGTCCTGCCCGCGCCCATCGCCGAACGGCTCAAACGCGACACCGGCGTCATCGCGGAGCACTACGACGCCGTGACCGTCCTCTTCGCGGACCTCGTGGGCTTCACCGAGCGGACGCAGGTCATGCCAGCTGACGACCTCGTCGCGCTCCTCGACCGGATCTTCTCCGCGTTCGACCGTGAGGCCGACCTGCAGGCGGTCGAGAAGATCAAGACCATCGGCGACGCCTACATGGTCGCGGGGGGCCTGCCGGAGCGCCGACCCGACCACGTCGAGGCAGTGGCTCGGGTCGCGATCGCGATGCGCGAGGAGATCGCGGCCATCGCGCGGGAGCCGGGCTGCGAGTGGCTCGCCGTGCGCATCGGCGTCGACACGGGACCGGCGGTCGCGGGGGTCATCGGTCGACGCAAGTTCATCTACGACCTCTGGGGCGACACGGTCAACACGGCCAGCCGCATGGAGTCCCACGGACTGCCGGGAGAGATCCACGTGACCGAACGCGTCGCGGCAGCCCTCGGGCCAGAGTTCGCCCTGCGTCCTCGCGGGACCATCCTCGTCAAGAGCAAGGGTCCGATGAGCACCTTCCTGCTCGATGCCGCGCCCCGCTGAGCGCAGGCGACGTGGGGTTCAGATGACGGCCGCGAGCTCGGTGCCCTGACGGATCGCGCGCTTGGCGTCGAGCTCGGCCGCGACGTCGGCGCCGCCGATGACGTGCGCCCTGACCCCGGCTGCGGCGAGCTGGGGACCGAGGGTGTTGACCGACTCCTGCCCCGTGCAGACGATGATGGTGTCGACGTCGAGCACCTGCGGGTCGGTGCGGTCCTCGCCGTGGCTGATGTGAAGTCCGTCGTCGTCGACGAGCTCGTAGTTGACCCCGACGTGGTGGTGGACTCCCTTGGCCTTCAACGCGGCTCGGTGCACCCAGCCCGTCGTCTTGCCGAGTCCCTTCCCGATCGACGTGGGCTTGCGCTGGAGCAGGTGGACCTCGCGCGGCGACGGTGACGGGTGCGGCTCGACGAGCCCGCCACGGGAGGCGTCAGGCTCGCCGACGCCCCACTCCGCCATCCACTGCTCGATGGTCATCGGCGACTCGACATGGGTGAGCAGCTCGCTCACGTCGACGCCGATCCCGCCGGCGCCCATGACGGCCACCCGCTGACCCAGTGGTGCCTCGCCGCGGACGGCAGCGGCATACGTGACGACCTTGGGGTGGTCGATGCCGGGGACGTCCGGGATGCGCGGCTCGACGCCGGTCGCGACGACGACCTCGTCGAAGTCGGTGAGGTCGTCGACGGTGGCTCGCCGGCCGAGATGGACCTTGACGCCGCCGAGCTCGAGTCGCCTGCGGTAGTAGCGGATCGTCTCGGCGAACTCCTCCTTGCCGGGGATCCTCATGGCCAGCGCGAACTGGCCGCCGAGCTCGTCGCCGGCCTCGAAGAGCTCGACCCGGTGGCCGCGCTCCGTCAGGGCCACGGCGGTGGCGAGCCCGGCCGGTCCGGCGCCGACGACGGCGACGTGCTTGCTGCGGCGGCTCGGCGCGAGGACCAGCGTCGTCTCGCGGACGGCGCGCGGGTTGACGAGGCAGGTCGCCGTCTTCTTCGCGAAGGTGTGGTCGAGACAGGCCTGGTTGCAGGCGATGCACGTGTTGATCTCGTCGGCCCGGTCGGTTGCGGCCTTCGCCACCCAGTCCGGGTCGGCGAGGAAGGGCCGCGCCATCGAGACGAGGTCGGCGCTGCCGTCGGCGATGACCTGCTCGGCGAGGTCGGGCATCGAGATGCGGTTGGACGTGACGACAGGGATGCCCACCTCGGGACGGAGCCTGGCTGTGACGCGCGTGAAGGCGCCGCGCGGCACCGAGGTGACGATCGTCGGGACGCGCGCCTCGTGCCAGCCGATCCCGGTGTTGATGATCGTCGCGCCGGCGGCCTCGACCTCATGGGCCAGGGCGACGACCTCGTCCCACGACTGTCCGTCGGGCACGAGGTCGAGCATCGACAGGCGGTAGACGATGACGAAGTCCGGTCCGGCTGCCTCGCGGACAGCGCGCACGACCTCGACGGCGAGGCGGCGCCGGTTCTCGGGGGAGCCACCCCACTCGTCGGTGCGCTGGTTGGTCCGCGGCGCGAGGAACTGGTTGATCAGGTAGCCCTCGGAGCCCATGATCTCGACGCCGTCGTAGCCGGCCTCGCCGGCGAGCCGGGCACAACGGGCGTAGGCCGCCACGGTGCTCCGGATGCCGCGCGTGCTCAGGGCGCGCGGCGCGAAGGGCGAGATCGGGGACTTGAGCGCCGACGCCGAGACGGCGAGCGGGTGGTAGGCGTAGCGCCCGGCGTGCAGGATCTGGAGGGCGATCGTGCCGCCCTCGCGGTGCACGGCGTTCGTGATGACCCGATGGCGGCGGGCCTGCCGCCCGGTGACGAGGACCGAACCGCCGGGGTAGAGGGCGCCCGCGAGGTTCGGCGCGAAGCCGCCGGTGACGATGAGACCGACGCCGCCGCGGGCGCGCTCGGCGTAGTAGGCGGCGAGCCGGTCGAAGTCCTTGGCGCGGTCCTCGAGGCCGGTGTGCATCGAGCCCATCACGACGCGGTTGCGCAGCGTCGTGAAGCCGAGGTCGAGCGGTTCGAGCAGGTGGGGGTATGCCGTCGTCACCCGCCCGAGGGTAGCCGCTGGTTACCGCTCGGTAGCCGATCGCGCGGCCAGCGTCACAGTGGGTGAGAATGGCGAGGTGAGCGATCTCGAGCACCTGGACGTCCTCGTCGTCGGGGCCGGCCTGTCCGGCATCGGCGCCGGCTACCGCCTGTCGACGATGAGCCCGACGCGCACCTGGGCGATCCTCGAGGCTCGCGACTCGCTCGGCGGCACGTGGGACCTCTTCCGCTACCCGGGCGTGCGCTCCGACTCCGACATGATGACGCTCGGCTTCCCGTTCGAGCCGTGGACCGACCCCGACGCGATCGCCGACGGGCCGAAGATCCTCGACTACCTGCGCCAGACCGCCGAGAAGCACGGCATCGCCGAGCGGATCCGTCTGGGGCACAAGGTCGTCGCGGCGGACTGGTCGAGCCACGAGGCACGCTGGACGGTGACGGTCGAGCGCGACGGCGTGCGCGAGCAGCTGACGTGCGGCTTCCTCTACCTCTGCAGCGGCTACTACGACTACGAGCGGCCGCACGACCCGCAGCTGCCCGGGCTGGACTCCTTCGAGGGTGAGGTCGTGCACCCGCAGTTCTGGCCCGACCACCTCGACGTCGCGGGCCGCAAGGTCGTCGTCGTCGGATCAGGAGCCACGGCGGTCACGCTCGTGCCCGCCCTCGCCGAGGCGGGCGCCGACGTGACGATGCTCCAGCGGACGCCGACGTGGATCGCGTCGCTGCCGCGTCAGGACCGGGTCCGAGACGTCATGCAGAAGGTGCTTCCCGGGCGAGCGGCCGGGACCGCCGCGCGCTACAAGAACGTCCTCGGGACGATGGGCGTCTACGAGCTCAGCCGCCGCAGGCCCGCCGTCATGAGGTCTCTGCTCGCCAAGGGCGCCGCGAAGTCGCTGGGCTCCACCGACCTCGTCGCCGACCACTTCACCCCCACCTACGACCCGTGGGACCAGCGCCTCTGCGTCGTTCCCGACGGCGACCTCTTCGAGGCCGTGCGCAGTGGACGCGCCCACGTCGTCACCGACACGATCGACACGTTCGTGCCACACGGCATACGGCTGCACTCAGGACGCGAGCTGGAGGCCGACGTCGTCGTCACGGCGACGGGACTGCGCATCAAGATCGCCGGTGGCATCGCCATCACGGTCGACGGGCAGGCCCGTCCCACAGGCGATCTCACCGTCTATCGCGGTGTCATGTTCGCCGGCGTGCCCAACCTCGCGGTCTGTGTCGGCTACGTCAACGCCTCGTGGACGCTGCGCGCCGACCTCGCGAGCCGCTACGTGTGCCGGCTGCTGAACCACATGGAGCAGAACGCCTGGCGGGTCGCCACGCCGCACGCTCCCGACGGCATGGCAGGTCAGCCCCTGCTGCCGCTCGCGTCGGGCTACGTGCGCCGGGCGGAGGGGGAGCTGCCCCAGCAGGGGGATGCCGCGCCCTGGCTGATGCGGCAGAACTACCTGCTCGACCGCCGCGACATGCTCCGCAGCGACGTCACCGAGGCGATGTCCTTCGCCCGCTGACCGGGCGGCCTGCAGGAGCGTGTCCAGGGTCCGTGCCGGGCGCGCCGCGATCGGGTACGGGATCGGCATGAGCGAATCGAACACACCTTCGAACGACGACGTCATCGGCGCCACCAGCCCCGCGACCGCGGGCCCCGGCGGCGACTCCGCGGTCAAGGACCCCGAGGACTGGGTCACCGGCGACGAGGCCATGACCGGCCCGCAGCGCAGCTACCTCGAGACCCTGACCCGCGAGGCGGGCGAGACGCTGCCCGGTGACCTCACCAAGGCCCAGGCCTCCGAGCACATCGACCGCCTCCAGCAGGTGACGGGACGGGGCGCGGACACCAGCGGTCCCATCGGCGCAGACGGCAACGTCGGCCGGACCGAGGGGCACGGCAGCGAGCTCTGACGGGTCTCTGCGACACGTCGGTCCGCACGGGGCCATGAGAGGCTTGCGGCGTGCACGTGGGCGTCGACATCGGGGGCACCAAGCTGCTGTGTCGAGCGGTGTCGGCATCCGGTGACGTGTACCGCGAGCTGCGGGTCGACACCGGCCCTGGCTGCGGTCCCGGTCAGCTCGACGCGGCCATCGACGAGTTCGTCGGCTCGGTCCCCGCGGTGCGCACCGTCGGGATCGCCTGTCCGGGGCTGCTCAGTCCCGACGGCGCACGGGTCGTTGTTGCCGATGTGCTGCCCCAGCTCGGGGGTTGGCGCCCTCGAGCCCTCGACGGGCCTCGCCCGGGATGCCTCGTCAACGACGTGCGAGCGGCCCTGCTCGCCGCGACGGTGGCGCACCCCCAGGACGACGAGCTGGCTGTCGTCGTCGTGGGCACCGGTGTAGCCGCGGGCTTCACGAGCCGCGGCCACGTCCACCGCGGAGCGGACGGCTGGGCCGGTGAGCTGGGCAGCATCCCCGCGCGGGTGACGGGCTCGACGACCACCACCACCCTCGACGCCGTGGCCTCGGGTGCTGCCGTGCTCCGGCACCTCGAGATGCCGCCCGCCGAGGTGGCGGCGCGGGCCGCTGACGGTCAGGTCGACGTCGTCCGGGTCATTGAGGCAGCCGGTCAGGCGCTCGGGGAAGGACTCGCTGCTCTCGTCAACCTCGTCAACCCGCGCCGGGTCGTGCTCGCCGGAGGCACCCTTGCGTATCCGGGGTACCTCGAGGCGGCGCTCAGCTCCGCGCGCCGGCACGCGCTGCCTCAGCACTGGGCAGCCTGCGAGGTCGGGGCGGACGAGGACCCCGACACCCTCGTGGTCCGCGGGGCTGTGCAGGCGGGACTCTCGGCCGGTCTTCCGGCGCTGCCGCCCCACTGAGCTCAACAGATCGTGAGGCGGTCCGAGACGGCTCCCTGCGCGGCCAGCTCGCGCAGCCGGGTGACCGCTCGGTCGCGGACCGACCACGGGTCGATGGTGTTGACGTAGATCTTCGTCCCACCCTCGAAGCCGGCCAGCGTCGAGATGCGCCACTTCACCACGGCCCGTAGCGGCATCGGGACGTCGATGCCCGGCGGCCGGTGGTGCCACTCCTCGTTCGAGGGCACGTGCACGCCGGTGGCGGCGTGGCACGCGTGCACGAGGTCCGAGAAGTCGCGTACCTGCTCCTCGGTCAGCTCCCACGGGCAGCCCTCGCCGTCGGTGACGTGCACGACGAGGGCGGGGTAGCGGTGGCCGACGCCGGCGAACGCGACCGCGTGCTCGGTGCGCGCGACGACGAGACCCTGCGACGCGGCATACTCCGCCCCCCACCGGGCGAACATGTCGGGCTCGGTGCGGAGCCGCTCGACCTCCCGCTCCTTCTGGGCGCCGAGCTCGTCGATCGCGACGACCTGCTTGTGCAGGTGGTCGAAGGACGCGCCGGCGGGCGCCAGCCAGTTCTGGAAGACCGACACGTAGCGCGCGCACTCGTTGTCACGGTAGAGGTCGCGCATGGCGCGGATCGTGAACTCCGTGTATCTCCGGTGTTCCTCGGGAGTCAGGGTGCCTGAGCCCGCGAGCTGCGAGTCGTCCGTCGCGTCGTCGACGTAGTGCCGTCGGGCGATGACGACCTGGTGGTTGCCGGCGAAGAGCCCGACCGCCTCGCGCTCCAGGTCGTCCTCGGCGAGCGGCTCGGCGTCGAATCCGGCCGTGCCGCGCGCCCGCATCCGGATGCGGGCGAGCGCCGTGACGTGCTCGCGCCCCGCCGGGGTCGAGAGGTAGGCCGTGCGCCGGGCTCGGGACTCGGCGGTGGGCTCCCAGCCGTGCGCGAGGTGCCAGTAGTCGTAGCTGAGGATCTCGAACAGGTTCGGGATGAGCCGGAACTGGGCCGTGCTGTGGTCGAGGTCCTCCGCGAGCAGGCCGCGCGTCTCGTGCCATCCGTCGCCGTCGTGGACGATCCGGGCGATCTCGGGGGTCGTCTCGCGCATGCGGGCCCAGCAGAAGGCGCAGTGCCGGTCGTGGTCGTCGGGGTCGATGGGCAGCGGGTGCCGGCTCAGCTGCCCCAGCGGCCGGGCCCCCCTGCCCGGGAGCGTCCACACCTTGGTGCCGGTGATGGGGTTCACCTGCTTGATGGTCCCGTCGGGCAGGCGCGTCAGGGGCTCGATCACCTCTCCAGCGTAGGTCGACTAGCGTCGGGACGTGCCTGCCGACGCCCCGACCGCCCTGCCGTTTCGTGATCCGTCCCTCACCGTCGAGGAGCGCCTCGACGACCTGGTCGGCCGGATGACCCTGCCCGAGAAGGTCGGCCAGATGCTCCAGCTGGACGCGCGCGGGGACCTCGACGACATCGTCCGCACCAGGCTCGCCGGGTCGATCCTGCACACCTCGCCCGAGCGGATGCTCGAGGCCATCGCCCTCGCCGAGCAGACCCGGCTCGGCATCCCGCTCCTCACGGCCGACGACTGCATCCACGGCCACTCCTTCTGGCCCGGCGCGACGATCTTCCCGACCCAGCTCGGCATGGCCTGCTCGTGGGACCCCGACCTCGTCGAGCGGGCGGCGCGTGCCACCGCCGTCGAGGTGGCTGCGACAGGCGTGCACTGGACCTTCTCACCGGTGCTCTGCATCACCCGTGACCTGCGCTGGGGCCGCGTCGGCGAGACCTTCGGCGAGGACCCGCACCTCATCGGCGAGCTCGGCGCGGCCATGGTCCGTGGCTACCAGGGTGACGGACTCACCGACCCGACAGCGGTGCTCGCCTGCGCGAAGCACTTCGCCGGCTACTCAGAGACGCAGGGTGGCCGCGACGCGAGCGAGGCCGACCTCAGTCGCCGCAAGCTCACCTCGTGGTTCCTGCCGCCCTTCGAGCGGGCCGTGCAGGAGGGCTGCCGCACCTTCATGCTCGGCTACCAGGCGATCGACGGCGTACCCGTCACGGCCAACGGCTGGCTGCTCGACGAGGTGCTCAAGGGGGAGTGGGGCTTCACCGGCACCCTCGTCACCGACTGGGACAACGTCGGGCGCATGGTCTGGGAGCAGAGGGTCTGCGCCGACGACGTCGAGGCTGCGACCGTCGCCGTGCGCGCGGGCAACGACCTCGTCATGACGACACCGGCGTTCTTCGAGGCCGCGCAGGAGGCCGTCGCCCGCGGCCTGCTCGACGAGCGACAGATCGACGAGGCCGCGCGCCGCGTGCTGCGCGTCAAGCTCGAGCTCGGCCTCTTCGAGAACCCGCGGGCGCCGGACGCCGAGCGCCAGCGCCTCGTCATCGGCTCCGCCGAGCACGCCGCGCTCAACCTCGAGGTCGCCCGACGCTCGCTGGTGCTCCTCACCAACGACGGCAGCCTGCCGTATGCCGTGAGCGACGTTCCCCGCACCGTGGCCGTCCTCGGACCCAACGCCGACGACCCCCAGGCCAACCTCGGCGACTGGGCCGGCGCGTCCGGCCAGGTGGACTGGATGCCCGACGGTCACCCCCGCGAGACCGTCGAGACGGTCCTCGACGGCTTCCGTGCCGTCGTCCCGGCGTCCTGGACCGTGACACACGCCCGCGGCGCCGAGATCGAGACCCTCGTGCCGGACCCCGAGGGGCCGCTCTTCCCGGACGGACAGCCCCGTCCGCCGGTCTCGGCCGCGGCGCCCGTCGACCCCGCCCAGCTCGCCGAGGCGGTCGCCGCCGCCCGCGCCGCCGACCTTGCCGTCGTCGTCCTCGGCGACACGATCGCCCTGACAGGAGAAGGCTGCTCGACGGCGACGCTCGACCTCCAGGGCGGACAGGTGGCCCTGCTCGACGCCCTCGTCGAGGAGCTCGACGGCACCGGCACCCCGGTCGTCGTCGTGCTGCTCCACTCCAAGCCCAACGTGCTGCCTCCGAGCGCCCTGCGGGCAGCCGCGGTCATCGAGGCCTTCAGCCCCGGCATGCGCGGCGGACGCGCCGTCGCCGAGCTCGTCCTCGGCCACATCGAGCCTGCGGGCCGCCTGCCCGTCTCCGTCCCGCGGCACGTCGGCCAGCAGCCGACCTACTACAACCAGGTCCGCGGCCAGCACGGCCACCGCTACGCCGACCTGACCCAGGAGCCGCAGTTCGTCTTCGGCGAGGGCCTCGGCTACACCACCGTCGAGTGGTCCGGCCTGACTCTCGAGGCCGCCGAGCTCTCGCCGGACGACGTCGTGGTCGCCGAGGTCACGCTGACCAACACGGGCGACCGGACGGCATACGAGGTCGTGCAGGCGTACGTCACCGACGTCGTCACGAGCGTCACGTGGGCTGCCAAGGAGCTCAAGGCGTTCCGCCGGGTGACGGTGCCGCCGGGGGCGTCGGTGACGGCGCGTGTCGAGGTCCCCGCGGCAGCCTGCTCCATCGTCGACGCAGCCGGACGGCGTGTCGTCGAGCCGGGCGAGTTCGAGCTGCGCGTCGGGCCCAGCTCCCGAGACGCCGACCTGCTCCGTGTGACCTTCACCATCGCGCCGGACCTCCCCGCGAACTAGGGTCGAAGGCATGAGAGCAGCGCGCGTCACCAGCCTCGGCGGCCCGTCCACCGTCACCGTCGAAGAGGTTCCCGAGCCGGCCCTCGAGGCCGGGCACGTCCTCGTCGACGTCCACGAGGCAGGGGTCAGCTTCCCCGACGTCCTCATGAGCCGGGGCCTCTACCAGATGCGTCCTGAGCTGCCCTTCGTCCCCGGCGCCGAGTGCGCCGGCGTCGTGCGCGAGGTCGCTGAGGGCAGTGCCTTCCGTCCGGGTGACCGGGTCGCTGCCTTCCCCGTGCTCGGGGCCTTCGCCGAGACGGTCGCGGTCCCCGAGGCGATGGTCTTCGCGCTGCCCGACGCCGTGCCGTTCGAGGTCGGCGCCGCACTGCCGATGAACTACCTCACCGTCCACTTCGCGCTGACCCAGCGTGGCCGGCTCGAGCGCGGTGAGGTCGTCCTCGTCCACGGCGCGGCCGGCGGCATCGGGACGGCCGCCATCCAGATGGCGCGGGCCATGGACGCCCGGGTCATCGCCGTCGTCTCGTCCGAGGACAAGATCGAGACCGCCCGCGCCGCCGGCGCTCACCACATCGTGCTCGCCGAGGGCTTCCTTGCCGCCACCAAGGAGCTCACCGACGGTCGCGGCGTCGACGTCGTCGTCGACCCGGTCGGTGGCGACCGCTTCACCGACAGCCTCCGCAGCCTCGCGCCCGAGGGCCGGCTGCTCGTGATCGGCTTCACCGCCGGCCAGATCCCCGAGGTCAAGGTCAACCGCCTGCTGCTGAACAACATCAGCGTCGTCGGCGTCGGCTGGGGCGCGTTCTGGATGCCCGACCCCGGCTTCCTGCGCGAGCAGTGGGACGCGATCCTGCCGCTCCTCGAGTCCGGGCTGCTCGCCCCGCCGATCGGCACGCGCCACCCGCTGGACGACGTCGTCGGAGCGCTGACCGAGATCGACGAGCGCCGTGCCCGGGGCAAGGTCACGCTCACGGTGCGCCAGTAGGTTGGGGCGTATGCCGTCCCGCCCGCTCAGCGCCCTCACGTCCACCCGCACCTCGACCCCGGCGTCACCCCGTCGTGTCCTGGTCACCGGTGGCGCCTCCGGTCTCGGGCTCGCGCTGGTGCGCGCCCTGGTCGCCAGAGGCGACCACGTGCTCGCGACGGACGTGCAGGCCGACCGGCCCGACGCTCTGCCCGAGGCTGCGGCCTACCTGCCTCTCGACGTGCGCAGCGACGAGGCGTGGGCCGCGGCGCTCGCCCACGTGCGCCGGACGTGGGGCGGGCTGGACCTGCTCGTCAACAACGCCGGCGTCGCCGCCGGCGGACGCATCGACGTGGCGACGATGGACGAGTGGCACTGGATCGTCGACATCAACCTGCTCGGCGTCGTCCGCGGCTGCCGCACGTTCACGCCGCTGTTCAAGGAGCAGGGCAGCGGTCACATCGTCAACACCGCGTCGCTCGCCGGCCTCGTCCACGCGCCCGGGATGGCGGCCTACAACACGGTCAAGGCCGGCGTCGTCGCCCTGAGCGAGACGCTTTCGCACGAGCTCGCGCCCCACGGCATCGATGTGTCGGTCGTCTGCCCGTCGTTCTTCCGCACCAACCTCGGCTCGTCCTTCCAGGGCGCCGACACCGAGATGGAGTCGGCCGGCAAGAAGCTGGTGAGTGGCTCGAAGCGGTCGGCCGAGCAGGTCGCCGACATCGTCGTGCGCGGCATCGACGCCCGCCGCGACGTCATCCTCACCGACCGCGACGGTCAGATCGCTTGGCGCGCCAAGCGATTCGCACGTCCCGCCTACACCGCCGTGATGAAGCGCGCCGCGAGGCGCGTCGCCGCCGGCCGTTGAGCCGACGCCCCAAGGTCGGGACGGGCTTCTCGGGACGGGCCCCCGCGGTCGATCTGATGTGTCCCGAACGCGTGGAAAGCGAAGAAATCGACCCGACCTCTACACGAGGTCACCTACACTCCCGTGTGGCCGGATGACCGGGCGCCCGATGCGCTGAACGGCCACCCATTCTCCGCTTCGGCGGTCTGAGCCCCGAGGTGTCTCGTGCGCCGCGTTCGTCGCAGCTTTGTTCTCGTCCTGGCCCTCATGTCGCTGGTGGGGGCCCTCTTCTCCGGCACGGCGGAGGCGACCGCCTCGGGGTCGTACGTCCCCATGTCGCCGTCGCGGCTGCTGGACACGCGCAGCGGTCTGGGTGCGCCGAAGGCTGCGGTGGCGGGTAACCACGTGGTGGACCTGCAGGTGACCGGCCGAGGTGGTGTGCCGGCTTCCGGTGTGGGTGCGGTGGTGCTGAACGTGACGGCGGTGGGGCCGACGTCGGCGGGGAACCTGACGGTGTTCCCGGCGGGTCAGGTGCGGCCGAACACCTCGAACCTGAACTTCGTCGCGGGTCAGACCGTGGCCAACCTCGTCATCGTCAAGGTCGGTACGGGCGGCAAGGTGTCGTTGGTGACCTCCGGCGGTCAGACGAACCTCATCGGCGACGTGATGGGCTGGTATCCGACCGGGTCGGAGTACGCCGGGCTGTCGCCGTCGCGGCTGTTGGACACGCGCAGCGGTCTGGGTGCGCCGAAGGCTGCGGTGGCGGGTAACCACGTGGTGGACCTGCAGGTGACCGGCCGAGGTGGTGTGCCGGCTTCCGGTGTGGGTGCGGTGGTGCTGAACGTGACG
>NZ_BAABDC010000001.1:0-640775 GCF_039539425.1 Terrabacter ginsenosidimutans | reverse complement strand
ACCTGAACTTCGTCGCGGGTCAGACCGTGGCCAACCTCGTCATCGTCAAGGTCGGCACGGGCGGCAAGGTGTCGTTGGTGACCTCCGGCGGTCAGACGAACCTCATCGGCGACGTGATGGGCTGGTACCCGAGCAGCAGTCCCGTGTCATCGGGCGCCCTGGCCTTGGTGAGCGCCGACCCGGCGGGAGCTTCCGGCAACGTCGACTCCTATGCCGCCGCGCCGAGCCGGGACGGCCGACTGGTGGTCTTCTCGTCCCGAGCATCGGATCTCGTCGCGGGTGACACGAACGACATGTCGGACGTCTTCGTGCGTGACATGCAGACAGGCCAGACCAGCATCGTCGACCTCGCGCCCGACGGCAGCCTCCCCAAGCTGGGCGCCAGCGGGGGCGCCATCAGCTCGGATGGTCGCTACGTTGCCTTCACGTCGCAATCGACCAACCTCGTCGCCGGCGACACCAACCAGGCGGCGGACGTGTTCGTCAAGGACCTGGCGACCGGGACCACCACCCGGGTGAGCGTGGCGTCGAACGGATCCGCAGGCAATGCGGCCAGTGGCAACGCTCCGGGGGCCTTCAGCAGCGATGGACACCACCTGGCCTTCGTGTCCGACGCGTCGAACCTCGTCACGGGCGACACGAACGGGCAGAGAGACGTGTTCGTGCGGTCGCTCGACACCGGAGTGACCACGCGCGTGAGCGTGTCCACCTCCGGCGCCCAGGGCGACGGGCCCAGCGGCCTCGCATCCGTCTCGGTCAGCGCCAACGGACGCTTCGTCGCTTTCGAGTCCCTCGCCTCCAATCTCGACCCCGCCGACACCGGCACGGCTAGGGACGTCTTCGTCCGGGACACACAGGCTGGAACCACGTCGATGGGGAGCGTCACCCAGACGGGCACACGGGCGAACGGTGACTCCTTCATCCCCACCCTCAGCGACGACGGGCGGTACCTGGTGTTCAGCTCGCTGGCCTCGGACCTCGTGGCCACGGATACCAAGGGCACGCAGAACGTCTTCCGTCGTGACCTCTCCACCGGCGTGACGGAGCTGGTCAGCGTCGACCCTCTCGGTGCACCGGCGAACGTGGCGGCCGGAGAGGCATCGGTCAGCGCGGACGGCCAGCGCGTCGCCTTCACCTCGGCTGCAACAAACCTCGTCGCCGACCCGGACTACGCCGCCTACAGCGACATCATCGTCAAGGACATGCAGACCGGGAACCTCGTGCGCGTCAGCACGGCTCCCGACGGCAAAGCCGGCAGCAAGCACTCCAGCTCGGCGCAGATCAGCTCTGACGGCACCCATGTCGGTTTCGCGTCCTTGGCCGCAAACCTGCTTCCTGAGGACACCAACGCCTACAGTGACGTGTTCCTCGCCACGCTGCCCTAGTCCCGTGCGGGCCGAGGGGACTGAGGGCGCCCGGCCAAGCGGGTCGTCGCCGGCCGCTGAGGCTCAATCAGCGCGGGCCGGGGAAGTACTTCCAGGTCCCTTCGGAGACGACCTCGACGCGTCCGTCCTGCACGACGATCGCGGTGTCGTCGTCGATGGCGTAGGCCGGGTTGTCGATCGTGCCGGCCCATCGTTCCGCCTCGGCCATCGTGTTGCCCGGGAGCTTCGGGTGGTCGATGTGAGGGCAGATCGAAAAGTCCACGACGCCGAGCGTCGCGTCGTCGCGGCCGGTCGGCGGGTGCCAACGGACGAACTCGTCCCCGACCCGAGGCGTCATGACGAGGCTGCCCGCGCTCAGCCCGACCCACAGCGCGTCGAGCGAGGGCAGCAGGTCGGCGAGGCCGGACTCGCGCATCCAGTGGTGGAGATACATGGGGTCCCCGCCGTTGACGAGCAGGACGTCGGCCTCGCGGACCCCTGGCACCCAGTGGTCCTGGGAGAGGCTGGGCAGGGCCGTCAGCTCGAGGACTCCCACCGACCGCCAGCCGAGATCGACCATGAGGTGGCCGGGCTCGCGGCCCGCGACGAAGCTCCACGCTTGTCCGGGGCCGCCCCTGTTGGCGTGCGACGCCGTGGGGATGCACAGCGCGTCGCACTCGTCGATGGGCTTGGGCAGGAGGCGCTCGAGCGCGTCACGGATGCTCGCGTTGGTGATGCCTGCGGAGGTGAGCAGAAGGTCCACGTCGGCTCCTCGTCTCGGGTGGCGGGTGGGGGACTCTAGGGAAGATGGGCCATGGTGCAGTCGTCCAGCCACCGACCATCCCTGCCGAGGACGGCGGCGCGCTCGGTGGCTTCGAGCCGGAACCCGTTCTTCGTCAGCACGCGGATGGACGCGGCGTTGTCGGCGAAGGTCTTGGCGACGATCCTGCGCAGCCCCGCCTCGTGCAGTGCCGGCACCAGCAGCGACACTGCTGCGGAGGCCACACCGCGGTTCCAGCAGTCGGGGTCGACCGTGTAGCCGAGGTAGAAGTCCCAGACGGTCGGTTCGGGGCCCAGTGACTCCGGGCGGTAGCGCCGGCCGCCGATGTCTCCGACCACGCGGCCATCGAGCTCCACCGCGCACAGCAGCGAGTCCGGTTCGGCGCGGCAGTCGGTGATGAGCGTGCGAGCCTGCTCGAGCGTGTCCACGGTGCGGCTGACGTAAGCCTGGCTCTCCGGCCGACGCTTGTAGCCGAGGAAGGCCGGCGCGTCGGAGGGGACGGCCGGGCGCACGGCGATGCGTCCGTCGGTCAGAGGCCCAGACAGCTCCATACCGACTGGACCTTAGCGGTGGCGTCCCGATCCTTCAGTCGGGGAGCGCGGTGGCCCGTTGGCCTGTGGGCCGGTCGCGGTCCGGAGCCGCCGGAAAACGGGAGGCGCGCTGTCCGTGGTCGTCTGTAGCGTTCAAGGACTGTGACGATGACCAGGGTGGGGTACGACGACGCGAGGGACACGACGCCGGACGGGTCCCCGCGGGACTCGCGTATGCCGGAGGGCCGGGTCCCCGTCGACTGGCGCCGCGTCCGTCGCCCGCTCACGATCGTGTGCTTCACGATGTCCCTGTTCGGCGCCGTCGCGGCGTCGCTGGGATCGATGGTCGCCGGCCGGCTGGCCGAGCACGCCACCTCGACGCTCGTCGTGCTGTTGGCGACGTGCGTCATCGGTGGTGCCGTCATCGACACCGTCGCCAAGACGATGTGGGCGACGGTGTGCGACCGCGCCGAGGGCACCCTGCGGGCCGACCTGCTCGACGCCGCGATGGCACAGCCGCTGTCCGAGCTGTCCGAGCAGGCCGTGGGTGAGGTGCTCGACCGCATCGACGACGACACCTGGGAGGTCGGCCAGCTGATGCGGTGGGGCGTGTGGCAGGCCGTGCGCACCTTCCTCGCCTCGGGTCCGCTCTGGGTGGTCGCGACCATCGCCTGGTGG
The DNA here is from genome assembly GCF_039539425.1 of Terrabacter ginsenosidimutans. NCBI lineage: Bacteria > Bacillati > Actinomycetota > Actinomycetes > Micrococcales > Intrasporangiaceae > Terrabacter > Terrabacter ginsenosidimutans. The sequence continues at coordinate 637,422 of NZ_BAABDC010000001.1, read as the reverse complement.
CCCGCCGCCGTCCTCTTCCCGCTCACCGGTCTCGCGACGTACTGGGTCGTCCGCAGACTGCTGCCACAGATCGCCGAGCGCAAGGTCGTCGAGGAGGCGGCGTGGACCGACCATGCGGCGTCCACCGAGGAGGGCGTCGCGGCCCGCGACGACCTGCGCACCGCACTGGGCCAGGCGCACGTGCTGCGGCGCAACGCCCGCATGGCTGCCCGGGTCCACGCGGCCCTCGACAGGGTGCTCCAGGTCGAGGCCAAGATCACCCGACGCAGCGGCGGCCTGCTCCATGGCGCACTTGCCGCGGTCGCGGTGGTCGGCACCGCCCTCGTGCTGGCCGGCGACCTGTCGACAGCCCGGCTCGTGACCCTCTTCCTCGTCACGACGATGTTCGTCGGCGGCGTCGACATGCTGGCGCGGCACCTTCCCGACCTGCAGGAGGGCTTCGGTGCGGTTCTGCGGCTGCGGGCCATGCTCGCCTCACCGGCGGAGCCGACCGGCGGGCTGCCGCTGCCCGACGGGCCGCTCGACGTGGAGTTCCGTGGCCTCGAGTTCACCTACGGCACAGGAACCTTCGCGCTGCGCAACGTCGACCTGCTCGTCCCGGCCGGACACACGTGCGCTCTCGTCGGCCGGACCGGGTCCGGCAAGTCCACGCTCGCGTCGCTGCTGTCGCGCGCGGTGGAGCCCCCGCGCGGCACCGTGCTGCTGGGCGGCACCGTGCTGCTGGGCGGCACCGACGTCCTCGACCTCGACCTGCAGCAGCTGCGTGCCGCCGTCGGCGTCGTGACCCAGCGCACCGAGGTCCTCGCCGGCACGCTCGCGGAGAACATGACGCTCTTCGGCGACGTCCCCCGCGCCCGGGTCGAGGCCGCCGTCGCCGAGCTCGGCCTGACCGAATGGGTGGCCGGGCTGCCCGACGGCCTGGACACGATGCTCGGCCCGGGCGGGACGACCCTGTCTGCGGGTGAGGAGCAGCTCGTGGCCTTCGCCCGGCTGCTCGTGCGTGAGGTGCGCGTCGTCGTGCTCGACGAGGCCACGGCCCGGATGGACCCGGTCACCGAGGCACGCGTGGTGCGTGCCGCCGACCGGCTGATCTCGGGCCGGACGGGCATCCTCGTGGCCCACCGCCTGTCGACCACCGAGCGGGCCGAGCAGGTCGCCGTCCTCGAGTCGGGTCGCGTCGTCCAGCACGGCCCACGCGACCGGCTGGCCAGGGGTGACGGGCCGTTCCGCCGGCTGCTCGAGGCGGCAGCACACGAGGTCGCCGTCGAGGAGCACCACCACGACGACACCGCGATCGGCTCGGTGCGCCGCAGCACCACCCCGCCGCAGCCCCCGACGTTGGCTCCCATCCCGAGCCTGAGCCGGCAGGTGCTCCACGCCGTGCGCATCCAGCCGCAGTGGGGTCTGCTCGGTGCCTCCCTCTTCCTCGTCGCCTCACTGACCGGCGCGTTCGGCGCCCTGACCGGCTGGATCTGGGGCCTCGTCGTCACGAGGCTGCAGGCCGGAGAGAACCCGGGCTGGCTCACGGCGGCCCTCGTCGCCTCGCTCGTGGTGGGCCCGCTCCTGCTGTCCCAGGCCTTCCGGTCCTATCCCCACTGGTGGGTCGAGGTGCGGCTGCGCGTGCGCGCCGCGGTGCTCGCCGGCCAGACCGCACAGCGCCGGCTCGTGCGGACGCCACCGGGAGAGGTGGTCGCCCGCACGATGGACGCCGACCGGCTGGCCCGCTACACGGACCGTTGGGTCGACTTCGTCAACGGACTCGTGGTCGCCTCGATGACCGCGTTGATCGCCGGTACGTGGCTCGCCGGGGCGGTGCTGCTCGTGGTCATGGTCGTCTCGGCGCTGGCCTCGACGCTCGGCCGACCGGTGGCGGGGCGCTCCGCAGCCGCGGCCTCGACGGCCCGGGCCAACTTCGGGCGGTCGCTGGTCTCGGCGCTCGAGTCGATCCGCACGGTCAAGCTCGCCGCAGCCACTCCTCAGGTGCACCAGCACCTGCACCAGGTCGACGGGGGACGCGTCGACGCCGCAGTTCGTGAGCACCGGGTCCAGGCCCTGCTCGACGGTGTCCCGGTCGTCATGGTCCAGTGCGGTGTCGTCGCAGCCTGGGCGGGCTTCCTCCACGGCACGTGGCCGCTGGCCATCGCCCTTCTCGTCGCCAACGCCGTCAGCGGCTTCGACTGGTTCGGTCGGGTCGCCGGCTCGGTCGTGACGGAGGCCCCTGGCGTGCGGGCCTGGATGAACGCCACGAGCGAGCTCGCCGGCGGAGGCGACCTGATGGACCTGCCACCGGGCATGGACCTCGTGGGCGGCACCGCAGACGACCCGCAGCCGGGTCCGCGCGAGGCCCTGCGGGCCCTCACTCTCCGGGGTCTGACCGCAGTCCACGACGACGGCACCATCGGCGTGCAGGACGTCGATCTCACCGTCCGGGCGGGCGAGCTGGTGCTCCTGCTGGGCCAGGTCGGCTCCGGCAAGTCCAGCCTGCTCTCGTCGCTGGCCGGGCTGACCTCCCACACCGGCCAGGTGCTCTGGAACGGGCGCGCGCTGGACGAGCCCGAGATCGAGCTGCGGCCCGGGCGCGTCGCTCACATCGCCCAGGTGCCCCGCGTGCTGTCCGGGACGTTCAGCGGCAACATCGCGCTCGACCACGCCGACCGGCACGTCGAACCGGCGCTCGCCACGGCTCGCATGGCACGGGACGTCACCGAGGCCGGCGGCCCCGAGGCGCTCGTCGGCCACCGCGGGGTCAGGCTCTCCGGGGGACAGGTGCAGCGCTTGGCTCTGGCCCGGGCGCTCGCCTGCGAGGCCGACCTGCTGCTGGCGGACGACGTGTCCTCGGCGCTCGATGCGGCCACCGAGATCGAGCTCTGGGCCGCACTGCGCTCCGGCGGGGCGACCGTCATCGGCGCGACGAGCAAGGCGGCCGCCCTGGCGCAGGCCGACCGGGTCGTCGTCCTCGAGCGTGGCCGGGTCGTCGAGACGGCGCCCTGGCGCGAGCTCTCGCCGCGGTGGGCGCACCTCGCCGGGTGAGGAGACAGGAGCTCACCGTCCCGGTCGGGTTGGGAAGGGCGCTGCCACCCGGCCCGATCGGTGTGCGGCCGGTCTAGCAGGGATCGATGGATCGGCGCTGCGCGACCAACGGGCACAGGAAGGGGTCGTTGCCGGCGAGGCCGACCTGGTTGAGGTGTCGGGTGACGTGCCGGTAGGCGGTCGGGAGGCTGGTCTGGGTGTACGGAAGGCGCTGGGCTGCGCAGTAGGAGGCCACCAGTGGCGCGATCCGGCGCAGGTGGGGACGGGCGATCGATGGGAACAGGTGGTGCTCGATCTGGTAGTTCAGGCCGCCCATCAGGACCGAGATGACGCGTCCGCCCGAGATGTTGCGGCTCACCAGGACCTGACGGCGAAGGAAGTCCAGCTTGAGCGTCGCCGGGACGAGGGGCATCCCGATGTGGTTGGGCGCGAACGCGCACCCGAGGTACATCCCGAAGACGGCAACCTGGACGATGAGGAAGAGGGCTGCCTTGCCCGGAGGTAGGACCACGAAGACGAGCGCGCCGAGGCCACCCAGCCGGACGGTCAGGAGCCCGGCCTCGATCCAGCGGCGGGAGATGGTGGAGCTGGAGGCGACCCCGCGGATGCCTTGCCAGTGCAGGGAGAAGCCTTCCAGCAGGGTGAGCGGGAAGAAGTACCAGCCCTGGTGGGTCACGAGCCAGCGCAGGAGCGCGGGGCGAGGGCGCCCGATCGCCTCCGGGGTGAGCGCGATCGCCCCCGGCGCGATGTCGGGGTCAGCACCGTGCTTGTTCGGGTTGGCGTGGTGGCGGTTGTGCTTGGCGCGCCACCAGCCGTAGCTGATGCCCACGAGCAGGTTCGCCAGGACCAGGCTGACCCAGTCGTTCCACGCCGCCGACTTGAACATCTGCCGGTGGGCCGCGTCGTGGCCGAGGAACGCGACCTGGGTCATGATCACGGCGAGCACGACGCCCATGCCGAGCTGCCACCAGCTGTCCCCGATCCTGATGAACCCCGCAACCCAGGCCACGAGGACGCCCACTGCCCCGACGAGCATCGTCCAGTAGTAGCCGTAGCGGCGTCGCAGCAGTCCCAGCCCCTGCGCCTGCCGGGTGAGGGCGGTGAAGGCACTCTGGCCGGCAGTGGACGGCAACCCCTGACCGCCTCGTGGTGAGGTTGGCGCGGACTGGGGTGACATTCGGGGAGGCATCGTCGGGCTCCGTCTGTTCCGGGTCGCGGTACGACGTGCCGGCTGTCTCACCCGGGCGACGTGTCGTCCGGGTGTCGCCGGGGCGCGCGGCCCTGAGCTGGGCTCCCGCGAGGCTCGCCGCACGCGGGAGGTGGCAGCGCCGGCCACCGTGCGGGCCGAGGACACGCACGCCGAACCTGCGCCATCGTGACGAGTCCGGGACCGGGGGCGCGCCTGCAAGCAACACTCGACTATCGCATATCCGACTGTCATTCCCCCTCGCCGGCCGCGGCCGACCGTCTCCGACCGATCGGTGGTCAGGGACCTTGCGGACGGGGTGCGCGGCGGATGTCGACGTCGGCCGGCGTCGCGGCACCGAGCACCTCGGTGAGGCTCGCGTGCACCAGGCCGGCCGCAGCCTCTCCGTCGGTGAAGGTGCGGCTGAACTCCGGCTCCCGGCCCTGCCGTTCCCAGCCGAGGTCCGCGAGCGCCGACTGCTGGTCGCGGCTCAGGTCGCTAAGGCCCTCGAACTCCGTGTCCCCGATGCACTCGAGCGCGAGGACGCCCTCGAGGCGGCGCACCTGCACGAACACGTCGGGCACGCGCGCCGGCCCACCGGACCGACCACCGGACCGACCACCCGACCGGCGCCAGCCACGGGGAGCGCGCGTGCCGGCATACGTGATCGACGCCTGGGACGGCACGTGGACGGTGAACGTCATCCAGTCGTCCTCGGTCAGTGCCGCGAGGTCGGCCGCGATGCGCGCCGTCCACGCCTCCCACGTCTCCTCGAGCGCGTCGGTCATGGGCCTGCCTCCGCCACCGCCGTCTCCATGAGCGCGCGCAGGTGGTCCGGGATGGGGGTCGGCCGACGCGTCGCAGCGTCGATCTCGACGTGCACCCAGTGCCCGAGCGCCTTGATCGCGGGGTCGGGCGCCGCGCTCCGCTCGGGGTCGACGAAGAGCCCGAGCTGGTAGGTGACGCTGCTCGTGCCCAGACGCGCGACCCGGATCCCCACGACGAGCGGCGCCGGGAAGGCGACCTCGGCGTAGAAGGCGCACGACGACTCGGCGACGACACCCTGCGTCGCATCGGTCATCGGGTCGATGCTCACGTGCTCGGCCTGCCAGCCGTTGATCGCCGAGTCGAAGAGCTCGTAGTAGACGGCGTTGTTGAGGTGGCCGTACATGTCGTTGTCGGACCACCGCGTCGTCACGGGGCGGTGGACCGGGAAGTCGGCGAGCGTCAGCTCACGGGCGTCGGGCGTGCTCGGCATGCGCCCATCCTGCCCGACGGCGTATGCCGTGCCGCGACGACGCTGTGGACGACGGGCTGTGCTGTCGGCGGGCGAACGTAGAGTTCTGGGGTGGCATGGAGCGTGGGTCGGGCGACGTGGGTGGCCGACGTCACCGACCCCGACATCGCCCAGCAGGTCGGCACCCGCACCTTCGACCGCGGGCAGGCGTACGCCGTCGAGCGCCGGGTGCGCTCGCTCGCCACGCGCCCCGACGGGATGATGCTGCTCGGCACGATCGAGGGCAGCGGCAGCGAGACCTACCAGACGATCATCGAGGCTCGCCCGCACCCGAAGGGGCGCTCGCACCTCTGGAGCGGCCGGTGCAGCTGTCCGGTCGCCGCCGACTGCAAGCACGTCGTGGCCCTGATGCTCACGGCGCGTGACGTCGCACAGGGCAAGGTCGTCGAGCCGCGACCGGCCTCCGGCGACGGCGACGGCGACGGGGTCGCAGCAGCGGCTGAAGCCGACCTGGCCCCGCTCGTCGTCCCCCCGCACTGGGCCGACGTCTTCGGTCACGTGCGCCCCCGGGAGCCAGAGCGGACGAACGCCGTCGAACGTCCGGAGCCGCGCGGGGACCTCATGCCCGCCGGCCTGTTCGTCGACACCGTCTACCGCGACCAGCGGGGTCGTCGCGGCGTGCCCGAGCTCAGCTACGGCCTGCGTCCTACCCGCTGGACGCGAGCCGGCATGTGGCACCGCACCCTCTCGTGGCACGACGCCCTGCCCCAGTGGCGACCCGGCATCCGGTTCCTCCCCGAGCACGAGCGGATCATGGGGCGCCTGCACGACGTCGCCCGGCGCGGGTCGGGCGGCACGACGTACTTCTCGGCGACGCCGCCGCTCTCGCTCGACGCGAGCCCCGACGTGTGGCCGCTGCTGCGCGAGGCCCTCACCGCCGGCATCGAGGTGATGCCGGGCGAGGGCGTCACCGGGCCGGTCCACGTCGTCGACGACACGGCCTCGCTCGTGCTCCTCGTCAAGCGGGCGGCCGACGGCAGCGGTGATCTCGACCTCGACGTCGAGATCGAGGGCCTGCCACCCGACGCCACCGGGGAGCGCCTCTACCTCGGGGACCCCGTGCACGCCGTGGCGGTCGAGGGGGACGAGGGTTCGCTGACGTTCGTCCCCCTGGAGCAGGAGCTCGACCTCGGCCCTGACGCCTTGGCGTCGGCGCTCGCCGGGCTCCGGGTCCCCGCCGACGAGCGCGGCCGGTTCCTGCGCTCCGTCGTGCCCGGCCTGCGGCAGCGGCTGCGGGTCCGGTCCGAGGTGCCGCTGCCGGCGCCCGAGCTGCCCGAGGACGCCGAGCCCGAGGTCGTCACGGTCCACGTCCGGGTCGTCAGTGACGTCCCCGGTGAGCTCCGGCTCGACCTCGGCCATGCCTACGACGGCACGCCGCGACCGTTCACGACGGCGCGGTTCGGCACGGTCGGTGGACGCGACCGCGACGCCGAGTCGGCCGCCGTGCAGGCGGCGACGTCGCTGCGGTCGGTCCCCGGAGCCCTGCGCGCCGACCTCGGTGGGCACGCCTACCTCGTGCCCCGCGTGGTGCTCACGGGCCTCGCCGCGGCGCGGTTCGTCGTCGACACGCTGCCCCTGCTCGAGGCCGACGAGCACGTGACGGTCGACGTCGACGGCGAGGTGCCCGACTACGAGGAGGTCACGTCGGCGCCGGTGGTGCGGCTCGGCACGGGCGAGCGGCGTGAGGAGGCGGAGCCCGGCGACTGGTTCGACCTGCGGGTCTCCGTCGAGGTCGACGGCGAGGAGGTGCCCTTCGAGCCGCTCTTCGGTGCGCTCGCCCGGGGCGACGACATCATGCTGCTCGACTCCGGCGTGTTCTTCCGGCTCGACCGGCCCGAGCTGCACCGACTGCGCGACCTGATCGAGGAGGCCCGCGACATCGCCGACCCCGAGACCGGGGGCCTGCGCCTCAGCGCCCACCACGCCGACCTCTGGGACGAGCTCGTGGCCCTCGGCGTCGTCGACGAGCAGAGCGCCCGGTGGGCGGCCAACGTCGAGGCGCTCGGCTCGCTCGAGTCCGGCCCGGTCGCCGAGGTCCCGCCAGACCTCCGGGCGACGCTGCGTCCCTACCAGCTCGACGGCTACCGCTGGCTGGCCCGTCTCTGGGACGCGCGCATCGGCGGCATCCTCGCCGACGACATGGGCCTCGGCAAGACCCTCCAGGTCATCGCGGCCCTCGTCCGTGCACACGACCGCGGCGAGCTCGGCGACGGTGGTCCCGACGCCCGTGGGCCCGTGCTCGTCGTGGCGCCGACGAGCGTCGTCGGCACGTGGATGGGTGAGCTCGAGACCTTCGCACCGCATCTCGCCGCGGTCACCGTCACGGCCACCGGGCGCAAACGGGGTGTCCCGCTCGCCGACGTCGTCGCCGGCGCAGAGGTCGTCATCACCTCGTATGCCGTCCTGCGCCTCGACGACGCCGCCTTCCACGGCGTGCGGTGGGGTGGAGTCATCCTCGACGAGGCCCAGTTCGTCAAGAACCGGCAGGCCAAGACCCACGTCGCGGTTCGCCGGCTCGGGGCCTCCTTCACCGTCGCCGTCACCGGCACGCCGCTCGAGAACTCCCTCATGGACCTCTGGTCGCTGCTCTCCCTCACGGCGCCCGGGCTCTACCCGCGACCCGACGTCTTCACGAAGAACTACCGCAAGCCCATCGAGTCCGGTGAGCGTCCCGAGCTGCTCGACCTGCTGCGCCGGCGGATCCGGCCGCTGATGCTGCGCCGCACCAAGGAGCAGGTGGCGATCGACCTGCCGCCCAAGCAGATCCAGGTCATGGCCCTGGACCCGCACCCGGTCCACCGGCACATCTACGACCAGCACCTGCAGCGCGAGCGACAGCGCGTCCTCGGCCTGCTCGACGACCCCGAGTCCAACCGCGTCGCGATCCTCGCGGCCCTGACGCGGCTGCGCCAGCTCGCCCTCGACCCCGTCCTCGTCGACGAGGTCCACGCCGGCAAGGCGACCGCGGCCAAGATCGACTTCCTCGTCGACCAGCTGCGCGAGCTCGCGGCCGAGGGTCACCGGGCGCTCGTCTTCAGCCAGTTCACCGGCTTCCTGCGCATCGTCGAGGCGGCTCTGACCCGTGCCGGGGTGACGACGGCCTACCTCGACGGGTCTACGACCGACCGGCAGTCGGTCGTGCGCGGCTTCCGTGAGGGCGACGCGGTGGCGTTCCTGATCAGCCTCAAGGCCGGCGGTTTCGGGCTGACGCTCACCGAGGCCGACTACGTCTACGTCCTCGACCCGTGGTGGAACCCGGCCGCCGAGGCCCAGGCCATCGACCGGGCACACCGCATCGGTCAGAACCGACCCGTCACCGTCTACCGCCTCGTCTCGGCGGGCACCATCGAGGAGAAGGTCGTCACCCTGCAGGAGCGCAAGCGCGACCTCTTCCAGCGCGTCGTCGACGAGGGCGGCTCCCTCTCGGGTGCCATCACGGCCGACGACGTGCGCGACCTGCTCGGACTCGCCTGAGTCGAGACGTGATTCGCATCCGGCCCCACGTCCCGTGGTGAGGCCCTAGCGTGGAGGTCAGCCGCCTCGGATGGCGGCGCGTACACGGCTCGAGACAACTCACCCCTCGGAGGACTCACATGAGCAGCGTCGCCCCCAGCATCTCCGCGACGGCGGATCGGCTCCGCTCCGTCTCGGTCATCGGGACCATCGTCGTCGTCTTCGGCATCATCATGATCCTGGCCGGTGGATTCACCTGGTACCAGGTGCAGTCCCAGCTCGCCGGCGAGAAGATCACCGTCTCGGAGGACGCGTCGATGTTCGCCGGGCAGCCGGTGAACTCTCCCTGGACCGCCTACTCCGAGGCGCAGACCATCGAGAAGCACGCCCTCGCGGCGAGCGGTGGCAAGACCTACGCCGAGCTGCCGAAGGACGACCCGAACCGTCAGGTCGTCATGACCGGCTCGTTCCTGCGTGCCTCGCTCTTCACCTCGGTCGTGGCCTTCGGCGTGGCCTTCATGGCGTTCGGCATCGGCATCGTCCTCACGCTGGTCGGCGTCGCCCTCCGCAAGGTGGCACGCGCGTGACCGAGCACCCGACGCTGGAGCAGCTGGCCGACCAGGAGGCACGGCTCGTGTTCGACCGGTTCGACGACGACACGGCCTGGGCGTTGGGCGTCGCGCTGCGTGACGCGGCCCGCGCCGCGCGGGCCCCGGTCGCGATCTCGATCCGTCGCAACGGCCAGCGCCTCTTCCACGCCGCGCTGCCCGGCGCCACCGCCGACAACGACGGCTGGCTGGAGCGCAAGAGCGCCGTCGTCGACCGCTACGGCCACTCCTCCCTCTACGTCGGCGAGGAGTTCCGTGCCGCGGGCAAGACGTTCGAGGACAGCTCGCGCCTCGACTCGAGTCGCTACGCCGCGCACGGTGGAGCCTTCCCGGTCATCGTCCGCGACGTCGGCTGCGTCGGCACGATCGCCGTCTCGGGTCTGCCCCAGCGTGAGGACCACCGGCTCGTCGTCGAGACCCTCGAGGCCTTCCTCGGACACGACGACGCCTGAGCCCCTGCCGATTTGACCTCAACCGGGGTTGAAGTCGGAGGGTGGGCCGAGTGGGTACGTGACCCACAGCCCCGCGCACGGACACCTTGTCTGCACCGCTTCGGTGCGGCATAGAGTGGACGGAGCCGGATGGTCTCCAGAAAGGAACGACAAGTGGCTTACACGCTTCCCGAGCTCGACTACGACTACGCCGCCCTCGAGCCCCACATCAGCGCTCGCATCATGGAGCTGCACCACAGCAAGCACCACAAGGCCTATGTCGACGGCGCCAACGCCGCCGTCACCAAGCTGGAGGAGCTGCGCGAGTCGGGCGACTACGCCGCCCTCAACGGTGTGGAGAAGAACCTCGCCTTCCACCTCGGCGGACACACGAACCACTCCGTCTTCTGGAAGAACATGAGCCCCGACGGCGGTGGCCAGCCCGAGGGTGAGGTCGCCGCGGCGATCACCGAGTACTTCGGCGGCTTCGAGAAGTTCCAGGCGCACTTCAACGCCAACGCCAACGCGATCCAGGGCTCCGGCTGGTCGATCCTCGCGTGGGACACCATCGCCGAGCGGCCGCACATCATGCAGCTGTTCGACCAGCAGGGCAACATCCCCGTGGGCCAGATCCCGCTGCTCCAGCTCGACATGTGGGAGCACGCCTTCTACCTGCAGTACGAGAACGTCAAGGCCGACTACGTCAAGGCCTGGTGGAACGTCGTCAACTGGCAGGACGTCGCCGCTCGCCTCGAGCGCGCCAAGGCCACCAAGGGACTCATCCTCCCGGCCTGATCCTCGTCGACACGATCGACACGACAAGGGTGGGCACCTCACGGTGCCCGCCCTTCGTCATGCCTTCGTCATGCCTACGTCATGCCTTCGTCATGCTCGCCGCCGCGCGTCGAGGCAGGCGATCGCGCGCTGCGCAGCCCGCTTCCCGGCCGCGAGCGTGTCGCCGGTCCACGAGACGTGGTCCCACGAGACGGGGGTCCTGTCGGAGACGTCGACGCTCAGCGGGATCATCGCCACGGTCCCGTCGGTCGTGCGGGCCTGGTTGGTCAACGCCAGCGAGCGCGTGTGGTCCCCGTTCGGCCCCATCGCAGGGCTGCCGTCGTCGTGCACGTACTTCCGGTCGATCCCCAGGACGAACCAGTCACCCGTGTCGGTCGTCGCGGCGAAGACGTAGGTCGTCGCGGAGATCGCTCCCGGATGGGCGGCGATCGACGTGCCGGCCCGGTCGACGAGAGGCTCCGGCGCGGTGCCGCAGGCGAGCGCGGTCGCTGCCGGTGCAGGCGGGGTCGGGGAGCTCCCGCTGGCGTTCGTGACCGGCTCACGGGGTGGGGCGTGCGAGCCTGTCGATGACGCCGAGGAGGAGTGCTTCGCGCAGCTCGGGCGGCAGCGCGTCGAGCAGGGCGTTGACCGGCGCCATCCGCTCGGGCAGCACGAGCTGCCCGTCACCGCCGGCCAGGCCGGCCGCCGTGAGCAGCCCACCGAACGTCGCCTCGTCGAGGGTGCTCGGGTCGATCGCCGAGGCCATCGCCACGAGCTCCGCCGGGGGCGCGGCGGGCCCGGACTCCCGCGCCGCAGCCGTGGCCGCGGCGAGGTCCGACGCGATGAGGTCCGACGCCGACGCCGTCGCCGCGCTGAAGGTCAGGTGCAGCGTGGCCGGCAGGTCGCGGAAGCGCATCTGCGGCTGGACGAACCACCCACGGTCGAGCATCTCGTCACTGATCGTGAAGACGTCGCACGAGTCGTCGGTGACGAGGGAGAGCAGGGTCGAGTCCGGGACAGCAGCCACAGACAGCCCGGGTATGCCGTCCACTGCAGCCGCGAGGTCGAGCGTCGCCGTGCGCGCGTCCCGGGCGAGCGAGCGGTAGCGATCGGCGCCGATGTGGTGCACGACCGCCCACGCTGCTGCCACGGGGCCACCGGACTTCGTCGACTGGGCAGTGGTGTTGAGCATCGTGTAGCCCGGCCATCGCGCCGAGGCGAACAGGTGCGTGCGCCGCAGGCCGGCCGAGGCGTGCAGGAGCACCGAGACCCCCTTGGGGGTGTAGGCGTACTTGTGCAGGTCGAGCGACAGGCTCGTGACCCCGTCGACGGCGAAGGTCCACGCCGGCTGGTCCTGTTCGGACGCGCGCAAGTGGGGCAGCACCCAGCCGCCGATGCAGGCGTCGACGTGGCACCGAACACCGGCCGCCGCTGCGGCTGCGGCGATCGGCCCGACCGGGTCGATGACGCCGTGGGCGTAGGACGGTGCGGAGGCGACGACGAGGACGGTGCGGTCGTCGATCGCGGCCGCCATCGCCGCAGGGTCGGCCCGCTTCGTCACGGGGTCGACGTCGACGAGGACGGGGTCGACCCGCAGCCAGTGCGCGGCCTTGTGGAAGGCCGCGTGTGCCGTGGTCGGCAGGACCATCCGCGGGGCCGTGATGTCTGGCCGGCCGTCCCGGGCGGCGAGCACGGCAAGGAGGATCGACTCGGTGCCCCCGGAAGTGACCACCCCCGCGAATCCCTCTGGCGCATCGACGAGTCGGCCGGCGATGCCGACGAGGTCGTTCTCCATCCGGAGCAGCGAAGGGAAGGCGGTCGGGTCCAGGCCGTTCGTCGACGCGAACGCCGCCAGGGCCTCGCGGCCGATGGCGTCGGCCGAGGCCAGCCCCGAGTCGTAGACATAGGCGAGCGTCCGCCCGCCGTGCGTCGGCAGATCGCGGGTCCGCATGGCCTCCAAGGCAGCCCGGATCTCGTCGTGGTCCATCGTCATGAGCTCATCAGGTCCTTCCTGCATCCATGTCGAGCTGAGGGCCGCACCGGGGTGGCGCGCGGGATCATCTCGGACCACCAGCCGAGGCGAGGGGTGGGGAGAGCGTGAAGCGGCGGAGGGCGAGCAGCGAGACGGCGACGAGGACGGCCGGCACGAGCGAGAACCCCAGCGCGATCGCCGTCAGGGCCGAACTCGACTGGGGCACGCTCCCGTCCGTCGACGACACGTAGCCGCCGAGAGCCAGCACGGCGGCATACACGGCGGGACCGAGGGCCAGGCCGAGGGTCTCGCCGGCCGTCCACACCCCCGTGTAGAGCCCGACTCGGGTCCGCGCCTCGGCGGTCCGGCTCGCGACGTCGGCGAGCATCGCGAGGGGGAACATCTGCGCGCCGGCGTATCCGACGCCGACGACCGCGACGCACGCGTAGACCGCTGCCTCGGGCAGCGACCGCAGCAGCACCAGCGCAAGCGCCCCGCCGCCGAGCAGCAGCGACGCGACGAGGTAGCCGGGCTGCTTGCCCCGGGCCGTGCCGAAGCGCTGCCACAACGGGGTCACGACGAGTGCCGGCGCGACGAAGCAGACGAAGAGCAACGTCGCCGAGAGCGGCGTGCCGATGACCCACCGCGCGACGTAGTCGACACCCGCGAGCATCGCTCCGGTCGCAAGCGCCTGGAGCACGAAGGTCGTCAGCAGGAGCCGGAAGGGCCTGTCGGAACGGATGATCCGTAGCTGGTCACCGAAGGTCGCGCTCGTCGTGACGCCCGCGCGCACCGGCGCGGACCGGGTGCAGCGCCATGCCCCCCAGGCTCCGAGTGCGATGAGTGCAGCGACGAAGAAGCCGACGGCGCGGTAGCCCCAGTCGGGCCCGAGCGCGTCGCGGATGGCCGGCGACGCCCCGCCGCTGACGAGGATCGCGAGCGCGAGGATCGCGACGCGCCACGTCATGAGCCGCGTGCGCTCGTCGTAGTCGTCGGTGATCTCGGCCGGCATCGCGACGTAGGGCACCTGGAAGAAGCTGTAGGCCGTCGCACAGCCGAGGTAGGCCACTGCGACCCACCCCGCCGCCAGCCACTGCGGGGCCGTCGGGCCGAGGAAGAGAATCGCGAAGGCCGCCGCGAGGAGCAGCCCGGCTCGGATGAGGAAGGGCCGGCGGCGCCCGTCGGGGTGGGTCGAGCGGTCGCTGATGCGGCCGGCCACGGGGTTGAGCACGACGTCCCAGGCCTTGGGAGCGAAGACGATGACCCCCGCCGCTGCGGCCGGCACCCCCAGCCGGTCGGTGAGGTAGGGGAGCAGGAGCAGCCCCGGCACGGTGCCGAACGACCCGGTCGCCACGGAGCCCAGGCCGTAGCCACGGCGTACCGATGCAGGCAGGGGCGGGCTCGAGGCCGGCGTCGTCGCCGAGGTCATGCACGCACCCTAGTGAGCGCCGGCAAGGAAAGTGGGCACTCGACCGGTCGGCTGGTCTAATGCCCAGACCCCGGCGTCAGGGCTCGCGGTGGGCGGGGGCGCTCGCGACGACGGTGAAGGAGACCGGCGCCGTGAAGCCCCGGGCGTCGAAGGCCGCCGCGATCGCCGCGGCAACCGCGTCGGCGTCGGCGGCCCTGACGATGGCGATGCACGACCCGCCGAAGCCGCCGCCGGTCATCCGGGCACCGAGCGCACCGTGCTCACGCGCCGTCGCCGTCGCGACGTCGAGCTCCTCGCACGACACCTCGTAGTCGTCGCGCAGCGACGCGTGCGAGGCGTCGAAGAGCCGCCCGACCTCGTCGAGGTCACCGGCCTCGAGGGCGGCGACGGCGAGCGTCACCCGCTCGATCTCGGTGACGACGTGTCGCACCCGCAGGCGCACCTCGTCGGAGTCGAGCCGCGCCAGCGCGGCGTCGAGACCGGACGGGTCGACCTCGCGCAGGGTCTCGATACCGAGCTCGCCGGCTGCCCGCTCGCACGCGTCGCGCCGGGCGGCGTACTGCCCGTCGACGAGGGCGTGCTCGGCCCTGGTGTCGGTGACGAGCAGGACGTAGCCGGCCGCGTCGAGGTCGAAGGGCACCTGCCGCGTCTCGCCCGACCGGCAGTCGAGCAGCAGGGCGGCCGCCTCGTCGCAGAGCAGCGAGGCCGACTGGTCCATGCCCCCGGTGGGAGCGCCGGCGATCTCGTTCTCGGCCTCGACGCAACGCGCCGCCAGGCGGGCCCGCCCCTCGGCGGAGCCGAGCAGGTCGAGGTCGAAGAGGTCGCTCGCGGCCGCCGCGACGGCGCACTCGAGGGCCGCCGAGCTCGAGAGCCCCGCCCCGAGCGGCACCGTGGAGTCGACGAGCACGTCGAGTCCACCGACCGGCAGGCCGTCGCGCCGCAGCGACCACAGCACGCCGGCGACGTAGGAGCCCCAGCCGCCGGGCTGCTCGGCCGAGATGTCGTCGAGGGCGACCTCGACGACGCCGTCCTGCTGGGCGGAGGCCATCCGGAGGACGCCGTCGTCGCGTCGGGACACGGCGGCAAACGTCCGGTGCGGCAGGGCGATCGGCAGGCAGAGGCCGCCGTTGTAGTCGGTGTGCTCGCCGATGAGGTTGACCCGACCCGGAGCCGACCAGACACCTGAGGGCGTCGCACCGAACGTCTGCTCGAAAGCCGCCGACACCGCATCGACGACCTCGGCCGGGGTGCGCTCGCTCACGGGGCGACCTCCCGGAGTCGGGCCGCAGCCCTCTCGGGGGCGACGTCGTTGACCCAGCCGCCGACGCCGGACTCGGACCCGGCGAGGAACTTGAGGCGCCCGGGCCCGCGCAGCACCGACATGAGCTGCAGGTGCAGCCGCGAGACGTCACGCCCCACCCGGGCCGGGGCCTGCTGCCAGGCGGCGATGTAGGGCAGCTTCACGGGTGACCCGTCCTCGGCCACGTAGTAGCGGTCGAGGCGGCCGAGCAGGTCGCGGTAGATGACGGCCAGCTCGTCGCGCTCGTCGTCGTCGAGGGCGACGAGGTCGGGCACGTCGCGGTGCGGGGCCAGGTGCACCTCGACGGGCCAGCGCGCCGCGAAGGGCACGTAGGCCGTCCAGTGCGTCCCCGAGACGACGACCCTCGAGCCGTCGGCCCGCTCGGCGGCGAGGATGTCGGCGCCGAGCAGCCGCCCGGTGCGCTCGTGGTGGCGGCGGGCCGCCTCGAGCAGGGCCTTGGTGCGGTCGGGCACGTAGGGGTAGGCGTAGATCTGGCCGTGCGGGTGCGGCAGGGTCACTCCGATCTCACGGCCACGGTTCTCGAACGCGAAGACCTGCTCGACCTCGGGGATCGCCCCGAGCGCCTCGGTGCGCTGGGCCCAGGTGTCGATGACGGTGCGCACCCGCTCGACGGGCAGGTCCTTGAACGAGGACTCGTGGTCGCTCGTGAAGCACACGACCTCGCAGCGGCCGACGGCCGGGCGGGTGCCGAAGATCCCGGTCGGGTCGGGGGCGTCGGCACCGACGGAGGTGACGGCATACGAGGGAAACCGGTTCTCGAAGACGACGACCTGGTAGTCCTTCTCGGGGATCTCCGAGGGCACCGAGCCGTGCCCGGCGGGGCACAGCGGGCACTCGTCCTTGGGCGGCATGAAGGTGCGGTGCTGGCGGTGCGCGGCGACAGCCACCCAGTCGTCGACGAGCGCGTCGTGGCGCAGCTCGCCCGACTCGACGCGCGGCTCGACCGGCCGCGGGTCCTCGGCCGTGCGCTCGGGAGTCCCGGGCTCGTCGACGTAGATGATCTCGCGTCCGTCGGCGAGGCTCCTCGAGGTGAAGCGGATGCTGGTCCGGCTGGGCGTGGACATCATGCCTCCGCGATCTCGAGGGATCCGACGACCTCGCGCGCGGCGGCGCGGGCGCGCTCCGGGAAGGCGTCGTCGGTGACGAACAGGTCGACGTCGGCGAGGTCCGCGAAGGTGCTGAGACCGACCGTGCCCCACTTCGACGAGTCGGCGAGGAGGCACACGTGGCGTGCCGACGCGACGAGGGCCCGGTTGGTCTCGGACTCGACGAGGTTGGGCGTCGTGAGGCCGGTGCGTTCGTCGACGCCGTGCGCGCCGAGGAACAGCAGGTCGACGTGGAGGGAGCGCAGCGCCGAGACCGCGACGGGTCCGACGAGCGCGTCCGAGGGGGTGCGCACCCCGCCGGTCAGCACGACCGTCTGTCCCGGCGCGCCGGACTCGTGGAGCAGCTGCGCGACGGGAACGGAGTTCGTGACGACCGTCAGCTGCGGGATGTCCTTGACGGCCCGGGCCAGCTCGTAGGTTGTCGTTCCGGCGGAGATGCCGATGGCGCTGCCGACCTCGACGCGCTGGGCGGCGGCCCTGGCAATCGCCTGCTTCTGCGCCCGCTGCAGCAGCGACTTCGCCGTGAACCCGGGCTCCTCGCTGCTCCGGGTGTCCCCGAGCGCGAGGGCGCCACCGTGCACGCGCTCGAGCAGGCCGTCGGTCGACAGGCGCTCGATGTCACGCCGGATCGTCATGTCGGACACGCCGAGCCGCTCCACGAGGTCCGAGACCTTGACCGCCCCCGACTCCTCGACGAGCTCGAGGATCACCGAGCGTCGCTGGCTGGCGAGCATCGTCAGTCCTCCCTGAGCACGGCCACGCCACCGGGGGCGAGGCGGACCGGGCCGTCGACCGGGGCGTCCGCGACGAGGTCGTACCCGTTCGCGGCGATGGTCTGCTCCGCGTCGGTGTGGTTGAGCAGGAAGAGCCAGGAGGTCGTGCCGTCACTGCGCCGGGTCGTCTCGACACCCCGGGGGAGACCCGCCACGGCCGGCTCGACGCCGGCAGCGCCGAGCACGTCGTCGAGAAGCGCCCCCAGAGTCGCGTCGTCCGGGAGCGTGCTGACGTACCAGGCGGATCCGGCGCTGCCCTCACCGGCACGACGCGTGACCGCCGGGCGGCCGGCGAGGGGGCCCGCGGCATACGTCATCAGCACGTCGGTGCCGGGCAGGGCGGTCACGTCCTCGCTCCACCACGTGCCGTCGCCGTCCGACAGGGCGACGGTGCCGTCGGGACCGAGGGGGAAGAACTCCTCGACGCGGACACCGAGCAGGTCGCGGAACGCTCCGGGGTAGCCGCCGAGCCGGACGTGGTCGTTCTCGTCGCTGATCCCGGAGAAGTAGGTGACGAGCACCTGCGCGCCGGCCGAGGCCGCGGCCGCGATGCCGGCGGCGTGCTCGTCGGTGACGAGGTAGAGCTGGGGCACGACGACGAGCGCGTATGCCGTGAGGTCGGCCGAGGGGTGCACGACGTCCGCCGTGACCCCGCGGTCGTGCAGCGCGCGGTGGATCGCCTGTGCCGCGGTCAGGGCGTCGAGCTCGGAGCTCGGCATGCACGGTCCCTCGGCAGCCCAGATCGCCTGGTAGTCGTGGAGGATCGCGACGCGGGACTCGACGCGGCTGCCGACGAGCTCACCGAGGCGACCCGCGATGCGGCCGAGCTCCTCGACCTCGCGGAACCGGGCGCTGTCGGCACCGGCGTGCGGCACGACGGCACTGTGGAACTTCTCCGACCCGGCGCGCGACTGGCGCCACTGGAACCAGCCGATGGTGTCGGCGCCGCGGGCCACGTGGGCGAGCGCGTCTCGGATGGTCTGCCCGAAGTCCTTGGCGTGGTTGGTCGGCTGCCAGTTGACCGCGCTCGTCGAGTGCTCCATGAGCATCCACGGCGCACCGCCCGCGAGCCCGCGGGTGAGGTCACCGCTGTAGGCGAGCTCGGCGCGCGGGTGCTCCAGCGCGTCGACGATGTAGTGGTCGGTGCTCACGACGTCGACGGTGGGCGTCCACTGCGAGTAGTCGAGGTGGCGGAAGTGGTCGAGCGTCATGAAGTTCGTCGTCACCGGCACGCCGGGGGAGAGCTCGTCGAGCACCGCGCGCTCGGCGCGCATGTGCTCGAGCAGCGCGTCGGAGCTGAAGCGCTTGTAGTCGAGCACGTGCGTCGGGTTGTTGAACGTCGTGGACCGGCGCGGCGGCAGGATCTGCTCCCAGTCGGTGTAGCGCTGGCTCCAGAAGGCGGTGCCCCACGCGTCGTTGAGGACGTCCAGCTCGCCGTAGCGGCGCTGCAGCCAGGCGCGGAAGTGGCGTGCGCACTCGTCGCAGTAGCAGGGCAGGTTGTGGCAGGCGTACTCGTTGGAGACGTGCCACATCGCCAGGGCCGGGTGCTCGTGGTAGCGCGTGGCCAGCTGCCGGGTCAGGGCAACGGCGTACTCGCGGAAGACGGGCGAGGTGGGGCACCACGTCTGGCGGCTGCCGGGCCAGAGGGTGTGGCCGTCGACGTCGACGGGCAGGATCTCGGGGTGGGCGGCGGAGAGCCACGGGGGTGGGGTGGCCGTCGCGGTCGCGAGGTCGACGGCGATGCCGCCGGCGTGCAGCTTGTCGAGGATCGTGTCGAGCCACTCGAACTCGTACTCGCCCTTGGCCGGCTCGAGCCAGCTCCACGAGAAGATGCCGAGGCTGACGAACGAGATGTTGGCGCGTTGCATCAGCGCGACGTCCTCGTCCCAGACAGGGCGAGGCCACTGCTCCGGGTTGTAGTCGCCACCGAGTGCCAGGGTCTTCGTCGGCCATGAGCGCATGGGAGACAGGGTGTCGCTTCGCTCCGCGCGATGTCAACATTTTCAAACACATCCGTCACCGCCGTGCGGTAGTTCTCCCGGCTCGCCCGGGACCCGGCCCGTCTGCAGCGGCCGGCCGAACGCCGACCCGCGGCAGGCCGGTCCACGACCGTCGCCGACGGTCCGTGTGGGCGACTGGGTGCACGAATTCCGTTTACAACGGTGTAAATCCGGGACGATCGCCGATGGGTTGGTCTCGGTTCGGTCGCGGACGTCTGTGGGTCTCGACGAATCCCTTGACAGGGGCTCGTGGCGCCGACATCCTCTGTTTGTTGTTGGAGGTTTCTGGTGACGGATGTTCGACTCTGTCCCCTCCGCCCAACAACGAACCCGGCACAGCGTCAAAGGAGACCGCAATGACCCGCCCCTCGAACGAGGCCGAGTACCTGGCCCGCATGGTTCCCCCCTCCGTCCGCGGCGTCGACCGCCGGACCCTGCTGCGCGGCGCCTTCGGTGTCGGCGCCCTGCTCGGAGCGGGCGGCCTCGCTGCCTGCAGCTCCGGCAGCACGAGCAGCACCGGCGTCCCGACGGGTGCCGTGACCGGCACCGTGACCGTCGGCTCCAACCAGTCGGACCCGGTGCCGAAGGCTGCCGTCCAGTCCTACATGGACGCCTTCCAGAAGGCCAACCCCGGCACGACGGTCAAGATCAACACCGTCGACCACAACTCCTTCCAGGAGAACATCAACAACTACCTGCAGGGCTCGCCGGACGACGTCTTCACGTGGTTCGCCGGCTACCGCATGCAGTTCTTCGCCGAGAAGGGTCTCGTCGGCGACATCTCCGACGTCTGGAAGAACATCACCGGCATGAGCGACGCCCTCAAGAAGGCCTCGACCGGTGCCGACGGCAAGCAGTACTTCGTGCCGATCACGAACTACCCGTGGGCGGTCTTCTACCGCAAGAGCGTGTTCAAGGAGAAGGGCTACCAGGTCCCCAAGACCCTCGACGAGCTCAACACCCTCGGTGCGCAGATGAAGAAGGACGGCCTCGACCCGATCGCCTTCGGTGACAAGGACGGCTGGCCCGCCATGGGCACCTTCGACCAGATCAACCTGCGCGTCAACGGCTACGACTTCCACGTCAGCCTGATGGCCGGCAAGGAGGACTGGACCGACCCCAAGGTCAAGAAGGTCTTCGACACGTGGGCCGGCATCCTCCCGCTGCACCAGGCGGACTCGCTCGGTCGCACCTGGCAGGAGGCGGCGCAGTCGCTCCAGCAGAAGAAGTCGGGCATGTACGTCCTCGGCTCGTTCCTCGCCCAGCAGTTCACCAAGGGCGCCGAGCAGGACGACCTCGACTTCTTCGGCTTCCCCGAGATCGACTCGACGATCGGCACCGACGCCGTCGAGGCGCCGATCGACGGCTACATGATGAGCGCCAAGCCGAAGAACGAGGGCGCCGCCAAGAAGCTGCTCCAGTACATCTCGCAGCCCGAGGCCCAGCTGCTCGCCCTCAAGGCCGACCCGAGCGTCATCGCGACGAACAGCACCGCCGACACGAGCGGCTACACGGCCCTGCAGAAGAAGTCGGCCGAGTTCGTCAAGTCCGCCAAGTCCATCACGCAGTTCATGGACCGCGACACCCGCCCTGACTTCGCCTCGACGGTCATGATCCCGGCGATCCAGAGCTTCATCAAGAACCCGAAGGACATCGACGGCCTGTGCACGAGCATCCAGGCCCAGAAGAAGAGCATCTTCGGTTCCTGACGGGAGGCGAGCCGCATGGCGAGCAAGAGAAAGTACAAGGGAATCGACCAGCTCTCGACGCGCGACAAGGTCGTCGTCGGGCTCATGGTCATCGTGCCGACGCTCATCGTCGTGTGGCTCGTCTGGCTCCCCGCGATCAGCACGGTCCTGCTCTCCTTCACCAACTGGGACGGGATCGGGCCGCTCTCCGGCATCAAGCCGGTGGGGCTGCAGAACTACCGGGACATCGCGACGATCTACCCGCCGTTCTGGCCGGCGATCCAGCACAACCTGATCTGGCTGGCGGTGCTGTTCCTCGTCGCGACCCCGCTCGGCATGCTCTTCGCGGTGCTCGTCGACCGCGGGGTGGCGGGCACGCGGTTCTACCAGACGAGCATCTACCTGCCGGTCGTGCTCTCGCTGGCCCTCATCGGCTTCATCTGGCAGCTGATCTACTCGCGTGACCAGGGCCTGCTCAACGCGATCACGGGAGGCACGACCGACTGGTACGGCGACCCGAACGTCAACCTGTGGGCAGTCCTGGTCGCCGCGAGCTGGCGGCACGCCGGCTACATCATGCTGCTCTACCTGGCCGGCCTCAAGGGCGTCGACCCGTCGCTGCGCGAGGCGGCCAAGATCGACGGCGCCAGCGAGACGACGACGTTCTTCAGGGTCGTCTTCCCGGTCATGCGGCCGATCAACATCATCGTCGTCGTCGTGACCTTCATCGAGTCGCTGCGGGCCTTCGACATCGTCTGGGTCATCAACAAGGGGCGCAACGGGCTCGAGCTCATCTCGGCGCTCGTCACGCAGAACGTCGTCGGGGAAGCGAGCCGCATCGGCTTCGGGTCGGCGCTCGCGACGATCATGCTGCTCATCTCCAGCGTGCTCGTCGTCATCTACCTGCGCATCGCCATGAAGGAGGACTGACCGATGACCGACCTCGCCGTCAAGACCCGTCCGCAGCGGGCACCCCGGGAGGGTGGCCCGTCGTCGGGTCGCCGCTGGCTCCTCCCCGTCATGCTGACCCTCATCTCGTTGATCTGGCTCTTCCCGCTGCTCCTCGCCCTGGTCAACTCGTTCCGCGACTACGCCTACACGGCCAAGAACGGCTACATCTCCTGGGGCGGGTTCACGCTCGACAACTACACGAACGCCTGGGCTGCGGGTGACTTCGGGCTGCACTTCATGAACTCGGTGATCATCACCGTCCCGGCGGTCATCCTCACGCTGTTCCTGTCGTGCTGCGTCGCCTTCGTCGTCGCGCGCTTCTCGTTCAAGTTCAACCTCGCGCTGCTCGGCTTCTTCCTGGCCGCCAACCTGCTGCCACCGCAAGCGCTGCTCATCCCGGTCTACCGGATGTTCCGCGCCATCGAGGTGCCGCTGTGGGTCAGCGACTCGGGCACGCTGCTCAACAGCTTCGTCGGCCTGATCCTCGTCAACATGGCGTTCCAGATCGGTTTCTGCGCCTTCGTGCTGAGCAACTACATGAAGGCCCTGCCGCGCGAGCTCTACGAGTCGGCTGTCATCGACGGGGCGAGCGTCACGCGGCAGTTCTTCCAGATCACGCTGCCGCTGTGCCGCCCGGCCATCGCTGCGCTCGCCGTGCTGCAGGTGACGTGGATCTACAACGAGTTCTTCTGGGCCACCGTGCTGCTCCAGCAGGGTGACAAGTTCCCGGTGACGAGCTCGATCAACAACCTGCGGGGCCAGTTCTTCACCGACAACAACCTCGTGGCAGCGGGATCGGTGATCATCGCCGTCCCGACCCTCGTGATCTTCTTCGTGCTCCAACGACACTTCGTGGCCGGACTAACGCTCGGCGCGACCAAGGGATGACGTGACCGACCAGGCCGACCTGACCGCCCGCACCACCGTCCACCTCGAGTCCGCCGGGACCGCGCTCGTGCTCGAGCCGCGCCCCGGCGGCTCGGGGCTGCCCGAGGTGGTCCACTGGGGTTCCGCGCTCGAGGGTGGGGCGAGCACGTATGCCGCCCTGCCCGCCCTCACGACGGCGCCCGTCCCCCACAGCGCGCTCGACGTGCCCTGGCCGCTCACCGTCCTCCCGGGTGAGGCCGACGGCTGGTCGGGCACGCCCGGCTGGGCCGGCCACCGCGCCGGGGGCGCCGGCGCGGTGCGGTGGCACGACGTCACCTGCGAGGTCGAGGGCGACGCGCTCGTGACCCGGGCGAGCTCGCCGGACGGCATACGCCTCGAGCTCCGGCACGGCCTCGACGAGCACGGCGTGCTGCGCGTCGACGCGTCCGTGACCAACACGGGCGAGGCCGGCGTCCCGCTCGACGTGGCGGCGCTCCGGGCGATCCTGCCGCTACCGGTGCGCGCCGACGAGGTGCTCGACCTGACCGGACGCTGGTGCCGGGAGCGGTCGCCGCAGCGCAGCCATCTCGACCACGGCACCCACCTGCGCGCGAGCCGGCGCGGCCGCACCGGCCACGACGCGACGCTGCTGATGATGGCCGGGACGCGTGGGTTCGACTGGCGCACGGGCGAGGTCTGGGCCGTGCACACCGCGTGGAGCGGCAACCACGAGCACCTCGTCGAGGCCCTGCCCGAGGGTGCCGGACGCCACCACGCCGTGATCGGCGGTGGTGAGCTGCTCTCGCCCGGCGAGGTCCGACTCCTGCCCGGCGAGTCGTATGCCGCCCCGACGGTCGTCTTCGTCCACTCGACCGAGGGCCTCGACGGCCTCTCACGCCGCCTGCACCGCAGCCTGCGGGCCCGCGCGGTGCACCCGACGCGAACGCGCCCCGTCGTGCTCAACACCTGGGAGGCCGTCTACTTCGACACTGACCTCGACCAGCTGAAGTCCTTGGCGGACAAGGCCGCCCGGATCGGTGTCGAGCGCTTCGTCCTCGACGACGGATGGTTCGGCGGCCGGCGCCACGACCGCGCCGGCCTCGGCGACTGGGTCGTCTCCTCCGACGTGTGGCCCCACGGCATGCACCCCCTCGTGGACCACGTGAAGGGCCTGGGTCTCGAGTTCGGGCTCTGGTTCGAGCCCGAGATGGTCAACGAGGACAGCGACCTCGTGCGCGAGCACCCGGAGTGGGTGCTGCGCCCGGCTGCCGGGGCACCGCGCGAGTGGCGCTGGCAGCAGCTGGTCGACCTGACCAACGAGGCCGCCTTCGATCAGCTGCTCGAGCGGATCAGCGGGCTCGTCGCCGACCTCGGCATCGACTACATCAAGTGGGACCACAACCGCGACCTGCTCGAGGCCGTCCACACGGTCGACGACCCCGCTGGCCCGGGCGGCCGGCGTGTCGACGCCCCGGCCGTGCACGCCCACACCCTCGCCTACTACCGCCTGCTGGACGACCTCCGCGCCCGGCACCAGCGGCTCGAGATCGAGTCGTGCAGCAGCGGCGGCGCACGCGTCGACCTCGAGGTCCTCGACCACACCGACCGCATCTGGACGAGCGACTGCAACGACGCGCTCGAGCGGGCGAGCATCCAGCGCTGGACGAGCCTGCTCGTGCCGGCGGAGCTGATGGGCACCCACATCGGCCCGGCCACGGCGCACACGACCCACCGCACGGTCGACCTCGGCTTCCGCATGCTCATGGCGCTGCAGGGCCACCCGGGCCTGGAGTGGGACATCACGACCTGCTCCGACGACGAGCTCGAGGCGCTCACGGCGTGGACGTCGCTCGCGCGTGAGCTGCGACCGCTGCTGCACACCGGTGACCTCGTGCGCTCCGAGAGCCCCGACGGCACGGTGCTCGTGACGGGCACGGTCGACGCGAACCGCAGCCACGCGGCATACACGATCGCCCGGCTCGTGACGGGACGTGACGCGGTGACCGGCTCCCTGCCGCTCCCGGGCCTCGACCCCACGCGGGCGTATGCCGTCCGCGTCCGTTCAGAGGCCGGGCTGCCCGCCGTCGTGCAGAACGCTGCACCGGGCTGGTGGGACGCCGCCCTCGCCGAGGGCGGGGTCGTCGTGCCGGGCGCGGTGCTGACCGGCGTCGGCCTGCCCGTCCCGCTGATCGGCCCTGCCCAGGGCTACCTCCTCGACGTCCGGGCGGTGTGACTGGACTCCCTTGCCTCCCAGGTGAACCGGCGTGCCAGCACGACGGCCGCCACGGCCGTCCACGCCAGCAGGACGGCGAGGTGGCCGTACGCCAGGCCGGTGCCCTCGACCGTGGGCCCCAGGGCCTCGGTCATGGCTGCCGAGGCGTGCCGCAGCGGGAAGAGCCAGGAGAGCCACTCCAGCACCGTCGGGAACTGGGCTCCGACGACGAAGATGTCGGAGATGAAGGCGAGGGGCAGGAGCGTGCCGAGCGTGACGCCGATGACCGCCTGAGCCGATCGGACGAACGTCATGACGGCCAACCCGACGGCGGCGAAGCAGACCGTGGCGACGACGAGGGTGACGACGGCGGCCGGCAGGCCCGCGGGCCACGCGGGCCGGTAGACGAGCGCGGTCAGGACGGCGATGGCCAGACCCGTCACGAGCGCGACGCCGACCGCCCCGGCAACCCGTCCTGCGACGAAGGCGCCGGCCGGCAGCGGAGCGCCCCCGGTCCGCTTGAGCACGCTGCGCTCGCGGTCCTCCGCGACGCCCTGCGGCATGTTGACGTAGGCCGTCACCGCGGCGCCGTAGATCGCCATCGCGCCGGCGTAGAACGTGCCGAGGGTCAGGCCGCTCGGCATGAGCCGGTCGCCACCGCCGTTGACCGACGGGATGATCGCGACGAGCACGACGGGGAACGCCACGGCGAAGAACACCGACGAGGCGTCGCGCCAGAGGATGGCCTGCGCGTGCCGCAGCTGGTCGACGAGCAGCGCGACGACGGACGGCGACCCGGTCCGGCGCGGCACGGTGTCGGCGGCCCGCCGGTGGGTCGCGGCGCCGGTCGTCGCGCGTGACCTACGACCGGCGGGGCGCGCACGGTCCTCGTCGCGGCGAAGCAGCACGGTGGCGACGGCGGCGCCGAACAGGCCCCAGAGCGCGATGACGGCGAGGTGGCCGCCCTGGAAGCCGCTGCCGGTGAGGTAGGGGTTGAGCGCGTCGGAGAAGAGTGCGGTCAGGTGCTTGAGCGGGAAGAGCCAGCCGATGGTCGACAGGGCCGGCGGCATCGTGGCGCCGACCATGAACATGTCGCTGACGAAGGCGAGCGGGATGACGACCCCGTTGCTCACCGCCAGCGTCAGCTGCATCGTCGGCAGCGCCATGGCCAGCGCGAGGCCGAGGGCGCTGAAGCACGCGGACGCGAGCAGCAGGGTCACCACCACCGCAGCCACCGAGCGGCTGGGCACGACGAGACCGTAGAAGGCGACCCCGGCCACGAGGACGAGCACCGTGGACACGAGCCCGAGCACGAGGGCCGCGCCGACGCGACCACCGATGAGGACCCAGCGCGGGACCGGCGTCCCCGCCTGGCGCTTGACGACGCCGGTGGCCCGGGCCTCGGCCAGTCCCACGGCGAGGAACGAGAAGGTCGCCATGACCACACCGAACGAGGCCATGCCGGGGGCGAGGAACTGGACGAGGCGGACGCCCTGCGTGGGGTCGATGACCTCGTTGCCGATGAGCGCGGACAGCAGGACGAAGAAGAGCAGGGGCAGGCCGATGCTGAGGATGAGGGTCACCGGCGTGCGGACCAGGCTCACGAGCTCGTGCCGGACCTGACGCCCGAGCATGGCGACCTCGGCGCCCGGGTGGCGGGTGCCGGCTCCGGGCCTCGTCGCGACCGCGGTCATGAGGCCGCCCTCCCACGAGCGGCTGCCCCGGCCGCCCCGGCCGCCCCGCCCGGTTCGCCGTTGCCGAACTCGCCATTCCGGGGTTCGCCGTCTCCGGCCTCACCGACGAGGTCGAGGTAGACGTCCTCGAGGCTGGGACGGGTGAGTGTCAGGGCCTCGAGCTCGTCACCGCGGCCCAGCGCCCAGGCCGCGAGCTCGGCGACGTCGGCCGTCGGCGTCTCGGTGCGCACCTCCACGACGCTGCCCGCGACGCGGCGATCGAGCCCGAGCGCCGGCAGGTCGTCGGCCTCGAGACCGGTCGGCAGCCGGAAGGAGATCACCGTGGCGGCCCCGGCCGCTGCCGACAGCTCGTCGGGCGTGCCCTGGGCCACGACCCGGCCGTGGTCGATGACGACGACCCGGTCGGCCAGGTGCTCGGCCTCGTCGAGGTAGTGCGTCGTCAGCAGGATCGTCGCGCCGAGGTCGCGCAGGCTCTCGACGAGCCCCCACGCCCGCCGGCGGGCCGACGGGTCGAAGCCCGTCGTCGGCTCGTCGAGGAAGATCACGTCGGGGTCGCCGACGATGCCGAGGGCGAGGTCGAGCCGGCGTCGCTGACCCCCTGAGAGCGTGCGCACCCGGGCGTCGGCCTTCTCATCCAGGCCGGTGAGGGAGATGACCTCGGCGACCGGCCGGGGGTGCGGATAGTAGCCGGCGTGCAGCCGGAGCAGCTCCCGCGGCGTGAAGCTGTCCTCGAAGCCGGCGTCCTGGAGCACGACCCCGATGTGCTCGCGGAAGGCGCGGCCGCCGGTGCCGGGGTCGTGGCCGAGCACGCTCACCGTGCCGCCGTCGCGGGGTCGGTAGCCTTCGAGGACCTCGACCGTCGTGGTCTTTCCGGCGCCGTTCGGGCCGAGCAGTGCGACGACCTCACCCTGCTCCACCGTCAGGTCGATGCCGTCGACCGCCGTGACCTCCCCGTAGACCTTGCGCAGGCCCCGCACCTCGATCGCGGCCATGCTTCTCGCCCCCAGTCCGTCGACCTCGTGGCGCGCCGCCGGGCGCGACAGCGCCTCCACTCCAGTCAACTCCCCGCGGGAGGGGTCGGCGCTCAGGTGTGAGCGATGACTCCGCCGGCGCACTCCCGGCAGGTGCCGAGCAGGGCTGCGTGCCCCGTGTCGAGGACGAAGCCGAGGTCGTCACGGAGGCGGGCCGCCACCCCGTCGAAGACGTCGGGTGCCACGTCGAGCACCCGTCCGCAGGCGTGGCACTGGACGTGGGCGTGCGGGTGCTCGGCAGCCGGCCGCTCGGTGAGGTGGTAGACGGTGGCGGCGCCGCCGAGGTGCACGTGCGACAGCACGCCGGTCTCGACGAGAGCGGTGAGCGTCCTGTAGACGGTGGCCCGGTGGACGCTCGGCTCGACGTCCGCGACGCGCGCCCCGATCTGCTCGGCCGTGAGGTGCTCGTCGGCGAGGTCGGCCGCGTCCAGGACGCGCAGGACGGCATACCTCGCCGGGGTGACGCGGTCTCCCGCCGCGCGCAGCCGGGAGAGCGCGTCGGCCACGCGGACACTCACGTGCGGAGTCTCGGGTGAGGGGGGCACGCACCCATTATCGGCAGTGGCAGACTCTCCCCGTGCGCGCACTCACCAAGCTGACCGCAGGCCCCGGCCTCTCGCTCGTCGACCGACCGGAGCCCGAGTGCGGGCCCACGGACGTCAAGATCCGCGTCATGCGGGCGGGCCTGTGCGGCACCGACCTGCACCTCGCGGGCTGGGACGACTGGGCGCAGGCGACGGTCACGCCACCGCTCGTCATCGGCCACGAGTTCTATGGCGAGGTGGTCGAGGTCGGTGCGGACGTCACCGACGTCAAGGTCGGCGACCGGGCCTCCGGCGAGGGGCACATCGTCTGCGGCACGTGCCGCAACTGCCGCGCCGGGCGCCGTCACCTGTGCATCCGCACGCAGGGCATCGGCGTCAACCGCGACGGCGCCTTCGCCGACTACGTCGTCATCCCGGCGAGCAACGCGTGGGTGCAGCCCGCCGACCTCGACCCCGACCTCGGCGCCGTCTTCGACCCGCTCGGCAACGCCACCCACACGGCCCTGCAGTGGCCGATGGTCGGCGAGGACGTCGTCATCACCGGTGCCGGCCCGATCGGCGTCATGGCCGCGGCCATCGCGCGGCACGCGGGCGCCCGCTACGTCGTCGTCACCGACGCGAGCGACTACCGCCTCGCGCTCGCGGAGCACGCCGGCGCCGACCTGACGATCAACGTGACGCGCGAGAGCCTCGCCGACGCGCAGGCCCACCTCGGGATGAAGGAGGGCTTCGACATCGGTCTCGAGATGTCGGGTGCCGCCCCGGCCGTGTCCGACATGATCGCCAACATGAACCACGGCGGCCGCATCGCCCTGCTCGGCCTGCCGCACCAGTCCTACGAGCTGGACTGGGGCAAGGTCATCACGCACATGATCACGCTCAAGGGCATCTACGGCCGCGAGATGTACGACACCTGGTACGCCATGTCGCAGATGATCGCGACGTCCGAGCGCTTCCGGTCGGCCGTCGCGCAGGTCATCACGCACCGCTTCCCCGCCGAGCAGTGGGAGGAGGCCTTCGAGATCGCGCGGTCCGGCCAGTGCGGCAAGGTCGTCCTCGACTGGAGCTGAAGGGTTCTCGTATGCCGTCTGCGCCCGACCCGGATGACCGTCCCCGTCCGCTCGTCCTCCTGCACGGCCTCGGCCAGTCGCCGATCGCGTGGCAGGACTTCGTGTCGGCCTACGGCGCCGGTCGTCCGATGACGGCCCCCTGGATGAAGGGGCTCAAGCCGAAGGACCCCATCGGCTTCGACCTCGGGGCCGCTGCCTCCGGCGTCGCCGACGAGCTGGAGCTGCAGGGGGTGCGGCAGGCCGACTTCGTCGGGGTCTCGGTGGGCGCGAGCGTCGCGCTGCGCCTCGCGGTCGAGCGGCCCGAGCTGGTCGGGCGTCTCGTGCTGGCCGGCGCGCTCGTGCGACCGGGCAAGGGGGCCCTGCGGATGCAGCGGCTCGCCATGCGGCTCGTGCCCGAGAGCAAGCTCATCGACGCCGGCGTCTCACGACCGCGGATGCTCGCCGTCCTCGATGCGCTCAAGGGCTTCGACGGGACGGAGTCGCTGCGCACGGTCACGGCCCCGGTGCTCCTCGTCGCCGGGTCGAAGGACAAGGCGGGCGTCGTTGCGGCGCAAGAGCTCTCGCAGCAGCTGACGGGAGCGCGCGTCGAGGTGATCGACGGCGCCGGTCCTCTCGTCAACAGCGAGTCGGCGCGCGAGCTCGCCGACCTGACCCATGCCTTCCTCGACGAGCCGGTCACCTGATGGAGCGATCGGCCGACAGCGCCGGCCACGTCAACGCCAACGACGTCGTCGCGTTCCTCGTGGAGGTGCTGGCCGTGGTGCTGCTCGCGGTCTGGGGCGCCCACCTCGGCCACACCACCGCCGTTCACGTGCTCGGCGGCGTGCTCGTGCCGGGAGCGGCGGCCGTCCTCTGGGGCCTTTTCGCGGCGCCTCGGGCCAGGTTCCGGGTACCGGTGCTCGCCGTGGCCACCAAGGTGCTCGTGCTGGGCGGTGCCGTTTTGGCGTCCTGGTCGGTCCTGCCGCCGGCGTGGGCCGTCGCGGTGACCGTGGTCGTCGTCGTCAACACCCTGCTCACCTGGTTCGGGCCCTTCGCGCGCCGGACGCCGGGACCGCCCGCGTCCTAGGGTTCGGAGGGTGAGCGAACTCGCACTGGCCCTCGTCGTGGTAGTGGGCATCATCCTGCTGACTCCGGTCGCCGACCGGATCCGGGTGCCGCAACCGGTGCTGCTGACGATCTTCGGGCTGGTCGTCGCCCTCGTCACTCCGGCCAACCCACTGTCGCTGGACCCCGCCCTCATCCTGCCAGTGGTCCTGCCGCCACTGCTCTTCGCCGCGACCCAGCGCACGACGGTCAACGAGTTCCGGGAGCACGCCCGAGCCGTCTTCGCGCTCGCAGTCGGCCTGACCCTGGCCACGGTCGCCGTCGTGGCGGTCGTGGCGCATGCAGCGGGGCTGCCGTGGTCTGTGGCGTGGGTGCTGGGAGCCGTCGTCTCCCCGCCCGACCCCGTCGCCGCCACGGCTGTGGCTCGGCGCCTGCGCCTTCCGCACCGGCTGGTCACCATCCTCGAGGGCGAAGGGATGTTCAACGACGCGACAGCCCTCGTCGCGTACAAGGTCGCCATCGTGGCAGCGGTCACGGGCGACATCACGGGTGCCGGGATCGCCGTCGAGCTCGTGGAGGCGGTCGTGCTCGGGGTGCTCGTCGGACTCGTCGTGGGATGGACCTCCACGTTCGCGCTGGGTCGCATCCGCGACGGCCACGCCGAGACGACGGTGACCGTGCTCGTGCCGTTCGTCGCCTACGTCGGCGCCGAGCACGTCAACGGCTCCGGCGTGCTGGCCGTCCTCGTGCTCGGTCTGTACCTGCGCACGTTCGGCCACGACGCCACGACGTCGGGAGGGTGGCTGCTCGGCCGGGCCGTCTGGTCCTACTCCGACTTCCTCATCACGAGCCTCGTCTTCACCCTGCTCGGCTTCGAGCTCGTGGCCGTCATCCGGGCCACCGCCACCGGTGCAGGGACGATGGCACTGGCCCTCCTCGTCGTAGCGACCCTGGTCGTCTTCCGCGCCGCCTGGATCTACCCAGCCGCCTGGCTGGCCCGTCGGCGAGCCCGACGGCGGGACGCTCCCGTCCCCATCGGCTGGCGGGAGTCGACCGTCGTCGCCTGGGCCGGGATGCGTGGGGTCGTGACGGTGGCGACGGCGGTGGCTCTGCCCACCGTCGCTGCGAACGGCGACCCCTTGCCCCATCGCGACGAGGTCGTGACGGTCGCCCTCGTCGCAGTCCTGCTGACGCTGGTCGTCCAGGGACTGACCTTGACCCCGCTCACCAGGTACCTCCGGGTGGGCAGCGACGTCGACGAGAGAGCGGAGACCTCCGAGCTGCGGCTGCGCGCCACCCGGGCGGCCCTCGAGCAGATCAGGAGCGAGGGCCCCGGCCTCGACGACGACGTGCGCCGAGCAGCCGTCGCCCAGTACGAGGGCTACCTCGCAGCTCAGGAGGCGATCGACCGCACGCGGGCGCGGGAGCGGGACGAGTCCGGTCACCCGGGCCTGGAGCTCGAAGCCGTCCTGCGCCGGGCGAGCGACGCGGAGCGGCAGCTCGTGCTGACGGCCCGACGTCGCGGTGAGGTCGCTGCCGTCAGCGCCGACGAGGTCCTGCGCGACATCGAGAGCCGCGCGCTCGGGGACTTCGCCTGATCGGGGGACGGTCGACCGGCCACGTCCTCAGCAGAGGTTGATGCCGCCGGCGTCGAGCAGCTTGCCGACGACCTTCTCGTCCGTGACGGCCGGGACCATCCAGTCCTTGCCCGCCACCGACTTGGTGCCGGTCTTGCACTCGAACGTGCTGACCCGGCGGTCGAGCTGGACGGCCTGGTCGTAGAAGGCGGCCTCGAGCGGCTTCCCCTCGGCACTCGTGCACGTGATCCTGTGGTCCGAGAGCGACCCCTCGGACTCGCCGCTCGACGGGCACACGAGCTCGGCCACGACGGCCCAGGTGGGGTGCGCCGCGGCCTCGGGCGAGGAGGCCGGGGAGCTGGCACTGCAGGCGGCGAGGGGGAGGGCGACGGCGGCCATGACGCAGGCGAGGGTGAGACGTCGGAGCACGAGAGGGTTCCCTGAGGGTGGGGGATGGAGGGTGTGGACGGGCCCGGGATGGCCGGGCGCAAACGCCGACAACTCTAGAGGGCGGGCCCGCTCGAGCCCCACTCGAAACGAGTCCACTGAGCGTGCGGGGGTGACAGAGTCAACACCTGGCCCGCCTCATACGGTGACCGTGCCCTCGCCGCCCTTCGGCTCCCTGGGTGAGTCGTCGAGGGCGACGAGCCCGTCGTGGAGGGTGCGCAGGAAGTCGACGCGGCGGTGCGCCTCGGTGCCGGCCATGACCATGAGGAAGTCGACCTGGTCGCGGACCTGGCGCAGCTGCTCCTCGCTGCCGAGCTCACTGGCGCGCCGGTAGAGGTCGAGGGCCTTGCGCGCCTCGTCCTCCGTGGCCCGTGGGCTCCAGAGCGCGTCGAGCACGAGCAGGTCGGCGTAGACCGCCACGGTCCAGAAGGTCGGCGCGAGGTAGGCCTCCTCGCGGGCCGCCTGGAGCGCGTCGTCGATGAGCCCGCGGGCCTCGGACCGCTCGAGCACCGGCCGGTCCGGCGCGGGCCGCCAGCGCAGGGCCAGCTCGGCGGCGAGCCAGTTGGCCAGTGCCCCGTGCCGGCGCCGGTCGCTGGCTCCGGACGCGGTCCGCGCCGCGGCGTACCACTCCGACATCTGGACGAGGGCGGCGTGGGTCTGCGTCCAGTCGCCGCTCGAGGACCCGCCCGGTCGCTCGGGGCACGTGACGAGCGCGAGCCGCTTGTACGCGCTCGCGACCCTCCACAGCCGGTCGATCCCGACCGAGCCCGCCGCCGGGTGCGCGTCTCCCGGGAGGACGCCCGCCCGCTCCGGTGCGTGGGCCCCCAGGACGAGCGACGCCGGGTTGTCGAGCAGTGCCCGGAGGCGGTCGATGGCCGACTCGATCGTGGCGACCGCGTCGTCGACGGCGTCGTCGCTCGTCGCCGCCGCCCGGACCACCTGGTCGATCCAGACCTCGAAGTCGCGCACCGTCAGGGCCGTCCCGCCGCGCTCCAGGGACTGCTGGAAGTACTGCGTGGCCTGGGCGAAGTCGCCGAACTTGTTGTAGGTCCGAGCGATGAGCACCTGCAGTGCGTCGTCCTCGCGGTCCTCGGGCGTCAGCGCCTCGTAGAGCTCGCGCAGGCGGTCCAGGCCGAAGCGCGTGTTGCGGCTGACGTCGACGGACTGCCCGAGGTTCTCGATCTCGACCCGCGCCTGCTCGGCGCTCGCCGGTGCCCGCCGGGCGGTGGTGGCCCGGTGCACCACGGCGTCGGGAGCCAACCGGTAGTCGGGGTCGCCGTAGCACTGGTACGCACCCCACGTGTTGACGGCCGGGTGGTCGTTCCACGTCTGCCAGCGCGCGGCACCGAGGGCCTCGCCGAAGGTCAACCCCGCCAGCAGGCGGTCGTAGAGGGTCGTGGCGAAGGTCGACGCCGCGCCGTCGTCGACGGCCCAGCCGCACGCGACGACGGCCCGCACACCGATGTCGATGAGCTCGGTCGCGAAGCTCGCCGCGAGACGGTGGTAGTTGCCGGTGCGTGGCACCGGGCCCGGCTGGCCGGCCTGGCCCGTCGAGGCGCCCGGAGCACCGGCGCCGCCGACGCCGCTCGGACCGGAGGTGCCGGAGGGGCCCATCGGGCTGACGGGGCTGATCGGGCCCATCGACCCGAGGTGGCAGCAGTTGACGACGACGAGCTCGGGGACCTGACGCATCTGGCCCACCTCGCCGGCCGTGAGGTACATCCCGTTGCCGAGCACCATGCCCGTGACCGTGGCGTCGGTCCCGTCGCCGAGGGGCCACTCGTACACGCCGTGGCCGGCGAGGTGCACGACGCGGTAGGACGTGGCGAAGAGGGCCTGGACGA
The DNA here is from genome assembly GCF_039539425.1 of Terrabacter ginsenosidimutans. NCBI lineage: Bacteria > Bacillati > Actinomycetota > Actinomycetes > Micrococcales > Intrasporangiaceae > Terrabacter > Terrabacter ginsenosidimutans. The sequence continues at coordinate 603,072 of NZ_BAABDC010000001.1, read as the reverse complement.
CCTTGGTGCCGCTCTCGGCGATGAGGGGCTCGGCCTCGAACCCGTTCGCGCGCAAGGCGTCTGCGACGCTGCGCGCCTCTCTCTGGGCGGCCGGCAGCGCGCTGAGCCCGCTCGCGGTGTCACCGACGACGAGGGCGCGGCTGCTCGTCGCGGAGAGCACGTGGCTGCGCATCGACGAGCCCTCGAGCTGTCGCACCAGGCCCCGGCGCACCCCGAGCGGCTCGCGGTCCTCCTGCGTGCCCTGGTCGTCGAGCAGCTCCCACGGGTAGTGCGCGGAGCCGCGGTCGACGAGGAGCACGAGGTTGTCGGTGTCGGGCGCCTGCGCCTTGAGGTCGTTGGGGAAGAGCAGCTCGAAGAGCGTCCGGGCGGCCGACGGGTCGGGTGACGGCGAGTCGACGAGGGACTCGACGAGCCGGTCGACGAGGGCGCGTTGCGTCGGGACCGTCCGCGTCGGGGTGCCGGCCCTGCGGGTGGAGGCCTCGAACGAGAGGCCCCCGTCGGCCTCGCTGCGCACGCGGACCTGCTGCCACCAGCCGGACGGCTCGGAGAAGAGGAGGCGGCGCTGGCGTCCCGGCCGCTCGTCGAGCCGGAGGTCGGCGGTGAAGGAGTCGGCGAGCTCGCCGCTCGCCAGGGACGACCTGAGCGCCTCGACCGCCTGCAGCGCGCGGTCCTGCCACAGCTCGATGACCTCGATCTCGGCGATGTGCACCCCGAGCTCGGTGTCGGCGAGACGATCGTTGGCGCGCTGCACCCCGGTGAGCAGGGCCTGCACGCTGTCACGCACCGGCAGCCCTCCCTGGCCGGTGCCGATGAGAAGGCTCGAGAGGCGCAGCTGAAGCACCTTGGTGTTCGTGGCGGAGGCCCCGCCGGTGAGGTGGCCGAGCGCCGCGGTCAGCGAGGCGTGCGCGATGGCACGGGCCAGCGTCGCCGCGCTGAGCCCGCCGATGGGTCCGAGGCCCGCCACGACCGCGCCGGGCGGCCGGGTCCACTGCTCGGGGTCGGTGAAGACCTGACAGGTCTCGATCGGCCCCGGGTAGATGCCGAGCATCGCGGCCCGCGACAGCCGCCCGTCGAGCAGCTCGTCGAGGGCACCCTCACCGCCGACGAGGGTGCTGCCCGGGTAGTGACCGACCAGGACGTGGTGGCGTGCGAAACGCAGGTCGCCGTGCGAGATCCGGACGCGCGTCAACGGTCGTGAGGGGTCGGCGTCGGGATCGGTCGCGGCCGGCTCGGGTGCGCCCGCAGTAGCCGGCGCAGCAGCCGGTGCAGGGGGCGGTGCCGGCGGCGTCGGCGCCGCCGCGGGACCGGGGGTGGGTGGTGGTGCCGCCCGCCGGGCCGCGGCCGGGGCTGGCGCCGGCTGCCCTGTCTGCTCGGGCTGCTCTGTCTTCTCATGCTGCTCCGGCTGCCCGGTCGCTTCGGGCGGCTCCGGCTGCTCGTGCTGCTCGTGCTGCTCCACCTGCTCGTGCTGCTCCGGGAGCGCGCGTGCCCCGTCGGCCGGCGACCCGGCATACGGCTCGGGCTGTGTCGGGGAGGGCCCGCCCACGATGGTCGACATGGTTCAGCCCGTCCCGGACAGGAAGGTCTGGTCGAGGCGGGGAGCGCGGCCCTCGAGCTGCGGGACCTGGTCGTAGTTGCCGCTCAGGCCGGCGAGCGTGCGCGCATGGAGGGCGCGGTAGGTCGCCTGCGGGTCCTCGCGCATCGCGCGGACGAGGTAGTAGGTGAGGGCGCCGTTGTAGGTGCCGTCGATGTCGGCATCGGCCGAGGTCTGGTCGTCGCGGCAGCCGCTCACGAGGGTCTCGGCGATGTCGACGACGTGGACGTCCTGGTTGCGGCGACGCCGTCGGGACCGCCGCGGCGTGCCCGTGGAGTCGCCCCCAGCTGCCTCGTCGTCCGGGTTCGGAAGGAAGCGCGGGATGACCTCCGGCGGAGGGGCGTCCGGCCGCGCGGGCGCCCGGGTGTTGCTGCCCGAGTGGCAGCAGTCCATGACGACGGTGAGCGAGGCGCCGGGGTCGAGTCGGTCGAACGTCGTCCGGAGCCAGTCGTCGGTGAGGGGGTCGTTCCAGTCGAGGTCGGTCGGGCAGAGGATCTCGTCACGGTCGTCGGTCGTCTCGTCCCCGTTCGTGTCGGGGACGTTGGAGCCGTGGCCCGAGTAGTGCAGGTAGAGCACGTCGCCCGGCCGGCCCGAGTCGACGAGGTCGCTGATCGCCTGCGTCATCGCGGCCTTGGTCGCGGCGCCGTCGAGCAGCATCGTGATGTCCGAGTCGGCGAAGCCGTAGAGCTCTGTCAGGGCGCCGGCGATGTTGTGGACGTCGTTGACGCAGCCGCGCAGGTTGGCCCCCGGGATCGCGTACTCGTTGACCCCGATGAGCAGCGCGCGCTTGGACATGGTGGACTCCTTCGACCACGGCCGTAGCAGGCGCAACGGCCCCTGCGAACCAGTGTTCTCCCCAGGGACCGGTGATACACCCGGTTCGGGAGGAAGTGCGCCGGCTCCTGACGGCTCCCGGCGGCCCCCTGACCTCGTGCCCGACGATCAGGCCGTGACGGTGATCTCGTGGATCTCGTCCGCCGGGTGGCCCGTCCGCTCGTGGATGCGCCTGACGGCGTCGGCGCTCGGCCCCTCCGACAGGCAGAACACGTGGCCGGTGTTGGGGTCGGCCCAGGCGTGCTTGAAGACCACGCCCTCGTCGTCCTGGATGTCGAGGTCGGCCTGGTGGGCCTCCATCAGGGCCTCCGAGGTCACCCCCGGCATGTTGGTGTGCACGTCCATGAACTCTGGCATGTCGTCGCCTCGCTGACTCGTCAGGTCCCCCGAGGAGTGATGGGGCCACGCTACGCCCGCGTATGCGTGCCCGTGGCTGTTCGTGCGGACCCGCACGCCCGGTCGGCGTGGTTGCATGAGGTCATGGCCCACCACGACACGCAGCTCGTCCGGACCGCCGACGGCCGGGACCTCGAGGTCCTCGTCACCGGTCCGGCAGATGGGCTCCCGCTCGTCTTCCATCACGGCACGCCGCAGGCCGCGGTGCCCTTCGGCATCCTCGAGCGGCCGGCGACCGAGCGCGGGCTGCGCACGATCACGTACTCGCGGCCCGGCTACGGGCGTTCGACGCCGCGGACCGACGCGGCGACCACGGCCACGGTCGGCGACGACGCGGCCGACACCGCCACCGTGCTCGACGCTCTCGGCCACGACACCTTCGTGACCCTCGGCTGGTCGGGCGGCGGGCCCCGCGCGCTCGCCTGCGCGGCGCTGCTGCCCGGCCGCTGTCTCGCTGCGACGTCGGGCGTCGGGATCGCACCCCCGGACGCCGACGGCCTCGACCTCACCGCGGGGATGGGGCCGGAGAACGTCGCCGAGTATGCGGCGACGGCCGCGGGTCCCGACGCGCTGACCGCCTTCCTCGAGGAGCACGGGACCCCGGTCCTGCGCGCGACCGCCGACGAGATCGTCAGCGAGCTCAGTGGGCTGCTGCCCCCGGTCGACCGGGCTGCGATGACGGGAGAGCTCGGCGACTACCTCGCCGCGGCGTCGCGGCACGCCGGCAGCCAGGGAATCGTCGGCTGGCGGGACGACGACCTGACCCACACCAGGGCCTGGGGCTTCGACCTCGGCGCGATCGAGGTGCCGACCGCCGTGTGGCAGGGCACCGAGGACCTCATGGTGCCCTTCGCCCACGCCCAGTGGCTCGCAGCGAACGTCGCCGGCGCGCGAGCCCACCTCGTCGAGGGTGAGGGCCACGTGTCCCTGCTCATGCGGATGGGCGACATCCTCGACGACCTGCTCTCGATGGTCCGTCGGTAACGGCCGACGGGGCGGCATACGCTGGGTGGCGCCAGGCCCCCGCCATCCGACACGACCCGCGAAGGACACCGATGTACGGCTCAGTCAAGGACGAGATCGCCGCGACGTTGCAGGAGATCAAGGACGCCGGCCTCTACAAGAACGAGCGGGAGCTGACGTCGCCACAGTCGGCGCACATCACGACCCGCAAGGCGGAGGCGCTCAACTTCTGCGCCAACAACTACCTCGGCCTCGCCAACGACCCCGGCGTCGTGGCGGCGTCGAAGCGGGCGCTCGACGAGTGGGGCTTCGGCATGGCGTCGGTCCGGTTCATCTGCGGCACCCAGACGCTGCACACCTCTCTGGAGCGCCAGCTCAGCGAGTTCCTCGGGACGGAGGCGACGATCCTCTACTCGTCGTGCTTCGACGCCAACGGGGGCGTCTTCGAGGTGCTCTTCGGCGCCGAGGACGCGATCATCAGCGACGAGCTCAACCACGCCTCGATCATCGACGGCGTGCGCCTGTCCAAGGCGATGCGCTACCGCTACAGGAACGCCGACATGACCGACCTGCGCGCCCAGCTCGAGGCCGCGGTCGCGGCAGGCGCGAAGCGCAAGGTCGTCGTCACTGACGGCGTCTTCTCGATGGACGGGTCCTACGCCCCGCTCGAGCAGATCTGCGACCTGGCCGACGAGTTCGGCGCCATGGTCTTCGTCGACGACTCGCACGCAGTCGGCTTCGTCGGCGACGGTGGCCGCGGCACGCCGGAGCTGTTCGGCGTCATGGACCGCGTCGACATCCTCACCGGAACCCTCGGCAAGGCGCTCGGCGGCGCGTCGGGTGGCTACGTCTCCTCGCACCAGGAGGTCGTCGACCTGCTGCGGCAGCGATCGCGCCCCTACCTCTTCAGCAACTCGGTGGCCCCGTCCGTCGTCGCCGGGTCGATGGCCGCGCTCGAGCTCGTCGAGGGCTCGGCCGAGAAGCGCGAGACGCTCAAGGCCAACACGGCGCTCTTCCACTCCCTCATGACCGAGGCCGGTTTCGAGCTGCTCCCCGGAACGCACCCGATCCGACCCGTGATGTTCCCGGGTGAGGACGGCGCCCGCCGGGCAGCGGAGATCGCCGACCACATGCTCGGCAACGGTGTCTACGTCATCGCCTTCAGCTTCCCGGTCGTGCCGCGTGGCAAGGCGCGCATCCGCGTGCAGCTCTCGGCCGCGCACTCCGAGGCGGACGTGCGTGCGTGCGTCGACGCCTTCGTCGCGGCCCGGGACGCCGTCGGCTGAGCCGTCAGCCGGTCAGCCGGTCGGCAGGTCGCGCAGCCAGGGCCGCGTCAGGTCGAACCTGCGCCCCGAGATCTCGTCCACCTCGATGGCGACGACGATGGACTTCGGGGTGTCGACCCACGGCCGCACCGGGAGGCGCTCGACGACGTAGGCCGCCTGGCCCTCGAGGGTGCGGGCGCGCCCGCGGCAGATGACGCTGGTGGCGCGCTCCCCGACGATCTCGTCGACCTCGAAGGCGACGTCGGTGTTGGCCGTGACGCCGAAGAGCTTGCTGCCCTCCGCCGTCTTGAAGATGAGGCGCTCACCGTCGACCGCGTAGTTGATCGGCGTGATGTGCACCTCGCCCACGAGGTGGAAGGCCAGCCGGCCGAACTCATGGGTGCGGAGGAAGCCCCAGGACTCCTCCGGGTGAAGGATGTGGACCGGGTCGTGGTCAGACATGGCGACCTCCTTGGTGTGCCCTACGGCGAGTGCCTGGCTACTACCCATGGTAGTAAGAACCGGGTCCGACGCACCGGGCGAGTGACGAGTCCCCGGTCACACGACCCGTGCGATTGACTGTGCCCATGGACTTCTACAGCTCGTGGGCCCAGGGCTTCGCACGCGTCGCCGCGTGCACGCTGCCGATCGTCGCGGTCGATCCCGAGCGCAACGCCGACGCGGTGATCGCCCAGCTGCGCGACCTCGACGACGACGGCGTGGGGCTCGCGATCTTCCCCGAGCTGTGCCTCTCCGGCTACGCCATCGACGACCTCTTCCTGCAGGACACGCTGCTCGACGCCGTCGACGACGCCCTGGCGCGCATCGCCGAGGCGACCGCCGACCTGCGTCCCGTGGTCGTCGTCGGGGCGCCGCTGGAGAAGGGGTCGCGCGTCTACAACTGCGGGGTCGTCATCCACGCCGGCCGCATCATCGGCGTCGCCCCCAAGTCCTACCTGCCGACCTACCGCGAGTTCTACGAGCGGCGCCACTTCGCCCCCGGCGACGACCAGCGCGGCCAGAGCATCGACGTCGCCGGCGACCGCGTGCCCTTCGGGCCCGACCTGCTCTTCCGGGCGACCGACGTGCCCGGCTTCGTGCTGCACGTCGAGGTCTGCGAGGACCTGTGGGTGCCGGTCCCGCCGAGCCACGAGGCAGCCCTCGCCGGCGCGACGATCCTGACGAACATCTCCGGGTCGCCCATCACCGTCTCGCGCGCCGAGGACCGCCACCTGCTCGCCCGCAGTGCGTCGGCCCGCTGCCTCGCGGCCTACCTCTACGCCGCAGCCGGCGAGGGCGAGAGCTCCACGGACCTGTCGTGGGACGGCATGACGATGGTCTACGAGAACGGCGCCCTGCTCGAGCAGAGCGAGCGCTTCCCCGAGGGCCCGCGCGCGTCGGTGGCCGACATCGACCTCGACCTGCTCCGCCAGGAACGGCAGCGGCAGGGCACCTTCGACGACAACCGGCGCACGCTGGCCGGCCGGGTCGACGGCTTCCGCACCGTCGAGCTCGAGCTCGACCCGCCCACCGGCGACCTCGGGCTGCTCCGCAAGGTCGACCGCTTCCCCTTCGTGCCCGACGACGAGGACCGCCTCGCCCTCGACTGCTACGAGGCGTACAACATCCAGGTGTCCGGGCTCGAGCAGCGGCTCCGGGCCATCGGCCAGCCCAAGGTGGTCATCGGCGTCAGCGGCGGTCTCGACTCGACCCACGCGCTCATCGTCGCGGCCAAGGCCATGGACCGGCTCGATCGCCCCCGCAGCGACATCCTCGCCTTCACGATGCCCGGCTTCGCGACGAGCGACCACACGAAGACCAACGCGATCGCGCTCATGGAGTCGCTCGAGGTCACGTGGGAGGAGCTCGACATCCGTCCGGCCGCGACCCAGATGCTCCAGGCGATGGGCCACCCGTTCGGCCGCGGCGAGGAGGTCTACGACGTCACCTTCGAGAACGTCCAGGCCGGCCTGCGCTACGACTACCTCTTCCGCATCGCGAACCAGCGCGGCGGCATCGTGCTCGGCACCGGCGACCTGTCCGAGCTGGCGCTGGGCTGGTGCACCTACGGGGTCGGCGACCAGATGAGCCACTACGGCATCAACAGCGGCGTCCCGAAGACCCTGATGCAGCACCTCATCCGCTGGGTCGTCGCCTCGCGCCAGTTCGACGAGGAGGTGGCCGAGACGCTGACCTCGATCCTCGACACCGAGATCAGCCCCGAGCTCGTGCCCGCCAAGGATGGAGACAAGCCGCAGAGCACCCAGGCGGTGATCGGCCCCTACGCCCTCCAGGACTTCACGCTCTTCCACGTGCTGCGCCGCGGCTACCGACCGTCCAAGATCGCCTACCTCGCGTGGAACGCCTGGCGCGACAGCGAGGCGGGGGAGTGGCCCGCGGGCTACCCGGAGGCCGACCGGACGGCATACGACCTCGCGACGATCCGGCACTGGCTCGAGGTGTTCGTCAAGCGCTACTTCGCCAACCAGTTCAAGCGCTCCGCGCTGCCCAACGGTCCCAAGGTCGTCGCGGGCGGCTCGCTGTCGCCGCGCGGCGACTGGCGTATGCCGTCAGACGTGACCTCCGTCGCGTGGCTCAGTGAGCTCGACGCGAACATTCCTGAGAAGTAAGGCGATCCGAGTGGCATCGAAGATCATCGTTCGGGACTACGACGACGCCGACTGGCCCCGCGTGTGGCCGATCATCGAGGAGGTCGTCCGCGCCGGGGACACGTTCCCGTTCCCGACCGACCTCACGGAGGAGGAGGCGCGCGGCATCTGGCTCGAGAACGGTCCGGGCGGCCGTGTCACAGTCGCCCTCGACGGGGACCGGCTGCTCGGCACGGCGAAGATGGGGCGCAACCGTCCAGGCCCCGGGGCGCACGTCGCTACGGCGAGCTACATGGTCACGGCCGACGCTCGCGGCCTCGGCGTCGGTCGCGCCCTGGTCGTCGACTCGCTCGACTGGGCTCGCGAGTCCGGCTTTGCGGCAATGCAGTTCAACGCCGTGGTCGCCACGAACACCGGCGCCGTCATGCTCTACGAGAGCCTCGGTTTCACGGTCGTCGGCACCGTGCCGCGGGCCCACGAGCTCCCGACCGGGGAGCGCGTGGGCCTGCGCATCATGCACGTCGACCTCTGACGGTCGCAGCGAGCTCAGCTCGTCAACACGACCTTCAGGGCGCCGGTGTCCGCCGCGCGGGCGAACGTGTCGTAGGCGTCGAGGAAGTCATCCATCGCGAAGCGGTGCGTGACGAACCGGGCCAGGTCGATGTGGTGGGCGGCCAGCAGCCGCAGCAGCGTCGGGGTCGAGTAGGTGTCGACGAGTCCCGTCGTGATCGTGACGTTCTTGATCCAGAGCTCCTCCAGGTGCAGGGTGGCCGGGCCGCCGTGGACCCCCACGTTGGCGACAGTGCCACCCGGACGGACCAGGGCCGCGCACTGCTCGAACGTCGGTGCGACCCCCACTGCCTCGATGGCGACGTCGGCGCCGAGACCCTGGGTCAGGTCCCGGACGACCGCGACGGCATCCTCGCGGGAGGGGTTCACCGTGATGTCGGCCCCGAACTGCTTGGCCGCCTCGAGTCGGGCATCGGCCAGGTCGATGGCCACGACGTGCGCCGGACTGAAGAGCTTGGCACCCATGATGGCGGAGAGCCCGACCGGGCCGGCGCCCACCACCGCTACGACGTCACCGGGACGCACCCGGCCGTTCAGCACACCGACCTCGTAGCCCGTGGGCCCGATGTCGGCGAGCATGAGTACTTCCTCGTCAGTCACTCCTTCGGGGACGGCATACGTCGACGTGTCCGCGAAGGGGACCCGGACGTACTCCGCCTGTGTTCCGTCGATCTTGTGGCCGAGGATCCAGCCGCCACCGCCGATGCACTGGCCGTAGCTGCCCTCGCGGCAGTAGCGGCACGCACCGCACGCGGTGATGCACGAGACGAGCACGCGGTCCCCGGGCTTGACGTTCTTGACGCCCGCGCCGACGTGCTCCACGGTCCCGACCGCCTCGTGGCCGAGGATGCGGCCGTCGGTGACGGCAGCGACGTCGCCCTTGAGGATGTGCAGGTCGGTGCCGCAGATGGTGACGGTGTCGACCTTCACGACGGCATCGGTGTCGTCCTCGACGATGGGCTTCGGCACCGTCTCCCAGGCCTTCTGGCCCGGGCCGTGGTAGACGAGCGCGTGCATGATGGATCCGTTGGTGGCCATGGCGGTCAGCTGATCTCGACGTGGGTGGTCTTGGCCTCGGTGGCCTTGGGCATCGTCACCCTGAGCACGCCGTCGGCGAGCGAGGCCGTCACGGCCTTCTCGTCCACGGCGACCGGGAGCACCGCCTCGTAGGCGAAGCTGCCCGACGTCCGGGTCGTGTGGCGCAACGTCCCCTGGCCCTCCTTCTCGGTCGTCTTCGTGCCGCGCACGCTGAGCCGGCGGCCGGAGAAGTCGATCGTGATGTCCTTCTTGTCCACGCCGGGCACGTCGAGCTCGAGCGTGAAGGCGTCGTCCGTCTCGCGCAGCTCACCACCGGGAGCGAAGTCGCCGACCCCCATGGCGGGCGACCACATCTGCTCCATGAGGTCCTGCATCCGGCTGGCCCACGGGCCCAGCTCTCCCCACGAGAACGGGTCGGGCCGCGCCTGGACGGCGCGACGTTCGGGGGCCTTCGACCCGCTGTTGGTGCTCATCTGTCCACCTCTCGATCACGCCGCACGGCATCGGCGGCTCCACGTCCAGTGCACGTCAGGCAGAGTCCCGGGAAACAGGGCCGTTGGTCCCTACCTGCCGTCGGGATGCCCGCGGGACCGTGGTCCCATGGGCGACTTGGCAGTGCACGGCCGCGCCGGGCAGCGGCGACCGATCGAGCACGCGCCCTCGCTGCCGCCGCTCGTCGGCGACTACGAGGCGCGACGGCGGTCCTTCAGCTGGGAGGCGGCGGGGGCGTGGCTGCAGGGTGATGGGGAGGGTCACCTCAACATGGCCCACGAGGCGGTCGACCGGCACGCGGAGGGCGAGCTCGCCGACACGGTCGCGATCAGGTTCCTGGCCCGCACAGCCCCCACGACCGAGCTGACCTACGCGCAGCTGCGCGACCAGAGCGACATCGTTGCGACGGCCCTCCGACGTCTCGACATCGGTCCGGGCGACGGCGTCTGCACGCTCCTGCCACGGTCGCCCGAGCTCTACCTCACGGTCCTCGGCACCCTCAAGGCCGGTGCCGTCTACTGTCCGCTCTTCCCGGCGTTCGGTCCCGAGCCGGTGCTCGAGCGACTGCGCCTCGGCCACATCCGCGTCCTCGTGACCGACACGCCGTCCTACCTCCGCAAGGTGGAGCCGCACCGCGACTCGCTCCCCGACCTCAGGCACGTCCTGCTCACCGATGCCGAGGCCGCCGAGGGTGGCGACGGTGCCGGTGGTCCCCCGGGGACGATGCCGTGGTCGGTGGCGCTGGGAGCCGGCGCGGCGGCATACGACCCCGACACCTTCACGGTGGCACCCACCCGTCCGGACGACCCGGCACTGCTGCACTTCACGAGCGGCACGACGGGCAAGCCCAAGGGCGCCGTCCACGTGCACGAGGCGATCCTGGCCCACCACGTCACGGCCGAGTTCGCCCTCGACCTGCGCCCCGGCGACATCTACTGGTGCACCGCCGACCCGGGCTGGGTCACGGGCACGTCCTACGGCATCCTCGGCCCGCTCAGCTGCGGCGTCACCATCGTGACCGACGCCGCCGACTTCGACGCCCGCCGGTGGTACCGGATCCTGCAGGACGAGGGCGTCACCGTCTTCTACACCGCGCCGACCGCGCTGCGGATGCTGATGCGCACCGGGGTCGGGCTCGCCCACGAGCACGCGTTCCCCGCCCTGCGCCACGTCGTCAGCGTCGGCGAGCCGCTCAACCCGGAGGCCGTCCTGTGGGGCGTCGAGGCGTTCGGCCTGCCGGTGCACGACACGTGGTGGCAGACCGAGACCGGAGCCATCATGGTCAGCAACTTCCCGGGTATGCCGGTGCGCCCGGGCTCGATGGGCCGTCCCGTCCCCGGCGTGGTGGCCGCCGTCCTCGGGCAGGGGGCGGACGGGCGGGCCGAGGTCACGGACGGACACGTGCGCGTGCTCGGGCCCGACGAGGTCGGCGAGCTGGCCCTGCGGCCCGGCTGGCCCTCGATGTTCCGCTCCTACCTCGACGACCCCGACCGCTACGCCCGGGCCTTCGCGGACGGGTGGTACCTCAGCGGTGACCTCGCGCGCATCGACGCCGACGGCTACGTGTGGTTCATCGGGCGCGCCGACGACGTCATCAAGTCGGCGGGCCACCTCATCGGACCCTTCGAGGTGGAGAGCGCGCTCATGGAGCACCCGGCCGTCGCCGAGGTCGGCGTCATCGGCAAGCCCGACCCGCTCGCCGGCGAGATCGTCAAGGCGTTCGTCACGCTCAAGGTCGGGCACGAGCCGACCCCGGCCCTGGCCCGTGAGCTGATCGCCTTCGGGCGCCACCGCCTGGGTTCGGTCGCCCCCCGCGAGATCGCCTTCGACCAGGCGCTGCCGCACACCCGCAGCGGCAAGGTCATGCGGCGCCTGCTCCGGGCCCGGGAGCTCGGGCTGCCCGAGGGTGACCTGTCGACCGTCGAGCGCCCCGCTGCGGACGGTCCGGAGGTGAGGCCATGACCGAGGAGCTGTTCCTCGAGCTGTTCACCGGGCTGCTGCGCGAGATGGTCCGCATCCGCCGCTTCGAGGAGAAGTGCGCCGAGCTCTACAGCGCGACGAAGATCCGCGGCTTCCTGCACCTGTGCATCGGCGAGGAGGCCGTCGCCGTCGGCGTCGTGGGTGCCCTGTCCGAGGCCGACGCCGTCGTGTCCACCTACCGCGAGCACGGCCACGCGCTGGCACGCGGCGTGCCGATGGACGCGGTCATGGCCGAGATGTTCGGCCGCGCCACCGGCTGCAGCGGCGGCCGTGGCGGCTCGATGCACCTCTTCGACGCCTCTCGCCGCTTCTACGGCGGCAACGCCATCGTCGCGGGCGGGCTGCCCGTCGCGGTCGGGCTCGCCCTCGCCGACCACCTGACGTCCGACCCGGCCGTCACCGTCTGCCTCTTCGGCGACGGCGCGTTCGCCGAGGGGGAGTTCCACGAGAGCGCCAACCTCGCCGCGCTGTGGCACCTGCCGGTCCTCTTCTGCTGCGAGAACAACCGCTACGCGATGGGCACGGCCCTCGCCCGGGAGCACGCCGCCACCGATCTCGCGACGCGGGCGGCGGGCTACGGCATGGTGGCCTGGGCCGTGGACGGGATGGACATCCTCGCCGTGCGGGACGCGACGGAGCGGGCGCTCGCGTACGTCCGCGACAGCGGGCAGCCGTGCTTCCTCGAGCTGCAGACCTACCGCTTCCGCGCCCACTCGATGTACGACCCCGACCGCTACCGCACCAAGGACGAGATCGAGCGGTGGAAGCAGCTCGACCCGATCCCGGCGCTCGCGGCCCGGCTCGTCTCGCAGAAGCTGATGACCGTCGACGAGGTGAAGCAGTGGCAGGCGCGGGTCGAGGCCGAGGTCGACGCCGAGATCGCGGCGGCCATCGAGACCGCGGACGCGGCGCCGACGGAGCCGGTCGCGGACCTCACCCGGTTCGTCACGACGCTCCCGGGGGACGGCGCGCGGGTGGGGAGGGCGTCATGAGCAGGCATCCCGCGACCGCCACGAAGGCCCGGCGAGCCGCCGACACGGCCGGCCAGCCCTCGGTGACCACGACGTACCGGGAGGCCCTGCGCGAGGCGCACCGCGAGGCGCTGTCGGCCGACCCCCGGGTCTTCCTGCTCGGCGAGGACGTCGGGCGCTACGGCGGCTCCTTCGCCGTCAGCCTCGGGCTGCTCGAGGAGTTCGGTGAGGAGCGCATCCGCGACACGCCCCTGTCGGAGTCGGCGTTCACGGGCGCCGGCATCGGCGCCGCCCTGCGGGGTCTGCGCCCCATCGTCGAGATCATGACGGTCAACTTCAGCCTGCTGGCCCTCGACCAGATCGTCAACAACGCCGCGACCCTCCGCCACATGTCGGGCGGGCAGCTGTCGGTCCCGCTCGTCATCCGCATGACGACCGGGGCCGGGCGTCAGCTCGCCGCGCAGCACTCGCACAGCCTCGAGGGGTGGTACGCCTCCATCCCGGGCATCCGTGTCCTGGCACCCGCGACGCTCGAGGACGCCCGCGGCATGCTGGCGCCGGCGCTCGCGGACCCCGACCCCGTCGTGATCTTCGAGCACGGCTCGCTCTACAACCTCTCCGGCACCCTGCCCGCCGAGCCGGTGGCCGTCGACATCGAGCACGCCGCCGTTCGTCGAAGCGGCACGGACGTGACGATCATCGCGTATGCCGGGGGGCTGGCAAAGGCCCTCGCCGCCGCGGACCTGCTTGCGGCAGAGAGCATCTCGGCCGAGGTCATCGACCTGCGCGTGCTGCGCCCACTCGACGACGCGACGATCGTCGGCTCCGTCTCACGGACGCACCGGGTCGTCGTCGTCGACGAGGCGTGGCGCACGGGCAGCCTCTCGGCCGAGGTGTCGGCCAGGATCGCCGAGCAGGCGTTCTACGAGCTTGACGCCCCGGTCGAGCGGGTCTGCGGCGCAGAGGTCCCCGTGCCCTACCCCCACCACCTGGAGGAGGCGGCCCTCCCGCAGCCCGCCGACATCGTCGCTGCCGCACGCCGGGCGGTGGGTCCCCGTGGCTGAGTTCCGGATGCCGTCGCTCGGCGCCGACATGGAGTCGGGGACCCTCGTCGAGTGGCTCGTCAAGGTCGGGGACCCGGTCCGCCGCGGCGACATCGTGGCGGTCGTCGAGACGCCCAAGTCGACGGTCGAGGTCGAGTGCTTCGACACGGGCACGGTCGAGGACCTGGTCGTCGAGGAGGGCCAGCGGGTGCCGGTGGGAGCGGTGCTCGCGCGGCTCGGCGACGCGGGGGCCGTCGCAGTTCCGGCGGCTCCGCCGGCCCCGGCAGCTCCGGAGCCGTCGGCGCCGCCCACACCGGCAGCGCCGGAGCCCGTGGCGCCGTCCACGCCGGTGGTGCCGGAGCCCGCTGCTGCTGCGGTCCCTGCTGCAGCGCCGTCGCCCATGGCCTCCCACCGGGCCCGGGTGTCCCCGCTCGCGCGCCGCATCGCGGAAGAGCAGGGAGTCGACCTCGGAACGGTCACCGGCACCGGCCTGGGGGGCGCGATCCGCGCGGACGACGTGCGGCGCGCGGGACGGCATACGACCCCCTCGGCCCCGTCGGCCCCGTCGGCCCCGTCGGCCCCGTCGGCCCCGTCGGCCCCGTCGGTCCCTCCGGCGCCGAAGGTCACCGCGTCGCCGGCACCCAGCACGGTCGCCCAGGCCAGCGACATGCGCCGGAGCATCGCGGCGCTCATGACGGTGTCCAACCGGGAGATCCCGCACTACCACCTCACGCTCACCGTCGACCTCCAGCGGAGCCTGGCCTGGATGAAGCAGCGCAACCGCGAGCTCGAGATGGCCGAGCGGCTCGTGCCGGCGGCGCTCCTCCTCGCGGCAACCGCCCGGGCGGTCAGGGCCGTGCCCGAGCTCAACGGGCACTGGGTCGACGACGCCTTCCGACCCGCCGCGGAGGTCGACCTCGGCCTCATCCTCTCGCTGCGCACCGGGGGCCTGCTCGTCCCCGCGATCGCCGGCGCCGACCGACTCACGGTCGACGAGACGATGGCGCGGGTCCGGGAGCTGACCCGCAGGGCCAGGGCCGGGAGGCTGCGCGGGTCGGACCTCGTCCAGCCGAGCATCACCGCCTCGAACCTCGGTGACCAGGGTGTCGACAGCGTGCTCGGCGTCATCTACCCGCCGCAGGTCGCGCTCGTCGGCTTCGGGGCCGTGAGCGACCGGCCCTGGGCGGTCGACGGGATGCTCGGCGTGCGCCCGCTCGTCACCGTCAGCCTGGCCGGCGACCATCGGGCGAGCGACGGTGCGACGGGCTCACGGCTGCTCAAGACGATCGACCGACTGCTGCAGACCCCGGAGGAGCTCTGAGCCGCATGACCGAGACCCCTGTGACCCCTGAGAGCCTGAGGACGATGCTCGAGACCGTCCTGCGCGAGATCGTGCCCGACGCCAGCCTGGACGGGCTGCCGGGCGGGACGGACCTCCGCGAGACGTTCGAGCTCGACTCGCTGGACTTCGTCGAGCTCGTCGAGCGGCTGGGCAAGCGGGCCGGCTTCCGGATCGAGGACGACGACGCCGACCAGCTGCGCACCATCGACTCCGCCACGACGTTCCTGGCGCGGCGGTCGGCCGGGGCGCCCCACTGACGCGTCGCCGAGGGGCGCGTCCCGAGGCCGGTCTGGCCCCGGGACGGCGAGCTCTCAGCCGGCGCCCGGCTCCACCAGGGCGTCGTGCAGCAGGGCGACGAGGGCGTCGACCTGGAGGGTGTCGCCCGAGGTGATCTCCTCGTCGCTGCCGTCGAGGGCGCGCGCGGCGAGCCCCTGCTTGGCGTCGATGAGCTCGGCGATCTTCGAGTCGATGGTGCCGGAGGCGAGGATGCGCCAGGCGGTGACCGGCTCGTCCTGCCCGATGCGGTGCACGCGGTCGATGGCCTGCTGCTGCTCGGCAGCCGTCCAGGACAGCTCGGCGAGCACGACGTTGGAGGCGGCGTGCAGGTTGAGCCCCACACCGGCGGCGGTCAGCGAGCAGACCGCGACGGCGACGTCGGGGTCCTTCTGGAACGCGTCGATGGCCTCCTGCCGCTGCTTGGAGGTCTGCTCGCCGCGGACGGACACGGTGCGCAGGCCCGCCGAGGCGAGCACCCGCTCGGCCGCGTCCATGACGTCGATGTGCTTGGCGAAGAAGACGACCTTGCCGACAGAGTGCGAGAGCTGCACGGCGTAGTCGGCAGCGAGCGTCGACTTGGCCTGTCCGATGCGGCGCACGAGGGAGAAGACGTTGTCGGTGCCCTTCTCGCCCGACGTCGACCGCAGCTCGGCCGCGGCGACCCGGCGCATGAGGTCGGTGTCCGGCTCGTCGTCCTCCTCGCGTCCCTCGCCCTGGGCCAGGAGGGCACGGTAGCGCTGGGCCAGGCGACGCCCGAGGGCGCGCTCGGCCTCGCGGACCGAGCGCCCGAGGTCGTCGTCGAGCTCGACGGTGATGTCGGCGATCCGCTTGTCGGGCAGGTCCTTGGCGACGTCGACCTTGCGGCGACGCACGATGCCCATGTCGATGACGGCGCGGCGGGCCTCGGGATAGAAGGCGCGGTCGGCGGGGGTGTGTCCGGTGTCGTCGAGTCGGCGAGTGATCTCGGCCGTCGGCTTGCCGTCCTTGATCCATCCGAGGAAGCGCCAGATCGCGTCGAAGTCCTTGACGTCGTTGATCAGCGGCGTGCCGGTGAGGGCCATGAGCAGCGGGTTGCCGCCGGGCGTCGTCGCCCGCAGCCGGTCGCCGAGCGCGAGCACCTGCTGCGAGCGCTGCGACCCGAGGTTCTTGATGAAGTGCGCCTCGTCGACGACCATCGAGCGGAAGCCGAAGCTCGACAGCCACCCGAAGTGCCGGTCGAGGATCTCGTAGTTGACGACGAACACGTCGGCGAAGGCGTCGACGTCGTTGCCGTCACCGTGGATGACGGTGACGCGGCGCTGCGGCGTCCAGCGCTCGACCTCTCGGGCCCAGTTGATCTTCACGACGTTCGGCACCACGGCCAGCATCGGGTAGGCGCCGGCGATCGAGGCGGCCATGACCGACTGGGCCGTCTTGCCCAGGCCGGGTTCGTCGGCGAGCAGGAAGGTGCGGTGACCTTCCTGGACGCTCTGGAGGAACCGGGACTGGTGGACCATGAGCTGTGACCCGGGCGGGGAGAAGCGGTCGATCTGCGGGGTCGGCGGCAGCTCCATCGAGGCGGCCTCACCCCCGGCGCCCTGCTCGAAGGCGCGGTAGAGCGGGCTGAGCAGGTCCCAGCCCGCCAGGCGGCTCGGCAGGTAGTCGCTCTGGACGCGGCCCAGGTCGGGCGTGAGGAACGGGTTGGCGAGCGCCCGTGACGGGACCGACTGCGGCAGCACCTGACGCGCCGCGATCTGCGCCGGGACGACCGGGCGTGGCGGCTCGGGGGCCTCGATGACGAGGTCCTCCTCGGCGAGCTCGGCGCCCGACTCGAGGAGCCAGTCGCGGCGCATCTGCTGCGCGGCGGGACCGGGCTTGGCGTTGGCGTCGAGGAGCGTCAGCAGGCTCGTGTCGCGGGCCGCGACCTGCGCGAGGATGGTCGCGATGCCGTCGAGGCGCTTGAGCAGGTCGGCTCGCGTGGCCGGCGGGATCGAGGTGTCCTCCCGCACGCGGGAGCGCTCCGAACGCATGAGCAGCGCCACGACGAGGAACTTGGTCCGGTTCGTCGGGCTGGCCTTGCCCTTGCTGGAGACCCGGGCCTCCACCTCGCGGACCCGGCGCGCGAGCACGGGGATGAGCGGGGCCGGCTCGTCCTTGCGCTGGGTCGTCTTGCGCTGGCTGGTGTTCTGGCCCTGCTTGGAGCCCTGCTTGGAGCCTTGCTTGGAGCCTTGTTTCGAGCCCTGGCCGGAGCCTTGGCTGGAGCCCTGGTTCGAGCCTTGACTGCCCTGGCCGTCGGTCGGTCGGCGGCGGACGCGCGTTGCCATGTTCCTCCTGATGACGCGGAGGACGTCGAGCGGGCTGGCCCCCGGGCGACACCCTGACTGGCTGAACCGGTGTCGGCGGCGGACTCGGCTCGAGTCCCGGTGGACGCGCCATCGCGCGCCCGATGTCCCGAGCGCCGGACCGGCGGATGCGCCGCGGACGGGCGCTGGGACACCTCGACTCTACAGCCCCGGCAGCCGGGCGCGGTTCGAACCCTGGAGCGAATCCGGCAGCGAATCCTCGAGCGCGGCGCCGATCGGCGACGGTATCGGTGACGTGAGCGGGTTCAGCGCTTCAGCAGTCCCGTCTGGGTCAGCTCCTCGGCCACCTCGAAGAGCTTGCGGTTGTGGTCCTGGCTGATCCGGACCAGGATGCCGAACGCCTGGTCGGCGGTGACCTTGAAGCGTTCCATCAGGATGCCCTTGGCCTGCCCGATGAGGTCGCGACGCGCGAGGGCGATGTTCAGGTGGTGGACCTTGTCGGCGCCGGCGAAGGCCACGGCGGCGTGACTGGCGAAGAGCAGGCCCACGTGCTCCGACTCGTCGGTGAAGCTGTCGGGGGTGTAGCTGTAGAGGTTCAGGGCGCCCAGGTTGTCGTGCTCCACCCACAGCTGGATCGAGAGCATGCTCGCTGCCCCCAACGCCGACGCGCGCGCGGCGAACTTCGGCCAGCGCCCCTCGTTGGCCATGTCCGGCACACGCACGGTCTCGTCCTCGTAGGCGGCGTCGATGCAGGGTCCCTGCCCGGTCTCGGTCTGCACGGCGTCGACCTTCGCCGGAAGGTCGCCGGAGGGGTGCTGGGAGCTGACGTCACGCCGTCCGATGGTGACGCTGATCGAGGCCTCGTCGACACCGGGAATGAGCTGGACCGCGCCCCTGACGATCTCGTCGAGCATCAGCCCGCGGTCGTCCTCGCCCTGCGCGCGCCTGGCGAACTCGCTCAGCTGCTGGGCCAGCTGGTCATCGCCCAGAGCGCTTCCGGTGTCAGCGCTGGACGGCTCCCCTCGGCCGTCCTCGTCGTCCTGGAGTCCCATGACCGGAGCCTAGGCCAACGCTGTCGCGCGCTACCAGCGCGTGAGAAGGGGATCGGGCAGGCCCCTGCGGCAAGTGGTGTCCTCGAGACGTCCTGCCTGCGAGAGGCCGACGCACTCAGCCCAGGTTGACCCCGACGAGCGCGCCGATGGCATACGTCACGCCCATGGCCAGGAGGCCGCCGGCGACGTTGCGCAGGACGGCCCGGGTGGCGGGGCTGCGGCCCAGCCGTGCGCTGGCCCAACCGGTGAGGGCCAGGGCGGCCGCGACGCTGAGGACGGTGACGTGGATGCGGAAGGAGGCCGGGCTGAAGGTGATGGTCAGCATCGGCAGGAGGGCCCCGACGACGAAGGCCAGCATCGAGGCGCCGGCCGCGTGCCACGGGTTCGTCAGGTCGTTGGGGTCGATCCCGAGCTCGGCCTCTGCGTGTGCGCCGAGCGCGTCGTGCGCGGTGAGCTCCTCGGCGACCTGGGCCGCGAGCTGACGGCTCATTCCCTTGGCCTCGTAGATCTGGGTCAGCTCCTCGAGCTCGCCCTCGGGGTCCTCGTGCAGCTCGCGCGTCTCGAGCGCGATCAGGGCCCGCTCCGAGTCGCGCTGGGTGCTGACCGAGACGTACTCGCCGGCAGCCATGGACACCGCGCCGGCGGTCAGGGCGGCGATGCCGGCCAGCACGATGACGGCCTTGTCCGCGGTCGCCCCTGCGACGCCGACGACGACGCCTGCCGTCGAGACGATCCCGTCGTTCGCGCCGAGGACGCCGGCCCGCAGCCAGTTGAGCCGGCTCCCCACGTTGGCGTCGTGCGGCTCGTCACGGTCGTGGTTCGACCCGGCTGGCGTCGGCTCGTCGGACGCTCGGACCTCGGACATGTTCGTGGTGCTCCGATCAGTGGTGTTGCTCGGGGTGCGTGGTGAAGCGCCCGCCGCCTGACACTGATCGTCGCACCCGCCCCTCGGGGTGTCACCGTAGGTGAGGCTCACCTCGGCGCTGCCGTGCCGACATCCGCCACGTACGAGCGCCGCGGCGCCGCATGCGCAAGGATCGGGACATGTCGGGCGTTCGGGGCGAAGGCGGGGCTGTGGAGGATGACCTCTACCGCTGGATGGTGGCGGCCTCGCCCGACGGCCTCTGGGTCATCGACGAGGAGGGTCTGACCGTCTTCGCCAACGCGCGGATGGCCCAGATGCTCGGTCGCGACCCGTCCGAGATGGTCGGCTTCTCGGTCTTCGACGCGGTCGACGAGGTCGGCAAAGGCCAGTTCCGCCACCACCTCGACGAGCTCGCCTCCAAGGGTGAGCCCGGCGACAACATCGAGTGCAGCCTCCTCGACGCGCACGGCGACCGCTTCTGGGCGCTCGTGTCGCACACCCCGCTGGTCGACGAGAGGGGCGTCCACCGCGGCTGGATGCACCGTGTCAGCGAGCACAGCGCCCAGCGCAAGCTGCTCGACCAGCTGGCCGAGGCCCAGTCGATCGCCAAGATCGGCAGCTGGGA
The DNA here is from genome assembly GCF_039539425.1 of Terrabacter ginsenosidimutans. Lineage (NCBI taxonomy): Bacteria > Bacillati > Actinomycetota > Actinomycetes > Micrococcales > Intrasporangiaceae > Terrabacter > Terrabacter ginsenosidimutans. The sequence goes on along the minus strand of NZ_BAABDC010000001.1, from coordinate 582,878 downwards.
GTGGGACGTCGGCGCCGACCGGGTGTCGTGGTCCGACGAGCTCTACCGCATCTACGGCCTGGACCGCACCGACCTCACCCCCACCTACGAGGGCTTCCTGTCGCGCATCCACGCCGACGACCGCGGCCACGTGTCCGACGTGGTCGGGGCCGCCCTCGCGTCCGAGGACTCGTTCGAGTTCGACGCCCGGGTCGTGCAGAGCAGCGGCGAGATCGTCTGGATCCGCGGCCGGGGTCTCGTCACCCGGGATCCCGAGGGCCGCGCGATCCGGATGGGCGGCACGACCCAGGACATCACGGAGAAGAAGGACGCCGAGCAGGCGCTTGGTCTCATCACCGCCATGGCGACGGCGGCCAACGAGTCCGCGACGCTCGACGAGGCGCTCCCCGCCATCTTCGTCGAGGTGGCCCGGCACACGACGTGGCGGCCCGTGCTGGGCTCGGTCGTCGACGCCGAGGGCAACCTCGCAGAGCCCATCCGCGCCAAGGAAGGCACCGGGGCGAGCACCCTGCCCGTCGAGGTGGGGATGGAGTTCGCGGCCCGGGCAGCCGCCGACCAGGCGGTCGTCGCAGAGCTCTCGCCCGACGGCACGACGATCGTGGCGGTACCGGTCGTCAACGAGGGGCGGGTGGCCTGTGTCGTCGTGCTCGACATGCGCAGCGCCGCGCCGCCGGTCGCGTCCGACGCTACGACGATCTCGCAGATCACCGCCCTGTTCGCGCGTGTCGCCGACCGGGAGTGGACGGCCGAGCGCCTCGAACACGCCCGCGACGCGGCCATGGAGGCCTCGCGCGCCAAGTCCGAGTTCCTCGCGACGATGAGCCACGAGATCCGCACTCCGCTCAACGGCGTCATCGGGCTCTCCGAGCTGCTCGGCCGCACCGAGCTGACGCCCTACCAGCGGCGGCTGTCCGACGGCATCGACCAGGCCGGTCGCGTGCTGCTCGGTCTCGTCAACGACATCCTCGACCTGTCGAAGATCGAGGCCGGGCGTCTCGACCTCGAGTCGGTCGACTTCGACCCGGCGGCCGTGCTCGAGCGCAGCGTCGCGCTGCTCGCCGAGCGGGCCCGCGCCAAGTCGCTCGACCTGTCGGTCTCCCACGGCCCCGAGGTCCCGTTCCTCGTGTCCGGCGACCCGGTGCGCTTCGGGCAGGTCGTCGCCAACCTCACGACCAACGCCGTGAAGTTCACCGACGTCGGCAGCGTCGTCGTCCACCTGGGCCTCGAGCGCATGACTGCGGCGGGGCCGGTGCTGCGCGTCGAGGTCACCGACACCGGCGCGGGGATCGCCCCGCACGTCCGCTCCAAGCTGTTCGAGTCGTTCTCACAGGGTGACTCCTCGACGACCCGCGAGTACGGCGGCACCGGCCTGGGCCTCGCGATCAGCCGACAGATCGTCACGGCGTTCGGCGGCGAGATCGGGGTCGAGAGCGAGCCTGGCCACGGCAGCACGTTCTGGTTCACCGCGGCGTTCGAGGCGGCCACGGCAGGCAGCGTCGGTCGCTCGGAGTCGCAGGCCGCGGCGGTGTCGGGCCTGCTGGTCCTCGTCGTCGGGGCCGACGTGGCGCACCGGGCGCGCATCGAGGAGCAGTTGAGCGCCTGGTCGATGACGGTGACGTCCGCGGCGTCCGGCGTCGAGGGCCTCGTGCAGCTCGACCGTGCCGTCAGCAGTGGCAGCCCCGTCGACGTCGTCGTGCTCGACGACCCCGCCTCCGGCGCCACCGGCCTGCAGGTCGCCCGGATGATCCGCTCCGACGACCGCTTCGCCGGCGTACGCGTCGTGCTCGTGTGCGCGCACGTGCCCCCGCCCGACGTGGCGAGCGCCAAGGAGGCCGGCGTCGACGCGATCCTGACGGCGCCCGTCATGCCCTCCTCGCTCTTCGACGCCATGGCCGACCTCGTCGGGCGGCACCTGGCGACCGAGTCGGCGCGCCCCCTCGGCGTCTCGCCGGGATCCGAGGGACACCTCGGCACGGTCCTCGTCGTCGAGGACAACGAGGTGAACCAGCTCGTTGCCCAGGGGGTGCTCGAGAGCCTCGGCTATGCCGTGGTGCTCGCCGGCAACGGCGTGGAGGGCGTCGAGGCCCATCGCACGCACGGGGACGAGTTCGTCGCCGTCCTGATGGACTGCCAGATGCCGCAGATGGACGGCTACGCGGCCACCCGCGCGATCCGGAGCCGGGAACAGCAAGGGCACCACCTGCCCGTCATCGCGATGACGGCCTCTGCCATCGCGGGGGAGCGCGAACGCTGCCTGCAGGCGGGCATGGACGACTTCCTGACCAAGCCCATCGACGTCGCCCTCCTCGCGTCGACGCTCCGGCGCTGGGCCGGGGAAGGGCCTTCGCCGCGGTCGCACGGGGCTGTGCCTGTCCCGACCGGTGCCCGCGACGAGGCCGCTGCTGCAGCGAGTGCCGCAGAGGCTGCCAGCGCCGCGGTGCTCGACCACGGCCGCCTCGAGGAGCTGCTCGACGTCGACCCCGGTGACCCGTCGATGGTGCTGCGCTTCATCGACCGCTTCGGGATCGGTGCCCAGCAACGGCTCGCCGAGCTGCGCCAGGCCCGTGCCGCAGGTGACGCCGAGGCCCAGGGCCGGGTCGCCCACGGGCTCAAGGGAACCGCCGCCAACCTCGGGGCCACCGCGCTCGCCGACGCGTGCCGCATGGTCGAGGAGCTCGGGGCTGCCGGCCAGCTCGCCGACGAGGCGCTCGTCGCCCACGTCGCGGACGAGCTGGACCACGCCGTCACCGCCCTCGAGGACTACGCCGCAACCCTCCGCCGCCCCGGCTGACGTCGCGCGGACTCGCCAGCGCCTGCACGCCGTCGCGCCTGCGGCACGCCGTGCACCGTGTGTGGCTGGCCCTACGTGGCGAGGCCGGACGGGGTAGTCGTGGCGTCAGGTCGTCCTGGCGCCGTCGGATGCGCCCGTGCCCGAGTCGTCCTGGTCGTCGGAGAACGGGTCCGTGCCGAGGCCGCCCTGGCTGTCCTGGCCCAGCTGCTGGAGCAGGTCCTGCGGGTCGAGCTGGCTCAGCTGGTTGGGATCGAGGCCGCCGAGCCCGCCACCGGGTGCGCCGTTCTGGAGGTTCGGCAGCTGCTGAGGGCTCGTTCCCTGCTGGTTCTGGAGGCCCTGCTGGTTCAGCAGGCCACGCTGCCCCCCGGGGAACTGGAAGTTGCGGCCCCCGCCCGGACCGCGGAAGCCCGAGTCGTCGCCGGCCGAGCCCGCCGGCATCGCGGCCGCCGCGGCGACCGCGCCGGCCGAGGTGAGCAGGATCGCGAGGCCCGCCGTCACGGCCGTCTTCTTCGCGTTCCAGCGCGGCCCGTCGCCCGAGCCTGACCCTGCACGAGCCGGGAGACCCGTGGGTGAGAGCGGCACGCCCGGCCCGGCGAGCGGGGCCGCCTGGCTGGGCGACGCGGCATACGCGTACGGCGTGGCAGGTGGCGTCACCGGGATCTCGCTCGTCGAGGCGGTTGGGAGCTGCTGCGTGTCGTCGGCGGTCGGCGGACGGCTCGGGTCGAACTGCGGGAGCACCGGCTCCGGCTGCTCGGCCGGAACCTGTGGCGTGGACTCGTTGCTCATGGCCCTCACGGTCCGGCGGTTGGCTGTGCGGGTGCTGTGGCAGACCCATCGGGTGGCTGGGACTTGGGGGCGTCGGGACAGAGGAGCCACAGGAATCACACAGACAGGTACTGGTCATCGCACAGTCCCACGGGTTTCACTGGATGACATGAGCGAGAAGACCAAGTCCGCAGCGGCCCGACTCCAGCGACTCGACGGTTCCCCGGTGCGGGTGCTGGTCGTCGACGACGAGGCCAACCTCACCGAGCTGCTCGGCATGGCGCTGCGCTACGAGGGCTGGGAGGTGCGCGCTGCCGGCACCGGCATGGAGGCCGTGCGGGCGGCGCGCGAGTTCGACCCCGACGCGGTCGTGCTCGACATGATGCTCCCCGACTTCGACGGGCTCGAGGTGCTCCGGCGCATGCGCGCCGACAACAGCAACGTGCCCGTGCTGTTCCTCACGGCCAAGGACGCGGTCGAGGACCGCGTCTCGGGCCTGACCGCCGGCGGCGACGACTACGTCACGAAGCCCTTCTCCCTCGAGGAGGTCGTCGCCCGCGTCCGTGCCCTCATGCGCCGCACGACCATCGCCGTGTCGTCCTCGGACTCGATGCTCGTCGTCGGTGACCTCACTCTCGACGAGGACAGCCACGAGGTGATGCGCGGCAGCGAGGAGATCCACCTGACCGCAACGGAGTTCGAGCTGCTTCGCTACCTCATGCGCAACCCCAAGCGGGTGCTGTCCAAGGCGCAGATCCTCGACCGCGTGTGGAACTACGACTTCGGCGGCCAGGCCAACGTGGTCGAGCTCTACATCTCCTACCTGCGCAAGAAGATCGACGCCGGGCGGGAGCCGATGATCCACACCATGCGAGGAGCTGGGTATGTCCTCAAGCCGGCCGTCTGACACCGGACACCTCGACGACACCGACCTTCCCGACCCGGCCGACCTTCCCGAGGACGACGGCTCCAGCGTCGCCGACCTCTTCCCGGACGGCATCGGGTTCAGCGACGCCGACGACCACGACGCGACGACGTATGCCGTGTCGCCCGGACGCGCGTCCGCCGCACCTGCCGGGTCGGCGGCGTCGAGCGAGACGGCGGAGCCGAGCGGGTCGGCCGACTCACCGTCGCTGCGCCAGCGGTGGAACGCGGCACGCCAGAGCGTGCGGCCCTGGTCGGCCTGGACGTTGCGCGCCAAGCTCGTGGCCTCGATGCTCGTCCTCTTCACACTCCTCAGCCTCCTCACGGGGGCCTTCACCGTCGTCGCCCTGCAGCGGCAGCTCCTTGGCCAGGTGGACGACCAGCTCAACACCTCGATCACCCAGATGGCCGCGAGCCGCCGGCCCATCGACCTGAGCGGGGACGAGGGCGAGGACAACGGCCCCCGCGGTCCAGGTGACGAGGGCCTCGCCGCCTACTTCCCGACCAAGGGCACGAGTGACATCCCGAGTCCACGTGGTGCGGCCACGTCCGACGCCCATCGGCGGACCAGCCTGACGACCGCGCAGCTCGACCAGATCCAGGCGGCCGGCATCTCGCCCGATGCACGCACCGTGACGATCGAGGGGCTCGGCCCGTACCGGGTCCTCTCGGCGTACCAGCCGCTCGTCAACCCGGGCACCGGAGCGCGGACCAACGGCGCACTCGTCATCGGGCTGCCGGTCGAGCAGCAGCAGCGCACGATCCAGCGGATGATCGTGCTCGCGCTCTCCACGGCGGGTGCCGGCATCATCCTCGTGGCCGTGCTCGGCACGTGGCTCGTGCGGCGCAACCTCGAGCCGCTGCGCCGGGTCGCCGCGACCGCGACCAAGGTCTCTCGCATGCCCCTGCACTCCGGCAAGGTCGCCCTCGCCGAGCGGGTCGACCCCGTCGACACCGACACCCGCACCGAGGTCGGCCAGGTCGGTGCGGCCTTCAACGAGATGCTCGACCATGTCGACGAAGCCCTCAACGCCCGACACCAGAGCGAGCAGCGGGTGCGGCAGTTCGTCGCGGACGCCTCGCACGAGCTGCGCACGCCGCTCGCGTCGATCAAGGGCTATGCCGAGCTGTCGCGCCGCGAGCCCAACGCCGTGCCGCAGACGGTGACGCACGCGATGGGCCGGATCGAGTCCGAGGCGAACCGGATGAGCTCGCTCGTCGAGGACCTGCTCCTCCTCGCGCGCCTCGACGCGGGGCGTCCGCTCGACGATGCCCCGGTCGACATGTCGATGCTCGTCATCAACGCGGTGAGCGACGCGCACGCGGCCTCCCCGGGGCACCGGTGGGACCTCGACCTGCCACCGGAGCCCGTCGAGGTCACCGGTGACAGCGCCCGGCTGCACCAGGTCGTCGCCAACCTGCTCGCCAACGCCAGGACCCACACGCCCGACGGCACCCGCGTCACGACCTCGGTGCGACCCGAGGGCGACTGGGTGCGGGTGGCCGTCCACGATGACGGTCCGGGTGTGCCGGAGTCGTTGCAGCCCAACGTCTTCGAGCGGTTTGCCCGAGGGGACGACGCGCGCGTCCGCGCGAACGGCAGCACGGGGTTGGGCCTGTCCATCGTCGCTGCCGTGAGCAAGGCGCACGGCGGACGCGTCGAGCTCGACAGCCGCCCGGGTGACACGACCTTCAGCCTGCTCCTGCCTGCGGCCCCCTGACCGTCACGGCCACCCGCGCCGTGAGGACGGGCCCACCACCACACCACCGCAGCAACTACGCCATGGCGTACCTTCGTCGGCCACCGGACCCGATCCGGTCACGAAGGGGCGCCATGGCGCATTTGCGGGCATTCACTCATCAGCGCACCAAAGTCATGTCATAGGAAGGGCACAGACCCGGGCTCGACGGTGGGGGCATGGACACCATGACCCTCACCACCACGGGCGGGACCGGCACCGCGTCGGCCCCCGCCGGGCCGGCGGACGCCAGCGCCCAGACCTCCCTGCCAGCCGCCCGTGCGGGTCGTCCGGGTCGGTTCCGGCGCCTCTGGCGTGGCTCCGACGCGGACCCGTCGTGGGCCCGGCCAGCGCTGCTCGGCCTCCTGCTCGTGACGCTCGTGCTCTACACGTGGAACCTCACGGCGAGCGGCTACGCGAACTCCTTCTACTCGGCCGCGGTCCAGGCCGGCAGCGACAGCTGGAAGGCCTTCTTCTTCGGCAGCTCCGACGCCGCCAACTCGATCACCGTCGACAAGCCGCCGGCGTCGCTATGGGTGATGGCTCTCTCGGTGCGGCTGCTCGGCCTCAGCTCGTTCGCGATCCTGCTGCCGCAGGCGCTCATGGGCGTCGCGACCGTCGGCGTCGTCTACACGACGGTCAAGCGCCACTTCGGTGCGGCTGCAGGGCTCATCGCCGGTGTCGTCCTGGCCCTGACGCCGGTTGCCGCCCTGATGTTCACCTTCAACAACCCCGACGCCCTGCTGACGCTCCTCATGGCGCTCGGCGCGTGGGCCACGGTCAAGGCGATCGAGCAGGCCTCGCCCAAGTGGATGATGATCGTCGGCGTCTTCATCGGACTCGGCTTCCTCACCAAGACCCTCCAGATCCTGCTCGTCGTGCCGTTCTTCGGCCTCGCCTACCTCATCGCCGCCCCGACGACGCTGCGCAAGCGGATCGTCCACTCGCTCCTCGCGGTCGGCACCATGGTGCTGTCCGCAGGCTGGTGGGTGGCGATCGTCGAGCTCATGCCGGCCTCGTCCCGCCCCTACATCGGCGGCAGCCAGACGAACTCGTTCCTCGAGCTGACCTTCGGCTACAACGGTCTCGGCCGCCTCAGCGGTGACGAGACAGGCTCGGTCGGTGGCGGTGGCGGCGGCGCCGCGGGCGGGGGCATGTGGGGTTCGACGGGCCTGTTCCGGATGTTCTCCTCGAGCGTCGGCGACCAGGTCTCCTGGCTCATCCCGAGCGCCCTCATCCTGCTGGCTGCGGGACTCTGGCTGCGTGGACGTCGCCCGCGCACCGACCTGCGCCGCGCGGCCTACCTCGTCTGGGGCGGCTGGCTCGTCGTCACGATGCTCGTCTTCTCCTTCATGGCCGGCATCTTCCACGAGTACTACACCGTGGCGCTCGCCCCCGCGATCGGTGCCGTCGTCGGCATGGGCGCGGTCGAGGCCTGGCAGCGCCGCTCGAGCGCGGTCGGCACGATCGCCCTCGCGGCTGCGACCGCAGCCGCCGCGACGTGGAGCTTCATCCTCCTGTCGCGCACCACGGCCTACGGCGACTGGCTGCGCATCTCGGTGCTCGCGGTCGGCATGGCCGCGGCCCTGCTCATCCTCGCGACCCGCTGGATGCACGCCCGAGCAGTCCCGTTCGTCCTGGCCGCGGCGCTCGTGGCGGCCCTCGCCGGACCGGGGGCGTATGCCGTGTCGACGACCGCCCAGGGGCACAGTGGCTCCATCGTGACGGCCGGTCCCGCCGGCTCGAGCCGTGGTCCGGGTGGTGCCGGCGGGTTCGGTGGCGGGACGCCACCGCAGCTGCCCGGTCAGACCGGCACCAACGGCACCAACGGCACGACCCAGCAGGGTGGCCCGCAGACGGGAGGCGCAGGCGGCATGGGTGGCCTGCTCGACGCCTCGACCCCGAGCACCGCCGTGGTCTCGGCCCTGTCGGCCAACGCCGACCGGTACACGTGGGTGGCCGCGGCGATCGGCTCACAGACGGCAGCCGGGCTGCAGCTCGGCACGCAGCTCCCGGTCATGGCCATCGGCGGCTTCAACGGGTCCGACCCGAGTCCGACGCTCGCCCAGTTCAAGCAGTACGTCGCGGACGGCCAGATCCACTACTTCGCCAGTGGCGGAAGGGGATTCGGCAACCAGAACGGTGGCAGCAGCGCCTCGTCGGAGATTAGCTCGTGGGTGCAGGAGAACTTCACTTCCGTGACGATCGACGGCTCGACGTTCTACGACCTCACGCAACCGCTGTCCAACGCGTCCTGATCGAGCGAGAGAGATGACGACCATGACAGCACCGCGGATCCAGCTCTCCCAACAGGTGATCCGCTTTGCGGGGGTCGGTCTAGTGACGACCGCCCTGCACCTCGGCCTCTTCGCGGCCCTGGTGCGGGGCGGCGCCGCGACCCAGCTGGCCAACGGCATCGCCCTGGTCATCGCGACGGTCGCCAACACCGCGATCAACCGGGCGTGGACGTTCGAGATCTCCGGCCGCCGGCGCCTCGCGATCCACCACGGGCAGGCGCTCGTCATCTTCGCGATCACCTACACGGCGACGACCCTCGCGCTCGCTGTGCTCGGTGCGCTGGCCCCCGACGCCGGAACCGCCGTGCAGACGGCGGTCGTGGCGGTGGCCAACGTCCTGTCGACCGCGGCCCGCTTCGTGGCCATGCGTCGCTGGATCTTCCGGTCGCCGGCGGACGTCACCACCGCGCCGGCCGACGGTCCGACGGACCGCCACGACACGGCATACGTGGCCGACGGCGTGCTCGAGGGCCCGCGGGGCGACGGGTGATGACGGTCCGTCGGCCCTGCTGACGCCCTAGTCGCGGTCGTCGGCGGCCGCGCACGCCTCCCACCACGGGTCCTGATGAGCAGCGACGACCTCGTCGATGTCGTTGTCGCTCAGCTGGATCCGGGTGCCGACCCGCGGAGCGACCATGCGAACCCCACGCTCGGCGGCGGCCCGTCGAGCCCACCGGATCGGCTCGCTCCACCAGTGCGTGGCGAGGTTGAAGGTGGCCCAGTGGATGGGCAGCAGCACCGAGCCGGTCTCGCCCTTGTTGACCTCGAGGTGGGCCTCCATGGCCTCCTCGGGGTTGAGGTGGATGTCGGGCCAGTGCACGCTGTAGGCGCCGATCGGGATGATCGTCAGGTCGAAGGGCCCGAGGTCGGCGCCGATGTCGGCGTAGCGGTGCGTCGGCCCCGAGTCGCCACCGAAGAAGACGGAGTGACGCGGGCCGTGCAGCGACCAGGCGGCCCACAGTGTCTGGTTGCGCACGAAGCCGCGCCCGGAGAAGTGCCGCGCCTCGGTGCACGTGAGGCGGATGCCGGCGATCTCGGTCTCCTCACGCCAGTCGAGGCTCGTGATGCGTCCGGTGGGCACGCCCCACGCACGCAGGTGGGCGTCGACGCCCAGCGGCACGACGTAGTGCGGCTGGTGCGTGCGCTCGAGCTGACGGATCGACGGCTCGTCGAGGTGGTCGTAGTGGTCGTGGCTGAGGATGACCGCGTCGAGGCGCGGGATCTCGGCGATGCGACCGGGGACGGGATGCAGCCGCTTCGGCCCGGCGACGACCGACGGCGAGGCCCGCTTGCCGAAGACGGGGTCGAGCAGGAACCGGCGCCCGTCGAGCTCGACGACGCTCGTCGCGTGGCCGTACCACGTGACGGCCAGGTCAGCCGGCTCGTGCGGGTGACGAGGAGTGACGAGCGGCACCGTGCCTCGGGGCCGGCCCCGGCCGAACTCGCGGGCCATCGTCGCGAGCATGCTGCCCGGGCCCTCGGCCTCGGACGTCGCCACGACGTGCGTCGGCTCGTGGGAGCGGAACTCGCCGTCGCGGTAGTGCGGCGATCCGGTGACGCGCTGTCGCTGCGACGCGGTCGTCGCGCCCATCCGGCGGAGGATCGGGAGCTGCACGGGCTTCTCCTACCTGTCGTGCCTCACGGCTCGGCGGCCACGCGGATGCGGGCTGCCGTCATTCTCGTCCAGCGACGGGGCGGCTGCCCGAGTTCCCGGGGGTCGTATGCCGTGTCGCGGGCTGCGTTCGTCAGTCGCGGTCCTCGGGGGCAGCGCACTGCTCCCACCACGGCTCGGAGTGGGCGGCCGCGACGGCGGCGGCGTCCCCGGTCGTGAGGTCGACGCGCTCGCCGACCCGGGGGAAGGCGACGGGGACGTGCGCCTCGACGGCGGCCCGTCGGATGCGGCGGACGGGCTCGGCCCACCAGTGCATCGACAGGTTGAAGGTCGCCCAGTGGATGGGGACGAGCAGCGACTCGCGCGCGGCGGTCTGCACCGTGCGCGTCGTCTCGGTGCGCTCGCCCTCCTCGTGCGTGCCGCCGGGAGTGTCGATGCGCTGGTCGCCCTCGATGAAGGCGTCGGCGACGCCGGCCGCGTCCTCGGTGAGGGCATGCGCCTCGTCGCCGATCCGGTTGACGTCGCGGTGGGCGGCCAGGGCCTGCTCGGGGTCCATGTGGATGTCGGGCCAGAACGAGTCGTAGGCCCCGACCGGCATGAGCGTGACGTCGAACGGGCCGAGGTCGGCGCCGATGGCGGCGAACCGCTTGGACGTGCCGGAGTCCCCGGCGAAGTAGGCGGTGTGCCGCGGGCCGTGCAGGGCCCAGCCCGCCCACAGGGTCTGGCTGTCGACGAGGCCGCGGCCGGAGTTGTGCCTCGCCTCGGTGCAGGTCAGGCGGATGCCGGCGACCTCGGTCTCGCCGCGCCAGTCGAGGGCGGTGATGCGGGACGCCGGCACTCCCCAGGCGAGCAGGTGCGCGTTGACGCCGAGGGGGACGACGTAGTGCGGCCGGTGCGTCTCCTCGAGTCGGACGATCGACGGCTGGTCGAGGTGGTCGTAGTGGTCATGGCTGAGGAGCACGGCATCGATGCTCGGGATGTCGGCGATGGAACCCGGCACCGGGTGCAGGCGCTTCGGCCCGGAGTGGCGGATCGGGGATATCCGCTCGCTGAAGACCGGGTCGATGAGGAAGCGGGCGCCGTCGATCTCGAGGACGCTCGTCGCGTGGCCGTACCACGTGACGGCGAGCTCGCCCGGCTGCTTCGGGGGCTCGGCGGTGACGACGGGCACGATGCCGGCGGGTGTGCCGCGGTCGTGGACCCGGATGGCGGCGATGAGGGCGCTCGTCTGCGCGCGCACGCGGGGGCGCAGCGACGGCTCCTCGCCCTCGAAGCGCCGGTTCGTGAAGTTCGGGGAGTCCTGGACGAACGGGAGGATCGCGGCGGGTGAGGCGCCCATCCGGTTCATCACCCGGACGAACTGGCGCGCGCGGGTGCGCGAGGAGACCTTCTCGATGGCGGTGGAGAGAGCGCGGACGGTGGGTCGGTCCGAGGTTCCGAGGCTGCGCATCGGGCGCCTTTCACGAGGGGAGGGGTGCGCTGAACGTACCCGCAGACAGATCGGCGTCAACATGGTGTTGACGTGACACCACAGTGGTGTCATAGTGATGCGCATGGACATCACCGAGTACGTCGACGCACTGCGTCGGGATCTCGCCCAGGCGGCCAGGGCGATGGGTCCGGAGACCGAACAGGCCGCCGAACGGATCGGCTTCGCGCTCGACTCCTCTGCCCGCCTCGCCCTGATGGACGCGCTCTCGCACGCCGCAGCCGAGATCACCAACGAGCTCGACGGGACCTCCGTCGAGGTCCGGCTCCAGGGCCGCGAGCCCGTCTTCGTCGTCGTCGGGGCCGGTCCGTCGGCCGTCGCCGTCGACACCCAGCCCGTCACGACCGACGACACCACCGTGGTGTCACCGGACGACGAGGGTGCCGAGACCTCGCGGATCACGCTGCGCCTCCCCGAGGCGCTCAAGCTCCGCGCGGAGGAGCTGGCCACCGGCCGCGGCCAGTCGCTGAACACCTGGATCGTCAACGCGGTCCGCGGGGCGACGCAGGCCGGTCCGGCTCCGATGCCGCCCATGCCGGGCTTCCCGCCGATGCCACCCGGACCGCAGTTCGGTCCCGGCGCACCCGGCCGCAACCGCTCCTCCAACAAGCGCGTGCAGGGCTGGGTCCGCTGACCCGCCCCACCGCGCCGCGCGACCCGCACGACCCGCACGACGCACACCACACGGCATACGACCACCGAGACAAAGGGGACATCCCATGGGCACCACCCTCGAGACCCGCTTCGACACGACGGGTCCCATCAACCTCAAGGCCGAGCTGCTCGTCGGCGACCTGACCCTCACGGTCGGCTCCGGCAGCGCCACGACGGTCCGCCTGCACCCGCACGGCAAGTCCGGCGCCGAGATGGCCGAGAAGTTCACCGTCGAGGCTCACGGCAACGACGTCGCGGTCATCGCTCCCAAGCTGCGCGACAGCTTCTTCTCCCTCGGCACCAAGGGCTCCGTCGACGTCGAGGTCGAGCTGCCGGCCTCGAGCACGGTCGACGCCAAGACCGGCGCCGGCGACGTCGCCGCCACGGGACTGCTCGGCGACGTCCACGTCACCACCGGTGCCGGCGACCTCGTCTTCCACGAGGTCGGCTCCGCCCGGCTGAAGTCGGGGTCCGGCGACATCTCCCTCCAGTCGGCGAGTGGTGACCTCGACGCCAAGACCGGCTCGGGCGACATCACCGTCGGCACCGGCGGCGGTCGCCTCGACCTCGTCTCGGGAAGCGGCGACATCGCGCTCCGCCGCTCCGACGCGGCCGTCAAGGCCAAGACGGGGTCCGGCGACCTGCGGATCGGCGCCTCGACCGGTGACCTCGAGCTCACGACCGGGACCGGCGACGTCATCCTCGACGGCGTGCACGGCGGCGAGGTCCGGGCCAGGACCGGCACGGGTGACGTCACGATCGCCGTGGCCCACGGCGTCGCGGCCTACCTCGACCTCAACACCGTCACCGGAGACGTCGACATCGACCTCGAGGAGACGTCGGGACCCGGTGACGCCGAGGCCCAGGCTCGCCTCGTCGTCCACTCCGGCAGCGGCGACATCCGCGTCAAGCGGGCGCAGGTGAGCCTCGCATGAGCACCCTGAGCCTCAGCCTGCAGGAGGCGATCGCCCGCGACCGCATCGACGAGCGCGTCGCAGCACGGCACCACGTGCCCAGGCAGACCGGCCGCACCCGCCGGCACGTCCGGGCAGCGCTCCTGCTGCGCAGCCTCGCCGAACGGCTCGACCCCACAGCCGAGCGCCAGGCCACGACCGAGCAGCACCTGCCGGTCGCCCCGCACGTCGGCAGCCCCCGCCCGTGGACGGCGGCGCCTCGCCGGGCCCCGCACCGGCACAGCTGAACCCCGCCCGACCCCCTCCGCAACACACCGAGAACCCGCCAGCTCCTGCGGCTGCAACCGTCAGGTTTGGCTCGTGCTCGGTGTGTTGCGGTGTCATGGGGAGGTCCGGGGACTGGCACTCCAGGGCGTGCGACCATCGAGGCATGTACGTGCCCAAGGCGAACGTCATGGCGGACCCCGACGTCACGGCCTTCCTCACCGCGCACGCGGCTGCGCACCTCGTGACCGTCGGACCCGACGGGCTGCCGGACTCGACCCTGCTGCCGGTCATCGTCGACGGTGACCGGGTCATCGGACATCTCGCCCGCGCCAACGACCACTGGACCCGCATCGCGCCCGGCTCCCCGGGGCTCGTCGTCGTCAGTGGCGCCGACGCCTACGTCTCTCCGGGCTGGTACGCGAGCAAGGCCGAGCACGGGCGTGTGGTGCCGACGTGGAACTACAGCGAGGTGCAGCTGCGCGGCGCCGTCACGGTCCACGACGACCCGGACTGGGTGCTCGACGTGGTCACGAGGCTCACCGAGCGGCACGAGGCAGACCGTGGGCAGCCTTGGGCCGTCAGCGATGCGCCGCCGAAGTACGTCCGGGGCAGGTTGCGCGCCATCGTCGGCATCGAGGTCGCCGTCGCGTCGGTCGCGGGCAAGGCGAAGCTGAGCCAGAACCGGTCCGACGCCGACCGTGCGGGCGCGATCGCGGGCCTGCGCGCCGAGGGCGACGCCGTGTCCCGGGCCGTCGCGGACGAGATGGAGCAGGCGCTGCTTGGCTGAGCAGCACTGCGCCGCAAGGCATTCGCGCCAGCCGTTCATGCATGCCCAACGCACCCCTGAGGCACAGACGCCCCACAGGCGCCCGCACGACGGTGGAGCCATGGACACGACAGCTCGCCCCGGCCACGCCCCCTCGACCCTCCGCTCGACGCTGCGTCGTGGCCTCGGTGCCGCCGGCGCCGCTGTCGCCGTCGCCTTCGTCGGCACCGCGGCCCCCGGTGCGGGCCAGGCCCACGCGGCAGGCGTCGCCGGTGGCCTGACGCCCGTGCGCACGGCGAGCCAGACCGCGCCACCCCCGCACCGCCACCACGCGTCCCACCCGGCCAACCTGCCTGCTGCCACGACGACGGCCTACCGCTACTCGTTCCGCGACGGACAGCTCATCCGCCTCTGACCCCGTCGAGCCGGCTGTCCTGCCCAACGCCCCACGACGTCGAGTGCTCAGTTCGCCCACGCCCCCGTCAGCGGGTCGGGTCGAGCCACGCGTGCACGAGCGGAACGACCGAGGCACCCTCACCGCTCGCGGAGGCCACCCGCTTCATCGACCCCGCCCGGATGTCACCAGCCGCGAAGACTCCGGGAACCGTGGTCTCGAGGCTCTCGGGCGGCAGCCCGCCACGCCAGCGGCCCGGAGGCACGTCGCGGCCGGTCAGGACGAAGCCCCGGGCGTCGCGAGCGACGTCGTCGGGCAGCCAGTCGCAGTGGGGTGCTGCTCCGATGAGCAGGAACAGGCCGCGGCAGTCGCGCCGGGTCTCGCTGCCGTCGCGGGTGTCGCGGACCGTGACCGACCCGAGCCGTCCGTCGTCACCGGCGCTGCCCTCGACGACCTCGGAGCAGCCCTGCACGCTGATCCGCGGGTTGTAGCCGATCTCGCCGATGAGGTAGTCGGACATCGTCTCGGCGAGCGACTCGCGGCGCACGAGGATCGTCACGTGCCGGGCGAAGCGGGCCAGGTGGATGGCAGCCTGGCCGGCCGAGTTGCCGCCACCGACCACCATGACGTCGTTGCCCTCCATCTCGCGGGCCGCCGTCATGGCGCTCCCGTAGTGGACGCCCAGCCCGACGAGCCGCTCGATGCCCGGGGCGTCGAGCCGGCGGTACTTCACCCCGGCCGACACGACGACGGCTCTGGCGAGCAGGTCGCCCCCCTCGGTGCAGAGGCGGTGCGGCGCAAGGGCGCCGTCCGCGCCCACCTCGCCGGGCACCAGTGACGTGACGGGCCAGCCGGAGAAGAACTGCGTGCCGAAGCGGATGGCCTGGTTGCGCGCCCGCTGGGCCAGTCGCATACCGCTGATGCCTCGCGGGAAGCCGAGGTAGTTGCGAATCATCGACGACGTGCCTGCCTGTCCACCAACGGCCTCCGCCTCGATCACGACGGTGCTCAGCCCCTCGGAAGACGCGTACACCGCGGCCGCGAGACCAGCGGGTCCGGCACCGACGATCGCCACGTCCACGACGCGCTCGACGTCGATGTCGGCGGGCCGGCCGTAGATGCGTGAGGCGACGTCACGCACGCTCCGGGCGCTGCCGACCCGCTTGTTGAGGTCCATGAAGAGGGGGAACTCCGGCTCGCCACCCTCCGCGGCCACGAGCTGCAGGACGTGCTGGCCCTTCTCGCTCTCCGGCGTGTAGACGCGGTTGGGCAGGCCCATCCGGTCGAGGTAGTCGCGGATGCTCAGCGTCAGCGCGTCCTCGACGGGCGAGATGATCGCGACGGCGACGACCTCGGGCTCGGCGACGGTCGAGCCCCAGTCGGAGAGCAGCTCGCAGATCGCCGAGTGGAACTCCTCGTCGCGGGCGCCGCGCGGCATGAGGAGGTAGGCGTCGTACTTCCCCTTGGCCATGCCACCCCGGAGGCGCTCGGCGTCCTCGCGGAACGTCGACACGTGGGCGGCGATGACGCGGCGGGCCGTCGGCACGGTCTGGCGCCACCAGTGGAACGCCTCGTGCACGTCGGCGTCGGGAAGCCTCGACTCGGTGACGAACATCGCGACCTGGCCGCCGTCGGCGACGATGCGCTTGGCGGCCAGCTTGGCGTCGTGGGCCGAGGTCGCGGTCGGAAGCTCGTAGTCGCGGGCATAGCGCCCGAACTCGTCGAGGAGCTCCTCGCTGCGGGTCTCGGACACGAGGATGATCGCCGGCTTCACCCGATCGATCCTAGGAGGCTGCGCCCTCCTGGGGTATGCCGTCGGGCGAGGCCGAGGTCGCCGGTCGTTCGCGGAGGGTGAGCCACAGGCGGTGCGCGGTGATGACGGCCAGGGCCCAGGCGAGACCGATGAGCCAACCGGCGAGCACGTCGGTCAGCCAGTGGTGGCCGAGGAACACGCGCGAGAGGCCCATGCCGAGGACGAAGAGCGTCCCGAGCGTGATGGCCAGGGTGCGTTGCCAGGCCGCGGTGGTCTCGATGAGGACGAGGTAGACGATGACGGTGGTCAGGACCGTCGCGTTGAGGGTGTGACCGCTCGGGAACGACGCCGACACCTCGAGGGGCGGCACGGCCAGGGCAGCCGGCGGGCGTGCGCGGTCGACGAAGTCCTTGCCGACGATCGTCATGGCGAGCGACCCGACGGCGGCGATGACCGTGAGCACGATCGGCGTCCAGCGGCGCCGCCGCCACGTGATGATGCCGACGGCGACGAGCGCGAGGATCGGCATGCCGACCGGGCCGCCGATGTCGGTGAACGTCGTGACTGCCGAGTCGAGACCGGGGGAGCGCATCGTGATCGCGGTGTCGAGGACGGGCTGGTCGACGACGGTGAGCCCGTCGCGCCCGACGACTCCCTCGTAGAGGGTCTCGACCCCCTCGACGAGGGCAGCCATGACGACGAGCGCAACGACGGCGAAGACGACGAAGGCCAGGTGCGCCGACGACCACGAGGCGAGCCGCCGGGCCGCCGGGCGCGAGACCCTGGCCAGCCCCGCGAAGACGCCGACGAGCCACTGTCCGAAGCGGGTGTGCCAGGCCGTGAGGTCCCGGGCGCCGATCGTGTCGTCCGGTGTCCGCGGGCGCGTGGAGTCTGGCATGACCCATCCTTACCCGCCCGGACGGCGCGACCCGGCACGCACGCACGCGCAGGCACGGCATACGGGATCGGGCCGCTCGGGCGGGCAGCACAGAGCCCCCGCTCGGGTGGGTGAGCGGGGGCTCTGTTCGGTGCTGCCCGTCCCCGACGGGCCAGCCTGGGGTACCCCTCCACGAACACCCGAGGCTGTTGCCAGGACGCCCGGGGGCGTCCCTTCACCCTGTAGACGAGCGGACCCTTGTTTCATGACAGGGTTTCTGCCGCGTCGAGGAGAAATGTTCCGGGGAGGGGCGGTCGGCCTCAGGCCGCGGCGTGCTCCCGCTCGGGCGCGGTCGACGGCAGGTCGGTGACGGTGGCACCGCGACCGCGCCGCAGGGCACCGTTGGGCAGCGACAGGCGGAAGACCTTCTTCCACGCCGAGGCGACCTGACGCGGGAGCGAGCCTGTCGTGTAGGTCAGGCCGTACCTGCGGAAGAGGTCCTGCACCTGCGGTGCGATCTCCTGGTAGCGGTTGCTCGGCAGGTCGGGGAAGAGGTGGTGCTCGATCTGGAAGCTGAGGTTGCCGGTCATGAAGTGCATGGCCTTGCTGCCGCTGATGTTGGCCGAGCCGAGCATCTGGCGCAGGTACCACTCGCCGCGGGTCTCGCCGACGATCGACCGGCGCTCGAAGGTCTCGACGCCCTCGGGGAAGTGGCCGCACATGATGACCGAGTGCGTCCACAGGTTGCGGATGAGGTTGGCCGTGGCGTTGGCCGCGAGGGTGTTGAGGAACGAGGGACCCGACAGCAACGGGTGGATGACGTAGTCCTTGGTCATCTGGTTGCGGATCTTCTTCAGGGTGACCTTGGCGCGCGCCCGGAACTCGGGGTCCTGGCGGCGCTCCTTGGTGGAGAGGTTCTTGCCGAGCTCGAGGTCGTAGGCCGCGATGCCGTACTCGAAGAAGCAGGCGTTGACGAAGTTCCACAGCGGCTGCGCGGCGTAGAGCGGCACCCAGCGCTGGTCCTCGTCGACGCGCATGATGCCGTAGCCGAGGTCGTTGTCCTTGCCGATAACGTTCGTGTAGGTGTGGTGCAGCTCGTTGTGCGAGTGCTTCCACTGCTCCGACGGGCTGGCGTTGTCCCACTCCCACGTCGTCGAGTGGATCTTCGGGTCACGCATCCAGTCCCACTGGCCGTGCATGACGTTGTGCCCGATCTCCATGTTCTCGATGATCTTCGCGACGGCGAGGCCCGCCGTGCCGACGACCCAGGCGGGCGGGAACATCGAGACGAGCAGGACTGCGCGCGAGCCGAGCTCGAGCTTGCGCGCGGTCGCGATGACCTTGCGGATGTAGGCCGCGTCGTCGGCGCCGCGGGTGTCGATGACGGACCGCCGGATGGCGTCGAGCTCGACGCCGATCTGCTCGATGTCCTCGGCCGTCAGGTGGCCGATCGGGTTGTGGGTCTTCTTCTGCAGGACGGTCATGGTGACTCCTCTGGTTCGGAGGTCGTGTGGTCTGTGGGGGTGACGGCGCGGACGCGGTCAGTGGTCGATGACGCAGGCTCCGGCGGCGGCGGAGATGCACGTCTGGATCGGGACGCCCTGGCCCTCGGTCTCGCCGGGTGTCGCCCTCGTGACCTCGCCGGTGCGCAGGTCGCGGACGGCGCCCTCACGCAGCGGCAGCACGCACCCGAAGCAGATGCCCATGCGGCACCCCGACGGCATGAGCACGCCGGCCGCCTCGGCGGCGTCGAGGATGGGGGTCGAGCCGTCGGCCTCGACGCTCGCACCGGAGCCGGCGAAGTCGACGGTGCCGCCCTCGCCGACGACGAGGGTGCTGGCGCGGAACTGCTCGGTCAGCAGCCCGAGCCCACGCGCGTCGTGGTGGCGCTGGAGGGCGTCGAGCAGCCCGCCGGGCCCGCAGGCGAGGGTGGTCCGCTCGTGCAGGTCGGGGACGAGGGTGTCCAGGTCGTCGACGTCGAGCACGCCGTGCTCGTCGTCGTAGCGCGCGACGAGCCGGATGAGCCCGGCGGCGTCGAGCGCGCGGAGGTTGTCGAGGAAGATCGAGTGGGGCTCGCTCGGGGCGACGTGCACGACGACGATGTCGTATGCCGCCGCGCGAGGCAGGCGCACGACGCCCGAGTCCGCGACGGGGAAGAGGTTGCGCAGCATCCCGATGACGGGCGTGACGCCGGAGCCGGCAGTGACGAAGAGGAACCTGCCACCGTCGGTGGGCAGGACGAACTCGCCCTGGGCCTGCTCGAGGTGCACGAGGGTGCCGGGCTGCGACTCGCGCACGAGGTGGGTGCTGACGAGCCCGTCGGGCACGGCCTTCACCGTGATGGAGATGTTGCCGTCGGCGCGCGGTCCGTGGGTCAGGGAGTAGGCACGCCACTGGCGGACGCCGTCGACGTCGACGCCGATGCGGACGTACTGACCGGGCACGTGGCCGGCCCAGTCGGCGCCGGGGCGGATGACGATGGTGGCCGCGTCGGCGGTCTCGGGGTGGACCTCGACGATGCGCCCGCGCAGGTCGGCGCCCGGACGCAGCGGGTCGAAGAGGTCGAGGTAGTCCGCGGGCAGCAGCGGTGAGGTCGCGCGCTCGGCGAGCTGGAGGAGGCGTCCGCGCAGGGTGGGGCGGGTGGCTCGGGGTGAGGGGCTCGAGATCTTCGAGAGTCCGGTCAGGCTCATGCCTCCAGCATGACTGGCGACCGAGGGTAAGATCCTGACCGTACGGCGTGGAGTTCGGGGGAACTCTTGTTCGGAGGGAACAGTCGATGGTCAAGGACACCGCGAGCGCCACAGCGCTCGGCGCCGCCGACCTGCAGCTCGACGATGCGGTCCTGCGGGCCCTGCGCGAGCGGCTCCCGGCCATCGCGACGACCACGGTGACGGCCGTCGTCGACGAGGTCCCGGACTACCGGGGCGCCCTCGGCGGGGCGGCGGGCGCCACGATCCACCGCGCCGTGCAGATGGCCATCGCGGGCTTCCTCAAGCTCGCGAGCGGGGGACGCGACGTCGACCCCAGCACCCCGCTCGGCCCGACGCGGGAGGGGGCCTATGCCCTGGGCCGCGGCGAGGCGCGAGGGGGGCGCTCGATGGACAGCCTGCTCGCGGCATACCGCGTCGGTGCCCGGGTGTCCTGGCGTGAGCTGGCCCGGTCTGCGGCCGAGGCGGGGTTGCCGGCGACGACGATGGCGAAGTTCGCCGAGCTCCTCTTCGCCTACATCGACGAGCTGTCGGCGGCCAGCGTGGCCGGCCACACCGACGAGCTGACCACGAGCGGACGGGTCCGGGAGCGCTATCGCGAACGTCTCGGCCAGCACCTGCTCGCGGGCGCGAGCACCGAGGTGCTGACCGCTGCCGCGGCGCAGGCCGAGTGGGCGCTGCCGGACACGCTCACCGCAGTGCTGCTTCCGGCTGCCGAGGCACGGCGGGCCCTGGCCTCGCTCGGCGCCGACACCCTCCAGGTCGGCGAGGACCTCGACGGCATCGTCGAGGCCGACCCCGGCCACCCGCTGACGCTCCTGCTCGTGCCCGATGCCGACGGGCCCGGCCGCGTCCACCTCCTGCGGGTGCTGACGGGCCGGCACGCCGTCGTGGGACCGCCCCGTCCCTGGGCCGACGCGCGCTCGTCCTGCGACCGTGCCGCGCGCGCCGCGACCCTGGCCAGCCCGTCGCGCACCGGCGCACCGGTGGACACGGAGCGCCACCTGGCCGACCTCGTGCTCACCGCGGACCCCGAGGCGCTCGCCGACCTGCGCGACCGCGTGCTCGCGCCCCTCGCCGACCTGCCACCGGCCACGCAGGACCGGCTCGCCGAGACGCTCCTCTCGTGGCTGCTGCACCAGGGCCGCCGTGACGCAGTCGCCGCCGAGCTGCACGTGCACGCCCAGACCGTGCGCTACCGGATGGGGCAGGTGCGCGAGCTCTTCGGCGACCGGCTCGGCGACCCGACCGTGGTGCGCGAGCTCGTCATCGCACTCTCCGTCCCGTCGTCTCCCCGCCGGTGACGGTCAGCCGTGCCGGGACCGGTGTTCCGACCGCCAGTCGGTGTAGGCGCTGACCTCCTCGACCGCGTCCCAGGCGTCCTTGAAGATCCGGGCGGACTCGGCCTTGTCGGCGTCCTCCGGTCCCCGGGGCAGCTCGCGACGGCCGTGGGCGCCGCTGCGACCGCGCTGGTCGGCGGGGACGGGTCCGTCGTACTTCCGCCCGCCGGCGTGGTTGGCGTAGCGACGGGCGCGGGTGTAACCCATCTGGAGGAACTTGCGCGCCATGTCCGCACCGACGAGGTCGCCGGCCGCCAGGTAGTCGTCGAACCTCTCCCGGAGGGCTGCCACGCTCTCGCGGGCGACCTCAGGCGTGCGGAAGCGCCACAGGGGCAGGAGCTCGTCCTTGTACGGCTGCACGCGCAGCACGCCCTGCTCGCCGCGGCCGACGCGATAGAGCTCGGGCTGCGCTCGCAGGTCGAGCGACTCGAGGTCGAGTCCGGCATACGGGTCCGGCGTCACGACCTCATCCTGTCGCGGAGGGTGTCGTCGGTGTGTTCTAGGGTCGGCGCATGACGGTCGTCGGCGCTGACGGGCTCGCCCGCCCCAGCTGGGCCTCGGTGGACCCGCTGCTCATGGACTACTACGACACCGAGTGGGGCATGCCGATCCGCGACGAGCGGGGACTCTACGAGCGGATCTGCCTCGAGGGCTTCCAGGCCGGGCTGTCGTGGGCGACGATCCTGCGCAAGCGTGCGAACTTCCGGGCCGCGTTCGCCGACTTCGACCCCGACGTCGTCGCGACCTTCACCGATGCCGACGTCGAGCGCCTCCTCGGTGACGCCGGCATCATCCGCCACCGCGGCAAGATCCAGGCCACGATCACCAACGCCCGGGCCACGATCGCGCTGCGCGAGGACGGCGGTCTCGTCGACTTCGTGTGGTCCTTCCAGCCTGCCGACACGCCGCGCCCGACCGACCACTCGGACGTGCCCACGGTGTCCGACGAGAGCAAGGCGTTGTCGAAGGCGTTGCGCAGACGAGGTTTTGCCTTTGTCGGCCCCACGACGATGTATGCGTTGATGGAGGCCGTCGGCATCGTCGACACGCACCTGCTGGGCAGCCACCGTCGCGGCAGCTCGGGCGTCTGGACCGCGTAGGCCGCGTCAGCCGAGGATCGCCCGGGCCGCGTTGTGGCCCGGGATCGCGCTGACGCCACCACCGCGTCGCGCCCCGGCACCGCCGAGCAGCACGTTGTCGTATGCCGTCTCG
Source organism: Terrabacter ginsenosidimutans (assembly GCF_039539425.1). Classification (NCBI taxonomy): domain Bacteria; kingdom Bacillati; phylum Actinomycetota; class Actinomycetes; order Micrococcales; family Intrasporangiaceae; genus Terrabacter; species Terrabacter ginsenosidimutans. Next base: position 560,376 of record NZ_BAABDC010000001.1, on the reverse strand, counting down.
ACGCCCCAGGTGCCCACCTCGGAGTCCCGCTCGGCCCAGGGCCACTGCAGCGAGCGGTGGAAGATGTTGCCACCCGGCAGGCCGACCGCCTGCTCGAGGTCGACGGGACTCTTGACCTCGACGCACGGGTTGCCGTCGGCGTCGCGGGCCAGCACCGACTCGATCGGCTCGCCGAGCACCGAGTCGAGCGAGCGCAGGGTGGCGGCGAGCGCCTCCTGGGTCGCCGTCTCGTTGTCCGCACGGAAGAGGCGTGCCGGCAGGTGCAGCCCGAACAGGGTCAGCGTCTGTGCGTCGCTCGACGCCAGGTCTGGCCCGAGGATCGAGCGGTCCGAGAGGGTGTGGCAGTAGATCTCGCACGGCGGCAGGTCGGGGATGCGCCCGTCGGCCGCCGCGGCATACGTCTGCTCGAGCTGTGCGTAGCCCTCGTTGATGTGGAAGGTGCCGGCGAAGGCGGCCGCCGGGTCGACGGACGCGTCGCGCAGGCGGGGGAGGCGCGTCAGCAGCATGTTGACCTTGAGCTGGGCGCCCTCGACGTCGGGCTCGGTGTCGACGGGCTCGGCACCGGCGTGCGCGAGCAGCTTGTTGAGCACGGCCGGGGCGCAGCCCGCGACGAGGGTGGCGCCGGTGGCGCTGCCGCTGCCCGCGCTCCCGCCGGACCAGGAGACCTCGCCCGTGGACGGGTCGACCGACGTGACCTCGGCACCCGTGAGGATCGTCGCCCCAGCCGAGACCGCTGCTGCCGCAAGGGAGTCCGTCAGGGCGCCCATGCCGCCGACGGGCACGTCCCAGTCGCCGGTGCCACCACCGATGAGGTGGTAGAGGAAGCAGACGTTCTGGCGCAGGTCGGTCTCGCCGAGGGACGCGAAGGTGCCGATGAGCGCATCGGTGGCGATGATGCCGCGCAGTGTGTCATCGCTCGTGACCGACTCGATGAGCTCGCCGAGAGGACGCGTCGTCAGGGCGTCGAAGAGTGCGGCGTCGCCCGAGAGGGAGCGCACGTCGTCGCGCGAGCGCAGCGGCTCGAGGACCGTCGGGAAGACCCGCTCGGCCACGCCGGCCATGCGGGCGTAGAAGTCGGTCCACCCGGCATACGCCTCGTCGCCGCCGGTCAACGCGCGGAACGCCGCCCGGGTCGCGGCCACGTCGGCGTTGTCGACGAGCAGCCCGTGGTCAGGGTCCGACGGGACCGGCGTGTAGGAGGAGAACCGCCGGCGGATGAGACGCAGGTCGAGGTCGAGGTCGGTGAGGACCTGTCGCGGCAGCAGCGACACGAGGTAGGAGTAGCGCGACAGCCGCGCGTCCACACCCGCGAACGCGCGGGCCGAGACGGCGGCCCCACCCACGTGGTCCGCGCGCTCGAGCACGAGCACCCGGCGCCCGGCCCTGGCGAGGTAGGCGGCGGCTGTCAGGCCGTTGTGACCGGCCCCGATGATGATGTCGTCGTAGCGCACGGGGTCACCCTAGGCGACCGTGGGGACGTGCCCACCCGACGTCGTGGGACGTCGGGTGGGCACGCTCTCCCACCGGGTGTCAGCGGCGCGCGGCGTCCTGACGGGCCGACCAGAGCCGGTCGGCGGCGTCGATGCTCGCCCGGCTGCTCAGGTCGACCCCGGCCCGTGCCGCGGCGGCCCGGACGGCGGGGGTCGTGAGGTCGGGAGCGACGAACCGCTCCGGTGCGATGGTGCGGTCGATCGCGGCATACCGCCTCGCGTCGCGGGCCAGCGCGTCGGCGGACGCGACCGCCTTGGCCTCGGCCCTGGCCGCGGAGAGCTTGAGGGCGAGCCCGAACGCCGGCTTGGTCAGGACGGCGTAGCCGTCGCGGTGACCGGTGACGTTGGGGTGGTAGCTCTCGCTGACCGGGCTGGACAGGCCGTTGAGCCACTCGACGTTGTCGCAGACGGCGTGCCCGACGAACTTGGACGTCGGGTTGACGAACGTGAAGCCGGCGTTGGACGCGGCCGTCGCGGTCCTCGTGTTGAGCAGGTCCGCGGTCGCGTTGAGGCGCGACTCCTCGGTGGGCGAGAACCACGTGAACGCGTTGCAGTCCTCGCCGTTGAAGATGCGCGGGTAGCCGACGACGATGACCCGGGCGTTGGGCGCCTTGGCGCGGATGGACGAGAAGAGCGTCGCGAGACGGCCGGGGATGGTGTTGTTGATCGTGCTCTGCGCCGTGTCGATGGCGCCGTTGCAGTTGCTCGCCCAGCTCGGCTGCGCGCACGTCGTCAGCACACTGGCGAAACCGGCGTCGTTGCCCCCCACCGAGATCGTGGCGTATGCCGTCGTGCTCGACAGTGCCGAGAGCTGGGTGTTCGTGACGTCGGCGACCGTGGCCCCGGAGCAGGCGCGGAAGTTCAGGGACAGGCCGAGCGCCGAGGCGTCGAGCGAGGGGTAGGCGTAGACCGAGCGCTGGCACGAGGTGCCGTCGTTGATGTAGGTCCGGGTCCCGGTGCCGGACGAGTAGGAGTCGCCGAGGGCGACGTAGGTGGTGCCGGCTGCGACGGCGGGGGCGCCGAGCGCGAGGGCGGCGCCGAGCCCGATGAGGGTGGACAGTCCGGCACCGAGAGCTCGGCGGCGGGTGGACGGCATGAGGGACCTGCTCTTCACGACACACTCCTTTGTGGGTGGAAGGCTTGCTGACGCTGAGCACTGCAACCGCTCGGGGCGTCGCCCGGCGACCACGATGTGCCCCGTGTCACACGTCCCATGTCGGACATTAGGGGCGGGCAGCCGACCCCGCGCGCCGAAGCCGCGAGGGTCAGGACCGCGCGTCCCGTCGTCTCGCCACCCCGTCCTCGTCCGTCACCCCACCGGGGTGATGTCCGGGCCCGTCGATCGCCGGAGCATAGGGCGAGCGGCACCGGTCACGGGGCCGCCACGATCCCGGGAGGGAGCTCCATGTCGACTGCGACGACAGGGCCGATCGGACCAGTGGACCTGGCGGTCATCGGCTTCCGCGGAGAGCTGCGGCAGGAGGGCATCCGCGACGCGGTCGCGCGGGCCGTGGACCGAGGAGCCGTGCGGGTGCTGGACGTGCTGCTCGTCCGCAAGGAGGACGACGGCAGCGTGCGGATGTTCGACGCCGAGTCGCCGGAGGGTGCCGAGGAGCTGCTCGGCTTCCCGACGGTCATGCCCGACCTCGTCGGGGAGGAGGATGCGCTCACCATCGCGGCCGAGATGGACCCCGGCACGTCGGTCATCGTCATCGCCTGGGAGAACGTGTGGGCTGCCGACATCGCTGCCGAGGTGCGCGCGCTCGACGGCCAGCTGCTCGTCATGGAGCGACTGCCCCGTGAGGACATCGAGCTGGCGCTCGCCGCGATCGAGTCGAAGGAGGAGACGTCATGAGGGGACGTCGGGGTCGGCCCGGTCTCATGGGTCTGGCTGCCCGCACCGCGGTCGTCGCTGGAACCGCCAGCGCCGTCAGCAACAGGGCGCACCAGGGTCAGCAGGCCAAGGCGCAGCAGGCTGCGGACGCGGAGGCCTACCGCCAGCAACAGCAGGCCGAGGCCCAGGCCGCGGCCACCCAGGCAGCCGTCGCCGACGCCATGGCCGCGCAGGCGCCGCCGACACCCCCGGCTGGGGCGCCCGCGACGCCCGCCGCCGCTGCCTCCGGGACCGACGACGTGCTGTCGGCTCTCGAGCGCCTGGCTGCACTGCACGGGCAGGGCATCCTCACCGACGAGGAGCTGGCGCAGCAGAAGGCCCGCGTCCTGGGTGCGTGACCCGCCCGCGGTCCCGCGGCCCGTCGCGCGGTGATGAAGGCCATCCGAGCGCCTAGGCTGAACGGGTACTCGTGGTCCACCCGGGCCGTGACGACAGGAGGATGACCGTGGGCTTCCCGGAGAACGTGCTGGCCAAGGGTGAGAAGGTCGAACGCGACCTGCACCCGCACTGGCTCACCGTCGTGGTCCCGACGATCTTCGGCCTGCTGCTGGCCGCTGCCTGCATCGCCGTCGCCGTCGTCACCCCGGACGACGAGACCGGCAACCGGATCCAGTGGATCGCCGTCGCGGTCCTCGTCGTCTTCGCGATCCCGGCGGTCGTCGTGCCCTACCTGCGCTGGCGCACGACCCACTACGTCATCACCTCGCACCGCGTCATGGTGCGCCGCGGGATCCTGACGAAGAACGGCAAGGACATCACCCTCTCGAAGATCACCGACGTGAGCTTCCAGCAGACGGTCCTCGACCGGATCATCCGCTCCGGCTCGCTGCACATCGAGTCGGCGGGCGACAGCCCCGACGAGAACCTCTCGAACATCCCGCGCAGCAACGAGGTGCAGCAGCTGATCAACCGCCTCATCGACGAGGACGACCTCCGCCGCCGGACGCATGGCCGCGGCATCCCCGACGAGCCCGGCTCCGACCCAGCCTTCGCGGCGGGCGAGGAGGGCCACTCCGACCACACGCGGCCGGTCCCGCGTCAGCTACCCGAGCTCGCCGAGGAGCGGCGGCGCCCGCGTGACCTCGGCGACGGGAGCGACCAGCCGCTCTGACCTCGCAGTCCTCCGTCCGGCCGCAGCCCGGTGTGGCATCGTCGGAGCATGACCTCACCTGTCGACGAAGCCGGGGTGACCGCGACCTACCGAGCCGCCCGTGACCAGCTCCTCGCCCTGCGTGGTGACCACGCCCGCGCGGTCCGGGAGTTCACCTTCCCGGACGTCGGGGACCGCTGGAACTGGGGTGTCGACTGGTTCGATGCCGTGGCCCGCGGCAACGACCGGTCCTGCCTGACGATCGTCGAGCAGGACGAGTCGTCGCACTCCTGGTCCTACGACGAGATGGCCCGGCGCTCCGACCAGGTGGCGGCACGCCTGACCGCCATGGGAGTGCGGCGCGGCGACTCCGTCGTCCTCATGCTCGGCAACCAGGTCGAGCTCTGGGAGTCGATGCTCGCCGTCATCAAGATGGGCGCCGTCGTCATGCCGACGACGACGGCCGTCGGCCCCGGCGACCTCGTCGACCGCATGGAGCGCGGCGTGGCCCGCGCCGTCATCACCAACGCCTCAGAGGTGCACAAGTTCGACGACGTCCCGGGTGACTACGTCCGCGTCGCCGTCGGTGGCAACGTCGGTGGCAACGTCGGTGGCAACGTCGGTGGCACCGACCCTGCCGGAACCGCCACCGACGGCTGGGAGCGCCACGAGGCGGCCTACGACCTCGACGTCCCCCCGACCGAGCACCCGGGCACGGGACCGGACGACCGGATGCTCCTCTACTTCACGTCGGGCACGACGAGCCGGCCCAAGCTGGTCGAGCACACCCAGCGCTCCTACCCCGTCGGGCACCTGTCGACGATGTACTGGATCGGCCTGCAGCCCGGAGACGTCCACCTCAACATCAGCAGCCCCGGCTGGGCCAAGCACGCGTGGTCGTCGTTCTTCGCGCCGTGGGCGGCCGAGGCGACCGCGTTCGTCTACAACTACAGCCGCTTCGACCCGGCAGCGCTGCTGCGGGTGCTGCACACCCACGAGGTCACCTCGATCTGCGCCCCTCCGACCGTGTGGCGCATGCTCATCAACAGCGACCTGTCGGCCGGCCCCGGGTCGCTGCGCGAGGTCATCGGCGCGGGCGAGCCGCTCAACCCCGAGGTGATCGCGCAGGTCGAGAGGGCCTGGGGCCTGACGATCCGCGACGGCTACGGCCAGACCGAGATGACGGCGGCCGTCGGCAACACTCCGGGCTCCACCGTCAAGCCCGGTTCGATGGGGCGCCCGCTCCCGGGCTGCCCGGTCGTCGTCGTCGACCCGGTCACGAACGCCCTGGTCACGCAAGCGGACTCGGAGGGCAGCCGCGAGGGCGAGATCTGCCTCGACCTCTCACAGCATCCGGTGCCGCTCATGACCGGCTACCAGGGCGACGAGCAGCGCAATGCCGACGCGATGGCCGGCGGTTTCTACCACACGGGTGACGTGGCCTCCGTCGACGCCGACGGCTACATCTCCTTCGTCGGTCGCACCGATGACGTCTTCAAGGCGAGCGACTACAAGATCAGCCCGTTCGAGGTCGAGTCCGTCCTCATCGAGCACCCGGCCGTCGCCGAGGCCGCCGTCGTGCCGGCGCCCGACCCGGTGCGCCTGGCAGTCCCCAAGGCCTACATCGCGCTCGCCCCGGGCCACAAGCCGGGCGAGGACGTAGCCCGCTCGATCCTCGCCCACGCCCGCGAGAAGCTCGCGCCGTGGCAGCGGGTCCGGCGCATCGAGTTCTACGAGCTGCCCAAGACCATCTCGGGCAAGATCCGCCGGGTCGAGCTGCGGGGCCGCGAGAACGAGCTCGACGCGGCCGGCGCGGGCCAGCCGGAGAACGAGTGGCGCGACGACCAGTTCCCCGACCTCAAGGGGTGACGGCCGGGGTCGTCGGTGTCGTCGGGGTCGTGGTGCCGGGCGAGGCCGCGTCGTCTGGCGGCAGCGGCAGCGTCCGCACCGTCGTCTCGTCGATGCGGCTGCAGATGCGCTTGGAAGGGTCGGGCTGGGCCTGACCCGGCTGCTGCGCGGGCGTCGCCGACGGTCGGTAGGGGTCGATGCGGGCGCCGCTGATGACCTGGACGCTGTCGTAGGCCGGGCGTCCCTCGAGCAGGTTGCGGAACGAGTAGCGGGTCAGCGAGGTCAGCTCGCACGACGTGCCGAACTGGGCGACGTCGAAGGCGTACGGCTGCCCGTCGAGCTCCTGGCCAGTCCCCTCGGCGTAGTGCGACACGACGCCACCACCGGTGAAGGTGCCGACCTGGATCCGGTTGCCCTCGATCGCCGGAGTGTGCATGTGCCCGTTGACGAGCAGACGTGCCCGGTCGACCTGCTCGGCGGCATACGGCTCGTGGGTCACGACGAGGTCGGGCTCCGGCTGGTCGGCGGTGGCCGCGTTGTAGCGGTCGGCCGCAGGCTTGGCCTTGGCGGTCGGGTCGGCGTTGTCGTCGCCGAACCAGCGCGGGTCGTTGAAGCCGGTGATCCGCAGGCCGTGGAAGGTCAGCTCGCGCAGTGACCCTGCAGCGTCCTCGAGGAGCACGACGTTCGGGATGCGGCCGAGGCGGGCGACGACCGCCCGGTCGGTCGCGGACGACTGGTCGTGGTTGCCGCTCGTGAAGATGTAGGGCACGCCCAGGGACTGGATCGAGCGGTAGAGGCCGGCGGCGTCGCCCTCCTGCACCCGGCCGAAGTTGAGGAGGTCACCGCTGTCGATGACGGCGTCGATGTCCTCCTCCGCGATGATCGTGCGCATCAGGGCGTACTGGTTGGCGCCGTGGATGTCGGAGACGAGCAGGAAGCGCGCGGACACCGGCTCGTTGAGGTTGCCGGCGACGTACTTCTGCTGGAGCGCCTGCGTCACGGCGAGCAGGTTGCGGAAGTAGGGGGTGACCTGCGTCGCGCGCGCCTCGACGTCGGCGAGCAGCCCGGCGTTGCGCTGGACGACGCCCAGCACGCCGCTCGTGCGGTACTCCGCGAACCGGCTCGGCTGGTAGGTCAGGGCGATCCCGCCGAAGGTGACGGCCGTGGCGACGACCATCGCCGACGCGACGAAGAGCACGTGCTGGCGTCGCGTGGTGCGCTGCCGGATGTAGTGCGAGGCGAGGGCGAGCAGGACGGCGATCGCCGTCGCCCCGAGGACGAAACGGACGCCGACGCCCGTCGCGGCCTGCGCGATGGCCGAGGAGATCTCGTCGGGTGAGGGTTGCAGGGCCTTGATGTCGACGTTGGGCCGGGTGAACAGGTTGGTGATCTCCTCGCGCACCGCGACCTGCACGTCGAGCCCGGGTGCAACCAGAGGAGAGGCGAACTGGACGTCGACGTCGCCGACGATGGTCGGCGCGTGCAGCACCGGGGAGTGACGCGGCACCGGGTCGAGGCGCAGGACGGCGCGGTACTGCGACGTCTCGGCGACGGTGGGTGCGAGGTTGGTCGCGGCGACTCCGCCGAGGTAGCAGGCGGCGAGCACGGCGAGCCACTTGAGGACGTGCGAGCCACGGCGCAGCCAGGGGCTGTCGCGGGCCAGCAGGGTCCCCACCTGTCGCATCGCCTCACCCTAACCGGACCGGGACGTGTCACCGGGACGGCACCGCACGTTCACGTGAGCGTGCTGCGATGGACGCACCAGCGCGCCGGAGCGAGGAGGAGTCATGGGGTCGGCTCGTCGCAGGACCATCGTCGTCACGGCACTGATGGGGTATGCCGTCCTGCTCGCCCTCGGCCCTCGCCTCCTCGGTGCGTGGGCCGGCGGGGTCATCCTCGTGGCGAGCTTCGCGGTCGGCTTCGCGTGGCTCGTGCTGCTCGTCGCGCCGTGGGCGGCGCGAGGTCGCAACCGTAGTCTGGGGCGGTGAGCCTCGAGCACCGACCGAACCGGATCATCCTCGTGCGGCACGGCGAGTCCGAGGGCAACGTCGATGACACGATCTACGAACGGGTCCCGGACCATCGGATCGGCTTGACGCCCAAGGGATTCGAGCAGGCGAGGCAGACGGGCGCCGCGATCCGTGAGGTGCTCGACGGCGAGTCGGTCGAGGTCTACGTGTCGCCGTACGTGCGCACCCGGCAGACGCTGGAGACCCTCGGGCTGCCGGTCGCGGAGCGCGACGTGCGGGTCGAACCACGCCTGCGCGAGCAGGACTGGGCCAACTTCCAGGACCCCGCCGACATCGCCGAGCAGAAGGAGCTGCGCGACCGCTACGGCCACTTCTTCTACCGCTTCACCCAGGGCGAGTCGGGATCCGACGTCTACGACCGGGTCTCGACGTTCCTCGAGTCGATGCACCGCAACTTCGAGACGCCGTTGGCGCCCCGGAACGTCGTCATCGTGACGCACGGCCTGACGATGCGCCTCTTCTGCATGCGGTGGTTCCACTGGAGCGTCGACTACTTCGAGTCGCTCGACAACCCGGAGAACGGCCAGCCCGTGGTCCTGCTGCGGCAGGCCGACTTCCGCTACAGGCTCGAGCAGCCGTTCACGCAGTGGGACCCCGGTGTGGTGCCGACCGAGCGCGAGCGCTCCAGCTGGCTCTGACCGACGCGACCACACGGCATACGACCCGCCTGGCGGGACGGGACGCGCCGCCCTAGAGGTACTGGCCCGTGGGACCGGGCTCGCCCGGGTGGTGCTCGCCGGGCTGCATGCCGGGAGGCGTGCCGTAGGACGCGCCGGGACCGGGCGGCAGGGCGCGCATCTGCTGGAGCTGCTGCTGCGCCGCCATCTGCTGCGCGACGAGCGCGGTCTGGATGCCGTGGAAGAGCCCCTCGAGCCAGCCGACGAGCTGGGCCTGCGCGATGCGCAGCTCGGCGTCGCTCGGGGAGTCGTCGCGGAACGGGAGCGCGATCCGGTCGAGCTCGGCGACGAGCTCGGGCGCGAGGCCGTCCTTGAGCTCCTCGATGGAGCGGTGGTGCACGTCGGCCAGACGGCGGCGACCGGCCTCGTCGAGGGGGGCGTTGCGCACCTCCTCGAGCAGCTGCTTGATCATCGACCCGATGCGCATGACCTTGGCCGGCTCCTCGACGAGGTCGGCGGGGTTGGTGCGCTCCCGCGGCTCGTCGTGGCGCCGCTCGGCCTGGCCGTCCTCGTGCCCGGGGCGCTGGTCGTCGCCTGCCGGGTCGGCGACGCCCATGCCGTCGGGCGTCACGACGACGATGCGCTGCTCGTCGCTGTCGGTGGCCTGCTGCTGTCGGCTCGCGTCGTCACTCATGCGTTCCATCCTGCCGCACGTGGTCGGGGCCCGTGCGTCCCCCCGGTGGGCGCCAGAAGCCCATGGATCACGGCGTATGCCGGGTGACTGGCTCCGCGCGGCGTCAGGTGGGACCGCGTCTCGGACACGTGCCAACCCCTGCACACCCGGTATCTCCTCAGGTGAGGACATCTGTACCGAGTGTGCGTGGGGCTGGCAGCAGGGACGCGCGGTCAGTGCGCGCCGGCCGTGGCGAACCACGGGTGGTGCAGGTCGTGGTAGCTGACGTCGCTCATCAGCGCCATCATCTCGTCCATCTCCTGCTGGGCCTCCGGCGGTGGACTCTTGTGCTCGCCCTCGCGGGCCTCCGCTTCGGTCCGGAACGCCATGGTCTGGGTGAAGAAGCCGTCGGCGTCGACCGCGATCGTGCCGCCGATGATGTCCGGGCGCGCCTCGTGGAGCATGTCCATCGGGCCCTCCATCATGTGGCGGAAGCGCTCCGGGTCGCTGAGCCGGCCCTGGATGACCTGGACGAAGCCGGCCTCGTCGCTGCCGCCGTCGAGCATCATCGTCACGTCGTCGCAGTCGTGGAAGCTCGCGTCGCCGTCGAACAGGCGCGACGCCTCCGCCCACCACGCGCCCTGCTCGGGTCGCGCCGAGTTGGCCTCGGCCGAGGCGCGCGAGTCGAAGCGGACGACACCGACGAACTCGCCGTCGTCGGTGATGCCGTACGTGCCGCCGAGCCAGCCCTTGGCTCCGGGCTCGAGCTCCTCGCGCCACCGGTCCATCTGCCGGTGGAGCGCGTCGGCGTCAGTGCACCGACCCTGGATGACCTGGATGAACACCGTGAACCTCCCGTGCGATCGGGGGCCGCTTCCCGCCGAAGTGGTCCATCGGTCGACGGTACGCCGGTCGTACCCACGACGTCACCGGACGATTCCGACACGGCCGGATCGTCCCGTGCGACAAGGCTGCCCGGTGCGATGGGGAGGTCAGGTGGTGAGCAGGATCTTGCCGATGTGGCCCGAGGCCTCCATCTCGCGGTGCGCCTGGGCGGCGTGCCCGAGCGGGTGGCGCGAGTGGATGACGGGCCGCACGGCGCCGGACTCGATGAGCGGCCACACGTGCTCGCGGACGGCCGCGACGATGGCCGCCTTCTCCGTCGCGGGCCGAGCCCGCAGCGACGTCGCGATGACGGCGGCGCGCTTGGCGAGCAGCATGCCCATGTCGAGCTCTCCCTTGCGACCGCCCATGAGCCCGATCGTCACGAGCCGCCCGTTGACGGCCAGGGCCTCGACGTTGCGGGCGAGGTACTTGGCGCCCATGTTGTCGAGGATGACGTCGGCGCCGTGGCCCTTCGTGAGCTCGCGCACCCGCTCGACGAAGTCCTCCTCGCGGTAGTTGACGAGGAACTCGGCGCCCAGCTCGCGGCACACGTCGAGCTTGGCCTGGCTGCCCGCGGTGACCGCGACATGGGCGCCGACCGCCTTGGCGAGCTGGATGGCCATGGTCCCGATGCCCGAGCTGCCACCGTGGACGAGGAGCACCTGGCCGGGCTGGATGTTGGCCACGAGGAAGACGTTGGACCAGACCGTGCACGTCACCTCGGGCAGCCCCGCGGCGTCGACGAGCGAGACGCCCTGCGGCACGGGGAGCAGCTGGTCGGCGGGCGCCACGACGCGCTCGGCGTAGCCGCCACCGTCGATGAGGGCGCACACCTCGTCGCCGACCTGCCAGCCCTCGACTCCGTCGCCGAGCGCTGCGATGCGCCCACTCACCTCGAGGCCGGGGTAGTCCGACGCGCCGGGAGGTGGCGGGTAGTGCCCGAGCCGCTGCATGACGTCGGCGCGGTTGACCCCTGCGGCGACGACGTCGATGAGCACCTGCCCGGGCCCTGCCTCGGGGTCGGGCACCTCGTCGAGGACGAGGCTGTCGGCGTCTCCGGGCTCCGGGATGGTGATGGCGCGCATGGGCCGAGCCTATTGACCGGCCGCCTGTGCGCGCACGAGCACCCCGCTCGCCGACGACGTGTCCGGGGTGACGTGCCACACGCGTCCGGTGCCGGCGACCCGCCCGGCGGGCCCGAGTCTCGTGCCCTCGTCGACGGCGACGGCGTTCGGCGCCAGACGTGCCGCGACGACCGCGACGGCCCGCGACACGTTGCCCCATTGGGCGGCGTGCACGTCGACAGCCCCGGTCACGAGGCCGATCCCCTCGACCACGGCCACGGCGTCGAGGTCCTCGTTGCTGTCCTCCGGGCAGACGGGGACCCCGTCGATGCGCCAGCCGCCGATGACCGCATGGGAGCCCGCGATGGCCGCGCCCGCCGAGAACCCGGCATACGGCATACCCCCGCCGACCAGCGAGCGGATCCGGGCGTAGGCGCCCGCGAGCGACGCGTGGTACTGCGGCGTCGGGCCGCCGCCGACGAAGAGCCCGTCGACCCCGTCGAGCGCAGCCTCGTCGAACGGCGAGCCCTCGGGCACCCGCTCGACGACGAGCTCGTGCCCGCCGACGAGTCCGAGGGTGTGGACGTACCTCTCGTGGTACTCGAGGGACTCCGCGTCGGTGCCCATCACGACGAGCAGGATGCGTGGAGCGGTGCCGGCACAGCGCGCTGCGGCCTCGACGAACTCGCCGTAGAGCGTGGGGGCGAGGGAGTCGTCCCAGCCGCCGCCGATGAGGTGGACGTCCATGTCGGCACCCTAGGAGACGGCGACTCCCAGCGGGTTTGGGTCAGGCGGATCAGCGACGGAGGGCGGCCGCGTTGGGGCTCAGGCGGCGTGCGATGTCGTCGGCGGCGAGGCGCGCTCGCGCCACGAGCTCGGTCACGTGCTCCGGGGTGGCGTCGGCCGTGCGCATCGTCAGCGCGATGGCCGCGAGCGGCCGCCCCGCGCGGTCGAGGACGGGCACGGCCACCGAGGACAGGTCGGCCGTGACGGTGCCCTCCTCGCGGGCGTAGCCGTCGCTGCGCGTCCGCGCGAGGACGCCACGCAGGTCGGCCAGTGACCGCGGACCACCGCCGCTGCGCTCCACGAACGACGCGCGGTCGGGGTAGAGGGCGCGCACCTGCGTCGCGGGCAGCGCCGACAGCATGGCGAGCCCGCTGGCCGTGAGGTGGGCGGGCAGGCGCACGCCCACGTCCGTGACGAGCATCGGCTGTCCCGGCGCGCGCTCCTCGAGGAGGTAGATGACGTCGCGCCCGTCGAGCGTCGCGAAGTGGGCGTTGAGGCCGCACTGGTCGACGAGCCGGCGCATCGCCGCCCGCGCCACGCGGGCGAGGGGGGCCTGGCGCTGGTAGGCCGACCCGAGCTCGTAGGCCGCCTGGCCCAGTCCGAAGCGCCGCTCCTCGACGTAGTGGGTGACGTAGCCGCGCCCGTGCAGCACCTTGAGCAGGTGGTAGACCGAGCTGCGGGGGAGGCCGAGGTCACGCGCGATCGAGGCCGCGGGCAGCGGCTCGGCGTGGCGCGAGAGGTGCTCCAGGACGTCGAGCGCGTTGGCGGCGGCCGGGGCGTTGGACACGTGCGCCCACCTCCTGTCCGCGATCGACGACGTCTCGCATCCGAGACAATTGTCCACCTCGGCGGCCTCTCGCGCCAGTGCAGGCGCGGTTCGATGGCTTCATGAACGCAGCACCCACCTCCGTCGCCGGAACAGTCGCCCCCCTCGGCCCCCTCCGCACCGTCACGGTCGGCACCGGCCCGCTCTCGCTCGACGACGTCGTGGCGGTGGCGCGGCACGGCGCACGGGTCGAGCTCTCCGCCGAGGCCGAGGCCGAGATCTCGCGCAGCCGCGACGTCATCGAGGCCCTGGCCAACGACACCGTGCCGCACTACGGCGTCTCCACCGGCTTCGGCGCCCTCGCGACCCGGCACATCCCGACGGCCCTGCGTGCCCAGCTGCAGCGCTCGCTCGTGCGCTCCCACGCGGCCGGCGCCGGTCCGGAGGTCGAGCGTGAGGTCGTGCGCGCCCTGATGCTGCTGCGCCTGTCGACCCTTGCCACCGGTCGCACCGGCGTGCGCCTGCAGACCGCGAGGACGTATGCGGCCCTGCTGAGCGCCGGGATCACCCCCGTCGTGCACGAGTACGGCTCGCTCGGCTGCTCGGGCGACCTCGCCCCGCTGTCGCACTGCGCGCTGGCCGCCATGGGGGAGGGTCCGGTGCGCCTCGCCGACGGCTCACTCACCGATGCAGCAACCGCCCTGCGCGACAACGGGATCGAGCCCGTCGTCCTCGCCGAGAAGGAGGGCCTCGCCCTCATCAACGGCACCGACGGCATGCTCGGCATGCTCGTCCTCGCCATCCACGACCTGCGCCAGCTGCTCAAGGTCGCCGACGTCTCGGCCGCGATGAGCGTCGAGGGCCTGCTCGGCACCGACGACGTCTTCGCCGCCGACCTGCACGCGCTGCGCCCCCAGGTGGGGCAGGGCGCCTCGGCCGCGAACATCCTTGCGGTCATGGCCGGCTCGCCCATCCGGGAGTCGCACCGCACCGAGGAGTGCACGAGAGTGCAGGACGCCTACTCCCTCCGGTGCGCGCCGCAGGTGCACGGCGGCGCCCGGGACACCGTCGAGCACGCCGCCCGCGTGGCCGCCGCCGAGCTGGCCTCTGCCGTCGACAACCCCGTCGTCACCCCCGACGGACGGGTCGAGTCCAACGGCAACTTCCACGGCGCCCCGGTCGCCTATGTCCTCGACTTCCTCGCGATCATCGCGGCCGACGTCGCCTCGATGTCCGAGCGCCGCAGCGACCGCTTCCTCGACCAGGCCAGGAACCACGGCCTGCCGCCCTTCCTCGCCGACGACCCGGGCGTCGACTCGGGCCTGATGATCGCCCAGTACACCCAGGCCGCGATGGTCTCGGAGATGAAGCGCCTCGCCGTCCCTGCGTCGGTCGACTCGATCCCGAGCTCGGCCATGCAGGAGGACCACGTGTCGATGGGCTGGTCCGGTGCCCGCAAGCTGCGTCGGTCGGTCGACGCCCTCGGCAGGGTCCTCGCCATCGAGGTGCTGACCGCGGCTCGCGGCATCCAGCTGCGAGCCCCGCTCGAGCCGGCCCCCGCCACCGGCGCCGTCATCGCGGCCCTGGGGGAGCGCACGAACGCCGCCCCGGGTCCGGACCGCTTCCTCGCCCCCGACATCGAGGGCGCCTACGCCGCCGTGACCGACGGCGACGTCCTCGCCGCCGTCGAGTCCGTCACCGGCCCGCTCCGCTGAACCACACGGCATACCAACGTTTTTCGCACTCGAAGGAGAGTGACATGGAAGGTGCACGACCCGTCCGCGCAGCGCGTGGGACGACCCTGACGGCGCAGTCCTGGGCCACCGAGGCCCCGCTCCGCATGCTCATGAACAACCTCGACCCCGAGGTCGCCGAGCGCCCCGACGACCTCGTCGTCTACGGCGGCACCGGCCGTGCGGCCCGCGACTGGAAGTCGTTCGACGCGATGGTCCGGACCCTGACCACGCTCAAGCAGGACGAGACGATGCTCGTCCAGAGCGGCCGCCCCGTCGGCGTCATGCAGACCCACGAGTGGGCTCCTCGCGTGCTCATCGCCAACTCCAACCTCGTCGGCGACTGGGCGACCTGGCCGGAGTTCCGCCGCCTCGAGCACCTCGGCCTGACGATGTACGGCCAGATGACGGCCGGCTCGTGGATCTACATCGGCACCCAGGGCATCGTCCAGGGCACCTACGAGACGTTCGCCGCCGTCGCCGAGAAGCGCTTCGGCGGCACCCTCGCCGGCACGCTCACCCTCACCGGTGGCTGCGGCGGCATGGGCGGCGCCCAGCCGCTCGCCGTCACGATGAACGACGGCGCCTGCCTCATCGTCGACGTCGACCCGGCGCGCCTGCACCGTCGCGTCGAGCACCGCTACCTCGACGAGGTCGCCAAGGACCTCGACGACGCGATCGACAAGGCGCTGGCCGCCAAGCGTGAGCGTCGCGGCTGGTCCGTCGGGGTCGTCGGCAACGCGGCCGAGATCTTCCCCGAGCTGCTCCGCCGCGGCGTCGAGATCGACATCGTCACCGACCAGACGTCGGCGCACGACCCGCTGAGCTACCTGCCCGAGGGCGTCGCGCTCGAGGACTGGGCCGACTACGCCGAGAAGAAGCCCGAGGACTTCACCGACCGCGCTCGCGCCTCGATGGCCAAGCACGTCAAGGCGATGGTCGAGTTCCAGGACGCCGGCGCCGAGGTCTTCGACTACGGCAACTCGATCCGTGACGAGGCCCGGCAGGGCGGCTACGACCGCGCCTTCGAGTTCCCCGGCTTCGTGCCCGCCTACATCCGCCCGCTGTTCTGCGAGGGCAAGGGCCCGTTCCGCTGGGCGGCGCTCTCGGGCGACCCGCGTGACATCGCGGCGACGGACAAGGCGGTGCTCGACCTCTTCCCCGACAACGACCGCCTGCACAAGTGGATCCGAGGGGCGCAGGACCGAATCGCCTTCCAGGGCCTGCCCGCCCGCATCTGCTGGCTGGGCTACGGCGAGCGCGACAAGGCCGGCCTGGCCTTCAACGAGCTCGTCCGCACCGGCGAGGTCAGTGCCCCGATCGTCATCGGTCGCGACCACCTCGACTCGGGCTCGGTCGCGTCCCCCTACCGCGAGACCGAGTCCATGGCCGACGGCTCCGACGCGATCGCCGACTGGCCGCTGCTCAACGCGCTCGTCAACACGAGCTCGGGCGCGAGCTGGGTCTCGATCCACCACGGCGGCGGTGTCGGCATCGGCCGAAGCCTCCACGCCGGCCAGGTGAGCCTCGCCGACGGCACCGACCTCGCGGCGCAGAAGCTGGCGCGCGTCCTGACGAACGACCCCGGCATGGGCGTCATCCGGCACGTCGACGCCGGCTACGACATCGCCGACCGGGTCGCGCACGAGCGTGGCGTCCGCGTCCCCATGCAGGAGGGCTGAGAGGGCGTATGCCGGGTGGTGGCGTCGAGCGGAACGCTCAGCGGGGGCGGCGGACCTTGATCGGGCCCTTCGCGTGGTCGGGGTCGATGACCTGCCCTCCCTGCGTGATCTCGGCTCGACCGGCCGCGACGAGCCGCCGGGCGGCGTTGCGGGCCGGCTCGACGAGCTCCTCCCAGCCCGCACCACCGACCGCCTTCGCCGCCTCTGACGGGTCGACGGAGGCCGAGTCGGCGTGGGCCTCGACGAGCGCCTGGACGGTGTCCTCGAGCTCGATGTCGACGGGGGTCAGGCCGTGCTTGCGGCAGTTGTCGGAACACCAGCGCACCGAGTCCCAGTCGCGGGCCCACGCCTTGCGCCAGGTGATGGTGCGGCCGCAGCGGGCGCAGGGTTTGGTGGGCAGCGGGGCTCGGGACATGGCACCCAGTCTGGGCCATCGTGGCCTCTCGACGGTCGACAGGCGGCCGGACGTGGCCACTCGACGTTGCGCAGGCGGCGAAGTCCGGCCTCTCGACGGTGACGAGAGGGCGGAACGTGGCCTTTCGACGGTTGGCAGGTTTGGCAGGTTTGGCAGGTTTGGCGGGCTTGGGAGGTCAGGGGGCCTTGCGGACCTCTTCGTCGGAGATGTCCGCGACGGTGGCGTCGAAGAGGCGGATCACGTCGTCGCCCTGCACCGTGAGCCCGACGCCGTGAGCGCCGCCGCCGATCGAGATGCGACGCCCGACGAGGTGGCTGTCGGCGATGACCGGCAGCCGGGTGGCCGACCCGAACGGCGTGATGGTGCCGCGCTCGTACCCCGTCACGGCCCTGGCGGCCGCGGCGTCCGGCATCGAGATGCGGTTCGTGCCGAGCAGGCCGCGCACCTTGGCCCACGAGAAGGTGCGGTCACCGGGGACGAGGACGAAGACGTGGTCGTCCTCGGCGCGGCGCACCACGAGGGTCTTGATGAGGTCGCGCGGTTCGATGCCCCGCGCCGCAGCCGCCTCCTCGAGGCTCGAGACGCGGCCGTGCCGGGTCACCGTGTGCTCGATGCCGGCTGCGACGACGGCGTCGACCGCCGGCGTGCGGATCTCGCCGGACTCACTACGCTCGGCGGTGCCATCACGGCCATCACGGTCAGGGTCCATGGGACAGAGCCTAGTTACCGGGCCGCGCGCAGGCGCCGGCCCGACGAGGAGTGGTGATCGACGTGACGACGAGCTTCGACCGGATGTGGGCCGACCTCGAGCCCGTCGGGCGGGACGGTGCCACGGGCGGCTACCGCCGCTTCGCGTGGACCGGGACCGACCACGACCTGCGCGAGTGGTTCGCCGGCGAGTGCGCGGCGCGCGGGCTCGACCTCGTCGAGGACCGTGCCGGTAACCAGTGGGGCTGGTGGGGCGACCCCGACAGCACGCCGGGCGTCGTCATCGGCTCGCACCTCGACTCGGTCCCCGACGGTGGCGCCTTCGACGGCCCCCTGGGGGTCGTCAGCGCCCTCGCCACCGTCGACGCGCTGCGCGACGCGGGAGTCGCGCCCGACGTCCCGCTCGGTGTCGTCAACTTCGTCGACGAGGAGGGCGCCCGCTTCGGCATCGCCTGCGCGGGATCCCGCATCATCACCGGCGCCCTCGACGCCGACCGCGCCCGGTCGCTGACCGACGCCGACGGCGTCTCGATGGCCGAGGCCTGGCGCAGGGCGGGGCGCGACCCCGAGACCCTGGGGCGTGACGACGAGGCCGTGCGGCGCGTCGGCCGCTTCGTCGAGCTGCACGTCGAGCAGGGCAAGTCCCTCGCGCTCGCCCCCGACGGCGGCGACGACCTCGCCGACCCGTCCCGTGCCGTCGCCATCGGCACCGACATCTGGCCGCACGGACGCTGGCGCATCGACATCCCCGGCGAGGCCAACCACGCCGGCACCACCCGCATCGAGGACCGCCGCGACGCCATGGTCGGCCTCGCCGACGTCATCCAGGCGGCGCGGTCGTATGCCGTGGGGCTCGGCTGCGTGGCCACCGTCGGCAAGGTGGCCGTCGTCCCGGGCGGCGTCAACGCGATCGCGAGCCGTGTCACGGCCTGGCTCGACGCGCGCGGTCAGAGCGAGCACGTCGTGCACGCGGCGGTCGACGCCGTGTCGTCGGAGGCCGCCCGGCTCGGGGCCACGACGACCCAGGAGTCGTGGACCCCGACGACGACCTTCGACCCGCGACTCGTGGAGCGGCTGCACGGCATACTCCCCGACGCGCCGATGCTCGGTACGGGCGCCGGCCACGACGCGGGCATCCTCGCGACGCACGGGGTGCCGAGCGCGATGCTCTTCGTGCGCAACCCCACAGGTGTTTCACACTCACCCAGCGAGTCCGCGAGCCTCGAGGACTGTCACCATGGGGTCACGGCCCTCACCGCCGTCGTGACCGAGCTGTGCACAGGGAAGGACCCCGAGTCTATGAGCGTGGCCCGATGACTGCTTTCTGGTGCGAGAGTGCTTGGCTGACAGGGGGACTGGCGCACCGCGTGCGCCTCGTGACCCAGGACGGCCTGCTCAAGGACGTCCTCGTCGACGCCGACCCGCTGCCCGACGACATCCGCCTCGCGGGGGTGACGCTGCCCGGCATGGCCAACGCCCACAGCCACGCCTTCCACCGTGCCCTGCGCGGCCGCGTCAACGGCGGCGGCGGCAACTTCTGGAGCTGGCGCGAGCAGATGTACGCAGCGGCGGAGCAGCTCAACCCCGACACGTACTTCGCGCTCGCGCGGGCCGTCTTCGCCGAGATGGTGCAGGCGGGCATCACGGTGGTGGGCGAGTTCCACTACGTCCACCACCGTCCCGGTGGGCAGCCCTACCGCGACCCCAACGCGATGGGTCTCGCGGTGCGCCAGGCGGCCGACGAGGCCGGCATCCGGCTCACGCTGCTCGACACGTGCTACCTCGAGGGCGGCCTCAACGGCGGCGGCCACGTCGAGCTGCACCCCGGGCAGCTGCGCTTCAGCGACGGCACCGTCGACGCGTGGGCCGAGCGCATGTCGTCGCGCCGTCCCGAGACCGACCGCGTGCGCCTCGGGGCCGCGATCCACTCGGTGCGCGCGGTCAGGCGTCAGGACCTGCCCCGGGTCGTCGAGGCGGCGGGCAACCTGCCGCTGCACGTCCACCTCTCCGAGCAGCACGGCGAGAACCTCGCGTGCCAGATGTTCTACGGCGCGAGCCCGACCCAGCTGCTCGACGAGGCCGGTGCGCTCGGCGCCCACTCGACGGCCGTCCACGCCACGCACCTCGAGGACCGCGACATCGAGCTCATCGGCGGCACCGGCACCGGAGCGTGCTTCTGCCCGACGACCGAGCGTGACCTCGCCGACGGCATCGGCCCGGCCCGGGCCCTGCACGACGCCGGCAGCCCGCTGTCGCTGGGGTCGGACCAGCACGTCATCATCGACCCGTTCGAGGAGCTGCGCGGCCTCGAGATGCACGAGCGGCTCATCACCAACGAGCGCGACCGCTTCTCGGCCAACGACCTGCTCCTCGCGGCCTCCTTCAACGGCTACCGGTCCCTCGGCTGGTCCGACGGCGGCCACCTGAGCAAGGGCGCGCTCGCCGACTTCGTCACGGTGCGCACCGACACGGTCAACACGGCGGGCGCCGCGCACGACCAGATCATCTATGCCTGCGTCGCGTCAGACGTCTCCACCGTCGTCGTCGGTGGTGACGTGGTCGTCAGCGACGGCCACCACCGGATGGGCGACGTCGGGCGGATGCTCGTCGGCGCCATCGACCGGGTGGCCGGGGGCGTCCCGGTGTGAGCCTGCTCCTCACCGGCATCGCCGAGCTGACGACGAACGACCCGGCCCGCGGCGACGGCCACGCCGCCCCCGGCGACGCCCTCCTCGGCATCGTGCGCGACGCCGCGCTCGTCGTGTCCGGACCCGGTCCCGGAGCCGAGGTCGAGTGGGTCGGACCCGCCTCCGAGGCGCCTGCCGCCGACGAGCGCCGCGACCTCGGCGGCCGTGCGGTCATCCCCGGCTTCGTCGACTCGCACACCCACCTCGTCTTCGCGGGCGACCGCTCCGCGGAGTTCGCCGCGCGGATGACCGGCACGCCCTACGACGGCGGCGGCATCGCCGTCTCGGTCGCAGCGACCCGTGCAGCGAGCGACGACGAGCTGCGCGCGCTCGTGGCCGCCCGGGTCGCCGAGATGCGGGCCCAGGGCACGACGACGGTCGAGATCAAGAGCGGCTACGGCCTGACCCTCGAGGACGAGCTGCGCAGCCTCCGCATCGCGCGGGAGTTCACCCCGCACACGACGTTCCTCGGCGCGCACGTCGTGCCACGCGAGTTCGCGACGGATCGTGCGGCCTACGTCGACCTCGTGACCGGTCCGATGCTCGACGCGGTCGTCGCCGACGGGCCGACCGCACTGGCCGAGAGCATCGACGTCTTCTGCGAGCCGCACTCGGCGCACGCGTTCGACGGCGACGAGGCCCGCACGATCCTCGAGGCCGGCCGCGCCGCGGGCCTGTCGCTCCGCGTCCACGGCAACCAGCTCGGCCACGGGCCGGGCGTCCGCCTCGCCTGCGAGCTCGGTGCGCGCAGCGTCGACCACTGCACCTTCCTCGACGGCGCCGACGTCGAGGCGCTCGCCGCCGCCCGCGGGACCACGGTCGCGACGCTGCTGCCCGGGGTCGAGTTCTCGACGCGCTCGCCCTACCCCGACGCGCGGGCGCTCATCGACGCGGGCGTCGACGTGGCGCTCGCGAGCGACTGCAACCCCGGCACGTGCTACTCGTCGTCGATCCCTTTCGCGATCGCGCTCGCCGTGCGCGAGATGGGGATGACGCCGGCCGAGGCGCTGCACGCCGCGACCGCGGTCTCCGCCCGGTCGCTCGGCCTCGACCGGCGCATCGCACCGGGGCAGCCGGCCGAGCTGGCCGTCCTCGACGCACCGAGCCACCTGCACCTCGCCTACCGCGCCGGGGTGCCGATCGTGCGCGCGCTCGAGCTCTAGCTGCTCGCCGGCTCGTCGTCGGGGTGCTGGCAGCGCAGCACCGACCCGGGACCTGGGTGGATCAGGCCGGTGTGGCCGTCGGACCACTCCACGACGTAGGGGGGAGCGCCGCCCTCGCCCTTCACCTCCCGGATGACGCCCTCGCGCGTGCTCTGACCCACGTGCTCCGCGGCCATCGTGATGCGGTCACCGACCCGTGCCTCCATGGCACACCTCCTCGCGCTGAAGATCCCCTCCTAGGAGACCACCTCCGGACCCGCGCCGGTAGGTCTTCGCCGGTGAGAGTGGCCGGCGGCCTCAGTCCAGCAGCACCCGCTCGCCGTACCGCGGCACCGAGACGGCACAGTCGAACCGATCGCGTATGCCGTCCGCCAGCGCCCGCGCCGCCGCGGGCTCCCCGTGGACGACGTGGACGCTCTCCGGAGGCCGCGGCATCTCGCCGATCCAGGCCAGCAGCTCGTCGGCGTCGGCGTGGACCGAGAAGTCGTCGAGCGTCACGACCTCGGCGCGCACCGGGACGTAGCGCCCGGCCATCTTCAGCTCCCGGACGCCCTCCTGCAGGTCCCGGCCCCGCGTGCCGATCGCCTGGTAGCCGGTGAGCAGCACGGTGTTGCGGGCCTGGGGGAGCAGGTGGCGCAGGTGGTGCACGACCCGGCCGCCGGTCGCCATGCCGGAGGCCGACACGATGATGCACGGGGTGCCCGGCGTGTTGAGCCGCATCGACTCCTCGGCGCTGTGCGCGGTCCGCAGGCCCGACAGCCGCTGCATCCGGGCCAGCGCCTCGGGCCGGACCTCAGCGGCGTGCGCCGGGTCGCGGTAGATCTCGAGTGCGGCGAGCGCCATCGGGCTGTCCACCCAGACCGGGACGTCGGGGATCGCGCCGGACTCCGCGAGGTCGGCGATGGCGAGCAGGACGATCTCGGTGCGGTCGACGGCGAAGGCCGGCACGACGACGCTGCCGCCACGGCGGATCGTGCGCCGGATCGCCTCCGCCATGACGCGGTGCTCGGGGTCGACCTCGGGGTGTGCCCGGTCGCCGTACGTCGACTCGACGACGACGGTGCGGGCCGCGGGCGGGCGGGCCCGCGGGAGCAGGACCGGGTGGTCGGGCCGGCCCAGGTCACCGGAGAAGAGCACGCTCGCGTCGCCCATCCCGACGAGCACGCTCGAGGAGCCGAGGATGTGGCCGGCCGGCACGAAGGTCACCGACACGTCCGCAGTGGCCGCCCCGCCTCCCGGGGCGGCCAGCCGGACGACCGGGTCCCGGCCCACGGGGTGGATCGAGGCGACGGCCACGTCCGCGTCGGCCACGGTGTAGAGGGGGAGCGGCGGGTCGTGCTTGGACCAGCCACCGCGCCGGGCACCCTCGGCCTCCTCCTCCTGCAGGTGTGCGCTGTCGCGGAGGATGACGGCCGCCAGGGCCGCGGTCCCGGCCGTCGCGTGGACCGGGCCGGCGAAACCGGCCCGCACGAGTGCGGGCAGGTAGCCGCAGTGGTCCAGGTGGGCGTGGGTCAGGGCCATCGCGTCGATCGATGCCGGGTCCACGGGCGGGGCCTCCCAGTTCAGCGCCCGCCAGCGGCGCTCCCCCTGGTAGAGGCCGCAGTCGACCATGAGCCGACTCCCCTCGCCGTCGAGCAGGAACTTGCTGCCGGTGACGGTCCCGGCGGCGCCGAGAAACGTCAGGGCCGGCGCCCGCCCGTGCCGCCGTGGTCTCTGGTGTGCGTCCATGGCCCCTCCTCGGGTCCTCCTCCATCGTCCTCCCGGGGCGGGTCGGGGGTGGGCGCATGCCGGCGTGATGATCGAGACACCCCGGCGGGGAGTGCCCAGCATCTACCGCCCACCCACGACCCAGCTACGGCCCATCTACGACCACGGTCTGACGAACGGGGACGAGGCGCCTCGTAGGCTCGGGGCGTGAGCGAGGGGAACGTCTACGACTGGCTGCAGCGCCGACCCCTGCTCCTCGACGTGCCGCTCGCGGTCGTCCTGGCGCTGCTCGGGCTCGTCGTGCTCGGCGAGGGACACGGGATCGGCTGGGCTGTCGTCGGGCTCGCCAACCTCGCGCTCGTCTGGCGTCGCACCCGACCGGCGCTGGCGTTCGCCGTCGTCAGCGTCGCCCTCGCGCTGCGGGTCGTGCCGACGAGCAGCCTGCTGCCCGGTGACATCGCCTTCCTCGTGGCGCTCTACTCCCTCGCTGCCTACGACCGGCGACGCGGCGTGCGCCTCGCGGGCCTCGCCGTGGCGGCGCTGGGCTCGGCCATCGCGGGCCTGCGCTTCTCGGCCACGAGCGGCCGCGTGCCCGGACCGGGCGAGTTCGTCTTCACCTACCTGGCCTGCGCCGCCGGGTCGGTCGCGGCCTGGGCGCTCGGAGACCTCAAGCGCGCCCGCCTCCAGCGCCTCGCCGACCTGCAGGACCGCGCCGAGCGGGTCGAGCGGGAGCGTGACCAGGAGCTGCGCCTGGCCGCCCAGAACGAGCGCGCGGCCGTCGCCCGGGAGATGCACGACGTCGTCGCGCACGCCCTGTCCGTCATCGTCGTGCAGGCGGACGGCGCCGCGTATGCCGCCGAGCGCAGTCCCGACGGCGCGCTCGCCCGGTCGGTGGGTGCGCTCGAGACCATCGGCGCGACGGCGCGGGACGCCCTGGGCGAGACCCGGCGACTCGTCGGGGTGCTGCGCGACCCGCAGTCCGGTGCCGAGCTCGCACCGACCGGCGGCGTCGCCCAGCTCGACGACCTCGTCGCAGGCGTGCGCGCAGCCGGGGTGCCGGTGACCTTGACGGTCCGGGGCGCCGAGCGGCAGCGACCCGTGGGACTCGACCTCGCGGCATACCGTGTCGTGCAGGAGTCGCTCACCAACGTCATCAAGCACGCCGGCCCCGGCGCGAGCGCGGCCGTGGACGTCGACCAGACTGATTCGCTGCTGCGGATCTCCGTGTGCGACAACGGAGTCGGGCCGACAGGTGCGGACGATGGCCGCGGCCACGGGCTGCCGGGCATGCGCGAGCGCGTCGTGGTGCACGGCGGCACCCTGACGGCCGGGCCGCGGGCGGGCGGCGGCTTCGAGGTGCTCGCGACGCTGCCGACGGAGGGCAGGCGGTGACCGAGCCGACGACCGGCGGGGTGGCCGGCCGGCCGACCCGCGTCATGATCGTCGACGACCAGGCGCTCGTGCGGGCCGGCTTCCGGATGGTCCTCGACGCCGAGCCTGACATCGAGGTCGTCGCCGAGTGCGCCGACGGGCAGGCCGCCCTCGACGCGCTGCCCGGGCGCGAGGTCGACGTCGTGCTCATGGACATCCGGATGCCCCGGCTCGACGGCATCGAGGCGACCCGCCGGGTCGTCGCGCGGGCGGAGCCGCCCAAGGTGCTCGTCCTGACGACCTTCGACCTCGACGAGTACGTCTACGCGGCGCTGCGCGCGGGAGCGGCAGGCTTCCTGCTCAAGGACGCCGGGCCGTCGGAGCTGCTCGCGGCGATCAGGGCCGTCCACACCGGGGACGCCGTCGTCGCCCCCGGGCCGACGCGGCGGCTGCTCGACCGCTTCCTGCCGCTGCTCCCGAGCACGGCCGGCCCGACGGCGCTGGGCCGTCTCGACGTGCTCACCGAACGCGAGCGGGAGGTGCTCGAGGCGGTTGGGCGGGGGCTGAACAACACCGAGATCGCGGCGGCGCTCTTCGTCGCCGAGGCCACGGTCAAGACCCACATCGGCCGCGTCCTCGCCAAGCTGGGGCTGCGCGACCGGGTGCAGATGGTCGTGCTGGCCTACGAGACGGGACTCGTCCGCATCGGTGACGGCTGACGCACGCCGACCCGTTCGGGGTCACGTCGTCCTGACGTGCGCCTCCTCGCCGGTGCGCTGCTCGATGTCGTGCTCCGCCTCGACGATCAGCTGGTCGGCCAGGTGCCGCAGGGCTCGGGCGACGGCGATCTCGTCGCCGATGTGCCGGGAGGCCTGGTCGTCGCTCGAGCGGTGGCTCGCGCCCTTGGCGCTCAGGCGGTCCGGCGGGTCGGCCACGAGCACCACGGTCGCCTTCGTGTCGTCGCCGGACTCGAGCAGCGAGACCCGGACCTGCCACTCGCGGACGTGCTGCGTCGGTGCGTGCTCCGCCGGGTGCGTCGACGGTGCCGCCGTCGCAGCCTTCTCCTCGTCGGGCACGCCGAGGTGCAGCACCGCCCCGGGGCCGGGATAGATCAGGCCGGTGTGGCCGTCGGCCCACCGCACGACGAAGGGCGGGCCGCCGTCGGCCCCGCGGACCTCGAGCACCTCCCCGTCACGGGTGGGCTCGTCGACGTGCTCTGCCGCCAGCACGATGCGGTCTCCGACGTGTGCTCTCACGATGGCCTCCTCGATCGGTCTCAGATCAGGACAGCACCTGGCGGGTGGCCGTGCTCAGGGGCGAAGGGCTCCGGGCCGCGGGACCTTGGACCCTAGCCCGGTCGCGGGGCCCGGGCGTGGGATGGGGACACGTCGTGCGGTCGCACGACCGACGACCCGAGGGAGGCGCCATGGGCACCATGCAGGCGTGGGTCGTCGACGAGCCGGGGCCGCTGCGGCGGCACCCGCTCGTCAGGGCCGAGCTGCCGCTCCCGCAGCCCGGCCCCGGTGAGGTGCTGGTCCGGGTGCGTGCCTGTGGGGTGTGCCGCACCGACCTGCACGTCGTATCGGGGGACCTGCCGCGGCACCGGCATCGAGTCGTGCCCGGCCACGAGGTGGTGGGCGACGTCGCGCTGCTCGGCGACGGCGCCCACCGCTTCGCGCCGGGGGACCGGGTCGGGGTCGCGTGGCTGCGGAGCACGTGCGGCGCGTGCCGGTGGTGCCGGTCGGGGCGCGAGAACCTCTGCGCTGCATCGCGATACACCGGATGGGACGCTGACGGCGGGTATGCCGGGTGGACCGTCGTCCCGGAGGCCTTCGCCTACCGGGTCCCCGCGTCCTTCTCGGACGTCGAGGCGGCACCGCTGCTGTGCGCCGGCATCATCGGCTACCGGTCGCTGCGACGGGCGGAGCTGCCGCCGGGGGGACGGCTGGGGATCTACGGCTTCGGCGCGAGTGCGCACCTGACGGCGCAGGTCGCCGTCGCCCAGGGCGCCGAGGTGCACGTGCTGACCCGGGGCGCCGGGGCCCGTTCGCTCGCCACGGAGCTCGGTGCGGCCTCGGTCGGCGGACCCTACGACGCGCCCCCGGTGCCCCTCGACGCCGCGATCCTCTTCGCACCGGTCGGCGAGCTCGTCCCGGTCGCCCTCGAGGCGCTGGCGCCCGGCGGCACCCTCGCGCTGGCCGGCATCCACCTCAGCGACATCCCCGTGCTCGACTACCAGCGCCACCTCTTCCGGGAGCGCTCGGTGCGCAGCGTCACGAGCAACACGAGGCAGGACGGCGAGGAGTTCCTCCTGCTGGCCGAGCGGCTGCGGCTGCGCGTGGCCACGACTCCGGTGCCGCTGGGCGAGGCGGACCGAGCACTCGACGACCTCGAGGCCGGGCGCGTGCACGGGGCAGCCGTCCTCGTGCCGGACCACCCGGCTGAGTCCGGCTGACTCCGGCTGACCCCGGCTGACCCGCCCCGTCGACGGTTTCGGGGGCGCCATCCGGGGGGAGCACGCCCGGATGGCGCCGCGTCCAGCGAGTGGCGGCGGGTCAGCGCGTGTCGGAGGTCGGCCGCGGCGCCCCGGAGAGCAGGACGGCCTGGCGGCCCGCCTCGAGGCGCACGACGGGGATCCGCGGTGGCGAGCAGGACAGGTAGTCGATGCCGGTGCGGGCGAAGAACCCGATCGAGGCCGGGTCGCCGGCGTGCTCCCCGCAGGCCCCGAGCCCCAGCCCGGGGCGCGCACGCCGCCCGTCCCGCGCCGCCATCGCCACCAGGGCCCCGACCCCCGCCTCGTCCAGCGTCTTGAACGGGTCGGTGGCGAGGATCCCGGCCTCGCGGTAGGCCGCGAGGAAGTTGGCCTCGGCGTCGTCGCGGGACATGCCCCAGCTCGTCTGGGTCAGGTCGTTCGTGCCGAAGGAGAAGAAGTCGGCGTGGTCGGCGAGTGCAGCCGCGGTCAGGGCGGCGCGGGGCAGCTCGACCATCACACCGATGGGGAGGTGCAGGGACGCGTCATGGGCACGGGCGACGTCCGCGACGATGCCCTCCATCCGCTCCCGGGCCGCCGTCAGCTCGGCCACGTCGGCGACGAGCGGGACCATGAGCTCGGGACGCACGTCGTGACCAGCGGCACGGAGCGCGATGGTGGCCTCGGCCAGGGCGCGCACCTGCGCGTCGATGATCTGCGGCAGCACGGTGAGCAGACGCACGCCGCGCAGCCCGAGCATCGGGTTCGACTCGTGCCACCGCCGGGTCGTCGAGAGCCGACGCTCGAGCGCCGCGTCGAGCGTTCCACGCTCCGCCGCGACGGCGGCTTCGACCGACAGGTCGACGAGGTCCGGGAGGAACTCGTGCATGGGCGGGTCGAGCAGCCGCACGACGACCGGCAGGCCCTCCATCGCCACGAGCAGGCTCGTGAACTCCTCCAGCGCGAGCGCCTCGATCTCGGCGAGGGCGCCGGCCCGGTCGTCGTCGGTGACGAGCCGCTCGACGAGCACGCGGCGCTCGCCGAGGAGCATGTGTTCGGTGCGGCACAGCCCGATCCCCTCGGCGCCGAAACGCCGTGCCGCCCGGGCCTCGTCGGGGGTCTCGGCGTTGGCCATGACCCCGAGGCGACGCCGCAGGTCCGCGTGCGCGAGGAGCGTCAGCACGGCCCGAACGGTGCTGTCCGAGATCTCGGCGGTGTGCGGGACGCCTTGGCTGATCGCCGTCGACACGGCGCTGGGCTCGACGTCGCGCTGGCCGGCATACACCTCACCCGCGGTGCCGTCGACCGAGACGACGGTGCCCTCCGGCAGGCTCACCCCGCCGGGGAGGGTGGCCACCCGGGCGACGGGGTCGACGACGAGTCCCTCGACCCCGGTGACGCAGGTGCGCCCGAGTCCACGGGCCACGACGGCCGCGTGCGAGGTGAGGCCACCGCGCGAGGTGATGACGGCCCGTGCGGCGAGCAGGCCGCCGAAGTCGTCGGGACTCGTCTCGGGCCGGGCCAGCACGACGGCGCGCCCGATCGCGGTCCACTCCATCGCGGTGGCGGAGTCGAAGACGAGCTGCCCGTAGGCGGCACCCGGGCTCGCCGCGAGGCCGTGGGCGAGCGGCGTCAGTCCCTCCTGGCTCGCGAAGGTCGGGTGCAGCAGCGTCTGCAGCTGCGTCCCGTCGACACGCGTCAGGGCCTCGTCGAGGTCGATCAGACCCTCGTCGACGAGCTCGACGGCGATCCGGAACGCGGCGGCGGGGCTGCGCTTGCCGAGCCGGGTCTGCAGGATCCACAGACGGCCCTGCTCGACGGTGAACTCGACGTCGCAGAGGTCGCGGTAGTGCTCCTCGAGCGTGCGCAGGTGCGTGCTCAGCTCCTGGTGCAGAGCCGGCTCGCGACGCCCGAGCTCGGACAGGTCCATCGGGCTGCGGCTGCCGCTGACGACGTCCTCGCCCTGGGCGTCGGGCAGGTAGTCCCCGAAGACTCCGGGTGCTCCGCTGACGGGGTCTCGGGTGAAGCAGACGCCGCTGCCCGAGCGCTCGCCACGGTTGCCGAACACCATCTGCACGACGTTGACGGCGGTCCCGAGGTCGTCCGGGATGCCCTCGAGGGCCCGGTAGAGACGGGCCCGTTCGCCGTTCCACGAGGCGAAGACCGCGACGACGGCGCGGTGCAGCTGCTCGCGCGGGTCCTGCGGCAGGTCCTCGCCGGTGCGCTCGTGCACGAGCCACCGGAACCCTGCCGTCAGCCGTTCGAGGTCCGCGGCGTCCAGCTCGGCGTCGGTGGCCGCTCCGGTCTGCTGGCGCAGCCGCGTCAGCTGCTCGTCGAAGAGAGCCCCGTCGACGCCGAGCACGGTGCGGCCGTACATCTGGACCAGCCGGCGGTAGCTGTCCCACGCGAACCGGCCCTCGCCGCGGGCGACGAGCGCCGCCGCCACAGCGTCGTTCATCCCGACGTCGAGAACCGTCTCCATCATCCCCGGCATCGAGAAGCGGGCGCCCGATCGCACCGACACGAGCAGCGGCGCGGACGGGTCGCCGAAACGCAGCCCGGAGCGGCGCTCGAGGTCGACCATCGCCGCCTCGATCTGGTCCCACAGGCCGTCGGGCTCGCGGGCCCCCGCCAGCCAGGCCCGGCAGGCCTCCGTCGTGACGATGAAGCCCGGCGGCACCGGCAGACCGAGCCGTGACATCTCAGCGAGCCCGGCGCCCTTGCCACCCAACAGGGCCGCCATCGTGCGGTCGCCCTCGTGGAGCTCCAGCACGAACGGTCGTGCGGTGCGCTCCTGTGTCGTCGTCATGACTCCTCCAGTGCTCGCTTTGCTCGGGTGGCCGGCGCCGCCGCGGCAACCCGAGTGCGCGGCACACGCCCCTCCCGTGCATCGTCCGTCGGTGTCTGCGAGCCTCGACAGGGGCTTTGGTCCCATCCGCTGCCGGCACCCAACGCGCAGCGTGGAGGAGGCGGCCTTGGTCGGGGTGCTCGTCATCGTCGCCCGGGTGCACGGCACCGCCCGCCGCCGAAGGCTGGCGACGGGCTGAGGGAGACGCCCTAGCTGCGGCCGGTGGCCTTGTCGATGGCCTTCTGGGTCGCCTTCTCCGCCTTGGCCTTGCCCTTCGCGAGCTTGCGTGAGGCCTTCTTGTCGGTGGGGGAGACCTTCTCGTCCTCGAGCGCGCTCGGCAGGTGGCCCGTCGAGCGACGGTAGTAGGAGGCCGCGCCGCGCTCCGCGGCGACGCGGGCCGCGGCGACGGCCATCGAGGACAGGGCCGTGAAGAGGATGACGTCGCGGGTGCGCTCGCGCTCGAAGTCGCCCTTGACCGGCACGTTGCGGCCGGTCGCCAGCTTCCAGCCCTTCTGCGCCGCGTCCGTCGCGACCTTCGTGGCGATGATGGTCGAGCCGACGCTGAGCAGCTTCCAGACGGGCCCGCCCGCCGGGGTGCGCGGCGCGGCGGCGGCCTTGGCCTTCGCCCTACCCAGCTGCTTGGCGGCCTTCTTCGAGTCCTTGGAGCCCATGCCGAGACTGTACCCACGCCGGCCGGAGTAGAGTCACCCCCACAACTGAACAGCACCACCACCCATCACGACAGGGGAGCGCGAAACGCGCTGAGAGTGCGGCAGCCCGAAGGGCCGAGCCGCAGACCCTCGAACCTGCTCCGGTTAGCACCGGCGAAGGAAGTCGGTATTTCTCAGGCCACCGCACGGCACACGTCAGCGACGTGTCCCGTCCGGCTGGCTTCCCCCAGGTATCCATCTGCCATCACTGGAACCCGGGAGACACACCATGTCCACCACCATCACCGCGAGCGGGCCGCTGACCCGCTGGCGCACCATCGACCTGCTCACCTGCGCCTTCCTCGGCGTCGCCTTCGGCGTCGCCTACTGGGCGTGGGGGCTCGTCTACGCCGTCCCGTCCAACGCCGTCTCGGCGGCCTTCCCGCCCCTCGGCGCCCTCTTCAACTGGCCCTGGCTCGTGGCCGGCATCGTCGGGATGCTCATCATCCGCCGTCCCGGCGCGGCCGTCTTCACCGAGCTGCTCGCCGCCATCGTGTCGGCCCTCATCGGCACCCAGTGGGGCCTGGCGACGCTCGTGTCCGGCTTCGTCCAGGGCCTCGGTGTCGAGCTCGGCTTCGCCGTGTTCGCGTATGCCGTGTACAGCTGGGCGCCGCTGCTGCTCGGCGGCTTCCTCGGGGGCGCCTTCGAGGCCGTCTACGAGTGGTACTCCTACTGGACGGACTGGGGCTGGGACTACAAGATCGCCTACCTCGTCCTGCTCGGAGCGTCGGTGGCCGTCTTCGGCTCGCTCCTCGCCGTCGGCCTGACGCGGTTGCTCGCCGCCGCCGGTGCGCTGAACCCGTTCCCGCCGGGCCAGGAGGTCCGTGAGCAGCGAGCCGTCTGACCGGTTCGAGGCAGACGCGCCGATGGCACGAGAAGCCGAATACCTCGACGCACGGTCGCCGTCGGTGTCCTCGGGCCTCGGCGTGCGCGTGCAGGACCTGACGTGGCGACCCTTCGGTCGCTCGCGTCCGGTCCTCGACGGCATCCACCTGACCCTCGAGCCCGGCGAGCGCGTGCTGCTCGCCGGGCCGAGCGGGTCGGGCAAGTCGACCCTGTTGCGCGCCGTCGCAGGCCTGCTGCTGACGGCCGACGCCGGCGACCTGTCCGGCACCGTGACCGTGGGCGGCCGTGCGCCGCAGGACGTTCCGGGCTCGGTGGGCCTCGTCCTGCAGGATCCCGGCGCCGGAGTCGTGGCCTCGAGCATCGGTCGGGACGTGGCCTTCGGCCTCGAGAACGTCTCACTGTCGCGCCGTGACATGCCCTCACGCGTCGCGGCCGCGCTGCGCGAGGTGGGACTGACGATGTCGCCCGACAGCTCGCCGGCGACCCTGAGCGGCGGTGAGTCCCAACGCCTGGCGCTGGCCGGGGCCCTCGTCATGGAGCCCTCGGTGCTGCTGCTCGACGAGCCGACGGCGATGCTCGACGCAGCCACCGCGAGCGACGTGCGGGCCGTCGTCGCCGACGTCGTGACGCGGCGCCGCCTGACTCTCGTCGTCGTCGAGCACCGCCTCGACGGCTGGCTCGACCACGTCGACCGTCTCGTCGTGCTCGACGCGTCGGGCGCGGTCGTCGCCGACGGCGAACCGAGGTCGGTCCTTGCCGAGCACGGGGAATCCCTTGCAGCCCAGGGCATCTGGGTCCCAGGCGTCGCCGACCCGGAACCTCTGGTGCTGGCCCTGGACCCCGCACCCGACGCGGCAGCGGGTCGGGTCCACCCGGGGCGGGTCGTCGCGGCAGCATCGGCCGTGCGGGTCGAGCACCGCAGCCGGCGGCTCGGCGGCCCGTCGCGCACGACGCTCGCCGTCGACGGCACCGACCTCGAGGCCCGGGCCGGCCGCTCGGTCGCGCTCGTCGGCCCGAGCGGTGCGGGCAAGTCCTCGCTCATGGCGGCACTCGGTGGGCTCGTCGAGCCGGCCGCGGGCGCCGTCGACATGGCGCTGCCGCTCACGCCGGCCGAGTCCGGCGACCGCGCCGCCGCCCGCGACCGGCTCGCGCCACCCGACGAGTGGTCCTCGACCGACCTCGCCCGAGTCGTGTCCTGGGTGCCGCAGCGCGCGGCGACCTCGCTCGTGGGCCGGACTGTGCGCGACGACGTGCTGACGACCCCCCTCGCCCTCGGGCACGACCCCGACGTCGCCGGGCGACGGGTCGACGCCCTCCTCGCCTCGCTCGGGCTCGCCCACCTCGCCGACGCCGACCCGCGCCAGCTCTCCGGCGGCGAGCAGCGACGCCTGGCGATGGCCTCGGCCGTCGCGCACGGGCCGGCGCTCGTCCTCGCCGACGAGCCGACCGTCGGGCAGGACCGGCTCACGTGGGCGGCCGTCTCCGGTGTGCTGGCAGCAGCGCGCGACGAGGGTGCCGCCGTCGTCGTCACCACCCATGACCCCGGCGTCGTCGACGACGCCGACCACGTCGTCCGGCTCTCCGCCCCGCCCCAGCCGCCCGCCGACCCGGAGCCCGAGCGTCGCCCGCTGCTCGCCCGGGCCGGCCCGCTCGCGCTGCTCGCGGCCGCCCTCTGCGTCCTCCCGCTGCCCGCACTGCTCGACACGTGGCGCCAGGGCCTCGCCGTGCTCGCCGTCGAGGTCGTGCTCGGACTCGTGGGCCTTCTCGCACCGGGTCCCGGCCGCGCTCCCGCCGGACGCCTGCGTGACGTCCTCGTCCGGCTGGCCCCGGCGAGCCTCGCCGTCCTCGGCGTCGCGTGGTCCGCGTGGCTCCTCGGCGGACGCGACCTCGAGGTCGCGTCGGGCGCGGCGCTGCGGGTGCTCTGCCTGCTCGTGCCGTCCGCCGTCGTCGTCGGCTTCCTCGACCCCGAGGCACTCGGTGACCACCTCGCCCAGCGGCTCCGGCTCCCGGCACGACCCGTCGTCGCGGCGACCGCCGCGCTCCAGCGGCTCCAGTCGTTCGACACCCTCTGGGGCGAGCTCATGACGACGCGCCGGGTGCGCGGCATCCGTTCGGACCGGGGGCCGCTCGCCCGCGGACGGGAGGCGGTCGTCGTCACCGGCGGCCTGCTCATCGGAGCCCTCGGCCAGGCGTCGGCGCTGGCCCTGGCCATGGACGCGCGCGGCTTCGCCGAGGCGCGGCGGCGCACGTGGGCGGGCGACGCGCCGTGGCGCCTGCCGGACACCCTCGCGCTGGGGGCCGGCCTTCTCGTCATCGCTTCAGCGGTCACGGCCCGGCTGCTGCTGCCCTGACCGCTGTGCGGGGCACAATGGGCGGCGCACACCTCCCGACAGGAAGGGGCCGCACGTGCCCATGCCAGGCCGTCCAGCCGTCCGTGGACACCGCGGCGCACCACGGGCGTATGCCGTGACGACCGCCGCGCTGGCCCTCTCGGCCTCGCTCGTGCTGACCGTCGCCGGGTGCGGCCAGCCCACGCCCTCGGGCGACTCCGTGGCGCCGACGGTCAGCGTGCCGGTGCAGCCGACGATCACGGCCGACACCCCGAGCGACGACGTGCCGGACCCGGCCGACACGACCGCGCCGAGCGACGGCGGCCTCTTCGACGCGGCCTCGAGCCTCACGAGCACGAACTGCGCTGCCAACGGCGAGTCGTGGAGCTTCTCCGGGACCCTGACCAACTCCGACTCCGAGGAGCACACGTTCACCGTGGCCGTCTTCCTCGTCAAGACGTCGGACGGCTCGGACGTGGCCGGCAAGGAGATCGACGTCAAGCTCGCGGCCGGAGCGGCGACACCGGTGTCCATCAAGAACTTCCACACCGGCTCCAGCACGGGCGTCGAGTGCCTGAGCGGCGTCACGGTGAAGGGCCTCTGAGGGTGCGGCTCTTCCTCGTGCGGCACGGCCAGACCCATGCCAACGTCGCCCGCCAGCTCGACACGGCCGTGCCCGGTGTCGACCTCACCGACGAGGGCCGGGCCCAGGCCCGGGCGCTCGCCGACCGGCTCGGCGCGGAGGACCTCGGCGCGATCTACACCTCCGACCTCGTGCGCACCCAGCAGACGGCGGCGCCGCTCGCCGAGCTGCTGGGCCTCGAGATGGTCGTGCTGCCGGGACTGCGCGAGATCCAGGCCGGCGACTACGAGATGTCCACCGACTGGCAGCCCTACATCGACGCCGTCATCCGCTGGCGCGACGACCCGGAGCACACGATCCCCGGCGGCGACAGCGGCGCCGCCTTCATGGAGCGCTACGACGAGGCGATCGCGCGCATCGCCTCCGACGGGCACGAGTCCGCGGTCGCGGTGAGCCACGGTGCCGCGATGCGGGTCTGGTGCTCCGCCTCCCTGGGGCTGGACGCAGAGTTCTTCGACGGGCGCCGCCTGGACAACGCCCACGTCGTCACGATGGAGGGTGACCCCGAGACCGGGTGGCGCCTGCTCGCCTGGGGTGACGAGCCGGTCACGCATGGTTGAGCGCCGGGCCCGTGCGTCCGGGTCCCCCGGTTCGTCGAGGGCTTCGCGGGCGCGCTGGGCGGGGTGCCTCGGCGGCGTGCTCCTCGCCGCGGCCTCGTGGGGATCGGGAGCGCTGCCGCGGCTGAACGTCGGGGTGCTGTGGCCCGGTGTCGCCACGTGGTCGGCCAAGGGTGGCTCACCCCTGCTCGCCACGGTGTCGGTGCTCGCGATGGCGGTGCTCGTCATCGCCTGGTGGCGCCTGCGCGACGCGGATGTCACCGTCCGGTGGTGGTGGGTGACGATCGCGCTGTGGTTCGCACCGCTCGTCGCGGCCATGCCGCTCTACAGCCGTGACCTCTACTCGTATGCCGCGCAGGGCCTGCTCTGGGACCAGGGCCTCAGTCCCTACGAGCACGCGGTGCGCGAGCTGGACTCGCCGTGGAGGGGGTCGACGGCGCCGACCTGGCTCGACAGCACGACGCCCTACGGCCCCGTGTGGCTGCTGCTCGCGCGCGCCGTCGCGGCGGTCTCCGGAGAGCTGTGGGTGGCCCTGCTGCTCCTCCGGCTGCTCGCCGTCGCCGGAGTCGTCCTCATGGCCTGGGCCGTGCCCGACGTCGCCCGCCGGCTCGGGTGGTCGCCCGTGCGGGCCCTGTGGCTGGGAGTGGCGGTCCCCCTCGTGGGGGCCCACTTCGTCGGGGGAGCCCACAACGACGCGCTCATGGTCGGCGCAGTCCTCGGCGGGCTCGCCCTGGCGCTGCGCGGCCGGTTCGCCGTGGCCTGCGTCGTCATCGCGCTCGGCGCCATGGTCAAGGTCCCCGCCGTCATCGCCCTGCCCTTCGTCGTGATCCTCTGGGCCCGCCACCTCGCGTCGGTGCGGACGTCGGGCAGGGAGGCGACGGCATACGCCCGATGGTCCGAGGTGGTGCGGGCCGGCGCCCTCACGGCCCTCTCTGCAGGCGTCCCGATGGTGCTCGGCGGCCTGCTGACCGGGCTCGGCTTCTCGTGGCTCAACCCGACCGGGACCCCGGGCAAGAACGAGCAGTGGACGTCCCTGCCCACCTCGATCGGGATCGCCGTCGGTGCGGTGGGGCACGTCCTCGGCCACGACGACTGGCGCGAGCCAGCGATCGCGGCCGCACGGGTCATCGCGCTCGTCGTCCTCGCCCTGCTGCTCGTGCTCGTCTGGCTGGCGGCGCTCAAGCCCGCCGATCCGCGGGGCCTGCGGGACGAGGACGGCGCCGAGGACGGCGACGAGGACGGCGACCAGGGCACGATGGCCGAAGCACGGCTACGGCCGGTGCGCGGTATCGCCTGGGCGATGCTCGCCGTCGTCGTGCTCTCCCCGGTGTTCCTCGGCTGGTACTACCTCTGGGTGCTGCCGTTCTTCGCGGTGTCGCTCGGGGTGCTCTGGCAGGCGCGGCTCGAGAGGCCCCTCGCCGTCGTCGCCACCGTCGTCTGCTTCGCCACCCTGCCCGAGGGCTACAGCCTCGGCCTGACGACGACCGCCGTCGGGGTGCCGCTCGCCCTCGTGGTCCTCGTCCTGCTGCTGCGCCGCGGGCTGCGCACCGCCCGCCGGACCGACTGGCGCCACCTTCTCGACCTCGACCGTCCCCTCGTGCAGCACCCCGGCGATCGCGCCCGGTCACGGATCGGCGACAGTTGACCGAGCCGCCCGGCCGGTCGCCGTCCGGTGTCCCACACTGTCCCGGTGAGTGACTCCGGCTTCGTCGACGAAGCCCACACCGGGCACCAGCGCCCGCAGGGAAGGGCGCCCCGCCCCGCTCGGCGCCGCCGCCCCGGACCCGTGGGCGCGGGCTTCGCGGTGATCGTCCTCGCGATGCTCGCCTTCGGCGCCTGGGCCTGGTCGGGACGCATGCACGCCGACGACGTGGCGGCCTTCGAGTCGCTGGCGCACGAGATCGACGAGCTGGACCACTCGATGACGCCACTGGGGCACAGCGAGATCCCGCCCTGCCGTGATGCCCCCGAGGGCACGGTGACCCGGAGCTACCCGGCGTCGACGGGGCCCCAGGCGGCAGAGCTCGTCGGCTACCTCGAGCAGAACGGGTGGGTGCGGCAGCGCTCGAACCTCCCGGTCTTCGCGCACCTGACGCGCCCCGCCGAGGGCCACCTGCTCACGATCGACGTGCTGGCTCCGAGCGACACCTCGCTCGTGGGGTCGCTGTCGGCCCGCAGCCCGGCCAGCAGCCTCGGCTGCCTCCTGCGCTGAACACTCCCCGGCCCCCAGTCGAGTGAGCGCCCCGCCCCAGTCGAGTGAGTGCCCCACCCCACCCGTCACGGGGCGGTCCGGCGCCCGGGTGACCCACGACATGGGCCACATGGTGGGAATGACGCAGCCCACGGCATACGCCGGTGGGACGCTGTACGGCATGCGCGCGGTGACCCAGAGCAAGAAGCTGCAGAACGTCTGTTACGAGATCCGTGGTCCCGTGCTGGCCGAGGCCAAGCGGCTCGAGGACGAGGGGCACCGCATCCTCAAGCTCAACATCGGCAACCCGGCGCCGTTCGGCTTCGAGGCGCCCGAGGACATCCTCGTCGACGTCATCCAGGAGCTGCCGACCGCGCAGGGCTACAGCGACAGCAAGGGCATCCTGTCTGCCCGGCGTGCCGTCAAGCAGCACTACGAGGTGCGCGACTTCCCGCCGGTGGGCGTCGAGGACATCTACCTCGGCAACGGCGTGAGCGAGCTCATCGTGATGGCGATGCAGGGGCTGCTCGACAACGGTGACGAGGTGCTCGTGCCGGCGCCGGACTACCCCCTCTGGACCGCGGCCGCGAGCCTGGCCGGTGGCACCGCCGTGCACTACGTCTGCGATGAGCAGGCCGGGTGGGCGCCAGACCTCGACGACATCCGCAGCAAGGTCACCGACCGCACGCGCGCCATCGTCGTCATCAACCCCAACAACCCGACCGGCGCCGTCTACCCGCGTGAGGTGCTCGCGGCCATCGCCCAGGTGGCGCGCGAGCACGAGCTGATCGTCATGGCCGACGAGATCTACGACAAGATCCTCTACGACGGCGCCACGCACACCTCGATCGCGTCGCTCGCCCCCGACCTGCTGTGCCTCACCTTCAACGGCCTGTCCAAGGCCTACCGCGTGGCCGGCTTCCG
This sequence comes from Terrabacter ginsenosidimutans, assembly GCF_039539425.1. Lineage (NCBI taxonomy): Bacteria > Bacillati > Actinomycetota > Actinomycetes > Micrococcales > Intrasporangiaceae > Terrabacter > Terrabacter ginsenosidimutans. Next base: position 522,248 of record NZ_BAABDC010000001.1, on the reverse strand, counting down.
CTCGGGATGGCTCGCGATCACCGGGCCCAAGGAGCACGCGCGCAACTACCTCGAGGGTCTCGACATCCTCGCCAACATGCGCCTGTGCGCCAACGTTCCGGCGCAGCACGCGATCCAGGTCGCGCTGGGCGGCTACCAGTCGATCAACGAGCTGATCCTGCCCGGCGGGCGGCTGCTCGAGCAGCGCAACGTGGCCTGGGAGATGCTCAACCAGATCCCCGGGGTCTCGGTCACCAAGCCCGAGGGTGCGCTCTACCTCTTCCCCCGGCTCGACCCCAAGGTCCACGACATCCGCGACGACGAGCGCTTCGCCCTCGACCTGCTGCGCGACCAGAAGATGCTCATCGTGCACGGGACCGGCTTCAACTGGGCGAGCCCCGACCACTTCCGGCTCGTCTTCCTGCCACGGGTCGAGGACCTCGAGGACGCCGTCGGCCGGCTCGAGAAGTTCCTCTCGACGTACTCGCAGTAGGCGTCAGGCCGTTCAGCGGGAGGTGGCCCACCACTTGAGGAGCAGGCCGAGCACGATGCCCCAGACGACGGTGAGCAGCAGGCTGATGCCGACGGCGAGCAGTGCCGGCCGGCGGCCGCCGGGCTCGCGCCGCGCGAGGCTGAGCCCGGCCAGGGCGAGGCCGAGCAGCTGCGGCAGGAAGAGGACGAACCCGAAGACCACCGCCGACAGCGACGCGACGACGGCGCCGCGGGCGAGCGGTGCCTCCGCAGCCAGCCGGGCCGAGGCGGCGTCGCGGGGACGATCGGGCTCGCTCACGCGTTCAGGGTAACGATGAACGAGAGCACGTATGCCGTCCGCCGCGCTCCCTTGCGTCCGCGCGCCGTCTGCGCGGGGCTGGTGGGCCTCGCCGGCCTGCTGTCGCTGGGGGCGTGCAGCGGGTCCGAGCCCACGATGTCCGACCTCCCCGCCGGCGTGGCCAGCGCGCGCCCGAGCATCTCGGCCGAGGAGGCGGACTTCGTCCTCGCCGCCGAGAAGCTGGGTGCCGACGTCACCGGCGACAGCGTCAACGACGACATCGAGACGGGCACCACGACGTGCTGGGCGCTGAAGAACGGCGGTGTCGACCTCGCCCAGATCGCCGTGGACGACAGTGGCAAGCCGCTGCCCGACACCGGTGAGGCCCTGCGCACGAAGCAGCTCATGGCCGCAGGCGTGCAGACGTTCTGCCCCGACTACGACGACCAGGTGTCCCAGCTCAAGCTGCCCTGACCGTGGCGACGCCGTAGTCGGTAGGGTGGGCCCGGCGATGGATCCCGCCTGGGCGTCACGGACGTCCGAACCGCCGGCCGGCTGATGGTTCCTGTTCATCGGCGGCCCCTACCGGGCCGCCATCGATGGGCAGGTGTCCCGTCGTCGAGTGTCTGGAGAGTCCCGATGGGCGAGAGCGCCCCGCCACAGCCGCACCCCTCCCGCATCACCGACTTCGCCGGCCATCCGCTGGTGGTCGCCGTCCTGCCAGGACAGCCTGCCGTCGTCGCCCTGACCGCGGCGAACCTGGCTCGGGCCACGGGCGCCTCGGCGCTCTACTTCGCCTACGTCGACGAGTCGCGCTACGCGGACGAGGAGCACGCGGACGGCACCGTGCGCCACCTGTCCATCGACCCGGACATCGATGACGAGACGTGGCCGCGGCGGGAGGAGGAGCTGACCCGTCTCGTGGCCGGGTGGATGGAGGGGGAGGACGTCCCGTGGCACTTCCGCTACCTCGCCGGCCGGGTCGACCGGGCCCTGACGCACCTGGCGCGGGCCGTCGACGCGGCAGGGTTCGTCGTCGGCGCCCACGAGGGACGGCACCGCCGTCTCAAGGACTTCGTCAACGGCTCGACGGCCCTGCAGCTCTCGCACCACCAGCACCGGCCAGTGCTCGTCGTGCCGGTCGAGGTCGTCGACTGGGAAGGCCGCGCCCCGTGGCAGTGACCGACGGTCCCGCGGCCGCAGCGTCCCGCCGCAGGGGCCGTGGAGGGCTCGGTGGCTCTCCGCGGCTCGTCGCTGTCATCTTCGTCGGCGGCGCGCTGGGCACCTTCGCTCGCGCGGTCCTCGAGGACGCGGCCCCGGCCCGACCCGGTGCCGTGCCGTGGACGACCCTGGCCATCAACGTCGTCGGGTCCCTCCTGCTCGGCCTGCTGCTCGAGACCCTGGCCCGCACCGGTCCCGACGAGGGGTGGCGGCGCACGGCCCGCCTCGGGCTCGGCACCGGCGTGCTGGGCGGCTTCACGACCTACAGCACGTTCGCCGTCGAGACCGTGGGCCGCCTCGCCCCGCAGACCCTGCTCGTGGGCATCGCGTATGCCGTCGGCAGCGTCGTGTCGGGCGTGGCCGCTGCGGCCGTCGGCTATCGCCTGGCCCACGGCCTCCGCCGGTCCACCCCCGAGCCGGGCGCGCGCCGATGACGATGCTGCTCATGGCCCTCGCAGGTGGCGTCGGCGCCGCCACGCGCTTCGTCACCGACGCCGCCGTCGCGCGCCGCAGCCGCTTCCGGGTCCCGCTCGGGACGCTCGTCATCAACGTCACGGGGTCCTTCCTGCTCGGCCTGCTGACCGGCCTCTTCGCCCTGTCCTCGGCCGACTCGAGCGGTGCCACTCTCAAGGCGGTGATCGGCACGGGCTTCTGCGGCGGCTTCACGACCTTCAGCACCGCCTCCGTCGAGTCCGTGCGGCTCTGGCTCGCCGAGGGCCGAGCCACCGGCTTCGGGTACGCAGCGACCACCCTCGTCCTGGGCGTCGTCGCGGCAGCAACCGGCATCGGCGTGGGCCAGCTCCTCGGGTGACGGCACGGACGCCCGCACGCACCACACGGCATACGTCCTCGGAATACGACGACCGGTGCGGCCCGTTGGCCCACAGGTGAGTCCTTCCGCCAGAGCCCAGCTGAACATCCTCGACCTCGTGCCCGTCCTCGACGGGGGCACGGCCGGTGAGGCGATCGCCTCGACGGTCGACATCGCCCGCCACGCGGAGAAGTGGGGCTACCAGCGCTACTGGATGGCCGAGCACCACAACATGGTCGGCGTCGCGTCGAGCTCGACGGCGGTCCTCATCGGGCACGTCGCCGACCAGACCGAGTCGATCCGGGTCGGGGCCGGCGGCATCATGCTGCCCAACCACGCCCCCTACGTGGTGGCCGAGCAGTTCGGCACCCTCGCCACGATCCACCCCGGCCGCATCGACCTCGGCCTCGGACGCGCTCCCGGCACCGACCCGTTCACGACCCGCGCCCTGCGTCGCAACGAGGCCGCCGCGATGAACTTCGCCGGCGAGGTCGAGGAGCTCATCGGCTACCTCGGTGACCCCGACCCCGACGCCAAGGTGCGCGCCATCCCGGGTGAGGGCACGCGCGTGCCGATCTGGATCCTAGGCTCGAGCGACGGCGGCGCCCAGGTCGCGGCCTCGCTCGGCCTGCCCTACTCCTTCGCGTCGCACTTCGCGCCCGCTGCGCTGATGAGCGCGCTCGAGGTCTACCGCTCGCGCTTCACCCCGTCCACCGAGCCCGGCGGGCTCGACGCACCTCGGACGATGGCCGGTGTCAACGTCATGGTGGCCGACACGACCGCCGAGGCGGAGCGCCTCTTCACCAGCGTGCTCCAGCGCTTCCACGGCATCGTGACCGGTCGCCGCGCCGGACTGCCCGAGCCCGAGGGGGACATCGCGAGCCTCATGGCGAAGTGGTCCCCGGCCGAGCGCCAGGCCGTGAGCGAGATGACCCGCGTCTCGCTCGTCGGCACCCCCGACGAGGTGCGCGACGGTCTCGCCGGCTTCGTCGAGGCGACGGGCGTCGACGAGGTCATCGTCACGTGCGGTGCGCACGACCACGAGGACCGCCTGCGCTCCTACGAGCTGCTCGCCGACGCCTGGAGCTGAGCGCCGGACCGCCCAGCCACCCCTGCCCGCCCTCTGGAAGGCTTGAGCCATGAGCACCGACGCCCCCGACCTCCGTTCCGTCACGCTGACCCGCGACAGCCTGGGCCGCTACACCGCCCGCAACCGTCGCGGCGGCTCGATCACCGTCAGCTCGGGCACCGACGAGCTCTCCCCGGTCGAGCTGCTCCTCGCCGGCATCGCGGCGTGCACGGCCGTCGACGTCGACACCGTGACGAGCCGGCGCGCCGAGCCCGACGACTTCGAGGTCGAGGTCAGCGCAGACAAGGTGAAGGACGAGCACGGCAACCACCTGCAGGACATCACGGTGACCTTCCGGGTGCGCTTCCCCGAGGGGGAGGGCGGCGACGCGGCACGCGAGATGCTGCCCAAGATGGTCCAGCGCTCGCACGACGAGTGGTGCACCGTGAGCCGCACCGTCGAGCTCGGGACGAAGGTCACGACGAAGGTCGAGTGACCCTGCCGCCGACCGGCGGTGAGGCTGCGTCGGTCCGCCGTTCTGCGTTCGGTCGGGCGACCCCTCGCCCGACCGAACCCAGAACGCTGCGCGTGAGCCGGGTCAGGGGTGGACGACGACCTTGTCACCGACGCGCACCTTGAAGAAGAGCGACTTCACCTGGGCGTGGTCGGCGATGTTGACGCAGCCGTGGCTCGAGCTCGCGTAGCCGAGCCGCGCGAAGTTCGACGAGTAGTGCACGGCCTGTCCGCCGGAGAAGAACATCGAGTACGGCATCGGCGTGAAGTACAGGTTGGAGATGACGTACTCGTACTTCCGTGAGACCCGGAAGGTCCCCTCGCGCGTCTCGCGGCCGGGGCCGCCGAACCTGGCCCACATCACCATCAGCGGCTTGCCGTCGACGACCCACGTCAGGGTGCGGGTGCTCTTGTCGACGCACATGACCCGGCCGGTGCGGCAGCGCCTGTCGAGCGAGGAGACCGTGGGCATCAGCGGTCGCAGGCCGGAGTAGAAGCGGTGCTTGTCGAACGTCCCCGGCGTGTAGGTCAGGGCGACGAGGCGGCTCCACGTGCGCCGGTCGACAGTGCCGGACTGGGGGACGTCGTAGGCGCGCTGGAACGCCAGGACCTTCTGGCCCAGGGTCACGCCCCAGGTGCCGGAGAATGCGTAGGGCCAGAGGCCCTTGGCCCGGAGCCGGCGCTGGAGCTCCTGGATGTTCGCCTTCGGCGACGAGGCGTTCAGGACCACCGGTGAGGCGGTGAGGGCGAGCAGCCGGCTCCAGGTGCGCTGGTCCAGCACGCCGGACTGCGGCAGGTTCTGGTCGCGCTGGAAGGCCAGGACCCGCTGACCCACGGTCCACCCGAAGTAGCCGTTGACGGCATACGGCCAGTAGGTGGCCTTGGCGGCGCGGAGACGGACCTGGAGGTCCTTGACCGCGTAGCCGGTGTTGTCGCGCTTCAGCAGTGTGCGGGTCGCGGTGAGCGAGACGAGCCGGCTCCACGTGCGCTGGTCGAGCACACCCGACAGCGGCAGCTTCTGGTCACGCTGGAAGGCCGAGACGCTCTGCCCGAGCAGGATGCCGTAGCGACCGTTGATCGCGTAGGTCCAGTAGGCGGGCTTGACGAGCCGGAGTCGGACCTGGACGTCCTTGACCCGGTCCGAGATCGTGCCGGCCGCGATGACGACCGGGCTCGGGGGGATCGTGGACGTGGTGGGGCTCGGCGTCGTCGTCGCGGCGGTCGTGGTGGGAGTCGTGGTCGTGCTGGTGGTCGTGCTGGTGGTCTCGGAGGCGGTGGACGTCGTCGTCTCGGTCGAGCCCGTGGTCGTCGTCGTGGTCGTCGTGTCCGTCGGATCGCCCACGGCCGCAGGGCTGCTCGTGGTCGAGGTGCCCGGAGGTGTGGGAGTGCCCGTGAGCGTGTCGGCGCCAGCGGCCGGAGCGGTGGCGACGAGCGCCGCGATGACGAGACCCGTGGCGACGGAGCCGACGGTGCGATGCCTGTCCATGCGGATGGTCCTCATGGTGTTTCCCCTGTGTCCGGACCGCGGTGCGGCGGGTGTGAGTCGGCGCGGTCGCGCGCCTCATTGTGGCAGGCGCTCGCCGCTTTGGCGCGGCGTACCGACACCCTCTCGACGCGCCGTCGGCCGGAAAGGTTGTCGGGAGGCTCAGGGAGTCGCGTCAGGTGCCCGGCAGCCGGCGGACCGTGAGGATCTGCTCGGCGCGCCCGACGGGTCCGCGCTCGTCGTGCAGCGTGGTCGAGGTGAGCCCCAGGCCGGTCGGTCCCATCGTCACGCGGGTGTCGAAACCGACCCAGCCCCGGACCGGCTCGCGGAAGAGGTGGACGCTCAGGTCGACGTTGGGGAACATCCACTCACGAGGGGAGACTCGGACCGCGATGCCGTTCGCGGTATCCGCCAGGCGCACGAGATCGGCTGTGGGAGAGCAGGACTCGCCGTCGACCAGAGGGTGCTCAGCCCGGATCCACGCGCGCGTGCGTCCGGGCCGGCGCTCCGCGTCCACGCGGAACTCGAGGCCCTCGATGTAGCCGCCCTCCCACGTGTCGGCACCGTCCCAGGGCTGCATGGCCTCGGGTGCGGGGATGGGCTCGAGCTCGACGCCGGCCACCGGCTCGGAGTCGTGCGCCGCGAGGCGCCACGCGTGCGCGCGGACGACGGCGAGGCCGTCGACGAGCATCGTCGCCTCGACGAGCTCGATGGTCCGACCGGGGCGCGTCGTGCGGACCTCGACCCGGCTCGGGCGCGCCGGGATCATGCCCAGGATGTCGAAGGAGATGCGGGCGAGCTGCATCCCCTCGCGCGGCTCGTGGAGGTCGATCTCGTGGGCGAGGATGCCGCTGACCGGCGCCATGTGCTGCTCGTCGTCCCGCCACGCGCCCTGCACGTGGACGGTCGGGGCGTAGAGCCCGGGACCGAGCCGGCGGTAGAAGGCAGGCGTCTCGCGGTCGAGCTCGAAGGTGCTGCCGTGGCTCTGCTGGGTCTCGCTCGTCACCGGCCCACCCTAGAAGCCGGCCCGGACCGGTGCGCAGCCGGCTCAGGTCGATCCGGGGCCTCGCGCTGCAAGGCCGTCGAGAAGGACGGCGAGGCCGAAGGCGTGGGCGGCGCGCGCATCCGCTGCAGCGTTCAGGGCCTCGCCCGCGGCCTGTCCGACGCGACTGGCGAGAGGGAAGCGTGTCTCCAGGCCGAGCGTCGCCAGCTCGGCGCCCTCTCGCGCCCACCACTGCTCAGGCGTCTCGTCGAGACGCTCGGTGCGAGCCGACGCGAGCGCGCGCGCCGACGACCGGACGAACGACAGCACGAGGGCGAGGGCCTGGTCCTTGGCCGCATCGTCGAGCGGTAGCGGCTCGACGGCTGCCAGCTCGCGTTCGTACTTGCCGAGCGTCCCCGGACCGAGCACGGCGCGCTCGGTCTCGACGTGGGCGAGCCAGGGGTGGTGCTCGAGCAGTGCCAGGTTCTCGCGCGCGACCTGCTCGAGCATCTCGCGCCACGAGCCGGTCAGGGCCGAGAACTCCATGTCCAGGCGGCACTGGTCGACCATGAGCTCGAGCAGCTGCGCCTTGTTCTCGACGTGCCCGTACAGGGTCATGACGCCGACTCCGAGACGATCTGCCACCCGGCGCAGGGAGAGGTCCTGCAGTCCGCGGGCGTCCGCCTCGGCGACTCCGGCGCCGACGACGGCATCGACGGTGATCGTGGGTCGTCGACCCGGGCGCGGGGGGAGCGGGCGCTCGTGTCTCCAGAGCAGCTGGACGGTGCCCACGGGCTCCTCCTTCATGAGCGGAACGGCGTCGGGAACGATTCGGTATGCCGTACGTTATTATCCGTACACCGTACGGAAAGAGGTTCCCATGCCGAGCGCCATCACCGGTTTCGCCATCTCGCTCAACGTCCCGGACCCGGACGCCTCCGCCGACTTCCTCGTCACCCACCTCGGCCACGAGGTCGAGATGCGTGACGACGGCTTCGTCTCGCTCCGCCATGCCGCCGGCGGCTCGAACGTCATCTTCCTGCGCACCGGCCTGGGGACCTTCAGGCCCTCGGAGGTCGCCGGGTCCGCGCGCGACGGGCTGCTGCTCGCCTTCGTCGTGGACGACCTCGACGAGTGGCACGAGCGGCTCGTGGCCGAGGGTGTCGACGTCGTCACCGCGCCCGAGACGGAGCCGTGGGGCGAGCGCTTCGTCCAGTACCGCGATCCCAACGGGATCATCGTGCAGCTCGTCCAGTGGGTCTGATCCGAGCCGGTGCCCGAGGGCGTGGTGCCCGGCGCCTCAGCCCGCGCCGTCGGAGAGGCGGAGGCCGAGGTCGACCATGCGGACCAGCCGGGGCGCGAGCTCGTCGACGGCGCCGGGAGGGAGGTCGCGCAACGGTCCCTCGAGCGCGAGCATCGCCATGCCGTGCACGGCCGACCAGGCGAGCAGCTCGGCTCCGGGTCGCTCGTCCTGCGACATGACGCCGGCGGCGACCATCGCGTCGAGGGAGTCGGAGAGCAGCTGGAAGGGCGTGCGCCCCGCGGCGCCGGCCGCGTCGGTCGACGCGGCCCGGCTGAGGTCGACCGGCACGGCGAACGCGGTGCGGAAGAGGCCCGGCTCGTCCATGGCGAAGCGCAGGTAGCCGACGCCGACGGCCCGGAACCGTGCCCGGGCCCGAGACCCCGCGTCGAGGGTGTCGGGGACGGCGTCCATCGTGGCGCTGATGACGTCGGCGGCACGGGCCTGCGCCCGTGAGACGACCTCGCCGAGCAGCGCGTCCCGGTCCGCGAAGTGGCGGTATGCCGCGTTGGCCGAGACCCCGACGCGACGGGTCGCCTCCCGCAGGACGACCTTGTCGGGGCCGCCCTCGCGGGCGAGGTCGGTGCCGGCCTCGAGGAGGGCCCGCCGCAGGTCGCCGTGGTGGTAGGTCGCCCGCGCAGTCGGCACGCCGGAGGCGCCGGAGTCGCTGGGCTCTCCGGACTCGCTGGACGCGCCGGACGCGGTGGTGGTCACCGGGCTCTCCAGCGGGTCGGCGTCGAAGGCGGCGGACGGGCTCACGGCCCCATCATGCTCCGGTGCGTCCCGGCCGGGGTCATGCGACGCGGGAATGGACGTCGCCCGCCAGGGTCAGAACCCGAAACGCCGGGCGGTGCTGCGGACGGCGTCGGCGGACGCCCGCAGCCCCGACAGCTCGGCATCGGTCATGGGTACCTCGACCCGGTCGCCCACACCGCCGGCGTGGATGATCGCCGGCACGGACAGGCAGACGTCGCTGATGCCGTAGTAGTCGTCGAGGAGCGAGGAGATCGGCAGGATCCGGCGCTCGTCGTAGAGCACCGCCTCGATGATGCGGGTGGCCGCGAGACCGATGGCGTAGTTCGTCGCGCCCTTGCCCTCGATGACGCGGTAGGCGGACTGCACGACGTCGGTCGCGATGCGACTGCGCGCCTCCTCGTCGAGCGCGATGCGCCCGTCCGAGGTGCGCCACCGGAGCAGCGGGACCGAGCCGATGGACGCCGACGACCACAGCGGGAGCTCCGAGTCGCCGTGCTCGCCGATGACGTAGGCGTGCACGCTCTGGGCCGCGACGCCGGTGTGCTCGGCGAGCAGGAAGCGCAGCCGCGACGAGTCGAGCACGGTGCCCGACCCGAACAGCCGCGCCGGTGGCAGCCCGGAGACCTGCAACGCGGCATACGTCACGACGTCGACCGGGTTGGTGACCATGACGTGCACCGCGTCCGGCGCGACCTCGACGAGGCGCGGCAGGATCGCACGCATGATGCCGATGGTCGACTCGGCGAGGTCGAGCCGGGACTGGCCCGGCTTCTGCTTGGCCCCTGCCGTGAAGACGACGACGTCGGAGTCGGCCAGGACCTCGATGTCGTCCGAGCCCTCGACGTGCGCCATGGGGACGAACTGGATGCCGTGGCTGAGGTCGAGCGCCTCGGCACGCACCTTGGCGGCGTTGACGTCGAAGAGCGCGACGTTCTGGGCGACGCCACGCATCAACGCGGCATACGCCATCGTGGCGCCGACGGCGCCCGCCCCGACGATGCCCAGCTTGGTGGTGCGGCGACGGCGTGTGAGGTCGCCCAGTGCCTGTGCGGTCATGGTCCGGTCCTTCGTGGTTCGTCGCCCGCGTCGGCTGTCGGCTCGGGCGACGGGCTGGTGTCGCCCACGGTAGTGGCGAGTCGCCGCAGTCCCGCGACGAACCCCGGCAGGTCTGCTCCGGTCGACGCGAAGAAGGCCGTGTCGCAGTCCTCGACGTCCACGATCGCAGCGTTGACCGTCCGCAGGCCGGCGGGGGTGACGACGAGGTCGCGGGCGCGCGCGTCGGACGGGTGCGGGCGCCGCTCGAGCAGGCCCTTGGCCTCGAGGGCCCGCAGCACCTGCGAGGTCATCATGACGTCGGTCTGGGCGTGGGCGGCGAGGTCGCGCTGGGTCACCGGGTCGTCGCGGCCCTGTCTGAGCCAGGTCAATGAGGCGAGCAGGACGAACTGGGTGTGGGTCAGGCCGTGCGGCGCGAGGGTCTCGCGCACGGCCGCCTGCCAGCGGTTGCCCACCCGCCAGAGCAGCAGCCCCGGGCTGTCGTCCGCCTCGGCGAAACGCGTGTGCAGGTCGGGCGTAACGCGGCGAGGGTGGCTCACCCGGGCAGCCCGGGGGTCGTCGTCTCGGGCGTCGTCAGTGCGACCAGCTCGACGAGCCGGGAGAGGTCGGCGGCGACTCCGTCGCGGGTGGCGGCGGCGCCGAGGATTCGCGCCCAGACCCGCGACAGGAGGCCCTCGACCGTGACCGTGACTGTCACCAGCGCCCCGCCCGGGGCCGGCTCGGCGTGGTGGCGGAAGGTCAGTCGTGCCCCGGGCAGGTGCGTCGTGTCGGCGAAGGTGCGGTCACCGACGAGTTCGGTGACGGTGAAGGGCGAGCGGGGGCCGCCCTTGGGCTTGAGGTGTCCGCGGGCGCCGACGGCGAGCGGCTCCTCCAGTCGCACCCACGCGAGGTCGTGGCTCCACTCGGGGTGGGTGTCCGGATCGGCCCACCGGGCCCAGAGGGCCTCGGGTGAGGCAGGGACGTGGGTGCTGAGCTGGGCCAGTGTCGCCATGATGCCTAAACTAAGTGTGCTTACTATATCTGTCAAGGGTTGGCCGCCCGAGCCGTGTGACGATGGGGTCGTGGACCTGCCCGCGGACGTCTCCCTGTCGCTCGACGGCTTTCCGGTGCAGCCCCCGCCACTGCGACCACCCGTCGTCTTCGACCAGGCGTGGCGCGACCTGACCTTCGTCCACTGGCCGGTGGAGCCCGACTCCGTACGACATCTCTTCCCGCGCGGCACCCGGCCGGACGTCTTCTCCGACGGCTTCACCTATGTCGCCCTCGTGCCCTTCGTCATGGACGGCCTTCGCCTCGGACAGGCCCCGTCGCCCCGCCTGCCGTGGCTCGGCAGCTTCCTCGAGACGAACATCCGCCTCTACTCGGTCGACGACGCGGGGCGGCATGGCGTGCTCTTCCGCTCGCTCGAGACCGAGCGCGCCCTCGTCGTGGCCGGTGCTCGGATCGGCCTCGGGATCCCCTACACGTGGGCTCACATGCGGCTGCGACGCGAGGATGGGCTCCTCACCTATGCGAGCCGACGCCGGGCGCCGCGACGCGGTCTGCGCAGCCTGCTCACCGTCCGGGTCGGCGAGGCGGTCGACCCCACGCCGCGGGAGACGTGGCTCACGGCACGCTGGGGCGCCCATACCCGCGTCCGCGGGCGCACGCTCTGGGTCCCGAACGAGCACGAGCCCTGGCCGTTGCATGCCGCTGACGTCGTCGAGCTCTCCGACGACCTGCTGGGCGCGAGCGGTGTCACGCCGGCGGGCCCTCGGCTCCGGGCGCTGTGGTCACCCGGCGTGGCCACCCGCTTCGGTCGCCCGTCACGCGTGGACTGACCGGTCGGACCCCGCCTACCCGAACAGCTCGCGCAGGCACTCCGCGAACATCGTCGTGTGCGCCTCGACGTCAGCAGACGTCGTGGCCGGGCTCATCAGCGCCATGTTGTGGAACGGCGTGAGCAGGATCCCGCGGTTGAGCGCATGGAGGTGGAGGTACTGCTGCAGCTCGAAGTCGTCGGCGTCGTGCGCCTCCTGGCCGTCGTGCGAAGGCCTTGCCGAGAAGTTGTACTCCGCCCGGGCGCCGAGCCGCGTCACGTGCCAGTCGGCGCCCACCGCGTCGATGCCGGCCTGCACGCCGTCGGCCCACGCGTCGGCGAGCGGCACCATGTGCTCGAACGCCTCGGCCGTCATCACGTGCTCGAGCGTCGCCTTCATCGCCGCCATCGACAGGCCGTTGCCGGCGAGGGTGCCGCCGATGCCACCCACGTCGATGTCCTCCAGCTCGATGCACCGCGCGATCCGGTCGGCGATGTCCTGGCTGAAGCCGAAGGTGCCGCAGGGGATCCCGCCACCGATGGACTTGCCGATGACGAGCATGTCCGGTGCGAGTCCGTGGGCAGCGGTGTAGCCACCGGGGCCGGCGCAGATCGTGTGGGTCTCGTCGTTGATGAGCAGGGCGCCGTAGCGAGTCGCCAGCTCGCGCACCCCCTCGTTGTAGCCGGCGTCGGGCAGCACGATGCCGATGTTCGTCAGGGCCGGCTCGACGAGAATCGCGGCGACGTCGCCGTGGGCCAGGGCTCGCTCGAGCGCCTCGAGGTCGTTGAACTCGACGACGCGGGTCGTCTCCGAGGTGTCGACGGGGGCGCCGATGTTGCTGCGCCGGTCGACCGTCGCACCGTCGGGGCCCAGCGTCGCGAAGGCCTCGTCGACGGAGCCGTGGTAGCACCAGTTGTGCACGACGACCTTGGTCCGACCGGTGAGGTGGCGCGCGTAGCGGATCGCGTGCCGGTTGGCGTCCGTGGCCGTCAGCGTGAACTGCCAGTAGGGCAGCCCGAAGCGCTCGGCGAGACCGGTCGACACGGCGATCGCGTCCTCGGTGGGCAGCATCGTCGTGATCCCGCGGGACAGCTGCCGGGTCACGGCCTCGACGGTCGGTGCGGGGGAGTGGCCCATCATGGCGCCGGTGTCGCCGAGGCAGAGGTCGACGTGGTCGATGCCGTCGACGCACGTGAAGTGCGCGCCCTCGGCGTGCTCGACGAAGACGGGGAAGTCGCCGGGCCACTTGACCATCCAGCTCATGGGGACGCCGCCGGGCATGTGGGCGGCGGCCTGCTCGGCGAGGGCGCGGGACCTCGGCCGGGCCTCGGAGAAGGCGGCCCGCTCGCGGGCGTGCAGCGCGGCCAGGCGGGCGCGGTCGACGGTGCTCATGGTCGCATCATGCCGTGAGGTGCGGCGCGGTGGAAGTCATGCCCCAAACCCCGCTGCACCACGGATTCCGTAGGTGTTGGAAGGCGATTCAAGCGAAAAGGCACAGGTTCCGAGTCCGTTTCAGGGCCTCTGGAGATGGCATGATCCCGCCCATGCCCTTGAGCGGTTACCGCGGCCTCAGCCTCTGGCACGACACGATCGGCGACATCGAGCCGCGCCCATCCCTGACCAGTGACCTCGAGGTCGACGTCGCCGTCGTGGGGGCCGGCTACACGGGACTGTGGACGGCCTACCACCTCGTGACGGCCGACCCGTCGATCCGGGTGGCCGTCATCGAGAAGGAGGTGGCCGGGTTCGGCGCCTCGGGTCGCAACGGCGGCTGGTGCTCCGCGCTCTTCCCCGCCTCACTCCGGCGGATGGCCGCCGAGCGCGGCCGGGACGCGGCGGTGCGGATGCAGCACCTGCTGCACTCGACGGTCGCCGACGTCGGCCGGATCGCTGACGCCGAGGGCATCGACTGCCACTTCGACCAGGGCGGCTACCTCTCCGTCGCGCGCAACCCCGCGCAGCTCGAGCGGGTCCGCGACGAGGTCTCCGAGCATCGCGAGTGGGGTTTCGGCGAGGAGGACCATCGGCTGCTCGACGCCCACGAGGTCACGGAGGTCGCCGGCGTCAGCGAGGCGCTCGGCGGCTCGTTCACCCCCCACTGCGCGGCCATCCACCCGGCCCGTCTCGTCCGTGGTCTCGCCGACGCCGTCGAGCGGCGCGGGGTCGTCATCCACGAGCGGACCGCCGCGGTCGACGTGCGCAGCCACCGCGTCGTCACGGCGCACGGCACCGTGCGCGCCGACCACGTCGTGCTGGCCACCGAGGGCTACACGCCCACCGTCGCCGGGCGACGTCGGGCCATCGCGCCCATCTACTCGCTCATGACGGCGACCGAGCCGCTGCCCGAGCACCTGTGGGCCCAGATCGGGCTCGAGAAGCGCACGACGTTCGCCGACAACCGTCACCTGACGATCTACGGCCAGCGCACCCGCGACGGACGGATCGCCTTCGGTGGCAGGGGTGCTCCGTATCACTACGCGTCCAAGGTGTCCCCGCTCTACGACCGCGACGAGCGCGTCCACGCGGCCCTGCGGCGCATCCTCCTCGAGCTCTTCCCGGTCCTCGACGGCGTCACGTTCACGCACGCCTGGGGTGGCAACCTCGGTGTCCCGCGGGACTGGTTCCCCTCGGTGCGCCACGACCGGCACACCGGTCTGGCGTTCGCCGGTGGTTACGTCGGTGACGGTGTCGCGACGTCGGCGCTCGCAGGACGCACGCTCGCGGCGATGATCCGCGGCGACGACCCCGAGGACCTCGCCTCCCTCCCGTGGGCCGGGCGCACCTCTCGCGACTGGGAGCCCGAGCCGCTGCGTTGGCTCGGCGTCAACGCGGTCACCGCTCTCATGACCTCGGCCGACTGGTCAGAGCGCCGCACGGGGCGGCCCTCGCGAGCCGCGTCGGCCTTCTGGACGGCCCTCGGCCAGTAGGGGACCGTCCGACCACCGATGGCGTATGCCGTCTCGGCCGTTCCCGCCCCCCTGGCGCCGTCCGGTGTCCCATCCTTCTTGCTGAGCCGTATCTGTCGGATCCGCCGGTGGCCGTTCGTGGTCCCAGTGAGCGCCACAGGGGCGCCGACACGGACACCGAGACCCGGAGGACCAGACACGTGAAGTTCTTGCTGACAGACAGTGGCGTCACGAACCCGAGCATCCACGCAGCGCTGGTCAGGCTGCTGGGCAAGCCGATCGCCGACTCGCGCGCCCTGTGCATCCCCACCGCGATGTACGGGCATCCCATGGGGGGACCCGGCGCCAAGGCCTGGCAGTTCATCAGCGGAACCTCCGAGAACCCCATGGTCGGGCTGGGCTGGAAGTCCGTCGGCGTGCTGGAGCTCACCGCCCTGCCCAGCATCGACGCGGAGCGCTGGGTTCCCCTCGTGAAGGACGCGGACGTCCTGCTCGTGGCCGGCGGCGACGTCCTGTACCTGGCCTACTGGATGCGGCAGTCCGGGCTGACGGACCTCCTCCCGTCGCTGGACGAGACGGTGTGGGTGGGACTGAGTGCCGGGAGCATGGTGATGACACCCGAGGTGGGCGAGGACTTCATCCAGTGGAGGCCACCGACCGGTGACGTCAGCACCCTGGGCCTGGTCGACTTCTCGATCTTTCCGCACCTTGCTCCCGACGGCATGCCGGGCAACTCGATGGCCGAGGCCGAGAGCTGGCTCGCCGGCATCACCGGACCCGCGTACGTGACCGACGGGCAGACGGCCATCGCGGTCGTCGACGGCGTCGTCGACGTGGTCTCCGAAGGAACGTGGCGGCTGTTCGCAGGAGATGGGCCCGCTCGAGCCGGAAAGGCTCACATCTGAGCCCTCGAGGTCGAGGCGCGCCTGGTCGGCGTCGATCTTCAGGAACACCCCGCCGACACGCACGGCGGCGCGCTCGTGATGAGCCACGACGACCTCGACCTTCTCCACGGGTCAGTCCCGCGCACCCGGCGTGCGGGATGGCGGACCGAGGGCCGCCGGCGGCTTCGTCGCCGACGCCTCGGGCGTCAAGGGCGTTCGGCCGTATGCCGTGTGTAGACGCCGTCCGTGAGCACCGGCACCGCGTCCGACGCGTCGAGCTCTGCCGCGATCGCCACGTCATCCGGCCATCCCAGCTCCACGAGCTCGCGCCCGCTCGCGCAGGCGTGCAGCTCCTCGCCGACCCGGTCCTGAACCGCCAGCCAGGCTGCGCCGGCCGCCTCCGCCTCCGGGCTCAGCAGCAGCGGGCCGCCGCGGTGCTCGAGCCGCGCCGCGAGCGCCGCGACGACCGCGCCGGCGCCCCAGAGGTCCTCGACCGCCGGGCGCAGCGACTCGTCGGGCCATCGCTCTCCGGCCGGGACGACGACCACGGCGGGCTGCGCCCGTGAGCCGCCCGATGACTCGAGCCACCCGACGAGCCACGCAGCGACCGCGGCACGGTTGCGCAGCGACGCGGCCACGACGTCCGCGCCGGCCTCAGCCAGGACGGCGCTGATCGTCGAGCCGTTCGGCGAGGGCAGCACGAGCTCGCCGATGTCACCGGCGGCGCGGATCGAGGCCGGTGACAGGCTGACCCCACCTCCCGATCGGGTCTCCGACCGCGGTCGGGCGAGCGTGGCCCCGCGGTCGTCGGCGAAGGCCTGCGCCGACTCGTCCTTCCAGCGGTAGGGATGCACCCGGGTGCCCGCGTCGACGGCGACGGAGACGCACGTCGTGAAGCTGAGGACGTCGACGACGACCGCGCACACGGGCGACCCGGCGGCGACGGCATACGACGTCAGGGCCTCGGCCGCGGAGGGCCCCCAGTCGAGGCGGACGACATGACGGTCCTGCGAGTGCACCGTTGCCGCTGGCTTCATGGTCCCCAACCTACGGTGGCTCAGCCGCCGAAGGTCTGGGTCCAGTACGTGCCGTAGGAGCCTCCGGTCGCGTAGCCGACGCCGATGTCGCGGTAGGTGCAGTTGAGGATGTTGGCGCGGTGGCCCGGGCTCGCCATCCAGGCGTCCATGACGGCCTTGGCGCTCCGCTGCCCGGCCGCGATGTTCTCGGCGATCGAGCCACCGCGATAGCCGGCGGCGCGGATGCGGTCGGCGAAGGTCGACCCGGCGGGACTCGTGTGGGAGAAGTAGTCGCGTGCCGCCATGTCGTCGCTGTGTCCCTGGGCCGCGCTCTGCAGGGCCGCGTCTGCCGACACCGGGTCGCAGCCGGCGCGAGCCCGCTCGATGTTGACGAGGGCGACGACCTGGTGGGCCACGCCGGCCCGGGGAGGCGGGACTGACGACGCGGCCGAGGTCGTCGGGGAGGGAGCACCGCTCGGCCGGACGGTCGGAGTCCGAGCCGGCTGGGCCGCCGTCACGAGCGGGGCGGGCGCCCGGGTGGTCAGCGAGGGTCGCGGCGACGCCGTGGCGCTGGGCAGGGTGGACGTCGGTGTCGACGCCGTGCCGCCCCCGGTCGTGGGCGGCGTGCGGCTCGGCTCCTCGACGTCGTCGACCCGACTCGTCGGGGTGGCGGGGACCGATGGAGTCGGCGGCTGGTCCGGGAGGATGCGCAGGTCGCGGGCCTGGTTGAGGATGACGAAACCACCGAGGACGAGCAGTGCCGACACCACGAGGGTCACGACTGCGCCCCGCCGCGACCCGATGATCGCGGGATCGGTGTGCCGTCCCATGTGCGCCTTTCGTCGACCCAGCGAGCGGTACCTTACGCGTCCCGCGGCCGCGCCGCGCCGATGCCCCGGTGGCATTCTCGACGGTCCGGCCGGGACGCGCCGCCTGCCCGACTGCCGCCCGCTCAGCCCGCGTCGAGCTCGCGGACGAGCCGCGTCGGCGCCGTGACACGGTACGACGCGTCGACGAGCTCGGCCACCTCGAGCCAGTCGACCCCGTCGGCGCCACGGTCGTTGCGCAGGTCGAGCATGAGCCAGCCGTACGGGCCGTAGTAGCCGGGCACGACGAAGCGCTCGTCCTCGAGCAGCGCGGCCCGGTCCGCCGAGTCAGGCTTCACGATGACGGCGTGACGGAAGGGCTCCGGGTCGTGGTCGCCCTTGACGACCCCGCCGTAGATGGCGAAGACCTTGCGGGTGAAGAAGTTGGGACGGCCGTGCGAGACCTTCTCGCCGGCGCCGGGCAGCGCGAGACAGATCTCTCGCAGGCGCCCGAGATAGGGGTCGGCGGGCTCGAACATCTGTGGGTGGGCCATGACCACCCACGCTAGGTCCTGCCGGCCGAGGTCGGGCGGCTCAGGCGCCGCAGACCCCTCCGCAGCCACCGGCGCCGCAGCCGCCCCCGCAGCCACCTCCCGCCGCGACCGGCTCGGGCACCTCGTGCCGGTGCTCCCACGCCGTCTCGAGCGCCTGGGCGAAGACCTCGACCGGCTGCGCGCCGGAGACGCCGTACTTGCGGTCGAGGACGAAGAAGGGCACCGACTCGATGCCGAGCATCTTGGCCGTCGCCTCGTCGCTGCGGACGTGGTTGCCGTAGTCGTCGGACTCGAGCATGTCGCGCACGACGCCCTCGTCGAGACCGATCTCCCCGGCGAGCCGGACGAGCACGTCGCGGTCGCCGACCGCGAGCCCGTCGGTGAAGTAGGCGCGCATGAGCCGTTCGTGGGCGGCGTCGGCAAGGCCCTGCTCGGCGGCCAGGTGCACGACCCGGTGCGCGTCGAAGGTGTTGCCGTAACGGGCCTGCTCCCAGTTGAACGTCAGTCCCAGCTCGGCGGCCGCGGCAGCCATCGAGCGGTGCTGCGCGACGGCCTGCTCGCGCGTGGTCCCGTACTTGGCCGCGACGAGGTCGACGAGCGGCACGTTCGCCACGGGGGAGGCGCCGCGGTCGAGCTCGAAGCTGTGCCACTGCACCTCGACCTCGTCGGCGTGCCCGAACTGCGCCAGGGCAGCCTCGAGGCGGCGCTTGCCGAGGTAGCAGAACGGGCACACGATGTCGGACCAGATGTCGATCTTCACGGTCGTGCAACCTACCCGGGCGTGCCCGTGTTCCCCGCATCGAGCGAGGTGCTCGTCACCCTCCGGGTGAGCCGGCGTATGCCGTTCAGCCCGCCCGCGCGACCCGGTGCAGGATCGCTGCGGCGGACTCCGCGTCGCGGGTCTCGGGCAGCCAGTGCCCCGCGTCGAGCTCGATGAGCTCGTAGTCGGAACCGACGTGCTCACGGGTCAGCTCGGCGGCGGCGCGACCGAGGAACGGGTCGCGCGAGCCCCACACGTAGGTCGTCGGCACCTCGACGCGGTGCGCCCCGACACCCGAGTGCCGGGCTGCGCGGTACCAGTTGACCGGCCCCGCGAGCGCGTCGGCGTGGGCGAGGCGGACGGCATACCTCCTCCTGTCCTCCGTCGGCAGCCCGGAGCGCGCCATGAGCGAGTGGAACCCGGCGGCCAGGACGTGCTCGGGCACCCACGGGACCTGGAAGGCGGCCATGTACCAGGACCGCCGCTTCTGGTCGATGCCGCTGCGCCAGGCCCGCGACATGGCGGCCGGGTGCGGCGTCGACAGGACGGTCAACGAGGCGATGCGCGTCGGGTGGTTGGCCGCGACGAGCCAGGCGAGGGCGCCGCCCCAGTCGTGGCCGACGAGGTGCACCCGCTCACGGCCGGACGCCTCGATGAGCGCGAGGACGTCGCCGACGAGCTCGTCGAGACGGTAGGCGTCCTCGTCGGTCGGCCGGGCCCCGGGGGAGTAGCCCCGCTGGTCCGGGGCGAGGGTGCGCAGCCCCGCCTCGTGCAGCCGGGCGGCGACGCGGTCCCAGCTCGTCCGGTCCGTGGGGAAGCCGTGGAGCAGCACGACGACGGCACCGTCCAGCGGCCCCCCGTCGGTCACGTCGAAGCGCAGCCCGTCCCGGCTGAAGGTCGTGATCCGGTCGCCCAGGGATGCCATGCCGCCCATCCTGCCCCGGCGGCGTGCCCCGCGTCGGTCAGGGAGGTCCCGTAAGGGGTTATCCGGAAGCGGGGCGGCGGGGCGGCGACCTACTGTTGAGAGCATGTCCGACGCGTCCGACCATCGCAGCCACCACGGTGCGGGTCGCGCGTGGTGGCACCTGTCGCGCACCGGGCTGTTCTTCGGCGCCGCCTACTTCCTCACCTCGATGGCGCCGAGCCTGCTGCCGCGCACGTGGTACTACCAGGGGCTCATCAGCGGGCTCTGCGCGGTCGTCGGCTACGCGCTCGGGGTGTTCGTCGCCTGGGTCGTGCGGCAGGTCTCCCGGCTCATCGACCTGCGCGTCGCGGTGAGCGGCGAAGCCCGGCACTGGCTCCTCGTCGCGGCGCCGGTCTTCGGCGCGGTCGCCGTCCTCGGCCTGACCGTGGCCAACGTTCGTGCGCAGGCACGCACGGCGGCGTTCGTCCAGCTGGCTCCGCTCGACCCCCTCGACTGGGCGCTGGCGCTCGTGCTCGCGGCCCTCGTCGCGGTCCTCTTCCTCGCGGTCGCACGCGGCCTGCGCGGTGCGACGCACCAGCTGGCCCAGGCCGCGGGCCACGTCCTGCCCAAGACGATCGCGACCGTCATCGCCGTCCTCGTCGTCGCGCTGACGACGGCCTGGGTCACCGACAGCGTGCTCTTCCACCGCGGCATGCAGGCCTTCGCCGGGGTCGCCGCCCAGGTCAACACCGCGCCGACAGGCCGCGCTGCGCCGACGTCACCCCTGCGCTCGGGTGGTCCCGGGTCGCTCGAGTCCTGGGACAGCCTCGGCTACCAGGGCCAGATGTTCGTCACGAGCGCGCCGACGCCCGCGCAGATCACGGCGGCCACCGACCGCGGCGCCATCGAGCCGATCCGGGTCTACGCCGGCCGCACCGCCGACCGCACGATCGCCGACGTCGCCGACGCGGTCGTCGCGGAGCTCAAGCGCACCAACGCGTTCCACCGCCGGGTCCTCGCCGTCTTCACGACGACGGGCACCGGCTGGGTCGACGACTGGTCGGCGCAGTCCGTCGAGTACCTCAGCAACGGTGACAGCGCGATCGCCGCGATGCAGTACTCCTACCTGCCGAGCGCGATGTCGATGATGACCGACCGCGACACCCCGCGCGAGGCGGGCAAGGCGCTCTTCGACAAGGTGTATGCCGTGTGGCGCACGCTGCCGGCCGACGACCGTCCGCAGCTCGTCGTCGGTGGGGAGTCGCTGGGCTCCTACGGCGGTCAGGCGGCCTTCGCGAGCGCGGACGACATGCTGGCCCGCGCCCAGGGTGGCGTGTGGGTGGGCACGCCGAGCTTCACCGACATCTGGCAGTCGCTGACCGCTCGGCGCAACGAGGGGTCGCCCGAGATCGTGCCGGTCGTCGACGCAGGCCTGCACATCCGCTTCGCCGCGAACGGCGACCAGCTGACCCACGACTCGTACGGCCGCGACTACGGCGCGTGGGACTTCCCGCGCTTCGTCTACGCCCAGCACGCGTCCGATCCCGTCGTGTGGTGGAACCCGGCCCTGCTCGGCGCCGAGCCGGACTGGCTGCGCGAGCCGCGCGGCCCCGACGTCAACCCCGACGTCACGTGGATCCCGTTCGTGACGTTCTGGCAGCTGACCACCGACATGGCGGTGGGCCACGACCCGCCCGACGGCTACGGGCACCGTTACGGTCCCGAGCTGGTCCCCGCCTGGGGGTCGGTGCTCGGCGGCTCGCCCACCGACGACTACAGCAAGCTCGTCGCCGGCATCGAGGAGACGGTCAACCGGGTCGCCTGACCGGCGCTGACCTACTCTCAGGGCGTGCCAGCACAGCGTTTCCACGGACAGATCGCCGGAGTCGGCTCCACCTCCGGCGTCCGGGTCGTCGTCGGGTCCTGGCAGCGCACGCCGCTCGGGTCGTTCGGCGACGCCATGGTCGAGACGACGGGCGGGCACCGGGTGCTCGTCGCGCCGAGTCCCGAGGTGGCGGCCTTCATCGAGGCGACCTACGTCTTCGACGAGGTGCGCCTCGAGCCGATCGCGGTGACCTCGGGCCGGTCCCGTTGGCACGTCGAGTCGCCGTCCTTGTCGCTCGACCTCACGGTCGGTGGGCGCCTGCCGCTCGGTCGGGTCCTGCGCGCCGTCCCCGTGCGCGTCGCGTCGAGTCCCGCCTGGGCGACCGCGGTCGACACCGTGGCACGAGTCGCCCTGCGTGGCGTGCGAACTCGCGGCACGGCGCTCGCGGGCCGGCGTGAGTACTACGGAGCCACGGACCTGCACGCCGTGACGGCCCTGGAGGGCGTCTTCGACGGTGAGTCTCTCGGCACGCTGGCCCCGGTCGACCCGCCGTGCCGGTTCGGATTCTCCTCGACGCCGGCGCGACCGTCGGTCACCACCGTCGTCACGACGGTGGTCACCCCCTGACGGTCGACCCGAACCGCGCGAGGTAGTGCCACACGCGTTTGAGGGACTGCTCGTCGTGCCGTCCCTCGCGGGCCGCCGCGCCGACGATCTGCGGGGTGAGCACGCCGTCGACGGCGAGCGACTCACCGAGAGCGACGAACTCAGGGCCGCGGTAGTCGGGGTGGGCTCGCAGCGTCGCGACGTCGAGGCGGTAGCCCGGGTGCCACTCGACGGGCACCCCGAGCGCGGACGCGTGCTCGTCCACGTCGGTGCCGCGGTAGCCGGGGTCGAGCACCAGCGCCTCAGCGTCTTCGGCCAGGTGGACCACCCCGTGCACGTGCGCCTCGACGTAGTCGTCGAGCAGGTCGTGGTCAGCACCGGTGGCGACCTCCTCGAGGCCGAAGGCCTCTGAGCTGCCGAAGTGCTCGGGCTCGAAGACGCTGTCGGGGAAGCAGAACGTCGTGCGCTCGAGGGTGTGCGCGGCCAGGCGCACGTGGGCCGACCCGAAGCGGGGCGCAGCACCGTAGGGACGCCGGTGCAGGTCGAGTCCGCCGTACTTCGGTCGCAGCGCCGGCTCCGCGTCGTCGTAGGCGCCCCCGAACATCCGGCTCTCCCAGCGCCACCGGTCACCGCCCGGGTGGGCGGTCAGTCCGCCGTTGCTCGTCCCGGTCTCGAACTGGGACCGGTAGACGCCGTCGCGCGCGATGGCGGCGAGGATCGGCTCGCCGCGCACGAGCCGGTCTGGATGGAAGTTCAGCGTGACGCGCAGCGTCGGGTCGAGAGGTCGGCCGCTCGAGAGCGCGCGCACGTGGGCGAGGGCACGGCGGACGGCATACGGGAGCTCGACAGCGCGTCGACCGGGCGCGGGCGTCGAGGGTCGGCGACTCATGGGCCCATCCTCACATCGTCGGGGGCCCAGCCGGAGGGGGTAGGAATGTGGCATGGGCACGATGATCGACTTCCCCGAGCACGACCTCACCGCGTACCGCGCGGACCCGACCGGCGAGCCGCGCGGCGCGGTCGTCGTCATCCAGGAGATCTGGGGCCTGGCCGATCACATCAAGGACGTCACCGACCGCGTCGCCGCCCAGGGCTACGTCGCCGTCGCGCCCGACCTGCTCGGCCACGTCGGTCTGACGCCCGAGGTCGGGGCTCGCCTCTTCGAGCTGATGTTCAGCGCGTCCGAGGAGGACCGCCTCGCCGCGCAGCCGCAGATGCGCGCGGCGACGACCCCCGCGCGCCAGCCGGAGTTCGCCGCCTGGGCGGTCCCGGCCCTGCGAGCCGTCGTCGACGCCCTCGCCGGTGAGCCCGGTGTCGACGGCCGGGTGGGCGTCGTCGGCTTCTGCTTCGGAGGGACGTATGCGTTCGCCCTCGCGGCCGCCGACGACCGGGTGCGCGCTGCGGTGCCGTTCTACGGCCACTTCCCCGAGAACGCCGACCCCGCGACGATCGGCTGTCCGGTCCTCGCGTTCTACGGCGAGGACGACCACGGCATCACCGACGGCGTCCCCGAGCTCGAGTCGCGCATGGGCCAGGCCGGGGTCGACTTCTCGGCACGCGTCTACCACGGCGTGGGGCACGCCTTCTTCAACGACACCTCGCCCTCGAAGTACAACGCGGAGGTCGCGGCCGACGCGTGGGGGCGCATGCTCGCCTTCTTCGACGAGCACCTCGCCCGGTGAGCACCAGGACCGCCCACCCGGGGACCTCCACAGATCCGTCACAGGTCTTTCGTCCCCCGGTGCCGCCCACGTGGAGTAAGCCTGTGGCATGAGCGAATCCGATGCCGCCCCGGACCCGACGCAGGACTCCGCGCCCGACGCCATCGCCCCACTCGTGCTCGGCCCGATGTTGCGCTACATCGGCGAGACCGACGCCACGGTGTGGGTCGAGACGTCCGTGTCGGGTGTCGTGACCGTCCACGTCGACGGTCGCGACTGGACCGCCCCGACCTTCGTCGTCAAGGGCCACCACTACGCCCTCGTCGTCGTCGACGGCCTCGAGTCCGGCGGGTCCTGGGAGTATGCCGTGAGCATCGACGGGACGCCCGTGTGGCCCGAGCCGGACGCTGCGTACCCGCCGCCGCGGATCCGCACCATCGACCGCGCGCGGCCCACCCGGCTGCTCTTCGGCTCGTGCCGCACCTCGGTGCCGCACGACCGGAAGGGTCACGAGACCAACGGTGTCGACGCCCTGCGGACGCTCGCGCTCGCGCTCGCCCGCGGCGAGGAGGAGTGGCCCGACCTCGTGGCCTTCCTCGGCGACCAGGTCTACGCCGACGAGACGTCCGAGGCGATGCGCGAGTTCATCGCGGCACGCCGGGACCTCGACGAGCCGCCGGGGGAGGAGATCAAGGACTACGAGGAGTACGCGCACCTCTACCAGTTGGCGTGGGGTGACGAGGCCAACCGCTGGCTGCTGTCCACCGTGCCGAGCTGCATGATCTTCGACGACCACGACATCCGCGACGACTGGAACACCTCGTGGACGTGGCACGAGGAGATCAACCGCACTCCGTGGTGGCACGAGCGCCTGATGGGGGGCCTCTCCTCCTACTGGGTCTACCAGCACATCGGCAACCTCTCCCCGTCGCAGCTCGCCGAGGACGAGGTCTATGCCCGCGTCCTCGACGGGCAGCACGCGAGCGGCGGCGACGAGCTGGACCTGACCGAGGCGGTCTTCGACCTGGCGCGCCGGGCCGACCGTCACCCCGAGGTCTACCGCTGGAGCTACCGCCGCGACCTCGGCGACAGCCGCCTCGTCGTCGTCGACTCGCGAGCCGCCCGGGTGCTCCAGCCGCAGCACCGCTCGATGCTCGACCCCGACGAGATGCACTGGCTCGACCAGCAGCTCACCGGCGACGTCGAGCACCTGCTCATCGGCACGTCGCTGCCGTTCCTGCTGCCCCCGGGGCTGCACGACCTCGAGGCCATCGACGAGGCGCTCGCCATGGGCACGCGCGGGCGTCTCGTGGCCGCCGGGGCCGAGAAGGCCCGTCAGTCGATCGACCTCGAGCACTGGGCGGCGTTCAACGACGGTTTCGTCGAGGTCTTCGAGATGGTCATGGAGGTGGCGCGGGGGGAGCGCGGCCGGGCCCCGGCGAGCATCGTCTTCCTGTCCGGTGACGTCCACAACTCCTACGTCGCCGAGGTCGTGGACGCGAGGACCCGGTACGGCGCGAGCTCGCGCATCGTGCAGGCGGTCTGCTCGCCGATCCGCAACCCGATGCCGCGGATGGTCCGCGTCATGATGTCGGCCTTCGCCCGGGGGCTGGTGCGGCCCATGAGGTTCGTCACCCGACACTCGAAGCACGTACCCGAACCGGCCTACCCGTGGGTGGTCACCGACGGACCGTGGTTCGACAACTGCCTCGCCGAGCTGACGGTCCAGGGACGCGATCTCTCCATCGTCTGGCGTGGCGGGGAGATCCGCGGCGGTGACGACGCCCACCCGGTGCTGACCACGGTGGCCAGCGTGCGCCTGCCCGGACCGGCCGGCTCCCCGCGGACCGAAGCGGCCGGACGTGTGGGCAGCCCCTCGCCGGGGCCGGTCAGCTGACCCGCAGGAGCAGGATCCGGTCGTCCCCGGGGCCAGGGCTCTGGCGGCCGTCGCGGTTGCTCGTGGTCACCAGCAGGGTGTCCGGCCCGACCGCGAGCACGCTGCGCAGTCGCCCGTAGCGCCCGACCAGGAAGTCCTGGGGTGGCGCCGCCGTGGCGCTGCCGTCGAGGGGGATGCGCCAGAGGCGCTGTCCACGCAGCGCCGCCATCCAGACCGCGCCCCGAGCGATCGCGATGCCGCTCGGGGAGTCCTCGGGCGGCCCCCACTGGGCGACGGGTCCGGTGATGCCGGGCACGTTGGTGCGACCCTCGGTCTGGGGCCACCCGTAGTTGTGGCCGGGGCGGATGAGGTTCAGCTCGTCCTCGCTGTGGTCGCCGAACTCGGACGCCCAGAGGCGCCCCGCGGCGTCCCACGCGATGCCCTGGACGTTGCGGTGGCCGTAGGACCACACCAGCGTCCCGAAGGGGTTGCCGGGAGCCGGGCGGCCGGTGGCCGTCATCCGCAGGATCTTGCCGCCGAGGGAGCTCTTGTCCTGGGCGAGCGCGGGTTGTTGCGCCTCGCCCGTGGTCGCGTAGAGGTAGCCGTCCGGACCGAAGGCGAGACGGCCCCCGTCGTGGTGCACGTTGTGGGGGATGCCCTTGACGATCACGCTGGGCCTGCCGAGCTGGCGTCCGGCCGGCCGGCTGCTGTCGTACGTCACCGCGGCGATGCGGTTGTCGGCCGACGTCGAGTAGTACACGAAGACGAGCCTGTCGCGCGTGAACGTCGGTGACACGGCGACGCCGAGCAGCCCGGCCTCTCCCTGCTGGCCGACGTTGCTCACCACGCCCGGCACCGTGCCCACCGGTGTCAGCCGGCCGGCGGACACGTCGAGGCGGAAGACCCGGAAGTCGTCCCTCGCCGTCACGAGCACGGCGCCGTCGGGCAGGAGGGCGAGCCCCCACGGCACGTCGATACCTGTGGCCGACGTCGCGAGGACCCGCACGGACCCCTTGGCCGCAGCCCGGGACGGGGCGGTGGAGGGGGTGGCCCGGGTCCGGGTGGCTCCGGCCGCGGGGGAGGTCGCCGACGGTGCGGCGCTGGACGTGCGGGCTGAAGGTGCCGACGCGGTCGCCGACGTCGCCGACGTCGCGGATGTCGTTGTCGCCCGGCTCGATCCGGGGGCGGCGCTCCCGTCGACGCTCCCGCTGGTCGCGGCCGAGCAGCCGGAGATCGTGACCAGTCCGAGCGACAGCAGAGCCACTGCGGCGCTGTCCGAGAGTCGTCCCACCACGCACCTCCGAGTGTGTCGCCGTGACCCGACGCTACGCAGCCTCCCTGTGTGGGTCGGGCTCCCGGGACGGGTCGGGCAGCGCGGGGCGAAAGGCTCCAAGCGAACGTTTCCGGCGCTTCCTCCAGTCCCGACCCGACCGTCGGAGTCGGCGCTATCGTCGGAACCATGGCCGCGGTGTCGGAGCCGCCACAAGCAGGAGTCGACTGCTGCCGGAGGCGGACTCGCCGAGATCTGACGGGCCGGGGCCACCGCCTCGGACTCGCGAAGACGCCCCTCCTCTCCGTGCCCCGAAGGAGTCCTCATGTCCGAGTCCACCCCCCGACTGGGAGGTCCTGCGGGCCGTCCCAACGTCCTGCTCATCACCACCGACGAGCAGCGCTGGTCGTTGCCGACACCTGAGGGCTTCAGCCTTCCCGCGCGGGACTGGCTGGCCGAGCGGGGCACGACCTTCGACCGCTACTACGTCGCCTCGGCGATGTGCAGCTCCTCGCGTTCGGTGATGTACACCGGCCGGCACGTGCCGATCACCCAGATCTACGACAACGACAACATGCCCTACATCCGGCCTCTCGACCCCGCCCTCGGGACCCTGGGCACCATGATGCGGGCGGCCGGCTACTACACGTCCTACCAGGGCAAGTGGCACCTCTCGAACGCGTACCTGTCGCCGACGAAGCAGACCTCGACCGTGGACGAGCTCGAGCCCTACGGCTTCGCGGAGTTCAACGACTGGGGTGACATCGACGGCGGCGCCTGGGCCGGCCTCAAGATCGACCCCGTCATCGCCGGTCAGGCGGTCAAGTGGCTCCGCGACCGCGCCCCGGTGGTCGCGCAGACCCAGCCCTGGTTCATGGCCGTCAACTTCGTCAACCCCCACGACGTCATGAGCTACGACTACGGCAGCCGGCGCTCGATCGCACCCCCACCGAACCTCGCCGAAGCGGTGAAGGTCCGGCCCCCGGCCGACACGCCCATCTACAACAAGGTGTGGGAGCTCGAGCTCCCGGCGACGGCCGGCGACGACCTGTCGAGCGCGCCCCAGGCGGTGCGCGAGTACGCGGGCCTGGCGAGCGCGATGTTCGGCGACATCACCTCGCCGGAGCAGTGGCGGCTCGGGATCAACTTCTACCTCAACTGCATCCGGGACGTGGACCGCAGCGTCGCGCTCGTGCTCGACGCCCTCGCCGCGTCCGGTCAGGCCGACCGCACGGTCGTGGTGTTCACCTCGGACCACGGAGAGATGGCCGGGTCACACGGGCTTCGCCAGAAGGGGAACCTCGTCTACGACGAGAACTTCCACGTGCCCCTCGTCGTCGTCCACCCCGACGTCGCCGGCGGGGGGATCAGCCACACCCTGGGCTCCGCGGTCGACCTGGCGCCCACCGTCCTGGAGCTGGCCGGTGTGGACCCGGCGCGGCTGCGGTCGGAGTTCGAGGGGCTGCACGGCCGATCGCTGGCACCCGTCGTCCTGGACCCCGAGGCGCGGGTCCGCGAGGGCGTGCTCACCGCCGTGGAGTCGGTGCTCACCCTGGACGCCGACTTCTGGCGGGCCTTCGGCAGCCGGGATGCACCGGCTCGCGTCCAGTCGGGCGAGCTGCGGCCGGACTGGCGCAAGCGCGGCTTCCTCCGCGGCTGGACCGACGAGCGCTACACCTTCGGACGCTACTTCTCTCCGCTCGAGCCGAACCGACCGCGCGGGGTCGAGGACCTGGTGCGGGACAACGACGTCGTGCTCTACGACCGTGAGAGCGATCCCGGCGAGACGAAGAACCTCGCCTCCGACCCCGACCACCTCGGGCTCGTCGAGTCGTTGTCGGCCAAGCTCGAGGCACTCATCGACGCCGAGATCGGGGCCGACGACCACGCGTGGGTGCAGGAGCGCCCCATCCTGCTCGGTCCGCCGCGCTGGCGCGGCGACTCCCTCGCCGCCGCGCAGGCCTCGTCCGCCTGACGCCGGACGGGCGCCGCCGCCCCGGCGGTGCCGGCCCCGCGGACCTGCCACGGTGGACCTCGACGATGACGAGATGCCGCAGCCGTATCAGCACCTTCACGAATCACTCTGACAAAGCAGTTCAGCAGGACTCCCGCGGGAGGCGACCATGTCACGCCAACTCATCGGCATCACGCGCGCTGGACAGGGGCTCGCGATCGCCGCTTGCACCCTCGTCCTCGTCACCGGGTGCACCCGGGCGCAGACGCCTGCCGGTGCGACCGAGAACGGGGCCACCGGGTCCGTCGTGCCCACCGAGTCCGTCGTGCCCACCGAGTCGGCCACGCAACCCTCGACCAGCCCCACTGACTCGGCCGGCTCCGCCAGCGCCGGAACCAGCGGCGGCGGAGGCAGCAGCAACGGCGCCAACAGTGGCGGCAACAACAGTGGCGGCAACAGCAGCGGTGGAAACAGCAGCGGAGGCGGCAGCAGCAGCGGAGGCGGCGGCAACGGGGCAGACGGGGGCAACGAGGCGGCAGGTTCGCCGATCGACGTCCCGTCGATCCCGGACAAGCACGTGACCATGGACGAGATCCGCGCAGGCATCCCGGACCTGTTCATCACGGCGTGCGGCGGTCACGACCTCTGCGTGAAGCTCGTGTACGGCGAGGGCCCCTGCTTCGCCGGCTACGACCCCGCCACGCGGGCGCCGCGCGGGTCGACGGTCCGGGTGCTCACCGAGTCCCAGGAGGACTGCGACCGGGCCAACGGGCTCGACGGGTCGGGCTCGTCGACGGACGGCACGACGCCGGACACCGGGCCGTCGACAGACGTCCCGAGCTCCGGGACGACCACAACCACCGACGCCCCGGGCTCCGGGACGACCGGCGGGACGGACACCGGTGTGCCGAGCAGCGGACAGTCCGATGGCTCGTCAGGGTGAGTCGAGCGAGGGCGACGCGAGCCAGCCGGCGGACAGCCGGTCCACGCCGGCGGCAACCCCGCCCAGCGTCCTGCACGAGCTGCCCCCGGTCCTGAAGGTGCTCGGCCAGGTGGTCGCACCGGCGACGCTCGTCACGGCGCTGCTCGTCTTCTTCGGCTGGTCGCACACCACCGCCCTGTTCGGCTGGTTCGGCATCGACCCGACGTCGCTCGGTTTCTCGAGCACCGACTACCTCCTGACGACCCAGGACGGGCTCTTCGTGCCGGGGGTGGTCATCGCGCTGCTCGTCCTCGTGATGACGTGGGTGCTCAACCTGGTGCGCCGCTCCGACCCGGGCGCGGTGCTGCGTGCCGCCTGGGCGGCGCCCGTCGCCGCCGTGGTCGGGGCCGTGCTCGCGATCAACGGCGTGCTCGGCCTCTTCGGCCGGGGAGTCCTCGTCGACAGGCTGGCCGTCGCCCCGCTGTGTCTCGTGCTGGGGGTCACGCTCCTCAGCGTGGCCGGACACACCGTCCGTGCGGGCCGCCTCAGCTACTCACGCGGGGCCCGGGTCGCGGAGCTCACGGCCCTCACCCTCGTCATGGCCATGTCGCTCTTCTGGGCAACCGGCGACTACTCGGCGTCCGTGGGCCGTGGGCGCGCCGCGGCGCTCGCCCGCTCCCTGGGCGAGCGCCCGCAGGTCGTCCTCTACAGCGACAAGGCGCTGGGGATCACGGCTCCCGGGGTCCGGACGCTGCGCTGCACCGACGAGTCGGGCGCCTATCGCTACCGCTACTCGGGGCTGGTGCTCCTGCTCAACTCCAACGGGCAGTACATCTTCCTGCCGACCGGATGGGACCGCCGTACGGGGCGCGCCATCGCCGTGCCGAAGAGCGCCCAGATCCGGCTCGACTACCGCAGCTCGGGTGCGCTCCAGGATGCGCTGCCGGCGTCGTGCTGACGTCTCGCTCGGGAACAATCGCTCCATCCCCGAAGTTGAGTCCAGTGAACGCAAGATTTGCGAGTCCGGTTTTGACAATCACGGCCGGGTCGGAGCAGATTGAGCGAGGACCTGTTCACCAGACCATCAGCATCAGCATCCAAGGAGTCACCCATGGCACGTGCGGTCGGAATTGACCTCGGTACCACCAACTCGGCCGTCTCCGTCCTCGAGGGCGGCGAGCCGAGCATCATCGCGAACGCCGAGGGCGGGCGCACGACGCCGTCCGTCGTCGCGTTCTCCAAGAGCGGCGAGGTGCTCGTCGGCGAGGTCGCCAAGCGACAGGCCGTCACCAACGTCGACCGGACGATCCGCTCGGTCAAGCGCCACATGGGCACGAGCTGGAAGTCGGCCGAGATCGACGGCAAGACCTACAACGCGCAGGAGATCAGCGCCCGCATCCTGCAGAAGCTCAAGCGCGACGCCGAGTCCTACCTCGGTGAGACCGTGACCGACGCCGTCATCACCGTCCCCGCCTACTTCGACGACGCCGAGCGCCAGGCCACCAAGGAGGCCGGTGAGATCGCGGGCCTCAACGTGCTGCGCATCGTCAACGAGCCCACCGCGGCCGCGCTCGCCTACGGCCTCGACAAGGGCAAGGAGGACGAGCTCATCCTCGTCTTCGACCTCGGCGGCGGCACGTTCGACGTGTCCCTCCTCGAGGTCGGCAAGGACGCCGAGGACGGTTTCGCGACGATCCAGGTGCGCGCCACCAACGGTGACAACCACCTCGGTGGTGACGACTGGGACGACGTCATCGTCCAGCACCTCATCACCCAGGTGAAGAACAAGACGGGCCAGGACCTGTCCAAGGACAAGATCGCGATGCAGCGCCTGCGGGACGAGGCCGAGCGCGCCAAGAAGGAGCTCTCCACCGCGACCAGCACCAACATCTCCGCGCAGTACATCTCGATGACTCCCGAGGGCCCGATCCACCTCGACGAGAACCTGAGCCGCGCGCAGTTCGAGCAGATGACCAAGTCGCTGCTCGACCGCACCAAGGCGCCCTTCCACAAGGTCATCGAGGACGCCGGCATCAAGGTCGCCGACATCGACCACGTCGTGCTCGTCGGTGGCTCCACCCGCATGCCCGCCGTCAGCAACCTCGTCAAGGAGATGACCGGCGGCAAGGAGCCCAACAAGGGCGTCAACCCCGACGAGGTCGTCGCCATGGGCGCGAGCCTGCAGGCCGGTGTCCTCAAGGGTGAGCGCAAGGACGTCCTGCTCATCGACGTCACGCCGCTCTCGCTCGGCATCGAGACCAAGGGTGGCCTCTTCACCAAGCTCATCGAGCGCAACACCGCGATCCCGACGAAGCGCTCGGAGATCTTCAGCACCGCCGACGACAACCAGCCGTCGGTCCTCATCCAGGTCTTCCAGGGTGAGCGCGAGATCGCCCAGCACAACAAGTCGCTCGGCACCTTCGAGCTGACCGGTATCGCTCCGGCCCCGCGCGGCGTGCCGAAGATCGAGGTCACCTTCGACATCGACGCCAACGGCATCGTCAACGTCTCCGCCAAGGACCAGGGCACCGGCAAGGAGCAGAAGATGACGATCACCGGTGGGTCGGCCCTGTCCAAGGAGGAGATCGACCGCATGGTCAAGGACGCCGAGGCGCACGCCGAGGAGGACCACAAGCGTCGCGAGGAGGCCGAGGTCAAGAACCAGGCGGAGCAGCTCGTCTTCTCCACCGAAACCTTCCTCAAGGAGTCCGGCGACAAGGTCCCGGCCGACGTGAAGACGCCGGTCGAGGAGTCGCTCGCCGACCTCAAGGCCGCCATCGCCGAAGGGTCCGAGGCCAGCGCCGACGACATCAAGGCCAAGGTCGAGGACCTCAACACGAAGTCCCAGGCCATGGGTCAGGCCGTCTACGCCTCCGAGCAGGCCTCGGCCAACGCCGCCGGCTCGGACGGCAGCCAGGACGGTGCGCCCGCGGGTGAGTCCGCCGGGTCGTCCCACGCGGCCGACGAGGACGTCGTCGATGCCGAGGTCGTCGACGACGACGAGGTCAAGGACGCCAAGTGACCGACTCCCCGAACCACGGCACGTCCGGCGACCAGCCCGACGTGACCGCGACGGGCGCGACGGGCGCGACGGGTGCCGGCGGCGACGCCGCCGGCACCCCGCCCCGGGCCGGCTCGGGCGACCCGGCCCACGGCGAGCGCCACCACACCTACTACGAGGGTGGGCCGGGCGCCTCGTCCGAACCGGGCGGTGAGGACGAGTTCGACCACGCCGCAGGCGAGTCCGTGAAGTCCGGACGGTCAGTCCCGTCGGACGAGGCTGCGGATGTGGAGGAGGCCGAGGGGCTCGCCCTCGCCGAGGAGGACACGATGGCCGCGACTCTGCTCGCGGACCTGCAGCGACTGCAGGCCGAGTACGTCAACTACAAGAAGCGCGTCGACCGTGACCGCGACGTCATCCGCCACACCGCGGTCGGCAGCGTCGTCGAGTCGCTCCTGCCCGTGCTCGATGACATCCACATGGCGCGCCAGGCCGGCGATCTCGCAGGTGGTCCCTTTGCGGCCATCGCGGACAAGCTCGAGTCCACGCTCGGCCGGTTCGGCGTCGAGCGGCTGGGCGAGGCCGGCCAGGAGTTCGACCCCAACGTCCACGAGGCCCTCATGCACGTGGAGGCGGAGCTTCCCGAAGGGGCGACGGGCACCACCGTCGTCCAGGTGCTGCAGCCCGGCTACCGCATCGGTGACCGGCTCGTTCGCGCCGCGCGGGTGTCGGTTGCCGACCCTGCCTGAGACGTCCGCCGCCGGGCTGCGCACGCAGCCCGGCG
This sequence comes from Terrabacter ginsenosidimutans, assembly GCF_039539425.1. Lineage (NCBI taxonomy): Bacteria > Bacillati > Actinomycetota > Actinomycetes > Micrococcales > Intrasporangiaceae > Terrabacter > Terrabacter ginsenosidimutans. The sequence continues at coordinate 488,784 of NZ_BAABDC010000001.1, read as the reverse complement.
GCATACCCGATGATGGGAGCAGCGACAGGGTTCCCGTGAAGGAGGAGGTGCGCCATGGCTAGTCAGGACTGGTTCGAGAAGGACTTCTACGCGATCCTCGGCGTGCCCCAGGACGCCGACGCCGCGACGATCAAGAAGACGTACCGCAAGGTCGCCCGCACGATGCACCCCGACCACAACGTCGGCGACACCAAGGCGGAGGAGCGCTTCAAGGAGATCGGGGAGGCGTACTCCGTCCTCAGCGACCCCGAGAAGCGTCGCGAGTACGACGCCATCCGCGCCATGTCACACGGCGGGGCCCGTTTCACGGCCGGCGGCGCGGGGGGTTCGGGCGCGGGATTCGAGGACATCTTCTCCGCGTTCGGAGGTGCCGGGGGACCGGGCGGGCAGCGTGTCCGGTTCAACACCGGCGGCGCGGGGGCCCAGCCCAACCTCGAGGACATCCTCGGCCAGATGTTCGGTGGCGCGGCGCCCGGCGCCGGCTACGGCGGCTACGGCGCGACCGCTGGTCCCCGTCCCGGCGCCGACGTCCAGGCCAGCACGCACATCGGCTTCCGCGACGCCGTCCAGGGATCCACGGTCTCGCTCAGCTCGCCAGACCTCGGTCGCATCAACGCCCGCATCCCCCCGGGCGTCAAGGACGGCCAGCGGATCCGCCTGCGCGGCAAGGGTCGTCAGGGCGACCCCGGTGCCGCGGCCGGTGACCTCATCCTCACGGTCTCGGTCGACAAGCACCCGGTCTTCGGGCGCGAGGGTGACAACCTCACCGTGGATCTGCCGGTCACGTTCGCGGAGGCCGCGCTCGGTGCCACTGTCGCCGTGCCCACGCTCGACGGCGGCTCCGTCAAGGTCAAGGTGGCCCCCGGCACGCCGAGTGGCCGGGTCCTGCGGCTCAAGGGTCGCGGCGTCAAGCGCGGGGACCACGTGGGCGACCTCCTGGCCAAGGTGCAGGTGGTCGTGCCCCAGCGGCTGACCGACGAGGCCCGCGAGGCCGTCGAGAAGATGGCAGCGGCGGAGGACGGCCTCGACCCGCGTGCCGAGCTGTTCCGGCGCGCCCGAGCCTGACGAGAGGAGATGACGACCATGGCCCGCAAGAGCGCCCGCCCCGGTGGGCACGACGACGACGCCCCCGTCTTCGTCATCTCCGTCGCCGCGGAGCTCGCCGGGATGCACGCGCAGACCCTCCGGCAGTACGACCGCCTCGGGCTCGTCTCCCCGTCCCGCACCCGCGGGGGCGGGCGACGCTACAGCACGCGCGACGTCGAGCTGCTGCGCGAGGTCCAGCGACTCTCTCAGGAGGGGGTGTCGCTCGCCGGCATCCAGCGCATCCTCGACCTCGAGAACCACGTGACTGCGTTGCGGTCGAGGGTCGAGGAGCTGTCGTCCGAGCTCGCCGCGGCACAGGCGGCGTTGTCGGTCGGCGCGAGGGTCTTCGCCGTGGGGCCGCGCGGCGAGGTCGTGGCTGTCCGCCCGGGCCAGCGGCCACCTCGCGCTCCGTCCTCGCAGGCGCTCGTCGTGTGGCGCCCCGAGCGGTAGCTTCGGGACTCCACGCGGCACCCGGCGTGTGTCAGACTGTGCAGGCCTCAAGCAACGGGGCGCGCCGTTGATGAATGCCCCCGAGGCAGCTTCTTGACCCCAGTCCCGGAGACCGTGTGACCCCGCACCACCCGGACGGCGACGTCGCAGGCGCCGCCACGTCCAACCCGCTCGGCATCGACGCGCCCCCACGACAGGGCGGCATGCACGAGGTGTTCCGTCGCACCGACTGGTCGGTGACGCCGCTCGGCCCCGTCGAGACGTGGCCCACCAACCTGCGCAACCTGGTCGACGTCTGCCTGTCGTCGCGCTTCCCCATGCTCGTCTGCTGGGGCCCCGACCTCGTCATGCTCTACAACGACGGGTACCGCACCCTGCTCGGCGAGCAGAAGCACCCCGGCGCGTGGGGGCGTCCGGTCAAGGACGTCTGGCCCGAGGTCTGGGACGTCATCGGCCCGATGTTCGCCGGCGTCACAGGCGGTGGCCCGGCGACGTGGGTCGAGGACGGGCCACTCGTCGTCGACCGTCACGGCTTCCTTGAGGAGGCCTACTTCACGTGGTCCTACGGCGCGATCCACGACGACACCGGTGCCGTCGTCGGCGTGCTCAACGTCGCGACCGAGACAACGGCGAAGGTGCTCGCCGAGCGGCGTGCCGACGTCGCGTCCCGGCTGTTCGCCGCGCTGGCCGACGCCGAGGACGCCGAGGACGTGCGCCGCCGCTCCCTCGAGGTCCTGCGTTCCGACAGCCACGACCACCTCGAGAGCGACCTGCGCTGGAGAGCCCCCGGCGTCCCCACGCCAGACTCCCCGGACGTCGAGGGCCGGACCGTGCACGTCATTCCCGTCGTCGAGCCGGGGCTGGTCGAGCCCACGGCCGATCTCGTGCTGACCGAGCACCCCCGGCGTCCGTGGGACGCCCAGCTGCAGGTCTATGCCGAGCTGTGCGCGTCTCACGTCGCCATGGCCCTCAGTGGCCTCCGTCGCCTGCAGGAGGAGCGTCACCGTGCGGAGGCGCTGGCCGAGCTCGACGTCGCCAAGTCCGACTTCTTCGCCAACGTCAGCCACGAGCTGCGCACGCCGCTCACGCTCATCGCCGGTCCCGTCCAGGACGCCCTCACCGCCGACGGTCTCGACCCCGAGCAGCGTCAGCGGTTCGAGCTGATCCGCCGCAACACCGACCGCCTCACCGGGCTCGTCGACCGCATCCTCGACCTCACCAGGGTCGAGGCCGGCGCCGTGGAGCCGCACTGGGTCGAGGCCGACGTCGAGGAGCTCGTCACCGGCATCGCCGCGAACTTCCGGCCCGCCATCGAGCGCACCGGTCTCGAGTTCGAGGTCATCTGCGACGAGCTCGACCACACGGCATACATCGACGTCGACATGGTCGAGCGGGTCGTGCTCAACCTGCTCAGCAACGCGCTCAAGTTCACGCCGCGCGGCCGCATCACGCTGCACCTCGCCGGCAACGACGAGGGCTACTCCGTCACCGTCACCGATACCGGCATCGGCATCGCAGCCAAGGACATCGACCTCGTCTTCGACCGGTTCCGTCAGCTCGACCGCGGCGACGACCGCAGGTCGCGCGAGGGCGCGGGCATCGGTCTGTCGCTCGTGCGCCAGCTCGTCGACCTGCTCGGCGGTCGCGTCTCGGTCCGGTCGCAGCGCGGGGAGGGCAGCACGTTCACGGTCGCCTTCCCCTGGGGTCATGCTGCCTCGCACGCCGCCCTGCGACCATCGATCACCCCGCGCTCGGCCGAGTCCTTCATCAACGAGGCGAGCAGCTGGGTCGTTCGCGAGGACGTGGCGGCGCGCATGGAGCACGGGGTCCCGGCGGACCCGCAGTCCCCGATGTCGCCGACCGCGCTCGCGGGCACAGTGCGCCCCACCCTCCTCGTCGTCGAGGACAACCACGACATGCGCGACTACATCGCCCGTCACTGCGTCGTCGACTACGACGTCGTGTCGGTCCGCGACGGTGTCGAGGCGCTCGAGCACCTCCGCTCGCAGCGTCCCTCGATCGTGCTCGCCGACGTCATGATGCCGCGCATGGACGGGCTGACGCTCGTGCGCGAGATCCGTGCGGACGCCGGGCTGAGGGACCTGCCGGTCGTCCTGCTGTCGGCCCGGGCGGGGGTGGAGGCCAGCACGACCGGGCTGCTCGAGGGTGCGGACGACTACGTCGTCAAGCCGTTCCAGCCGCAGGAGCTGCGCGCGAGGCTCGCGGCCAACCTCGTGCGCTCGCGCTCGCGGTCGCGCGATGCATCCTGGCTGCGCGCCATCCTCGGGGCCATCCAGGAGCCGTTCGTCGTCGTCGACGCCAACGGGCTCGTCGTGCAGGTCAACGACGTCTTCACCCGCACGTTCGGCTGGTCGCTCGCCGACGGACCGCTCGTGCCGCCCTACCCGTGGTGGGTCCCGGAGTCGCAGTCGTCCGACGAGCGGCGCGAGCACGAGCGGCGCATGGACCTGCTCCAGGCGGGTCAGCCCGTGGAGGAGGACCGCTACCGCATCCTCCGGCGCGGCGGCGGGGAGGCCTGGGTCCACGTCCGCTCGGCGAGCGTGCCCGGCACCGCGGAGTACGACGGGTTCATCATCGTCGTCGTCCGGGACGAGACCCGCGAGCGTGAGTCCCGGATGCGCCGCGAGCTCGCGGCGCGCATCGCCGTCGACCTCGCCACCGCCGAGGACCTCGACCAGGTGCTCGCCACGGCCGTCACGGGGTTCACCGTGCTCTTCGACGGGACGGTGACGCTGCGCGTCTCGCCGACGAAGGGCGAGCCGGTGCTGCTGTCCCCGCGTGGTCGGGTCGCGGTCACCGACCTCGACCCGGGCGTGCGTCGTGGGCTCGAGTCCGCGCCCCATCGCCACGACGTGCTCGTCGGCGACAAGCGCGAGGGCCTGCTGCTCCTGCCGACGGCCCACGACTCCGACTGCCGCACCTGGGTGCAGTTCGACGAGCCGCGGATCGTGGCGAGCGACGAGCTCATCGTCGGTGACCTCCTCGCCCAGTCGCTGGGCCAGGCGGTCGACCGTGTGGTCGCCCAGCGCGCCCGCGCCGAGAAGGAGCACCAGCTCGAGCAGGCCATCGAGAGCCACCGGCTCATCGGGCACGCCGTCGGCGTCCTCATCGAGCGTCACCGCATCACCGCGAAGCAGAGCTTCGAGATGCTCCGGCAGGCGTCGCTCAACCGCAACATCAAGCTGCGCGAGATCGCTGCGCGCGTCGTCGAGAGCGGTCAGGACCCCGACCGGGCCTGAACGGGCCCGAACCGAGCCCGGACCGAGCCCGAACCGAGCCCGGACAGGGCCGGAATCCCACGCCGGGCCACGACCTCCGGAGCCCCCAGGGCGCCGGAGGTCGTCCCGTCCGTGCGCCGGCGCATCCGGGCGGCCTTGCGCCACGTGGCAATCGGCCGATGACGGCCGTGCGTCGTGTCGCTTTTGCGTGCGACGTGACGGGATGCAACACTGTGCTGCCTCCAAGTACGCGGGCCTTCCGCACGCGTACCCTGGAGGCCCCGTGAGCGTCCTGCGCCCCGCCACCGCAGCCACCGACGCACACGACTGTGCGGCAGCTGCCCGGACGAGGGCCGCAGCCCGGCACCTGGTGCGGTCGGAGGACCTCGAGGAGGTGCTCGCCGTCGCTGCCGCCGCCATCGGTGAGGTGCTGGCCGGTGAGGCGGTGCTGCGGGTCCGCACGACCCAGCACGACCTCCATGCCAGTGCCTCGGGCGTCCTCCCGCCGTCGGCCCTGTCCGCGCTCGCGCGTACCGTCCTCGGTTCGCCCGCCGACGTCGACGGCGTTGCTGCTCCCTCCGAGGCTGCCTCCGCCTCGGCGGACGGGTCCGCACCGCCCCGGGAGGCCGCCGGGGTGCTGCTCGAGTCGTCGGGCGGCCACGCCACGTGCCGGGTGTGGGTCGGCGTCACGAAGCCGCCGCGCGAAGGCGCCCCGGAGCACACCGTCGCCGAGCTGCTCCTGCACTGCCTCGCCCAGTCGGTCGACCGCATCGTCACGGTCGACAAGGTCAGGCAGACCGAGGCGAACCTCGAGCGAGCCGTCGAGAGCCACCGCCTCGTCGGTCAGGCGATGGGCATCCTCATCGAGCGTCACCGGATCACGTCGGAGGAGGCCTTCGAGGTGCTGCGGCGCGCATCGCAGGACCACAACGTCAAGCTGCGCGAGGTCGCGCGGCGGGTCATCGAGACGGGAGCGGAGCCCGACGAGGTCGTCTGACCCACCTACGCTGGGGACCGTGAACAGCACGCCCGCCGCGGACGACGTCACGGACGACTCGAGGGAGCACCTCATCGTGCTGCCCGAGCGTGAGCTCGCCGAGTCGCTCGCCGACGACCTGGAGGCCGAGGGCCTCCCCGACGTGAAAGTCGTCCGCGAGGCGCTCGCAGGCGAGGACGACTCCGAGGCCCACGAGTGGGCCGTCTACGTGCGCACCCCGTCCGACCCTGCGTATGCCGTCCGCTTCGAGGCGCTCGCCGCAGCGCACGACGGGTGGTACGACCCCGACCCGCGGGACTGAGCAGACGTCAGCGTCCGAGGAGCCGTGCCAGGAATCCCCGCGGCGGCTCGATCAGGGCAGAGGGCAGGTCCGCTCCTGAGCTGCTGGGGCTGCTGGTGCTGCGGGTGCCGCTGGCGTCGCCGTTCTGGCCGGTGTCGGCGCTGCCGTGCCTGCTCTGCGTCGTCGTGGTGCCTCCGAGCGTGCTCGTCACGCGGGCGAGGAGCGCGTCGACGTCGGCCGTCTCGTAGCCCCGCCGAGCGGTGGTCGTCGGGAAGCGGCTCGCCTCCACCGTGGCGACGATCTCGTGGTCGGCCACGTCGGCGACCAGCTGTCCGGCGAGCAGGTCGATGAGGTCGTCGACCGACCCCTCGTCGTAGCCGGTCCGGAACCGGGTCGTGCGGAAGCGCGCGGCGCGCAGCTCGTCGGCGAGACTGGTTCGGTCCATGCCCGCGAGCCTAGGTGGAGCGGCCCGAGCGCTCGGGACGGCGCGCACCACACGGCATACGCGCCCTTCGCCGGACGCACGAAGTTGAGTGGAATACACTCAAGTCAGCGCCGGTTGACCCCGGTGACCGCATCCCCGCACCAGGAGCACGCATGGACCTACAGCTGACCAACAAGGCTCAGGAGGCCTTTGCCCAGGCCGCGACCACGGCGACGGGTAAGCACCACCCGAACATCGAGCCGGCTCACCTGCTGCTCGCGTTGGCAGCCCAGGGCGGCACGACGACTCCGGCACTGCTCACCGCGGGCGGCTCGAGCGCCGCTGCCGCGACGGCAGCGGCAGAGCGCGCCATGGCCGCGATGCCACAGGTCACCGGCGGCACCCAGCAGCCGCAGCTCTCCCCGACGGGCCTGCGCCTCATCCAGCAGGCGCAGCAGTACATGACCGCGATGGGCGACTCGTTCGTCTCCACCGACCACCTGCTGCTCGCCATCGCCCGCACGGGGCAGTTCGGCCTCGACGCCGACGCGATCGAGAAGGCCATCCCCGAGCTGCGCGGCGGGCGCCCCGTCACGTCCGAGAACCCCGAGGGCACCTTCGAGGCACTCGCGAAGTACGGCAACGACCTCACCGCCCAGGCACGCGAGGGCAGGCTCGACCCCGTCATCGGCCGCGACGCCGAGATCCGTCGGGTCGTCCAGGTCCTCAGCCGGCGCACGAAGAACAACCCCGTCCTCATCGGCGAGCCGGGTGTCGGCAAGACCGCCGTCGTCGAGGGACTCGCCCAACGCATCGTCGAGGGCGACGTGCCCGAGAGCCTGCGCGACAAGACGCTCTACTCCCTCGACCTCGCGGCCATGGTCGCCGGCGCGAAGTACCGCGGCGAGTTCGAGGAGCGGCTCAAGGCCGTGCTCGAGGAGATCAAGGGCAGCGACGGGCAGATCGTCACCTTCATCGACGAGATCCACACCGTCGTCGGCGCAGGGGCCGGCGGCGAGGGCGCGATGGACGCCGGCAACATGCTCAAGCCCATGCTCGCGCGCGGCGAGCTGCGCCTCGTCGGCGCCACGACGCTCGACGAGTACCGCAAGCACATCGAGAAGGACGCCGCGCTCGAGCGACGCTTCCAGCAGGTCTTCGTCGGCGAGCCGTCGGTCGAGGACACCATCGCCATCCTGCGCGGTCTGAAGGAGCGCTACGAGGCGCACCACAAGGTGACGATCGCCGACTCGGCGCTCGTGGCCGCAGCCTCCCTCTCCGACCGCTACATCAGCGGGCGCCAGCTGCCCGACAAGGCAATCGACCTCATCGACGAGGCCGCCTCGCGGCTGCGCATGGAGATCGACTCGAGCCCCGTCGAGATCGACGAGCTGCGCCGCGCCGTCGACCGGCTCAAGATGGAGGAGTTCGCCCTCGAGCAGGAGAGCGACGTGGCGAGCAAGGAGCGTCTCGCACGCCTGCGCAAGGACCTCGCCGACCGCTCCGAGGAGCTCGCCGCCCTGAACGCCCGGTGGGAGGCCGAGAAGGCCGGACTCAACGCCGTCGGTGACATCAAGGCCAAGATCGACGACCTCAGGGTGCAGGCCGACCGGCTCCAGCGCGAGGGCGACCTCGCCGGGGCGTCCAAGCTCGCCTACGGCGACATCCCGGCGCTCGAGAAGCAGCTCGCGACCGCCCAGGAGCGCGAGGCCGCGGCGACGTCCGTCGACGAGGAGCCCATGGTCAAGGAGGAGGTCGGCGCCGACGACATCGCCGACGTCATCTCCGCCTGGACCGGCATCCCCGCCGGACGGCTCATGGAGGGGGAGTCCGAGAAGCTGCTGCACATGGAGCAGCACATCGGTGCGCGCCTCATCGGCCAGACCGACGCCGTGCGTGCTGTCTCCGACGCGGTGCGGCGCACGCGGGCCGGGGTCTCGGACCCCGACCGCCCGACGGGCTCGTTCCTCTTCCTCGGCCCGACCGGGGTCGGCAAGACCGAGCTGGCCAAGAGCCTCGCGGACTTCCTCTTCGACGACGAGCGGGCCATGGTCCGTATCGACATGTCGGAGTACTCCGAGCGGCACTCGGTCGCGCGCCTCATCGGCGCCCCTCCCGGCTACGTCGGCTACGAGGAGGGCGGTCAGCTCACCGAGGCCGTCCGCCGCCGGCCCTACTCCGTGATCCTGCTCGACGAGGTCGAGAAGGCCCACCCCGAGACGTTCGACATCCTGCTCCAGGTCCTCGACGACGGCCGGCTCACCGACGGCCAGGGTCGCACGGTCGATTTCCGCAACGTCATCCTCGTGCTGACCTCCAACCTCGGGTCGCAGTTCCTCACCGACCCGACGCTCGGCCCCGAGGCCAGGCGTGAGTCGGTGATGGGCGTGGTCCGCTCGTCGTTCAAGCCCGAGTTCCTCAACCGGCTCGACGAGGTCGTCGTCTTCGACGCCCTGAGCCGCGACGACCTCGCGCACATCGTCGACCTCCAGGTGCGGGCGTTCGCCGAGCGGCTCTCCGACCGCCGCATCTCCCTCGAGGTCACCGACGAGGCACGCCAGTGGCTCGCAGCCCGGGGCTACGACCCCGCCTACGGGGCCCGACCGCTGCGCCGGCTCGTCCAGCGCGAGATCGGCGACCGGCTGGCCCGGGGACTGCTCTCCGGCGAGGTGCGCGACGGCTCCACGGTCCGGGTCGGGGTCGACGCCGAGGGAGACATGCTCACCCTCGGCTGAAGACCTCTGCCTCCCAGCCGAACTCACGGGCGGCCGCGATGTTCTCGTCGCGGTCGTCCGTGAACCAGACGTCGCTCCTGGCCACCGCGTGACCGAGGTCCGCCTCGATCGCCCGGTGCGCGGCGGCATACGCCAGCGGATCGGGCTTGGCCACGCCGAAGTCGGCGCTGTTGAGCAGCCCGTCGAACAGGCGGGTGATCCCGAGCAGCTCCATCTCCTGCGGCACGTAGTCCGTGCCGTTGGTGAAGACGTAGGTGCGGTGACCGCCCGAGCGGAGCGTCTCGAGGCGCTCGACGGTCTCGTCGATGACCGATCCGCGGTGCTCACGCCAGCGCGTCATGTGCTCGCGCACCAGTGCCGGCTCGGGAACGATCTCCTCGAGCGCGGCGCAGATGGCGGCATACCACTGGTCGAAGCTGCGCCGACCCGTGATGGTCGGCAGGAGCAGCTCGCTGCGGAACGCCGTCGCCGAGACGTGCCCGGCGGGCAGCCCCAGCGCCGCCTCGATCGCGGGATCGGCGTCGCCCGGGGCGAAGTCCCGGACGACGCCGTCGAGGTCGAAGACGTATGCGGTGTGGTCCCTCACACCGCGCCGTCGCGCTGGGCGTGCTCCTCGGTGGAGGTGCGGTTGGAGGTGTCGGCCGGGTCCACGGCCTCGGTCTGGCCGGTCTGGCCGGTCTGGCCGGTCTGGTCGGTCTGGTCGACGTGGTCGGCGCGGCGACCCGTGCGGGTCTCGGCGGGGCGCTCGACGCTGCCGGCCGACCGGGGCTCGTCGGACCACGACGCGGTGCCCTCGTGGACGTTGCCCTCGGCGCGACCCGTCACGACGTCGGCCACCGACGGACCCTCGCGCTCACGCCACTCGGCCTCACGCCGCGAGAGCTCGGCCTCGCGGGTGTCGAGCCCCTCGTGCCGCGCAGCCAGCTCGCTCTCGCGGCGGCGCAGGTCCTCGTCGCGCAGGCCCGCCTCTTCCAAGCGGTGCTCGTGGTCGCGGCGGGCGGCCTCGGCGTTCTCCTCGGCCTCGGTCAGCCGTGCCGACTCCTTCTCCTCGCGGCGCAGTCGCGCCCGACGGCGGGCCGCGGCGGAGAGGAGCGCCCAACCGAGCGCGAAGAGCAGGACCGCGACGGCGCCGTAGAGCACGAGCTCGAACGGAGTCGCGTTGCGCGTGAATCCGAAGGCCGAGACCGCGACCGTCCCGGCGGCGGCGTGCGTCGCGAGGTAGGTCACGACGCCGGCTCCAGCGCCGATCAGCATCAGGATCACTCCGAGCAGGGCCATGGGTTCGTGCTCCTTCGTCAGGTGGCGGGATGGTCCCGCCGAGATCGTCCCCGACCTTAGCCATACCCACATGACCGGACCTGCCGAGCACGTGGCGGCGCGATTCGGCCTGATTCGGCCGATTCGGTACGGTCGAGCGCGGCCGACCGGAGCGCGCGCGCTCCTCGGTTAGCCTGACCCCCATGCGCATCTCGCGAAAGCTCGCCGCCGTCGCCCTCTCGGTGCTGTGCGTCGTCACGGTGGCGTCCTGTTCGAGCGACCCCGAGGGAGGCGCCGCGGGTGCGACGCAGCAGTCGCCGGCGCAGCAGCTCGCGGCTGCCAAGGCCAAGGTCGACGCCGCCCCGACGGTGCACCTCAAGCTGGCGAGCGCCAACGTCCCGCAGGGTGCGAGCGGCGTCGTGTCGGCCGACGGCTGGGGCAAGCACCCGCCGGCGTTCAAGGGCACCTTCAAGGTGACGCTCAAGGGAGTGCAGGCCGACGCGGAGATCACCTCGCTCGACGGTGAGGTCTACGCCAAGCTGCCGCTCATCCCGGGCACCAACAAGATCGACCCGAAGACGTTCGGGCTGCCCGACCCCGCCGTGCTCTTTTCGCCCGACAAGGGCCTGACGACCCTGCTGACCGCGACGACCTCGCCGGTCGCGGGCGACAAGGTGCGGCAGGGCGCCGAGGTGCTCACCACGATCAAGGGCAGCGTGCCCGGCAAGGCCGTCACCGACCTCTTCCTCATCGGTGACAGCAACGGCACCTTCACCGCGACCTACGGCCTCACCGACAGCCAGGAGCTGCGCCAGGTCGTCATCACGGGGCCGTTCTTCGGCGCCGGGACGAGTTCGACGTACACCCTGACGCTCGACCAGTACGGCCGGCCCGTCACGATCACCAAGCCCTGACCTGCCGGTGACGTCTCCCGCCCAGACGGCCGCCGGTCCGGCGCCGACCGCCGGCTCGCACCGCCTCGCGCTGCTCTCGGCGGCGTCCGCGGCCGTCGCCCTCGCGGCCGCCGACACCTACGTCGTCGTCCTCGCGCTGACCGACATGATGGCCGGGGTCGGCATCGGCATCGACGCCCTCCAGCGGGCGACGCCGATCATCTCGGGCTTCCTCCTCGGCTACATCGCGGTGCTGCCCCTGATCGGCCGGCTCTCGGACCTGCTCGACCGGCGCCGCATCCTGCTCGGCTGCCTGCTCGTCTTCGTCGTGGGCTCGGCCGTCACGGCGCTCGCCGTCGAGATGCCGGTGCTCGTCACGGGGCGCGTGCTCCAGGGCATCGGTGGCGGCGGGCTCGTGCCGGCGACCCTCGCACTCGTCGCGGACCTGTGGCCGCCGCACCGCCGCGGCACGCCGCTCGGAGTCGTCGGCGCCGTGCAGGAGCTCGGTTCGGTGCTCGGCCCGGTCATCGGGGCGATCGTGCTCGCGTGGTCGGGGTGGCGCGCCATCTTCTGGCTCAACGTCGCCGCGGCGCTCGTGCTGTATGCCGTCATCCACCTCCTCGGGGCCCGCGGGCTCCCGTCGGGGGCGGGCTCCGAGCCGGCGCGTCCGCGTCGCAGCCGGGCCGTGTCGTCGGTTGCCGGTGCGCTCACGGTGCTCGGGCTCGGGATCACCGGTCTCGCGCTCGCGGCGCCTGACTCACTCGTCACCGACGTCGCGCTCGGGGCGCCGTTCGTCCCCTTCGCCGGGTCGTCGCGGGTGCTGACGCCGATCGGCGTGGTCGGACTCGGCGTGCTGCTCGTCGTCGCGGTCCTCACCGCCCCGCGCTGGTGGGCCGTGCTGCGGCGCGCCGACCTCGTGGGCGCCGGACTCGTCGCGGTCGCCCTGGGCAGCCTCGTGCTGACCTTCGCGTCGTCCGACCCCGAGAAGGAGGTCGTGGGCCCGCTCGGCTACAGCCTGCTGCCGGTCGGCGCGGTCGCCCTCGTGGCGCTCGCCTGGTGGCACCGCCGTGCCGCCGACCCGCTGATCCCGCGCGGCGTCGTGGGCGCCCGCGGGCTGCGTGCACTCGGCGTGAGCCTGCTCGTGGGTGCGGCCCTCGTGGCCGTCGTCGTCGACGTCCCCCTCCTCGCGCGCCTCACCGACACCTACGACGAGACCGGGGCGGCGCTCGTGCTGGTCCGGTTCCTGCTCGCCGTGCCCGTCGGGGCGCTCGTCGGTGGATGGTCGCTGCGCCGGCTCGGGGATGGTGCCGTGGCCGGCGTCGGACTGCTCCTCGCCGGTGGCGGGATGCTCGTCATGTCGCACTGGACCCTCGACTCGGTCGGCCGGACCGTGCCCTCCACCGTCGTGCTCGTCGTCGTCGGTCTCGGCATGGGTCTCGCCCTCGCGCCGGTCAACAACGCGGCGCTCGCCGACTCACCGGCCCATGCCCACGGCGTCGCGAGCTCCCTCGTCGTCGTGGCCCGGATGGTCGGGATGGTCGTCGGCCTCGCGCTGCTCACCTCGATCGGGCTCAATCGCTACTTCGCGGCCGTGCGCAGCCTGCCGAACCAGCTCGACACCGACGCCCTGATCGGGGCCGGCGTCGTGCAGGTGCAGACGGTCTTCCTCGGTGGCGCGATCGCCGCCCTGGCCGGTGCGGCCCTGGCGTTCACGCTCGGAGTCACCGGCCGCGCGAGCGAGCAGCAGCCGGAGGACGCCGACGCGCCCCGCTTCGTCGCCCTCTGACCCCGCAACACACCGAAGAGCGGTCAACCCCTGCGGTTGTAGCCGCAGGAGCTGGCGACTGCTCGGTGTGTTGCGGGGTCAGGCGGCGGCGGGGTCAGGCGGCGGCGGGGTCAGGCGCGCGCGAGGTCGGCCAGCCCGGTCAGCTCACCGGCGATGACGTCGGTCGCCTCGTAGGTCAGCATGTGGCCAGCGGTGGGGACCTCGGTGTACGTCGCGTGGGGCAGCGCAAGCCACAGGGCCCGGGACCGCTCGGTCGGGATCAGCCGGTCTCGTCGCCCGACGACGATCGACAGGGGCAGCCGGCCCAGCGCGGCGAACGCCCCGCGCACGTCGACGCGGGCGATCGGGGCGTGGAACGCCCCGAACGTCGTCGTCCGGGTCGAGGACACCTGCTCGCGCACCGCGGTGACGTGCTCGGCCTCGGGCGAGTCGCCGAAGAGCGCGGCTCGTTGCACCTTGTAGCGCGCGGCCGGCCGGGCCGGCAGGGGCAGCCCCTTGGCGAGCAGCCGCATGAAGCGCGCCTCACCGCGTCGGTCACCGAGCTCGATGCCGTGTGCCGCCGTGGCGACGAGGAGGACGGCGCGCACTCGTGCGCTGACCTCGTCGGGGAACTGCGCGGCATACGACATCACCGTGAGGCCGCCGAGCGCGTGACCGCCGAGCACGACGGGCGAGCCGGTGGGGACGACCGAACGGACGACCGTGCGCAGGTCGCGCCCGAGGTGGTCTACCGAAAGCGTGTCGATCTGGTTGCGGCGCAAGCCGATCGCGGAGCGGCCGTGGCCGCGCTGGTCCCACAGGACGATGCGCAGTCCGGACCCGGCGAGGGCGGCGACGACGGGAGCCCAGCTCTCGTGCGTGAGGGTCCAGCCGTGCGCGAGGACGAGGGTGGGCGCGCTGGTCGGGATGTCCCGTTCGCTGTGGACGTGGACCGAGAGCACCGTGCCGTCCGGGGTGACGACGGTGCGACGGGTCTGCTCCATCACTCTCCGACCTGGAAGACGACGGGCGCGTGGTCCGACGCGCCCTTGCCCTTGCGCTCCTCGCGGTCGATGGCAGCGCCGACGACGCGGTGGGCCAGGGCGGGGGAGCAGAGGGCGAAGTCGATCCGCATCCCCTGTCGCTTCGGGAAGCGCAGCTGGGTGTAGTCCCAGTAGGTGAAGGTGCCGGGCTCGCTCGTGTGGGGCCGCACGACGTCGCTGAAACCCGCGTCGACGACCGCCTGGAACGCCGCGCGCTCGCCGGGGGAGGTGTGTGTCCGTCCCTCGTAGTACTCGACGCTCCACACGTCCGCGTCGGTCGGCGCGATGTTCCAGTCCCCGAGGAGGGCGATCTGCGCGTCCGGGTCGTCGGCAAGCCACGCTCGACCGGCCCCGGCCAGGGCATCGAGCCAGCTCAGCTTGTAGCCGAGGTGCGGGTCGTCGAGGGCGCGGCCGTTGGGCACGTAGAGCGACCACACGCGTATGCCGTTGCAGAGCGCCCCGATGGCGCGGGCCTCGCGCGCTGCCGGCTCACCCCACCCGGGCTGGCCGTCGAAGCCGACCCGGACGTCCTCGAGGCCGACCCGCGAGACGATGGCGACACCGTTCCACTGGCTCAGTCCGTGGTGGGCCACCTCGTAGCCGAGGGCCTCGAACCGCTCGAACGGGAACTGGTCCTCGCGGGCCTTGGTCTCCTGGATCGCGAGGACGTCGACATCGGTGCGTTCGAGCCAGGCTGCGACGCGATCGATGCGGGACCGGATGGAGTTGACGTTCCAGGTGGCGATGCGCACAGTCGGTCACCCTAGACCGCCGCCCCCACGCCGTGTGCCTAGGGTGAGCCGCATGACTTCGCAGCGCACGACGCGACCCACGGCCCTCGTCACGGGAGCCAGCGCCGGCATCGGCCACGAGTTCGCCCGACAGCTCGCCGCCCGCGGGCACGACCTCGTGCTCGTCGCCCGCGACCGCGCGCGACTCGATGCCGTGGCCGCCGAGCTGACGAGCAGGTATGCCGTCACGGCCGAGGTGCTCGTCGCGGACCTCTCGGACCGGTCGGCCCTGCAGACGGTCGCCGACCGCGTGGCCGACCCGGAGCGTCCCGTCGACGTGCTCGTCAACAACGCCGGCTACGGCCAGCGCCGCAGCTTCCTGCGCAACGACGTCGCGGTCGAGGAGGCGGCGTTCGACGTGCTGACGCGGGCCGTGCTCGTGCTGTCGCACGCGGCCGGGGTCGCGATGCGTGGGCGTGGCCGCGGCCACATCGTCAACGTGTCGTCGGTGGCCGGTTTCATCGCCTCGGGGTCCTACTCGGCAGCCAAGGCGTGGGTGACGACCTTCAGCGAGGGACTCGCGAGCGAGCTTGCCGGCTCGGGCGTCACCGTGACGGCGCTGTGCCCCGGCTTCACGAACACCGAGTTCCAGCAGCGGGCCGGCATCAGCAAGCCCGGCCCCGACTTCATGTGGCTCGACCCGACGAAGCTCGTCTCGGACTGTCTCGAGGACGTCGACAAGGGCCGGGTCCTGTCGGTGCCGGGGCTGCAGTACAAGGCGATCGTCGGCCTGCTCCGGGTGGCGCCCCGGTCGGTCATCCGGCGCCGGGCCCGTCTCGTCCGCCGCTGAGCAGGGTCGGTCACGGTGTGCTTCGCGGGCCGACCCGAGGCTTTGACTTCGAGTACTTGAAGTTCCTAACGTCGTAGGGGTGAGTGCACCCACGACCGGACACACCTACACGATCAAGGAAGCCGCCGCGCTGACCGGGCTTCCGGCCAGCACGCTGCGCTACTACGAGACCATCGGCGTCATCGCGCCGATCGGCCGTGGCGCGAGCAGCGGGCACCGCGTCTACGACGAGGCGGACCTCGACCAGCTCACGTGGGTGGCCTGTCTCGCCGCGACGGGCATGTCGGTCAGCGACATGCGCCAGTACGTCGCGAACGGCCAGGTCGGTGCAGCGGCCGCCGACCAGCAGATCGAGCTGCTCACCGAGCAGGGTCGACGGCTGGAGCTCGAGGCCGAGCACATCGCCCTGCGGCGACGCTACGTCGCGATCAAGATCGACTACTGGCACGCGGTCGCCGCCGGAGACGGCGACCGTGCTGACCTCCTCTCGGGTGAGGCCCGCACGCTCGCCGACGCCCTCAAGCGGAGCCGGCCCCACTAGTCACCTCACGATCCCCGGGTGCCGTCCGGGTGGCGGACACGCACGTCCGACACCGCGACGCCGCGGCTCCCCAGACCATGCCCGACCTTCAGGAAGGACGCGCCATGCAGATCACCCGCAGCTCCGCGGACAACGAGACCGGCACCGCCAAGGGGCCGGCCGACTGGTTCACCGGAGACGTCTACATCGACGCCGTCGCGGCCGCGCCGGCGCCGTCCCGGATGACCGCCAACCTCGTGCACTTCATGCCCGGGGCCCGCACCCACTGGCACCGTCACCCGCTCAGCCAGACCGTCTTCGTCACCGAGGGCGTCGGCCTGTGCCAGCGCCGCGGCGGCCCGGTCGAGGTCATCCGTCCGGGCGACCGCGTCCTGTTCGAGGCGGACGAGGAGCACTGGCACGGCGCCGCTCCCCACCGGCTCATGGTCCACCTCGCCATCAACGAGGGCGACGAGGACCACGACGTCGTGCAGTGGCTGAGCCCCGTCACCGACGAGGAGTACTCCGCGACGCCGGCCTCAGCCTGACGGTTGCGTCCACCCCCCACCCAGACCCACTGACTCGACCCAGGAGCCATCCGGCTCGGGGTCACCTTGTCCTGCAATCGAACCCAAGGAGAAATCCCATGCGCGTCAACGCCTACGCCGCCCCCGCCGCCGGAGAACCGCTGGCACCCGTCACCATCGAGCGCCGCCCGGTCGGTGCCAACGACGTCCTCATCGAGATCGAGTTCGCCGGCATCTGCCACTCCGACATCCACACCGTCAACGGTGACTGGGGACCGCAGCCGTTCCCGGTCGTCCCGGGCCACGAGATCGTCGGCCGGGTCACCGAGGTCGGCGCCGACGTCACCCGCCACTCGGTCGGTGACCGGGTCGGGGTCGGCTGCATGGTCAACTCGTGCGGAGAGTGCACCAACTGCCGCAACGGCGACGAGCAGTACTGCCTCGAGGGCATGGTCGGCACCTACGCCGCCACCGACCGCGACGGCACGACGACCCAGGGTGGCTACTCGACCCACGTCGTCGTCGACGCGGACTACGTGCTCACCGTCCCGGACGGCATCGACCCCGCCTCCGCTGCACCGCTGCTGTGCGCGGGGATCACGACCTATGCGCCGCTGCGCAAGTGGGGTGCCGGCCCGGGCGTCAAGGTCGCGATCGTCGGCCTCGGCGGACTCGGCCACATGGCCGTCAAGATCGCGCACGCGCTGGGCGCGGAGGTGACCGTGCTGTCGCAGTCGCTGAAGAAGCAGGAGGACGGGCTGCGCCTCGGCGCCGACGACTACTTCGCGACGTCCGACCCGACGACGTTCGAACAGCTCGCCGGGCGCTTCGACCTCATCGTCAACACGGTCAGCGCCAAGATCGACCTGGACGCCTACCTCGGCCTCCTCGCCGTCGACGGCACCCTCGTCAACGTCGGTGCCCCGGCCGAGCCGCTCAGCGTCAACGTCTTCTCGCTCATCGGGGCGCGACGCTCCTTCGCCGGCTCGATGATCGGCGGCATCGCCCTGACCCAGGAGATGCTCGACTTCTGCGCCGAGCACCACATCGGCGCCGAGGTCGAGGTCATCAAGGCCGACCAGGTCAACGAGGCCTACGAGCGCGTGCTCGCCTCGGACGTGCGCTACCGCTTCGTCATCGACGCGGCGACCCTGGCGTGACGCAGGCCTGACGCAAACCTGAGATCGACCTCACCATGTCGGGTGCCTCGCCGCCGTGAACGCCGGCGGGGCACCCGACCGAGGGCCCGTACGATGGAGCCTCGTGACCGCCACTGACGTAGCCGCTGCCCGTGCCCGCCTGCTCGAGATCATCCGGAGCCGCGCCATCGTGCACGGTCGCGTGACCCTCAGCTCCGGCAAGGAGGCCGACTACTACGTCGACCTGCGCCGCATCTCCCTCGACGGCGAGGCCGCCCCGCTCGTCGGCATCGTCATGCGCGAGCTGACCAAGGACCTGACGTATGACGCGGTCGGTGGCCTGACGCTCGGCGCCGACCCCGTCGCGACCTCGATGCTCCACGCCGCCGCGGCCGCGGGCGAGCGCCTCGACGCCTTCGTCGTGCGCAAGGCAGGCAAGGCGCACGGCCTCCAGCAGCGCATCGAGGGTCCATCCATCAAGGGGCGTCAGGTGCTCGTCGTCGAGGACACGACGACGACCGGCGCGTCCCCGCTCGCGGCTGTCGAGGCGGCCCGCGAGGACGGCGCCGAGGTGGTCGCCGTCGCGACGATCGCGGACCGCGCCACCGGCGCCGGCGACAGGATCACCGCCGAGGCCGGGGTCGAGTACCGCTACGCCTTCTCGCTCGAGGAGCTCGGGCTCGCCTGAGCCGCGCCCGCAGGGCGGCCGATGCGCACGGGGTAGCCGGCGCGCAGGGCCGCGACCGCCGACGGTGGCGTGATCACGGTCGCCGTGCCGGTGCCGGGGCGCGCGAGGGGCGACACGGCATACGTGTTGTCCGGCTGCCACGGCACCAGGCCGGTGTCGGTGACGACGGCGGGGCCGGACCCGAGCAGCACGAAGGCGCCATCGGGGAGCTCGCCCCAGGCGTAGGCGTGCAGCCGACGGGTGCGTCGTCTCGCGTCCCAGCGCTCATCGTGCAGCAGCCGGTCGAGCCCGGGCGCCGGCAGGTGGCTCGTGCGGTGCTCGGAGGCGACGAGGTCGCGGAAGTGGGTGAAGTCCGCGCGCCGGCACTCGGCGCACGGTCGGTGACCGGCTGCGAGCGCGACGGCCTCGTCGAGGAAGAAGAGCGGTGTGTAGTGGCCCGGGTCCCACTGGCGCACGCGCCGACCGCGGAAGTCGAGCAGGCACGTGATCCAGGCGCGGCCCGCGTGGTGGCGCCGGACGTCCCGGGTGCCGGCACCGTCGTGCAGGCGTCCGCGGTTGCCCATGAAGGTGCCGCGCCCGCTCGCCGCGACGACGTCGCCGAAGGGGGCGACGCGGTTGCGCGCCGGGCCGCCTGGGCGGTCCGGCCCGTCCGAGGCGCTCACTCCAGCACCTCGAGGACGACGTCGGCAGGGTCGCCCTCGTCGAGATCCTCCGCCTGCCGGACCGCCCTCTTGACGGGCAGCACGTAGGCGCCTCGCCGTGCGTCGGGGAAGACCGACGTCGTCCACGACGTCGCCCCGACCGTCGCCCGCACGCGCACCGAACCGAAGCCGCGAGGCGCGCGGGGCACCTCCCGGATGCGCGCCGACGCGTCGGGCGCGACGGTCACGAAGAACCATCCGGTCTGTGCCTCCCACCGCCAGAGGTCGGCGGTGAACCGGAGCGTCGTCATGCGTCCACGGTAGGACCCGGCACCGACAGGAACCTGGGGCGGCCGGTCGTCGTCGCACCGGCGGCCCGGTCCGCAGGCGCTGTCGCAGCACTAGGATCGGCACACTGACCGCCCTGATTCTCGGGAGTACCCATGATCATCGTCTGGATCCTGCTCGGCCTCGTCGTGCTCCTCGCCGTCGTGGGTGTCGTCATGTACAACGGCCTCATCGGCCTGCGCAACAAGGTCGAGGAGGGCTGGCGCCAGATCGACGTCGAGCTGAAGCGCCGCCACGACCTCATCCCCAACCTCGTCGAGACGGTCAAGGGGTATGCCGCCCACGAGCGCGGCACCCTCGAGGAGGTCATGCAGGCCCGGTCCGCGGCCATGTCCGGGGCGTCGACACCGGCCGCCGCGGCGCAGGCCGAGGGTCAGCTGAGCCAGGCGCTCGGTCGCCTCATGGCCGTCGCCGAGGCCTACCCCGACCTCAAGGCCAACCAGAACTTCCTCGCCCTCCAGCAGGAGCTGACGAGCACCGAGGACCGCATCGCGAGCTCGCGCCGCTACTACAACGCGCTCGTGCGTGAGCTCAACACCAAGGTCGAGTCGGTGCCCTCGAACGTCGTCGCCAACATCGCCGGGGTCAGGCGGGCCGAGTACTTCGAGGCCCCGGCCACCGAGGCCGTCGTCCCCAACGTCTCCTTCGGAGGCGACAACGCCGTGGGGGGCTCGGGCTCCCCGGCGGTCGCGCCGTCGACCCAGCCGGGCGCCGTCGGCGGTCCGTCGACGCAGCCCGGCGCGGCGCCGGGCGCCCTGCCGCAGGCCCAGGCTCCCGGGGCAGCGCAGCCCGACCCGACGTCGGACTCGGCGCCCGGTCAGGGCACGCCCAACGCCTGACGGTCCGGCAGAACAGCACGCAGCACGCCTCGAGCAGCCGCTCGGGGCGTGCTGTCGCGTGGGCCTGGATACCTGAGTTCAGGCCTTGGTGAATACATCGATCACTGTATGATCGACCCCATGATCACGGCGACGCCGACGGACGCGCTGGCACGGTTCGGACACGCCCTGTCCGACCCCACGAGGGCGCAGATCCTGCTGACGTTGCGGAACGCCCCGGCCTACCCGGCCGAGCTCGCCGACGCGCTGGGTGTCTCCCGGCAGTCACTGTCGAACCACCTGGCCTGCCTGCGCGGGTGTGGACTCGTCGTCGCCCGGCCCGAGGGCCGGCGAGCGCTGTACGAGCTGACCGACGTGCGAATCGGCCACGCGCTCGGGGATCTCATCGAGCTGGTGCTGGTGGTCGACCCGGACTGCTCCGGCGGCCTCGCCACGGCCGTCGACCGGCCCGAAGAGGTGCGGCCGTGACGGCCCTGTCGCTGGGCCCGACGCCGGCTCGCCGGGCCGTCCTGTCGCGGCGCGTGAGGCTGTTCGTCGCCGCGACCATCACCTACAACGTGCTCGAGGCCGTCATCGCCCTGTCGGCGGGGGCGGCGGCCTCCTCCTCGGCGCTGCTGGGCTTCGGGCTCGACTCGGTGATCGAGGTGTCGTCTGCGGCTGTCGTCGCGTGGCAGTTCGCGGGCAGGGACCCGGAGGCTCGGGAGAAGACGGCGCTGCGGGCCATCGCCTGCTCCTTCTTCGCCCTGGCCGCGGTCGTGACGGTCGACGCCGTGCGCAGCCTGGCCGGTGCCGGCGAGGCGCAGCACTCCACGGTGGGCCTGGTGCTGGCCGCGGTCAGCCTGGCCGTCATGCCGGGGCTGTCCTGGGGGCAGCGGCGTGCCGGGCGCGAGCTGGGCTCGGCCTCTGCGGTCGCCGACTCGAAGCAGACGTTGCTGTGCACCTACCTGTCGGCGGTCCTCCTGCTCGGTCTGGCCGCGAACGCCTGGTTCGGATGGTCGTGGGCCGACCCGGTCGCGGCCCTGGGCATCGCCGGCATCGCCGCGCGTGAGGGTCTGGACGCCTGGCGGGGTGACACCTGCTGCGCCCCCACCGCCCTGCGCCCGGAAGCTCCGGCCGGCGGGCGCGACCCGTCCACGTCCTGCACGTCGTGCGGCCCGGGATGCGACTGCTGCACCGGCTGAGCGCTCAGCCCTTGACGTAGGAGAGCTTCTCGCAGACCTTCCCGTCGCGCAGGCGCACGACGTCGACGCCGCGCACGTGCCCCGGGGACCCGTCGGGGGCCACCCAGTCGAAGCGCCAGCGCAGCACCCCGCGGTCGCCCGCCACGAACGACTCCTCCGCCGTGAAGGCGGGGCTGCCCGTCTCGGTGAAGAGCGACTCCCACACGGACCGCACGTCTGCAGCGCCCTCGTGCCGCAGCCCGTCCGGCGCGGGTCCCGTGGCCTCGAACACGCAGTCGTCGGTCATCAGCGCCATGATCGCGTCCACGTCGCCGCGCCCGAAGGCGGCGATGAACGCGGTGAACCCCGCGTGGGCCGGGCCCCAGGTGGCGTCCCGGCCGAAGCGCGCGAGGAGGTCGCCCTGCGGGTCGCCACCGGACGGCATGCGCGGTCCGACGGCGCCGCCGGAGCGGTAGGCGTCCTCCGTGCCGTCGAACCACGCCGCCACGTCGGCGACGAGTCCGGGGTCCAGCACGCGGTCGCGGCCGGTCGCGACGGCGAGGTCCCAGCCGTGCACGAGGTGGTCGGCGACGAGCTGGCGGACGTACTCGTCCATCGACTCCTCGCCGTAGGACAGCTGCACCGTGCCGTGCGCGGGGAGCGTCTCCTCGACGACTCCTAGGGCCTCGGTCGCGGCCGACGCCGCGGCGCCGCGCGGGTCCTCGCCGAGGAGGTCGCCGTCGAGGCGGGACCCGACGTCGGCGATGGTGCGACCGCGCATCAGGGGCGAGGTCCAGAGGTCCTCGCCGACGACGTGGTTGACGAGGTCACGCACCGACCAGTCGCTGCACGGGGTCGGCAGCTTCCACTGGTCGTCCGCGACGGCAGCGGCCTGCTGCGCCCACCACTGCACGCTGCGGCGGTAGGTCTCGCCCAGGCCCGGGCCGGCCTGCTGGGTCTCGGTGGCGGTCATGGCGCCCTCCCATCACCCCTGCACCCACCAGTGTGCTCCGGAGAGGGACGTGCGTCAGGTCATCGCCCGAAGGATCCGCTCAGGAAGCGCGATCGGACCCGGTGACGTGGTCGCCGATGTCGCCCGCAGCCTCGGGAGTCTCCGCGGCGATCGCCTTGGCCTCTCGGCGGTGCTTGACGACCTCGTAGACCATCGGCAGCAGCGAGACGAGCACGACGAGGAGGATGGCGTACTCGATGTTCTTCGTCAGGCCGGGGAAGGCCTGACCGAGGAAGTAGCCGAGCAGGGTCACGCCGACGACCCAGGCCACGGCGCCCACGGCGCTCCACCCGAAGAAGCGCTGACGGTGCATCCGGCCGATGCCGGCCACGACGGTGATGAACGTGCGCACGATCGGCACGAAGCGTCCGAGCACGAGCGCGCGGTTGCCGTACTTGTCGAAGAACGTGTTGGTCTTGTCGAAGTTGGCGCTGTTGATGAACCGGCCCTGCCGTTTGTAGAGCGGCTTGCCGACCGCCCGGCCGATCTCGTAGCCGACGACGTTGCCGAGGAAGGCAGCGACGACCAGTGCCGCCATGGCCACGCCGAGGTTGAGGTCGAGCTGGCCCGTGGCGATGAAGAGGCCGACCGCGAAGAGCAGCGAGTCGCCGGGCAGGATCGGGAAGAGCAGACCGCACTCGACGAAGACGATGACCAGGGCGATGACGAAGAACGCCCCCTGGTACTGGTCAAGTAGGTGCTGGGGGTCCATCCACTTCGGGCCGAGGGCCGGAGCGAGGGCCGGCAGGGCGGCGAGTACGTGCATGCGTCACAGGGTATGCCGTGTGCCCGGGAACACCTGAATCCGCGCTGTCCGCCGCCTGAGGATCCCCCGCCCTGCCGGCGCGACGGCGGGAGTGCGGTCCTGCTGCTGGATCCTGCCTGCGTGGGACCCCCGAAGCCGCTCCGTGGACCTGCCTGGACCTCCGTAGACTCGGTGCGTGGAAGCAGAGGTGGGCGTGGGCCCGTGGGAGGGGCCGTGGCCCGCCGGGGACCACTGGGACCCCCAGCTGCTCGAGCACGGTGACCGGCGCAACGTCGTCGACGCCTACCGCTACTGGCGGCACGAGGCGATCGTCGCCGACCTCGACACGACGCGCCACGACTTCCACGTCGCCGTCGAGAACTGGGGCCACGACTTCAACATCGGCTCGGTGATCCGCACGGCCAACGCCATGGGCGCCCAGGCCTTCCACATCGTCGGCAGGCGCCGGTGGAACCGCCGCGGGGCCATGGTCACCGACCGCTACCAGCACGAGCACCACCACCAGGATGCCGCCTCGCTGGCCGAGTGGGCGCGTGCCGAGGGACTCGTGCTGCTCGGCATCGACAACCTGCCGGGCTCGGTGGCCCTCGAGACCTTCGACCTGCCACGGCGGTGCGTCCTCGTCTTCGGGCAGGAGGGCCCCGGGCTGTCGGAGCCGATGCGGGCCGAGTGCGCGGCGGTGCTGCACATCGAGCAGTTCGGGTCGACGCGCTCGATCAACGCCGGCGCTGCCGCCGCGGTCGCGATGCATGCCTGGGTGCGTCGGCACGTCTTCGACCAGGCGGTCCACCAGCCGGTCCACCAAGCCGTTCACCAGACCGGGCCCCAGCAGGTCTAGCTCAGCCCTGCGGGTCCCGGCCTCTCCAACGCAACGGCTCCTCGGCGTACTCCTCGGCGACGTGCGCGGCCACGCCCACCGACCGGGCCACCTGGAAGACGACCTCGCCGGACTCCGCCGGAAGGCGCAGCGCGTGCAGGACCGCTGCGCTCGCGAGGTCGATGTTGGGCAGGGCTCCGGTGCGCTCGGCGACGAGCGCTGCGAGAGCCTCGACCCGACGCCGCAACCGCGTCGTGCCGCGGCGGCGCCACAGGGACTCCAGGACGACGTCGGCCCGCGGGTCACCGTCGGGGTAGAGGAAGTGTCCGAAGCCTGCGACCCCGCCGCGCTCGCGCAGGGAGCGGGCCACGAGGGTCGCGGGGTCGACACCGTCGGTGAGCAGGGCGTGGGCGGCCACCGGCGCGGCGCCGTGGAGGGGTCCGGCCATGGCGGCATACGCGGCCGAGAGGCAGTCGTGGAGGCCGGCCCGGGTGGACGCCGTCACCCGGGCCGCGACCGTCGAGGCCGTCAGGCCGTGGTCGAGCAGGGCGACGAGCAGGACTCGGAGCGCTGCGACGTCTCCGGGTGACGACGGCGACCCGCCCAGTGCCGCCAGCGTGAGCGCCGCCAGGTCCGGCGGCAGATCCGGGCTCAGCGCCCCGACCGGGGCTCGGTCGCCGGAAAGGTCACCGGACCGGAGGCCTTTGGCCGGTGCGAGGGCAAAGCCTGCAGCCAGGCCCACCGCGGCGCGGAGGGTTGGCACGGCGGCGGCGCGGACCCGCTCCGGGTCGGTGTCGGAGGCGAACGGGTCGGCGGCCGCCAGCAGCTGCACGGCGACCGGCATCCGGCGTTCGAGTGGCAGGGCCGAGAGGTCGGCGACGCCCCCGAAGCCCCGGACGCCAGCGGCGCCCCCGGCGCCCCCGATGCCCCCGGCACCCTCGACGGTGCTCGTCCCCGAGTCCGAGGGCAGCACAGCGGTGCCGAGCACGACCGCGGCCGCCTCCTCGAACGACCCCAGGGCCACGACGTCGTGCAGGGGGCGGCCCCGGTAGTGGAGCTCTCCCTCGACCTGGCTGCTGACCGACGTCGCGATGCTCCGGAAGCGGAGCACCGGCTGGGGGCCACCCGGCGGCCGGGTCGCTGATGCCATGGCGTCGATCTGGCCCCGGTCGAAGAGGCTCTCCTGCTGGCCCGGGCGGCGCTCGCTGCGGAGCAGCCCCCGGCTGACGTACGCGTAGAGCGTCGCCCGCTTGACGCCGAGCCGCTGCGCAGCCTCGGTCGTCGTGATCCACGAGCCGGTCGTCGCCGCCATGCCACCTCCGTGCTGATCGGCTGAGCGGGTGATCGGTGTTGATCGGCTCAACCGTTGACGCGATCAACATTGACGATGTTGATCAACATCGCTGAGAGTGACGAGTGAACCCGAAAGGAGCACCCCATGTCCACCAATGCCACCGGTTTCATCACCGTCCCGAAGGGCCTGGCCAAGGTCGTCGTCACCGACACCGAGCTCGGCGACGTCCGCGGGGACGAGGGCTTCTTCCACTACCGGCAGTACTCCGCCGTCGAGCTGGCCGAGCAGGTCGGCTTCGAGCAGGCCTGGTACCTGCTGTTCCACGGCCACCTCCCCGACGACGACGAGCTCGCGACGTTCTCCGCGGCGGCCGGGCGCCTGCGCGTCCTTCCGCCCGGGCTCGCGGACCTGCTTCCCGCCATCTGCGCGACCACGACCGACTCGCTCCAGGTGCTGCGGACCGCGCTGTCCGCCTGGGGAGGCATCGCCGGCATCCGACCCCTCTACGACTGCGACGAGGACGAGAAGAGTGCTGCGGCCCTGGCGTCGGTCGCCATCACGCCGACGATCCTCGCCGCCGCCCATCGCCTGCACCAGGGCCTCGAGCCCATCCCCGCCGACCCGACCCTCGGTCACGCCGAGGACTACCTGCGCATGGTGACCGGACGGCTCCCCGCGGCCCGTGACGCCCGGGCCGTCGAGCAGTACCTCGTCGCCACGATGGACCACGGTTTCAACGCCTCGACGTTTACGGCCAGGGTCATCGCGAGCACCGGCGCCGACCTCGCGGCGTGCCTCGTCGGGGCCATCGGCTCCTTCTCGGGCCCCAAGCACGGCGGTGCGCCGAGTCGGGCGCTCGAGGCCCTCGACGAGATCGGCACGCTGGACCGGGCCGACGGCTGGGTGCGCGAGCGCATCGGGTCGGGTGACCGGATCATGGGCTTCGGCCACGCCGTCTACCGCACCCGGGACCCACGCTCCGAGATGCTCAAGGTGATCGCCCGCGGCTGGGACGACCCGCTCGTCGACCTCGCGGTCGGCGTCGAGGACGCCATCGAAAAGGCCCTGGCCGACCTCAAGCCGGGTCGTGAGCTGCACGCCAACGTCGAGTTCTACGCGGGCGTCGTCATGAAGCTCGCCGGGCTCGACCCGTCGATGTTCACGCCGACGTTCTGCGTCGCCCGTGTGGTCGGCTGGACCGCGAACGTCCTCGAGCAGAGCCGCGACCCGAAGATCATCCGGCCCGCAGCGCGCTACGTCGGCCCGCCGCCTCCGCAGCCCGTGCCGTCCGGCTCGCGCACGCCGCTGCCGGCCTGACCGAGCCGCACCAGGGCATCGAGCAGGCCCCGACGCATCCGGTTGCCGGGGCCTGCTCGGCGCGACCGGGGGAGCATCCGGTCGCTGGTCGTCGCCCGGAGCCCTCCGAACGTCAGCACCACGGTAGGGCAGAACGTGGCGCTCGGTTCGACGTTCAGGTCAGAACTCGACAGGGTGGTGTCAAGGATTCGTCGGCAGCACGTAAGGAGGGGGCGAGCGTGTCCGGTCCCGTGGTCGATACGTCCCGGTCCGGGGCTTTCGTCCGTTACTGGGTGGCCGACGCCATCTCGAACCTCGGCACCTTCGTCTCGGCCCTCGCCCTGCAGCTGCTCCTCATCGAGACGCTGCACGCCGACCAGACGGCCCTCGGGATCGTGCGGGCCGCACAGTGGCTGCCCTACCTCCTCTTCGGCCTGCTCGCCGGGGTCGTCGTGGACCGGGTGCAGCGGCGTCCGCTCCTCGTCGCGGCCGACCTGCTGTGCGCCCTGCTGCTGGGCGCGGTCGGGGTGCTCGCGCTGACCGGGCACCTGACCGTGCCGCTGCTGGCCGTGCTCGTCTTCTGCGCCGGCTCGGCATCGATGTTCTTCAGCGCGGCGCACCTGTCGCTGCTCCCGACGATCGTGCCGAGCGCGGGGCTGGCCTCGGCGAACGCCCGCCTCTCCCAGACCTACTCGGCGACCCAGTCCCTCGGCCCGCTCGTCGGCGGTGCGCTGGTGCGCCTCCTCTCGGCGCCGGTGGCCGTCCTCGTGGACGCGATGTCGTATGCCGTGTCGGCGGTCGTGCTCACGACCGTCCGCGTCGAGGAGGAGCGTCCCGAGCCCGCCGTCGAGCGACACCTCTGGACCGAGCTGCGGGAGGGAGCGGCCTGGGTCTACCGCCACGCGACGCTCCGCCCCTACGCCGTGGCCCTGCACCTGTGGTTCTTCGCCAACGCCATGGTGACCACGGTGCTCGTCTACTTCGCGACGACCGAGCTGCAGCTCGACGCGATCGCGGTCGGCCTCGTCCTCGCCGCGACCGGCGTGACGGGCGTCGTCGGCGCCGGCCTCGCCCCGCGGCTCGGGCTGCGCTTCGGCACCGGCCGGGTGATCACGGCGAGCGAGTGGCTCAGCCCCGCGGCATACGCCCTCCTCCTGCTCGCGCAGCCGGGGCCGTTCGCCGTCGTGTGTCCGCTCGTGGCCAACGCGCTCTTCGGGCTGGCGATGGGGCTCAAGGGCCCGCTCGAGATGAGCTATCGCAACCTGGTGACACCCGACCGGCTCCGCGGGCGCATGAATGCCACGATCCGGTCGTTCAACTGGGGCTCCATCGCGGTCGCGGCGCCGCTCGGCGGCTGGGTGGCAGCCACGTGGGGCAACCGCGTGGCGATCGCGGCGGGGGTCGTCGGGCTCGTGGTGTCGGCGGTGGTCCTGTGGTGCTCGCCCTATCGGCACGTCACCGTCGAGGGCGAACGCCTTGCGGCGCAGCCGCACCCGTAGGCGCGGGCTGCAGGCGCGGCGGTACGGTCGGGCCATGGGTGTCACCTCCTCCGTCCTCGACGTCGCGACGATGCGGTCCCGTCTGGACCGGTTGCGCCGGCACGCGGCCGACGCAGGTGTCGCGGCGACGCTCGTCTCGCCCGGCTCGGACCTGCGCTACCTCACCGGGGTCGTCGGGTCGTCGTTCGAGCGGCTCACGGCGCTCGTCGTGCCGACGGACGGGGCGGTCGCGCCGGTGTTCGTCTCGCCCGCGCTGGAGTACGCCGGCCTGGGCCACGTGCCGCTGGGCGAGCTCGGTGTCGAGGTGCGCACCTGGGTCGACGGTGAGGACCCGTACGCCCTGGCACTCGGCGGGATGCCCGGTGGCCGTGTGGCGGTCTCCGACATGATGCCGGCGCTGCACCTGCTGCGGCTGCGTGACGCCGGGGCCACCGACCAGCAGCTCGCCGGGCCGGTGCTGCGCGAGCTGCGGATGCGCAAGGACGCGACAGAGCTCGCCGAGCTGCGTGCGGCGGGTGCCGCCATCGACCGGGTGCACGCCCGCGTGGGCGAGTGGCTCCGGGCAGGTCGCACCGAGGCCGACGTGGCGGCCGACATCGCCCTCGCGATCGTCGAGGAAGGCCACGAGACAGCGGAGTTCGTCATCGTGGGGTCCGGCCCGAACGGTGCGAGCCCGCACCACTCCGTCAGCGACCGCGTCATCGAGGATGGCGACGTCGTCGTCGTCGACATCGGCGGCCCCTTGCCGTCGGGCTACGGCTCCGACAGCACGAGGACGTATGCCGTCGGGTCGCCTCGCGAGCCCGACGTGGCCTCCGCGTACGCCGCGCTCCAGGCGGCGCAGCAGGCATCCGTCGAGTCGGTGCGACCCGGGGTCACCTGCGAAGCCATCGACCGGGCGGCGCGCGACGTCCTCGCCGAGGCCGGCCTGGCCGAGCACTTCATCCACCGCACCGGCCACGGCATCGGGCTCGACGGCCACGAGGAGCCCTACATCGTGGCGGGCAACGACCTGCCGGTCGAGACGGGCATGACGTTCAGCATCGAGCCGGGCGTCTACCTCACCGGCCGCTGGGGCGCCCGCATCGAGGACATCGTCGCCGTGACCGACGACGGCGTCGAGCGCTTCAACACCCGCCCCACCGACCTCGTCGTCGTCTGACCGCACCCTCTCCCCGCCGAGTGCCCGATTCCCGACGTGGCCAAGCGCGTCAGGAGTCGAAGCCGACGCCGATGCGGTCGAGCGCCCTGAGCCACAGGTTCCGACGTCCCGTGCGGTCCTCGGCGGCGAGCGAGGACCGCGTGGCCCGCACGGCGGCATACCGGATCGGCTCGGGAGGGAAGGGGATCGGCTTGTGCCGCACCATGCCGAGCCGGGTGCGCTCGGTGTCCTTGCCGTCCACGAGGTCGAGTGCGACGGCCGCGCCGAAGCGGGTCGACGCGACGCCCAGCCCCGTGTAGCCCACGGCATACGCCATCCGTCCGCCGAGAGCGGTGCCGAACACCGGCGTGAAGCGTGAGGTCGTGTCGATGACGCCGGCCCAGCGGTGGGTGAACCGGGTGCCCTCGAGCTGCGGGAAGATGCCGAGGAAGTGGTCGGCGAGCAGTCCGTGCGACGCGTCCGACTGCTCGAGCGCGGGGTCGATGCGGCCCGGGAAGTGGTAGTTCGCGTCGTAGCCGCCGAACAGCACCCGGTCGTCGAGCGTCCTCCGGTAGTAGTGGAACTGGTTGCCCGCGTCGGTCAGGCCCTCACGACCACGCCACCCGATCGCATCGAGCTGCGCGGGAGTCAGTGGTTCGGTCATGAGCACGTGGTCGTAGACCGGCAGCACCCACGCGCTGAGACGCCGCAGCACGCCCTGCGACGCGTTGGTGCCGAGGACGACGCGCCGGGCGTGGATCGAGCCAGCGTCCACCGTCACCCGGACGCCGTCGCCCTCGGTGTCGAATCCCGTTGCGCGCGTGTGCTCGTGGAGCCTGACGCCGAGTGACTCGGCTGCCCGGGCCAGACCCCAGACGAGGCGTGCCGGGTCGACGAGCGCGACCTCCGGGTCGTACATCCCGGCGAGGTAGCGGGGCGAGTCGACACGGGCCCGTGCCTGCTCGGCGTCGAGCAGCTCGACCGGCACACCGTGCTGGCGGTGCAGCTCGAACGACTCACGGACAGCAGGGATCTGGTGCTCGGTCAGCGCCAGCGTCAGCTCGCCGGGCACGTGGAGGTCCGCGTCGATGCCGTATGCCGTCAGCGACCTCTGGATGCCCGCGAAGTTCTCCGTCGCGAGCCGGTCGAGTGTCCCCATCTCGTCGGGCCAGCACCCCACGCCCTGGGCGAGCCCGTGCGTCAGGGACGGCGCCATGAAGCCACCGTTGCGGCCGGAGGCGCCATCGGCCAGGCGGCCGGCCTCGATGACGACGACGTCGCGCGAGGGATCGGCCTCCTTGGCCTGGATCGCGGTCCAGAGTCCGGTGAACCCGCCACCCACGACGAGCAGGTCGGTGCGAGGCGCGGGTCCCGTCAGGGGCGCCCGGGGATCGGGTCGCTCGGGACGGTCGGTCCAGAACGGCACGGGACGGGCGTCGGCGAGAGCGGCGGCGGCGCGGGGCGAGAGCGGGGAAACAGGCATGACGAGACGGATTCGACCATGCTTGGCTGGTGCCTGTGAACCCCTCTTCGTTCCAGAGCGATCGCCCGCCCCTCACCCCCGACGAGCTCCTCCGCGTCTTCCATGACGAGACACGCGCGCCGATCGGTGTCGGGACGGCGCAACGGCCCATCGAGCTCGACGGGCTGGTGCGCCGCGAGTACGAGATCGACGGTGGCCACTGGAACATGATCGAGAGTCCTGACGGCCTCGGCCCGGACCCGGACGAATGGGACGGAGTCATCGCGCGGCAGCGCGACTTCTTCGCCGAGCGCGGTCTGCGCGTCGAGTGGAAGACCTACGACTACGACGAGCCCGCCGACCTCGGTGAGCGACTCGTTCACGCCGGCTTCGTCAAGGAGGACGACGAGGCGCTCATCCTCGGTGAGGCCGCGCCCCTCGCGTCCCAGGACCTCCACCTGCCCGAGGGGGTCGTCGTGCGCGCCGCCGACTCCGAGGAGGACTTCGAGCGGATGGCCGCGATGCTCCAGGCCGTCTGGGGCGAGTCCCAGGGCTGGGTCGTCGACTCGCTCCTCCCGCGCTGGCTCGCCGAGCCGTCCTCGATGGACGTCGTCGTGGTCGAGGAGACGCGCGAGGGACCGGTGCTCTGCGCTGCTCGCGCGGAGTACGACACCAGCGGGTTCACCGGTCTCTGGGGCGGTTCCACGCTGCCGGAGTGGCGCGGTCGGGGCCTCTACCGCGCGACCCTGCTCCACCGCGCGCGGCTCGGACTCGACCGCGGCAAGGACTACGTCCGGGTCGACGCCTCGCCCGACTCCGAGCCGATCCTGCGCCGGCTCGGCCTGCACCGCGTCGCGACGACGACGCCGTACGTCTTCGACCCCGCCACCTGACCCTCTGAGACACTCCTGACGTGACGCGAGGACGCAGGCGACGGTGATGACGCGGGGGTCGCGGGGTTCGCGGGGGTCGAGAGGGTCGCGGCCGCGCGCCGTCGTGGCGGCCGTGGCGGTGGCCGCCTCGGTGCTCGGCGCGTGCACCTCCGGGAGCACCGGCCCGGTCGTGGGAGGAGCCACGGCGTCCGCGTCGGCCGACACGGGCTCGATCCCGTCCGCCGCCGGGCCCGACCCGGCGATGACCCCCATCGAGGCGGCCCCGCAGTGCACCACGACGCGTCCGCTCACCGGCAAGGGACGAGTGCCCCTCGGCGCGGTCTTCCCCGGTGCCGAGACGAGCGCGTTCTCCGCCCCGAAGGAGGTCGTGCCGGGTCCCGACGCCACCGACCGGGCCCGGTGTCCCGGCGAGCTGCCGTCCCGGCCGCACTGCGACGGCCTCGTGCCGTGGACCGACCTGCCCCCCGACGCGTTCATCCCGGCGAGCGGGGCGCGCCGCCTCGTCGAGGGCTACCTCCTCACGATGCCGAAGCAGGCAGGCAACCAGGCCCCGCCCGAGAGCTCCGCCGGGACGAAGGCCGTCACCTACAGCCTCGTCGACCTCGTCGCAGGCGACCCGGGAGGTCTCGTCGACTACCTCCACACTGCGTTCACGGCCTGCGCGAAGGGGGTGCCGAGCACCGTCGCCGGTGTCGGTGCCCTCGTCGGGACCGTCCGTTCCGAGTACGGCGCCGGGTCGGCCGAGGTCGTCCTGCTCCGCCGCGGCACCCACCTCGTGTGGGTCTCCCTCGACGGGAGCGGGTGGCAGCAGGGGGAGCAGCAGCGGGCCCTCGCAGTCCTCGTCGCGCGCCTGCTCTGAGCGGGCGCTCACCGATGGGTGGGCACCCGTGGGCACGCGACGGCATACGTGGCAGGATTTCGGACGGATCCTCAAAGCCGCACACGAGACGCAGGAGTAGCAATGCCCATCGCCACCCCCGAGGTGTATGCCGACATGCTCGACCGCGCGAAGGCCGGCTCCTTCGCGTACCCCGCCATCAACGTCTCGAGCTCGCAGACGCTGAACGCCGCGCTCAAGGGCTTCGCCGACGCCGGCTCCGACGGCATCATCCAGGTCTCGACGGGTGGGGCCGACTACCTCTCCGGCCCGAGCATCAAGAACATGGTGAGCGGTTCGCTGGCGTTCGCCGCGTACGCGCACGAGGTGGCCAAGAACTACCCCGTCAACATCGCGCTGCACACCGACCACTGCCCCAAGGACAAGCTCGACACCTTCGTGCGACCGCTCCTCGCGGCCAGCACCGAGCGGGTCAAGGCCGGCGGCACGCCGTGGTTCCAGTCGCACATGTGGGACGGCTCGGCCGTGCCGCTCGAGGAGAACCTCCAGATCGCGCAGGAGCTGCTCGCCCTCGCCAAGGCTGCCGATGTCATCCTCGAGATCGAGGTCGGTGTGGTCGGCGGCGAGGAGGACGGCGTCGAGGGCGCCATCGACGAGAAGCTCTACTCCACGCCCGAGGACGCCATCGCCACGATCAAGGCGCTCGGCGCGGGCGAGAACGGTCGGTACCTGACGGCCCTGACCTTCGGCAACGTGCACGGTGTCTACAAGCCGGGCAACGTCAAGCTGCGCCCCGAGATCCTCCTGCAGGCCCAGCAGGCCGCCGCCAAGGAGCTCGGTCTGACGGGCGATGCGCGCCCGTTCGACCTCGTCTTCCACGGCGGCTCCGGCTCGCTGCCCGAGGAGATCTCGGCCGCCGTCGACAACGGCGTCGTCAAGATGAACGTCGACACCGACACGCAGTACGCCTTCACCCGCCGCATCGCCGACTGGATGATCTCCGGCTACGCGGGCGTCCTCAAGGTCGACGGCGAGGTCGGCAACAAGAAGCAGTACGACCCGCGCGCCTGGGGCAAGGCGGCCGAGGAGGCCATGGCGGTGCGCATCGTCGAGGCCTGCACCGCGCTGCGCTCGGCAGGCACCCACTCGTGAGCGACAACCTCCTGGGCATCCCCGAGACGCGTCTCGCCGTCGACCCGGCCGCCGAGAAGCTCGACGCCGGCGTCGACCCCGTGCAGGTGGCCGCCGCCTTCCCGGCCAGCTCGCTCGCGTGGGCGGTGCTCGCCGAGGACGCGCTCGCCGACGGTGACCGCGACGTCGAGGCCTACGCGTACGCCCGCACCGGCTACCACCGGGCACTCGACTCGCTGCGCAAGTCCGGCTGGCGCGGGCAGGGCCCCGTGCCGTGGTCGCACGAGCCCAACCGCGGCTTCCTGCGGGCGCTCGCGGCGCTCGCCCGCGCCGCCCGTGCCATCGGCGAGAGCGACGAGGAGGCCCGCTGCACGAAGTTCCTCCGCGACAGCTCGGCCGAGGGCGCGCGCGAGCTCGGTCTCTGAGGCACGGCCGCCCCACCGCATGACGCTCTTCTGCTCCGACGTCGACGGCACGCTGCTCGACCACCGACGCACGCTGTCTTCCCGCACCGTCGCCGCCATCCGGGCGGTGCGGGAGGCCGGGCACACCTTCGTGCTCTGCAGCTCGCGCATGCCGGCGTCCCTGGAGGGCCTCGAGCGGCTGTGCGGTGTCGAGCCGACCCCGCTCATCGCCTACAACGGCGGTCTCGTCCTGCGCGCCGACCGGTCCGTCGTCACGGACGTGCCGATCACCTCCGAGGACGCACGGGAGGCGTATGCCGTGTGCTCGCGGCTCGGACTCCACGCGAGCTTCTTCGCCGGTGACGACTGGTACGCCTGGGGCCCGGACCAGTGGACCGAGCGCGAGGCCACGATCACGGCCGTCGACCCGAGCGACGGGTCCGCGCACGACTACGTGGCCGGTGGCCTCGTCGACACGCACCCGCCGCACAAGGTCATGGCGATGGGCGACCCCGAGCTCGTCGACGAGCTCGAGGCCGCGCTCGCCGGGCGGCCCGGCCTCGTGACGTACCGGTCGAAGGCGACCTACCTCGAGATCGCCAACGCGGCCTGCTCCAAGGGTGACGGGCTGCGCGCCCTGGCCGGTGAGCTCGGCATCGATGTCGCCGACACCGTGTTCTTCGGCGACAACCACAACGACGTCTCGGCCTTCGCCGTGGCCGGCACCGCGGTCGCCGTCTCCAACGCGGTCGAGCCGGCGCTCGATGCCGCGACCGTCGTCACCGGACACCACCGCGAGGACGGCGTCGCCGAGTACCTCGAGGAGTGGCTGGGCGCGCACTGACCGACGCCGGTCCGGCTCACCGACGCCGGTCCGGCTCGGCGACGCCGGTCCGGCTTAGCGGCGCCGCAGCACTCAGGCGCTGCTGAGCGCGAGCGGCGCTGCTCGCAGTCCGACGGCTCGGGTGGGACGCCGTCGGGGGCACCGGTCTCGAACCGATAACCTTGCGGTTGGCTTTGACCACAACCGGAAGGCAGACCGATGCCGGCAATCGTGCTCGTCGGAGCGCAGTGGGGCGACGAGGGCAAGGGCAAGGCGACCGACCTGCTCGGCAGCAGCGTCGACTACGTCGTCAAGTTCAACGGCGGCAACAACGCCGGCCACACCGTCGTCATCGAGAAGGACGGCAAGCGCGAGAAGTACGCGCTGCACCTGCTGCCCTCCGGCATCCTCAGCCCCAACTGCGTCCCCGTCATCGGCAACGGCGTCGTCATCGACCTCTCGGTCCTCTTCGAGGAGCTCGACGGGCTCGAGGCGCGCGGCGTCGACACGAGCAAGCTGCTCGTCAGCGCCAACGCCCACGTCATCCCGAGCTACAACCGCACCATCGACAAGGTGACCGAGCGCTTCCTCGGCAAGCGCCGCATCGGCACGACCGGCCGCGGCATCGGCCCGACCTACGCCGACAAGATGAACCGCGTCGGCATCCGCATCCAGGACCTGTACGACGAGGGGATCCTGCGCCAGAAGGTCGAGGCTGCCCTCGAGCTGAAGAACCAGCTGCTGGCCAAGGTCTACAACACCCGCGGCGCCGAGGTCGACGACGTCGTCGAGGAGCTGCTGGCGTATGCCGCCCGCCTCGCTCCCATGGTCGCCGACACCAGCCTCGTGCTGAGCCAGGCCCTCGACCGGGGCGAGACGGTGCTCTTCGAGGCCGGGCAGGCAACCCTGCTCGACGTCGACCACGGCACCTACCCCTACGTGACGTCGAGCAACGCGGTCTCCGCCGGGGCCTGCACCGGCTCGGGCGTGCCGCCGACGCGCATCGACTCGGTCATCGCGATCCTCAAGGCCTACACGACCCGTGTCGGCGAGGGCCCGTTCCCGACCGAGCTGCACGACGACAAGGGCGAGTTCCTGCGCAAGACTGGCGCCGAGTACGGCACGACGACCGGCCGCCCCCGCCGCTGCGGCTGGATGGACACCGTCGTCGGCCGCTACGCGACCCGCATCAACGGCGTCACCGACTTCGTCATCACCAAGCTCGACGTCCTCACGGGCCTCGACAAGGTCCCGGTGTGTGTCGCCTACGACGTGGGCGGCGTGCGCCACGACGAGATGCCGGTCAACCAGACCGACTTCCACCACGCGACCCCGATCTACGAGGAGCTCGACGGCTGGTGGGAGGACATCACCGCCTGCCGCACCTTCGAGGACCTGCCGCCCAACGCGCAGGCCTACGTGCTCCGGGTCGAGGAGCTCATCGGCGCCCGGGTCTCGGCCATCGGGGTCGGTCCGGGACGTGACGAGATCATCGAGCGGTTCCCGCTGAAGCCCGCCGTCGCCCACTGACGCGTTCCGTGTCACGCCAGCACACGGCATACGAAAGCATCTGTAGCTGAAGGAAACCCATGACTGAAGAGGTCACCCCGCTCGACTGGGTCACGCGTCTCGCCGACGACGTGATCGCCGAGGCGCAGGAGCGCAACCCCGGCGAGACGATCGTCTGCGCGTCGGGCATCAGTCCGTCCGGCCCGATCCACCTCGGCAACTTCCGCGAGCTCATCACGCCGCACCTCGTCGCCGACGAGATCAAGCGGCGCGGCATCGACTGCGAGCACATCCTCAGCTGGGATGACTTCGACCGTTTCCGTCGGGTGCCGAAGAACCTTGCGGGAGTGGACGACTCGTGGGAGCAGTACATCGGTATGCCGTTGACCGCGGTACCGCCGCCCGCCGGGTCGGCGCACACGAGCTGGGCCGACCACTTCAAGGCGCCGCTCATCGAGGCCATGGAGGCCACCGGCATCGAGGTTCGCCAGATCAGCCAGACCGAGCAGTACCGCGCGGGCGTCTACCGCGACCAGGTGCTGCTCGCGATGCGTGAGCGCTTCGCCATCGACAAGGTGCTCGACCAGTACCGCACGCTCGAGGCCGTCGAGGCGGCGCGCCAGAAGTCGACCGGCAAGGGCAAGGGCAGCCAGCAGCAGCAGCAGAAGGCGTCCAAGCTCACGGACGAGCAGGCTGCCGCCGCGACCGAGGCTGAGCGCGGGTCGGGCGCCGCGTCCGAGGACGACGGCAGCGAGGGCAAGGCGGGCTACTACCCGTTCAAGCCGTTCTGCAGCTCGTGCGGCACCGACTTCACGACCGTCACGGCCTACGACGACGACAGCCACGAGCTGACCTACGACTGCACGCGGTGCGGTCACAGCGAGACCGTCGACCTCGACACCTTCACCAACGGCAAGCTCGTGTGGAAGGTCGACTGGCCGATGCGCTGGGGGCACGAGCACGTGATGTTCGAGCCCTCCGGCGTCGACCACCAGAGCCCGGGCAGCAGCTTCGTCGTCGGCAAGGACCTCGCCCCGATCTTCGGCTGGGAGCGGCCCGTCGGCCCGATGTATGCCTTCGTCGGGATCGCCGGCATGGCGAAGATGAGCTCGAGCAAGGGCGGTGTGCCGATCCCGACCGACGCGCTCGAGGTCATGGAGGCGCCGGTGCTGCGCTGGCTCTACGCCCGCCGCCGGCCGAACCAGAGCTTCGACGTGGCCTTCGGCCCCGAGCTGCAGCGCCTCTACGACGAGTGGGATGCCTTGAACCGCAAGGTCGCCGACGGCTCTGCCCAGGCCGGTGACCTCGCGGCGCACCTGCGTGCCACGTCGACGGCGTCCGGTCCGCTGCCCACCACGCGGCGCCCGATGCCGTTCCGCACCATCGCCTCGGTCATCGACGTCACGCAGGGCGACGAGGAGCAGGCGGTCCGCATCCTCAGCGAGCTCGAGCCCGACAACCCGGTCGGCTCGACCGACGACCTGCGCCCGCGCCTCGACTGCGCCGAGCGCTGGATGCTCGGCTACGTGCCGGCCGAGGACCGCACCGTCGTGCGCACGGAGCCCGACGCGGAGCTGCTCGGCAGCCTCGACGAGCAGCAGCAGGAGTCGCTGCGCCTGCTCGTCGACGGCCTCGAGCGGCACTGGTCGCTCGACGGCCTGACGCACCTCGTCTACGGCGTGCCCAAGGTCCAGCGCGGCATCGACCCCGAGGCCAAGGTCAAGGACCCGGAGCTGTCGGCGGCCCAGCGCGCGTTCTTCGTGCTCGTCTACCGGCTGCTCGTCGGCAAGGACACCGGCCCGCGCCTGCCGACCCTGCTCCTCGCCGTGGGCGCAGAGCGGGTCCGCACCCTCGTCGGCCACTGACCTCCGGGACACTCCCTCGACGGGGAAGGCCCCGACCACGTCCGTGGTCGGGGCCTCCTCGTCCGCCGTGGGCTGAGCCCGGCAGGTCGTGAGCGGTCCTCGTCAGTTGACGCCGACGGCGGACCAGGCCGTCGCGGTCGCGGCGTACTGCGCGCTGCCGGCGCCGTAGAGATCGGTCGCGGCCGAGAGCATGCCGGCGCGGGCACCGGCGTAGCTCGTCGACGAGGTCCAGTACGTCGTCAGGGCGCGGTACCAGATCCTGGCGGCCGCGTCGCGACCGATTCCGGTGACCGTGGAGCCGTTGCACGTCGGGCTGTTGTAGCTGACGCCGTTGAGCGTCTTCGCACCGCTGCCCTCGGACAGCAGGTAGAAGAGGTGGTTGCCGACGCCCGAGGAGTAGTGGACGTCGAGCGTGCCGACGCTCTTGCTCCAGCAGTTCGCCGACGCGCCGTCCTTGCTCGGCTGGTCCATGTAGCGCAGCGGCTTGGCGTTGCCGAGGGCGAAGCGCTCACCGATGAGGTAGTCGCCGGGGTCGCCTGCCGTGGCGGCCGTGAACTCGACCATCGTGCCCATGACGTCGGAGGTCGACTCGTTGAGACCACCGGACTCGCGGCGGTAGGCCAGGCCGGCCGTGGCGGAGGTGACGCCGTGGGTCATCTCGTGGCCGGCGACGTCGAGCGAGACGAGCGGGCCGTAGCTGACGCCGTCACCGTCGCCGTAGCGCATGCAGAAGCACGTGTCGCTCCACGAGGCGTTGACCCAGTTCGTGCCGACGTGCACGAGGCTGCGCGCGCCCTTGCCGTCGTTCTTGATCCCGTTGCGGCCGAAGGTGTTCTTGTAGAAGTCCCACGTCGCGCCCACGCCGAAGTCGGCGTCCACGGCGGCCGTCTGGCGGTTGCTGTTCGAGCCGGTGCCCCACGCGTTGTCGGCGTCCGTGAAGAGCGTCCCGGTGGTCGACGAGGTCGAGCCGTTGTTGCCGTCCTCGGTGCGGGCCCCGCCGCGGGTGCCGTCGACGAGCTGCCACTGACCGCCGGACGGCGTGGTCTGCAGGGTGACGGTGCCCAGGTAGAGGCTGTTGCCCGTCCCTGCGTCGTTGATCTCGGTCGCCCAGTGGTCGACGACGGCACCCGAACGGGCGTCGACGAAGACCGCCGTGCCGGCGGGCTCGCCGTGGGCGCCGACACCGTCGACCTGCGTCTTCCAGACGAGGCGCGCAGGTCCGTCCATCGCGTAGACGGCGAGGGTGGGCCTGCTCGTGCTGACGGTGAAGTCGACACTGCGTGCCGCGGTGGAGGCAGCCGCCGCGGGAGCCACGGTCGGTGTCGTCGAGGCGACGCGGACCGAGGTGGAGGCGGCGTTGACGCCCTTCCAGGCGCCTGCCTTGTCGGTGTGGACGACGAGGTCCCCACCCACGACGGGCAGGCCCTTGAACGTGCGGTCCAGGCGCACGTGCGTCGTGCCGTCCTGGTCCGTGGCGACGCTGCGGGTCGTGAGGCTCTGGTCCTGGTCGAAGCCGAAGGCCGCACCGTGGGCCCTCGCGGCTGCGATCGCCGCGCCGGCCCGGTCGCTGCCGGCTCCCGAGGCGGACTGGGTGGCTGCCTGCGCACCGCTCGTGGCGATCGTCGCAAGCGCGGTGGCGGCGATCGCTGCGGTGGCGACCGTCGTCGTGACGAAGCTCTTCTTCAAGGCGTTCTCCTGGCTACCGAGGTGCCCCCGAGGGCGGTCGGATGACCGATTCGTCACACTTGTCGGTTGCGAGGTGTCGCACCAGAGAGGCGGGACAATGTTTGCCGCCGCTTGAACAAAGTTTTAAGAATCGTCGAAGGTTTCGCCCAGACTTCCTCACAGGAGTCACGACGACCTGCACGGTGCGGGGGCCGTCTCGACCCCGGGCATGAAAACGGGCGAGGGGCGAGATGCAGGGGGGTTGCATCTCGTCCCTCGCCCGGAGCGATGTCCACTTTTTTGGGGGGGTGGGACCTCGCCGGACGTCAAGGGTCTCAGGGGGGAGGAGACGGCGGGGAGGGTGGTGTCGCGCTCCTTGACGTTGGAGTAATCATCCCTCCCGTTCGAGGGTGAGTCGATGGTTCGAAGAATCCTTGAACAAGTCTTTACCTTGCTGAAAGCCGGCCGAACCGACCCCTCCCCACGCTCGCGACGTGAGGCCCGACACCGCCGCCGGCTCGGGGTCCGGCCGGGTCGCGGATCAGGCCAGGACGGTCATCCGGTGCGCCGCTCGCGTCAGGGCGACGTAGAGCACGCGGACCCCGCCCGGCGACTCGCGGGTGATCTCGTCGGGGTCGACGACGACGGTGGCGTCGTACTCGAGCCCCTTCGTGGACATGGGGTCGATGACCTGGACGCGCCCCCCGCCGAGGTCTGCCACCGGAGCGAGCCGCGCGGCGTGGGTCGACGGCGTGATGACGGCGATCGCCCCCTCGACCTGGGCGAGCAGCGACTCGACCGCCTCCCGGACCGAGGTGAGGGGGTCGGGCCCGAGCGGTCCCTCCACCGGCTCGATGCCCGTCTCGCGCACCGCCTGCGGGATGTCGGCGTCGGGCACCTGACGGCGCACGACGTCGGCGGCGTAGTCGAAGATCTCCCGCGCGTTGCGGTAGTTGGTGTCCATGTGGAAGAGCTGGCGTGCCTGCGAGCCGAACGCCTCCTCGCGCGCAGCGGTGGCCTCGGCGGCGTCGGGCCACGACGCCTGGGCGGCGTCCCCGACGACGGTCCACGACGCATACCGCCCTCGACGGCCGATCATGCGCCACTGCATGGGGGAGAGGTCCTGGGCCTCGTCGACGAGGACGTGGGCGTACTCGTCCGGCTTGCCGACGCGTCCGGCGAGGAGCTTCTCGCGCGGGTCGGTCAGCACGAGCGGCGCGCCCGCGTCGCGAGCGGCGCTGACCACCGGCTGCACCTCCGTGACGCCGTACTGGCTGAGGTCCTCGAGCTCCTCGATCTCGTAGAAACCGCGCTCCTCCTTGGGCGCCTCCTGCACCGGTCCGACCCGTGCCGTGACGTCGTCGATGAGGGCGACGTCGGCCACCGACCACGTGCCGGTCTCGACAGCGAGGCGGAACGAGGCGGCGAGGGGCTCGATCTCGTCGTCGCGCAGGGTGCCGCGCGCGTGGCGGCGCACGAGCTCGGGGTCACCGAGCCAGAGCAGCACCTCGCGCGGGTCGACCTGCGGCCACCAGACCTGCATGAAGGCCTCGACGTCGAGGTGGTCCTCCCACTTGTCGAGGAACTCGGCCTTGGCCTCGCGGTCCCCGGTGATGCCGAGCGAGGCCCAGGCGACCTCGCCGAGAGCGTCCTGGGCGGCGGCGGTGGCGGTGTTGCGCTGGTGCTGGCGCAGCACCTGGGAGCGGACGCGGTCGAGGTCGCGGGCCTCGAGCCGGACGGCCCGACCGGCGACCATGGCCCGGAACTCGGTCGGCGTCCCGGGCACCCGACCGCGGGCAGCGGCCCCGAGCAGGGTCCGGATGCGGGTCGAGCCCTTGGTGCGCGCGACCGCGGGGGAGTCGAGGCGCTCGGTGTGCACGACGTCGAGGACGTCGCCGAGGGCGCGGAGGATGACGCTGTCCTCACCGAGCGAGGGCAGCACGCGCTCGATGTAGGCCGTGTAGGCGCCGGAGGGGCCGACGACGAGGATGCCGCCCGACTCGAAGCGGCGCCGGTCGGAGTAGAGCAGGAAGGCCGCGCGGTGCAGCGCGACGACGGTCTTGCCGGTGCCGGGACCGCCCGTGATCTCGGTGATGCCGCGGGCACTGGCGCGGATCGCCTCGTCCTGGTGCGCCTGGATCGTGGCGACGATGTCGCGCATGACCCCGCCACGGCTGCGGGTCAGGGCCGCCATGAGCGCACCGTCGCCGACGACGACGAGGTCGTCGGGCGCCTCGGGGACCATGAGGTCGTCCTCGATGCCGATGACGGTGGTGCCCCGGCTGCGCAGCACACGACGGCGGAGCACCCCCATCGGCTGGGTCGGCGTGGCCCGGTAGAAGGCGGATGCCGCCGGCGCGCGCCAGTCGATGACGAGCGGCTCGTAGTCGTCGTCGCGGACGCCCAGGCGCCCGATGTAGCGGACCTCGCGGTCGCCACCCGAACCACCCGAACCGTCCGAACCACCCGAACCGCCCGGGCCGTCCGAACCGTCGGCACGACGGTGGCCGTTGCCGCTGGACGCGTCGGCGCGCAGCATCGCGTGGTCGATGTCGAGCCGGCCGAAGACGAGGCCTTCGTACTGCGTGTCGAGCGCCGTGCGCCGCTTGGCCGCGTGGAACATCAGGGCGTCGCGCTCGAAGAGGGCGGCGCCCTCGGCGTCGCCGACCTCGACCTGACGGCCGAACTGGCTACGGGCGAGCCCCTCGGCCTGGACGCTGTCGGCGCGCACGCCGGCCTTCTCCAGCTCCTCGTGGACCCGGTCGACGTGCGCCTGCTCGACGGCGATCTCGCGGGCGAGTTCGTCGGGGATGCTCTTGGTCGACACCGGAGACGCGCCCCGCGAACCGGGCGCGCTGCTCCGCTGTGACGATGCGTTCGAAGTGCTCACTGACATCCATGGGCTCTGAGGGGCGCCTCGGGCGGCGCGGGAACCATCAAGTCTACTGTCACTTCATGCTCACCGAGGCCTGTGTCCCGCCAACCGGCGCGCCGCTCGTCGGCCGCTTCGTCCGGCTCGACGTCACGACCCCTGCCGACGCCGCCGGACTGTTCGACGTCTACTCCGACCCCCGGTGCTACGAGCAGGGTTTCGCGATGATGCGTCCACACCGGACCCTCGCCGAGACCGAGGCGCTCGTCGCGGCCGCGGTCGCGGCCCGCTCGGCCGACGGGACGGGCCGGACGGCATACACGATCAGGCTCGTCGCCGACGGCGACCTCGGCCCGGCGGGCACCGTCGTCGGCTCGAGCTCGCTCGGCGACGTCGACACCGGACGCGAGCACGTGCACCTCGGGTGGACGATGTACGGCTCCCGGTGGTGGGGCACGCAGGTCAACCCGGAAGCCAAGTTCCTGCTCCTGGCGCACGCGTTCGAGACGTGCGGCTTCGGCCGGGTGAAGATCCAGACCGACGTCGTCAACGCGCGATCGCGAGCTGCCATCCTCAAGCTGGGCGCGGTCTTCGAGGGGGTCACCCGCCGCGACGTGCGCCGGCCCGACGGGACGTGGCGCGACACGGCGGTCCACTCGATCCTCGTGGACGAGTGGCCCACGGTCCGGGCACGCCTCCTCGCTCGCCTCGACGCCCCCTAGGCTGAGCGCCGTGAAGGTCCTCGTGCTCGGCTCCGGCGCCCGTGAACATGCACTCGTCAAGGCCGTCGCGGCCGATCCAGAGGTCGACGCGGTCATCGCCGCGCCCGGCAACCCGGGGATCGACGCGACCGCCCTCTGCGTGCCCGTCGACATCCTCGACGGGGCTGCCGTCGCCGCGCTCGCGCGCGAGCACGAGGTCGACCTGGTCGTCGTGGGTCCGGAGGCCCCGCTCGTCGCCGGTGTCGCGGACGTATGCCGTGAGGCCGGGTTCGCCGTCTTCGGCCCGTCCGCGGCGGCCGCCCGTCTCGAGGGC
Organism: Terrabacter ginsenosidimutans; assembly: GCF_039539425.1. Classification (NCBI taxonomy): domain Bacteria; kingdom Bacillati; phylum Actinomycetota; class Actinomycetes; order Micrococcales; family Intrasporangiaceae; genus Terrabacter; species Terrabacter ginsenosidimutans. The sequence goes on along the minus strand of NZ_BAABDC010000001.1, from coordinate 444,850 downwards.
AGCAAGTCCTTCGCCAAGGAGGTCATGGCTGCGGCCGACGTGCCGACCGCGCTGGCCCACGTCTGCACGACGATGGGCGAGGTCGAGGCGGCGCTGGACGCGCTCGGGGCGCCCCACGTCGTCAAGGACGACGGCCTCGCGGCGGGCAAGGGCGTCGTCGTCACGGACTCGCGGGAGTTGGCCGTGGAGCACGCGAAGGCCTGCCTCGCCAAGCCCGACGGCCGCCTGGTCGTCGAGGAGTTCCTCGACGGGCCCGAGGTGTCCGTCTTCTGCATCAGCGACGGCGAGACCGTCGTCGCCCTGTCCCCGGCCCAGGACTTCAAGCGCGTCGCAGACGACGACGCGGGCCCCAACACCGGCGGCATGGGTGCCTACTCGCCGCTGGACTGGGCTCCGGCCGGCCTTGCGGACGACATCGTGACGCGGGTGGCGCAGCCGACGATCGACGAGATGCGCCGCCGTGGAGCTCCTTTCGTCGGAGTGCTCTACGTCGGTCTCGCCCTGACCTCGCGCGGGCCGAAGGTCATCGAGTTCAACGCGCGCTTCGGCGACCCCGACGGCCAGGCGTCCCTGGCCCGCCTCGAGACACCCGTCGCGCAGCTGCTTCTCGCCGCCGCCACGGGTGGCCTCGCCGAGTTCGGCCGGCTCCGCTGGTCGGACGACCACGCGGTCGTCGTCGTGGTCGCCTCGGCGGGCTACCCGGCGGCCCCCCGCACGGGTGACCCGATCACGGGGCTCGACGCCGCGACCGAGGTGCCCGGCGTCGTGGTGCTGCACGCCGGCACCGCCCTCGACGGCAGCGGCGCGCTGGTCTCGGCCGGGGGGCGGGTGCTCGACGTCGTCGCGGTCGCACCGTCGCTCGAGAAGGCCAGGCAGGCGGCCTACGACGCCGTCGCCGTCATCGAGCTCGACGGGTCGCACCACCGCACCGACATCGCACTGCGCGCCGAGCGCGGGGAGATCATCGCCGGCTGAGGCGAACCGATGGGCCCCAGCCGGACTCTTCCTGGCATGAGCACCATGACGGCGTTCCGAGGAGGCCCGGTGACCGAGCGCGGCGGAGTCCCCGACGACCGCGCGCTGTGGTCCCGGCTGGCCGGGGCGGACGATGCGGCGCTGACGGAGCTGTACCGCCGGCACTGCGACGCCGTCTACAACTTCGCGTTCCGGCGCACGGCGTCCTGGGCGGCTGCGGAGGACGTCGTGCAGGCCACCTTCACCGCCGTCTGGCGACGGGCGCGCAGCGGCACGGTGGACCAGCTTCGGGCCGAGACGGCGCGCGCCGTGCTGCTCGTCATGGCGGGCCAGGAGTGTGCCAACGCGGCGCGCGCAGCTCGGCGGCTCCGGCTCCTGCACGGTCGCATCGAGGCGGACGCCGGCAGCGCGGTCTCGGCCGACCATGCCGGCTCCACGGCGGCGCGCGTCGACGACGAGCGGCAGATGAGCGAGGTGCACCTCGCCCTGAAGCGCATCCCCGCGGTGCAGCGCGAGGCGATCGAGCTGGTCCTCTGGTCGCACTGCTCCATCGCCGAGGCGGCCGGCGCGCTCGGCGTCTCGGAGGGGACCGTGAAGTCCCGCCTCCACCGGGCTCGCCGGAGCCTCACCGACGTGATCGAGATCGATGCCCTCAAGGAGGCCCTGACATGAACCTGCCCACTCCCCCCGAACGCGCGCTGCCCGATCGTCTGAGGAGGTGGCAGGCTGTGCGCGTGACCGACCTACCGCTTGAACTGCCGGGCTACGAGCACGTCTACTCCGGCAAGGTGCGCGACCTCTACGCGCCGCTCGACACCGAGGGCGAGGTCGTGCCCGACCAGCTGCTCCTCGTGGCCTCGAACCGGCTCTCCGCCTACGACTGGATGATGTCGCCCGAGATCCCCGACAAGGGAGCCGTGCTGACCCGGCTGTCGCTCTGGTGGTTCGACCAGCTCTCGGACCTCGTGCCCAACCACGTCGTCTCGACCGACGTGCCCGACGCCGTCGCCGGGCGGGCGGTGCTCGTGCGCAAGCTCGACATGCTCAAGGTCGAGGCCATCGCCCGCGCCTACCTCACCGGCGGCGGCCTCGAGGAGTACCGCGAGAAGGGCTCCGTCTCGGGCGTCGCCCTCCCCGAGGGACTCGTCGACGGGTCGAGGCTGCCCGAGCCGGTCTTCACGCCGACGACCAAGGCGCCCGTGGGGGAGCACGACCTGCCGATGTCTCCCGACGAGGTCGAGGCCGAGCTCGGAACCGACGTCGCCGCCGAGGTGTCCCGGCTGACCCGAGCGATCCTCGCGCGGGGCAACGAGATCGCCGCCGAGCGCGGCATCCTCATCGCCGACACGAAGGTCGAGTTCGGGGTCGCGCCCGACGGCTCCAGGGGCCTCGTCCTCGCCGACGAGGTCCTGACACCGGACTCGTCGCGCTTCTGGCCGGCCGAGCTGTGGGAGCCCGGGCACCCCCAGCCGTCCTACGACAAGCAGTTCGTCCGCGACTGGCTCACCTCCGCCGAGTCCGGGTGGGACCGCAGGGCCGGCGGCCCCCCGCCCGAGCTGCCCGGGCACGTCGTCGACCAGACCAGGGCGAAGTACGTCGAGGCCTACGAGCGCCTCACCGGCGAGAGCTTCTGACGACAGGGCGCCGCGGCCCCCGTCGGCTCGTGGCCCGCGGGGCTCAGACGATCCGCGACACGCCTGGCAGTCTCGTCAGGACCCAGCCGATGGCGAAGGACACGACGATCCCGAGCGAGGCGACGGTCAGGTAGGAGACCTCCGGGGTGGCGCCGACCTGACGAGAGGCGAGCACCAGGGCGACGAGCACGCCCTGGTGCACGAGGAAGGCCGCGAAGGCCGAGCGCGCGAGCTGCCGCCCGAGAGGCCCCTGGCGATCGAAGCGCCGTTCGAAGAGGTCGACGACCCAAAGGGACGCGGTCGTGATGAGGACGCCCTCGATCACGGCGAGCAGGCCGGACTGCCACGTCACACCGCCGAGGTAGACCTGCATGTCGTAGCCGAGAGGCCCACTCGACGCGATCACCACCACCACCAATAGGACGGTCGTCCAGCAGATCCACCGCACGCGTCGTGCCAGGCCCGCCTCGAGGGGCAGCCAGTGCCGCTCGGCGGCCAGGACGCCGATGACGAAGCCGGCCAGCCAGCCCGGCGCCTGGCCGACCGCCAGGTGCCAGCGCTCCTCGCCCAGAGGCACCCCGAGTCGGATGACCCACGAGGTGAGGGCGACGAGCGCAGCGATGACGAAGAGGTGCCGCAGCCGCAGGGGCCGTGCACCCGACGGGCGACGGGGTGCGGCCCAGCGAATCCCGGCATAGCCGACGGAGACGACGAAGAGCACGCCGAGGAACCAGGTCGGCCCTGGTGCGGGCGGCCACAGCACGTGCGGCACGAACTCCCGGAAGCCCTGCGGCCAACCGGCGTTGTCGGGGTCGACGAACTCGATCCAGGGACTGAACAGGACGATGAACGCGGCCATCGGCACGAGGAGCCGGACGGCGCGGTCGCCCACGAAGCGTCGCAGCCCCTTGCGCTCGAGCGAGCGAGGGGTGAAGTAGCCGGCGACGAGGAAGAAGAGGGGCAGGCCGAACAGCGTGACGACGGCGGTGACCAGGGTCAGCAGGGTCAGGAGGGGCTCACGCACCGGTGGCTCGTCGAAGACCCAGGTGCCCAGACCCGTCCACGCCATCGTCGCGTGGGCCGCGATGACGCCGGCGACGAGCACGACCTTGAGGTTGTCGGCCCACGCCGTGCGCGCCGGCCGATGGGCCTGACGCGGTGCAGGTTCGAGCCCAGGTCGCGTTCCTCGGATGTCGGTCATGGCGCACCCCCTCTCAGGAACGCGCGGACCACGGCAGCGGGCAAGAGGCGAAGGTCCCGGCACCCGCGTCGGACGCGCGTTCCCGACGTGACGGCATACGCCAGGGGTCACCGGGCGGGCTGTGTCACGCTGGTCGAATGACCGAACCCGTCGCCGACGCCGTCTCCGACGCGCCCGCCGAGCGCTACCTGCTCCGGCAGAAGCTGACCATGATGGTCAACCGCTACGAGATCGTGCGGCAGGACGAGTCGGGCGCCGAGCTCGGGCTGCTGTGCTTCGCCGAGCAGAAGCGGATGGCTGCGAAGGAGCAGGTCACCTTCTTCACCGACTCGGTTAAGGCTCACCCGCTCTTCGGCTTCAAGGCCCGCAGACGGCTCGACCTGGGCTCCACCTACGACGTCGTCGACAGCCACGGCCGGCCGATCGGGTGGTTCAAGAAGCACTTCAAGGCCTCGCTCGTCAGCTCCACCTGGACGCTCGGGCTTCCCGACGGGCGCGAGTTCGTCGGCACCGAGCGCAACGTCAAGGTCGCCGTCGCCCGGCGGCTGTGGGAGATCGTGCCCGTCATCGGCGACATCCCGGGGCCCTTCGTCTACCACTTCGACTTCGTCGCCCCCGACGGCTCGGTCGCGCTCGACTCGACGAAGCGGGCCGGCATCAAGGACGTCTACCAGGTGACGCTCCCGGCGCTCCCCGACGGCAAGCCGATCGACTGGCGGGTCGGCATGGCCATGGCCGTGGCCCTGGACGCGCTCCAGTCCCGCTGAGACGTTGTCGGGCGCCCGCGCGACGCCCGATAGACTCGGGCCGTCCCTCGGGACGCCCACCATCACCCATCCAGCGCAGGGAGAAACACCACTGATGGGAAGCATCGTCGTCGACGTCATGCTCAAGCCCGAGATCCTCGACCCCCAGGGACAGGCTGTCGCCGGCGCCCTGCCGCGGCTCGGGTTCGACGGTTTCACCGACGTCCGCCAGGGCAAGCGCTTCGTGCTCACCGTCGACGGTGACGTCACGGACGAGCACCTCACCGCAGCCCGCGAGGCCGCTGAGAAGCTCCTCTCCAACCCCGTCATCGAGGACGTCGTCGCCGTGCGCGTGCTCGATGAGGGCGCGGGCGAGTCGGAGGACGACGAGCAGTGAAGGTCGGCGTCGTCACGTTCCCCGGTTCCCTCGACGACCGTGACGCAGCGCGCGCCGTCCGCGAGTGCGGCGGCGAGGCCGTCCCGCTCTGGCACGGCGACGCAGACCTCCGCGGCGTCGACGCGGTCATCCTCCCCGGTGGGTTCTCCTACGGCGACTACCTCCGCTGCGGCGCGATCGCCCGCTTCGCGCCGGTCATGGACGCGCTCGTGCCCGCGGCCCAGGGCGGACTGCCCGTCCTCGGGATCTGCAACGGCTTCCAGGTGCTGACCGAGAGCCACCTGCTGCCGGGCGCTCTCATCCGCAACGACCACCGCAAGTTCAACTGCGTGGACCAGCGGCTCGTCGTCGAGAACGCGTCGACGGCCTGGACGTCGGACTTCGAGGCAGGCCAGGAGATCACGATCGTCCTCAAGAACGGCGAGGGCGGCTTCGTCGCCGACGAGAAGACCCTCGACGTGCTCGAAGGCGAGGGACGGGTCGTCTTCCGCTACGTCCCCGACGCCGAGGGCCGCAACCCCAACGGCTCCTACCGCCACATCGCCGGCATCACCAACGAGCGCGGCAACGTCGTCGGGCTGATGCCGCACCCCGAGCACGCGGTCGAGGAGGGCTACGGCCCGAGCCTCGACGGCCGCGGCTTCTTCACCTCGATCATCAAGCAGACCCTCGAGAGCGCAGCCACCGCATGAGCGACACCCAGACCGCCACGCCGGCGCCGGCGGCGCCCCTCCTCGACACCGTCGAGCACGCCGCGACGACGCCCGATGTCGAGCAGCCCTGGGCTGAGCTCGGCCTCAAGCCCGACGAGTACGCCAACATCCGCGAGATCATCGGCCGGCGCCCGACCATCGCCGAGCTCGCGATGTACTCCGTCATGTGGAGCGAGCACTGCTCCTACAAGTCGAGCAAGATCCACTTCAAGCTGTGGGGCGAGAACACCACCGACGAGATGCGCGAGAAGCTCCTCGTCGGCATCGGGGAGAACGCCGGCGTCGTCGACATCGGCGACGGCTGGGCCGTGACCTTCAAGGTCGAGTCCCACAACCACCCGAGCTACGTCGAGCCCTACCAGGGGGCCGCGACCGGCGTGGGCGGCATCATCCGCGACATCATGTCGATGGGTGCCCGTCCGATCGCCGTGATGGACCCGCTCCGCTTCGGCAACCTGCACCACCCGGACACCCAGCGCGTCCTGCCGGGCGTCGTCGCGGGTGTCGGCGGCTACGGCAACTGCATCGGCCTGCCGAACATCGGCGGCGAGGTCGTCTTCGACGACTGCTACCAGGGCAACCCGCTCGTCAACGCCCTCTGCGTCGGCGCGATGCGCATCGAGGACATCCACCTCGCCAAGGCGTCCGGCGTCGGCAACAAGGTCATCCTCTTCGGCGCCCGCACCGGCGGTGACGGCATCGGCGGTGTCTCGGTGCTCGCGTCCGAGACCTTCGACGAGGGTGGCCCGACGAAGCGGCCCGCCGTCCAGGTCGGCGACCCGTTCGCCGAGAAGGTCCTCATCGAGTGCTGCCTCGACCTCTATGCCGCCGGTGTCGTCGACGGCATCCAGGACCTCGGCGGTGCCGGGCTCTCCTGCGCGACGAGCGAGCTCGCCTCCAACGGTGACGGTGGCATGCAGGTCGAGCTCGACCTCGTCCCACTCCGCGACGCGAGCCTGCAGCCGCAGGAGATCCTCATGTCCGAGTCGCAGGAACGCATGATGGCCGTCGTCGAGCCGAAGCACCTCGAGCAGTTCATGGCGATCACCGACAAGTGGGACGTCGAGGCCACGGTCATCGGCGAGGTCACCGACGGCGAGCACCTCGTCATCACCTGGCACGGTGAGACCATCGTCGACGTGCCGCCGCGCTCGGTCGCCCACGAGGGCCCGACCTACGACCGCCCGCTGGCGCGGCCGGCCTACCTCGACGGCCTCAACGCCGCGGGCACGGCCGAGCTGGCCAAGCCGCAGACGGGCGATGAGATCCGAGCCCAGCTGCTGACGCTGATCGGCTCGCCCAACCTCTGCGACAAGTCGTGGATCACCGACCAGTACGACCGCTACGTCCTCGGCAACACCGCGCTGGCGCAGCCCGACGACTCGGGAGTCGTGCGCGTCGACGAGGAGACGGGGCGCGGGGTCGCGATCTCGACCGACTGCAACAGCCGTTTCACCAAGCTCGACCCGTACACCGGTGCGCAGCTCGCGCTGGCCGAGGCCTACCGCAACGTGTCGACCGCGGGGGCTGCACCGCTCGCCGTCACCGACTGCCTCAACTTCGGCTCGCCCGAGGACCCCGGCGTCATGTGGCAGTTCCGCGAGTCGATCCGCGGCATCGCCGAGGGCTGCAAGGTCCTCGGCATCCCGGTCACGGGCGGCAACGTCTCGTTCTACAACCAGACCGGCGACGTCGCGATCCACCCGACGCCGGTCATCGGCGTGCTCGGCGTCATGGACGACGTGTCCAAGCGCTCCGGCTCCGGCTTCCGCAGCGACGACGCGCACGTCTACCTCCTCGGCACGACCCGCGACGAGCTGGACGGCTCCGAGTGGGCGCACGTCGTGCACAAGCACCTCGGCGGCCTGCCGCCGAAGGTCGACCTTGCCGCCGAGCAGGCGCTCGGTCACGTCCTCGTCGAAGCGGCCCGGGGTGGCCTCGTCGAGGCTGCGCACGACCTCTCGGAGGGCGGCCTCGCGATCGCGCTCGCCGAGGCGTGCATGCGTCACGGTGTCGGCGTGACCGTCGACGGTCTCGACCAGGTCGGCGTGGACGCCGAGGGCGACCCCCTCGACGCCTTCACGGCGCTCTTCTCCGAGTCGAGCGCGCGTGCCCTCGTCGCCGTGCCCGCCGGCCACGCGGCCGAGTTCGAGGCGCTGCTCGGCGACGTGCCGCACGCTCGCATCGGGGTCACGGGCGGTCGCGACCTCGACGTCGTCGGGCACTTCTCCGTGTCGGTCGCCGAGCTCAGGTCGGCGCACGAGTTCACCCTGCCGGCGGTCTTCGGCGGCTGAGACCCAGCAGGCTCAGCGAGCCCGCCACTTCCCGGCCTCGGGAGGTGGCGGGCTCTGCACTCCCTGGTCCGCGAACGGCTTTGCGCCGGCGAGCAGTCGGGCCAGGGCAGAGCCGTCCCGCATCCCGGTGGGGAGGTTGGCGCGGGCGACCTCGCGACGCAGCGCGTCGACCGGCAGCGGCGAGGCACTGGCGAGGAGCACCGAGTTGCCGAACCGTCGACCCTTGAGCACCTCGTGGGTGGCGATGACCGCGACGTGCGGCAGCGAGGTGGCCACCGTCGCGACCACCCTTGCGACCCAACGCATCCCGGGCTCGTCGGCGAGGTTCCAGAGCGCGAGACCCGTCGGCTTGAGCACCCGTGCGACCTCGTGGGCGTATGCCGTCCCGACGAGCTCTGCGGGCACGCGACCTCCCGCGTAGGCGTCGGTCACGACGACGTCGGCCGAGTTCTCCTTGAGGGCTCGTACGCCCTTGAGCCCGTCGACCGGACGGACGCGGATGCGGTGGCGCCGGGGGAGCGGGACCTCGCGGCGCACGAGGTCGGTCAGGGCCTCGTCCGGCTCGAGCACGATCTGCGGCGAGCCCGGCCGGGTCGCCTCGACCCAGCGGGGCAGGGTGAGGCCGGCGCCGCCGACGTGCGTGACCCCGAGAGGTCCGGGCGGCAGGGCGTCGACGGCGAGGGCGAGGTGCTGGACGTACTCGAAGACGAGCAGCGTCGGGTCATCGGGCTGCACGTGGGACTGCGGCGACCCGTCCATGTGCACCGTGACGCCGCCGCGCTCGTCCCACTCGAGCGAGACGTGGTCAGCGGCGTCGGCGCGTTGGTCTGGCGTCACCGGGCCAGCGTAGGAGGCGGCGGGTCAGGACCCCATCGCGGTGGTGCCGTCGGACAGGACCGGTGAGATGAGGCCGAAGACGTTGCCGTCGGGGTCGTGGAGGTAGGCGAGCCGCCCGACGCCGGGCATGTCGGCCGGCGCGAGGGCCTCTGAGCCGCCGAGCTCGAGGCCCTTGGCGTAGGTGCCGTCGACGTCGTCGACCGCGACCACGATGTTCGCGCCGTTGACGGGCCCGCCCGTCGCGGGCCTGTCGCCCTGGCGCTGGGTCAGGCCGCCGTTGATGCCGTGCCCGGCGGCGCCCTGTCTGCCTGCCTCCTCGCCGGTGTCGATGGCCCAGTAGGGCATGTCGCCGAACTGCTGGAAGGACCAGCCGAGCAGCCGGCCGTAGAAGTCGGCGAGGATCGCGGGGTCCGAGCCGTGGATCTCGAAGTGGACGACGAGGTTGGACATGACGGCTCCTTCGACGGGTTCGGGTGGTCCTCTCCGACGCTACGACCCGACACCCCCGACGACAACGGTCCGGGACTACCGTCGGGGCATGCGATTCGGCCTGACGATCCTGCCCGAGCACCCGTGGTCCGAGGCGGCGCCGATGTGGCGCCAGGCCGAGCAGATGGGTTTCGACCACGCGTGGACCTTCGATCACGTGACCTGGGGCGGCCTGCCCGAGTCACCGTGGTTCGCTGCGGTGCCGACGCTCGCCGCGGCGGCCGCCGTCACCGAGCGCATCGGGCTGGGCACCTTCGTGTCGTCGCCGAACAACCACCACCCGGTGCAGCTCATGCGTGAGGTGCTGGCGCTCGACGACATCTCCGGCGGCCGCTTCCTGCTCGGCATCGGCAGCGGCGGCGACATCGACGCGCGGATCATGGGCGAGGACCTGACGCTGCAGGACCGGGTCGCCCGCTTCCACGAGTTCACCGCGCTGCTCGACCGCCTGCTCTCCGACGACCACGTCAGTGCCGAAGGGCGTTTCTACGCCGCCCGTGACGTGCGCACCCTGCCCGGCCCCGTGCGCGGCGGCGACACGGGCAACCGGGTGCCGCTCGTCGTCGCCGCCAACGGCCCGAAGTCGATCCGCCTCGCCGTCGAGCGCGGCGACGGGTGGATGACCTACGGCGGCAACGCCGACACCGACGAGGAGTGGTGGGCCCTCGTGGCGGGTCACAGCCGACGCGTCGACGACGCGCTCGGCGCCTCGGGCCGGGCGGGCGCCGGCTTCGCCCGCTACCTCAACCTCGACTCGGCGCCGACCTTCTCGCTGACGAGCGCTGCCGTCTTCGAGGACGCCGCGGGGCGTGCCGCGGAGCTCGGGTTCACCGACGTCATCACGCACTGGCCCCGCCCCGCCGGGCCGTTCGAGGGCTCGCGCGACGTCCTCGACGAGGTCGTCGCCGACGTCATCCCACGCCTGCGCTGAGCGAGCGGCCCGTTGGCGGCGCCGTCGCCGGGCGCCGATAACCTGCGAGGTATGCCGCCACGCCGTCGTACCCCTGTCGCCGAGGGACACTCCGCCCTCCTGGCGTGCCGCGCGGCCGACTGGGCGGCCGACCGCCGCACGACTGCCACCGCCGTGCGCTACACGCTCGAGGAGCTCGCGACCGTCGCACCGGGCCGCACGGTCGAGGTGCGCGTACCGCCGCACGGGGCCGTCCAGTGCATCGAGGGCCCGGTCCACACCCGCGGCACCCCGCCCAACGTCATCGAGACCGACGCGGCGACGTGGCTGCGCCTCGCCGTCGGCGACCTCACCTGGGAGGCCGCCACCGGTGCGGCGCTCGTGCGGGCCAGCGGTCAGCGCGCGCACCTCGACGGACTCCTCCCGCTCACCTCGCTTAGGCTTGACCCGTGACCCAGCCCTCGCCGACCACGCCGCCGAACCTGCCGTCGAACGTCCAGCCGGGCACGCGCCCGGAGCGGCCCCGCATCCCGAACTTCAAGCGCTTCCTCATCACCGGCGCCGTCCTCGGTTTCATCGTGGGCGCCGCGATCTCGATCCTGGGCGACGAGGTGCAGGGCTACACGACCACCACCGGCGCGCTCTACATCGGCGCCCTCGGAGCCTTCCTCGGCACCGGCGTGGCAGGTGTGATCGGGATCCTGCTCGACCGGTCCGGTCGCGACCAGCCGTGACCCCGCCGGTCGGCGAGGGCCCGACCGGTCCGCTGGCCGGCATCCGCGTCGTCGAGCTCGCCGGCATCGGCCCCGCGCCCTTCGCGGCGATGCTCCTGGCCGACCTCGGGGCCGACGTCGTCCGGATCGACCGGCCCGGGGAGGCGTCGCTCCCGGTGCCGCTGCCGCCCGAGGCCGACCTGCTCAGGCGTGGTCGCCCTTCCGTCTCGCTCGACCTCAAGCACCCCGACGGGCTCGAGACCGCGCTCGCCCTCGTCGAACGCGCCGACGTGCTCGTCGAGGGCTACCGCCCCGGCGTGGCCGAGCGACTCGGTCTGGGCCCGGACGCCTGCCACGCCCGCAACCCGCGGCTCGTCTACGGCCGGATGACCGGCTGGGGACAGGATGGCCCGCTGTCCCGGGCCGCGGGTCACGACATCGGCTATGTCGCCGTCACCGGCGCCCTGCACGCCATCGGCCGCGCGGACGGACCGCCCCAGGTCCCGGTCAACCTCGTCGGCGACTTCGGTGGCGGCGCGCTCTACCTCGTCGTGGGTGTGCTCGCAGCCCTCCTCGAGGCCCGCACGAGCGGTCGTGGCCAGGTCGTCGACGCCGCGATCGTCGACGGGACGGCCCACCTGTCCTCGCTGGTCATGGGGCTCGTGTCAGCGGGCCTCTGGTCGGACCGTCGTGGCACCAACCTGCTCGACACCGGCGCCCCGTTCTACGACGTGTACGAGACGAGCGACGGGGGTTGGCTCGCGGTCGGCCCGCTCGAGCCGGCCTTCTACGCCGAGCTGCTGCGCCTGCTCGACCTCACCGACACCGCGCCCGACCGGCTCGACCCCAGCCAGTGGCCGGACCTGCGCGACCTGCTCGCCGAGACGTTCCGCACCCGGACCCGCGCTGAGTGGTGCGCCGTCCTCGAAGGCACCGACGCCTGCGTCGCGCCGGTCCTCAGCTACGCGGAGGCGCCCGCTCACCCGCACCTCGCCGCGCGCGGCACCTACGTCGAGCACCACGGCATCGTCCAGCCCGCGCCGGCACCCCGCTTCTCCCGCACTCCGGCCGCTCTCGGCGCCCCACCCTCCGCGCCGGGTGCCGGCACCCGCGCGGCCCTCGCCGCGTGGGGGATCGACGACGTCGACGCCCTCCTCGGCTCGGGTGCCGCGTCCGCGCCCTCCGACGTGCCATGAGGCTCTTCGTCGCCGTCGTCCCTCCCGACGACGTGCTCGACGACCTCGAGGAGCACCTCGAGCCGAGGCGCGAGGCCGGTCCCGAGATCCGGTGGACCGACCGTAACCAGTGGCACATCACGCTCGCCTTCCTCGGCGACGTGCCGGAGCGTCGCCTCGACGACCTGACCGAGGCGCTCGCCCGCTCCGCCGCGCGCCGGGACCCGCTCGTGCTGCGCCTCGCCGGGGCCGGCGCCTTTCCCAGCCCGTATGCCGCCCGCATCCTCTGGGCCGGCGTCGAGCAGGTGCGCGGTGACCTCGGGGCGGTGGCGGACGGCATACGCCATGCCTCGAACAAGGTGGGCGCGACGCCGGACGGCACCCGCTTCTCCCCGCACGTCACCCTGGGCCGCTTCCACCGGCCCACCGAGGCGACCCGGTGGATCCGGGCGCTGGACGCGTGGGAGGGGCCCGCCTGGCGGGTGGAGCAGCTCGCCCTCGTCGAGTCCCACCTGGGCGAGGGGCGTGGGCGCCGCCCCCGCTACGAGGTGCTCGCCGAGCTGCCCCTGCGCCTGCGGCCACCGCGGACGGACTGACCACACCGGTGTGGGAGACTGGCCGGGTGGCACGTGGCGACGGTCGTTTGAACCATGACCTCATCCCCGGCGAGAAGGGCCCGCAGGACGCCTGCGGGGTCTTCGGCGTCTGGGCTCCTGGGGAGGACGTCGCCAAGCTGACGTACTTCGGGCTCTACGCGCTGCAGCACCGCGGTCAGGAGTCGGCCGGCATCGCGACCGGCGACGGCGAGAAGATCCTCGTCTACAAGGACATGGGCCTCGTGTCGCAGGTCTTCGACGAGACCGCGCTCAGCTCGCTCCGCGGCCACATCGCGATCGGCCACACGCGCTACTCCACGACCGGCGGCTCGACGTGGGAGAACGCGCAGCCGACGCTCGGTGGCGCCGGTGGCCGCACCCTCGCGCTCGCCCACAACGGCAACCTCATCAACACGGTCGAGCTCAAGGCCCTCGTCGACGAGCACTTCGGCGGCGCCCGCATCACCGGTGAGCTGGCCCGTGGCAACACGTCCGACACCGCGCTCGTCACGACGCTCCTCGCGGCCGACGAGGACCGCACCCCCGAGCAGGTCGCGCTCGAGCTGCTGCCCAAGCTCAAGGGCGCCTTCTCCTTCGTCTTCATGGACGAGACGACGCTGTATGCCGCCCGCGACCCGTGGGGCGTGCGTCCCCTCGCGCTCGGCCGTCTCGAGCGCGGCTGGGTCGTCGCGTCCGAGACCGCAGCCCTGCAGACGATCGGCGCGGCCGTCATCCGCGAGGTCGAGCCCGGCGAGCTCATCGTCATCGACGAGGACGGCCTGCGCTCGCACAAGTTCGCGGCGCCCCAGCCCAAGGGCTGCGTCTTCGAGTACGTCTACCTCGCCCGCCCCGACGCCGTCATCCGCGGACGCGTCGTGCACGAGGCCCGCGTCGAGATGGGCCGCGTCCTCGCGCGCGAGCACCCCGTCGACGCCGACCTCGTCATCGGGGTGCCGGAGTCGGGCGTGCCTGCGGCTGTTGGGTATTCGCAGGAGAGCGGGATCCCGTTCGGCCAGGGTTTCGTCAAGAACGCCTACGTCGGACGCACCTTCATCCAGCCGTCCCAGACGCTGCGCCAGCTCGGCATCCGGCTCAAGCTCAACCCGCTCGAGCACACGATCCGCGGCAAGCGCCTCGTCGTCGTCGACGACTCGATCGTGCGCGGCAACACCCAGCGCGCCCAGATCCGGATGCTCCGCGAGTCGGGTGCGGCCGAGATCCATGTGCGCATCAGCTCGCCGCCCGTCCAGTGGCCGTGCTTCTACGGCATCGACTTCGCGACGCGAGCCGAGCTCATCGCGACCGGCCTGGGGGTCGAGGAGATCCGGGCCTCGATCGGCGCCGACTCCCTCGGCTACATCTCCGAGGAGGGCATGGTCGGCGCGACCAACCAGCCCGCCGACGAGCTGTGCTCCGCCTGCTTCACGGGCCGCTACCCGATCGAGCTTCCTGAGGACGGCCTCATCGGCAAGCACGTCCTCGAGACCCTGCCGCTCACCGTCCGCACCGGCCACGACCGCTCGGTCGACGTCGAGGGCGTCAGCCTCGGAGTCGGCCTCGGCGGCGCGAACGCCCTCCAGCACCCGTAGGTCCGCTGGCGGGTCGACCGTCAGTCCTCGGCGTCGACGTCAGCCTCGGCGTCGGTCGCAGCCAGCCGGCCCACCGTGTCGGCGATCCGCGCCGCGCGCGTCGCGGGGCGTCGGGCGCTCTGGATCCACCACAGGTACTGGCGCTTGGTCGAGTCGGCCAGCGCCTCGTAGGCAGCGGTCGCCGCAGCCCCGGCCAGTGCGGTCGCGAGGTCGGCAGGGACGACGAGCGCCTCGACCTCGTCGGCCTGGGCCCAGGAGCCGTCCGCCGTCGCGCGGTCGATGGCCGCCTGTCCGGCCGGGGCCATCAGGCCCGCGCGCTCCAGGGCTTCGATGCGGTGCTTGTTGCGTGCCGACCACAGCCCGCCCCGGCGGCGCGGGGAGAACCACTGGATCATCCGGTCGTCGTCGAGCCGTCCTCCGCGGCTGTCGATCCATCCGTGGCAGAGCGCCTCGTCGAGGAGGTCGTCGTAGCCCGGCCCGTCGAGCCGGCTGGACTTCTTGCGGTAGACCACCCAGACGCCCTCGGTGCGGTCGGGGCGCTCGGCCAGCCAGTGGCGCCACGCGGACCTGGAGCGCGGGACCAACACCTCCCGGCCGTTGGGGGACGGGGGTGCCGGCAGGTCCGACGTGTGGGTCATCGGACCACACGATAGCCACGCGAGAGCGCGTCCCGGCAGCGCCGGTAGGCTGGGCGCGTGAGCGACGCCCCCATCACCTATGCCTCCGCCGGTGTCGACGTCGAGGCGGGTGACAAGGCCGTCGAGCTGATGAAGGCGTCGGTGCGCCGCGCGACCCGCCCCGAGGTGCTCGGCGGCCTCGGCGGCTTCGCCGGGATGTTCGACGCCAGCGCCATCGCGCGCATGACGCGTCCGATCCTCGCCACGAGCACCGACGGCGTCGGCACCAAGGTCGCCATCGCGCAGGCCCTCGACGTCCACGACACGATCGGCTTCGACCTCGTCGGCATGGTCGTCGACGACATCGTGGTCTGCGGCGCCGAGCCGCTCTTCATGACCGACTACATCGCGACCGGCAAGGTCGTGCCCGAACGCATCGCCGCCATCGTCGGCGGCATCGCGCGGGCGTGCGAGGAGGCCGGCGTCGCCCTCGTCGGCGGCGAGACCGCGGAGCACCCGGGGCTGCTCGAGCCGGACGAGTACGACGTGGCCGGAGCCGCCACCGGCGTCGTGGAGCATGCCGCCGTGCTGGGGCCGCAGCGCGTCGCCGACGGCGACGTCGTCGTGGCTCTTGCGAGCAGCGGCCTGCACAGCAACGGCTACAGCCTCGTGCGCCGCGTCGTCGCGAGTGCCGGCTGGCAGCTGGACCGCCAGGTCGACGACTTCGGCCGCACCCTGGGCGAGGAGCTGCTCGAGCCGACCCGCATCTACACCAGGCCGCTGCTCGAGCTCATCGCCGCCGACGGCGTCGACGTGCACGCCCTCAGCCACGTCACCGGCGGCGGGCTCGCCGCCAACCTCGCGCGGGTGCTGCCCACCGGCATGTTCGCCCGCGTCGAGCGCAGCACGTGGACCCCGCCCGCCGTCTTCCGCACCATCCAGGACCTCGGCCGGGTGCCGCAGGCCGACATCGAGCGCACCCTCAACCAGGGCATCGGTTTCGTCGCGGTGCTGCCCGAGGCCCAGGCCGCTCGCGCCATCGAGCTGAGCGAAGCACGCGGCATCCGGGCCTGGCGTCTCGGCGAGGTCGCGACGGAGGAGCGGGCGCAGTCAGCCGGCCTGTTCGCGGACGGCGTCGAGATCGTGCGTGGCGCCAAGGGTGTCGAGGGCGGCGCCGTGCAGGTCGTGGGCAGCCACCCGGCTGCCTGACGGCCGCGAGCCGGACGAGCCGGACGCTCGGGGTGCTGGAGCGCGGCCCGAAGGACGCGCCCGCGAGACCTGCCTCCGCGACCGGGCGACACGGCATACGCCACCGCCCATGACGAAAGCCCGCGCGCCCCGGAGGGCGTGCGGGCATCGAATCGTCGCGCTGGCATGCCATGACTCGGCTGCCGCGAGGTGATCGAACGGACCGGGCAGCACCGATCGCGCGCCGGGTGCGAACACCCGACGCACGAGGTGCAGACGGAAGGGGGAGGGCGAGCTCAGCGCTCGCCCGAGACCCACTTCCCGTATTCGTCGTACTCGTCGTCGTCGACGGACCGTGGCTGGTTGGAGACGTCGCGTTGCGACGGCCCGTGCAGCTCACGCTCCAGCGCGCTCAAGTCCGTGTCGGGTGTGTAGTACTTGAGCTGCCGTGCGACCTTGGTCTGCTTGGCTTTGGCTCGGCCGCGCCCCATGGCGTGACCCCCTCGTGCGTCGTGCCGGGACGGCATCGCCCCTCGAAGAGCCGGATGGCTCCCCGATGTCTGCGTAGCGGTCCCGGGAATGTGTGTGTTCTCGTGGGCCTAACGCTACATGAGTGAGGCGAATCCCGCGCACGGCGTACCCGCGGCTCGCCGATGGGCGGCGGCAGCGCCTCGACAGCGCCTCGACAGGGCCTCGGCAGCGCCTCGACAGCGCCTCGGCAGCGCCTCGGCAGCCCCTCGTTGGGAGGCCGATCGCCCCGATCCGGTGCCGGCCAGGGCCCCGAATCGCCCTCCCGGGGGCGCTGGCACCAATACACCACTCCCTGTGAAAGCGGGACGATTTGACTCTTTTCAGTGTTTAACTGCCATTCGCAGGGCGGAGACTTTACCCTTGCTTTACTGAGCCCCGATTGGGGCACATGCGTGTCGCTGCACCTAGCGACAGGGTGGTGGGGATATGACAATGACGACTCAGGATCGACACGAGACCGAGAAGCTGCTGACTCCTGCCGAGGTTGCGGCCCTGTTCCGAGTGGACCCCAAGACGGTCACTCGTTGGGCCAAGGCAGGCAAGCTGACTTCGATCCGGACCCTTGGCGGGCACCGGAGGTACCGCGAGTCAGAAGTTCGCGACCTTCTGGGTGGCGGGCACTGAGCTCGACCGAACAGTTGGGGGTAACCGGTCGGACGTCGGGGGAGGAACACCACAGGGTGTGACTCCCCCGACTGCTTTCCGGGTCGGTGTTCGGGTGTGTGCTCGGGTGTGCGTTCAGGCCTGGCCGTGGGGGACCGGGTTGACCGTGCAGACGAAGTACTTCACGACGCCGTCGTCGACGAGGGCGCCGGCGGCGATGGCGGCCTGCACCTCGTCGGCGGCGTCGAGCACGCCGTCGGCGTCGTGGTCGCCGGCGGCCAGCGCGGCGGCATACGTGCCCGTGAGCGACACGGCGTGCACCTGCCAGCGGCCGCCGTTGAAGCCGGGGTCGCCGGGCGCTGCCGTCGCGACGCTGCGCTGGACGGCGCCGAAGCTGTAGATCGTGTCCCACGACTGGGCCGGGGCGCCGGTGCCGCTGAGGTCGGTCGGTGTCGCGACCGTCCGGTAGAGCTGGTGGTCGACGTAGAACGCCGGCCCGGAGACGCCGCCCGCCAGGGCGGTTGCGCCAGTGGCGAGGAGCGCCGGGACGGCGACTGCCGCCACGCCGAGACACCTGATGACCGTGCGAGTCAGACTGTGAGACATGGGTTTCCACCTTTCGACCGATCCCCGTGACCGGTTCGAGAACGAGTCAAGTCCTCGGCGGGCGCCCACTCCATGACGCAGCGGTTACCCGGTCCTTACAGGGCGGCGACGTCGGCGGTCGGCCCTACGGTGGTCTGATGACAACGGCTCCCGACATCACCGCCATCACCTTGGGCGTCAGGGACGTCGAACGCTCGCGCGCGTTCTACGTCGACGGTCTCGGCTTTCGCTCCGTGCTGCACCTCGCGGGCGAGATCAGCTTCGTCCAGTGCGCCCCCGGCCAGCTCCTGGCCCTCTGGGACGTCACCCGGATGCCGGGCGAGTACGGCGACGTCGCGCACGGACCGTCCGCCCCGCCGGTCTCGCTCGGACACAACGTGGCGGCGGCAGAGGACGTGGAGAGGCTGTATGCCGCTGCCCTGGCTGCCGGCGCCACGTCGGTGGCGGTCCCGACCGTGCGCGACTGGGGCGGCGTCAGTGCCTGCGTGGCCGATCCCGACGGTTTCCGCTGGGACCTCGTGCACAACCCGAACTTCCGCGTCGACCCCGACGGCACGGTGCACCTCGGCGAGGGCTGAGCCCCGGTCGGTCCGGGTCAGTGGCCGAGCGCGCGCAGCTGCAGGCGCAGGGCCAGACGCGTCTCGGGGTCGTGCAGGTCGAGGTCGACGACGTCCGACAGGCGCTGCATGCGGTAGCGCAGCGTGTTGGGGTGCACGTGGATCCGTGCCGCGGCCGCCCGTGGGTCGCCCGGGTGGTCGAGCCAGGCCGCGACCGTCTCGAGGTATGCCGTGTGGTGGGCCTCGTCGTGCTCGCGCAGCCTCGCGACGGGGCCGAGCAGCTCCTCGGTCCAGATGCCGCCGAGGGCCCGGGCGTTCGTCACCGCGGCCCAGGCGTCCTCGACCGTGGTCGTCGTGCCCGTGACGCGACCCACGTCGCGCAGGCGCTGGACCTCGGTCGCCTCGCGCCGCGACCGGTCGAGATCGACGGTGCGCGAGACCCGTCCGCCGGCGCTCGCCGTGGCCGTGGGGGCGACACCGGCGATCTCCTCGACGACGCCGTGCAGCCACTCCCACGAGCCGGGGGAGCTGTCACCGGGCACGTCGCGCACGAGGGTGAGGGCGACGCCGTCGAAGATCGCGAGCAGTGGTTGGCGCCACGACCGACGGCGCGCTGCCGACTCCCAGACGTCGAGCTCACGCTCGGTGTCGCGCGGCGAGCCCTCGCCGGTGACCCTGCCGCGGTCGCGGTGTGCCCCGGAGAGCACCACGACGCGCCAGGGCGGCGGCGGGAGCCAGCCCTCCGCCTCGAGGGTGTCGCCGCTGAGCACGGCCCTCAGCCGGTCGGCCGAGACCCGCCGGGCGAGGTCTGCCTGCGACCGGAGACGCAGCAGGTGCAGGGCCACTACTGCGGCGGTCTGCGCCAGCGACGCCAGCACCTGCTCGGGCGGCTCCTCGTCGACGACGGCCCAGATCGAACCGAGCCACTCGGTGCCGGCCCGGACCGGGACGACGACGCGCGCGCCCAGACCGCGCCCCGCCGGCACGAAGAACGGCTCGTCGGAGCGTGCGAGCCGCCGGAACACCCCCCGCCCGCGCAGGCCCGCGATGACCTCCTCAGGCACCCGGCGGCCGACGATGGTCGACACCCGGGCCGGGTCGGCGACGTCCTGCGTCGAGGAGTAGGCGAGCACACGGGACTGGGTGTCCTCGATGGTGATCGGCGCGGCAACGAGCGCCGCGCAGGCGTCGGCGAGGACGAAGAGCTCGTCGAGCACCGGACCCTCGGCCCGGACGGCGGGTCCGCTCGCAGCGCGGTCGAGGACGCCGCGCAACAGCCAGACGACGTGCGCCCACGAGGCGTGGTCGGCCAGCTCGACGAGGCTGACGCCGAGGCGCGCGGCCGTCGCCCTGACCTGCCGGTTGCGCGCCGCGCTCCGGCGCAGGACCACCGCGCCGCTGTCCACGGCCGCTGCACCCTCGAGCAGTGCACTCGCCTCGGCCGTGCGCTCGACACCGACGCCGAGCAGCAGATCGCCTGCTTGGCCGAAGACGCCGGATCCCGGTTCGGCCAAGGTCACGTCGTCGACGGCCGGGCCGCCGGCGTCGACGACGACGGTGAGCAGGCCCCCGCCGAGGGTGCCGACGAGCTGCGTGACCGGGAGGCCGACCGGGGTCGTCGACGAGGTGCGGGTCGCCGACCGTCGGGTCGAGCGGGACGGGACGGACGGCATACGACCATAGTGATCCGTGTTGTGCTGACCACACAACACAAGTGGCAAACATTGGCGCTCCAGCACCACGGTTGCGCCTGCGGGGGGCCCCACCATGGATGCAAGGCCACCCACAGACCTGACACAGGAGTCGATCGCATGCCCGCCGTGACCCCCGCCGGTACCCCCGTCCCCGAGCGCGTCGCCGTCGTCGGCGCCGGCATGGTCGGTCTCGCCACCGCCTGGTTCCTCCAGGAGCGCGGCGTCGAGGTCACCGTCATCGACCGCGACGGCGTGGCTGCCGGCGCGTCCTGGGGCAACGCGGGCTGGCTGACTCCGGGCATCGCGACCCCGCTGCCCGAGCCAGCCGTGCTGAAGTACGGCCTGCGCGCCGTGCTCAGCCCGAGCTCGCCCGTCTACGTGCCGCCGAGCGCGCGTCCGGACTTCCTCCGCTTCGTCACCGGCTTCACCCGCCACAGCACGATGACGGCCTGGAAGCAGGCGATGGGCGCGCTCGTGCCCGTCAACGACCTGTCGCTGCAGAGCTTCGACCTGCTCGGGGCCGGCGGCGTCGACGCCGAGACCTACGAGGCGAAGTCGTTCACCGCTGCCTACCGCACCGCCGAGGAGCGCCAGACGCTGCTCGAGGAGATCGAGCACATCCACGCCTCCGGCGGCGACATCACCTTCGACGTGCTGTCCGGTGACGAGGCCCGCGCCATCGAGCCGGCCCTCTCCGACGAGATCGGCGCCGCGATCGTGCTGCACGGCCAGCGCTTCATCAACCCGGGCGCCTACGTCGCGGCCCTCGCCGACTCCGTCACCGCCCGCGGCGGCAAGATCGTCACCGGCAGCGCCGTCTCGCGCATCACCGACACCCCGACCGGGGTCCTCGTCACCAACGACTTCGGCCAGGCCGAGCACTACGACGCCGTCGTCGTAGCCACCGGCGCGTGGCTCGGCAAGCTGGCGCGGGAGTTCGGCGTCAAGCGCGTCGTGCAGGCCGGGCGCGGCTACTCCTTCAGCGTCGCCGTCGACGACCTGCCCAACGGCCCCGTCTACTTCCCGGCCGCCCGCGTCGCGTGCACGCCGGTCGGTGACCGCCTCCGCGTCGCCGGCATGATGGAGTTCCGCCAGCCCGAGGCCGACCTCGACCCGCGACGGATCAAGGCCATCGTCGAGTCGGCCCGTCCGCTGCTCCAGGGCGCCGACCTCGACCACCGGCAGGACGAGTGGGTCGGCTCGCGCCCGTGCACCATCGACGGCCTGCCTCTCATCGGTGCCTCGAAGAACCCCAAGGTCTTCGTCGCCGGCGGTCACGGCATGTGGGGCATCACGCTCGGTCCGGTCACCGGCCGCCTGCTCGCCGAGCAGATGGTCACGGGCCGCGCCCCCGAGCAGCTCGCGCCCTTCAACCCGCTGCGCTGAGCCGCCGCCGGCGCCCGCCGGCTCGCACCAGGCCCACCTGACGCCGCGCGTCAGGTGGGCCTCCGTGCGCGTCCCCCGCGCAACGGCGAGGCGTCGGTGCGCCTCGCCTCGGACGGCTGCCGCCGGACCCCTCAGTGCGGCGGCAGCCGTCGTCAAGGGATTCGGAGCGCCAGCAGGATCGGATGGGACCGATTCCCAGAGCGAGGCTGGCGGTCACGACGCGGCGAGGTCAGACGGGGTCGGGCGGGGGTCAGGCGGGGGTCAGGCGGGGGTCAGCACCACGAGGCTGTAGGCGCCCACCGACACGGTGCCGCTCGCAGGCTGCTCCTCGAGCGGCTCCTCCACCGCCTTGACGTCATCGGTCTCGTGGCCGGCGAAGAGGGCGCTGTAGGTGGACGCGTCCGAGTTGAAGCGGACCGCCCACAGCCCGGCGGACGGCATACCCGTCGTGATGTCGCGGGGCTCGGCGCTCGCGTTGACGGCGACCACGGCGACGTCGTCAGCGCCGGCACGGCGGGCCCAGACGACGGTCTTGGCCTCGTCGTCGAGGTGCAGCACCTCGAAGCCGTCGCCGCGCAGGCCGCGGGAGACCCCGTCGACGTCGCGGCGCAGGTGGATGAGGTCCCGGCCGAGGCGGACGATGTCGCGGAACTGCTCGGCGCGCTCCCAGTCGAGCGGCACGTCGTCGCGGAACCACTCGTCCTCGAGGAACTCCTGTCCCTGGAACAACATCGGGATACCCGGGGTCGTCAGGGCGATCGCGAGGCCCAGGGTCGCGCG
This sequence comes from Terrabacter ginsenosidimutans, assembly GCF_039539425.1. Lineage (NCBI taxonomy): Bacteria > Bacillati > Actinomycetota > Actinomycetes > Micrococcales > Intrasporangiaceae > Terrabacter > Terrabacter ginsenosidimutans. The sequence continues at coordinate 422,619 of NZ_BAABDC010000001.1, read as the reverse complement.
CTTCTGCGGTGCCCACCCGCTCGGGTCGTCACCGTCGATCTCGTGCGGTACCCGGAGCTTGCCGTTGGCGACCTCGTCGTGGCTCTCGGTGTAGACGATCCGGCGGAAGGGCTCGTCGTTGCCGCGCAGGGCCTGGACCAGCTCGGTCACCGAGCGCTCGGCGTCGTCGACGGCGGTCAACAGGCCACGGACGGGGTGGACGAAGTTCGTGTCCCACTGTGCGTGGAACCCGGCGCCGCCGTCCTCGGTGGAGGTGATGGCTGGGTCGGACTGGAGGTCCTCGGCGATGAGGATCTTGTCGGGGTGGCGCTCGCGGATCGTGGCCGTGATCGAGCGCAGGACGTCCCAGCCCTCCGGCAGGTCGTCGGTGCCGAGACCGTCGATGGTGCGCACGTAGAGCGTCGCGTCGAAACGGAGCCCGTCGAGGTGGAACTCCTCGAGCCACATCAGCGCGTTGTCGTGCAGGTAGGCGCGCACCTCCTCGCGGCCGTAGTCGGGACGGGTGTCGCCCCACGGCGTCGACGAGCGATCGTCGTTGTAGAAGTAGATGCCGCCCTTGTCGTTCTCGCTCCAGCCGTCGAACTGCCACAGCGACAGGTCGCTCGGGCCGTAGTGGTTGATGACGACGTCGAGGATCACCGCGATGCCGTGGCGGTGGGCCTCCTTGACGAAGCCCTTGAGCGCGTCGGCGCCGCCGTAGCCGCTCTCGACCGCGAACGGGTTCGACGGGTTGTAGCCCCACGAGTAGTCGCCGGCGAACTCGGCCACCGGCATGAGCTCGACGGCGTTGATCCCGAGCTCGGCGAGGTAGCCGAGCTTGCCGGCGAGGCCCCCGAGATCGCCGGCGTCGCCCTCGGACGCGACGAAGGAGCCGATGTGGGTCTCGTAGATGACGAGCTCGTCGTGGGGCGGGCAGCCGAACGTGTCGCCTGCCCAGTCGAAGGCATCGCGGTCGTAGACGACGGCGTTGCCCGAGGAGTTGGTGACGACGCGGGCCCGCGGGTCGATGCGCATGAGGCGCTGGTCGCCGTTGGTGATGACGAACTGGTACTCGTCGCCGGGGCGGGCGCCCTCGACGTCGGCATACCAGTGCCCGTTGTCCTCGGAGACCATCGTGTGGCCGTCGCCGGACCAGTCGGTGAAGCTGCCGGTGACCGCGACGGCGTCGGCGTTCGGAGCCCAGACGCGGAAGGCGGTGCCGCCCTCGTGGGGCATGGACCCGAGTCCGGGGCGGTGGGCGTCGTGCTCGGGCATGCGGGCTCCAGTCGGCTCGTGAGGGATGGTCCCGAGCGTAGACCGGGGTGCCGGGACCGATCGGGGACGTACCCGATCGGGCCGGGTCGGCGATCGTCGTCCGCGGTCAGCGCTGGTAGCCGGTGACGTCGGCGATGACCTGGACGGTGCCCTTGGAGTGGTTGACGATCGTCAGGGTGCCGGTCGAGCTGAGCCGGCCGACGAGGAGGTTGGCGACGGTCTGCCCGGCCGCGAAGTTGGCAGTGGAGCTGCCGGTGGTCGCCGTGGAGTCGGCGCTGAGGAAGCCCGCGGTCTTCGGTGCGGTCGCGGTCAGGTTGACCGTGGCGGCCTTTGCGCCCGCGGGCACCGGGGAGCCGGAGACGCCGGCGACCTTGACGGTCAAGGAGGCTCCGGCGGCGAGGGCGGTCCGGACCGCGTTGGTGCGCGTGCCGTAGCGGGTGTCGAGCAGCCGGGTCGGGGAGGAGGTGGCCCACTGGTTCGAGGTGCTCGCCGTCGTGACGTAGCCGGTGACGTCGGCGATGACGTGGACCGTCCCACCCGAGTGGTTGACGATCGTCAGGGTGCCCGACGAGGTGAGCCGACCCACGAGGAGGTTGGCGACGGTCTGTCCGGCCGCGAAGTTGGCGGTCGAGCTGCCGGTCGTGGCCGTGGAGTCGGCGCTGAGGAAGCCGGCCCGCTGGGGAGACGTGGCCGTCAGGTTGATCGCGCCGGCGGTCGCGCCGGCGGGCACCGGGGACCCGGACACCCCGGCGACCTTGACGGTGAGGGAGGCGCCGGCGGCGAGCGCACCCCGGACCGTGTTGGCCTTGGCGCCGTAGCGCGTGTCGAGAAGACGCGTGGGAGTGGTGTTCGTCCACCTGTCGCTCGTGCCGCTGGTGGTGAGGTAGCCGGTGACGTCGGCGACGACGTGGACGGTGCCGGCGGAGTGGTTGACGATCGTCAGGGTGCCGGTCGAGGTGAGGCGACCGACGAGGAGGTTGGCGACGGTCTGGCCGGCCGCGAAGTTGGCGGTGGAGCTGCCGGTCGTGGCCGTGGAGTCGGCGCTGAGGAAGCCGGCCTTCTGCGGCGCGGTGGCGGTCAGATTGACCGCTGCAGCCGTCGCCCCCGCAGGGACCGGGGAGCCAGCGGCCCCGGCGACCTTGATGGTGAGGGCGGCGCCCGCGGCGAGCGGGGTCCGGACCGGGTTGGTCGTCGTGCCGGAACGGGTGTCGAGGATCCGGGTCGGCGCCACGGGGACGAGGTGCGAGAACGACGACGGCCGGACGGCGGCCGACGGCGTCGATGCCGGACCGGGACCCACGGCGTTGGTCGCCGTGACGGTGAAGGTGTAGGCCGTCTCGTTGGTCAGCCCGGTGACCGTGGCGGCGGTCGACGAGCCCGACACCGTGACCGTCCTGCCCGAGGGTGAGGCCTTGACCGTGTAGCTCGTGACCGGGCTGCCGTTGGCCGTCGCGGCGGTCCAGCGGACGGTCGCGCGGCCGTTGTCGGGGACCGCGGTCACCGACGTGGCAGCCGACGGTGCCGTGGCCACCAGCGAGAACCGCATGGCGTCGACACCGACCTGCTTGGTGGTCGAGCTCGTGCTGCTGTCGCTGGCGTGGACGCGCACGGACGTGCCGCTGCGCGCCAGGTAGGTGCCCAGGGGTGCCCAGCCGGAGAGGGTCGACTGGTCGAGGGAGCTCGTCGTCGTGCCCTTCGCGTCCGTGACGCAGTAGGTGGCTTTCGCCGTCGCCCCCGTCGCAGGGATGTAGGCGCTCACGGCATACAGGCCGGTCGAGAGGCTGGGTGACCAGGTGGCGCCGTTCTCCTCGACGCTGCCGTCCGCGGAGTAGGTGGTGTACGTGTAGTAGGCGCGACCCTGCAGGCCCTGCCCCTGGTTGGGCTTCCAGTAGTACATGTTGCCGGTGAACAGGAACGACGGGCCGCCGGGACCGACGATGCCGGCGCCGTAGCTGATCGGCACGGGGTTGCCCGTGACGCGACCGCCGACCCAGTTGGCGTCGATGCTGATGTTGACGCCACCCCAGGTCTCGCTGCCGGTGCTGTACTGGTGGATCCGCTGCCCGTTGGCCCAGTAGGTGTCACGGAACTCGGGATACTTCGCCGAGTCGGACACGGTCTGCAGGCCGTTCCAGTTGGCGAACCACACGTTGTCGGGCGCGGTGAAGCCGGCCGTCCCCACGGCCTTGGACATGTCGACCATGAGCGAGGCGGTGCTGCCGTAGGCCCCGGAGGTGTAGCCGCGGGCGTGCAGCTCCTGCGTCCAGGCCGTGAGGAAGGTCAGGACCGTCGAGCTGCAGGAGGCGCTCGGCGCGTAGGCCTCCATGTCGTAGTAGATCGGCGACCCGGCGCCCAGACCGAAGAACGCGGCGCGTCCGGCGGCGTCGACGGCGGCCGCCTTGCCCTGTGCAGCCGCCTTCGCCGGGTCGATCGTGGCCAGGTTCGTCTGGTTGACGCACGGCGCCTGTGGGCCGACGTAGATCGGGATGAGACCCCACCCCATCGAGCTCACCTGGCTGACCCAGCTCGCGGAGAGGTTGCCGTCGGGGCACGCCCGCATCGAGCCGCCGATGTAGATGCCGGCGGCGCGGTAGGGGGACGCGAGCCAGGCCTGCATCGTGGCGAGGCTCGGTGCGGCGCACGCGTCGAAACCCATGCCCGTGAAGGTTCGTGGTCCGGAGGCAGCGGCCACCGACGCGGCGGACAGGGCAGGGGAGGGGGTGCGGGCCGTCGACGTGGAGGGTGAGGTGGACGTCGCCGTCGGCGTCCCCGACCTCGTCGCCGTGCTCGTCGAGCTGGTCGAGCTGGTCGAGCTGGTCGAGCTCGTCGTCGAGCTGGTCGTCGCGGTCGTCGCGGTCGCCAGGATGTCGTCGACAGTCGACTCCCGGGCGCCCCACGTGGCGTCGACCTGGACGTCCTGCGCCGTGAAGCGCGCGACCTTGGTCCGTGCGACGTCGTCGGAACCGGTGTGCGCCCTGAGCGCGCCGACGGTCGTCGGGCTCGAGGTGGTCGCGAGGGTCGCGCGGTCGGACCCCGGGTGCAGCCAGATCGTGTCGGCGCGGCCGACCCGGTGCGCGGGGCAGTCCTGCTGGGCGCCGGGTGTGCCGAGGTAGACGGCCTCGATGTCGAGACGCAGGCAGCGCGTGGGGTCGGCGTCGAGGTCGACCACCCGCCAGTCCGCGGGCACGGACAGGTGGATGCCGCGGTAGTCGACCGACTGCGTGCCGACGGGGACGGCCGGTGCCGACGCGGCGACCGCCGCAGCCGGAGCCGTTGCCGGCGAGGTGGACGCGGAGGCCGCGAGCGGCTCGGCCGTCGCGCCGGACGCACCGCCGAGGGTGAGCGCGGCAGCGCCGACGAGAGCCGTGAGTCGGCACCAGGTAGCGGGCATGTCAGAACCTCTCGAGCTGAGCAGCAGTCGGTGGGGTGGGCCGTCGGTCCCTGTGGCCGCGACGCAAATCAGGCAAACCGCCACCTGCGACGGTACCCCCGTCAAGCGCCCCACGGGCCCCCATGGCCTCATCCGTCCCTGCAGTCAGGTGCCGCGACCGTTCACCGCGTGATCACGTATGCCGGGTGCTCCGGAACGTGCCCCGTGTCCCGCAGCTGCCGGGCCAGGTGCAGGGCGCCCTCGAGCGCCCCGCCGAGGGCGGGGGAGCGGCGGGCCCCGACCTGTGCCAGACGACGGTCGAGCGCCTCGGCGACGGGGGTGGCCGCGAGCAGGCCGCCGGTCGCGGTGAGGACGGGGTGCTCGAGGCCGTCGGCCGCCCGGAGCAGCGAGTCCGCGAGGTCGCTGCCCGCCTGTCCGCAGAGGGCGCGCGCGACCGGGTCCGTCTCGGCGGCTGCCGTCACGAGCGGCGCGACGGCAGCGAGGCGCTCGGGCGCGTCGGTGGTCGTCATGACGAGCCGCGGCCATCTCTCGGGTGGGCCGAGCAGGTCGACCGCTGCGCTCAGCAGTGAGGACGATCCGTCGGGCAGGCCGTCATGGGCGCGCAGGGCGACCCGCAGGCCGGCCATGCCGAGAGTGGCGGCCGACCCGGCGTCGCCGAGGACGTGCCCCCACCCGTCGACGCGGCGCCACTGCCGGTCGAAGTCGGTCCCGAAGGCGACCGCCCCGGTGCCCGCCGCGACGACTGCCCCGGGACCGATACGGCCCGTCGCGCCGACGAGGTTGGCCACCGCGTCGCTGACGACGACGGTGCGCCGGGCGCCCAGGCCCTGGGCCACGGTGCGCAGCACGTCGGTGCGGTCGGCGAGGAAGAGCAGGCCGCGCATGGACCACACGACGACCTCGGGCTGCCTTGCGACAGAGTCGATCTCGCTGTCACCGCCGTCCAGCAGCGACCGGGCGTCGGCCACGAGGGCAGGCACGTCGATCCCGCCCGACCCGACCCGTACCCCCGGAGCGGTGAGCACGGGACCGGGCGACCCGGCATACCTCTGCAGGCGAAGGCCCGAGCCCCCGACGTCGACGGCGACGACCCCGGTGCACTCGTTCATGCGGGCGAGCCGATCACTTCGCCATGCCGGCGGTCAGTCCAGCCACGATCTGCTTGGTGGCGACGAGGAAGAGGAGGATGAGCGGGATGGTCGTGATGACGAGTCCGGCGAAGACCGCCGAGTAGTTCGTCGCGTTCTCGCCGAAGAAGTTGGTCAGCCCGACCGGGAGGGTGTACTTCTCCTCGCGGCGCAGCAGCACGAGCGGGAAGAGGAAGTCGTTCCAGATCGGCACGAAGCGGAAGACCGCGACGGTGGCGAGCGCGGGCCGCACGAGTGGCACCATGATCCGCCAGAAAGTCTGCCAGCTGCTCGCACCGTCGAGGGCCGCCGCCTCCTCGAGCTCCTCGGGCAGCTGCCGGAAGAAGGTCGTCAGGACGAAGATCGAGAACGGGATGCCCGACGCGGCATACATCAGCATGAGGCCGAAGCGGGAGTCGATGAGTCCGAGGCCGTCGAAGAGATAGAAGATCGGCAGGATCGCCAGGTGGATCGGCAGCATGAGGCCGGACAGGAAGAGCGACTCGAGCCACCGGAAGATGCGGGACCGGCCACGGGCGAGGGCGTAGGCCGCCATCGTCGCGACCGACGTCGAGATCGCGACCGCGCCGACCGTGACCGCGAGCGAGTTGCCGAAGTACGTCGCGAAGTTGCCGGTCGTCCAGGCCTCGACGTAGCTCGCCGTCGTGGGCGGAGTGGGCAGGCCGAGCGGGTCCGTGATGAGGTCGGCGTTCGAGCGGAAGCTGTTGCTCACCATCAGCAGCAGCGGCACCAGCGCCAGAGCGGCATACCCCCACAGGAGCACGCCGGCTCCCGCGCCGCCGACGGGACGGTTGACCCGCGGTGGGCGGCGACGCCTCTCCTGGGCAGGACGCGGCGCGGCCTGCTCCTGGGGGACCTCGGTGGTGACGACGGCCGTGGTCATGCGGTGATCCTCCGCTCGTGACGGCGCAGCACGGCCGTGGCGGCGTAGGCGCCGCCGAAGATGATGAGGAAGAGCAGCGTCGCGAGGGCCGACGAGCTGCCGATGGCGTCGGTCGCCCCCGAGTCGAACGCCGTGCGGTAGAAGAGCAGCGACACGAAGTCCGTTGCGCCCGCAGGGTTTCCGGTCGACCCGCCGAACGCGTACGGCAGGGCGAAGGCCTCCATCGCGAAGATGAAGGTCAGCACCGACACCGTCCCGATGGCGGGCACGAGCAGCGGCAGGGTGATCTTGAAGAACGCCTGCCGGTTGGTCGCTCCGTCGACGCGGGCCGCCTCGGTCAGCTCCTCCGGGACGCCGCCGAGCGCCGCGCCGTAGAGCAGCACGGGGAAGCCGATCCACTGCCACACGCTGACGAGGATGACGACCCAGATCGCCGTCTTCGGGTCTCCGAGCCACGGGAGGGCCCACGACTCGAGCCCCACCTTGGTCAGCAGCGTGTTGACCGGCCCGAAGGTCGGGGACAGCAGCAGGGTCCAGAGGTAGCCGATGACGATCGGGCTCACGAGGTAGGGCATCGCGTAGAGCGTCTGCAGCATCCGCCGGCTGCGCGGACGGCTGTAGAGCAGGTAGGCGATCGTCAGCCCGAACGTGTTCTGGATGAGCATCGTGCCGACGAAGAAGAGCACGTTGTGCAGCAGGGCCTGCGGCAGGTCGGTCGTGAACGGGGCCCGGGTGAAGAGCGTCACGAAGTTCTGGGCCCCCGCGAACTCCCCGCGGGTCGTGCCCTGCCACGAGAAGAAGGCGTAGGAGAACGCCGTCACCATCGGGTAGAGCACGAACACCGCGAAGAGCCCGAGCGCCGGTGCGACGAAGAGCAGGCCGGTACGGCGCCTCATGCTGTGTCTCCTGCAGGAACCGTCACGCGCTCGGCTTGAACCAGGTCTTGACGCCCGTGTCGAGGTCCTGGCTCACGCCCGCGGCGTCCTTGGAGCCGAGCAGCATCTGCTGCAGGCCCTTGCCGAGCAGGTCGGTGCCCGTCGGCGCGCCGTAGCGGAAGTCGGTGAGGAGCAGGTAGGGCGAGCCGGAGTTGTTGTAGTTGTCGCTCATCTGCTTGAGCAGCGGGTCGGTCGGCTCGACACCCGGCACGGCCGAGATCTGCTTGATGTCGTCGTTCACCATCTGGCCGAACTCCTTGGAGGTCATCCACGTGACGAGCTCCGTGGCCTCGGTGGGGTGCTTGGACCTGGCGGAGACGCCGAAGTTGCCATCGGCCCATCCTGCCGTCGTCGCGGCCGAGCCGCTCGGCGAGCCCGGGGCCGGCGGCACCTGGAAGATGCCGATCTTCATGCCGGGGTTGGCCTTCTGCAGGACCGACAGGTCGAAGCTGCCGCCCGGGATCATCGCGGCCTTCTCGGCCGAGAAGAGCGTCTGGGCGTCCGTCTGGGCGACACCCGTCACGTTCTTCGGCATGTACTTCTCGAGGTCGCCGACGACCTTGACCGAGGCCACCCAGTCGGGGTTGGTGAACGACTTCTTGCCCGACATGACCTCGCTCTGGAACGACTTGCCGCCGAAGCGGGAGGCAGCGAGCACCTCGTGGACGATCGGCAGCGTCCAGTCGTCCTTGGCGCCGACGGCGATCGGCGTGACGCCCGTGGCCATGAGCTTGTCGTTGGCGGCGAGGAACTCGTCCCACGTGGTCGGGGCCTTGAGGCCGTTCTTGTCGAACAGGCCCTGGTTGTAGAACATCTGGACCGTCTGGCGGGCGAGCGGCACGGAGTAGGTCTTGCCGTCCTCCTTGCCCTTCGCGCTCGCGACGACGTTCTCGTCCCAGCCGGACAGGTCGACCTTGCCGTCGAGCGGCAGCAGCGACTTGCTGGCGACGGTGCCCTGCAGCTGGCCGTAGGACCGGACCTGCGGCACGTCGGGACCGCTCGAGCCGGCGAGACCGGTTGCGAGGATCTTGTTGTACTCCGTCGCCTTGAACGCCTTGAAGTCGACGTTCACGTTGGGGTGCGCCTTCTCGTACGCGTCGAAGATCTTGTTGTATGCCGCTTCGTCCTCCACACGCCACGACCACACCGTGAGGGTGACCTTCCCGTCGCCACCGGCCCCGGTGGAGCCCGACGAGCCCGACGAGGAGGGCGAGCAGGCGGTCACGAGCAGGGCTCCGGAGAGCGCGGCGATCGTGAGGACCGTGCGGCGTGCGCGCCGCGACGAGCCGGGAGGGCGTGAGGCGAACGTCATGGTGGTGCTCCTGTCGGGTTCTGCGAGGTGCCTGGGGGTCGGCACGTGGGTGGGGGAGGGTGGTTCGGGTCCAGCGTCAGGGGTTGGCCTGGCCGTCGAGGGAGGCCAGGGCGCGTGCGACGGAGCCGTCGTGGGCGGCGATGGCGTCGCGGGCGACGGCGGCGTCGACGCCGGCGAGCATCGATAGCAGGGCCGGCTTGAGCTCGCCGTCGGCCGCGTCCAGGGCGTCACGGGCCTGGTCCGCGTCGGCGCCGGTGGCCTCGCGCAGGATGCGCAGGACCCGGCCGCGGAGCTTGGCGTTCGTGGCGACGACGTCGACCATGAGGTTGCTCCACGTGCGACCGAGCCTGATCATCACGGCCGTCGAGAACGAGTTGAGCACGAGCTTCTGGGCGGTGCCGGCCTTGAGGCGCGTCGACCCGGTCAGGGCCTCGGGGCCGGTGCGCACTGCGAGCAGGATGTCGGCGTGGACGGCGAGCTCGGCGTCGGGGTTGGCCGTGACGAGGGCCGTGACGGCGCCCAGCTCCCGCGCCCGGGCGAGGGCACCGGCCACGAACGGCGTGCGCCCCGAGGCGGTGAGTCCGATGGCCACGTCGCCGGGAGCCAGGACGTCGGCCTCGGACCGGCCCAGGTCGACGTCGTCCTCGACGTTCTCGACGGCCTGGAGGAGGGCGGCGGGGCCGCCGGCGTGGTGGGCGACGACGAGACCGGCGGGCGCGTTGAACGTAGGGCGCAACTCGGCTGCGTCGAGCACGGCGAGACGGCCCGAGGTGCCGGCGCCGAAGTAGTGCACGGTGCCTCCGGCCCGGAGCGACTCGACGGCCCGGTCGACGAGGTGGGCCAGCTCGGGCAGGATCTCGCTGACGGCCCCGGCCACGGTGGCGTCCTCGGCGTTGAGGGCCCGGAGGATGTCGAGCGAGGTGTGGGTGTCGATGGACGTCGTCCCCGGATGGCGCTCCTCGGTGGGGGCGTCCACGGTCACCTCGCTGCTCACCCGTGCGAGGTTAGTTTCCTACGCATCCGGCGTCAATGCTGTAAATGAGTAACGTTCCCGTCACGGTCCCCCGACTCACTCCCACTCGAGTGAGCGGCCCGTCCCGCTCGTCCCACACCGTAGGCGTCTGCCTGTGGCTGGGCGCTCACTCGACTGTGGCTGGACGCTCACTCGACTGCTTCGGGGGTGGGACGGTCAGTCGCTGACGTGGTGGCCGGCCACGGCCTCGCGGGTGTCTGCCACCGCCTTGCGGGCGCGGCGCAGGTTGCGTTGGGCGACGGCGATGTAGAGGCAGTCGATGACGGTGAGCGCGGCGATGCGGCTCGCCGTCGCGCCCGAGCGCAGGCTCGTCTCGCGGGCGGCGGTGGTGAGCAGGAAGTCCACGCCGGACGCGAGCCGGGACAGCGGGAAGTTCGTGATGGCGACGGTCCGGGCGCCGGTGGAGCGTGCCGCGGCCAGCGCCTCGATGGTCTCGGTCGTCGTGCCGGAGTGGGAGATCCCGACGGCGATGTCGCCCGGGCCGAGCAGCGTCGCGCTCGTCAGGGCGATGTGCGGGTCGTTCCACGCGAAGGCGACGATGCCGATGCGGTGCAGCTTCTGCTGCAGGTCGGTGCCGACGATCGCGCTCGCGCCGATGCCGTAGATGTCGACGCGTCCCGCCTTGGCGATGGCCGCCGCAGCCGAGGCGAGCGCCTCGCGGTCGAGCTGCTGGGCGGTCTCCTCGACGGCGCTCGCGTCGGTGAAGGCCACCTTGGCGATGATGTCGTCGATGGTGTCGCTCGCGCTGATGTCGGTGCCGCTGCGGCTCATCGTGCGCGGGTGGGCCGACTCCTCGGCGAGGGCGAGGCGCAGCTGTGGGTAGCCCGGCAGCCCGAGGCGGCGGCAGAAGCGGAGCACCGTCGTCTCGGAGGTGCGTGCCGCCGTGGCGAGCTCGCTGATGGTGAGCCCGGCCGCGCGTCGCGCGTCGGCGAGGACGATGTCGGCGACCCGGTCCTCGGCGGGTGACAGTGAGGGCTTGATCCCCCGCAGGCGGATGAGCAGCGATGCGCTCGCGGCGCCTGCGGGGGACGAGGCCCCGTCCTCGGTCCTGGGCATGGGCCTACGCTACGGCGTCGCGGCCGGCCAGGTGCCAGCCGTCGGCGATGAAGGCGTCAGGTGTCTTCTCGCCGTCGAGCAGGACGCCGCCCGGGCCCTGCACCAGGACGTCGTCGACGGCCACGCCACGGCCGAGGTAGCCGCCGTCGGTCGCGTGCCGCCAGCGCAGCTGCTGAGAGCCCGCCGGCAGGTCGGCCCGGACCTGCACCCAGCGCCTCGTGCCGGCGCCCGAGATGACGCCGTCGGCCGTCTCGGTCTGGCCGCGGTCGACGACCTCGAAGGGCAGCGCCGTCCACGTGGCCCCACCATCGGTGGAACGCTCGAGGTGGAGCAGGTCGGTCTCCTCCGTGTCGAGGAAGAGGTCGAACCCGAGCCGGGCTCCGCCCGATCCCACGGGCAGGGCCCGGGTCGTCAGCGTGGTGGTCGTCGCGTTGTCGGAGCCGGTGAACCACGCCGTGTCGCCGTGTCGCGGGCGGATGCCCATCGAGGCTGCCAGGCCGTGGGCCCACTCGCGGCGGGCCAGGTTGATCGAGCCCCAGCTGCGCGAGGGGTGCACCCGGTTGGTGAGCAGGATCGCGAACGACCGTGACGTGAAGTCGATGACGATCGAGGTGCCCGTGTAGCCGGTGTGCCCCGCTGTGCGCGGGCCGCTCAGGGCATCCATGTACCACCGCTGGTCGAGCTCGAAGCCCAGACCGTGTGAGTCACCGGGAAAGGCCCCGTTGAAGTTCGTGACGAGGGCCTCGACGCTCTTGCGGCTGAGGATGCGCTCGCCGCGGTAGGTGCCGCCATTGAGCAGTGCCTGCGAGAGGACCGCGAGGTCGTCGACGGTGGAGAAGACCCCGGCGTGCCCGGCTACGCCGCCCAGGGACCAGGCGTTCTCGTCGTGCACCTCCCCGCGCACCATGCCCCGCGGAGGGGCCGTCTGGTACTCCGTCGCGGCGGTCCGACCCTTGTCGGTGGGGTTGTAGCCGGTGTCCTTCATCCCGAGCGGCGCGGTGATGTGGTCGCGCACGACGGCGTCGAGCGGCTCGCCGCGCAGCTTCTCGACCATGACGCCGAGGGTGATGAGGTTGAGGTCGCTGTAGAGGTAGGTCGTGCCCGGCGCGTTGGTCAGCGGCTGGTCCAGGACGGCCTTGATGCGCGAGGCCTTGTCGGGCCACCTGCTCCAGAGCGGCAGCCACGAGGTGAACCCCGACGTGTGCGTCAGCAGCTGGCGCACCGTCACCGACCCCTTGCCGTTGGCCGCGAACTCCGGGAGGTATGCCGCAACCGGGCTCTCGAGGGAGACGCGGCCCTCCTCGATGAGCTGGACCACGGCGATGGAGGTGAAGAGCTTCGAGACCGAGGCGAGGTCGAAGATCGTGTCGGTCCGCATCGGCTCCCACTGGTCGCGGGGCAGCTCGTTCGCCGCGTCGGCGTAGCGCAGCGCCCAGCCGCTGGCGTCACGCTCGACGATGCGTCCTTCGTGGCCCATGATCCCGACGGCGCCGGCGAAGAGCGGGTGACCGCTCGCGTCGACCTGCTCGTGGGCGTGGATCCGGTCCACGGCCTCTGCGATCGGCGCCGGGTCCAGGCCGAGCGAGGCCGGGCTCGCGTCGGACAGGACGGTGTTGGGCGGGGCGAACCCGCGGTCGGGCTTGCTGAAGTCGTCGGCCGTGGCGCGGCCGGCGGGTCCAGCGGTCACGAGGCTGCCCGCGAGGGCGAGACCGCCCAGGGCAGCCGGGACGAGGGTGCGCAGGCGCATGTCACTCCTGGATTGTCGGGTACGGCGGGCGGCGGGCTCAGGCGGCCGGGCCGCGGTAGATGAGGTACTGCCGGCGCTTGGCGTCGAAGGCCGCGAGCTCGTCGCGCCACGCTCCGACGACCTCGTCGGCGGAAGCGCCGGCCGAGATCTGGGTGCGCAGTCGCTGCGAGCCGGTCAGCTTGTCGATCCAGTAGGGCCTCGCCGGGTCGTAGGAGTCGTAGCGCCAGGCGAAGTCGCTGTAGAGCGCCTTGGCCGCGACGAGCATCTCCACCGTGGACCGAATCGGGTCGAATGACGACGGGTCGGTGACGTGGACCTGCACCCCGCCGCACACCTTCCCGGTGTGCTTGCTGAAGGTCGGGGAGAAGTAGGCCTCACGGAAGCCGACGCCCGGGAGCCCAAGTGCCGCAAGGCGTTCGGCCCACTTGTAGTCGACGAACGGTGCGCCGACGAGCTCGAACGGCCGCGTCGTGCCGCGTCCCTCCGAGAGGCTGGTGCCCTCGAACATCCCGGTACCGGGATAGACCAGGGCGGTGTCAGGAGTCGGCATGTTGGGACTCGGCATGACCCACGGGAGGCCGGTGACGGCATACGGCACGTCACGGCGCCAGCCCTTGACCTCGATCACGGACAGGTCGGCGAGGCGGCCGCCCGCGTCGGCGGTGAGGAACTCGCCGTCGAAGTAGCGGGCCAGCTCGCCCACGGTCATCCCGTGCGCCTGGACGATCTCCTTGGCTCCGACGCCGGAGGTCCACGGTGTGGTCATCATCGGCCCGATCGCCTTGCCTCCGATGGGGTTCGGGCGGTCGAGGACGACGAACCGCGCGCCGACGGCGACGGCCGCGCGCATCGCCGTGTACATCGTCCAGATGTAGGTGTAGAAGCGCGCGCCGACGTCCTGGATGTCGAAGACGACGGTCTCGACGCCGGCTGTCCGGAACAGGGCCGTCATCTTGTCCGCATTGGCGCCGTAGGCGTCGTAGACCATGAGGCCGGTGCGCGGGTCCTTGTGGTTGCCCTCGGAGTCACCGGCCTGCGCGGTGCCGCGGAAGCCGTGCTCCGGACCGAAGACACCGACGATGTCGACGGCGCCGGACTCGTGCATCTCGTCCACGATGGTGCGGAGGTTGGTGAGGATGCCGGTCGGGTTCGTGATGACGCCGACCTTCTGGCCCGACAGCGCGGACCAGTTGGAGGCCGCCGCGCTCTGCGCCCCTGTCGTCACGGGGTTGTTGGGATAGCTGCTGGCGTATGCCGTCGGGCCGGTCTGCGCGGCAACGGAACCCGCTGCGGTGGCGGGGATGGCGACGGCGCTCAGGGCGCCGGCTGTGAGGAGCTGTCTGCGGTTGAGGTTCGTCATCTGGAGCTCTCCGATCCTTGGTCGAGCACGACGGTCGCGGCGACGGCTCTGTGGTCGCTCGCGCCGACGAGGGTGGGGTCGTGGGCGGTGGTCGCGTCGATGACACCGACGCCGGGGGAGACGGCGACGAGGTCGATGCGCTTCGAGGGGCTGATGGCGGGGTAGCTGAGGCCGGGCGCGCCGTCGCGGACCGGGGCCACGGCCCAGGCGTCGCGCAGGCGGGTCCAGAGGCCGGCGAGCTCCGGGGCGCTCGCATCGGCGTTGAGGTCACCGAGCAGCACCTGGTTGGCGCCGGCCGGGTCGTCGTCGAGGACGGCGATCGTGTCGGCGACCTGGAGGCGTCTCACCGTGGGGTCGCCGCGGTAGTCGAGGTGCGTGACGTAGACGTGGGTTCGGGCCCCGCCGATCTGGACAGTGGCCTCGAGGAAGCCCGGCGCGGGTGCCGGGACCGGGTCGGGGTCCTGGGTCGAGAGCCGCGTCAGGTCGTGGTTCTCGACAGCCACGATCGGATGGCGGGAGAGGAGGGCGACACCGAACTCGCGTCTGGGCTGTCCCGGTGCCACCGGGTCGAGGCTGTAGATGGGGGCGAACGCCGTCCGCATCCCGAGGCGGCGGCCGAGCGCTGCGACGGTGTCCTCCCAGTGGCTCCGGTCGCCCCAGTGCACGTCGGCCTCCTCGAGGCCCACGACGTCGGCGTCGAGGGCACGGATGGCCGCCGCCGTGCGGTCGAGGTCGTAGACGTTGTCGCTTCCGGCGCCTGCGTGGATGTTGTAGGTGGCCGCGACCGCGCGGACGGGCGGGACCTCCGGACTGACGGCGTTGCCCGGGCTTCCGACGTCGGCGCTCGCGGGGACCACTGCGGTGGCCGTGGCCGTGACGACGGCGAGCGCCGTCGTCACGGCCAACCGCTGCAGGGCGCCCATGTCAGTAGGTCAGCCCGTGACCGAAGGGGTAGAGGACGGTCTCCGGGGCTCCGGCGACCGGGATGTCGACCGGCAGTGACGCGGTCGGGGCGACGTCGCCGACGATCACCCGGGCGGCCGCCTCGATCGCCACGGGGCTGTAGGAGTAGGTCGCGACGTACGTCGGTGCGTCGGTGAAGTAGGCGATGTCGTAGGGATCGCGCACGGCCACCACGACGACCGTCCTGCCGGTGGAGAGCAGCTGCTTGACGAGCTTCTGCTGTCCACCGCGCTTGTCGGTGACACTCGTGTCCCACGCCTTCATCGTCGTGACGACGACGACATCCTTGTCGGCGGCGGCAGCGACAGCGGCCGCGACCTGGGCATCGGTCGGGGACGTGCCGGTCTGCATCGTCTGCACGGTGGCGCCCTTGGACGTCAGGCCTGCCGCGAGGGTGGCGGTCGTCGAGACGCCGTAGCCCGTGACGAGGACCTTCTTGCCGTTCGGGGCGATGGGCAGCGCCTTCGCGTCGTTCTTGACGAGTGTCGTCGTGCGGTCGGTGACCGCGGTGGCCGACGCGAGGTGGGCGGGCGTGCCGACGACCGAAGCGACAGCGGCCGGGTCGGCGTACGGCCGGGCCACGATGCCGCGGCGGTACTTCAGGCCCAGCACCCGGCGGACCTTCGCGTCGAGCTCGTCGGGGGCGATGCGGCCGCTGCGGGCGGCCTCGATGACGGCGGCATACGCCTCGTCCATGGCGGGTGTCATGAGCAGCTGGTCCACACCGGCCATCAGGGCGCGGACCGCGACCTCGGCGTCGCCGTAGAGGTCGCGGACACCCTGCATCGCGAGGGAGTCGGTGACGATGACGCCCTCGTAGCCGAGCTCGCCGCGCAGGACGCCGGTCAGGATCGGCTTGCTCAGCGTGGCCGGGTTGCCCGAGTCGTCGAGGGCCGGGAACGACAGGTGCGCCGTCATGATCATGTCGATCTGCTCCTTGATCGCGGCCCTGAAGGGCGGAGCGTCGATCGCCTCCCACTGCTCGCGCGTGTGGGTGATGACCGGGAAGGCGACATGGCTGTCGGTCGCGGTGTCACCGTGGCCCGGGAAGTGCTTGGCCGACGACGCGACCCCACCGTCGCGCTGGTAGCCGGCGACCTGGGCTGCGGCCAGCTGCGCCGCGAGCTCGGGCCGGGACGAGAAGGACCGTGTGCCGATGACGGGGTTGAGGGGGTTGACGTTGACGTCGCAGTCGGGCGCGAAGTTCGTGTTGACCCCCATCGCGAGCAGCTCGCGGCCCGTGATGGCGGCGGCGGTGCGGGCGTCCGGGGCGCTGCGCCCCGCCCCGAGGGCCATCGACCCGGGGAACTGCGTGGCCGGGGGGCCGATGCGGGTCACGACGCCCTGCTCCTGGTCGGTGGCGACCTGGAGCGGGATGCGGACCTTGCTCTGCTGCGTCAGCGCCGCCTTCTGCAGACCGTTGGAGAGGCCGACGATCTGGTCGGGGTTCTGGACGCTGTCGGTCCACGCGAAGTAGATGATGCCGCCGAGGTGGTACTTCTGCACGACCTCGGCCGGGCTCGCGACGCCGTAGAGCGGCAGGTTCCGGCTGTCGGGCGTCGTGGCGTCCTTGCCGTAGACGTTCTGGATGAAGAGCTGGCCGACTTTCTCCTCCAAGGTCATCCGGGCCATCGTCGAGGTGACCCAGCCGTTCTCGCCGGCGAGGACGGCGGGAGAGGAGCTCGACGCGGCGCGGGCACTGCCGGCCGCGGCTCCGGCGGCCGCCGCGGCGATGCCGCCGGCGATCACGGATCGGCGTGAGAGATCGGACATGGTCATGGTGCCTCCAAGAGATGTGAAGAAATGACGCGTACTGACTCTTGGCCGGAACTTACCTACGTACTGTGGCGTAGGCAACAGATAGTGACGCCCGGTCCGGTGGACATCGCCCGTCGGTCCGACGGTCACCAGCCGGACAGGGACCTCACGGTCTGCACGGTGTCGATCTCCGAGACCGGCTTGTCGTCGCGGTAACGCAGCACGCGCGCGAACCGCAGCGCCATGCCGCCGGGGTACCGCGTGGACTTCTGCACTCCGTCGAAGGCGATCTCGACGACCTGCTCCGGCCGCACCCTGACGACCCAGTCACTCTGGTCGCTGTCTCCGACGGCGAGCTCGCGGAATCGCTCGGTCTGCCAGGCGAGCATCTCGTCGGTCATCCCCTTGAACGTCTTGCCGAGCATGACGAGGTCCCCGGTCTCGGCGTCACGGGCGCCGAGGTGGATGTTGGACAGCCACCCCTTGCGGCGGCCGCTGCCCCACTCGACGGCGAGCACGACGAGGTCGAGGGTGTGGCGCGGCTTGACCTTGACCCACCCCGGACCCCGTCGTCCGGCGGCATACGGCAGGTCGGGGTCCTTGACGACGACACCCTCGTGACCTGCTGCGACGAGGTCGGTGAAGAACTGCTGGGCCCGCGCAGGGTCGTCGGTGCTCTGGCGTGGCACCAGCCACGCGGGCGGCACCGTGCGGGCGAGGTGTTCCCAGCGCACGTGGGCTGGCTCGTCGAGCAGGTCGGCGCCGTCGAGGTGCAGCACGTCGAAGAAGAACGGCGTCAGCGGGACCTCGGCGCGCAGCCGATCGACGTCGGCGCTGCTCGCCGTGCGGGCGCCGGTGACCTGGAAGGGCTGCGGCCGTCCGCCCTCGCCGAGCGCGATGACCTCGCCGTCGAGGACGAGGGTCTCGACCTCCAGGGTCGCGAGCGCCTCGGTGATCTCGGGCATCCGGTCGGTCACCTCGTCGAGCGTGCGGGTGAAGAGGCGCACGCTCCCCGGGCTCGTGCGGTTGTCGACGTGCGCCTGCAGGCGTATGCCGTCCAGCTTGGTCTCGACGACGACCTCCCCTCCCAGCGTGGCGAGGGCGGCCGCGACGTCGGGGGCCGAGCCGGCGAGCATCGGCCGCAGGGGCCGTCCCACCTCGAGCGTCAGGGCCTCGAGGGCCTCGACGCCGCCGGCCAGGGCGGCGCGGGCGACCGGACCGGCGAAACCTGCGAGCATGACCGCCCGGCGGACGGCGGCGTCTGGCACGGCAGCCGCCTTGGCGATCGCCTGGAGCATGACCCCGTCGCCGGCTCCCTGTCGCGTCTCACCCGTGATGAGGCCGCGCAGCCACGCCTGCTCGTCGGCGGTCGCGCGACCGAAGAGCCCCCGGACCGCGGCCGAACGGGTCGCGCCGGAGCCCGAACCGCCGATGGCCGCGATCGCCGTCGCGGCGGCGTCCACGTCCTCGACCGTGAGGCTGGAGGTCTCCGCCGGGTCGGGCAGGCCCTGGAGGCCGCGCCAGCTGACGCCGATGCGCCGCTGCGGCAGTACGCCCGACAGGTGAGCGGTGACCACCTCGACGACGTCGGGCCCGTCCTCGGAGGCGCGTCGCAGGCAGGCAGCCAGCGCCTCGACCTTGGCGGTGCGCGAGGACGTGGCGGCGACGGTGTGCGAGGTGGCGACGACGTCGGAGAGCTCCATGACGTGATCTTGCCCCGCCACACCGACACCCAACCAGCACCGTCGAGAGGCCACGTCTGGCCCTCCGCCAACCGTCGAGAGGCCACGTCTGGCCCTCCGCCAACCGTCGAGAGGCCACGTCTGGCCCCATCGGGAGTCGAGTGGTCACGTTGGGCCGGTCGTCCGGACTAGATTCGCCGCATGGGTGGCATCGTCGACCGGACTCGCGGTCTCGCGCGCAGGGTCGCGCTGGGCACGGCGACCGCTGCCGGCGCACTGGTCGTCACCGCCCGGACGACCCCTTGGCCGTCGGCGCTGCTCATCCGGGCCGTCTTCGACCGCGGGGCTGCGCGGGCGAGCGCCGCCCTGGAGAAGCACGTCCCGGGCGACCTCGTCGAGGTGGTCGACGAGGCGTACGACATCGCATCGCCTGACGGCAGGCTCGACGTCTTCCGGCCGGTGCGGGACGAGCCGTTGCCCACGGTCGTGTGGGTGCACGGCGGCGCCTTCGTGTCCGGGTCGAAGGGTGACGTCGCCAACTACCTCCGCGTGCTCGCCGGCCGCGGATTCACGACGGTCGGGGTGGACTACTCGATCGCTCCCGGCTCGCGCTACCCCGTGCCGGTCAAGCAGGTTGCGGCCGCGCTCGCCCACCTCGTCGACCACGCCGACCGGCTCGGCCTCGACCCTGCCCGCATCGTCCTCGCAGGCGACTCGGCTGGAGCCCAGATCGCCGCGCAGGTTGCGCTGCTCGTGAGCGACACGGCATACGCAAAGGACGTCGGCATCGACGTCGACGTGCCAGCGGGGGCGCTCAAGGGTCTCGTGCTCTTCTGCGGCGCCTACGACTTCACGCTCGCGCAGGGGTCGACCCGGCTGGGCAGCTGGCTCATCGACACGGCCATCTGGTCGTACCTCGGCTCGAGCCGGCGCCACGACGAGCGCACCACGCGTCAGGGTTCGGTCCCGGTGCACGTCACGTCGGCGTTCCCGCCGAGCTTCGTCTCGGCCGGCAATGGCGACCCTCTCCTTCCGCACACGGTCGCGCTCGTCGAGGCGCTCGACCGGAACGGCGTCGACCACGAAGTCCTGCTCTTCGACGACGACCACGAGCCGCGACTCGGGCACGAGTACCAGTTCGACCTCGACACCGCGGACGGGCGTGAGGCGCTCGACCGGGCGGTCGCGTTCATCGAGCGCGTCGTCGACTGACGTCTGGGCCATGTGCGGCCTCTCGACGGTCGGGGAGGGGCCATTCGTGGCCTCTCGACGGTGGGGGAGGGGCCATTCGTGGCCTCTCGACGGTGGGGGTGGGGCCATTCGTGGCCTCTCGACGGTTGAGGGGGTGGGGTGGTCACTTGACGGGAGGGGGCTCTTGTCGTCAAGGTAAGCAAGCGCTTAGTCCACTCGCGAGGAGCAGCATGCCCGACACCGCCGTCGTCACCGGGGCCGCCCGAGGGATCGGCCGCGCCCTCGCGTCCCGCCTGGCCCGAGAGGGCTGGCAGCTCGTCGTCGCGGACCTCGACGCCGCCGAGCTCGCGGCCGTGGCCGACGCGACCGGCGCCCTCGCCGTCCCGGGCGACACGTCGACCGACGCCGGCGTGCGCCACCTCGTCGACACGGCATACGCCCACCTCGGCCACGTCGACGTCTTCTTCGCCAACGCGGGGATCGGCACGCTCAAGGGACTCGACGCCTCGGACGCCGAGTGGACTCGCACCCTCGAGACCAACGTCCTCGCCCACGTGCGCGCGGCCCGCCAGCTCGTCCCGCGCTGGCTCGACGCCGGCGGCGGCCGACTCGTCGTGACCGCCTCTGCCGCAGGGCTGCTCACGATGCTGGGCGACGCGCCATACTCCGTCAGCAAGCACGCCGCCGTCTCCTTCGCCGAGTGGCTGAGCGCGACGTACCGCCATCGAGGCGTCGTCGTGCAGGCGATCTGCCCGCAGGGCGTCCAGACCCGGATGCTCGACGGTTCCGGGCCGCTCAAGGACCTCCTCACCCTCGACGCGACGCTCACCGCCGACGAGGTCGCCGACGCCGCGTGGCGCGCGCTCGCGACCGACGACTTCTACGTCCTGCCGCACCCGGAGGTGCGCGACTACTACGCGCAGCGCGCCGCCCACCCCGACGCCTGGCTGGCCGGCATGAACCGGCTCCAGCAGAAGCTCGACCACCAGATCCAGACCTCCACCACCTCGACCACCACCTCGACCCAGGAGCCCGCATGACCGACCAGCCGACCACGGCCGACACGACCACCTCGCGCACCGCCATCGTCACGGGTGCCGCGCGTGGCATCGGCGCCGCCGTCGCCAAGCGCCTCGCCTCCGACGGCTACGCCGTCGCCGTCCTCGACCTCGACGAGTCGGCTTGCGCCGCAGTGGTGTCCGAGATCGAGGCCGGGGGAGGCAAGGGCCTGGCCGTGGGCGTCGACGTGTCCGACGAGGCCGCCGTCTCGGCGGCCGTCGAGCGCGTGGCGTCCGAGCTGGGCGCCCCGACCGTGCTCGTCAACAACGCCGGCATCATCCGCGACAACATGCTCTTCAAGATGAGCACCGACGACTGGGACGCCGTCATGAACGTCCACCTCCGCGGCTCGTTCCTCATGACGCGGGCGACGCAGAAGTACATGATCGACGCGAAGTTCGGGCGCATCGTCAACCTCAGCTCGACCTCCGCTCTCGGCAACCGCGGTCAGGCCAACTACTCCGCCGCCAAGGCGGGCCTGCAGGGCTTCACCAAGACGCTCGCCATCGAGCTCGGCAAGTTCGGGGTCACGGCCAACGCCATCGCCCCGGGTTTCATCGCCACCGACATGACGCGCCAGACCGCCGAGCGCATGGGCATCACCTTCGAGCAGTTCCTCGAGGGTGCGGCCAAGGAGATCCCGGTCGCCCGAGTCGGCCAGCCCGAGGACATCGCCGCCACGGCGTCCTTCCTCGTCCGTGACGAGGCCGGCTTCGTCTCCGGCCAGGTCATCTACGTCGCCGGCGGACCGAAGGACTGACGTGACCGACGCCCGCGACGCCCCTGCCCCGGACGGCGACCCGCCGGGTCTGCCCCTCGACCGCCTCCGGGGCTTCCTCGACGACGCGGCCCCGGGCCTGCTCGACGGACCGCTCGCGGGCAGGGTCGTCGCCGGCGGGAAGTCCAACCTCACCTACGAGGTCGGCGACGGCACGAGGACGGTCATCGTGCGACGCCCCCCGCTCGGCCACGTGCTCGCCACCGCACACGACATGGTGCGTGAGCACCGCGTCATCACCGCCCTGCGCGACACCGCGGTCCCCGTCCCGACGACGTATGCCGTGTGCGAGGACCCCGACGTCATCGGGGCGCCGTTCTACGTCATGGAACGCGTCGCGGGCACGCCCTTCCGCTTCGAGGCGCAGCTCCAGCCGCTCGGGGCGAGGCGGGTGCGTGCCATCAGTGAGCGGATGGTCGACACCCTCGTCGCGCTGCACGCCGTCGACCCCGCGTCCGTGGGTCTCGCTGACTTCGGCCGCCCCGAGGGCTTCCTGGAGCGGCAGGTCCGGCGCTGGAAGCAGCAGCTCGACGCGTCCCGCAGCCGCGACCTGCCCGGCATCGACGAGCTGCACGAGCGACTCGCCGCGTCCGTTCCCGCGCAAGGGGATCCGACGATCGTGCACGGGGACTTCCGCCTCGACAACCTCCTCGTCACGACCGATGACGAGGTGTCGGCGGTGCTCGACTGGGAGATGGCCACGATCGGTGACCCGCTCACCGACGTGGCGCTCCTCGAGGCCTACCAGCGGCTCCCGCTGCTCATGGACACCGTCGCCGTCTCCGACGTCTCCCGGGCGCCCGGCTTCATCAGCGGACCCGAGCTGCGGCAGCGGTATGCCGCGGCGAGCGGCCGCGACCTGGGGCACCTCTCCTTCCACCTCGGGCTCGCCTACTTCAAGCTCGCGGTGATCCTCGAGGGGATCCACTACCGCCACACCCAGGGCCAGACGGTCGGGACCGGCTTCGCCGGCATCGGTGAGGCCACCGTCCCCCTCGTCACGGCCGGCCTCGCAGCCGTCAAGGAGAGCTGACATGGACTTCGGATTCGACGCCCGCACCGAGGAGCTGCGCCAGGAGCTACTCGGCTTCATGGACGAGCGCATCGCGCCCTCGCTCCCCGTCTTCGACGAGCAGGTCTCGGGGCTGCCCGACCCGTGGGCGTGGAGCACTGCGCCCGTGCTGCAGGACCTGCGCCGCGAGGCACGTGACCTCGGCCTCTGGAACGTCTTCCTCCCCGGCGAGCACGGGGCCGGCCTGACCAACCTCCAGTACGCCCCGCTGGCCGAGATCACGGGACGCTGCATCCGCCTCGCCCCGGCGGTGCTCAACTGCGCGGCACCCGACACCGGCAACATGGAGGTGCTCGCCCAGTTCGGCGACACCGAGCAGCAGGAGCGCTGGCTGAAACCGTTGCTGCGCGGCGAGATCCGCTCGGCCTTCGCGATGACCGAGCCCGACGTCGCCAGCAGCGACGCCACCAACATCGGCACGAGCATCCGTCGCGACGGCGACGTCTACGTCATCAACGGCCGCAAGTGGTGGATCACCGGCGCGATGAACCCGGAGTGCGAGGTCCTCATCGTCATGGGCAAGACCGACCCCGACGCGGACCGGCACCGGCAGCAGTCGATGGTCCTCGTCCCGCGCGATGCGCCCGGAGTCGAGGTCGTCCGCGGCATGGAGGTCTTCGGCTACGACGACCACGACCACGGCGGGCACGCCGAGCTGCGCTTCACCGACGTCCGGGTGCCGGTGAGCAACCTCATCGGCGAGGAGGGCACAGGATTCGCCATCGCCCAGGCACGCCTCGGCCCCGGACGCATCCACCACTGCATGCGCTCCATCGGCCTCGCCGAGGTCGCCATCGAGGCGATGTGCCGTCGCGCGTCGGAGCGCGTCGCGTTCGGCCGGCCCATCGCCGAGCAGGGCGTCGTGCGCGACTGGATCGCGGAGTCGCGCGTGCGCATCGAGCAGCTGCGCCTGCTCGTGCTCAAGACCGCCTGGCTCATGGACACCGTCGGCAACAAGGGCGCGCACACCGAGATCCAGGCGATCAAGATCGCGACGCCCAAGACCGTGGAGTGGATCCTCGACAAGGCGATCCAGACCCACGGCGCCGCCGGGCTCAGCCAGGACACCGAGCTCGCCGCCGCCTTCGCCGGCATCCGCACGCTGCGCTTCGCCGACGGTCCCGACGAGGTGCACAAGAACGCTCTCGCCAAGGCCGAGCTGCGGAGGTATGCCGCCCGCTGACCGCCGCCGGACGGCATACGCCCGTCTGTCGACCATCCACGACCGCCCGACCACACCCGACCGCACGACGAAGGGACCGACGATGGACTTCGACCTCAGCGCCGAGGAGCGCGAGATCCGCGACTGGGTGCGGACGTTCGTGCGCAAGGAGATCGTGCCGCTCGAGCCGCAGGTGCTCGAGCGCGAGAGGCGGGGCGAGCGCGGCCTGACCGCTGAGGAGCTGAAAACCCTTCAGGACAAGGCGCGCTCGTCGGGTTTCTTCGGTATCCAGACGCCGGAGAGCCACGGCGGCATGGGGCAGGGCGCGGTCGTGGCCGCCCTCATCGAGATCGAGCTGGGCCGGTCGTTCGTGCCGTTCCGCTTCGCCGGGGAGGCCGACAACATCCTCTTCAGCGCCACCGAGGAGCAGCAGGAGGCCTACCTCCGGCCGACGATCGAGGGCACCCGGAAGTCGTGCTTCGCGATCACCGAGCCCGGGGCCGGCTCCGACGCCCGCGCCATCCGGACCAGCGCGCGGCGCGAGGGCGACGAGTGGGTCATCAACGGCGAGAAGACGTTCATCACCGGCGGGCACGAGGCCGACTTCGTCATGGTCTTCGCCGTGACGGACAAGGAGAAGGGCGCCGACGGAGGCGTGACGTGCTTCCTCGTCGACCGCGACCGCGGGTGGACGAGCACGCCCATCGACACCATGGGCGAGTGGGGACCGGCCGCGCTCGTCTTCGAGGACGTCCGCGTGCCGCACTCGGCCATCCTCGGCGAGGAGGGGAAGGGCTTCGACCTGGCCATGCGATGGATCGGCAAGGGCCGCTACATGCTGCCCGCTCGCGCCCTCGGCTCGTGCGAGCGCCTCGTCGAGATGGGCATGGAATGGGCGCGCAACCGCGTCACCTTCGGCCAGCCCATCGCCGAGCGCCAGGCCATCCAGTGGATGGTCGCCGACTCCGCCGTCGAGATCGAGGCGCTGCGCTGGCTCGTGCTCACCGCGGCGTGGCAGGTCGACCGAGGGCTCGACTCGCGCCAGTCGCAGTCGATGGCCAAGCTCTACGGCGGTGTCAAGGCCAACGAGATCGTCGACCGGGTGCTGCAGATGCACGGCGGGATGGGTTACACCAGAGAGCTGCCCGTCGAGCGGTGGTACCGCGAGCTGCGACTGCTGCGCATCTACGAGGGCACCGACGAGATCCAGCGTCGGACCATCGCCCGCAACCTGCTCAAGGGGCACGTGTCGGTGCGCGGCCACCTCGGGTAGCGACGGGCGCAGCCGGCCACACGGCATACGTCCTCGGTCCGCATCCGCGTCGGGGCCCTGAACAGGGCGACGGCGAGGATAGTGGAGGAATGGCAGGTCCACCCGCAGCCGCGAAGCAGTTCAACAAGGTGGCCGTCCATCTGGCCGGACACCGACTCATCCCGATCTGGGCGGTGCTGCGACATCAGGGCCGGAAGAGCGGCAGGGACTACGCGACACCCGTAGCCGTCATCTCGACACCCACGACCTTTCTCATCGGGCTGCCGTGGGGGCGGCGGACCGACTGGGTCCGCAACGTCCGCGCGGCCGGCGGCTGCACGGTCCGGTGGCGGGGTCGGGAGTTCAGCTGCACGGCGCCGACGTTCGTCGACAAGAGTGTGGCCCTGGCGGCGTCCCGAGGTCTGGTCCGGCGGATGGTCGAGAGGACGGACATGCCCGGAGGGTTCATCCAGCTGACCCGGACCGCGGCCCCCGAGCACTCGGCCATGCAGTCCGGCTGGTGACGGCGGGATCCGGGTCACCGGCCGGTCGCGACGACACGGCGCACGAAACGTCCCATTTGCCCGGTTGACCCCGACGCTGGGCCATCATGAGGACATGAGGTCCGCGCAGACGGCAGCAGCTGCCACACGTCGGCCCGCGACCTCCGACAGGGCCGCGTGAGCCGCGTGACGGCCCCCCGCCTGCGCTGGTCGGTGGCGGCAGCCGTCGCCCTGGCGGGTGTCTTCGTGCTCGGCGTGACCTCGGTGCACTTCGCGCTGCCCGGCTCGACGGTCGCGCTCTGGTGGCCGGCGGCAGGGCTGGCCGTGTCGTTCCTGCTCGCGACCAACCCGGGACCGCGTCGCTCCGCCGTCTTCGTGCTCGGCGTGCTCGTCTCGAGCGCCGCCGCCAACCTCGTCGGCGGACGCCCGGCGTGGGTCAGCATCCTCTACGGCGTCGCCAACGCGGCCGAGGTCGCCCTGGTGCACGGGCTGCTGACGGCTCGCGGGCGCCGCCCACGGCTCGCCTCGATGGACGACCTGTGGCGCCTCATCGCCGCGACCGTCACCGGCGCGGCCGTCATCGGCGTGCTGGCCGGCCTGACCGCGCACTACGTCCTGGGCGGGGACTTCCTCGACTCGGCGTCGGCGGCGGCGTTCTCGCACGGGGCCGCCGTGCTGGTCATGGCTCCGCTCGGGATCGCGGCCGGCATCCGCCGCACCCGGCGCCCGGAGGTCGAGGACCTCGTCCAGTGGGTCGTGGTCGTCGGGGTGACGGCGTGGGTGTTCCACCTGGACCAGTCGCTGCCGCTCGCCTTCCTGCCGATCCCGGGGCTCGTCTGGGGTGCCCTGCGCCTCGGCCTGCGCACCGTGGCCGCGCAGCTGCTCGTCGTCGGCGTCGTGGCGGTGACGATGACCAGTGTGGGTGGCGGCCCGTTCGCGACTGCGGCGCAGGTGGGCGGCATACCTCCCGAGACGGTCGGGGCCCTGACCCAGGCGTTCCTCGCAACGGCGGCCGTCACGACCCTCTCGCTCGCCGTCGCCACCACCCAACGTCGGGCTGCCCTCGCCGAGCTGCGCAGCGAGGTCGAGCTCTCCGGCGTCGTGCTCGACACGGCGGCCAGCGCGATCATCGTCGTCGACGCGTCGGGCACCATCGCGCGCCTCAACGCGACGGCGGCGCGCCTGCTCGGCGCGCCGGAGGACGCGCCGGAGGACGCGCCGGAGGACGCGCTCGTCGGGCGACCTGCCGCCGAGGTCTTCCCGGTCGACGACCCGCAGGAGGTGCGCACCCGGATGGCCGAGATCGCCGACGGCACGGTCCCCCTGCGCAACGAGCAGGACTGGCGCGTCGAGGGTCTGGGCGTGCGGCACATGGTGTGGACCAACGCCTACCTCACCGACGACGACGGGCGCCGCACCCACCTCGTCAAGACCGGCGTCGACGTCACCGACGAGCGCGCCGCACGAACCTTCGTCGAGGCCGTCCTCGAGGCGGCCACGGCGACAGCCATCATCGGCACCGACCTCGACGGCGTCATCACGCTCTTCAACCGGGGGGCGGAGACCGTCCTCGGGTGGCGCGCGGCCGAGGTCGTCGGCATCCGCGACTGGTCACTCCTGCACGACCCGGCCGACGTCGAGCGGCGCGCGGCCGAGCTCGGGCTCGATCCCGGCTTCGGCGTCCTCGTGCACCGCCTTCGGGGAGGCGCGGCGACGGAGACGCGTGACTGGACCTACGTGCGCAAGGACGGCACGCGCCGCACCGTGTCACTGACGATGAGCGGCATCCGGGACGAGAGCGGCCGGCTGACGGGCTATCTGGGCGTCGCCGAGGACGTGACCCGGCGCCGTCAGGCGGAGGTGGCCCTCCAGGTCGCACTCGACCGCGAGCGGCAGGCGGTCGAGGAGCTGACCGCGCTCGACCGCACCAAGTCGGACTTCGTCTCGTCCGTGAGCCACGAGCTGCGCACCCCGCTCGCGAGCGTCCTCGGCTACGCCGAGATGCTCGAGGACGGTGCCGCCGGCGACCTCACCGAGCGCCAGCTCGAGCTCGTGGGACGCGTGGACCGCAACGGCAGACGCCTGCTGTCGCTCATCGAGGACCTGCTCCTCAACTCACGCATCGAGGCGGGCCGCCTCCGGCTCGAGCCGCGCCGGTGCGACCTGTCCGACGTCGTCGCGAGCGCCTGGACGTCGGTTGCCACGGTGACGAGCCAGCGCGAGCTCGCGCGCGACATCGACGTGTCGCCGCGACCGCTGTGGGTCGAGGGCGACCCGGCCGCGCTCGAGCGGATGGTCACCAACCTGCTCTCGAATGCCGTGAAGTTCACGCCCGACGGAGGCCGGGTCTCGCTGGCGGCCCACCCCGACGACAGGGATCCCGGGACGGTCCGGCTCGTCGTCTCCGACTCGGGCATGGGCATCCCGCCGGCCGACCACGAGCGGGTCTTCGCGCGCTTCTTCCGGTCGAGCGCCGCCAACGAGCGGGCCATCCAGGGGTCGGGCCTCGGCCTGTCGATCGTGCGTGCCATCGCCGAGGGGCACGGCGGGTCGGTGGCGGTCGAGTCCGCCCCCGACGCCGGATCGACGTTCACCGTGACACTTCCCGTGGCTCCTGCGACGGCCGTTCCCGTCTCGGGTTCTGGCGGACCTGCCCCCGAACGTGGCGTCTCGGACATATCGTGACCATCGGGATGATTCCCGGCGGCGATCGCCGCGCTCCAGGGGTAGGCGCACGTGAGGGGACAGTGTTGCGCGACGGCGTGGTGTGGGAGGTGCTGGCGCTCCGGCGACTCACCGAGCTGATGAACCGCGTCAGCGCCCAGGACGACCTCTCGGTCCTCTTCGACATGGTCGTGGACGGTGCGGCGGACGTCGTCGGTTTCAAGGTGGCGGCGATCAGCCTCGTCATGCCCTCCGGTGACGTCGAGGTGGTCGCCGTCGCGGGCGACGATGACGCGCGCGCCGAGCTGCTCGGTCGTCGGACGCCACGGGCCAACCTCGAGGCGGAGTTCGCGGTGGCGGAGCGCTGGGGGAGCCTGCGCTTCGTCCCGGCCGGTGAGCTGCCCGACGGGTCGGCCGAGGGCTGGGTGTCGTCGGACTGGACCGCACCGGCTGCGGACGGCGCCCTCGACGCCTGGAACCCCGAGGACACGCTCATCGCGCCGTTCTTCGACGCCGTGGGTGAGCTGCTCGGCATCCTCTCGGTCGACCTCCCGCTCACGGGCTGCCGCCCGGACGTCACGCAGCGGGCCGTCCTCGAGCTCTTCGCCAACCAGACCGGCATTGCCATCTCGGCGGCTCGCCAGCGTCATGCGCTCTCCGAGCGGGTGCGTCTGGGCGAGGCGGTCCAGACGGTGGCCCGCATCGCCCAGGAGGACCTCGACCCGGCCAGGGTCGTGGACGTGGCTGCCGTGCCGATCTCGGCCGGGCTGGCGTCGGCGGGCCTGTGGCTGAGGGCTTTTGCGGGTGAGGACGACGACGAGCGTGAGAGCGTGTCGGCCCGCAGCGGGGCACCCGTTCGCACCCCCGTCAGCCTCGTCGCGATCGCGCGACGGATGGCGGCGAGCTGTTGGCGCGGCGGTGTCGTCGCCGTCGTCGGGTCCGACCACGTGGATCCGCCGGCCCTATGGGCCGACGACGACGTCGCGCAGGTCCGCACCTTCCTCGGAGACGCCGGCGCCCGTTCGCTGCTCCTGGCCCCGATGGGGTCGGGCTCGAGCTGCTTCGGCTACATCGCCTGCACGCGCGGACCCGACGACCCGGCCTGGACCGATGCCGAGGCGGTGGCGGCGCTCGAGATGGGCCGTGACCTCGGGCGCGCCATCCGCAACGCCCGGTTGTATGCCGTGGAGCGTCGGGTGGCTGCCGAGCTGAGGGAGGCGGACCGCACCAAGACGCAGCTCTTCTCGACGGTGTCGCACGAGCTGAAGAACCCGCTCGCGTCGATCGTCGGTCACGTCGAGCTGCTTCGCCAGGAGCCGGAGGGCGAGCGCGACTGGTCGCTCGGGGTCATCGAGCGCAACACCGAACGGCTGCAGAGCCTCGTCGACGACCTCCTGACGCTGTCGCGGGTCAGCGACCCCGACCGGGCCATGCCCGAGGCCGACGTCGACCTCGGCGAGGTGTCGCGCGAGGTCGTCGACATGTTCCGACCCCGGGCGGACACGCAGCAGGTCCGTCTCACCTTCGACCTCCAGGAGCGCCTGCCGCTCGTCCGTGGCAGCGCGGGCGACCTCGAGCGCGTCGTGCAGAACCTGGTGAGCAACGCGGTGAAGTTCACCCCCGCGGGCGGCAAGGTGGCGGTCTCGGTGGGCCGTCGCCGCGACCGGGTCGTGCTCGAGTGCGTCGACGACGGGGTCGGGATCTCCAGGGAGGACCAGGCCGGGCTGTTCACGGAGTTCTTCCGCGGCACCAACCCGCAGAGTCTCCGGGTGCCGGGCACCGGTCTGGGCCTCAGCATCGCGCAGCGTGTCGTCACACGCCACGGAGGACGCATCGACGTCGACTCCGAGCTGGGCCGCGGGACGAGCGTCAGGCTCCTCCTGCCGGCTCTCTGAGCTCCGCGGCCGGTCGGACCGCTGACTGCGGTGCCGGGCACGCGTCCGGTTCGGACTCAGGACGCGTGCCGGCGGCCGGGGAGCGCCAGCTGCGGGGTCGCGGGGCGCGTGCGCAGCAGCAGGATGCCGCCGACCACGATGCAGACGACCTCGGAGACGGCCGCAGTCCAGACCGACCCGCCCGCCCAGACGGTGTGCACGCCGAGGAGCCCGACCGTCGAGGCGATGATGAACGCCCCGAGTGTGGCCACCCCGAACCCAGCGGTGAGGAAGGCAGGCACCCAGTGCTCCCACCGCACCAGCAGGAAGGCGATGGTGACGCCCGCGACGACGTTGACGAGGAACATCGGGCCCACGCTCTGGTGGCGCACCCCGTCGAACCAGAGATAGAGGTGAACTCCCGCGGAGACGAGCAGTGCCGCCGCTCCCACGATTCGGAGTCTCATGATGACGCTCCTGTCGTCCGGGTCGCGCCGCGCCGCCCCGTTGGCGTCGCGGTGTTGGACTCTCTCCCCGAAGACGACTCGTGGGGGCGCGCGGTTCAGCCGCCGGCGCCGCGGCCGAAGGCCGTGAGGAAGCGGTCGCGGAAGCGGTCCATCGGCCAGACCGGTGCAGTGGGTGCTGGCCGCAGGCCGTCCTGCCACGCCCAGCCGGAGATGCGGTCGAGCACGGCCCGGTCCCGCGCGACGATGCTGACGGGGACGTCGTGTCCCGCGTGGTCCCCGGAGACCAGGCTGATCGGCTGGTGGTCACCGAGCACGAGGACGACGAGGTTGTCGTCGTGGGTCGCACGCAGGAACGACACGACGCTGTCGAGGGAGTAGGCGACGGTCTGGCCGTATGCCGTCCGCACCCCTTGCGTGCTGGCCCAGACGACGTCGCGGGGCGTCGCCGTGCCCGCCTGGGCGAGGTAGACCGAGCCGTCGCCGATCGAGGCCCAGTCGACCAGCCGTGGCAGGGGCGCCCAGGGGACGTGGCTCGACACGAGGTCGATCTCGGCCATGACCGGAGGGCGACCACCGGTGGGGTGGCGCTCGAGCTCGAGCCGGTCGAACGCGGACAGGGTGAACTGGTCGGGCATCGGGGCGTAGCCGTAGCCGGGTCCGGCATACCCGAGCGTCCGCGCGTCGTAGACCTCGTCGTAGCCGTAGAACGCCTTCCCCTCGGGCCAGTCGTGGCGGTTGGCCGGGATGACGTCGACGGTGCGCCACCCGGCGCGGGAGAAGGCGCGCGCGAGGGTGAGTCGTGGGGCGCCCGCAGTGTCGCCGGACGAGGCGGTGTCCAGGAGCTGCTCGTATCGCTGCTGGCTGCTGACCCAGAGCCCTGACTGGAGGGTGGAGTGGGCGAGCCAGCTGATCCCGCCGAACGTGGGCGACGTCAGCCAGGCGCTGCGGACCGTGTAGCCGGAGGCATGCAGGCCGCTCGTGCCTGATGCGAGCGCCCTTGCCACGTCGGGACTCCCGTCGACGGCGACCCGGCCGTAGCTCTCGACGAAGACGACGACGACGTCCTTGCCACGAAGGGCTGTCAGCAGGTCGCCCGACGGGACGGTGCGGAAGGCGTCGACGGGAATCTCGGCAGCGAAGGCCTCACGGTCGCGGAGTCCGTCACGTACGGTCGTGACCTCATGGGCAGTCAGGGCCGCGGCGCTGGACGACGCCAGCGGCAGGTCGCCGGTCGTGCGGACAGCCAGCGCGGCGCAGGCCACCCACACCACCGAGGCCGTCACCACGGCGCGCAGTGCAGTCCTGCGGTGCCGCGCGACGAGCCGTCCGACCCGTCGCAGCGCGACCGGGGTCAAGGTGACGAGCCCGACGACGAGCAGGATCGTCGCGGCGACCGCCAGCACCGCCGTCGCCGGACCTGCCGAGTCGCCGAGCAGCTCCGTGGCAGACCCCGCGTAGCGCCAGTCCGTCAGCGGGTTGAACGGTCGGTAGAGCGTGGCGAGGAACGCCGCGTCGAGGATCCGCACGACGAGAAGGACGCCCAGGACGATCCCCGCTGCGATCGCGAACCAGCGCATCGCAGCGCCGCGCAGGAGGAGGAAGAGGGTGGCGACGACGATGCCCTCGACCGGGATGCGCACGAGCGACAAGGGTGTCGGCGACCAGCCGAGGGTCGGCGCCGGCGCGGTCAGGGCGACCCACACCAGCAGGACCGCCAGTGCGGTCGCGATGGCACCGACGACGCGGCGCCGCGACGTCTGAGGTGACGTCTGGGCCGACTTCTGGGGCGACGTCTGGGGCGATGGCCCCGTCATGGCGCGACGCCGGCGTCGACGACGGGCGACGACGCGGCCGTCCACCCGACGGTCGCCTCGACACTCCGCGCCGTCGAGAGCGACCGACGCCGCAGCGTCGTGACCTCGGTGCCGAACGACACGAACAGGAGCGCGAGCCCGGCGGCGAGGGCGACGACAGCGATCGGTGAGGGCAGGACGTCGCCGGTCGCCACCGTCAGCACGATGCCCTGGTAGGCCGCGACTGCCTTGCGCCACAGGCGCGCCGGAACCTGCCCGCGAAGCCACGGCGCCCACCGGGACAGGGCGGCAACGAGCAGCAGGACGTAGCGGGCTGCCCCGATGCCGAGCACCCACCAGCCGAGGTCGGCAGCGACGTGCACGCTGAGGACGAGGATGAGGAAGGCATCGGTCTCCATGTCGAACCGCGCGCCGAGGGGGTGCACGGTCCCGGTTCGCCGCGCGACCCGACCGTCAACCGCATCGAGGACGAGCGCGACCGAGGCGAGGGCGACCAGGACGCCGACGGATGCCCCCGTGCCCGTCGGTCGGGTGCTGCCGTCGGCGTCCTGGGCGACGAGGGCTGCGACGCCACAGACCAGCACGGCGCGCGTCAGGGTGATGCGGTCGGCGGGGGTGAGACGGCGTCGCGCTGCACGACGGAGCCCAGCAGTGAGCAGCCCGACCAGGCTGACGCCGCAGGCGAGCCCGATGACCCAGCCCGTGCCCCCGAGCGCGCCGTCCGAGGTCGCTTCGAGGGCGGCGAGCAGCGCCGCCACGCCGACGAGCCCGACGAGCACCACACGGAGCTCGACACGTCCGGCACGAGGGCCGGGAAGGATCACCTGTCGCACCGCGCTCCACCTCACCGATCGGGGTTTGACCCAAGGACGCCGTCTCGGCCGCCGGAGTTCACGGGTCCGATCTAGTCTGGTCGCGTGTCCACCGATGCGCGGGCGTTCTGGGTGGTCGAGCCCGGCAGGGGTGAGATCCGCCCCGTCGCTCTGCCTGCCCCCGGCCCCGGACAGGTGCTCGTGCGCGCCCTGCACTCCGGCGTGAGCCGTGGCACCGAGACGATCGTCTTTCGCGGGGCCGTGCCCGAGAGCCAGCGCGCGGTCATGCGCGCCCCGCACCAGGAGGGCGACTTCCCGGGGCCGGTCAAGTACGGCTACCTCGGCGTGGGCAGGGTCGAGGAGGGCCCGGAGGACCTCGTCGGTCGGACGGTCTTCTGTCTCCACCCGCACCAGACGGCATACGTCGTCCCCGTCGGGGCGGTGGTGGTCGTCCCCGACGACGTGCCGCCGCGTCGAGCGGTGCTCGCGGGCACGGTCGAGACGGCGGTCAACGCGCTGTGGGACGCAGCGCCGCGCGTCGGTGACCGGGTCGCCGTCGTCGGCGCGGGCATGGTGGGCTGCTGCGTCGCCCGGCTGCTCGCCGGGATCCCGGGCTGCCGCGTGACGCTCGTCGACGTCGACCCGGGCCGGTCCGCGGTGGCGGGCCGCCTCGGCGTGAACTTCGCGCGGCCCGACGATCTCGCGGGGCAGGGTGGTGATCACGACCTCGTCGTGCACACGAGCGCGACGGGATCCGGTCTGCAGCTCTCGCTCGACCTGCTGGCTCCCGAGGCGACCGTGCTCGACCTGAGCTGGTACGGCGACTCGCGGGTCGAGCTGTCGCTCGGAGGGTCCTTTCACTCCTCGCGCCTGCGTATCCGGGCGAGCCAGGTGGGTTCCGTTGCGGCAGCCAGGCGCTCGCGCTACACGTATGCCGAACGCCTGGCGCTCGCGGTCCAGCTGCTGCGCGACGCGTCCTTCGACGCGCTGCTCACTGGCGACTCACCGTTCGAGGAGCTGCCCGAGGTCATGCGCCGTCTCGCGGACGGCTCCCTGCCGGCCATCTGCCACACCATCACCTACCGAACCACCAAGCGACCCACCAACCGACCCACCAACCGACCCACCGACTGAAGCGGGGAGCCGATGTTCAGTGTGACCGTCCGGGACCACATGATGGTCGCCCACAGCTTCCGGGGGGAGGTCTTCGGTCCGGCCCAGCAGCTGCACGGTGCCACGTTCGTCGTCGACGTGACCTTCCGGGGTCCCGAGCTCGATGCCGACGGCATCCTCGTCGACATCGGCCTCGCCACCCGGCACGTGCGCGAGGTGGTCGGGGCCCTCAGCTACCGCAACCTCGACGACGAGCCGGCCTTTGCCGGAGTGAACACCACGACGGAGGTCCTGGCCCGCTCGGTCGCCGACAGCATCGCCGAGCGTGTTCGCGCCCGGGAGCTCGGCGGTGCCGGCGACCTGGTGGCCGGCCTTGCCGTCACCCTCCACGAGTCGCACGTCGCGTGGGCGAGCTACGAGTGCGACCTCTGACGGAGGTCCACGCGGAGGTCCACGCGGAGGTCCACGTGGTGGTCCCAGCGGGGATCGACGACCCCGACCGGGTGAGCGGCGGCAACGCCTACGACCGCCGGGTGCTCGACGGGCTCCGGGCCTACGGGTGGACGGTCAGGGAGCACCACGTGTCCGGTGCCTGGCCTCGCCCCGATGCCGCCGCGCTCGAGCGCCTGGCCGCCGTCGTCGCCGCCGTGCCCCCGGACGGGCTGTTGCTCGTGGACGGCCTCGTGGCGTGCTGCGCCGATGACGTCCTCGTGCCGGCAACGGACCGCCTGCGACTCGTCGTCCTCGTCCACCTGCCGCTCGGGCTGGCCGATCCTGTTGCAGCACAGAAGGAACGGCGGGTGCTCGCTGCGGCCGCGGCCGTCGTGGCGACGAGCGGCTGGACCCGTGAGGTGCTGCTCGACTCCGGTGCGCTCAGCCCGGAGGGCGTGCACGTCGCTCGGCCGGGCGTCGACCGCGCGCCGTCGACGGTCGGGTCGCGGGAAGGGACACGGCTGCTGTGTGTCGCTGCGGTCACCGCCCTCAAGGGGCACGCCGACCTGGTCGCCGCACTCACGCTCGTGTCCGACCTCCCCTGGTCGTGCGTCATGGCGGGCTCGCTGGACCGTGAACCGGACGTCGTGGCCGACCTGCGCGACCGGCTCACGAAGGCGGGCCTGGCCGGCCAGGTGCGACTCGTCGGCGCGCTTCGTGGCACGGACCTCGAGGAGGCGTATGCCGCCGCCGACCTCGTCGTGCTGCCTTCCCACGTCGAGACGTACGGCATGGTCGTGACGGAGGCGCTCGCCCACGGCGTTCCCGTGGTCGCGACGGCCGTCGGCGGCGTGGCCGAGGCGATGCACGGCCCGGAAGGAGGTGCCGAGGATGGTCGGGAAGGGGGCCGGGGGAGCGGCCCGGCGGGTCTGCTGGTCCCGGCCGGCCGTCCCGACGCGCTCGCGGAGGCCTTGCGGTGCTGGCTGGTCGACAGGGACCTGCGCGAGCGGCTGCGGCAGGGTGCCCGGCAGCGACGGCACGACCTGTCGCCGTGGTCGCGCACCGCGGAGCAGGTCTCGGCCGTGCTCGGCGGGGTACGGGACGCCTGAACCCGATCGGGGAGACGGACGTCCTCACCATCGGGAGTCAACGCAGAAAGGTCGGAGGAGATGCAACGCGACCGGTCGTGGCTGCGCCCCCTCGTGGGGCTCGTGATCCTCGCCGTCCTCGTCCGGCACGTCGGTGCCGGTGCCTTCCTCGAGGCCCTGCACCACCTCGACGGGTGGTCCGTCGCTGCCGGAGCGGCCATCGCCGTCCTCACCACCGTGTGCGGGGCGTGGCGCTGGGTGCTCGTGGCCCGCGGTCTGGGATCGGAGCTGACGCTTCGCTCGGCCGTCGCGGAGTCCTACCGGTCGCAGTTCCTCAACGTGACCCTCCCGGGCGGCGTGCTGGGGGACGTGAACCGCGGCGTGCGGCACGGCCGGGCCGGCGGCGACCTCGGGCGCGGGCTGCGCTCCGTCGCGTGGGAGCGCACCGCGGGACAGGTCGTCCTCCTCGCGATCACCGTGTTTGCCGTCGTGCTCCTGCCGTCGCCGCTGTCGTCCTCGTGGTCGGCCGGACCCGCTCTGGCGACAATGCTCCTCGTCGCAGCGGCGCTCGCCGGGTCGGTGCTGGCCGCGATCGTCCTGTCGCGCCGCCTGTCGGCGCCTGCCCTGCCCGTCCGCGTGTCGCGGGCGGTGGTGGCCGACCTGCGCAGCGGACTGATGGGACGGCATACGTGGCCGGGCGTGTTCGGCAGCTCCACGGCCGTCGTCGCCGGTCACACGGCGACGTTCGTCGTGGCGGCCCGGGCCGCGGGGGTGACCGCACCGGTGGCCCAGCTGCTGCCACTGGCCCTCGTCGTGCTCGTCGCGATGGGCCTGCCCCTCAACGTCGCCGGGTGGGGGCCGCGCGAGGGCGCCGCGGCCTGGGTGTTCGGCGCCGCCGGGCTCGGCGTTGCCGGTGGAGTTGGCACCGCCGTGGTCTACGGGCTCATGGCGTTCGTCTCGAGCCTGCCGGGTGCGGCGGTGATCGCCTTGGCACGTCGCAACCGGCCGAGGGCGGACCGCCCGGTGTCGGTGGAGGGAGCTGCCCGTGGTTGACCGTCCCTACACGCTGCTCAGCTGTGGCATGTCGATCGACGGCTACCTCAGCGCAGGGACCGCGACCCGGCTCCTGCTGTCGAACGACGCGGACTTCGACCGGGTCGACGCGGAACGGGCTGCCAGCGACGCGATCCTCGTCGGAGCGATGACGATCCGCAGGGACGACCCACGGTTGCTGGTCCGTTCGTCGGAGCGTCGCGCCGCGCGGGTGGCACGCGGCCTGCCTCCGTCACCGGTGAAGGTGACCGTGACGCGCCAGGCCGAGCTCGACTGTGCTGCAGCGTTCTTCGCGGCCGACGATGCCGCCAAGCTCGTCTACTGCCCGAGCGACGCGGTCCCTGTGGTCCGTGAGCGGCTCGGCGCGGTCGCCACCGTCGTCGACGCCGGCCGGCCCCCGACGATGCGCCGCGTCTGCGAGGACCTCGGGGACCGGGGCGTGCGGCGGCTCATGGTCGAGGGGGGTGGGTCGGTGCACACCCAGATGCTGACCGAGGACCTCGCCGACGAGCTGCAGCTCGTCGTTGCGCCCTTCTTCGTCGGCGACTCGGCGGCGTGCCGGTTCGTGGGCGACGGACGCTACCCATGGCACCCGGGCCGACGGGCGACGCTCGCCGAGGTGCGCCAGATCGGGGACGTGGTGCTCCTGCGGTACGCCCTGTCGCCGCGGTTCGAGGAGGGGACATGACGACGGGGAGACCTACGACCCCGAGGACGCCCGGGATCCCGGACGGCCCGGGTCCCGCAGCAGCTCGGATCCGCACCCACGTCCTCGTGCCGCTCGCCTTCGCCGACGGCTTCGGGACCACGGCACGCGTCTTCACCTTCGACGGGCTCGCCGACGGACGCGAGCACCTTGCCCTGGGGCTCGGCGACCGGGCCGCCCCGCCGCACGCGACAGCGGGCGACACCGGGCCGACACCGACCCGGTTGCACAGCGAGTGCCTGACCGGCGACGTCTTCGGCAGCCAACGGTGCGACTGCGGCGCCCAGCTGCGCGAGTCCGTCGAGCGGCTCGACACCTCAGGCGGGTTCCTGCTCTACCTCCGGCAGGAGGGACGCGGCATCGGTCTCTACTCCAAGCTCGACGCATACGTGCTCCAGGACCGCGGGCTCGACACCTACGAGGCCAACGTCGCCCTCGGCTACGGCGAGGACGAGCGGGACTACACCGTCGCCGCCCAGATGCTCGGGGCCCTCGGCGTCAGCCGGGTCGCCCTGCTCAGCAACAACCCCGACAAGGCCGAGCAGCTGCGCCGGCTGGGCGTGACGGTGGCGAGCCGGGTTCCCACGGGCGTCCACCTGTCCGACGCGAACGCCCACTACCTCGCCACGAAGGTCGAGCGCGGCTCCCACACCCTCGACCTGTCGTCCGAGGGCGTGGGCGGAGCGCCCTGAGAGTCCCGCCGCCGGTCACCGGGTGACGCGGTCGACCTTCGTGGTGACCTTCGCGCCCTGGCCGAGCGCCGCCTGCAGCTGCTGGTCGAGGACACTCTCCGGGCTGCTCGTGGCCGCGCCGCGCCGCAGCGACTGGGCGGGAGCCGAGGAGGCCATCTGGTCAGCCTGGTCCTGGAGCCAGTCGCGCAGCCCGGCAAGGTCACGCGCGGAGAGCCGGCGCCCACGCGGGTCGACGATGACGGTCTGGTAGGCGGCGGAGGACGCGCGGCACTCGGTGCAGGCAGCATTGACGGCCGTCGCGCGGTTGTTGGCCTCGACGGTGCCGGCCCGACGCAGCATGACGACCTGCACCGACACGGCAACCGTCCCGCAGCCGCTGCACGAGCCCGTCATGCTGGTGGCCAGGTTGTCCGCCCTCACGCGGCCTGGCCCGTTCCCGTAGACGACCGCGAGGGCGGTCGCCTTCGCGGTGCAGCCGTCGCAGTCCGCGGTGGCGCCGGCCGTGGACTCCGTCTCGGAACCCGCGCCCCAGGGGTGCAGGTGGCCGACGGTAACGGCACGCTCCACCGGCGTGGGCGTGTGTGGGCTGGCGAGAGCAAGGGCGACGGCGTCGAGCCCACGGACGACGGGTACCGGACTGGCCTTCGGCGGCGCTGCGACGCGTCCGTTCGCCTCCGCCGCCCCCAGACCCGAGGCGAGCGTGGCGAGGGCGATGAGCGAGGCCGCGGTGAAGGTCCTCATGAGTGTGTTCCTCTCGTGTCGAAGCCGTCGGCGACGGCGGCGGCCATCTCGACGAGGCTGTCTCGGGTGGATGGGTGCAGGGCTGACAGGTGGGTCTGGGCGCCCACCTCGAGGGCGGGGTCCCAGGGGATGGTGACGACACGGCGACACCGGCGGGTGAAGTGCTCGACCATGGGACCGATGGGCGCGCCCACGCCTTTGCGCACGGCGTTGATGACGACGACGGCGTTCGCGACGAGCTCGGCGTCGTCGTGCTGGTCGAGCCAGTCCAGGGTGAGCGCGGCGGCGCGCCCGCCGTCGATCCCCGCGCGGAGCACCAGGACGAGCTGGTCGGCCTCGGTGAGCAGGCCCTGGTTGGCGCTGTCGAGGATGCCGGTGCCGGTGTCCAGGACGATGAGGTTGTAGAAACGGTCGAGCAGGCTGATGAGGTGGTGGTAGTCCTCGCGCCCCAGGGCCATCCCGATGCGCGGGTCGTCGTCGGAGGCCAGGACCTCGAGGCGTGACTCGCCAGCCTGCGAGGTGTACTCCCGAAGCTGCGCATACGTGGAGATCGCGTCGCGATCGAGGAGGACGTCGGTGATCGTCCGTCTGTTCGGCTCGGCCACGCGATGGGCGAGGTTGCCGGCATCCGGGTTCGCGTCGACGGCGACCACCCGGTCCCCACGCAGGGCCGCGAAGGTGCTGCCGAGCGCGAAGGTCGTGGTCGTCTTGCCGACGCCGCCCTTGCGGCTCATGACGACGATCCGGTGCGAGCCACGGATCGGGGCGCACAGCCGGGCCTGGATGGCGATGCGCTGCCGCTCTGCCGGGCCCAGGCCCGGGTTGAGCGTCCCGGCCGTGGCACGGTAGACGGCGCGGCGCCACCCGGTTGACGGGACCGGCGCGGCCTTGGGCAGGATCAGCTCGTCACGGAAGGCATCGGCCGTCAGGATTGGGAGCTCCGAGGCCTCCGGCTCGGGATCGGCGCTCGCACTGCGCGCCGCCGGGCGCCGGGCCTCGGTGCGGGCTGGCGAGAACTCATCGAGTGGCGAGGAGTCTGACGAGGTGCTGGGTGGGGCGGTCATCCTGTTCTCCTTCGGGGTTTCGGTCGGCGCGACCCGGCTACTGCTGGCTCCCGTGGTGCTTGGCCTCGACGAAGCGGCGCTCGACCGAATGGCCATGCTGTTCATGCTGATTCGGCTGGTGAAGAGGCGAGCGAGAACCTGACCCAGGCGCACGATCATCACCCCGATACCGAGCAGCGGGACCACGAGCAGCACCATGGCGACACTGGCGATCGCCACGAGCACGAGGTCTCCCTCGGCGCGCGCTGTCGCCCACTGGCTGGCCTGCGCGCCGATGGCGCGGAGATTGGTCCCGACGATCAACGGCAGGTTCCAGAGCAGCCACGCCGTCCCGGCGAGGAGGGTCGGCACGACGAAGGCAACCCACGCGATGACGGTGCGCCGAGCCGCCGGCCGCAGCTCACTGACGCGAGGGTCCGTCTGCGCACTCGGCCGGATGCTCCGCAGCACCGGTCCCACCCGGGCGAACAGGTCCGGGACGCCGGCGAGGTCGGCCAGCACGTAGTAGCCGTCCAGCCGCACCGCCGGGACGAGCTGTTGAACCATCTCGATGTGCAGCAGGAGGACAGCGAGCAGCCAGACGGGCTGGCCGGTGGAGAGGTAGGCCAGGGCGAGACCGGCGAGCGTGAGGGCGTTGAAGTAGAGGCCGCCGAGGTCGGTGCGCACCCGGGCCGCCCGGCTCAGGCGATACGAGTCGGTCACGTCGGTGTAGAACGCCGGGAAGAGCAGGTAGACGCCGAAGCCGATCGCACCCGGCCGTCCCCCGCCGTAGGCGCACGCAGCTGCATGGCCGGTTTCGTGGACGAGACCGGCGGCGGTCAGCACGACGAACAGCCCGAGCATCAGGGCCGGTGTGGTCATCACCGCAGTGAGTGACCCTGTGAGGTCGCCGGCACCCAGCAGGCGGACGTCCAGGGCGACGACAGCCAGGAGGGAGAGGACCACCACAGGGGGCCAGAACAGTGGCGACAGCACCCGAGCCAGCACAGGGACGACGCGTGCCGGCAGGATGACGCCGCGCAACGACAGGGCGAGCAGCGGTGCCGCGGTGGGCGCGGGCGCGGGCGCGGGCGCGGCTGCGTCACTGCCGTCCCCCCGTGGCGCCCGGTCCCGCTCCGCCTCGACGGCCCGACGTGGACCGTCGACCAGGCCGAGCGGCTGCAACCGGTTCGTGACGAGGTAGGCGAGCCCGTCCTCCGAGAGCTGGCGTCCGTAGCCGTCGCTGACGGCCGCCGCGACGGCCCGTCCGCTCCGGTCGGGGTCGAGGTGGACCAATACGAGGTGGAGCAGCGCGGACAGCTGCACGACCTGGCCGTCGCTCCGGCGCACGAGGTAGGTGGGTTGCGTCAGCCCGGACCCCTGCACGAGCCCCAGGTGCTGGAGGCCGTTCGCGGCCCGCCAACCCGTCGGGGCCGAGGCGTCCATGTCGATGAGGTGTTCTGTCTGGGTCACGAAACCCCCGTCGGTGGTCGACATCGGTGGTCGGCACCGGGTTGGGCGCGGGATCCTGCGCGCCCAACCCGATGTGATGGCTGCCAATCGTGCTAGTGCAACAACGCCAGGTACTGGCCGGCCAGGGCCGTGGCCGAGCTGTGGCTCGTGGCCGCGTTGACCGCGATGGCGAGGTTGACCCCGACGATGTTCGTCACGTTGACGCAGCCGATGTAGCACAACGTGTCGCGACGCGGCAGCATCGCGGCGCTCTGGCCCATGAGCTCGGCCAGGTCTACGACTGGGCGCTCGTGCATGGCGAGCACCTCCCTTCCGGTGCGAATGACTCACACCCCCTGGGCGCGGCCCCCGGTGTGGACGGGGGCCGCGCCGGCGCGGGATCAGCCCTGGTGGAAGGTGATCGTCTGCACTGCGGCGCTGTTGGCCTGGGAGAGCAGCGTGGCTGCGTTGACCGCCATCGAGGAGTTGCTGGCGTAGAAGTTGCTCCAGTTGTAGTGCCACGACAGCGTCTCCTTGGACGGCAGCAGGGCCGCCATCTCCGAGTCCAGCTCGGAATAGGTCAGATTCGTGTCCATCGGTGTCACCTCCTTCCCCCCGAAACGTCGAGACGTCCCAGTGCAGCGAATGCACCGTGACCCGCGCGTGACCCGATCGTGACCCGCGGTCCTCGGTCCTTGGGAATGCCTCGGCGGTACGGAACAATCAGGGCGGCGGTTGCGAACCAACCGCGTCCCGGGGGCTGAGGATGTGCGGAGGAAACATGAACGAGGTCGCCACCGGCGCGCCGCAGGCAGGCGCGCCGGAGTCAGTCATGGTGCTCAGCTGCTGGCCTCACGGAGTGGCGGGGGGCATGCTCGTCCGCGCCACCCTCTCCAGTTCCGCCCGCGAGCCACGGGTGGTCCACACCGTCGACCGATCGCGCGTCCACGAGCTGCTCGACGAGTGGCTGGACGACTCGCTGGACCCGGGTGCGGTGAAGCAGGGCCGCGAGCCCGACCGCGACGCGCCCGGCGAGCCGGGCACCGACTGACGCGTCGAGGAGGCGCCTTCGCTGCCTCCGCGGCTGTGGCCACGGCTCACCGGCCGTGCGCGCACCGGGAAAGGGCTGTGGGTAGCAGTTATCCCTTTCAACGGTAAAGAGAGCGCCAATGTGTGGATACTGGTCAGACGACGACAACACGCACACTGTCGGCCCGCGCGGACGCCCGCAAGGAAATCAGGCAAGCTGGACGTGCCGTATGGACCGGTCGATCTGGGGGATCGATGGGAACCGAGACGCGCACGTGCCGGATCAGCCTGCTTGGGTGCTGGAGGCTCCACGACGGCGAGCGGCCGGTGTCCGTGGGGTCTCGGGAGGAGCGTGTCACCGCGCTGCTCGCCCTGCGCGGGCCACAGACGCGCATCGCGATCGCGGGCACCCTCTGGCCGGACAGCACCGAGAGCCGAGCACGGGCGAACCTCCGCACGTCACTCCAGCGTCTGCGGGGGATCGGTGGCGGCCTCGTCGCGACCACGCGTACCGCACTGGCGCTGAGCAGCAACGTCACCGTCGACGTGTGGGACCTGGCTGACTGTCTCGACCACGTCGAACGAGGCCGCGTCGTCAGCGCGGTCCAGGCTCCCGAGGTCCTGGCCGCGCTGGAGGGACCGGACCTGCTGCCGGGGTGGTACGACGACTGGGTCCTGTTCGAACGGGAGCGACTGCACCATCGCCGGATCCGGGCGCTCGACAAGCTCGGCAGGGA
This sequence comes from Terrabacter ginsenosidimutans, assembly GCF_039539425.1. NCBI lineage: Bacteria > Bacillati > Actinomycetota > Actinomycetes > Micrococcales > Intrasporangiaceae > Terrabacter > Terrabacter ginsenosidimutans. The sequence goes on along the minus strand of NZ_BAABDC010000001.1, from coordinate 379,363 downwards.
CCTGCTCGATGGCGGTCAGCTCGCCCTTGCTGTCCGGGTCGCCGAAGAGGCGCTCGCCCTGGAGCCGCTGCTCGAGAGCTCGGCGACCCTCCTCGTCAGGGCGCACCTGGCGGCAGGGAACCACTCGGCGGCGGTGTCGGAGTACGACCGCTACCGCCAGCGGCTCGTCAAGGAGCTCGGCATCACGCCGGGCCGCACTCTCACGGAGCTCATGTCCGCATACCCCCGGGCGACACTCACCTCGCGGATCCTCCGCAACGCCGCACCGGCGAGCCGCTCGCACTGACCGGGCTCGGCCGGCAACAGCGCGTCGGCGCGTGCACCCGCGACCGTCCGGCCGCGGTGCATCATGGGTCCGTGGACGACAGGAACTTCGGATGACGCCGGGACGGCGACTCTCGGCGACGGTCAACGGCGAGAACCTCAGCCTCGCCGGCACCGACCCGTCGACCAACGCGCTCGACTGGCTGCGCGCCCAGGGCCTGACCGGCGCGAAGGAGGGCTGCGCCGAGGGAGAGTGCGGTGCGTGCGCCGTCATGCTGGCCCGCGCCGACACCGGCTCGGGCACCGAGTGGACCGCCCTCAACGCCTGCCTCCTCCCGGCTGCGGCACTCGACGGCCAGGAGGTCGTCACGGCCGAGGGCCTCGGTGCTCCAGGTCGACTGCACCCGGTTCAGCGCGAGTTGGCGGTGCGCGGAGGCTCCCAGTGTGGCTACTGCACGCCTGGCTTCGTGTGCTCGATGGCCGCCGAGTACTACCGCGGCGACCGTTCCGCGACGCGTGACGACACTGCCGCCGACGCCGCCCACCCCCGCCGACACGAGTGCGGGCCCAACGGGTTCGAGCTGGACGCGCTCTCGGGCAACCTGTGCCGGTGCACCGGCTACCGGCCCATCCGGGACGCCGCCTTTGCGCTCGGTGAGCCGGCGGACCACGACCCGATCGCGAGACGCCGGGCGGGTCCGCCGCCTGCCGCTGCAGCGACCTGGCTCGAGGGACCGACCGGGACGTACGCCCGTCCCGCGGACCTCGGTGAGGCCCTGGATCTCCTCGCGGCCCACCCGGGCGCGGTGCTCGTCGCGGGCTCGACCGACTGGGGCGTCGACGTCAACCTCCGCGGATCCCGGGCGCCTTTCGTCATCGGCATCGACCGCCTGCCCGAGCTGCGCCACCTGGCCGTCGGCGACGACGTCGTCGAGATCGGTGCCGCCCTCAGCCTCACCGAGGTCGAGCGCGGACTCGCTGGACGGGTCCCCCTGCTCGACCAGCTCGTACCCCAGTTCGCCTCGCGGCTCATCCGCAACGGCGCCACGATCGGCGGCAACCTCGGCACCGCCTCACCCATCGGTGACCTCCTGCCGGCGCTGCTCGCCCTCGAGGCCGCCGTGGTGCTCGTCGGCGCGGGCGGGGAACGCGAGGTTGCGCTCGCCGACTACTTCACGGGCTACCGGCGCACGCTGCGATGCGCGGACGAGATGGTCCGCGCCGTGCGCATCCCCGTTCCCCTCAGTGGGACGACGGCCTTCCACAAGGTCGCCAAGCGCCGGTTCGACGACATCTCCAGCGTCGCCGTCGCGTTCGCGCTCGACGTGGCCGGCGGCGTGGTGCGCCGCGCACGCATCGGGCTCGGTGGCGTGGCCGCCACCCCGATCCGCGCCTACACGACCGAGGCAGCGCTCGAGGGGCAGCCCTGGACCGCCGAGACGGCCCACGCCGCCGCCGACGTGCTCCACGGCGAGGGCACTCCCCTCGACGACCACCGGGCGAGTGCCGACTACCGCAGGGCCGTGCTCGGCACCGCGCTGCTCCGGCTCCACGCCGAGAGCACTGCCGGCCCGGTTGTCGAGGCGCCTACCGGGCGTGGGGTGGGCGCGTGACAAGTCCGTCGAACCAAGCAGCCGATCCCGTTGTCGGGCAGACGATCCCGCATGAGTCCGCGGCCCTGCACGTCACCGGTGCGGCCCTCTACACCGACGACCTCACGGTGCGCACGCACGGCATCCTCCACGCGCATCCCGTCCAGGCCCCGCACGCTCATGCCCGAGTCACCAGGCTGCACACGGCACCGGCGCTCGAGGTCCCGGGCGTGGTGCGAGTGCTCACCGCCGCCGACGTTCCCGGCGTCAACGACGGCGGCGTCAAGCACGACGAGCCGCTGTTCCCCTCGGAGGTGATGTTCCTCGGTCACGCCGTGTGCTGGGTGCTGGGCGAGACCCTCGAGTCGGCCCGGCTCGGGGCCCTGGCGGTGGAGGTGGACTACGAGCCACTTTCCTCGATCGTGACGGTCCGCGAGGCGATCGCGGCCGACAGCTTCCAGGGGGGCCGGCCCAAGCTGGAACGCGGGGATGTCGACGCCGCCTTCTCGGGTGCGGAGCACGTGTTCAGTGGTGAGCTGGACCTCGCCGGGCAGGAGCACTTCTACCTCGAGACCCACTGCTCGGTCGCCCACGTGGACGAGGGCGGCCAGGTGTTCGTCCAGAGCAGCACCCAGCACCCCAGCGAGACCCAGGAGATCGTCGCGCACGTGCTGGGCCTCGCGAGCCACGCTGTCACGGTGCAGTGTCTGCGGATGGGAGGGGGCTTCGGCGGGAAGGAGATGCAGCCACACGGGTTCGCCGCGATCGCGGCCCTCGGGGCCGTCCTGACGGGCCGGCCGGTGCGGTTGCGCCTCACCAGGAGCCAGGACCTCACCATGACCGGCAAGCGGCACGGTTTCCACATCCAGTGGCGCGCCGCCTTCGACGGCACCGGCGCCGTCCAGGCTCTGGATGCGACCCTGACCTCGGACGGTGGCTGGAGCCTCGACCTCTCGGAACCCGTTCTCGCCCGGGCCCTCTGCCACGTCGACAACGCGTACTGGATCCCGAACCTGCGGGTCAACGGCCGGATCGCCTTGACGCACAAGACGTCCCAGACCGCGTTCCGCGGGTTCGGCGGCCCCCAGGGGATGCTCGTCATCGAGGACGTCCTCGGCCGGTGCGCCCCACGCCTCGGGATCGACCCTGCGCAGCTGCGACGGCGGAACTTCTACGTGGAGGGTCAGCACACCCCGTACGGCCAGCCGGTTCGTCACCCGGAGCGGGCTGTCCGGTGCTGGGAGCAGGTGCTCGCCACCGGTGAGGTCGCGGCACGCTCGGCACGGATCGCCGAGTTCAACGCCACCCACGAGCACACCAGGCGGGCGCTGGCCGTGACCCCGGTGAAGTTCGGGATCTCCTTCAACTTCACGGCCTTCAACCAGGCCGGTGCGCTCGTGCACGTCTACAAGGACGGATCGGTGCTGATCACGCACGGCGGCACCGAGATGGGCCAGGGCCTGCACACCAAGATGCTCCAGGTCGCCGCCACGGCGCTCGGAGTGCCGCTCTCGCTCGTGCGCCTCGCCCCCACCCGCACCGACAAGGTCCCCAACACATCGGCCACCGCCGCGAGCTCGGGCGCCGACCTCAACGGTGCGGCAGTCAGGAACGCCTGCGAGCAGATCCTCGGGCGGCTGCGCGTCGTGGCCTCGGCACGTCTCGGCGTGAGGGACGTCGACGTGCGGTTCGAGAACGGGCTCGTGCGAGCGGCAGGAGGCAGCGAGCAGGTCGCCTGGGCCGACCTCGTGAGCGAGGCCTACTATCAGCGGGTCCAGCTGTGGGCGGCCGGTTTCCATCGCACCGAGGGCCTGCACTGGGACTCCACGGCGATGCACGGGTCGCCATTCAAGTACTTCTCCTACGGGGCCGCCGCCACCGAGGTCGAGGTGGACGGCTTCACCGGGGCCTACCGGTTGCGCCGTGTCGACATCGTGCACGACGTGGGTGACTCGCTGTCGCCGCTCATCGACCTCGGTCAGGTCGAGGGGGGCTTCGTGCAGGGCGCCGGGTGGCTGACCCTCGAGGACCTCCGCTGGGACGACTCCTCGACACCGGCGCGCGGGCGGCTCCTCACGGCATCGGCCAGCACCTACAAGCTGCCGAGCTTCTCCGAGATGCCCGAGGTCTTCAACGTCGCGCTGCTCGAGCGCGCCACCGAGGACGGCGTCGTCTACGGGTCCAAGGCCGTCGGTGAACCCCCACTCATGCTCGCCATCTCGGTACGTGAGGCACTGCGCCAGGCCACTGCCGCGTTCGGGCCCTCGGGCACCTCCGTCGACCTCGCGTCCCCGGCGACGCCTGAGGCGGTCTTCTGGGCGGTCCGCCAGGCTCGCGGCGGCGGTCAGCCGCCCCGTCTGGCCCCCCTCGTCGAAGGGGGCGTCGGCCTCGTGCCGGAACAGCCCGACCCTGCCGCGCGCCCTCTGGAGCCGCGCTCCGAGCAGGTCGCGTCCGGATCGGGTGGCTGAGGTGCACTGGCTGGCAGCGGTGCAGCAGCTCCGGGCGGACCGCGAGCCCGGCGTCCTCGTCACCCTCGTCGCAATCCGCGGCCATGCTCCCCGTGAGCCCGGCGCGAAGATGGTCGTGTCGGCCGACCGCTCGTGGGGCAGCATCGGCGGCGGCAACCTGGAGGAGACCGCCGTCGCACGCGCGCGTTCGATGCTGCTGCGCGGCGACGGCGTCCCCGAGCAGCTCGACCTGTCGCTCAACGAGCGTGCACCCGTCGAGCACGGTCAGCAGTGCTGTGGTGGAGAGGTGTCGGTGCTGCTCGAGCCGCTCGCGGTCGTGCCCTCGGTGGCGATCTTCGGCATGGGGCACGTGGGCTCCGAGCTGGCTCGCATCCTGAGCCGGCACGACCTCGAGCTGCACCTCGTCGACGGCCGCGCGGACCGGCTGGCCCCAGAGCGTCTCGGGATGCTGGCGGATGCCGTGGCAGGGGTGCACGTCCACCACGCGCCCGTGCCCGAGCTCGTGCTCGGGCAGGTCCCGCACGGCACCCACGTGCTGGTCATGACCCACGACCACGCCGAGGACGTGGCGCTGTGCGACGCCGCGCTGAGGTGCTCCCACCTCGGGTCCGTGGGGTTGATCGGATCGTCGGCGAAATGGCGCCGGTTCGAGCAACGCCTTGCGGCCGAAGGGCATTCGGCACAGGACCTGGCCAGGATCCAGTCGCCCATCGGGCTTCCCGGTATCGCCGGTAAGAGCCCTGCGGCGATCGCGGTGGCCGTGGCGGCCGACCTCCTCAGCACCTTCGCCCGCGAGCGGACCGGCCTGGACGCCCCCTCGTGACACTGTTCCGGGGCAACGTCCTCGATACGCCCACGAGCCCCTTCACCGGTGGCTCCCTCAGGTCGCAGGACGACTGTGGGCTGCTCGTCCGGAGCGGGGTCATCGCGGCACGTGGACCGTTCGACGTGTTGCGCGCCGAGCATGCCGACGAGCCCGTCCTGGACCTGCGCGAGGGACTGCTCCTGCCCGGCATGGTCGACACGCACGTGCACTTCCCCCAGGTGCGCGTCATCGGCGGACTCGGCCTCCCGCTGCTCGACTGGCTCGACCGGTGCGCCCTCCCCGAGGAGATGCGACTGGCCGAGGCGGACTACGCGAGGAGCGTGGCGCGCGACTTCGTCGCCGGCCTCGTCGACGCCGGCACCACGACCGCGCTCGTCTTCGGCGCCCACTACGCGTCGGCCGTCGACTCGATGTTCGAGGCGGCCGATCAATGGGGCCTTCGCGTCACGACGGGACTCGTGACGTCGGACCGGCTCCTGCCTGAGCCCCTGCTCACCACGGCGGAGCGCGCCTACTCCGAGTCCCTCGACCTCGCGACCCGCTGGCACGGCAAGGGCCGGTTGCGCTACGCCGTGACGCCACGCTTCTCGCTGTCGGCGAGCGAGGCGGTGCTGGAGGCCTGCGCTGCCGTCCTGTCCGAGGTGCCCGGGTCGTGGTTCACCTCGCACGTCAACGAGAACCTGCATGAGATCCGTGAGGTGGCCGCCCTCTTCGACGGTGCGGCCTACGTCGACACGTACGACCGCTTCGGGCTCGTGACGCCGCGATCCGTGCTCGCCCATGACGTGCACCCGACCGACGCCGAGCTCGCGACGCTGGCCGAGCGCGGCGCAGCCGTGGCGCACTGTCCGACGAGCAATGCGGCACTCGGGAGCGGGCTGTTCCCGCTGCGTCGTCACGTGGAGGCCGGGGTGCGCGTCGCCCTGGGGTCCGATGTCGGGGCCGGCACCGGGTTCTCGCTGTTCAAGGAGGGGCTGCAGGCCTACTTCGTCCAGCAGCTCCTCGGCCCGGCAGGGATGCCACTGACCTCGGCCCACCTGCTCTGGCTGTGCACCGGGGCCGGGGCCGACGCGCTCGGACTGGCCCAGGACGTGGGCGACCTGTCGGTCGGCAAGCAGTTCGACGCCATCTGGTTGCTGCCCGAGCCGGGCGACCCCCTCGCCGTCGGACTGGCGAACGCCTCGTCGCCCGATGACGCACTGTCCAAGATCTTCGCGCTCGGCACCTCCTCGGACGTCGGCGGGGTGTGGGTCGGCGGAGACCAGATCGCCTCCGGTCGCTGGCGGCTCCCGCTCCACCCCTGACGGGTCAGTCGCGGCCGGTCGTCTGCGTCATGGCTGCCCACGCCCGTTGCGGTCCGGGCCGTTCACGCAGCGAGGTGCTGAGCCGGTGCCCGGGCACGTTCGGGCTGGTGAGACCGCGTGAGGGGTCGAGGCCGAGGAGCAGCTCGGCCGAGGCGCGGATGTCCTCGGCGCTCGCCCGGTTGGGGTCGAGCACCTCGCCGAGCCCGGAGCGCTCGATGGCGGCGGCGCCTGCGAACTGGTCGGTGGACAGGGGGAGCAGCAGCAGGGGCACTCCCGCCGTCAGCGCCTCGGTGACGCTGTTGTTGCCGCCGTGCGAGACCGCGAGGGCCGCCCGGTGCAGGAGCGTCACCTGCGGCAGCGTCTCGCGCACGAGCCAGGAGGGCGGGAGGGGGCCGAGCAGGTCGCGGGGCGTCGATCCGTTGGCGAGCGCGACGCGGACGTCGAGTCCGCGCAGCGCTCCCGCGATCCGCGTCAGTACGTCGGAGCGCGCCGAGAGGAAGCTGCCGAGGCTGACGTACACGACCGGCTCGTCCCCGTTGTCCAGCCACCGCTCCACCTGCTCGTCCCGGGCCTCCTCACGCACTGCGGATCCGAGGAAGGTGTGGTGAGGGAGCAGCGACGTGCGCTGCGCCTCGTGCAGCTCCTCGGGATAGTTGAGCAGGAGGACGTCGCCGGTCTCGGCGAAGGCGTCGTTGCTGGGTGCCGCACCGGGCGACAGCTGCGCGAGCGCGGAGTTCCACTGGGCGGTGAAGTCGTCGCGGACCCCCTCGGACAACCGTCGCAGCTCCTGGAGCGCGTCCGGGTCGGGCCGGAAGGCACGCGGCCACGCGGGAGGGTAGCCATAGACCTCGTCTCCCACGGTGAGAGCCGACGGGTGGCCGAGGACGACGTCGGCGTGGCTGATGCCCTGGCTGGTGAGACCGAGCCGGGCGCCGAAGGCCAGGTGGTCGACGACGATCGTGTCAGGGCGAACGCGGTCGACGACGTCGTGGACGGCTCGTGCGACGCCCACGGCGTTCCAGAGCAGGTCGTCACCTCGGGCCCTCGCCTGGTAGGCCAGTGTCTCGATGGCACCGATGCGTGTCGCCGCGAAGAAGCCCCGCAGCGAGTCGTCCTCACCGGCCGGCTGCTCCTCGGCGCGGATCACGCCCGGGTTCGAGCCGCGGCCCAGCTGGAGGTGCTCCCGCTCGTAGCCGAACATCGTCACGAGGGCATCGGTCGTTGCACCGGTGGCGACCACGACGCGCTCGCCGGCGTCGCGCCAGGCCGTTGCGAGGGTGGCGAGGGGGTAGAGGTGCGAGGCGTAGTCGGGGCTGATGACGAGCAGCGTCACGATGCGCCCTCCATGACGTCGGGCTGGGTGGGACCTTCGGTCGTGCTCGAACTGCCGCTGGTGCCAGTACTGCCCGGGCGGCGTGGGGCTGCGATGCGCTGGTAGACCTCCGCGAGGGACACGGCCATGGTGTCGATGCCGAACCTCGTGCGCACCATGTGCTGCGCCTCCCGCGCGCGGGCGTCGGCACCCGGCGCCACGGCGAGGTCGAGCGCGGCGTGCGTCGCGGCAGCCACGGCATACGGCGTGGAGGTGTCGGTCAGGATGCCGGTCTCGCCGTCGGCGACGTAGGTGGCCGGGCCGCCGCCGGCCGGCGCGACCACGACGAGGCCGACCGCCATCGCCTCGAGGATGGCGATGCCGAACTCCTCCTTGAGACTCGCGCTGACGTAGATCCCGGGCGGCGCTCCCGTGCCGGCGCGACGCTGCTGCAGGGCCGCGAGCCAGGCGATGGTCGTGGCGTTCGGCCGGTGGCCCGCGAGCAGCAGCCCTCGCCTGGCCGCCTCGTGTCTCGGCACGACGGCATCGATGCGCGCGAGCTCGGCCGCCTCCTCGTCGGTGGGGTGCTCGAGGTCGCCGCCGACGAGCAGCAGGTTGCAGCGGTCGTGCAGATCTGCGTCGTCCGCCCAGGCCCGCACGAGGGTGGCCATGCCCTTGACGGCGTTCAGCCGACCGACCGACACGGCGACCGGCAGACTCCTCCGGTCGGCCGGCAGCGTCGCGAGCAGGTCGTCGACGGCGCGGAGCGCCGCGGAGGTCGCCAGGCCGCGCCCCGACTCGTCGCGGACCTCTCGCACCGTCCGGTCGATGGCAGAGACGTCGACGCCCTCGCCGACCACGGTGGCCCGTTCCGGGTGGGTCGAGAGGTCGAGGGCGAGGTAGCGCCGCAGGTCGCGCTCGACCTGGGGTCGGGGGAAGAGCACCAGGTGGTCGGCCCGTTCGGTCAGGTCGAGCAGCAGACGGTCACGGAACCACAGGTGCTCCACGAGGTCCGCCTCCCCGAAACCGGACCGGGTCAGGGTCCCGGCCGTGTCGCGGGCGTCGATGAGGGCCTGCGGGTCCGGGGCCAGGGTGAGCACGACCGGGATGCCGAGGTCGACCGCCACCTCCGCCGCGGCCATCGAACCGACGTCGGCCATCCGGAGGTGGATCGCGTCGACGTGCCCTGCCGCCCGCAGGACCCTGCGTATGCCGCGTCGCGCGGACACCCGCGCCGGCCAGCCTCGGGAGATCCCGGTCGACGCACCCGTGAGCGGCACGCGGGCGTAGTGGTGGCCTGCGGTGAGCAGCTCCGAGGCCGGCATGGGCCAGTCGGGCGACCGGTGGCGCACGAGAGGGAACTGTGCGGGGTCAGGGCTGCCGCCCGAGATCGTGATGACGCGTCCGATGTGCGGCTGTTGGCGCAGGAGCGCGTCGCCGAGGTGCACCAGCAGGGTGGCGATGCCCCCGGTGTCGCCCTGGCCCGAGTGGTGCAGCCGACCGTCGATGTCGGAGTGGAGGAAGACCTGAGCCACGGTGAGGCCTCCCGGGGTCGAGACCGTGGGCGCCGGGCAGAGGTCGTGCAGTGCGAGCCGGGCGGTCTGGGCCAGCGGGCCGACACTCCTGGTCAGGGCGACGAGGAGAGGTTCGGCGCCGCGGTCTGCCGCCGGACCGTCACCGAGGGCGGCCAGCGCCGCAGCCCGGACGGGGAGGGCTTCGTGGTCGTCGCCGGCGAGGTCGAGCAGGGCCTGTGTCGAGGCTCCGCCTGCCACGAGCCCGAGGGTCTCGACCAGTCGCGCGCGGACCGCGGTCTCGACAGAGGTCGACAGGGCCCCCACCAGGGGGGCACGAACGGCCTCGGGCTCGTCCTTCGCCCACTGCTCGAGGGTGTGTTGGGCGAGCATCCCGGTGAACCCGCCGTCCTGGCAGCGCCGGACGAGGACCGGGAGGGCACTGTGGACGAGGGGGGCGTGGCGGAGGGCGTCGACGGCGTGCTGCGCGACGTGGCGACGGTCGCCGGCCAGTAGCTCGGCGAGGACGCGCCCGGCTGAGGGGTGGCCGCTCGCGCCCAGGGCGTGGACGGCCGCGATGGCGGTGAGCGGGTCGCTCGTGCGTGCCGCGGAGCGGAGCACCGACAGGGTGTCGCCGCCGGGGTCTCCTACGGTGACGGTGGCCAGGACGCGCGCCTCGCGCATGGCTTCGAGGAGGGTGGGGGCGGCCCGCACGGCGGCGAGCGCGGGGCCGACGTCCATGTCATCAACAGTAGGTTGCCGTCGGCCTTCGCGTCGGAACGCTGTCCAAGGTTGACCGTGACGGGGAGCCCGCAGCCACCGGGAACCGGCGTGGGCCCGCGAGACGCCGCTCAGGCCGTGCCGGGGGGACCTACGGCCCTAGGCCGGTGGGCTGAGGCTTCCTAGCGTGGGGAACGAGGACGGATGCCGTCCGCGTCCGGCGGGCTGGAGTCTGCGAGGAGCGCCTGACCTGAGGTCACGACAGTGCTACCGGACATCAGATGGAGAAGTGGGTGGGTGGAATGGCAGTCACAACCGGCAACCGTGAGAGGTCCGTCAGTGGCCGACCGGACGCTCTCACCAGTACGAACGCGGTGGTCGCGGGGGTGATGCTCATCGTGGCAACCGTGGCGAGCCTGCTCAGCGGGCCGTTTCTCGCGCCGGTGACCGGCGCCAACCACCTGGCCGACGCTGCAGGTCACCAGAGCCAGGTGGCAACGGGCGTGGTCCTCGGGTTCATCGCGGCGTTCGCAGCTCCTGGCGTCGCGATCGCGTTGTATCCGGTGCTGCGCCGGTTCGGTGAGGGCTTGGCGCTCGGCTCCGTCGCCTTCAGGATCATCGAGGGCATCTTCTACGCCTTCGGCATGGTGCAGCTGCTGTCGCTGGCGACGCTGAGCCGGGACTTCGTCGACGCGAGGGTGCCCGGTGACCAGCGCTTCACGATCCTGGGTGACGCGATGCTGGGGCAGTACCGGTGGCTGGCTGATGTGGGACTGCTGCTGGCCTTCGGCATCGGCGGCCTCTCGTACTACCTGCTCTTCTACCGGAGCAGGCTGATCCCGATCTGGTTGTCGGTGTGGGGGATCGGCGGGGTGGTCCTGCTCATGGTCGCGGCCGTGCTGATCATCTTCGGAGTCGTCAGCCCGATGTCGACCGGTCAGGTGGCTCTTGCCGTGCCCATCGGCGTGCAGGAGATGGTGCTGGCGGTATGGCTCCTCGTGAGGGGCTTCGACCGGTCGGCGCTCGCAGCCGCGGAGTCGTGAGCGGTGGACGCGGCCTCGACGTGTCGGGAACGTCGAGCTCGCGTCCTCGGCGCGATGTGGGTCACGTGGCGGCGGCATCCGCGCCCGGCTCCGCCAACCGCTGGACCCTGACGGTGGTCAGGAGCACGCAGAGCCAGTCGGTGCGCCGGTACGAGGCGGCCGGGGGTCGGTAGCTCGTGCGCGTGGCATGGTTCTGTGGTTCATCTCGGCGTCTCACTTCGACTCGCAGGCTCGTGTTCGAGGTGCTCTTTCAGGCTCTGCCAGATGTGCTGTTCCTGGCGTCGGCCCAACCAGACGATCACCGGCCCCAGCAGTCGCAGGGCTCCCTTGGGGTGGACCTGACCGGACCAGCTCATGCGGGTCCCGGCTGCGACCGGTTCGAACCTCAGGACGTAGTCGATGTCGGCCTGCGCCATCGTGGTGACCGAGGCCAGCAGCCGGGGCCGCTCGTAGTCGGTGATCTCGATGAGCAGGTCCGCGACGCGCGCTCCCGACCGCACCGCTGAGCGGAACGTGGTTCCCACACCGATGGGTGCGGCGCCGAGCTTCCGGGCGCGGATCATCTGCGGGTTGTACCGCGGTTCATTGGTCTGGTCCGCCACGTAGTCGAAGACGACGTCCACCGGACGCCCGATCGTGATGTCACCCTGGATGCCCACCAGCCCACTCCTTCAGTCCACCGCCGGCGCCAGATCGGTCTCGGCCGGGCGAGGACGCACCCGCGAGCAGCAGCCCGAACGCGAGGACGAAGAGCCCGGCGATCACCGGCTCCAAGGGGTCGAACGACGCCGCGTCGGGCACGCCTGCGCCGACCTGGAAGGGCAGCCCGACGAGGTAGCTCAGCTGTTCGGGGATGCCTGAAAGCGTCGCCACGAAAGCGAGCACGAAGCTCCACGCCTCCCGGCGCCACAGCAGCACGGCGGCACCGGCATACAAGGGCACCTGCACGGCCAGGTCCAGCACCAGGGCGGTGTGGATCATCTCGGGGGTCTCCACCAGGCGACTGCCGACGGGCACCGTCCCGTTGACCGCATTGACAACGGCGGCCCCGACCCACATGCCGCCGAGCGAGACGGCGAGGACCCCCGTCGCCACCGCCACTGGCCACACGTGTCTCATCCCGCGGAACTGCTCACCGACCGCGTCGACGTCGAGACCGCCGATCGTGAGCACCAGGGCGGTGAGGCTCATCGAGAAGACCACCACGTGGAGCAGGAAGAGGTCGTTGAAGTCGGTGCCGAAGACGTAGAAGGCGTAGCTGTAGACGAGGTCGGCGAGCAGCCCCGCCGTCACGAGTCGGCCCAGCACCGACCCGCGACGGGCGTACCCGACGGACACGGCCAACGCCGGGGCGACCAGGACCGCCGTCACCGCATCGAACCCCCGGAGGATCTCCGCGGTGGAGCGTGCACCGGTGTAGACCCCCTCGAGCACGAGCCCCAGCACCGCGGCCCCCAGGGCGAGGACGGCAGTGGCCCAGGCAAGCCCGGCCGTCCCGCGGCCCAGACCCGGCTGCCCGCGTCGCTGGAGTCCCGGCCGCTGGTGGCTGTGGATCGTGACCATGGCGTTGCCTCCTCCGCGGATGGCCTGCCGGCCGGGCGCGGACCGACCACCTCGCGCACTCACCACCCTAGAAACCGGGTCGCGGCCCCAGCAGGGCCAAAGGTCCCCGCCGCTCGAGCCCGCACTGACGTGGGGTGTCGCTGTGAATGGCCTTCTGCTTGGTCTGCTGACGTCGCTCGGTCCGTTCGCCCTGCTCGTGCTCGTGGCAGTGGCTTTCGCCGAGACCGGGCTTCTGGTCGGCGTCCTCCTGCCGGCCGACACGCTGCTCGTCAGTGCCGGCGTGCTCATGGCGGCGGGCGCACTGAAGATCCCCGTGTGGCTCTCCCTCATCGCCGTCGGGCTGGCCGCTGCCTGCGGCGGTCAGGTGGCCTACCTGGCGGGGCGCCGGTTGGGCCCCGGGCTGCACAAGGGCCGTGGGTCGAGGTTCATCTCTCCGAAGCGCATCGCCGGGCCCGCGTGCTCTTCGACCGGCAGGGCGCGAAAGCCATTGTCCTGTCACGGTTCGTGCCCCTGGCCCGCACCTCACACCCGTCATCGCTGGCGTGGCCGCCAACCTCGGCCTGATCCTGCTCGCGATACTCGGCATGTCAGCTCTTCCCGCCCTCGCAGCCATTCTCCGTGCCCGGCGTCCGGGGCAGGAGGGTCCCACAGAGCTGCAGGAGTGCTTGACGCGACAGTCGAATGAGGGAAGGCCGCGAACCTTGACACCTCCCTCGGGAGGGAGGTGTCAAGGGCCGGTCCTCACGGGGTGACGATGACCTTGCCCGTCATGCCCATCCCGTCATGGAACATGCAGATGTAGTCGAAGACGCCGGCCTTGTTGAACGTCACGCGGAAGTGCGCGCCGGGTCCTGCGGTGGGAAGGACGCCAGAGCTCAGCATGCCGCCGGTGAAGTTCGTCGGGTCCCCGACCGGGAAGGGCGCGGGAGGCTCCGGACCGAACGTCACGGTGTGTGGCACCGGGTCGCCGTTGTTGAGCGACCAGTCGAAGTCGACGGTCTCACCCACGCGCACCGTCACGGTCGGTCGCATGAACCGCATCACCATGGCCATCGCCGCCTCGTCCACTGCGCCGACGTAGACGTGGTGGTTGCTCGAGGTGGACATCGCGCGCGCGTAGAGACGGTAGCCGGCGCCGATGGTGGCACCTCGGCCGACGTTGAACTGGGTGTCGTAGAACGCCTGGGTGTGCGGGTAGGCCGTCCCGGCAGCGGCCACGTGGACCGTGCCCTTCATCACCTGGCCGTGGAGAAGGCAGTAGTAGACGTAGGTTCCCGGACCCGTGAAGGTGAGGTTGTACGACGTGACCGTGCCTGACGGGAGCTCGGCGAACTGGAGCGTGGACAGCACTCCCGAGTTCCGGAAGTCTCCCGGCGCGCTGATCATGTGGTCCGCAGTCGGTGTCGTCTGAGTCGGGTCGGTCGGGTCGAACGGCGGGGGCAGCTGCCCGACGGGCAGGAACGTGACCGTGTGCGGCTCCATCGAGTCGGCGGTCCAGTGGACCGTGTCACCGACATCGACCCAGATGTCTCCCGGCAGGAACTGCATCCCCTGGATCGCGCCGTTCGGCGACTGCTCGCCGACGTGGACGTGCCACGTCACGGGACTCTGGGTCGCCGCGCCTGCACTGACCGGCGCGAGGAAGAACGTGCCGAGCAGCACCGCCCCCAGCGCTGCCAGAATGGTTTGGATTCTTCCGAAAATATGGGACTTCATCGTCTCCTCCAAAGGTGCGAACCATCGCCCTTCGGGGCCCCAAAGGGCGCTCTCACGTTAGTGGCGGCTCGCGTCACCGAAACGGGAACAGGAAAGTCCCAGCAAACGTGCAGGTCATCCGAGAGCGTCAGAGTATGAAGAGGGATGACTTCCCTCCTCATTTCGTGACGTCATGCCGATGTCCTTGCATGTCAGGCGGTTCCGGCTCCGACCGTGTGCCTGTTCGACCGCGAGTCTTCACTCGAACCGTGCGCCCGATGTCCACACAGCCATTCGTCCGACCCAGGGAGTCACCCGTTCGCCAGAAGATCGCTGGCTCGATTCCGACACGGGCGCAAGAGCGCATTCGCCCCATTCATCCCGATGACGGTCTGGAATTGCTTTTCACGTGTTTGTGGGCACGCACAGATGCGGCGGCTTTTTCGTCCGCACAGCACGATCCGGGAGTTCCGGTCGCGGCACGACCCGCCCCGTGCGCCAGTGGTAGGACACTGGCATGACGACGAAACCGCAGGTCACGTGGAGAGTGACCTGCGGTTTCGGGGGTGGTGGCCAGGGGCGGGGTCGAACCGCCGACCTTCCGATTTTCAGTCGGACGCTCGTACCAACTGAGCTACCTGGCCGGGACAACGAGTGGAACTATAGCCGACCGGTCCGGCCATCTCGCAAACCGTCTGCGAGTGGTGCGACACCCGCTGGTGCGGGATCCTCAGGGGGTATGAGCAGGGTGCCCGCTCGGGGTCGGGCGCGTGTGGTGTGCCCTGCGCTTGCCAACGAACGAGGCGATAGTGAAAGATTCAAGCACCCTGGGTCGTGAGAAGATGCCGCGACTCAATCACCGACCCGCAGGGGAGAGATCATGACCGACCACGGATCCGCGCTGAGCGGGGACTGGGACTTCGACCCGGCCCACACCCGTATCGGGTTCTCTGCGCGCCACGCCATGGTGACGACGGTTCGCGGCTCATTCAACGACGTGACCGGGCGCTTCTACGCGGACCTCGACGACATGTCGAAGTCGTACGCCGAGGTCATCCTCAAGGTCGCGACCGTCGACACCCGCAACCAGCAGCGCGACGATCACCTGCGCAGCGGTGACTTCTTCGACGCCGAGAAGTGGCCCGAGATCCGCTTCGAGAGCACGCGCATCGAGGAGGTCGAGGACAACGCCTACATGGTCTCGGGTGACCTGACGATCCGCGACATCACGAAGCCGGTCACGATCCCGATCGAGCTCGTGGGTGTGCAGACCGACGCGCAGGGCGCCCTGCGCGCCGGCTTCGAGGGGTCGCGCCGGATCAACCGCCGTGACTTCGGCCTCGAGTGGAACATGCCGCTCGACGCCGGCGGCGTCCTGGTGTCCGAGAAGATCTCGCTCGAGTTCGAGATCTCCGCGGTCAAGCGCGGCACCGACCAGCAGGCCTGAACCCGCGGCCGCGGCCGCGGCCACTCTGGCTCCGAGGGCCCTTGACTCGTCAGGCCTCCGGACCCTTCGTGCGCACGTCGGCGACGTGCGACATGGCCTCGCGCAGCTCGCCGAGCCAGTCGCTCTCGTGCTGGCCGACGAGCTTGACGCACCAGGCCAGTGCCTCGGCGCGTGACCGGGCGACGCCGGCGTCGACGAGCGTGTCGAGGACGAGCCGCTCGGGCTGGCGCAGCCGCGTCATCGCCGGAGCGGCGACGTGGGTGAACAGCTCCGTGCGGTCACCGACGCGCACGGCCCAGGAGACCTTGCGCTCGAAACGGTGCTCGGCCTCGCGGGCGATCTCGATGCGGCGTCCTCGGGTGTCCTCGCGGAAGGCCTTGGTGCGACCGGCGCGGGCCTCGTCGCGCTCCGCGTCGCTCGACCCGTCGGGCAGGTCGACGTCGGCGAGGGTGAGCACGACCGTGATCTCCTCGCGGTCGACGGTGATCTCGGGTGGCGTGCTGCGCCACTCCTCGGGCAGGCGGCCGACGAACCAGCCGCGCACCCGCTCCAGTGCTTCGTTCGTAATCATGTAATCAGGATTACCCGATTACCTATCAGGGTCAATGCCTTACGCCCGAGGCGAAGCGCACGCACGTATGCCGCAGGGCGACGGCCACACGGCATACGACCCGTCGCGTCCTCGGCGGGTCGCGTCTCAGCGGCGGCGGGCTCGGATGGAGTAGGCGCCGGTGCCGCTCGAGGCGTGGTGGCGCACCTGGGCCACGTAACGTCCCGGCGTCAGCCCGGCCCGCACGCGCGCGTTGACGCCGTAGCCGCCGTCGTCGTCCTCGCCCACGAGGTCGGTCTCGCTGTTCGGCCCGAACAGGGTGAGGTAGACGTCGGTCGAGCCCCGGGTCGTCACCTCGTAGAGCCCGTCGCTCGTGACGTCGAAGGCGTAGAGGTCCTCCTCGCCGGCCGCGCCGATGGTCGCGTCGACCTTCGGCCCGTCGACGGCCAGCGGCACCGCGTCACCGACGACCGGCGCCGACCTGGGATACATCGCTGCCCCGGAGACGAACGCCTTGTCGAGGGCCGAGGGGACGTCGTTGGCATGCGTCGCGACGCCGTTGAGGGTCCAGCTCGACGGGAACGCGTAGAGCATGATCGAGTCGGGGTCGAACTGGGTCCCCTTGATCTGGTCGAGCGCGTACTTCATGAAGACGTTGTGGCGCACCTTCGCCTCGTCCCAGCGGTTCGGTGGCCCGGCGAGCGCGGCAATCACGACCGGCTCGTTCCACTGGATGCCGCCCTGCGGGTTCGAGTGCTCGTGCGCGAGTCCGATGGCGTGGCCGAACTCGTGCCCCGCCGTGCCCCCGTCGAGGAATCCGAGGTTCATCGTCGCCTCGTTGGCCGGGATGCTCTTGATGTCGGTGCCCACGTAGGACCAGGCGCCGTCGTTGGGGTCGAAGGAGATCCGGATGTCGGCGTCCGGGTGGTCGCCGAAGTCGAAGGCGATGTTGCACGCGGCCTGCCACCAGGCGGCCTGCTCGCGCGCCGTGGCCTGCTCCGCGGGTGTGCCCTCGAGGAAGCGGACCTTGAGCGTCGTGCCGTTCATCCACGCCTTGCCGATCGGCGAGATCGCGCGGTCGGCGCCGTTGGGCCCGGGCAGGCCGCGCTCGCGCCGGTGAGGGCGCATCAGGTCCTTGGGAAGGATTCGGTCGAAGCACACGTGCGGTGCGTCCGTCATGGCGTTTCCCCAATCGGTCCGGGGCGCAAGAGCGCCCACGTGCCATCGTCCTCCCGGGGGCCGTCCGGCACACGCAAAACGGGCGTATGCCGTCTCACCGCCGCCTGCCGTCCGAGCCGTCTCGTGCCGTCCCGTGCCGTACGTCGGGGGCTGTCCCGTGGGGTCGGCCGGCCCGGGCGCCTAGAGTTGGTGACCGTGCAGTTCCTCAACGGTCTCCAGCCCCAGCTCGACCTCACCTACGACGACGTCTTCATGGTGCCGAGCCGCTCGTCGGTGACGAGTCGCCTCGACGTCGACCTGTCGACCGTCGACGGGTCGGGCACCACCATCCCGCTCGTCGTGGCCAACATGACCGCCATCGCGGGGCGGCGCATGGCCGAGACGGTCGCCCGACGCGGTGGCATCGCCGTCATCCCGCAGGACATTCCCGTCGAGGTGGTCCGCGACGTCGTTGCCTGGGTCAAGCAGCGCCATCTCGTCCACGACACGGCGATCACGCTCGAGCGGCACATGACGGCCGGTGAGGCGCTCGTCCTCATCGGCAAGCGCGCCCACGGGGTGGCCGTCGTCGTGGACGGTCCGAAGCCGGTCGGCATCGTCAGCGAGAAGGACCTGACCGGCGTCGACCGCTACACGCAGGTGCACGACGTCATGCACGAGGACCTGGTGGTGCTGCCAGACACCCTCGACCCGCAGGAGGCCTTCGAGCGGCTGTCCGCGGCCCGCCGCAAGGTGGCCCCGGTCGTGTCCGAGCACGGCGAGCTCGTCGGCATCCTGACGCGTGGCGGCGCCATCCGCGCCGGGCTCTACCGACCCGCGGTCGACGACGCCCAGCGGCTTCGCGTCGCCGCCGCTGTCGGCATCAACGGCGACGTCGCCGCCAAGGCCGCCGAGGTGCTGGGCACCGGCGCCGACGTCCTCGTCATCGACACCGCCCACGGGCACCAGGACAAGATGATCGAGGCTCTGCGCGCCGTTCGGGCCCTCGACCCGCGCATCCCCGTGGTCGCCGGCAACGTCGTGTCGGCGGCCGGCACCCGTGAGCTCATCGAAGCCGGCGCCGACGTCGTCAAGGTCGGCGTCGGGCCCGGCGCGATGTGCACGACCCGCATGATGACCGCCGTCGGTCGCCCTCAGTTCTCGGCCGTGCTCGAATGCGCAACGGCTGCAAGGGATCTCGGCAAGCACGTCTGGGCGGACGGGGGTGTGCGCCATCCGCGCGATGTCGCCCTCGCGCTGGCTGCCGGCGCGTCCAACGTCATGATCGGCTCGTGGTTCGCCGGCACCCTCGAGTCGCCGGGCGACCTCTACACCGACAACGACGGTCGCCAGTACAAGGAGTCGTTCGGCATGGCGAGCAGCCGCGCGGTGCGCAACCGGACCGCAACCGACACGGAGTACGACCGCGCCCGCAAGACCCTCTTCGAGGAGGGCATCAGCACGGCGCGCATGTATGTCGACCCGTCGCGACCGTCCGTCGAGGACGTCATCGACGAGATCGTCGCCGGGCTGCGCAGCAGCTGCACGTATGCCGGTGCGCGGACTCTCGAGGAGTTCTACGACCGAGCGGTCGTCGGCCTCCAGAGCACGGCCGGCTTCGCCGAGGGACGGCCGCTGCACACCTCCTGGTGAACCTGGTCGACGGCTCGAGGACCTGTGGGCGGCGCGAGGACAGGTGGGCAACGCGGGCGGTGCGGGACGGTGCTGTGGACGAGGCGGGGAACCGTCAGCTCGGGTCGAGCATCGTGGTGGCATGACGTCACACACGGTTCCTGACGACGCGGTCCCTCCGCTCCGGCTGCTCGAGGTGGCGCGGAGCGACCTCGCCGAGCGGGCCCGGGTGCACGTCGAGCTCCGGGCGGCCCACGACGCGCTCCACGAGGCCCAGGCGGAGCACCAGCGGCTCCGTGACGTCCTGACCAGCGAGGAGCTCGACGTCGGACGCCTCGAAGGCCGATCCGCCTCCCGGGTCTGGTCCTCGTTGCGCGGCTCGCGGGAACGGGATCTCGAGCGCGAGCGCGAGCAGGCCCGAACTGCGGCAGCAGCCGTGGAGGTGCAAGCTCGCACGGTTGAGCTGCTCCGCGAGGTGACCGAGTCCCTCGCGCGACGGGCCGAGGCGCTGGAGCACGCCGACAGGGACTACCAGTCCGCCCTCGAACGTGTTGCCGGCAGCGGCGGCACCGTGGACGACGCCCACGTCGCAGCGGCCGTGCAGGAGCTGGCTCACCGCCGGGAGCTGCAGGAGCTCGAGCAAGCCTCCGCGGCTGGACGATCCGCTCTCCAGGGACTCGTGGCGGCTCGACAGACCTTGGGCAGCGCCGACAGCTGGTCGACGTGGGACACCTTCGGCGGCGGCGGCATGCTCAGCTCCGCGATGAAGCACGAGCGCCTCGACGAGGCCCGTCAGCGCCTGCAGGTCGCGGGAGAGGCGCTGACCCGCTTCACCCGCGAGCTCGACGACCTCCGGATGCCGGGCATCGCGTTGCCGGAGTTCGGCGGACCGGTCCGGGGAGTCGACATCTGGTGGGACAACGTCGGGGTCGACCTCCTCGTGCGTGACCGGATCAAGCGCACCCAGCGCGACGTCGACGCTGCTGTCGCCCGGGTCGAGGAGGCACTCGCCACGCTCGAGACCCGGCGCCAGCAGCTTGTCGGCTGACCGAGGTGCGCATCGGCCCCAGGCCCACAGACCCCGTGGCTCAGTGGCTCAGTGCCGCTTGCGACCGACCTCGACGATGCGCCAGCCGCGCTCCCGGGCCAGCTCGCGCAGCTCTCCGTCCGGGTTGACCGCGACCGCGGTGCCGACGCGCTCCATCATCGGCAGGTCGCTGATGGAGTCGCTGTAGGCGGCGCACCGCGAGAGGTCGTAGCCACGCTCGGCGGCCAGCTTCTCGATCTCGATGACCTTGCCCGCGCCGTAGCAGAACTCACCGGCGAGGTGGCCGGTGTAGCGGCCCTCGGTGTCGAGCTCGCTGCGTGTGGCGACGGCGCCCTCGAGCCCGAGCGCGGTCGCGATGCGGCTGACGAGCTCGATGGGAGACGCGGACACGACGATGCGGTCCTGGCCGAGGGCCCGGCACTCCGACAGCAGCGTCATCGAGGCGGGGATGGCCTTGCGCACGATGCCGGGGGTGATCACGTCGGTGAGGTGGATGATGTCGGACTGCCGGATGCCGGCGACGGCCCGGAGGATGCGCTCACGCAGTGCCTCCGAGCCCTCGTCGGTGGATCCCTTGCGGTGGAAGGAGATCGCGTTGACGGTGTCCTTGACGAGGTCCTTCCACGGCACGTGGCCGCTGCGGAACGCGGCGATCGCGAGGGGGTAGTTCGCCGACCCGCGGATCAGGGTGCGGTCGAGGTCGAAGAAGGCGGCCGTCGGCACGGGTCGTGCCACCGCCTCACCCGACACGCGCCACCATCGGCAGGGCTGCGCTGCGGCGCGGCGGGACCGGTGCGTTGACGGCATCGGTCGCACCCTTGGGCAGCGGGCGCGGGCGGTTCGGCAGCGCCAGGCGGAAGACCTTGGCCCACGCCTGGTAGACCTGCTTCGGCATCGGCCCGGTCGTGTACGGGAGGCCGTAGCGCTGGCAGATCTCGCGCACCTCGACGGCGACCTCGTGGTAGCGGTTGCTCGGCAGGTCGGGGAAGCAGTGGTGCTCGATCTGGTGGCTGAGGTTGCCGGTCATGAGGTGCAGCAGCTTGCTGCCGGAGATGTTGGCCGAGCCGAGCATCTGGCGGATGTACCAGTCGCCGCGGGTCTCGCCCTCGATCTCCTCCTCGGTGAAGACGTCGACGCCGTCGGGGAAGTGCCCGCAGAAGATGACCGAGTGCGCCCAGACGTTGCGGATCGCGTTGGCGGTGAAGGTGCCGAGGAGGGCCTGCTTGCCCGAGCCGAACGGCACCGCGGCAAGTGGGGTCGCGGCGTAGTCCTTCGTGAACTGGCGGACCACCTTGCGCCCCAAGGCCTTGAGGTCCTTCTTGAGGTCCTCCTTGGACTTCTCGCCCTCCTGGACGGCCTCGAGCTCGAGGTCGTAGATCGCGATGCCCCACTCGAAGAAGGGAGCCAGGATGCCGTTGATGACGGGGTTGAGGATGTTGTGCGGACGCCACGGCTGGTCCTCGGCCATCCGGAGCGTGGAGTAGCCCACGTCCTTGTCCTTGCCGAGCACGTTGGTCCACGTGTGGTGCAGGTCGTTGTGGGTGTGCTTCCAGGCCGCCGCCGGGGTGACGAAGTCCCACTCCCAGGTGGTCGAGTGGATGTCGGGGTCGCGCATCCAGTCCCACTGGCCGTGCAGGACGTTGTGGCCGATCTCCATGTTCTCGAGGATCTTGGCGACGGAGAGCATCGCCGTGCCGGCGACGAACGCCGTCTTCTTCTTCGACAGCAGGAGCGTGGCCCGGCCGGCGACCTCGAGCGTGCGCTGGACGCGGATGACGCGGCGGATGTAGGCCGCGTCCTTGGCGCCGCGCGTGGCGATGATGCGGTCGCGCAGGGCGTCGAGCTCCTTGCCGAGGCGCTCGACGTCGGCCTCGGAGAGGTGCGCAGCGGCGCTCGGGCGCTTGACGGGTCCGCCGGACGCTGCCAGGACCGGCTTCTTGGGCCGGGTCGCCGTGGCGGTGCCTGCAACGGTACCGACGGCGCCGGTGGGCGTCGTCGTCGGTCGGTTCGTGGTGGCGGTCATGGGTGTTTCCCTTCCTAGATGTCCAGGTGGACGGGTCCGGCGGCCGCGTTGACGCAGGTCTGGATGAGCTCGCCCTCGTCGCCGTGCACCTCGCCGGTGCGCAGGTCGCGGACCTTGCCGGCGACGAGCGGGACGAGGCAGCTGCGGCAGATGCCCATGCGGCACCCGCTCGGCATGACCACGCCACACTCCTCGCCGGCCTCGAGGAGGGGGACGTCGCCGCCCGCCTCCACTTCCTTGTCCGACTTCTCGAACGTCAGCAGCCCGCCCTCGCCGCCGGATCCCTCCAGCAGGACGGGCGCGAAACGCTCGATCGTCAGGTTGGTGTGCGTGTCGTCGTTGCCGTCGCGCAGCCACAGCTCGGTGGCCGCGTCGAGGAACTCGGTGGGCCCGCAGGCGTATGCCGCCCGGTCGCGCCAGTCGGGACAGAGCGTCTCGAGGTCGGTTGCGTCCGAGAGGTCCAGGCGACGACCGTCCTCCTCTCGGGTGAACCAGTGCCGGACCGTGAGGCCGGGGAACTGGTCCGCGAGCTCGAGGAGCTCGTCGTGGAAGAGGGCCTCGTCGCGCGTGCGGGCCGAGTGGATGAGCACTACGTCGGCGTCCGGCCGGCGCGGCACGAGGGTGCGGATCATCGACATGACCGGCGTCAGGCCGCTGCCGGCCGTGAGCATCAGCAACGGGCGCGGGTGCTCCGGGAGCACGAAGTCGCCCTGCGGGGTGTCGAGGAAGAGGATGTCGCCGACCTTGGTGTCGCGCGCGAGCGCCGTCGAGACGAAGCCGATGGCGGTCACCGTGATGGCCGGGTCATGGCCCACCGCCGCTGAGAGGGAGTAGCTGCGCCACTGGCGCACGCCGTCGATCTCGACGCCGATGCGGGCCCACTGGCCTGCGGCGTGGGGGTTCCAGCCGCGACCGGGGCGGAAGTGGATGGTCGTCGAGTCAGGGGTCTCGCGGACCACCTTGGTCACGACGCCGCGCAGCTGGCGCGCCGAGGCCAGCGGGTTCACCAGAGCGAGGATGTCCTCGGGCGTGAGAGGGGTCGTCAGGAGCGACGCCACACGCCGGAGAGCTCTGATCTGGGTCATGGTTCCATCATGGCCGTCGAAGGCCCCGCGGCTCTTGGGGTGACGCGTACTCTTTGACCCAAGAAACTGTTGTGTGACGACAGAATGCAGGAGGGCGACGTGTCACAGGCCACATCTGACCCACCGTGGTTGTCTCTCCCCACCGAAGTCGCGGTGGTGCTGCGACCCGTCGTGAAGGAGATCGTCGAGGCGATCATCGATGGCATACCCCGTGACGTACCCGTCTACGCGATGCCCATGGAGGGGCGCTTCGGACAGGGCGTCCGGCAGGGGGTCACGATCGCGTTGAACCGCTTCCTGGACCTTCCGGGCACGCGTCTGCCGGCCCTCTCAGAGGACGGCAAGTGGGTCTACGAGAACCTCGGTCGCGGCGAGGTGCGCTCGGGCCGCAGCCTCGAGTCGCTGCTCGCCGCCTACCGCTACGGGGCCCGCGTCACCTTCCGGGCGGTCTCGCGCACGGTGAACGTGTCGCAGATGCCCCCCGACGCGCTGCTGGCGCTCGGTGAGTCGCTCTTCGCCTACATCGACGAGCTGTCGGCGGCCAGCGCACAGGGCTATGCCCAGGAGCAGTCCGAGCGCGCGGGCGAGCAGGTGCGGCTCCGGGCGGAGCTGCTCGAGATGATCCTGCGCGGTGACTCGAGTGACGGAGGCGTGCCCCGACTGGCCTCCGCCGTGGGCTGGACCCTGCCGGAGGTCGTCGTGGTCGCGCTCGTGCCGTTCCCCCACGTCGACGGGCTGCGGGCGGCCCTGGGACCGGAGGCCCTCGTCGCCGAGCGGGGCACCGACGTGGTCGTCATCTTCCCGTTCGTCAGCCGGGCCGCCCGGCCACGCGACCTCCAGCGTGCGCTGCGGGGGCGCCGCGCCATCATCGGCCCACCGCGGCCGTGGCAGCAGGCGGGCGAGTCCCTGCACCTCGCGACCTCCGCCGGGGCGCACGGCGTCGGGCGTGGCACGAGGTCGGGCCCGGACGATCCCGGCGCCGAGACCTCCCCGGTCTGGGTCGCGGACCACCTCGCCGAGCTCGTCGTGCACGCCGAGCCGCTGGCCACCGACGACCTCGCCCGCACGCGCCTGGCGCCGCTCGACGGGCTGCGGCCCGCGGTCCGCGAACGCCTCACCGAGACGCTGCTGTCGTGGTTGCGCCACCAGGGCCAGCGAGCCCCGATCGCCCAGGAGCTCTTCGTGCACCAGCAGACCGTGGGCTACCGGGTCGCGCAGCTCAAGGAGCTCTTCGGGGACGCACTCGACGACCCCGAGGTGAGGTTCGAGCTCGAGCTGGTCCTGCGCGCCGGTCACCGCTGAGCGTGAGCCGGCCGCACGGCATACGCCATCGGCTCAGAGGGTGCGGATGGGTGACCCGTGGAGGTATGCCGTCACGGCCTCGACGACGCCGCCCCAGAACGTCGCGTAGACGTCGCGCGTCACGTAGCCCAGGTGCGGCGTCAGGAGCGTGCGAGGCGCGGTGCGGAGCGGGTGGTCGGCCGGCAGAGGCTCCTCGTCGAAGACGTCAAGCCCCACCCCGCCCAGGTGGCCGCGGGACAGGGCCGCCAGTAGCGCGCCCTCGTCGACGATCGGACCGCGCGAGGTGTTGACGAGCAGGGCGTCGGGTCGCATCAGCGCCAGCTCGCGCTCCCCGACGAGGCCACGGGTCCCCTCGGCGAGAGGCAGGTGGATCGAGACGACGTCCGAGGCCGCGAGGACCTCCTGGAGCGAGGCGGCCCGGGCACCCGCGGAAGCGGCCCGCTCGGGGGTGAGGTTGCGGCTGCACGCGACGACGTCCATGCCGAAGGCGCGCCCGACGGTGGCGACCTGGCTCCCGATGCGCCCGAGCCCGAGCAGGCCCAGGGTGTGTCCGGCGAGGTCGCGGCCCACCGTCGTCTGCCACCCGCCGGTGCGCACGGCTCCCGCCTCCTCGACGAGGTGGCGCGAAAGCCCGAGGACGAGCGCCCAGGTCAGCTCGGCCGGGGCCGTCGGCAGGCTCTCGGTGCCGCACACGGTGATGCCGGCGGTGCTGGCCGCGGCGACGTCGATGCTCGGGTTGCGTCGGCCGGTCGTCACGACCAGCCGCAGCCGGGGGAGGGCGGCGAGCACGGCAGCCGGGAGCGGCGTGCGTTCGCGCATGACGACGACGGCGTCGTAGGGCGCGAGCCGCTCGACGAGTGCGGCAGGCTCCCCGACGTGGTCGCTGAAGACGTCGACCGTGCAGGGCGTGCTCGGGTGGCCGGTGACCGGCGCCCAGTCGGCACTGGACAGGGCCACGCCCTGGTAGTCGTCGAGCACCGCGATCCGCACGCGCCACAGCCTACGAGGCGGGTCACGGCCCCTGACACGCTAGAAGCGCCGCTCTCTGATGAGAGCGGCGCTTCTGGTGTCTTGCGACCCCGACCGGGCTCGAACCGGCGACCTCCGCCGTGACAGGGCGGCGCGCTAACCAACTGCGCTACGGGGCCTTACTGGGTGGTGCGTGTCGAACTGTACTGCGTATCCCCAACGGGATTCGAACCCGTGCTGCCGCCGTGAAAGGGCGGAGTCCTAGGCCGCTAGACGATGGGGACCTGCCCGACCTATCCGTTGGGACGTCGAAACTATATGGGAGTTTCTGGCACCGTCCAAATCGGCTCCCGGCGCCGCTCGACAGCCCCCCGGATCAGCCCTTGGCCCAGGCTCGGACGTCGTCGACCGGCCACGTCGTGACGATGCGTTCGGCCGGGATGCCGAGGCGCTCGGCGCGCTCACAGCCGAGCGACTTCATGTCGAGCTGCCCGGGCGCGTGCGCGTCGGAGTCGATGGTGAAGAGGCACCCGAGGTTGCGCGCCAGCTCGATGAGCTCGTCCGGTGGGTCGCAGCGCTCCGGCCGGGAGTTGATCTCGACGGCGACGTCGTTCTCGAGGCAGGCCCGGAAGACCTTCTCGGCGTCGAACTGCGACGGGGGACGCTTGCCACGACCGCCGGTGACGAGCTGGCCGGTGCAGTGGGCCAGCACGTTGGTGCGCGGGTTGCGGACGGCGGTGACCATGCGCGGCGTCATCTCGAAGGACGGCTGGCGCAGCTTCGAGTGGATCGAGGCCGTGACGACGTCGAGCTGGTCGAGCATGTCGTCGTCCTGGTCGAGGGTCCCGTCGAGGTGGATGTCGACCTCGATGCCCTTGAGGACCGTGAACGCGTCGCCGAGGCTCGCGTTGATCGCCTCGACGCGCTTCAGCTGGTCGGTGAGGCGCTCGCGGCTCAGCCCGTTAGCGACGGTGAGGCGGGGGGAGTGGTCCGTGAGGGCCATCCACTCCTGGCCGAGCTCGACGGCTGCGAGGACCATCTCCTCGATGGGGCTGCCGCCGTCGCTCCAGTTGGAGTGGGCGTGCAGGTCACCGCGCAGGGCGGCATACAGCTGCGCCCCGCCGCGGGTCAGCGGCTCGCCGTGCTTCTCCTCGGCCGAGACGAGGTAGGCCGGCAGGACGCCGCGCACCGCCTGCCCGATGATCGCTGCGCTCGAGTCGCCGATTCCCTTGATCTGCTTGAGGGTTCCGGCCTCGACCCGCTCCTGCAGCTCCTCGTCGCTGATGAGCGTGATCGCCTCGATGGTCCTGCGGAACGCATCGACGCGATAGCTGCTCTCGCGACCACGCTCGAGGAGGAAGCAGATGCGGCGGAGTGCGTCGAGCGGGCTGATCGGTGCCTGCGGAGGGGTCGGCTGCTCCATGTCGGGCAGCCTAACCGCGCCGGCCGGCGCGATGCCGGCTCACGGCTGCATCGTCGGCAGGGTGCTCCCGTTCGGCAGCTTGCCCGGCGCCGTCTGGCTGGACGGCACGACGCGGACGATGTCGCCGTACTGCTGCTCGATGAGACCGGGCGAGGTGCCCTCGTCGGCCATGACGACGACCTGGTCGCTGCGGGCGTCCTGGGTGACGGCGATGATCTGGACTCCCTTGGAGCGCCACAGCATTCGCTGGTCGACGATCTCCTTGGCGACCTTCTGCTTCTCCTCGAGGGAATGGCTCATGACGACGAACTCCACATCGGTCGGTGACGGCATCGCGCGGGTCACGAAGGCCTCCAGCTCGGGGTCGTGGCGGGTGACCACGACGGCCACGCGGGCACCTGCGGCGTCGACGGCATACGCCCCCGAGAAGACCTCGGGCCAGCGGGAGACCACCGTCGGCTCGATGGCCGTGAAGGCATTCGTCTGCGGGCTCGAGAGGGTGCCGAACCAACGCGTGGTGTCGCGGGGCGACGGGAAGGACGGGGCCGCGCCCGGGGCGCCGTTCCCCGAGAGCGACTGGGGGCTGCGGGCACCGTTGTCAGCACCGGCACTGCCGGACGAGTCCTTCTGGACCTCGGCCGAAGCGGCGCCCGCGCTGCTCGCGCTGCTGGAGGAGGCGCGGTTGCTCGACACCCACGCGCCGCCGACGGCTCCGACGACGACGACCGCGGCGGCCGCACCGAGCAGCGTCGAGCGGCGCCGGGACGTGCGTGCCCGGCCGCGCATCAGGGCCCGCTGGGCGAAGAGGTCGTCGTGGGGTGGTTCGAGGTCGTTCATGGTGGACAGCGCCTTTCGCAGCTGCAGCTCGCCCTCCTCCGGAGCGGCGCCCTGGCCTCGCGTCGTGTCGTCGCTCATGGAAAAGCTCCTGCCCCGGTCAGTGGTGGTTCTGCGAGCCGGCCGCGCAGGGCGGCGAGCCCGCGCGAGATCTGGCTCTTGATGGTTCCTTCGGCGACGCCCGTGCACTCGGCGATCTGGGGCACCGTGAGGTCCTCCCAGAAGCGGAGCACGAGGACGGCGCGCTGCTTCTCGGGCAGGTCACGCAGCAGGTCGGTCAGGGTCATCGCGAGCTCGCGGTCGTGGTCCGGCGTCGGAGGCTCCGGGGCCTCGTCGGTCAGGACCTCGCGGCGTCGCTTGCGCTGGTCGTTGAGATAAAGGTTCATCATCGTGCGTCTCGTGTAGGCCGTCTCGGCGCCGGTGGCGATGCGCGGCCATGCGACGTAGACGCGTGCCAGCGCCTCCTGGACGAGCTCGTCGCCGTCGGCCCAGTTGCCGCAGAGCAGGTAGGCGCGCCGGCGCAGCATCGTCTGCCGCTCCTCCACGAAGCTGCGGAACGCCGCCTCGTCCCTCCGTCTCATGAGCTCCCGCCGGTTCTGGTCGTCAGGGTCGTGCCGATCGTCTGGTTGCCAGTGTCGTACAACCCCCTAGACACGGCTGTCTCCCGAACCGTTGCACGGTCGGTGGAACTCGATGGCGTATGCCGTGCGGCCGCCGAACGCTGGCCGCTCAGGCGACGCGGCCCAGGGCCACGAGCGCGAACATGAGCGCGGCGACCGTCTCGCCGTCCGTGATCGTCCCGTCGGAGACGAGACCGAGCACCTCGGCGACGGGCACGCGGCGGACCTCGCGGATGCCCTCCTCGTGGCGGGCGGCCGCGTCGTCGGTGGCGGACGCCGGCTCGAGGCCGGTCGCGAGGAAGACGACCTCTGGCGCGCGGCAGATCCCGTTGAGAGCGTTCATCGTGCCGACCTGCTGCCAGGTTGCGGCGACGAGGCCGGTCTCCTCGGCGAGCTCGCGCCGGGCCGCGACGAGGGGGTCCTCGCCGTCGGTGCCGCCGGCGGGCACCTCGACCGACGTGCCGACGGTGTGCCGGTCGAGGGTGACGAGCACGATCTCGTCGTCGTCGGTCAGGGCGACGACGAAGACCGAAGGGCGCTGCACCTCGACGACCCCGAAGATGCCGTCGCCCCCGTCGGGCCGGGTCACGGCGTCCTCACGGACCCGGATCCACGGGTTCTCGTAGACGACGCGGGTCTCACGCACGGGCCAGGTCACGACGGCTCTCCAGGGCGCATGCCCCGATGGTCCCACCGCTCACTCGAGTGAGCGCCCCGCCCCGCTCGAGTGAGCGCCCCGCCCCAGTCGAGTGAACGCCCCGCCCCAGTCGAGTGAACGCCCCGCCCCAGTCGAGTGAACGCCCCGCCTCACCAGTCACTGGTCAAGCCGCGGCACGCTCGAGCGCGAGGAGCCGCTCCTTCGTCGGCAGGCCGCCGAGGTAGCCGCCGAGAGAGCCGTCCGAGCGCACGACGCGGTGGCACGGGACGACGATCGGCAGCGGGTTCGTCGCGCAGGCCGAGCCGACCGCGCGTACTGCCCTCGGGCTGCCGGACGCCACGGCCACCTCACCGTAGCTCTCGGTCGAGCCGTACGGGATGTCGCTGAGGTGACGCAGCACGGTGAGCCGGAAGCCGCGCGCGAGACGCAGGTCGAGGGGGACGTCGAACCGGTGCCGCCGCCCGGCGAAGTAGTCGTCGAGCTCGCGGGCCAGCGGGTCGAGCCGGTTGCCGCCGCGCAGGATCCGCGACCCGACGGACGCGCCGAGCGACTCGAGCACCCGGTCGTGGTCCTCGACCGCGAAGGCCACGCGGATGACGCCGCTCTCGGTCGCCGCGAGCAGGAGTGGGCCGACGGGGGAGTCGACCACGCGGTAGGTGGCGTCGACCGACGACTCCGCCGAGGCGCGACGGATGAGGGTGTCATGCAGGGCTGCGAGGTGCTCGTCGTCGTCGGTGGACGCTGAGGTCAGGAGCTGGATCGGGTTGTCAGACATGGGTGCTCACCCTTCCGGTGGCTGGGTACGTGGACCGGAGCCGCGCGATGCCGTCGGCAGCGGCGCGGCGTGCCGCCGCGGGCGTGCCTCCGACGATGCGGGCGACCTCCGGGTGAGGCAGGCCGGCGACGTGGTGGTAGGCCACGCACAGGCGCTGCTTCTCGGGGAGGGCGGCGACAGCGCTCCAGAGGTCCCCGTCGGGGATGGCCTCCTCGGGCTGGTCGGCGCGTGGGGCGGTGGCCTCGGGCACCTCGGCGACCGGGACCGCGTGACGGGCGCCGGCTCGGGCGACGTCGACGGCCTTGCGGTGCGCGATGGTGACGAGCCATGCCCGGACGTTCGCGTCGTCGGGAAGGTCGGGCCAGGCGCGGAGGGCCGAGAGGAACGTCTCGGACCATGCGTCGTCGGCCTCGGTCGGGCCGAGCACGGCGCGGCATACGCGCAGCACCACGGCCCCGTGCTCGGTGACGGCCTGCTCGAACGGTCGCTTCATGCCCTGTAGACGCTCCGGCCTGCGGAAGTGTGAGGTCCCAGTGTGACGGACGGGACGCCGCGCTCACTCGACTGGGGCGGGGCGTTCACTCGACGGGCAGGGGGATCAGAAGAGGCGGCCGGACTCGTCTGCGGGGGGCTCCTCGAGCGCGAGGAGGAAGCGCTTGCGACTCAGCCCACCGGCATACCCCACGAGGGAGCCGTCGGCGCCGATGACGCGATGGCAGGGGACGACGACGGCGATCGGGTTGCGGCCGTTGGCCGTGCCGACGGCCTGCGCCAGGTTGCGGTCGCCGAGCGCCCTGGCGAGGTCGCCGTAGCTGCGGGTCTGCCCGTAGGGGATCTCGCGCAGGAGCGCCCACACCCGCTGGTGGAAGTCGTCGCCACGCGGGGCGAGCGGCAGGTCGAACTCGGTCAGGGCGCCGGTGAAGTAGGCGGCGAGCTGCACGGCTGCCGCGGCGAACGGCTCGTCGGCGGGGTCGCCCACCTCGCCGAGGACCTCGGGGTCGTCGGGACGGTACTTCGCGGCATCCATGAGCAGGTGCGTGATGACGCCGTCCTCGGCGACGACGGTCAGGTCACCGATCGGCGAGGGCACGACGACGTGCGCACGGCTCATGCCTTGTCGTCGCCCCGATCCGGTCGTGCCGGCGTGGCTCCGTGTGCGGCGACGATGTCGTCGTGCGTGGGGATGGGGAACTCGGCGGCGTAGTCGCCGTAGGCGCGGGGGTCCTCGGACGGCTCGAGGTGGCAGGTGAGCGCGATCTCGCCGAACTCGCGGTGGACGGCCTGCTCGACCTCCTCCATGAGGTCGTGGCCCTGCTGGACGGTCCACGCGCCGGGGACGAGGACGTGCACCTCGGCGAAACGGTGGTGGCCGGAGACCCGCGTGCGCAGCGCGTGGAAGTGGACCTCGCGCGTGACGAAGCGCGACAGGATCTCGGCGATGGCGCTGTTGTCCTCCTTGGGCATGGAGATGTCCATGAGGCCCTCGGTGGACTCGCGGATGAGCTTCCAGCCGGTCCAGACGATGTTGATGCCGACGAGGAAGGCGATGACGGGGTCGAGGCGCTCGACGTGTGTCAGCCCGACGAGCAGCACGCCGACGACGACGCCCGCGGAGGTCCACACGTCGGTCATGAGGTGCTTGCCGTCCGCGGTGAGCGTCAGCGAGCGGTAGCGCCGACCGGCCCGCAGCAGGACGACCGCGACGCCGCCGTTGACGGCGGACGCGACGACCGAGATGGCGAGGCCGAGGCCGACGTTCTCGATGGGCTGCGGGTTGAGGAAGCGCTCGACCGCGGTGTACATGATCACGAGGGCGGCGACGAAGATCATCATCCCCTCGATGGCCGCCGAGAAGTACTCGGCCTTGGTGTGGCCGTAGTGGTGGTTCTTGTCGGCCGGCATCGCCGCCACCTTGAGGGCGATGAGCACGGCGATCGCGGCGACGAGGTTGACGACCGACTCGGCCGCATCGGAGAGCAGGCCCACGGATCCCGTGATGCGCCAGGCGATGACCTTCAGCGTGATGGTGACGACGGCGGCCGCGATGGACAGGTAGGCGAACCGGCTGAGGTCGCGTGTCTGTGGCCCCCGTCCGGACGTGGGGGACACCTCGGACGCGGGGTTGGGGAACGTGCTCACACCTCCAGTGTCGCAAAGGCCACCGACGCCCCGAGCGCACGACCCTCTTCTGGACAGCCGGCGCAGCTGTGGTGACGAACCATGGCGACCGGGTAGGGGTAGAAGCATCCGATCGAAGGCGAAAGGGGCCCCGACATGGGTATCGAAGACAAGGCCAGCAACATGGGCGAAGACCTGAAGGGCAAGGCCAAGGAAGCCGCCGGAAAGGTCACCGACAACGAGCGACTCGAGGCCGAGGGCGAGCGTGACCAGGCCTCGGCGGACCTCAAGCAGCGGGGCGAGCAGCTCAAGGACGCGGGCGAGGACGTCAAGGACGCCTTCAACCGCTGATCTTTCCGGAGTGGGGTGGGCCGGTCCCGACGGGGGCCGGCCCACTGCTCTGTCCGCTCGGGGCCACCCGCCGGCGTATGCCGTGTGGCCCCTCCCGACGACAGGCCCCTTGCCAGCCCGGCCACCGTCCGTGAGGCTCGACGGGACGACGATCTCAGACCCCTCGAGAGGCCCCTGCTGTGACGACGACGACCACGACCTCCGTGCCTGCCCCGACCGCCGACGAGATCGCCTCGATGGATGCGTGGTGGCGGGCCAACAACTACCTGACGATCGGGCAGATCTACCTGCAGGACAACGCACTGCTGCAGCGCCCCCTCGTGCCGGACGACATCAAGCCTCGACTGCTGGGTCACTGGGGCACGAGTCCCGGCCTGTCGTTCGTCTACGCCCACATGTCCCGGGTGATCCGGCACACCGGCCAGGAGACGATCTACCTCACCGGCCCCGGGCACGGCGGCCCCGCGCTCGTCGCGGCGGGCTACCTCGAGGGCACGTACTCGGAGGTCTACCCCAAGGTGACGCGCGACGCCGACGGCGTGCGCCGCCTCTTCCGGCAGTTCTCGGCGCCGGGCGGCATCCCCAGCCACGTGTCGGTGACGACTCCCGGCTCGATCCACGAGGGCGGCGAGCTCGGCTACGTCCTCTTCCACGCCTTCGGGGCCGTCATGGACAACCCCGACCTGCTGGCGCTCGCCGTCGTGGGTGACGGCGAGGCCGAGACGGGCCCGCTCGAGGGCTCCTGGAAGGGCATCTCCTTCCTCAACCCGCGCCGCGACGGCGCCGTGCTGCCGGTCCTGCACCTCAACGGCGCCAAGATCGCCGGCCCGACGGTGCTCGGCCGCAAGGACCCGGCGGAGGTCCGCAGCCTGCTCGAGGGCCACGGCTACGAGGTCCTCGAGGTCGAGGGGGACGACGTGCCGGGCATGCACGAGCGATTCGCGCAGACGCTCGGAGTCGCCTACGACCGGATCCGTGCGATCCAGGCCGAGGCGCGGGCCGACGGCTGGAGCATGGATGCGCGGCCGCGTTGGCCGCTCATCGTGCTGCGCACCCCGAAGGGCTGGACCGGCCCGGCGGAGGTCGACGGCGTCAAGGTCACCGGCACGTGGCGGGCACCAGGTGCCGCTGTCCGGGGTCAAGGAGAACCCCGAGCACCTCGCGCTCCTCGAGGCGTGGATGCGGTCCTACCGACCCGAGGAGCTCTTCGACGCGTCCGGCAAGCCCGTCGACCTCGTCCTGCAGGCGAACCCGGAGGGCGACCTCCGGATGAGCGCGTCACCACACTCCAACGGGGGCGTGCTGACGACCGAGCTCGACATCCCTGACTTCCGGGACTTCGCCCGGGACGTGCCGTCGCCGGCCAGCACTCGCGAGGAGTCGACGCGCGCGATCGGGGAGATGATGCGTGAGCTCTACGTGCGCAACCCCACGACGTTCCGGCTCTTCAGCCCCGACGAGACCAACAGCAACCGGGTCGGCGCCGTCTTCGACGTGTCCGAGCGGATGACGGCCGAGCGCATCACCGACGACGACGTCAAGCTCTCGCACGACGGCCGCGTCATGGAGGTGCTCTCGGAGCACTCGTGCCACGGCTGGCTCGAGGGCTACACCCTGACGGGACGGCACGGCCTCTTCGCGACGTACGAGGCGTTCGCCATGGTGAGCGCGTCGATGACCGTCCAGCACAGCAAATGGCTGCAGGAGGCCAACAAGCTCGACTGGCGGGCGGACGTGCCGAGCCTCAACATCCTCCTGACGTCCACGGCCTGGCGCAACGACCACAACGGCTTCTCGCACCAGGGACCGGGGCTCATCCAGACCGTCCTCAACGCACGGGGTGACGTGTCGCGCATCTACCTGCCCCCGGACGCGAACTGCCTTCTGTCCGTGGCGGATCACTGCTTCCGGTCCAAGAACTACGTCAACCTGATCGTCATCGACAAGCAGCCGCAGCCGCAGTGGCTGTCGATGGACGAGGCCGTCGCGCACTGCGCGGCCGGGGCCGGCATCTGGGAGTGGGCCGGCACCGACGACGGGGACCGTGACCCGGACGTCGTGCTCGCGTGCGCCGGCGACGTCGTGACGATGGAGGTCGTGGCCGCTGCGCAGATCCTCAGGGAGAAGCTGCCGCAGCTGCGGGTCCGCGTCGTCAACGTCGTCGACCTGATGACGCTCCCGCGGGCGCGCAGCCACCCGCACGGCATGGACGACGTGCGCTTCGGCGAGCTGTTCACCGACCACGTCGACGTCGTCTTCGCCTTCCACGGCTACCACGGCGCCATCCACCAGCTCGTGCACGGGCGTCCCGATGCGGACCGCTTCCACGTGCGCGGCTTCAGCGAGGAGGGCACGACGACGACCCCCTTCGACATGGTCGTGCGCAACGGCGTCGACCGCTACCACCTCGTCATGGACGCCATCAACAACGCAGGGCGCCAGGTCCGTGGGTCGAGCGAGGTCAAGGCGTGGTGCGAGGAGCAGCTCTCCGCGCACCAGGACTACATCGTCGAGCACCTCGAGGACATGCCCGAGGTGCGCGACTGGGTCCTGACGACCGTCGTGGAGGACTGAGCCACACGCGACAGCCTGCGTATGCCGTGTGGCGGGGCCCACGGCATACGCCCGGCTCGTCGTGGGCTGCGTCGAGCACGAGGCTCAGTCGCGGCGTGGCGCGACGACGACCTCGATGTCGTTGTCCCGGAACGACTGCAGCGCAAGGGGATCGGCGGACTCGTCCGTGACGAGGGTCCAGCGTGCCGGCATGACCGCCCACGCGTGGAAGGGCGACTGCCCGAGCTTGTCGGCGTGAGCGAGCACGTAGGTGTGCTCGGCGCGGCTCATCATGAGCTCCTTGAGGCGGGTCTGCTCGAGGTCGGCCTCGCAGATGCCACGCTCGGCGTGCACGCTGTCGGCGCCCATGAAGGCGCGGTCGAACGACAGTCGCTGCACGGCTGCCTCGGTGAGCGGGCCGACGAACGCCTGGCTCAGTGGCCGCAGCCGTCCGCCGAGGGCGATGACGTCGATGCCGACGCTGTCGGTGAGCGTGCCCATCGCACTGATCCCGGCCGTGACGACGGTGAGCTCGTTGAGCTCGGGCATCTTCGTGATGGCGTCGGCGAGGGCGCCCATCGTCGAGCCCGCGTCGAGCAGGATCGTCTCGCCCGGCTCGATCTGGTCCGCGGCCCAGCGGGCGATGTCGCGCTTGGCCGCGTGCGCCTCACCGAGCCGCTGGCGCAGCGAGGCCTCGGGGTGGTGGGCCAGGCTCATGACGCCGCCGTAGGTGCGGGCCAGCTTGCCCTGGGCGGTCAGCTTGGCGAGGTCACGCCGGATCGTCGACGCCGTGACACCGAGCTGGTCGGAGAGCTCCTCCACGCTCGCCAGCCCACTGGTGGTGGCGAGGCGGACGATCTCGCCCCGACGCGTCTGTGCGGTGTGCTTCGCCACGCTGGGCACCCTAGGCGTCCACGGGCCGCGGCGCCATCTCCGCGCCCAGGCGCAGCGCCTCGATCATGGAGCGGTGGTCGGCGATGCCGGTGCCGGCGATGTCGAACGCCGTGCCGTGGTCGACCGATGTGCGGATGACGGGCAGGCCGATGGTGACGTTGACGCCGGCCTCGAGACCCAGCACCTTGACGGGGCCGTGGCCCTGGTCGTGGTACATCGCGACGACGAGGTCGTAGTCGCCGCGACCGGCGAGGAAGAAGAGCGTGTCGGCCGGCAGGGCGCCGTGCACGTCGATGCCGTCGGCGCGGGCCGCCTCGACGCCGGGGTTGATCTTCGACTCCTCCTCGCCGTAGCCGAAGAGGCCGTTCTCGCCGGCGTGCGGGTTGATGCCGCACACGCCGATCTTGGGGTTCGGGTTGCCCGCGTCGACGAGGGCCCGGTGGCCGCGGCGGATGACCCGCTCGACGAGACCCGGCTCGATCCGGGCGACGGCGTCGATGAGGCCGATGTGGGTCGTGACGTGGATGACCTTGACCCTCTCGGTCGAGAGCATCATCGACACCTCGGGCGTGCCCGTCAGGTGGGCGAGCAGCTCGGTGTGGCCGGGGAAGACGTGTCCGCCGGCGTGCAGCGCCTCCTTGTTGAGCGGGGCGGTGCAGATGGCCTGGACCTTGCCGGCCATGGCGAGCTCGGCCGCCACCCGGATGTAGTGGTAGGCCGCGTCGCCGGCGACCGCGGACAGCCGGCCGAAGGGCAGGTCCTCCGGCAGCAGGGCGAGGTCGATGACGTTGATGCGGCCCGGGATCTCGCTCGCCTCCTCGACGTCGTCGATCGTGACGATGTCGACAGCGACACCGGCGACCGCGGCGGCCTGCTTGAGGCGCAGGGCGTCACCGACGACGACGGTGCGCGCCATCGTCGCGACGTGCGGGTCGACGAGGGCCTTGACGATGATCTCGGGGCCGATGCCGGCGCCGTCTCCCATGGTCACGGCGATGCGGGGAAGGGCGGCGCTCATGAGTTCTCCTCGGTGGTCGCGCCGGGGACGGCGCGGGTTGCGGTGTGAGTCGGTACGGGATGGCGGGACGTGGGGTCGCCGATCAGGTGCGCGGCGACGCGGACGAGGGAGGACGGGTCGCCGAAGCTGCCCGGACGGGTCACGACGAGTCGGCCGCCCGGTCGAGCGCTCACAACGGTCCCGGTCCCGACCTCGGCGACGACGTCGAGGGAGTGCACGCGAAGGTGGTCCAGGACGGACCGGGCGGTCTCGCCGCCGGAGAGGAAGGCCGCGTCGTAGCCGTCGAGCAGCGGTGCCACCGCGGCAGCCAGGGCCTCGGTCAGCGCTCGGGAGCGGGTGGGGTCGACGGGAGCGGTCGGGTCGAGGGCCACGACGACGACACCGTCGGGGCGCAGCCGGGCCAGCTCGAGGCATACGGTCTCGGGGTCGGCGAGCAGCACGTCGGGCCGTACGAGCACGGTCTGCGCAGTGTGCGCAGCCACGAGCTGCCGGAGCTGCTCGGAGAGGCCGGGCGCCCGCGTCCCGAGCACGAAGAGCACCGAGCGTGCCGCGCCCGCCGTCTCGGGGCCACGGCGCCGATCTGGTGCGATCTGGTGCGCGTCGTCGTCCGAAAGCGCGCCACGGCGCGGTTCCGGTGGGAGGGCGCGCGCGGCCGCGTCGGCCAGGGCGCCGGATCCGACGAGCAGCGCGCCGCGTCCGGCGCCCGCGGCGACGGCGGCGGCGTGGACGACGTCGAGGTCGGCGTCGGTCACCGCGTCGCACACCGGCACGAGCCCGGTCCGGGTGGCTTCGGTCAGGGCCTCGGTGACGGCCTCGATGCCGTTCAGCACCGTCGTGTGGGGGACGAGCACCGTGGGCAGCGGGTGCAGGGCCTCGGCGACCCGGGAGGGCGCCGCGGTGGTCTCGACCGCCCACAGGTCGGTCTCGTGCAGGGGTGTGCCGCCGACGTGGAGCACGCCGTCGCGCACGACGCGGCCAAGCGCCGGGTTGGCCACGGCCACGACCGGCGTGCGCTGCAGCTCGTCGGCGAGGGCGGCGACCTCGACCCCGAGGTGCCCACGCAGCAGGGAGTCGACCTTCTTCACCACGACGGCGGCGCCCGCCACCAGGGCTGCGGCAGCGCGCACGGCGCGCACGGCGTCTGCGCCCGCGCGCCGGCGGGAGTCGGTGTCGACCGTGACGACGGTGTCGGGCTCCCCGAGCGTGGGCCCTCGGCGCTGGAGCGACTCGGAGCTGAGGACCACGATGCTGCGCGAAACGCGCACTAGAGCGTGCGATGCGCACTCGGCAGCCCCGCTCAGGTCGTCAGCGATGATGCCCAGAGTCGGCTCGGTCATGTCTCCTCCTCGCTGTGTAGAAGCGTCGGTCTGCTTGAACAGCAAGGGTTTTGGCGACCTTGCCCAGTAGTGTGAACGGTGACTCAGGACCCTGCGGTTCAGTACCGCACGCCATGCGCCCAGCCGTCCTTTCACAAAAAACGCTACAGGTATTGCGCAGATCGCGCAATAGTGCGAAGGTTGGTCAACCCGAGGGGCGCAGCGTGCGCCACCGACGGGGAGGCCACCGCTCAACGAGGAGTCCCGATGCCCCAGCAGCCTGCACTGCTTCCCACGTCTGACCAGCCGACGCGTGAGGTCTCGCGTCGCTCGATCCTCAAGCTCGCCTCGCTGGCCGGCGCCGGAGCGCTCTTCGCTCCCGCACTCGCCGCTTGTGCCGGGCCCAAGACCGCCAACACCGCGAGCACTGCCGGGGCAGGGGCTGCGGGGGGCACACTGAGCATCGTGCTCAACCGCAACCTGGTCAGCCTCGACAACAAGCTGAACCAGTACGACGCGGCTGTCACCGTCCAGCGTGCCGTGCGTGAGGCCCTCACGAGGATCGGCGACAAGCTGACCCCGGAGCTCGTCCTCGCCGAGTCGTTCGAGCAGACCAAGCCGACCGAGTGGACCGTCAAGCTGCGCAGCGACATCCACTACTCCGACAAGTCCAAGGTCACGGTCGAGGACGTCGAGACCGCCCTCAAGCTCTACTTCGAGGTCAAGGCGGGCTACGTCGCCTCGCAGTTCCCCGAGCAGCCGACCTTCACCAAGGTCGATGACAGGACCTTC
The DNA here is from genome assembly GCF_039539425.1 of Terrabacter ginsenosidimutans. NCBI lineage: Bacteria > Bacillati > Actinomycetota > Actinomycetes > Micrococcales > Intrasporangiaceae > Terrabacter > Terrabacter ginsenosidimutans. The sequence goes on along the minus strand of NZ_BAABDC010000001.1, from coordinate 340,499 downwards.
ACGCTGACGACCAAGAGCCCCGTCGTCTCGCTCAACTCGCTGATGTCCAACATCCTCATCACGCCGGCCAAGGACAACAAGGCGGAGGAGCTCGGCACGGGCCTCGGCACCGGCCCGTTCGTCATCGCGAGCGCCGATTCCGGCACCGGCTCCTACAAGCTGACCCGCAACGACAACTACTGGGGCGAGAAGGCCAAGCTCGAGCAGGTCAACGTCAGCTACCAGGAGGAGGAGGGCGCGCGCGTCATCGCGATCACCTCGGGCCAGACCGACGTCATCGACACGATCACGCCGGAGTCCGCGACGTCGCTCAAGACCAACCCCGACATCGACGTCATCGAGACGCCGGGCACGCGCCTGATCCACCTCTTCTACAACTTCCGCAAGCCGGCGGGCAGCCCCCTCGCCAACCCGAAGGTGCGCGAGGCGCTGACCTACGCCGTCGACCACGAGTCGCTCATCAAGGCACTCATGAACGGCCAGGTCACCTCGGCCGAGGGTGTCGTCCCGACGACCCTCGCCGGGTTCGCCAAGACCGGCGACTACACCTACGACGCGGCCAAGGCCAAGCAGATGCTCGCCGACAACGGTGCGGCCGGCCTGAAGGTGCGGATCATCTGGGAGGACTCGGAGTTCGCGGGCGCCTCGCGCGTCCTCGAGGCCGTCTCACAGATGTTCGCCGCCGTCGGCGTCACCGCCGAGCTGAAGATGATCCCCAAGGGCGGCGAGATCAACGCCTGGCGTCGAGGCGAGGCCGGCGACTGGGACATCCTCGCCAACGGCTACGGCAACCAGACCGGGCTCGCGCTGACGAACCTGCAGGGCCAGTACGGCGGTACGGCGGAGAAGGAGAAGACGCGCGACACCTACCACGGCTTCGTCGTCCCCGAGATCACCGTGCTGCTCGACCAGGCCGCGGCCGAGTCCGACGAGGCCAAGCGCAACGACCTGCTCAAGCAGGCGCAGGAGAAGATCTGGGCGCAGTGGCCGGCCGTGTGGGCCTGGACGCCGAACAACGTCCTCGCGAAGCGCAAGCGGGTCCAGAACCTCAACCTCCGGGCGACGAACTCCTATGACCTCGCCGCCGTGACCGTCTCCGGCTGACGTCCAGCCGACCAGACCAAGGTGATCCCATGCTCAAGTACGTCCTCAAACGGGTCGGCCAGACGATCCTGACGGCCTTCCTGGCCGTGGCGACCGTGTTCGTCCTGCTCCGGATGGCGCCGGGTGACCCCGCGGCCAACTACGCGCCGCCGAACCCCAGCTCGGAGCAGCTCGAGGCGATCCGCCAGCAGTTCGGGCTCGACCAGCCGATCCCGGTGCAGTTCGTGACGTTCCTGCAGCACCTGTTCCAGGGCGACGTCGGCACGTCGTTCTTCTTCAAGCGCCCGGCGCTCGAGGTCGTCCTGGAACGACTGCCCTACACGATCACCCTCGCGGTCGCGGCGATCGTCGTCACGTCGGTCGTCGCGATCCCGCTGGGGGTGTGGATGGCGCGGCGCAGCAACACGGCCCCCGAGCTCGGCGCCAACATCGGCACCATCGCCGGTCAGTCGATGCCCGACTTCTGGATCGGGTTCGTGCTGCTCATCCTCTTCGCGGTCAACCTCCACTGGTTCGCACCCTCGGGCTTCGACTCGGCGGCCTCGATCGTGCTTCCGACGGTGACGATCGCGATCCTGCAGATCGCGCTCATCTCGCGCCTCGTGCGGCGCGAGATGGTCGTCAACCTGGCGTCGCCCTACCTCACGGTGGCCCGGTCGCGTGGGGTCTCGGAGCGCGCGCTGACCTGGCGCTACGCGTTCGCCAATGCCGCCCTCCCGGTCGTGACGGCGCTCGGTACCCGCTTCGCGGCGATGCTCAACGGCGTCGTCATCGTCGAGGTCGTCTTCAACTGGCCCGGTGTCGGCGAGCTCGTCGTCAACGCGCTCAAGCAGCGCGACTTCCCACTCATCCAGGCCACCGTCCTCGTCACGGTCGTGCTGGCCCTCGTGGTCCAGCTGCTCGTGGACCTGCTCTACCCGCTCATGGACCCGCGGGTCCGACTCGGAGAGGCCAGCTCATGACCACCTCGACGAACCTGCCCGGCCACCCGGCCGTCCCGAACCTCAGCGAGGTGCCCGGCTCCATCCTCGGGCGCGACTCGGCCGTGACCAAGGTGCTGGCGCGCCGCTCGGCAGCCGCGCGACGGGCGCGCTACAGCACGATCAAGATCTGGGTCGGTGCGATCTGTGCCGGCGTCGTCGTCATCCCGGTCGTGCTCGCGAACGTCCTTCCGCTGCCCGACCCGATCGTCGGACAGCTGAGCGAGTCGTCGCTGCCGCCGTTCAGCGCGGGACACCTGCTCGGCACCGACCCCAACGGCCGCGACCTGCTCTCCCGCATCCTGCACGGCGGTCAGACCTCGCTCGTCATCGGCCTGCTCGCGATCTTCGTCTCCGGACTCGTCGGCATCGTCGCGGGTGCCGCCGCCGGCTACTTCGGGGGCTGGGTCGACACGATCATCTCGAGGCTGCTCGAGGCACAGATGGCCCTGCCCCTGCTGCTCATGCTGCTGCTCGTCGTGGCGCTCTTCGGACCGTCGATCCCCGTGATCACGCTCGTCATCGCCTTCGCCCAGTGGCCCGAGCCGGCCCGCATCACCCGGGCGCTCGTGCTCGTCGAGCGGGAGAAGCCGTACGTCGCCGCCGCGCGGGTGCTCGGACTGCCGAAGCTCTCGATCCTCAGCAGGCACGTCGTGCCCAACATCCTCCAGCAGGTGCTCGTCGTCGTGCTCCTGCTGCTGGCCCAGGCGGTCCTGCTCGAGAGCGCGCTGTCGTTCCTCGGGGCCGGCGTCCAGCGCCCCTACCCGACCTGGGGCGGCATCATCTCCGACGGCCGCGAGCTCTTCGTCACCGGCAAGCCGTGGCTCGTCACGGTGCCGGGCGTGGCCATCGCACTGCTCGTCGTCGGGGTCAACCTCGTCGGTGACGGCATGCGCGACCGGGTGCGACGCGCGAAGGGAGACCAGGCATGAGAGTCCTCGAGGTCAAGGACCTGCAGGTCGAGCTGATGACCGGCACGAGCGTCGTGCGCGCCGTCGACGGCGTGACCTTCCACGTCGACCGGGGCGAGACCGTCACGATCATCGGCGAGTCCGGCTCCGGCAAGTCGACGACCGCCATGGCCATCCTTCGGCTGCTGCCCGACGACCTCGCGGTCATCTCGGGCGAGGCCAGGATCTCGGGGCAGGACGTCACCGGTGACCGCCGGGTCATCGACAAGCTCCGCGGCCGGTCCGTCGCGCTCATCCCGCAGGACCCGATGACGGCCCTGAGCCCCATCCGCACGATCGGGCGCCAGATGACCGAGGCCGTCCGCATCAAGTACCCCAAGCTCAGCAAGGCGGAGGCGAAGGCGCGGGCCCTCTCGCTCATGGAGCAGGTCCACATCCGCAACCCCGCCAAGCAGTACGACGCCTACCCGCACCAGCTGTCCGGCGGCATGCTCCAGCGCGTGCTCATCGCGATGGCGGTCTCGACCGACGCCGACCTCATCGTCGCCGACGAGCCGACGAGTGCGCTCGACGTCACGGTGCAGGCCGGCATCCTCGACCTGCTGCTCGAGCTGCAGGAGCAGACCGGTATCGCGCTGCTGCTCATCACCCACGACCTCGGCGTCGCGCGCCTGATGAGCGACCGCATCCACGTCATGAAGTCCGGCGCCTTCGTCGAGGGCGGCCCGGTCACCGACGTCGTCGACCACCCCCAGCACCCCTACACCCGGAAGCTGCTCGGGGCGATGCCCGAGCTCGGCCCCTGGGAGGACCCAGCGGCCGCGGTGCCCGAGGCCCGGGCTCAGGAGCTCGCGAAGGAGATCAGCCATGGCTGAGGCCCTGCTCACCGTCAGCAACCTCGTCGTCGAGTACGGCAGTGGCAAGGACGTCTTCCGCGCGGTTGACGACGTGTCGTTCAGCGTCCCCCGAGGGGGCACCCTCGCCATCGTCGGCGAGTCCGGGTGCGGCAAGTCGACGATCGCCAAGGCCCTCGTGCGGCTGCTGAAGCCGACGTCGGGCGTCATCGACCTCGACGGCACCGACCTGGCCCAGCTGTCCGAGAAGCAGCTGCGTCCGATGCGCCACCGCGTGCAGATGGTCTTCCAGGACCCCTACGGCTCACTCGACCCGCACCTGACGGCGCAGGAGATCGTCGCCGAGCCGATCCGGGTGCGCGGCGAGGCGTCGCGGAAGGTCCAGCGCGACAAGGCGGCCGAGCTCATCGAGCGCGTCGGGCTGCCCAGGACGGCGCTCGAGCGCAAGCCCCCGGAGTTCTCCGGCGGGCAGCGCCAGCGCATCGGCATCGCCCGGGCCCTGGCATCCGGTCCGGAACTGCTCGTGTGCGACGAGGCGACGAGCGCGCTCGACGTGTCGGTGCAGGCGCAGGTGCTCGACCTGCTCGCCGACATCCAGGCCGAGACGGGGCTGACCTACCTCTTCATCTCGCACAACCTCGGCGTCGTGCGCGCCATCTCGCAGGACACGGTCGTCATGCGGGCCGGTCGCATCGTCGAGACGGGCCGCACCGACGACCTCCTCTCGCGCCCGCAGGAGGAGTACACCCAGCGCCTGCGACGCTCGGCCCTCGAGCCCGGGCTCATGACGGGCATCAAGCCCCGACACCTCATCCGACACATCGCCGCCTCCCGCACGGCGGAGACCGAGAAGGCCTCATGACCACCGCAGTCCTGCCGTCCGTCGACCTGCCCGGCCTCGACCGGCCGCTCTCGCGGCTCGTCCTCGGGACCATGACCTTCGGCGACACCGTCGACCTGTCCACCGCCCGCACCATGGTCGACACCGCGCTCGACGCCGGCATCACGTCCATCGACACCGCCAACGGGTATGCCGCGGGGCGCAGCGAGGAGATGCTCGCCGACATCCTCGTCGGCCGGCGTGACGCCGCGACCATCGCGACCAAGGCCGGCATCTACCCCGGTGACGCCGGCGGGGCGCCCCTGCTCTCGTCTGCGGGTCTGCGCTCGTCGCTGGAGGCGAGCCTGCGCCGCCTGCGCACCGACCACGTGGACGTCTACTACCTGCACCAGCCTGACCGGTCGGTGCCCATCGACGAGACCGTCGCTGCGCTGGGGCAGCTCGTCACCGAGGGCAAGGTCCGAGCGATCGGTGTCTCCAACTTCTCCGCCTGGCAGATCGGCGACGTCTTCTCCGCCTGCGACGCGCTGGGGACGCCGAGGCCGGTCCTCGCCCAGCAGCTCTACAACCTCGTCGCCCGCCGCATCGAGGCGGAGTACGCCGAGTTCGCGACGACGAAGGGTCTCGCGACCATCGTCTACAACCCGCTCGGAGGCGGCCTGCTCACCGGGCAGCACTCCTTCACGGAGTCCCCGGGTGAGGGGCGATTCGGCTCGTCGGCGCTCGCGAGCATGTACAAGGACCGCTACTGGAACGCAGAGACGTTCGCGGTCATCGAGGCCCTCGGCGCCATCGCGTCGCAGGCCGGCATCACCCTTCCCGAGCTGTCGCTGCGCTGGCTGCTGAGCAAGGCCGTCGTGTCCTCAGTGCTGCTCGGGGGTTCGAAACCACACCAGTTGGAGGCCAACATCACTGCTGCACAAGCCGGTCCGCTCCCCGACGACGTCGTTGCCGCGTGCGACGAGGCCGGCCTGGCCATCGCCGGGTCCATGCCGGGGTACAACCGATGAGCGGCGGAGGCACCGCGATGGAGCGCAGCCGTGAGCGTGTGCTCGACTACGCCCGCCGGGTCCGGGCGCGCGAGACGATCCTCGGCTACTGGGTCATCATCGACTCGCCGGTCTCGACCGAGCGGCTCGCCCGCCTCGGCTACGACTACGTCTGCTTCGACGCCCAGCACGGGCTCCTCGACTACAAGGGGATCCTCGCCGGCATGCAGGCCATCGACGCAGGCGGCGAGTCCGTCGGCATGGTCCGCGTGGGCGGCAACGAGCCCTTCCTCATCGGACAGGCCCTCGACGCCGGCGCGGCCGGCATCATCGTGCCGCTCGTCAACACGGCCGAGGACGCCGCCCGTGCGGTGTCCTACGCGAAGTACGGCCCCGAGGGCATCCGGTCGTACGGGCCGATGCGGTCCCAGCTGCGGATCGGGCCCAACCCGGCCGACGCCAACGAGGCCACCGTCGTGCTGGCGATGATCGAGACGCCGCAGGGGCTGGAGAACGTCGAGGCCATCGCCGCGACGCCCGGCATCGACGGCCTCTACATCGGCCCGTCCGACCTGCGCCTCGCCGTCGGCGGCGCGACGTCGACCGACCCCGCCGTCGACGACGCCTTCGAGGCGGCGGTCGAGCGCATCCTTCGGGCCGCTGAGTCCGCGGGAATCGCGGCCGGGTTCCACACTCCCAGCGGTGAGGTCGCGGCCAAGCGACTCGGACAGGGGTTCACCCTCACCACCGTCAGCTCCGACCTCATCCACCTCGAGCAGGCGGCTTCGGCGCACCTCAGGGCGGCGCGGGGCGAGTCATGAGCGAGGCGGGAGCGGCTGTGGAGACGCTGCCCACCGACGGCGTCCTGCGCCCGCGTGACGAGGGCGGCCACACGGCATACCTCCCCACCCCGACGGTGCAGTGTCACGCGGCCAACCTCGCGTGGCTGCCGAACGGCGACCTCGCGTGCGTGTGGTTCGGTGGCACGCAGGAGGGCGTCAGCGACATCACCGCGTACCTCTCCCGTATGCCGTCCGGCAGCGACACGTGGTCGGACCCCGTGCCGCTCAGCGACGACCCGACGCGGTCGGAGCAGAACCCGATCCTCTTCACCGCCCCGGACGGAGCGGTGTGGCTGCTCTACACGGCGCAGCTCGCCGGCAACCAGGACACCTCGGAGGTGCGCCGGCGCCTGTCGCGCGACGGCGGCAGCACGTGGGAGGCGCCGACCGTGCTGCTGCCGGCCACCGCCGACGGTGGCGTCTTCGTGCGGCAGCCCCCGGTCGTCCTCGCGAGCGGACGCATCCTGCTGCCGGTCTTCAACTGCGTCACGGTGCCCGGCCAGAAGTGGGTCGGCAACGAGGACACCTCGAGTGTGTGGTGGAGCGACGACGGCGGCGCCTCGTGGACCGAGGCGCAGGTCCCCGGGTCTCTCGGGTGTGTCCACATGAACATCGTGGTGCGACACGACGGCTCGCTCTGGGCCTGCTTCCGCAGCCGGTGGGCCGACCACGTCTGGGAGACGACGTCGACCGACGACGGCCTGACGTGGGCGCAGCCGACGCCGACCCCGCTGCCCAACAACAACTCCTCGATCCAGGCCGTCTCGACCGGTGGCCGCGAGGTCGCGCTCGTCTTCAACCGGAGCTCGGCCCTCGACGCCACGGAGCGGCGCGTCTCGCTCTACGACGAGATCGACGACGAAGGCGTGCGGGACGGCATCGACGGCCCGGTGCTGGCCGAGCCGTCGGTCGACACCGACGACGGCCGGCCCAAGGCCTTCTGGGGTGCGCCGCGGGCGCCGATGACGCTGGGCCTCAGCCCCGACGAGGGCCGCTCGTGGCCAGTTCAGGTCGACCTCGAGACGGGCGACGGCTACTGCATGTCGAACAACTCCCGCGAGGGACTCAACCGCGAGCTGTCCTACCCCTCGGTGCTGCCGGGGCCGGACGGTGACCTGCACGTCGCCTACACGTACCACCGGCGTGCCATCAAGCACGTCCACCTGCCCGCTGACGTCGTCGACCGCCTCCGCGGCGCTCACCGGGCCCCATCCCGGTGAACGCGGCGCCGGTGGCGGCGCGGCCCGAGCCCGTGCCCACCTCACCTGCCGACCGCGTCACACGCACCGCGGTCGTCACGGGGGCCAGCTCGGGCATCGGGCTCGCCATCGCCCACGACCTCGTCGGTGCCGGGTGGCACGTCCTCGGGCTCAGCCGCTCGCGCGGCGCGCTGCCGGACGCCGCCACGTGGGTGCCGTGCGACCTGGCCGACGTGATCTCGGCCGACGGGGCCGTGAGGGTGGTGCGCGAGACCGCGGCCGGCGGCGTGGACGCGATCGTCCACGCCGCCGGCCTGCAGTACTCCGGGCGGGTCGGCGACCTGCGACCCGAGCAGGGCGAACGGATGTGGGCGGTGCACGTGCGGGGCGCCGAGCTCGTCGTCGGCGGGCTCGTCTCGGCTCTCGTGAACGCTGGTCGCGTCGTGCTCGTCGGCAGTCGCACGATGACCGGCGTGCCGGGCAAGAGCCAGTACGCCGCGACGAAGGCCGCGCTCGCCGCCATGGCCCGTTCGTGGGCCGCCGAGCTCGCCCCGCGCGGCATCACCGTCAACGTCGTCGCCCCCGGGCCGACGCGCACCGCCATGCTCGAGGACCCCAACCGCGCCTCGGTGCCGCCGGTCGTGCCGCCGCTGGGCCGGCTCGTCGAGCCGTCGGAGGTGTCGGCGCTGACCCGCTTCCTGCTCGAGCCCACCGGTGCGATGGTCACCGGCCAGACCTTCGTGATCTGCGGAGGCGCGTCCCTGCCCTGAGCACCCGGACGTGCTTGGCTGGTGCGCACGGTCACAGGGGCCGGACAGGGCGAGGAGATCCTCATGACGGAACACCCGACCGACACGCCGGCTCACCCCGCGGGGGGCTGGCGCACCGTCCTGACCGACGGCGGCCAGGCCAGCCGCGCCCAGTGGGCGTTCGTCGTCGGGCTCACGGTCGCTGCGTCCATGCTCCCGTTGCTGCCGCGGGCGGCCCTGCTGCTCCTGGCCGGCGTGGGGGCCGCCGTGGTGCGCTGCCCGCCGTGGGTCGGGGTCCTGCTGGTCACGATCGCCGTGCCGGTGCTCCTCTTCGCCGCGGTGACCGGCAGCATCTGGTACCGCTGACTCGCGTCCCGCACGGCCCGCCCGTCCCGGGGACGTCCCCACACGGCATACGGCGTGGCGACCGCGCTGACGTGCGCGGCTGTTGCGGGGTCGTATGCCGTGTGGCCCGCTCTCGTCAGGCCGTGACGTTCTCGAGGACGACAGCGAGACCCTGGCCGACGCCGATGCAGATGCAGGCGACGCCCCAGCGCTCGCCCGAGCGCTGGAGGCTGCGCGCGAGGGTGCCGAGGATGCGGCCGCCGGAGGCCCCGAGCGGGTGCCCGATGGCGATGGCGCCGCCGTGCCGGTTGACGATCTCCGGGTCGATGCCCCAGGCGTCGACGCAGGCCAGCGACTGGGCGGCGAAGGCCTCGTTCAGCTCCACGGCTGAGACGTCGGCCCACGTGATGCCGGCCCGGGCGAGGGCCCGGTTCGCGGCCTCGACGGGGGCGAAGCCGAAGAGCTGCGGGTCGAGGGCGCTCGCACCCCGGCCTGCGACGCGCGCGACGGGGGCGAGACCGATGGCATCGCGGGCGGCCGCGCTGCCCATCAGGACGGCGGAGGCGCCGTCGTTGAGGGGGGAGGCGTTGCCGGCAGTGACCGTGCCGTCGTCCGCGCGGAACGAGGTGCGCAGCCCCGCGAGGCGCTCGGCGGTCGTGTCGGCACGGATCGACTCGTCGCGCGCCAGCTCCACCCCGGGCACGGGCACCACGAGGTCGTCGTAGAACCCGGCGTTCCAGGCGGCGTCGGCCAGCCGGTGCGACCGCGCCGCGAACTCGTCCTGCCGCTCGCGCGTCACGCCGTGGCGCTCGCGCAGCTGCTCGGTCGCCTCACCCAGCGAGACGGTCCACGCCGCCGGCATCCTGGGGTTGACGAGGCGCCAACCGAGAGTCGTCGACGACAGCTCGAGATTGCCCACAGGGTAGGGCTTCTCGGTCTTCGGCATGACCCACGGGGCACGCGTCATCGACTCGACGCCACCGACGAGCACGATGTCGGCGTCACCCGTCTCGATCTGGCGCGACGCGATGATCGCGGCGTCGAGACTCGAGCCGCAGAGCCGGTTGACCGTCGTACCGGGGATGCTCGTCGGCAGCCCGGCCAGCAGGGTCGCCATCCGTGCGACGTTGCGGTTCTCCTCACCGGCGCCGTTGGCGTTGCCGAACACGACCTCGTCGACCCGGCCGGCGTCGGCGGCCAGCCCGGGGGAGCGGTCGACCACCGCGCGCACCACGAGCGCCCCCAGGTCGTCCGGGCGGCACGCAGCCAGTGCCCCGCCGAAGCGGCCGAAGGGGGTGCGGACGGCGTCGTAGACGAACGCGTCGTTCACGGTGGTGACTTCCTGTCGAAGCGGACGGCATACGACAGGCGCACGCCGCCCGCCTGCCTGGGCGTTACCGGGTGGGCCCCGTCGGGCTCGAACCGACGACCGGCGGATTAAAAGTCCGATGCTCTACCGACTGAGCTAGAGGCCCGGGGGGTGGGGAGCTCTGGGTGCAGCTTCCCTCGCGACTCCGGTCGGAACAACTGCCGTGAAGTACCGACCGATGCGACCCCACGGGCAAGTATGCCGCAGCCCAAGCCGCTCTCGACGTCAGCCCTGTCGCCAGCACCGCGCAGCATGGCGGTCGCACCAACGTGGAGGCAACGTCGGCGACGGGGATCCGGGGCCCGGGCGCGGGAGGGCCGGCATGTCGACAGCCGGAAGTGGAGCGCACCTGTTTGTTGCGGGGTCCCAAGTCGACCCTCGTCAGTTCTTCGGCCGCTCAGTGAGGGAGCCGTCAGTTTGTCCGAAGTGCGCACTTGGCTGGGCTGCCGCAGGTAGCCTGCGGCGGGCGGCACGGGGCGACCGCCCAGACGATGAGAAGGACTGCTGACTCCACATGCCTGCTGCGTTCAACCCGCCTCCCGGCTGGCCTGCACCTCCCGTGGGATGGGCGCCGTCACAGGAGTGGCTGCCCGACCCGTCCTGGCCAGCCGCCCCACCTGGATGGCAGTTCTGGACTGAGCCGGCCGACCTGCCGAGTGACCTTCCGGCCTCGGCATGGGCATCACCGGTGGTACCGGCCGCGGGCGGCTCGGGGGTGTACGGGTCCACGGCGCCGCTCCGGCCGCCATGGCTCGACCCCAGCTCCGCCGCCACCGTGCCGGGTTCGACTGGCACCCCCGCCACTCTGGGTGCCACGGTGCTGCCCGACCCGCAGACGTCGAACTCGGCCGGGAGTGCACCGGCGACCCCACGGGACCGGGCGCGCCTGGTGGCGGGGCTCGGCTGGGGCGGCCTGGCCCTGACCGCCTTGGCAGGCCTGACCTCCGGCGTCGGAGGCGTCCTGCTCCTCGCGGGCCTGTTCGCGTTCGTCGTCGCCGTCGTCGCGATGGTCCGCGGACGCGTGAGGTGGGCACACCTACCCACCCGTGCCGCCGGCGCCGTGGCTCTCGTCGGTGCCATCGTCGCCGTCGCCGTCGGCACCGCCGTGTCACCACAGACGACTCCGACCGCTGCCACGGTGACCGAGACCACGACCACCGCGCCACCTACGAGTTCCTCCGTCGCGGCGACAACACCCGCCGCGAGCGCCAGCGCCAACATGACGGTCCCGCCGACGACGGCATCGCAGACACCTCCGACCGACCCTGTCGCCTCCGCCATCGCCGACGCCAAACCGGGCACCGCACTGGCGCTGGTCGCGACGCTGACGGTCAAGGGCCGCGGCACGATGACCGGCTACTCTCGCGCCGAGTTCGGTCCCGCCTGGACCGACATCGACCGCAACGGATGCGACCAGCGAAACGACACCCTGCGACGCGACCTGAAAGCCGTCACGCTCAAGGCGGGCACCAACGGCTGCACGGTCATGACCGGCACCCTCATCGACCCCTACACCTCCCGGACCGTGTCCTTCACCAAGACATCGTCCACCTCACCGGTACAGATCGACCACGCGGTCGCTATGGCCGACGCGTGGGTCAAGGGCGCAGCCGGCTGGCCGCAGGCCAAGCGGACGACTTTCGCGAACGACACCCTCAACCTGGTCGCGGTGTCCGCGAGCGTGAACGCCGCAAAGGGCGCCGGTGACGCGGCCACGTGGCTGCCCCCGGCCAAGGCCTACCGGTGCGCGTATGTCGCCCGGCAGGTCGCGGTGAAGGCGAAGTACCAGCTGGCCGTGACCGCGCCGGAACGCACAGCGATGGTCGCGATCCTGACCACCTGCGCCAGCACCAAGGCGCCGACAGCGACCGTGGCGAAGCTCGGCGGGTTCCCGCTCTACGCCGCTCCCACGCCGAAGCCGAGCGTCAAGCCCAGCGTGAAGCCCGCGCCTCAGCCGGCCCCGAAGCCCACGCGGACCCCGACGCCGCAGGCGCCGTCGCCGATCCAAGGCGTACACCCCGGCGCCTTCTGCTCCCCGCAAGGCGCCCTCGGCTACACCAGCGCCGGCACCCTGATGCGGTGCACCTTCAAGTCCGGCGACATCCGTGCCCGTTGGCGCGCCGCCTGAGACGCACCGATCCCACGATCACGACAACGCGAGTGCACCGGCTACACCGGCCGCGATCGCGGCCAACGAAAGGCAGGGCAGGTAGATGGGGCTCTCGGTCGGCTTCAAGATCGCCCCCGGCGTGCGGGTGCGCGCATCCTCCCGCGGCGTGCGCACCAGCATCGGCCCACGGGCTGCCCGGGTGCACGTCGGTGCCGGCCGGACCCGGATCTCCTCCGGCGCCGGCCCGGTCACCGTCTCCACCGCCATCGGCGGCCGACGCCGCGCCACACACCCACCGTCGTCAGGCTTCTCCGCCAGAACCAGCGCGGCGGGTTCCCCCAGGGGCCGGCAGCCCACCGTCGCCCAGCTGCAGGCCCAGGCCCGCGCTGCGGAACGCGCCCAGCAGGTCGCCGACATCGCCGACGTGGAGCGGTCTCTGACCATGCTGCATCTCACGGACTTCCCGCAGTCGGCGCGCCAGGTCCTGCAGGTCCTGCCTGTCCCGGACCCCGCCTCGGTGGAGTCAGTGCGGCGCGAGCTCTACCGAGATGCGACGGCGGGTGTGTCCGTGTGGAAGCGCGCCCTGCGTAAGCAGGCCAAGGCATGGGCCGCACACCAAGCCCCCGGTGAAACCCAGCGCCGGCACACCGGCCGGGTCATCACCACCCAGCTGGAACAGTGGCACAACGACCAGCGATGGCAGGCCCTGCAAGCTCATGACCCGCACACGGTGATCGAGGCCGTCGACGACGCGTTCGCCGACAACGCCAGCGACTCCACCTGCGTCGACGCAGGCAGCGACTCCGTCACCGGCGCCCGCTACGTCACCGCGGTCATCACCTACGGCGGCCTCGACCTGGTGCCGGAGCACCGGCCGGACACCACACCCGGTGGCAAGCCCACCCTGCGCAAGCGGACCAAGACCGACCGCAACGCCCTCTACGCCACGGCGCTCGCCTCCACGGTCGTCGCCACGGCCAAGGAGGCCTTGGCGGTTGCGACGGCGGCCACCGAGGCCCGGGTGCTCGTCGTCCGCCCCGACGGCGCCGGCAGCGTCGAGCCGGTGTATGCCGGATCGCTGCGCCGCGACGTCCTCGCAGGCCGAGACTGGCGCAGCGTCGACCCGCTGGCCCTGGTGATGTCCGCCGACAACGCGGAGATGGTCCGCAAGGGCAGCACCCGAGAGGTCGTGCCGATGTCCATGAGTGCCGACTCGGCGGCGTGGGACATCGTGAACGCGTGGTCCCGAACGTACGACTCGTGATCCGAGGACCCGTGCCAGGCACATCGTCCGGGACGGGAGGGTGCGTGGCGTCGGGCCACGCCACCCTCCCGGTCCGACCGTCGAGTTGCTCCTACCTCCCGTCGGGTCCGGTGCGCGGCCGGGACGCAGTTGGGCGGGTGTAGTCGCCGTCCGCGCCCGAGGGCGGTGTCAGGGACGGTGCAGCCGCCCATGTCGTTGGGCGCTGCTCGAGTGAGAAGGACATGTCAGCGCCGTTCTTGACGGTGCGCAGCGGCAGCCACGAGCTGGGGTGCAAGGCGCCGTCGATCGCCAGTGCTCCGATGAAGGGGTTGGCGGACGCGTCGTGGTCGGTCGTGATTCGGAGCGGCTTGTTCTTCAGCCAGACGGTCGCAGCGGGGAACTGCGGCGTGGACAGCGCCAGTCCCGGCGCGGAAGCCACGGTCGGGTACATCCCGAGGGCAGCGAAGACGTACCAGCTCGAGAGGGCGCCCATGTCGTCGTTGCCAGGCAGGCCGTCGCGGCCTGCGTTGAAGGTGACGTCCATGAGCTTCTGCACGATGTACTGCGTTGACGCGGGGGCGCCGGCCCAGTTGTAGGCCCATGGTGCGTTGAAGCCCATCTCGTTGCCCATGTAGAACGTCTGGGCGTCCTGGCCGCCGTTGAGCTGGGCCATGGTCGGCACGGTGCTCAGCGAGGAGTCGATGGAGAAGAGCTTGTTGAGGCGGGCGACTGCCTGGTCCTTCCCGCCGATCGCGTTGATGAGGTCGGTCCAGGCGTAGCCGAAGGACCAGAAGTAGTTTGGCTCGGTCGACTCGTGGAAGGTGCCCGGCATCAGCGGCCCAGGCGTTCCCGGCGTCGTCGGCGCGGCCCGCGTAGCGATGGTCCCGTTGGCCTGGTCGAAGATGTTGCGCCACCAGCCGGCGCGGTCGTAGAGCTTGCCGAGGTCGGCTCGGGTCACGTTGACGGCCGGGTTGGTCCGGACCGCCTCGGGGACGGCCTGGAGGAACGCGGCAGCAGCCCGGTCGCTGTTGTAGCGCTCGATGTTGCTCGAGGACCATTCGGGGCTCGGGTAGTAGCCGTCGCGCAGGTACTGCTCGGCGGAGGACATGCTCTTGTTGCCGTTGCACGCGCTCTTGGGGTCGAACACCGACTGCTTCACCAGCCGCGCCGCGTTCGTGACGTCGAAGTCCTTGACGCCGAAGGCGTAGGCGCCGGCCAGGACGGGCAGGGCGTTGTCGCCGGCCATCGGGGTCGAGTCGTCGCTGGCGTCCACCCAGTGTGGGAACGCGCCGCACTGCCGAGCGTCGACAACCAGCGACTGCATCATCTCGCTGGACTCCTTCGGGGCGAGCAGCGCGAGCAGCTGGGCCTGGGAGCGGTACGTGTCCCACATCGAGAAGCTGCTGTACTGCGTGGTGTACCCGCCCGTGCTGCCGTCGGGCCTCGTGTAGGCGTAGTCGGCGACGTTTGCCACCTGGCGCGGCGCGATACCGCCACTCGTGTCGACGCCGGTCGGGAACGGTTGTTCCGCGCCCATGCTTCGGAAGTCCCCGTTGACGTCGGAGTACACGGTGGGGGAGCCGAAGACCCGGTAGAGGGCGGTGTAGAACTTCACGAGCTTGTCGCGCTCCGGGGCGGTGAGCTTGCTGGGGTCCGCAGCCCGGTCGACCTGGATCGTGTTCAGCCGCGTGTTCCATGCGGCGTCGGCGGCCTTGCGGGTCTGCTCGAACGTGGAGCTGCGGTTCTCGGTGTGCAGGTTGAGCTTCGCGTTCGCGACGCTGACGGCCGAGATCCCGACGCGCATCGTGAGCGTCGGGTCGGACGCGGGGAGCTCGTAGTGCAGGAGTGCGGCGCCGTCCTTGACGGTGTTGACCGAGTTCTCGCTGCTCTTGGTCAGGCCCCGGTCGAACTCCGCATAGAAGTACACAGGGGAGTTCCACGGCGTCCCGTACGGGGTGCAGAACGCCGGGGCGACCGTCTGACCGGACAGGACCTGGCCGTTGTCGCTGACCTTCAGGGACACGTGGTCGGGGGTGATCTTGCCGGCCTCGGTGCGCCGGTTGCTGTTGCCGTTGAGCCGGGTGTCGAGGGAGAAGTAGCCCTTGCCCGCGTCCGGGTAGGTGAAGCGGGCCATGCCGGTCCGGGTCGTCGCGGTCAGGTCCACCTTCACCTGGTTGTCGAGGGTGACGCCGTAGGAACCGGGGGCGGCCGACTCGGTACTGGTGTGGAAGGGGACTGCGATCGGGACGCCCGTGGCCGAGGCGACGGCGGTCGGCGTCGAGGCCGGCATCATGCCGACCGCGCCCTGGCCGGGGCAGCCGACCCCGTTGAGGTGCGTCAGGCTGAAGAAGTTGATGCGCCCGGTGGTCGCGTCGGGCGGGTTGAGGTAGCCGCCGGAGCCGTTGAAGTTGGTCCGAGGCATGTCCGGGCCGAAGTTGGTGAACCCGAACGGCACCTTCGCGCCCGGGTTGTTGTTGCCCGCGTAGCCGCTCGTGGCCGACACGGCCGTGCCGATGAACGGGTTGACGTACTGGGTCAGCGGCAGCACCTGTCGGTGCTGCGGCGGTACGGCGCGGTGGTCCGAGACTGCGCTCGCGACCCTGGCGGTGCTGGTGGCGAGAAGGCTGGCAGCCGTCACGGCAACAGCCCACCTCCCCTTGGCCCTCGACAGGTGCATGGTGGACTCTCCTTCTTCCCGACGCTGGGGATGGCTCGGACGCCGCCACGCTAGGGACGCGGCGCGCAGACCGGCAATGCAAGATGTCGTCTTTGTCCGATCCGGTTGCTCGAGCAGACAGAACCGTGACGTCCTGTGGCGGCCCACCCGCGGCACGCTGCTCCGCCCGGCTGGTGGCCCGTGTTTGTTCTCAGGGCTGCCCGATCGCCTCGGTTGGCGCAGGCCCTGCCCGCACTCACCGGTCGTCACGTGGCCCGCTGCCGTTCACCCCAGCTCAAGATGCGCGCCTGGCCCGACGATCTGAGCGATCAGCGGGACCCGCTGGGTGCACATGCGATGTGTGCCGGGGGTTCGTTCTGAGTGGGAATGTGTGCGTGGGACGACGGTCGAGAGCAGCTCACCTCAGCCTCGGGCTCCGATCACGCTCACGTTCCGAAGGTACGGAGCCGTGAGGGGGCGAAGGTCGCCTCGACGGCCTCAGGGGCGACGGCCGCGCACCCAGTCCTCCAGCGTCCCGTCGACGCGGTCGCGCATCACGACGGCCCAGACGAGGACCGATGCTGCGAACTCGCCCAGCGGCGCCGCTGCGGCCACGTCATCACGCACTGCGGCGAAGCTCGGTCCGTCGGTGGGACGGCGGAAACGCAGCCGAGGGGACTCGAGCACGAGGGCCCGCGCGGCCTCGGGAAGGCTCTCGACGGTCGCCGGACGTGCGGCAGCGACAGCCTGACGACGCAGGATCGCCCGCCACCGGATCAGGCCCCCGGCAGTGACCCCGACGGCGGCCGCCCCCAGGACGACCGCCCCGCCCAGGGCGAGGTCGGACTCGCGGACCTGCCAGAGCCGGGTCACCGCGCCCGAGCCGGCGGCAAGGACGAGGGCAACGGCGAACGGCCAGGCGAGGCGCCACCACGCCGCTTCACGCTTCAGCCGCTCCTGCTCGTGGACGCGGGAGGCCCACTCTCGGACGGCGAACACCGGGACGGCGGACGGGTCTGCCGCCCGCGTCCGGCCCTCTTGGTCCGGCAGCACCGGGTCGGTGCGGTGCGCCTCTCGTTCGCTGCGCATCTGGCCCCTGTCTGGTTTGTCACGTTCTGCGGCTTCCAGACTAACGAGCCGGGCCCCCTATCGTGCGGACGTCCGCGCCCCGCGGGCCGTGGCGTCGCTGCCCACTGAGTGACACGTCAGCCGGCCGCCAGCCGGGGTCACCCGGCTCCACCCGACTCGACGGTCGGCTCCACCGGCCCCAGCGTCGTCCGTAGCTCGCGGCGGGCGGAATCCACCACGGCGCGCCTGGCCCGGAACAGGTCCGGTCCGGCCCCGGGTGGCGCGGCGAGGTCGGCGCCCACTGCCTCGACGAGCCCGCGCAGCAACCCGCGGACATCCGTGGCGCGCTCCCCGCGCAAGGCGTCCGGGGCCGTCTGGGCAAGCGTGTGGAAGGTCGCGTCGGCGTCGAGCAGCCGTGGCTGTGCGGCGGTCCAGATCGCTTGGGACTCAGCGGTGCTCGTCCCGGACAGGACCTGAGCGGTGAGCGAGTCCTCGATCCACGAGGCCTCCCGCTCCGCGGCCGTGAGCCGCTCGTCCCAGGCGCGGATCTCGGTCTGCGTCTGCCGACGACGGAGCAGGAACCAGGTCAGCACCCCGAGGGCGACGAGAACGAGCAGCAGCCACGGCCACCAGGTCGTCCCTCCGTCGCTCGTGGCGGTGGTCGGTGCGGCCTCCGGGGTCGGGGTCGGTGTCGGTGTGGGCGTCTCGGTCGGGGTGGCAGTGACCGTGGTGGTCTGCGTCTGCGTCTGCGTCTGGGTTTGGGTCTGCGTCTGGGTTTGCGTCTGGGTCTGGGTTTGCGTCTGGGTCTGGGTCACGGTCCGGGTCTCCGTGACCGTAGGCGTGGCCGTCTGGGTGGCCGTCTGGGTGGCCGGCTCCGTGGCCGTCCGCGTTGCCGTCCGTGTGGCCGACTCCGTCACGGTCTCGCCCGGGGACGTCGGCTCCGGCTTGGTGGGGAGCGTGAGCGCCGGCAGGCTGGTGCTGGGTCGCGTCGTGGGCAATGTGATCGACCCGCTGCCCGAGCATGCCGCCAGCACGGCCGGCAGGAGGAGTGCGGTCACTGCGGCGACGAAGGCAGGGGCGCGTCTCATGAATGATTGTCCGCGTATGCCACCCCGCTGGGGCGTCACCCGTCCAGGGTGAGAGGGAGGGAGAGGTGGCGCACACGTCACCTCGACGGGTACCGCCTCGTGGCGACACGGCATACGGAGTCGGTGGGTATGGTGCGAGCGTCAACGACTTCGCAGGAGGACAGCATGAGCCTCGACCGACCGGTCGCACCCAACCCCTACGACCTGTTGCCGCGGGTGCCGTCGTTCAGCGTGACGAGCACGGACGTCACGGACGGCGCCCCGCTCGATGACGACCAGGTGGCCGCCACCGGCAACACCTCGCCCCAGCTGTCGTGGAGCGGCGCTCCCGAGGGCACGCAGAGCTACGTCGTCACGTGCTTCGACCCCGACGCCCCGACGCCGTCCGGCTTCTGGCACTGGGTGCTCGTCGATCTCCCGGCCGACGTGACGTCGCTCGACACCGGCGCCGCCTCGGCCACCTTGCCCGGCAAAGCTTTTCACGTGCGCAACGACGGGGGAGAGAAGGGCTTCATGGGTGCTGCTCCGCCGGAGGGCGACATGTCGCACCGCTACTTCTTCGTCGTGCACGCCGTGTCAGAGCCAAGTCTCGGCGTCGACGACTCCGCCTCGCCGGCGGTCGTCTCGTTCAACCTGGCCTTCAAGACACTCGCCCGCGCCATCATCCACGGCACCTACCAGCACTGACTGCTGCACGACTGCGTATGCCGGGTCGCCACCCGGCGACCCGGCGCGCGCTCACGCGAAGGTGACGTGGCCGGACGTCGGCGCCCCGCTCGTGCCACGGCTCGCCACAGGCGCTCGTGACCGAGCCCGCACCGCCGTCGTCTGCGGTGCGGGCTCGTCCGTCCCCCCCGGAACGGTCAGGGTGGGAGCTCAGGCGCTGAGCAGCTCGGCCGAGTCGAGGTGCTCACGCAGCTCCGCGAGCACGCGCCGCAGCAGACGGCTGACCTGCATGGCGCTCAGGCCCATCCTCTGCGCGATCTCCGCCTGGGTCAGGTCGTGCGCGAAGCGCAGCTCCACGATCTCCTGGTCGCGCGCGGAGAGCCGCTTCAGCGCGGTGCGCACGACGATGCCGTCGTCGAGACCGGGGTCGTCCTGGTGGTCGGCGCTGGCGTCGACCAGGTCGAGCACCGGCCGGCCGCCCTCGGTCGTGGTCGCGTCGAGGGAGGCCGGTCGGAGGTTCGTCGAGGCGACCTGCGCCTCCTTGACCTGCTCGAGCGTCAGGTCGAGCGACGTGGCGAGCTCGGCCTGGGTGGGTTCGTGGCCGAGGGTCTGCTCGAGCCGCGTGCGAGCGTCGGTGACGAGCTGTCGGCGCTCCTGGAGGCCGCGCGGCGGACGGACGAGCCAGCCGTGGTCGCGGAAGTGGCGACGCAGCTCACCGGTGATCGTCGGCGTCGCATACGCGCCGAACTCGGTGGTCTGGTCGAGGTCGAAGCGACGAATCGCCTTGAGCAGCGCGAGAAAAGCCACCTGCTCCAGGTCCTCACGGTCAAGTCCCTTGCCGGAGTAGCGGTGCGCGAGGGAGCGGGCGAGAGGCATGTGCAGCCGGGTCACGGTCTCGAGGGCCGATGACCTCTCGGTCTCGGAGGTCGAGGTACGGGCCACGGTGATGAGCTCGCGGGTGCGGGCGTCCTTGCGGGGTCCGCGCGACGGGTCGGTCATGTCGTCTCCATCCAGAGTGTGGTTGGCGGCGCTTTCTTGACCGACGTCAGGAACATTAGACAAAGTCTCAACATTGCACAAGCCCTGTACAGGTGACGGTTGGAGACGCACGGTCACCCGGTGCATCTCGGCGGCCCCGCCGGACCCTTGCCAACCCCCGCGTGGACTCGCGCTGTGCGAGGGTGGGCGCATGCGAGTGGCGTTGATGGTGACCTGCATCAACGACGCGATGTTCCCCGACGTCGGCAAGGCCGTGGTCACGCTGCTGCGCCGACTGGGCGTCGACGTCGACTTCCCCACAGCGCAGACCTGCTGCGGCCAGCCGATGGTCAACACCGGCTACCTCGACGAGGCGGTCCCGGTCGTCCGGAGCTTCGTGCGCGCGTTCGAGGGATACGACGCGGTCGTCACGCCGTCGGGCTCGTGTGTCGGATCGGCGCGCCACCAGCACTCCATCGTGGCAAGGCGATCCGGCGACGCGGGACTCGCGGCGGCGGTGGAGGAGGTCTCACCGCGCGTGCACGAGCTGTCGGAGTTCCTCGTCGACGTGCTGGGGGTCGAGGACGTCGGCGCGTCCTTCCCGCACTCGGTCACCTACCATCCGACCTGCCACTCCCTCCGGATGCTCGGGGTCGGCGACCGCCCGGAGCGGCTGCTGCGTGCCGTCCGTGGCCTCCGGCTGCTCGACCTGCCGCGCGCCGAGGAGTGCTGTGGCTTCGGCGGCACCTTCGCGCTGAAGAACGCCGACACCTCGGTCGCGATGGGCGCCGACAAGGCCCGCCACGTGCGCGAGACCGGAGCCGAGGTCCTCGTCGCGGGAGACAGCTCCTGCCTCATGCACGTCGGCGGCGTGCTGAGCCGACAACGGGCCGGGGTGCGCGTCATGCATCTCGCCGAGGTGCTCGCTGCGACCGAGGGCGCGAGCGTGCGAGGGGTCGGCCGATGAGCCGCACCTTCGTCGGTATGCCGCCGTTCCCCACTGCCGCTCGCGAGGCCCTGGCCGACCCGCAGCTGCGCAGCAACCTCGCCCATGCGACGACGACGATCCGGGCCAAGCGGGCAGCGGTCGTCGCCGAGGTCGACGACTGGGAGGCGCTCCGGCTGCGGGCCGCGGCGATCAAGGACGACGTGCTGCTCCACCTCGACGAGCACCTCGTCCGGCTCGAGGAGTCACTGGTCGCCCGCGGCGCCGTCGTGCACTGGGCCCGCACGGCCGAGGAGGCCTCGGCCGTCGTCGCGCGGGTCGCCCGCGCGCACGGGGTCGACGAGGTGGTCAAGGTCAAGTCCATGGCGACGCAGGAGATCGAGCTCAACGAATATCTTGCGGCGCAGGGCATCTCGGCCTGGGAGACCGATCTCGCCGAGCTCATCGTCCAGCTCGGCGACGACCTGCCGAGCCACATCCTCGTGCCGGCCATCCACCGCAACCGCGCCGAGATCCGCGCGATCTTCGAGCGCGAGATGGCACGGGTGGGGCGGCCTGCGCCCGACGACCTGACCGATGACCCGGCCAGGCTGGCCGAGGCGGCCCGCCTCCACCTGCGCGAGAAGTTCCTGAGGGCCAAGGTCGCGGTCAGTGGTGCCAACTTCGCAGTGGCCGACTCGGGGACCCTCGTCGTCGTCGAGTCCGAGGGCAACGGCCGGATGTGCCTGACGCTGCCCGAGGTGCTCGTGTCGGTCGTCGGCATCGAGAAGCTCGTGCCGACGTGGACCGACCTCGACGTCTTCCTCACCCTGCTGCCCCGCTCGTCGACGGGGGAGCGGATGAACCCCTACACCTCGACGTGGTCCGGTGTGACGCCGGGCGACGGCCCTCAGGAGGTGCACGTCGTCCTCCTCGACAACGGCCGCAGCCGGGCCCTCGCGGACGAGGTGGGCCGCCAAGCCCTTCGGTGCATCCGCTGCTCGGCCTGCCTCAACGTGTGCCCCGTCTACGAACGCACCGGCGGGCACGCCTACGGCTCGGTCTATCCCGGACCCATCGGCGCCATCCTCAACCCACTGCTCAAGGGCGTCGGCCACGACGAACAGACCGACTCGCTGCCCTACGCGTCGTCGCTCTGCGGGGCGTGCTTCGAGGCCTGTCCCGTGCGCATCGACATCCCGAGCGTCCTCGTCGACCTCCGCGCCCAGGTCGTCGACGCCCACCGCTCCGGCGTGCCCAAGCCCGAGGCCCTCGCGATGCGAGTGGCCGCCGCGACCTTCGGGTCGGGTGGACGGCTCGCCGCAGCCGAGCGGGCATCGGGCCTCGCGGGTCGAGCCCTGGACGCCGTCTCGCGAATCACCCATCGCGACAGGCGCGCCGGTGGTCGGCGGCTGATCGGTCGACTGCCCGGCCCCGGCGCTGCGTGGACCGACGCACGCGACCTGCCCACACCTCCGGCGGAGTCCTTCCGCGCCTGGTGGAAGCGCACCGACGGAGGCAGGCGGTGAGCGCGCGCGACGAGATCCTGAGAGCGGTCCGCGACGCCGTCGGCTCCGCGCGTCGCCCCGTCGACGTCCCCCCGGTCACCCGGCCCGAGCGCGAGGGCGACGTCGAGCTCTTCGCCGAGCGAGTCGCCGACTACCGCGCCACCGTCGTGCGCTGCGCTCCCGACGGCGTCGTCGCGGCCTTAGCCGAAGCGCTGCCCGAGGGCGCCTCCGTGGTCGTGCCCGACGGGCTGCCGTATGCCGTGCCGGGCGCGGTCCGCGACGACGCTCTCACCGCGACCGACCTCGACGCCGTCACGGCGGTGGTCACCACGGCAACGGTGGCGATCGCGACGACCGGGACGATCGTGCTCTCCCACGGCCCGGGAGAGGGGCGGCGGGTGCTCACGCTCGTGCCCGACCTCCACGTGTGCGTGGTCCGGGCCGACCAGGTCGTCGACGACGTCCCGGCTGCCGTCCGCAGGCTCGACCCGGGCCGACCGACGACCTGGATCAGCGGCCCGTCGGCGACGAGCGACATCGAGCTGAACCGTGTCGAGGGCGTCCACGGCCCCCGCACGCTCCACGTCGTCCTCGTCGGCTGACGGACGGCATACGCAATCCCGCCGGTGCTCGAGGCACGGGCCACGCGGGTCAGCTTGTCGTGCAGGCGAACTGCCGTCGCGTCCACTGCGTCCACACTCCCATCCGCCATCGCGACGTGTGCACGTCCGCGTCAGAAGGTGCGCCGGACGCGGTCGAGGTGCGGCGGGCGTGAGCCCCTAGGCGCAGCGTGCCGGACTGGCGCCGTCAGTGACGGGAGCTAGCCTGCTGGGATGAGCGAGAGTGACCATCGCGCCCCGAGGCGACCCGCCTTCTTCAGCGAGGCTGCCCTCGAGGCGCACGGTCCTGCCTACGACCCCACCGAGCAGATCCACGTCGCGCACGAGACGGCGCTCGCGCTCGTCCATGCCGGGCGGGCCGCGTCCGACCCAGCGGTGACCCGCAAGCTCGTGGCCCTCGTCGACGACATCGGACTGTCGACCCTCGCCGAGCTGTGGTCGCAGCGGCCCGCCCGCTCCCTCCCGGGCGCCCTGTGGCGCCTCTACGTGCTGCGTGAGTGGGTCCAGCGCGCCCCGGACGAGGCGAGTCGGGAGTATGCCGCGGGCATCCGTTTCACCGGCCCCAACCATGCCGTCGCGGGCGCGGCCGAGCCGCCCGGGCCACAGGAGATGGGGCGGGTCATCGACGAGGTGCTGCGAGGGGTCTTCGAGGGTGACCTCGCCGTCGCCCTCGAACGCGCCTCTGCCTTCTGCCGCGTCGTCTCCGCGGGACGCGCCGACATCTCGTCGGGAGACGAGGCCGCCGAGCAGGCCGCCAACGTCCTCGTCATGGCGGAGGACCTCACCGTCTGCGCGCGGTTGTGGCGATCCGGCGACCTCCACTGAAGGAGTCACCCGCCCGGTCGGCTGCCGGCCGGCTCCATAGCGGGTGCCTCTTGCGCCGGGACGTCTTTGGTGATCCGTTCGGCCGGCTTTATCCTTGAACGCGCGTCGGGTCGCGGTAGCCCCGGGTCCCAAATTCAGCCGCTTCGAGCGGCCCTGTGCCGAGAGGCGCTCCCGGCCCGACGCAACCTTCCTCGCTGCCGGGCACCACAACGGTGCGGGCTCTTCACGGTCCGGGGGCAATCTCGTCCGCGGCTTTCCCCCACGGGGCACCGGACGGCTAGATTGAACCCATGACGCCCGCCGAGGAGCGGTCAGGCGACCTGCTCGATGTCGCACTTGCCGACGAGATCGAACTCGTGAGCGACCTCGTCGTCGCCGCCTCGTCCAGCCCGCGCCACTTCACGCCGGAGGAGGTCGACGAGCTGCTCGGCGTCCCGGGTGCAGCGGGCGACGACTCAGCCGTCTCCACGGGCGGCTCCACGGCCGACGTCACGTCGGCGCCGCCCGAGACCCCGACCGCCGACGGCACCTCCGGCACGGGCGTCACGCGCTCCGACGCCGCAGGCTCGTCCGACTCGTCGGGCTGAGCGGCCGCGACCGGACCGGCCGAGGGCCCGTGCGCGGTCGTACCCGACCTCGGTGAACGCCCGATTGACGCTCGGTTGCACTGGAGTGTCCCCAAACCCGTAGCATCTTCCCCGGACCAGCCCTCGATCGACCGGAGCATCCCCGTGGGTTTTCGCCTCACACCCCAGGACACCAGCTTTTTCACCCTCTTCACCTCCTCCGCCCAACTGCTCGTCGAGGCGACCCGGGAGCTGACCCGCTTCCTCGAGGTCGAGCCCTCGAAGCGACAGGACGTGGCTGACCGCCTCAAGGACCTCGAGCACGCCGCCGACGATGCGACGCACGAGCTGATCAACAAGGTCAACAGCTCGTTCATCACGCCCTTCGACCGCGAGGACATCCACAGCCTCGCCGCGTCCCTCGACGACTGCATGGACTACATCGAGGAGACCGCCGACCTCATCGTGCTCTACCGCATGGGTGAGATCCCCGAGGGTCTCGCCGAGCAGTTCGAGATCCTCGCCCGCATGGCCGAGGTGACCGCCGAGGCGATGCCGCGCCTGCGCTCGATGAAGGACCTCAAGAGCTACTGGATCGAGATCAACCGTCTCGAGAACCAGGCCGACTCGCTCCACCGCAAGATGGTGGCGGCCCTCTTCAACAACTCGCCCGACCCGGTCAACCTGATCAAGGTCAAGGCCATCGTCGACGGCTTCGAGAACGCCGCCGACGCGTTCGAGAAGGTTGCCCACGTCGTCGAGGGCATCGCGGTCAAGGAGTCCTGAGCCGCTGATGGACACGACCATCCCCGTGCTCGGGGTCGTTGCGGTCATCGCACTGGCCATGGGCTTCAACTACACCAACGGCTTCCACGACGCGGCCAACGCGATCGCGACCTCGGTCTCGACGCGGGCCCTGACACCCCGGGTCGCGCTGGCCATGGCTGCGGTCGCCAACCTCTTCGGCGCCTTCTTCGGCACGAAGGTCGCCCAGACCATCGGTTCGGGCATCATCGAGCAGCCGCAGGGCGTCAACGGCCTGTGGCTCGTCGCCGCGGCCCTCGTCGGCGCCATCGGCTGGAACCTGCTCACGTGGTGGTTCGGCCTGCCGTCGTCCTCCTCCCATGCGCTGATCGGCGGCCTCGCCGGCGCTGCCCTGGTTGCCGGCGTCACTGTGAAGTGGAGCGTCATCTGGGAGAAGGTCGTCATCCCGATGATCGTCTCGCCGGTCGTCGGGCTGGTCGGGGGCTACCTCGTGATGATCGCGATCTTCTGGCTCTTCCGCCGCGCCAACCCGGGCCGGGTCACGCGTGGCTTCCGGCTGGCCCAGACGGCCTCTGCTGCCGCGATGGCCTTCGGTCACGGCCTGCAGGATGCCGGCAAGACCGCCGGCGTCGTGCTGCTCGCCCTCAACATCTCGGGCCTTCACACCAGCAACACCGTCCCGATCTGGGTTCTGCTGCTCTCGGCAGTCGTCATCTCCCTCGGCACGTATGCCGGTGGGTGGCGGATCATGCGCACCCTCGGGCGCCGGATCATCCACCTCACGCCGCCGCAGGGCTTCGCAGCCGAGACGACGGCCGCGTCCATCCTCTACGTGGCCGGCCTCGCATTCGGTGCACCGATCTCGACGACGCACACCATCACGGCATCCATCATGGGAGTCGGTGCCACCAAGCGTCTCTCGGCCGTCCGTTGGGGTGTCGCCGGCAACATCGTCGGGGCCTGGATCCTCACCTTCCCCGGCGCCGGTCTCGTCGCCGTCGTCACCTGGTACGTGACCGCCATCTTCCGCTGACCGACACGACTCCCCAACAGTCGGAAGAGCAGTTCGCCGGACCTCCGGCGAACTGCTCTTGTCGACTGCGGTGCTTGGGTCAGCCGAAGCGGCCGGAGATGTAGTCCTCGGTGGCCTGCTCGGTCGGGTTGTTGAAGATCCGCGTCGTGTCGCCGATCTCGACGAGACGGCCCGGCTCACCGGTCGCCTTGAGGTTGAAGAAGGCCGTCCGGTCCGAGACGCGGGCCGCCTGCTGCATGTTGTGCGTGACGATGACGATCGTGAACTCGTTCTTGAGCTCGTTGATGAGGTCCTCGATGGCCAGCGTCGAGATCGGGTCGAGGGCCGAGCAGGGCTCGTCCATGAGGAGCACCTGCGGCTGCACCGCGATGGCGCGGGCGATGCAGAGGCGCTGCTGCTGGCCGCCGGAGAGGCCCGCGCCGGGCTTGCTCAGGCGGTCCTTGACCTCGTTCCAGAGGTTCGCGCCCTTGAGCGAGCTCTCGACGATGCCGTCGAGCGTCTTCTTGTTCTTGACGCCGTTGAGCCGCAGACCCGCGGCGACGTTGTCGTAGATCGACATCGTCGGGAAGGGGTTGGGGCGCTGGAACACCATGCCGATCGTGCGGCGCACGGTCACGGGGTCCATCGAGCTGGCGTAGAGGTCCTGGTCGTCCAGCATGACCTTGCCCTCGACACGACCACCGGGGATCACCTCGTGCATGCGGTTGAGGGTGCGCAGGAAGGTCGACTTGCCGCAGCCGGACGGGCCGATGAAGGCCGTGACGGAACGGGGCTCGACCGTCATGGAGACGCCCTCGACGGCCTTGAAGGAGCCGTAGTAGACGTTGAGGTCGCTGACGTCGATTCGCTTTGCCATTGCTAGGGGTTCGCTTTCTCTTACTTCTTGACCGAGCCGTAGTGCGCGATGACACGGCCGATGAGGTTGAGCAGCAGGACGAGGATGATCAGGGTGAGGGCGGCTCCCCACATGCGCTCGGCGGCGGTCGCCAGCGCGAAGTCGCCGCGGTCCTGGTTGATCATCATGGGCAGCGTCGGGAAGTTGCCGTTGAACAGGTCCCGCTGGAAGTTCTTCGTGTACGGCGCGAGGATCAGCAGCGGCGCGGTCTCGCCCATGACGCGCGCGATGCCGAGGAGCACGCCGGTGACGATGCCCGAGAACGCCGTGCGCAGCACGACCTTGACGACGGTGACCCACTTGGGCACACCGAGCGCGTAGGCCGCCTCGCGCAGCTCGTTCGGCACGAGCTTGAGCATCTCCTCGGTCGAGCGCACGACCACCGGGATCATGAGCAGCACGAGGGCGAGGGACGCGGCGAAGCCGGACCGGCCCAGGCCGAACGTCGTGACCCACACGGCATAGATGAAGAGGGCCGCGACGATCGAGGGCACGCCCGAGAGGATGTCGACGGTGAAGCTGATCGCCTTGGCGAGCCGGCCGCGGCCGTACTCGACGAGGTAGACGGCCGTGAGGATCCCGATCGGCACCGCGATGAGCGCGGTGAAGCCGACCATCTGGAGGGTGCCCTCGATGGCGTGCCGCGCCCCGCCGCCGAAGTCGTCGGAGTTGATGTTGCGCTGGTTGCCCGTCCACCAGGTCGCCGTGGTGAGCATGTGGAAGCCCTTGGCGATGACGGTGCCGAGGATCCACACGAGCGGCACCATGGCCAGCGCGAAGGCGGCCCACATGACGATCCTCGCGACGACGTCCTTGACCATGCGGGCGCGGTGCGGGTTGTTCATCTCGGACAGCGCATCGCCACCCGAGCGACCACCCGGGGGCGTCGACGGGTCGGCGGGCGCCACCCGGTCGTCGGGGACGCGGCGGTCGGTGGCGGTGCTCATTCGGTGAAGGCCTTCCTGCGCTCGATGACGACGCGGGCGATGCTGTTGACGACGAACGTCAGCACGAACAGGACGAGGCCCGCGGCGATGTAGGCACCGGTCTTGCCGGGGTTGCTGAACTCGGCCGCGTTGTTGGCGATCTTCGAGGCGAAGGTCTCACCGCCGTTGAAGAGCGACCATGTCCAGGGGCTGCCGTCGGAGAGCGCCGACACGAGGAAGGTGACGGCGATCGTCTCGCCGAGCGCGCGGCCCAGGGCCAGCATCGAGGCGGAGATGACGCCGGGCCGGCCGAAGGGCAGGACGGCCGTGCGGATCATCTCCCACTGGGTGGCGCCGAGGGCGAGCGCGCCCTCCTTGTGCGCCGTCGGCGTCTGGTCGAAGACCTCGCGCGAGAGCGCCGTGACGATCGGCAGCACCATGATGGCGAGCACGATGCCGATGAAGAAGATCGTGCCGCCGCTGATGCCGGTGGGCGCGAAGAGGGGGAACCAGCCGAGGGCGCTCTCGATCCAGCCCTGCACCGGCTTGAAGACCGGCGCGAAGGCGATGAGGCCCCAGAGGCCGTAGACGATCGACGGCACGGCCGCGAGGAGGTCGACGAGGCTGGCGGCCGGGCGGCGCATCCAGGTGGGCGCGTACTGCGTGATGAACAGCGCGACGGCGACACCGACCGGGACCGCGACGAGCATCGCGATGGTCGAGGCGGTCACCGTGGTCCAGAGGAACTCGAGGATGCCGAAGGCGGGCTGCTCGCCGCCCGGGGCCCAGACCCGGCTCGTGAAGAAGCTCGCCGAGTTGTTCATCAGGGCGGGCACGGCCTGCACGATGAGGAAGACCGCGATGAGGGTGACGAGGGCGATGACGATGATGCCGGACACCGTCGCGGCGCCGCCGAAGAGCCGGTCGCCGAAACGGCCGGTGGATGCCCGGTCGCCCTGCAGGGGCTGCTGCCCGTCGGGCCCGGGAACCTGGTCCGCGGCGGACACGCCGGTCACTGTGGACACGTGGAGGCCTCTTCCTTCGTTCGGGTGGTACTGGCGCAGGGGCGGACGCCGGTTGCGGCGCCCACCCCTGCGTGGTCGACCCGGCCGGATCGCTCCGACCGGCTCGGGCGGTGGATCAGGAGATCGCGTCGACCGCGGTCTGGACCTTGGTCGCGACCTCGGCCGGCAGGGGGGCGTAGCCGATGCCCTGGAGACCCTTCTGGACCTCGTCCGAGGCGAAGGTCTTGAGGAAGCTCTTGACCTTCTTGCCCGTCTCGGCGTCGGCGTACTTCGAGCAGACGATCTCGTACGTCACGAGGACGATCGGGTAGGCCCCGGCCTCCTTGGTGGCGTAGTCGATCTTGAGCGCGAGGTTGTTGCCGCTGCCGGTCTGCTTGGCGGTGGCGATCGTCTTGCCCGCGGACTCGGCGGTCAGCTCGACGGGGCCGGAGCCGGTGTCGATCTGGGCCATCGGGAGCTGGTTCTGCTGGGCGTAGGAGAGCTCGACGTAGGTGATGCCGCCGTCCTGGCCCTTCGTCGCGGTGGCCACACCGGCCGACTTCTCCTTGCCCTCGCCCTTGCCGGTCCACTTCTTGCCGGTGTCGTAGGACCAGGCGTCGGGGGCGGCGGCCTTGAGGTACTTCGTGAAGTTCTCGGTCGTGCCCGACTCGTCGGAGCGGAAGAAGACCTTGATCGGCGTCGACGGCAGCGTGACGCCCTTGTTGAGCGCCGCGATGGCCGGGTCGTTCCACGTCGTGATCTTGCCGTCGAAGATCTTGGCCGCGACCTCGGCGTTGAGCACGAGCTTGTCGACACCCTTGACGTTGTAGGCGATCGCGATGGGGCCGGTGACCATGGGTAGGTTCCAGGCGTCGGAGCCGCACGAGGCCTTGGCGTCGTCGGCCTCGACCTTGCCGTCCTTGGGCTCGGTCTTGAGGGCCGAGTCGGAGCCGGCGAAGTCGACCTGCTTGGCGATGAACTGCTTGATGCCGGCACCGGAACCGGTGGGCTGGTAGTCGATGTTGGCGTCGGCGCAGGCCGTCTGGTAGGCCTTGATGGCCTCGTCGATGGCGTTCTTCTGCGCCGAGGAGCCCTCGGCCTTGAGGTCCCCGCTGAAGCAGTCGCCCGCGGCGGTCGAACCGCCCGCGGTGGAGCCCGCGCCGGGAGTGGCGCCGTTGTTCTCGGACGCGCAGGCCGAGAGCGCAAGAGCGCCGGACAGGGCGATGGCGCCGAGAGCGCTGATACGCGAAACAGACACGAGTGTGATCCCTCTCGATGGGGTGTTCCTGGGTGGTCGTCCGGTCAGATCCGAGCGACGGTGCTGGATGGTGATCCACGGCGAACATAGGTGCGCAGGATGACCAGCGGTCCACGTGCGGTTAACGCAGGGTGAACGAGGGGCGACGTCTTGGGGTGCGGGCCCACCTCGGGATGCGACGGTGCCCGGTCCGGCTCACGATGAAGGGTTCGGGCCGTGCCCGTGCGTGCCCGTGCGTGCCCGGGCGTGCCCGCGCGTGCCCGCGCGTGGCGGCCCGTGCGCCGGTGAGGGCCGAGCAGGGTCAGGTGTCGATGCGCTCGACGTCGACGACGCGCGCGTCCTCGCCGCGTCCGACGAGGTGGCACACGAGCACCTCGCCCTTGTGCATCGACTCGTCGGCGGCGGCTCGAAGGTGCTCGGCCACGACCTCGCCGCGCTCGGGGGAGTGGACCACCCGGGCCTGGAGCAGGCCGAGCAGCGTCGGGAGCACCGGCCCGTGGCTGCACAGCGCCGCGGGGTCGCCGCGCTCGAGCAGGCGCCGGACCTGGGCGACGGCTCCGACCTCGCTCTCGGCGAAGCCCTCCTCGGAGAGCACGTCGCGGGTGCGCAGGCGCAGTCCGTGCGCGACGGCATACGGCTCGACGGTCGCGACGCAGCGGGTGGACGACGAGGACACGACGCGGGTGACGCCGTAGGCGCCGAGGACCGCGGAGACGGCTGACGCCTGGGACCGGCCGACGGCGTCGAGGGGGCGTCGCCGGTCGTCGCCGCTCCACCGGCCGCGCGGTGTCGCCTTGGCATGGCGCACGAACGCGATCGGCCACGAGCGCAGCTCGTCGGCGCGCTCGGCACGGATGAGCGCGAGCAGCTGCTCGCGGTCCCGGGCGTAGTCGAGGCGGTCGTGGGCCGTGCGGACGTCGACCCAGGCGACCTCGTCGATCTCGTGCTCGAGCGCCCCGGTGCCGCCGGTGACCCGGGCCGACCAGTAGTGCACCTGCTTGGTGGCCGGACCGCCGGTGGGGTCGAGCACGGGGTACTCCGCCGACGGGAGCGGCACGCCGAGCCGCACGACGAGACCGGTCTCCTCGAGGGTCTCGCGCACCGCCGCGACGCAGGGGTGCTCACCGGGGTCGAGCTTGCCCTTGGCCCAGGACCAGTCGTCGTACTTCGGCCGGTGCACGAGGGCGACCTCGAGACGTCCGTCGCGTCGGCGCCAGGGCAGCGTGCCGGCGGCGGGGATCACTGAGGACACAGGCGTCAGTCTGCCTGATGAGGTGGTGGTATGCCGGTCAGCGCCGCCGCGCCTTGCGGCGTCGCTTGTCGTGTCGCTCGATCAGCTTCTCCTGCAGGTCGTCCAGCGGCTCGCCGGCGTCGGACTGGTGGTGGCGCACCCACCGGCCGTCGGACCCGAGGTCCCATCGCGACGTCGTCTCGGCGAAGGCGAGGTCGATGAGGTCGGCCAGCTCGAGGACGTGCCCGGGGTCGGTGATGCGCACGAGCGCCTCGACTCGCCGGTCGAGGTTGCGGTGCATCATGTCGGCGCTGCCGATGTAGACCTGCGGGTCGCCGCCGTGGTCGAACCAGAAGACCCGGGAGTGCTCGAGGAAGCGCCCGAGGATCGAGCGGACCCGGATGTTCTCGGAGAGCCCCTCGACGCCGGGTCGGATCGCGCAGATGCCGCGCACCCAGATGTCGACGCGGACGCCGGCGATGCTGGCCCGGTAGAGCGCGTCGATGAGCGCCTCGTCGACGATCGAGTTGGCCTTGATGACGATGCGGCCGGCCGGCGCGCCCTCCCGGCGCGACTCGTGCAGCTCCGCCTCCTCGTCGATGAGGTCGATGAGGCCCGACCGCACCGACCGGGGCGCGACGAGCAGGCGCTTGAACTTGCTCCTGGGCGCGAAGCCCGAGAGGAGGTTGAAGAGCCGCGACAGGTCCTCGCCGACCTGGGGGTCGGTCGTGAAGAGGCCGAAGTCCTCGTAGACGCGGGCGGTCTTGGGGTTGTAGTTGCCGGTGCCGATGTGGCAGTAGCGCACGAGCCCCTCGGACTCCTGGCGCACGACGAGACACAGCTTCGCGTGGGTCTTGAGGCCGACGACGCCGTAGACGACGTGGACGCCCGCCTCCTCGAGCTTGCGGGCCCAGGAGATGTTGTTGACCTCGTCGAAGCGGGCCTTGATCTCGACGACGGCGAGCACCTGCTTGCCGGCCTCGGCGGCGTCGATGAGGGCGTCGATGATCGGCGAGTCACCCGAGGTGCGGTAGAGCGTCTGCTTGATCGCCAGGACCTTCGGGTCGTTCGCGGCCTGCTCGATGAAGGCCTGTACCGACGTGGAGAACGAGTTGTAGGGGTGCTGGACGAGCACGTCCTTCTGTCGTACGGCCGTGAGCAGGTCGATGGCCTTGGCGCTCTCGGTCGGGGCGAAGTCCGGGTGGGTGCGCGGGAAGAACTTCGGGAACTCGAGGTCGCTGCGGTCGACGTCGGCGATGGTGAACAGGCCCCGCAGGTCGAGCGGGGTGGGCAGCCGGTAGATCTCCCGGTCGCTGATCTGCAGCTCGCGGGCCAGCATGTCGAGGACCTTGGGGTCGATGTCGTCCTCGACCTCGAGCCGGATCGGCGGGCCGAAGCGGCGGCGGGTCAGCTCCTTCTCGAGGGCGGTGAGGAGGTTCTCGGCGTCGTCCTCCTCCACCTCGAGGTCCTCGTTGCGCGTCACCCTGAAGCTGAAGTGCTCCTGGACGAGCATGCCCGGGAAGAGCTGGTCGAGGTGGCTGGCGATGACGTCCTCGAGCGGCACGAAGCGCTTGCGCTCGACGTCGGCGTCGAGGTCCTCCTCGACCCGGATGAAGCGCGGCAGGCTCGGCGGCACCTTGACGCGGGCGAAGTGCTCGCTGCCCGTCTTGGGGTTCTGGAGCAGCACGGCCAGGTTGAGCGACAGGCCCGAGATGTAGGGGAACGGGTGGGCCGGGTCGACGGCGAGCGGCGTCAGCACCGGGAAGACGCGGTCGGCGAAGAAGTAGTGCAGCGGCTCCCGGTCGTCCTCGTCGAGGTCGTCCCAGCGCACGACGGTGATGCCTTCGTCCTCCAGGGACGGGCGCACGTCGTGCTGGAAGACCCCGGCGTGCTGCTGCATCAGCTCGTGCGCCAGGCGGGCGATGCGCTCGATGAGCTCGCGGGGCTCGAGTCCGGCCGCGGTGCGCACGGCGAGCCCCGTGGCGATGCGGCGCTTGAGGCCGGCGACGCGCACCATGAAGTACTCGTCGAGGTTGTTCGCGAAGATCGCGAGGAAGCGGGTGCGCTCGAGCAGCGGCACCGCCGGGTCCATGGCGAGCTGGAGCACCCGCTCGTTGAACTGCAGCCACGACAGCTCGCGCTCGAGGTAGCGGTCGGCCGGCAGGTCGTCCTCGGTCTCGCCCTGCGCGCCCGCCCCGACGAAGCGCCCGTTGGGTGCCCGTGCGGGGACGCGCCGGGTCGGGACGGTGCTGGTGAACGAGCTGACCTCGGCCGCCTCGCTCGTCGCCTCCTCGGTTCCCGCGTCAGGGCCGTCCGCCGTCGATGCCGTGGGCGCCGTGGGTGCCGTGGGTGCGGTCGGGGTGTCCGGCTGGTCGAGGTCTGGGCTGGTGAGGCTGCCGGTGCTCATGCGCCCATGGTGTCACCGAAAGGTGGACCGAGGGTGAACTCGTCTCAGCCGAGGGAGGCGGGAGCGGAGGGTCCGCGCGGGGTCTCGCGCGCGTACTGCCGGTGCACCTCGACGTCGACGAAACCCAGGGCGGCATAGGTGCGCACGGCGGCGACGTTGTCCTCGTCGACGTAGAGCACGACCCGGTCGAGCCCGAGGGAGCGCAGGTGGTCGAGGCCGAGGACGGTGACGGCGCGGCCCAGCCCCTGGCCCTGGCGGTCGGGGGAGACCGCCACCACGTAGACCTCGCCGACGTCACCGCCCGGCGGGTCGACCTTGGTCCAGTGCGAGGCGGCGATGACGTCGGGGTCGTCCGCCTCGACGACGAGGATGAGGCCCGCCGGGTCCCACCACGGCTCCGCCGTGCGCTGGTCGAGGTCGGCCCGACGCAGCGACCCCTGCTCCGGGTGGTGCGCGAAGGCCGCGGCGTTGAGGGCCAGCCAGGCGTCCTCGTCACGTCCGGGCTCGAAGGAGCGGACGGCATACCTCGGGTCGAGCGAGGCCGAGGGCCACGCGGGTCCGTCGCGCAGCGAGCGCCCCATGACGTGGAGCGAGCGCACCGCCACGAGCCCGTTGGCCCGGGCGAACGCCGCGGCGGCGTCGGCGGCAGCGCCCGTCGCGTGGCTCCACAGCCGTATGCCGTCCGGCAGGCTGGCGAGCAGCGTGCTGCCGACGCCCGAGCGGCGGGCGGCAGGAGCCACGACGAGCTCGCCTGACGGAGGCCCGTCGCCCGTACGGGACTGGGCGTAGCCGACGAGCTCGCCGCCGGGGCCGGTCGCGAGCAGGTGGTCGACCCTGTCGTGCTCGCGGGCGCGCACGGAGAGCCGGAACTGCTCGGACAGGGCCTGGGACCCGTCGACGGCCGCGGCCTCCGAGGCCAGCGCGAGGACGGCGTCGGACTCGTCCGGAGTGAGCGGGTTTGTGGCGTCGCGCAGGGCGACGTTCGGGCGCGGCATACCGCGATTCCACCACAGCGACCCCGAAGGCCTCCCGCTCGTCGCCCGTCCCGACTAGGGTCCGGTCTCAGGGCACGGGGGCCCTGCACCGCGACTCACGACACCGGTCACGGCCGGTTCGAGCCCAGTGCCAGCAGTTCACCAACTCGTTCCGCAGCAAGCCCCTCTGGGCGCCCGCCGGGCACTAGCCTCCGTGGGTGCCGACGGGCACGCGATTCACACCGCTGATCAAGGGGAGACACATGTCCCGTACCACCCGCCGCCTCACGGGCGTCGCCGTCGCAGGGATCTGCGCCGCGGCCCTCGCGGCACCGGCCCTCGCCGCACCCACCGCAGGGCCCGACACGAGCAAGGCCCCGGGCAAGACCCAGTTCCCGATCCAGATCCTGTCGTTCAACGACTTCCACGGGAACCTGGAGCCGCCGAGCGGCTCCAGCGGCCGCCTCCAGACCGGTCCCGCCTCGTCGCAGACCACTGACGTCGGCGGCGTCGAGTACCTCGCTACGCATCTCAAGGCGGCCCGCGTCGGCCACGCCAACACCGTCACGGTCGCCGCGGGCGACATGGTCGGTGCCTCCCCCCTGCTGTCGGCGGCCTTCCACGACGAGCCGACGGTCGAGGCGCTCAACAGCCTCGGCCTCGAGGCCACGTCCGTCGGCAACCACGAGTTCGACGAGGGCTACAAGGAGCTGCAGCGCCTCCAGAGCGGCGGCTGCATCGACGACGGTGACGGCGCCAACAACCAGAACTCCTGCCCCGCCGGCACCTTCACCGGTGCGAAGTTCCAGTACCTCGCCGCCAACGTCGTCGAGAAGGCCACCGGCAAGACGATCCTGCCGCCCTACTGGGTCAAGAACTTCAACGGCGCCAAGATCGGCTTCATCGGCATGACCCTCAAGGACACGCCGACCATCGTCACCGCCTCCGGCGTCGCCGGTCTCGAGTTCAAGGACGAGGTGCAGACCGCCAACGCGCTCGTGCCCGTCCTCAAGGAGCAGGGCGTCAACGCCATCGTCGTGCTCGTGCACCAGGGCGGCACCCCGCCGGCCAACACCCCGTACGACTTCACGTGCAAGGGCGGCGGCTCGCTGTCGGCCGACTCGCCGATCATCCCGATCGTCAAGAACCTCGACCCCGCCATCGACATGGTCATCTCGGGTCACACCCACCAGCCGTACGTGTGCGCGATCCCCGACTCGAACGGCGTCCCGCGTCTCGTGACGT
Organism: Terrabacter ginsenosidimutans; assembly: GCF_039539425.1. NCBI lineage: Bacteria > Bacillati > Actinomycetota > Actinomycetes > Micrococcales > Intrasporangiaceae > Terrabacter > Terrabacter ginsenosidimutans. The sequence goes on along the minus strand of NZ_BAABDC010000001.1, from coordinate 304,325 downwards.
CGGCCTCCTCGTTCGGACGCCTCTACAACGACACCGAGGTCACCTACGACCGTCGCACGTCCGACATCGTCCGTCCCACCGAGGCCGACTCGGCCAACAAGCTCGTGACGCGCACCGTCGCCGCGGACCCCACCGAGACCGCGCTCATCGCGAAGTACAAGGATCTCGTCAAGGCGATCGCGAGCAAGATCATCGGCTCGATCTCGACCGACATCGTGCGGACCCAGAGTGCCGCGGGGGAGTCACCTCTCGGTGACCTCATCGCCGACGCCCAGCTGGCCGACCCGTCGGTCGTCACGGGCGGCCAGACGCCGGTCGTCGCCTTCATGAACCCCGGCGGCATCCGGAGCGACCTCAGCTACGCCAACTCGAAGTACGGGGAGGCGCCCGGCGCCGTGACGTACGAGGAGGCGTTCAACGTCCAGCCGTTCAACAACTACCTCGTGTCGATGAACCTCACGGGCCAGCAGATCTACGACGTCCTCAACCAGCAGCGGACCGGCAAGAACGCCGGGTCGCAGGCCAAGATGCTCCAGGTCAACAAGGGCTTCACCTACACGTGGAGCACCGCGACCCAGCAGGTCGTCGACGGCACCGTCGCGATCAACGGCACGCCGGTCAGCAAGACGGCGTCCTACCGCATCGTCACGAACAACTTCCTGTCCGACGGTGGCGACAACTTCCCCGCCTTCCAGGGCGGCACGACCAAGTACTTCGGTGGGCTCGACATCGACGCCTTCGCGAACTACCTCGCCAAGCCGGAGAACGCGAACTACTCGCCTGCTCCCGCCACGCGCATCACCGTCGTGCCCTGACGAGGCGAACGCCCGACGCGTGGCCCGGACTCCCTGTGGGTCCGGGCCACGCCCGTGCCCGGGACCAGGACGGGAGTCAGGCGTCGGCGGGCTCGCCCGCCGGGGCCTCGGCGCGGTCGGGAACGAGGCGGTAACCGACGTTGCGGACCGTGCCGATGAGGGTCTCGTGGTCGGGCCCGAGCTTGGCCCGCAGGCGCCGCACGTGCACGTCGACCGTGCGGGTGCCCCCGTAGTAGTCGTAGCCCCAGACCTCCTGCAGCAGCTGGGCCCGTGTGAAGACGCGGCCGGGGTGCTGCGCGAGGTACTTGATGAGCTCGAACTCCTTGTAGGTCAGGTCGAGCGGGTGGCCCCGGAACTTCGCGGAGTAGGACGACTCGTCGATGACGAGCTCGCCCGAGGTGATCGGCATGTCGAGGTCGGCGTCGTCGTCCTGGCCCTTGGTCATGGCGAGGCGCAGCCGCGCGTCGACCTCGGCCGGACCCGCGGAGTCGAGGAGCACGTCGTCGAGACCCCACTCGGCCGTGAGACCAGCGAGGCCGCCCTCGGTGAGGACGGCCAGCAGCGGGGTGCCGATCCCGGTGGTGCGCAGCACCCGGCACAGGGAGCGCGCGCTCGCCAGCTCCCGTCGCGCATCGACGATGACGACGTCGCAGTCGGGCGAGTCCACGAGCGCGGTGGCCTCGGCGGGGAGGATCCGCACCGTGTGGCTCAGCAGTCCGAGGGCAGGCAGCACCTCGGCGCTCGGGGCGAGCGCGTTGGTGAGCAGCAGCAGGCGGGCCATCTCATGCAGGATAGGCGAGACTGGTCATCTGCGAACCGGACCGCGTCAACGATGAGACGGAGTGAGATGGCACCGAGTGCACCCGAGCCGAGCACGGTCCCGACCGCCGGGCCGACCGTCGCGACGCGCACGACCGTCACGGTGCGCTACTGGGCAGCGGCCCGGGCCGCGGCAGGCACCGACAGCGAGACGCTAACGGGCGCGACCGTGCGGGAGGTCGTCGACGCTGCCGTCGCCGCGCACCCGGACCTCGCCCGCGTCGCGGCGGTGGCGACCTTCCTGCTCGACGGGCGTTCCGTGACCCGCGACGAGCCGGTGCCCGGTGGTGGCACCGTCGAGGTGCTGCCGCCCTTCGCCGGCGGGTGATGCACAATGGCCCCCGTGCCTGAGGACAATGCGGCCCTGAGCCGGCCCGGCCCCGACGCCTCCGGCCCCTCGGGCCCTTCGATGGCTGCCGGCTCGCTGCACCTCCCGCTCTCGCCCGTGGCCGCAGATCGGATCCGCTGGGTCAGCGTCGTCGCGACCCTCGTCGCCGCCGTGGCCCTGCTCGCGGCCCAGGACTCGGGGTATGCCGCGACGCTGGGGGTGACGCTCGTGCTGTCCCTCGCGGTGGCCTGGGGGTGGCCGCTGCTCAGCGGGTCCTGGACGCCGACCGCGACGACGGTCGTCCTCGCCGTCGCAGCCGTGGCCATCGTGCTGAGCGCCCTGCGCGAGGACCTGCTGTGGGTCCCGGCCGCGGTGGCCTTCGGAATCGTCCTCGCCTTCGCAGGTCAGCTCGTCCGGCGCTCCGGTCGCGAGGGGCTCGTCCTCACCCTGCTCTCGTCGTTCGGGGGTCTGGTCGTCATCGCATCGGGCACGACCGCCGTCGTCGCCGCCGACACCGACCGTGGGCAGGCCGTCGCCGTGGTGGCGATGGCGGCTGTCGCTGCCGCCGTGGTCACCGACCTGCTCTCCGGTGTCCGGGTCGCGGCGCCCCTGCTCGGGTTCGTCGCGCTCGCGGCATCCGTGCTCGCCGCGGTCATCGCTGCGTCACGTTTCGCCGAGGTCGGCACGCTGGAGGCGCTCGGCATCGGTGCCGCGACCGGGACCGTGTCGTGGTCGTTCCGCCGCGTGCTCGCGCTGCAGCCGGCCATGCTGACGGTCCGTGGGCAGGTGGGCGCGGGCGTGGGCTCGGTGCTCGTGGTCGGCGCCGTCGTCCACCTCTTCGCCGTCCTCACCTGACTCCACCCGGTCGGGAAGGGCGGTCAGTAGACGAGGGCCTGGACGCCCGGCGCCGTGACCTCCTCGACGAACACGGCCGCGCCCTTGATCACCGCACCCGCCACGAGCTGGTCCTCGGTCAGCTCGCGCCGCGCCGCGCACTGGGTGCAGACGGTGAGCCGGCCACCCGAGAGGACGGCGTCACGGAGGTCGACGAGCGGCGCGGCATACGGCAGCTCGAACTCCTCGGCCCGCCCCGGGACGGCCATCCACGTCGACTCGCCCGTGAGCCACAGCGAGACGTCGACGCCGCTCGCGACGGCCGTCGCGGCGACCGTGAAGGCCTGCGAGAGGCGCTCCGGGGCCTCGGTGCCGGCGGTGACCTTGACGACGAGTGAGCGTGCGGGGGAGTCCATGGGATCAGGCTACGATCGGGCGCATGTTCAACCTCGACCAGGACATCCCGGAGCCGCTGCGACCCCTCGCGTGGCTCATCGGACGCTGGGAGGGTGCCGGGGTCGTGGGCTACCCCACGATCGAGTCGGCTCACTTCGGCCAGGAGGTCGAGGTGACCCACGACGGGCGAGGCTTCCTCAAGTGGGAGAGCCGTGCCTGGATCCTCGACTCCGAGAACGGCGCCAAGGTGCGCCCGGCCGCTGTCGAGTCCGGCTTCTGGCGCCCGCTCGACAACGGCGAGGTCGAGCTGCTCCTCGCGCACCCCACCGGCATCCTCGAGCTCTACTACGGCAAGATCGAACCGGCCAAGATCCAGCTCAAGACCGACGGCGTCCTGCGCGCGCCGGGCGCCAAGGAGTACAACGCGGCCACGCGCATGTACGGTCTCGTCGAGTCCAACCTGCTGTGGGTCATGGACATGGCGGCCGTGGGGCAGGAGCTCCAGAGCCACGTGTCGGCCACCCTCAAGCGCGTCGAGTGACCCACCCCGTGACATCGGAATGAGGCGTATGCCGTGAGCGTTCCACCCAGCATGAGCGACGTGGAGCTGCCCACCCTTCCGACGACGGCCCCGAGCCGTCTGCTGTCCCGACCGGGGGCTGTCGCGGGCGAGGGTCTCGAGGCTCCTGTCGCCGTCCACTACGGCGACCCGATGCGCGAGCAGCGCCTCCTCGAGGAGGGTCTCGCCGTCGTCGACCTCTCCAACCGTGACGTCGTCACCGTCACCGGTCCCGACCGGCTCAGCTGGCTCCACTCGCTGACGACGCAGCACCTCCTTGGTCTCGAGCCGCGCCAGTCGCGCGAGGCCCTGGTGCTCTCGCCCAAGGGCCACGTCGAACACTCCCTCCACGTCGTCGACGACGGCGTGACGACGTGGATCACGACCGAGCCCGGGGCCGGCCAGGCGCTTGCCGACTGGCTCGACAGGATGCGCTTCATGCTCCGGGTCGAGGTCGCCCTCGTCACCGACGGCTGGGCCGTCCTCGGCGAGCCGCACGCGAGCGAGTCGATCGACGGTGAGCCGCTCGCGTGGCGCGACCCGTGGCCCGACCTCGTCGGCGACACGACGGCCTACGGCCCCGTCGACGGCCACCCGGGCACCGAGCGCGCCTGGCGCGAGGTCCTCGTCCCGCGTGCCGATCTCGTTGCGGCCGTGGGGGACCGGCCGCTCGCTGGCCTCTGGGCCGCGGAGGCCCTCCGCGTCGCCGCCTGGCGCCCGCGTCTCGGCCTCGAGACCGACCACCGCACGATCGTCCACGAGCTCGACTGGCTGCGCACGGCCGTGCACCTGCACAAGGGCTGCTACCGGGGCCAGGAGACCGTGGCGCGCGTCCACAACCTCGGGCGACCACCGCGTCGCCTCGTCTTCCTCCACCTCGACGGCTCCGGGCACGTCCTGCCGGAGCAGGGGAGCGAGGTCCGCGCCGGTGACCGCGTCGTCGGCCGGGTCACCTCCGTCGCGCGCCACCACGTCGACGGACCCATCGCGCTCGCGGTGATCAAGCGCAACACCGACCCGACGCTCGAGCTGCTCGTCGACGACCTCTCCGCCGCGCAGACGGTCATCGTCGCTCCTTGACCTGAGGCGGAGCCGCCGCGCTGGCAGGATGAGCCGCATGAGCCCCGCACGCAGCGCCGCGAGCACGCTGATCACCATCGCGCCCACGGGCGCCGAGACAGCCAAGGCGGACGTGCCGGCGCTGCCGACGACGCCCGAGGAGCTCGTCGAGACCGCCGTCGCGTGCGAGCGTGCCGGTGCCGCCCTCATCCACATCCACGTGCGCGACCGGCAGCACCAGCCGACGCTCGACCCCGCCCTCCTCAAGGAGGCCGTCGACGGGGTGCGCGAGGCCACCGACCTCGTCGTCCAGCTCTCGACCGGTGGAGCCGTCACCGACCCGCTCGACCTGCGCCTCACGGTCCTCGACGCGGACCCCGACTCGTGCTCGCTCACGTGCGGCACGACGAACTTCGGCGACGGGGTCTTCCTCAACCCCTGGGGCTTCATGGTCGAGCTCTACCGGCAGGCGCAGGAACGCGAGGTCGTGCCGGAGTTCGAGCTCTTCGAGCTGGGGCACGTGCACGCGCTGCGCCGCCTCATCGACGAGTGCGGCCTCCCCTTCGGCGGCAGGGTCCACGTCGACTTCGTCACCGGGGTGCCGGGCTCGATGCCGGGCACGCCGCAGGCCCTTCTCGCTGGGGTCGCGATGCTGCCGCCGGAGGTGACGAGCTGGTCGGCCACCGGCATCGGTCGCGCGCACCTGCCGATCGTGGCCGCGGCGCTCTCGGCCGGCGGCCACCTGCGGGTTGGCATGGAGGACAACCTCGTGTATGCCAAGGGCCGCCCCGTCGTGCACAACAGCGAGCTCGTGGCGCGGGCCGCCGAGCTGGCGACGCTGATGCAGCGTCCGCCGATGACGACGAGCGAGGCGCGCCAGGAGCTTGCGATCAAGGACCGGCGCAGCCGCTGAGCCCACCCGCACGAGGGTGTGGGGCGTCTCACGCTGTCCAGAGTTTGCATTTTGCTTGCTGTAGTTAGCACAATGGAGGCATGAGCAAGCTTCCGCTTCCCGACCTCGGGGCCTACTTGCGCGAACAGCGCGAGAGCGCCCAGCTGTCGCTGCGTCAGCTCGCCGAGATGGCCGGCGTCTCCAACCCCTACCTGTCGCAGATCGAGCGTGGGCTCAAGCGCCCCAGCGCCGAGATCCTGCAGCAGATCGCCAAGGGGCTGCAGGTCTCGGCCGAGTCGCTCTACGTCCGGGCCGGCATCCTCGACGAGCGGGTCGCCGACGACGGCCCGGCCGCCGTGCCCGACGTCCTCTCCGCCATCGCCGCCGACCCGGTCCTCACCGACCGGCAGCGCGCGGTGCTCGTCGACATCTACGTGTCCTTCGTCGGCACCGACGAGGCCCCACCGCCCGCGGCCGTGGACCCTCCACAGGTCCCACGCCCAACGCCTACGTCGGCGGCAGCACCCCGCCGGCGCCCGCGCAGCACGACCGCTGTCGCGACCCCAGAGCTCAACGAGAAGGAGAACTGAGATGGCACTGACCAAGAAGATCACCAAGGCCGTCAAGGACGCCCAGAAGCAGGCCGAGGCCGCTGTCGCCGACGTGCGCGGCCAGCTCGTCCAGGTCGAGGACCGCATGCCCGACGTCCAGGTCGACCCGACGCCGTTCTACGCCGTCGTCGGTGCCGCGAACATCGCGATCGACACGGTCCGCACCGCCGGCGAGCAGCTCGAGGTCGCCCGCCGCCAGGCCAAGGGAGCCGACCTGCGCAAGGGTGCCAAGAAGGAGGCGAACCTGCTGCAGAAGGACCTCCAGAAGCGCATCGCCGAGCTCCAGGACCGCACCGCCGAGCTCCAGAAGCTTGCGACGACGTATGCCGAGCGCTTCGTCACGCGGGCCCAGGACCTCCCGGCCCGCGTCCTCAACGAGGGCCTCGTCATCGCGAGCAACGCCAAGGACCAGTACGACGCCGCCGCTGCCCGCGGCGAGAAGGTCGTCACCGACCTGCGCGCCCAGGGCGAGCGTGCCGCCTTCGACCTCAGCGAGCGCGGCACCGCCACGGTGACCCGTGGGCGTCGCGTCGCCGGGACCGCCGTCGCGGAGGGCGAGAAGGTCGCCAAGACCCTGCTGGACGTCGTCGCCAAGGACGCCTCCAAGCTCGGCTCCCAGGTCGAGGCCTCGGTCGACGCCGTCGAGTCGGCGGCCGCCCCGGTGCCGGCCAAGCGCACGGCCGCCCACGAGCGCGCCATCCGCAAGTCGGCCGCGCAGAAGGCGGCCGCCACGCGCAAGGACAACGCGGTCGAGGCCACGACGACCCGCAAGGTCGCCGCCCGCAGCTCCGCCACGACCGACGACGCCAACGCCACGGTGGCCCGCAAGGCCGCCCCGGTCAAGCGCGCCGCCAAGAAGTCGGCCAAGAAGGCGACCGCCAAGACCACGGCCGCCGCCCGGAGCACCTCCACCAGCGCCAAGACCGCCGCGAAGACGTCCACGCCGGCCAAGAAGGCCACGCCGGCCAAGAAGTCCACTCCGGCCAAGAAGGCCGCGACGACGAGCAGCTCGAACAGCACGAGCAGCACGACCAGCTCGAACAGCACGGGCGGCTCGAACAGCACGGGCAGCACGGGCAGCACGACGGGCACGGCGACCAGCTGATCCCGCGCCCCGGCGCGGCAGCTCGGCTGCAGCGCCGTCCGCCGTCAGGGCCGTCACTCCACCCGGGGTGGCGGCCCTGGCGCGTCGCTCCGGCATACTGCGGGACGTGTCCGATCACCTCGCGCCCCCGCCCGTCCCCGAGTCCCCGTCCGTCAGCGCGGCGCTCGCCGCCGCCCCGATCGTGGCGCACGTGGTGCGGGCCGGCTTCGTCGAGTCGGTCCACCACGGCACGGCCGTCGTCACGGCCCCCGACGGCTCGGTCGAGCTCGAGATCGGCGACGCGAGCGGGCCTGTCTTCCCTCGCAGCTCGAGCAAGCCGCTCCAGGCGCTCGCCATGGTCCGCCACGGCCTGGCGAACGACGGGCGCCTCCTGTCGCTCGCGTGCGCCAGCCACTCCGGCGAGGACTTCCACGTCGAGGCGGCCCGCGAGATCCTCGCGGGGGCGGGCCTGACCGAGACCGACCTGCAGAACACCCCGGACTACCCCTACGACGACGCGGCCCGCATCGGGTGGATCGCGAGCGGTCGTCCCAAGCAGTCGATCGTGCAGAACTGCTCGGGCAAGCACGCCTCGATGCTCGCGACCTGCGTGGTCAACGGGTGGGACCTGACGACCTACCGCGACCCGAGCCACCCGCTCCAGGTGGCCATCGCCGACACCGTCCGCGAGCTCACCGGCGCCGAGCCGAGTGCCGTCGCCGTGGACGGGTGCGGCGCCCCGATCCACGCCGTGCCGCTCAGCGCGCTGGCCCTCTCCTTCGGTCGCCTCGCCGCCGCCACGGACGGGCCGGAGGCCAGGATCACCCGGGCCATCCGCGACTTCCCCGAGTACCTCGGCGGCACCCACCGGGACGTCACAGCGCTCATCCGGGGCGTCGACGGCCTCGTCGCCAAGGACGGCGCCGAAGCCGTCTACGCCGTGGGGCTGCCCGACGGTCGCGGAGTCGCGGTCAAGGTCGCCGACGGCTCCTCGCGCGCCCGCGGCGTCCTGCTCGCCGCCGTGCTGCGCCGCATCGGCGTCGGGAGCGACGACGTCCTCGCCGTGCTCGAGCACCAGCCGGTGCTGGGTCACGGGCAGCCCGTCGGCTCCGTCGTCGCCGTCGGCGTCTGAACCGCTCGTGAGCTCGTCGGTGAGCCAGTCGTGAGGGCGGTGCTGCAGCGCGTCACGAGCGCCCGGGTCGAGGTCGAGGGTGAGGTCGTCGGTTCCCTCGCGCGTCCGGGCCTGCTCGCCCTCGTCGGCGTCACCCACGACGACGGGCCCGAACAGGTCGAGCGGATGGCGCGCAAGATCGCCGAGCTGCGGATCCTGCGCGACGAGCAGAGCCTGACCGACGCGGGCGCACCCGTGCTCGTCGTCAGCCAGTTCACGCTCTACGCGGACACCCGCAAGGGCCGCCGACCGTCGTGGAGCGCGGCCGCCCCGGGCCCGGTGGCCGAGCCGGTCCTCGACGCCCTCGTGGCTGCGCTCCGGGCACGGGGCATCGAGGTGGAGCAGGGTCGGTTCGGCGCCATGATGCAGGTCTCGCTCGTCAACGACGGCCCGGTCACGCTCGTGGTCGACGCCTGAGACGGTCGCCCGCAGCCCCGCGAGGGTGGGAGCGGGCTGGGAGCAGGCTGGGAGACGCCGTCTCACGGGGGAGCGGGTTACGCTTCCTCCATGCAGCTCTACGCCGGCTACCAGAGCCTCGTCACCCTCGTCCTCGGGGTGGTGGCCCTGGGCTGCGAGGTCTTCGCCTTCGTCGACGCCCTGCGCCACCCGGACAACGCCTACGTCGCTGCCAGCAAGCGCACCAAGCGCTTCTGGATGCTCATCACGGGGGTGGCGCTGCTCTTCGGGTCGATCTCGGTGTTCAACCCGATCGGGCTGCTGGGTCTGGCCGGGTTCCTCGGCGCCGCCGTCTACCTCGCCGACGTCCGCCCTGCGCTGCGTCAGGTCCGAGGGCTCGGAGGCCGCTCGAGCTCGGGCTGGTAGGCCCACTACGCTCCATCTGGCGCACCAGCGTGCCTCTTTGCGGCACACTTGGGCATCACCGACGATGGGGGAACCTATGACCGACCAGTACCGCGCCGGCGCCGCCGTGGCGCCTGGCCAGGGACCGGCGCACTCGCCTGACGACTACGAGATCGGCGACCGCAACCCTGCGCAGGACATCTTCGTCGCCGAGCGTCCCTGGGGGCAGTTCCAGCAGTTCGTCTCCAACGAGCAGGTCACCGTCAAGATCATCACGGTGCAGCCGGGCCACCGGCTCTCGCTCCAGCGTCACGACCACCGGGGCGAGATGTGGCAGGTCCTCGACGTGCCGATCGACGTCACCGTGGGCGAGCGCACCTGGAGCGCCCAGCCGGGCGAGACGGTGTGGGTCCCGCGCAACTCGATCCACCGCATGGGCAACTCGGGCACCCGTCCGGGTCGCCTGCTCGAGGTCGGCTTCGGCCACTTCGACGAGGGCGACATCGAGCGCCTCGAGGACGACTACGTCCGCTGAGCACCACGCTGCACCGCGACGTCAACGCACGTATGCCGCCCGGCCCGCCGGGCGGCATACGTGCGTCTGCGGGGGCTCAGCGCTCCCGTGGGGCCACGGCCGACCAGTCGACGGTGAGCTCACCGAGTCTCCACCGGGACGGACCGTCGAGCAGCGGCCAGCGCTCACGCACCTCGGCCACGGTGGCCAGGAAGCGCTGCCGGGCGCCCCACGAGGAGTGCGGCGCGTGGCGCGCCCAGGCCCGGTCGAGGTCGGCCAGGAAGGCGTGAACCGGTTCGCCCGGGACGTTGCGGTGGATCAGTGACTTCGGCAGCCGCTCGGCGACGTCGGACGGACGGTCCAGCCCGCCCATCCGGAGCGAGAGGGTCAGGCTGACCGGCCCCTGCGCGTCGACCGCCACCCAGGCGGCCCGCCGACCGATCTCGTCACAGGTTCCGTCGACGAGCAGGCCGTCGGGCGCCAGTCGCTCCTGGACGAGGGCCCACGCGGCCGGCACCTCCTCCTCGGCGTACTGCCGCAGCACGTTGAAGGCCCGCACGACGGTCGGGCGGGCCCCCGCATCGAGAGGGACCTCGAAACCGCCGAGCCGGAAGCTCAGGCCGTCACGCTCGAGCGGCTTGCCGGCCGCGACCCGGGCCGGCTCGATCTCGATGCCGACGACCTGCACGTCGGGGCGCACCCGCCGCAGCCGGTCGTGCAGCTCGACGGCGGTCGTGGGCGATGCGCCGTACCCGAGGTCCACGACGACGGGCGCCGTGCGGCTGCGCCGGAGCCGCCATGCCTGCGGGCCCGCGATCCACCGGTCGCAGCGGCGCAGGCGGTTCGGGTTCGTCGTGCCACGCGTCACCGTGCCGACGGGGCGCTGGCGAGAAGGCACGACCCGCAGGCTACGCGCTGGATCGGCCCGAGGTGCCTCCCCCCGCGCGCCGGTGGCCCACGCCGACGTCACCAGCGACTGCGGAATACATCGAATCCGGGGTGTGGTTGAGTCGAGGAGGAGCGGGACGAGCAGCAGAACAGGACGAAGGGATGCCGATGGCGGTCGAGCCGAGACGCGTGGCGATGATCAGCGTCCACACCTCGCCCCTGGAGCAGCCGGGCACCGGGGACGCGGGAGGACTCAACGTCTACGTCGCCGAGACCGCCAAGGAGCTGGCGGCCCGCGGTGTCGAGGTCGACATCTTCACCCGCCGCACCACCGGTGAGACGTCCGTCGAGGCGGACCTCGTCCCCGGCGTGCGCGTGCGCCACGTGACGGCTGGCCCGTACGAAGGGCTGGCCAAGGAGGACCTTCCCGGTCAGCTCTGCGCCTTCTCCGCCGGCATCATGCAGGCCGGGCTCTCCGTCCCCGAGGACCACTACGACCTCGTCCACTCGCACTACTGGCTCTCGGGCCAGGTCGGCTGGCTCGCGGCCGACCGGTGGCGCGTCGCGCTCGTGCACACCATGCACACGATGGCGCGCGTCAAGAACCTCCACCTCGCCGACGGTGACGCCCCAGAGCCGCGGGGCCGAGAGATCGGTGAGGTCCAGGTCGTCGAGGCGGCGGACCGGCTCATCGCCAACACCGACGACGAGGCCCGCGAGCTCATCGAGCTGTATGCCGCCCCGCCGGCCAAGGTGTCCGTCGTCCCTCCCGGCGTCGACCTCTCGACCTTCACCCCGGGCGACCGGCTCGCCGCCCGCCGAGAGCTCGGCCTGCCGCTCGACGGCGACGTGCTGCTCTTCGTCGGCCGCATCCAGCCGCTCAAGGCCCCCGACGTCCTGCTCCGGGTCGCCGGCGAGCTGCTGCGCCGCGACCCGGCACGCCGCCGGCGCCTCACGGTCGCCGTCCTCGGCGGCCCGAGCGGTAGCGGTCTGACCCGTCCGCACGAGCTCGAGGAGCTCGCACGGGCCCTCGACATCGACGACGTCGTCCGCTTCGTCCCCCCGGTTGCCCGCCCGGTGCTCGCGCAGTGGTACCGCGCCGCCGACCTCGTGCTCGTGCCCAGCCACTCGGAGTCCTTCGGGCTCGTCGCGATCGAGGCCCAGGCCTGCGGCACGCCGGTCGTCGCTGCCCACGTCGGTGGACTGCCCACCGCGGTCGGTGACGCCGGCGTCCTCGTCGACGGCCACGCGACCGCCGACTGGACCGACGAGGTCGAGTCGCTGCTGCGCGACGACGCACGCAGGCTCGCCCTCGGGTCGGCAGCCGTCGCGCATGCCTCGCAGTTCGGCTGGGGCGCGACGACCGACCGGCTCCTCGAGGTCTACCAGCAGGCAATCCGCGAACGCGCCACCGGCACCAACGAGTCACCCATCGACGAGGGCCGGAGCCTCATCGGCGTCCCGACGGCGGTGATCCCGTGAGCGCCGAGCCGCAGGAGCGCCAGGACGTCGACGCCGCGGACCCCGCCGTCGCCGCGTCCGCAGACGACTCGCCGCGCGCGGCCGCGGAAGCCCGCCTCACGGCATACCTCGGCTCGGTCGGGCTCGACTGGGAGCTCGGCGGACGGGCGGGGGAGTACGTCGTCACGCTGCCGGGTGAGAAGAAGCTCAAGACCGTCGTCTCGGTGCTCGTGCGCGACCGGACGACGAGCCTCAGCGCGTTCGTCATCCGCAACCCCGACGAGAATCACGAGGCGTTCTACCGCGCCCTGCTGCGCAAGAACCTCCGGCTGCAGGGCATCGCCTACGCCATCGACACCGACGGCGACGTCTACCTGCGGGGCGAGATCCCGACCGTCGCGGTGGAGGCGGACCACCTCGACCAGGTCTTCGGCATCGTGCTGTCGGCGAGCGACGACGTCTTCAACGAGCTCCTCGCCCTCGGCTTCCTCGGGTCGATGAAGAAGGAGTGGGCGTGGCGCGTCTCGCGCGGAGAGTCCACCCGCAACCTCGACGCCTTCCGACACCTGCTGGACGACGGGTCGGACGCCTGATCGGCCGTCGCTAGGCTGGCCCGCATGACCTACACGCTCGTCCTCGTCCGTCATGGCGAAAGCGACTGGAACGCCAAGAACCTCTTCACCGGCTGGGTCGACGTCGACCTCACCGACAAGGGCCGCGCCGAGGGCGTGAGCGCCGGTGAGCAGCTCAAGGCGGCCGGCATCCTGCCCGACATCGTGCACACGTCGCTGCTGCGCCGTGCGATCACGACCGCGAACCTCTCGCTCGATGCGGCCGACCGGCACTGGATCCCGGTCAAGCGCGACTGGCGCCTCAACGAGCGCCACTACGGCGCGCTGCAGGGCAAGGACAAGAAGCAGACCCTCGAGCAGTTCGGCGAGGAGCAGTTCATGCTGTGGCGCCGTTCCTACGACGTGCCGCCGCCGCCCATCGCCGAGGACGACGAGTTCTCGCAGGCGGGCGACCCCCGCTACGCCGGGCTCGGCCCCGCGATGCCGGCGACCGAGTGCCTCAAGGACGTCGTCGCCCGCCTGATGCCCTACTGGGAGAACGAGATCCAGACCGACCTCGCCGACGGTCTGACGGTCATGGTCGCGGCGCACGGCAACTCGCTGCGTGCCCTTGTCAAGACGCTCGACGAGATCTCCGACGAGGACATCGCCGGCCTCAACATCCCGACGGGTATGCCGCTCGTCTACGAGCTCGACGAGGCGTTCCGTCCCGTCACCCGGGGCGGCCGCTACCTCGACCCCGAAGCGGCGAAGGCCGCGGCCGAGGCCGTGGCCAACCAGGGCCGCTGACGGACCCCACGCACCACGTCGAGAGGCCACGAACCGGGATCCGGTTCGTGGCCTCTCGACGGTTGGGGCGTCAGGCGGTGGTGTGGCGCTCGATCTCGGCGATGACGTCGGCGTCCTCGTCGTCCTCGTGGTCGAAGCTGACCTCGGAGTCGTACTCGCCGGTGACGAGGTAGACCACGCGCCGGGCCACCGACACGGCGTGGTCGGCGAACCGCTCGTAGTAGCGGCCGACGAGGGTGAGGTCCAGGAGCGAGCTGCGCGACCACGACGTGTTCTCGTCGAGCAGCGCGGCGAAGAGCTCGCGGTGGAGGTCGTCCATCACGTCGTCGTCCTTCTCGAGCGCGATGGCGGCGGCGACGTCCTTGCTCGCGATGATCGAGCCGCACTTGGCGACGATCGCCTCGGCGACCTGGCCCATCTGCAGGATGTGCGAGCGCAGCTCGGGCGGCACCGCCGACTCGGGTGTGCGCAGGCGGGCGACCTTGGCGACGTGGCGCGCGAGGTCGCCCATGCGCTCGAGGTCCGAGCTCATGTGCATCGCCGTGACGACGATGCGCAGGTCGGTCGCGACGGGCTGCTGCCGCGCGAGCAGGTCGATCGACAGCTCGTCGAGCTCGACGCGGATGTCGTCGAGCTTGCGGTCGGCCTCGATGACCGACTCGGCGAGGTGGACGTCGGCGTCGAGCAGTGCGGTCGTGGCGCGGGAGATGGCCGAACCCGCGAGCCTCGTCAGCTCGACGAGCTGGTCCGAGATCGTGTCGAGGTCCTCGTGGAACTGGTCGCGCATGGTCTTCCTGTCAGTTGCCGGTCGTGCGTTGTCGGTCGTGCGTGTCGGTGGTCGTGCCGCCGCGGCTCGCCGTCGGTGTCACGAGGGCCAGCCTGCCACCACGTGACGTGCGCGGGACGGCATACGGACGGGGCGACACGTCCCGCTGGTGCAGAGGCTCGCAGGGCTTCGTGAATGGGTGGGGACGCTCAGGTGAACAGTGGGTTCACGCACCGCACGAGCGCGTCGCGCGTGGTCGGAGCCTCTCGCGCCGATGCGTACGCTGAGTGTCGTGGACCCGACGACCGCGGCAACGCTCGGTGGCATCGCCGGCCTCGCCCTGGGCGGCCTGGCGATGGTCGCCGTGCGCCTGTCGGACCGCTCGACCGCAGCCGAGGCACCGACCCCGCCCGCGCCGCCGCTGCCGCCGGGCGTCGGCGAGGTCATCGCGGTGCTGCGCTCGAGCGGGATCCTCGTCGACTCCTCCGACCGCGTGGTCAACAACTCGCCGGCCGCGGTCGCCCAGGGCCTCGTGCGCGGCCAGGAGCTGGTCCACCCCGAGCTGCTGCACCTCGCTCGCGCCGTGCGCCGCGACGGCGTCATCCGCGAGGCCGAGCTGACCCTGCAGAAGGGCATCGGCGACGGCCGCCTCGTCGTGGCCGCCCGCGTCGCGCCGCTCGGCGCCGACCACGTGCTCCTCCTCGTCGAGGACCGCTCCAAGGCCGCCCGCGTCGAGGAGATCCGACGCGACTTCCTCGCCAACGTCAGCCACGAGCTGAAGACCCCGGTCGGTGGCATCTCGCTCCTCGCCGAGGCGGTGCTCGACGCGCACGACGACCCCGAGGCGGTCGCGCGGTTCGCCAGGCGGATCAGCGTCGAGTCCGACCGCCTGACCCGCCTGGTCAAGGAGATCGTCGAGCTGTCACGCCTGCAGGGCGCCGACGTCATCAAGGACCCCACGCTCATCGACGTCGGCGCGTGCGCGCGCGACGCGGTCGACCGCAGCCGGCTCATCGCCGACGAGCACCGCATCGAGCTCGTCACGGCGATCGACGAGGGCTGCGAGGTGTGGGGCGACGCCGAGCTCGTGACCACCGCGATCAGCAACCTCGTCGGCAACGCCATCGCCTACTCCGACACCGGCACCCGCGTCGGCGTCATGGTGCGCCGTGGCCGCGCCGGCGTCATCGACGTCTCCGTCACCGACCAGGGCCTCGGCATCGCGCCCGAGGAGCAGCAGCGCATCTTCGAGCGTTTCTACCGCGTCGACACGGCCCGCTCGCGCGCCACCGGCGGCACGGGCCTGGGGCTCGCGATCGTCAAGCACGTGGCCGACAACCACGGCGGCAACGTCTCGGTCTGGTCCGAGCCGGGGCGCGGTTCGACCTTCACCATCGAGCTGCCCCCCGCCAACGCCTCCGCTGCGATCGAGCCCTCCGAGCCGACCACGTATGCCGCCCTGCCGCACGACACGGGCCAGGCCCCGTCCGTGAGCGCCTGACGTCCCTGACCTCCTGTCACCACCGACACCACTGACACCCAGACCTCCCTGAGCAACCCACCAGCCCGCTGCCAGACCCTGAGAGGCCCGTCTTGAGTCGCATACTCATCGTCGAGGACGAGGTGTCGTTCTCCGACCCGCTGTCCTACCTGCTGAAGAAGGAGGGCTACGACGTCGCCGTGGCCGAGACCGGGCCCGACGGCCTGGCCGAGTTCGACAAGAACGGCGCCGACCTCGTCCTGCTCGACCTCATGCTCCCCGGGCTCTCGGGCGTCGACGTGTGCCGTGCGCTGCGGCAACGGTCGACCGTGCCGGTCATCATGCTGACGGCCAAGGACAGCGAGATCGACAAGGTCGTGGGCCTCGAGATCGGGGCAGACGACTACGTCACGAAGCCCTACTCCAGCCGTGAGCTGCTCGCGCGCGTCAAGGCGGTGCTGCGCCGTCTGGCCGAGCCGGAGGACCTGCTCCCCGCGACGCTCGAGGCGGGCCCGGTGCGGATGGACGTCGAGCGCCACACCGTCAGCGTCCAGGGCCGGTCGGCCTCGCTCCCGCTCAAGGAGTTCGAGCTGCTCGAGATGCTGCTGCGCAACTCCGGCAGGGTGCTGACGCGCATGCAGCTGATCGACCGCGTCTGGGGCAGCGACTACGTCGGCGACACGAAGACGCTCGACGTCCACGTGAAGCGTCTGCGCGCCAAGATCGAGCCCGATCCCGCGAACCCCGTGCACATCGTCACGGTGCGTGGCCTGGGGTACAAGTTCGAGGCCGGCTGAGCCGGACCCGAGGTCGACGACGCGGGGTGCGCACCCGGCATACGCCGTCGGAACCCCGGCAGCGACGAGAAGATGACCGGCCCCCCGTGTGGTGGGCCGGTCATCGTCGTGCTCGGGTCGGTCAGCTGCCGGTCGGTGCGGGTGTGACCGTTGAGTAGTAGTCCTTGGGGGCGAGCACGGGCACCTTGACGACGCCGGTGCCGCCGCTGCTCGACGTGATGGTGAGCGGCACGAGGTCGCCCGGCTTGGTCGTGACTCCGCTCAGCTGCAGGCCCTTCGTCGCGAGGTTGACCTGCTCGCGCGGGCGCAGCTGGATCTCGGAGCCGGTGGGGGCGGCCGTCGCGTTGGGGTCGGCCTGGGCGGCGATCTGGACGGTCATGTCCTGGTCGCCGAGGTTGACGGCCGAGCCGGAGATGACGACGGGGCCGGTGCCGTCCCCGACGAGCGCCAGGTCACGCAGCGCGAGCTGGCCCACGTCTGCCGGCACTCCGTCGGCCGGGACGTACGCGACGTTGGTCTGGACCGGCGAGTTGACCTGGCATCCGGTCGTCGCGAGGGCGAGGGCCACGCCGGCGAGCACCGTCGTCACCCGGCGGGTGGACGGGCGACGCGCGGGGGCCGGGGCGAGGATTCGACGCTTCACGGGCGACAGCCTACCGGCGAGCCGCCCGGCGGACCCGTGCACCCGGCGCGAGTGCGCGTGCCGGGCCCCGGGACGGCAGCGCGGGGTCGGTGGCGCGCGCGTCCGGCCGGGCCGGTGAGGGCGCAGGACGGCCGTCACGAGGGGTGCGTGATGCATGCCGATGTGGGTTCTGTCAAGACGTCAATCATCGCTCCCGAGTCGGCAATCAAGGCTCTGACCTGCGACGATGCCGGATCCTGAGATCGCTATGTGCCTTGGTTCGTGATAATCTGGAGGTCGCGAAAGGGGAAAACAGCAGATGGTTTTCAAGGTCGGCGAGACGGTCGTGTACCCCCACCATGGGGCTGCACTGATCGAAGAGATCAACACACGAACGATCAAGGGAGAGGACAAGCTCTACCTCAAGCTCAAGGTCGCTCAGGGTGACCTGACGATTGAAGTCCCCGCCGAGAACTGCGACCTCGTGGGTGTCCGCGACGTCGTGGGCCAGGAGGGCCTGGACCGGGTGTTCGAGGTCCTGCGCACTCCCCACACCGAGGAGCCGACCAACTGGTCGCGCCGCTACAAGGCCAACCTCGAGAAGCTCGCGTCGGGTGACGTCATCAAGGTCGCCGAGGTCGTTCGTGACCTGTGGCGTCGTGACCAGGACCGCGGTCTGTCGGCCGGCGAGAAGCGCATGCTCGCCAAGGCCCGCCAGATCCTCGTCTCCGAGCTCGCGCTCGCGGAGAAGACCAACGAGGAGAAGGCTGAGACCATCCTCGACGAGGTCCTCGCTTCCTGATTCGGGTGAGATCCTGAACAACGAGACCGGGGTCGGTCGCGTCGGCGTCATCGTCGTCGCGGCCGGCTCCGGTTCGCGTCTGGGGGCCACGGTTCCCAAGGCGTTCGTGCCCCTCGCCGGGGTGCCCCTGCTGGGGCACGCCCTGCGGGGGGCTCTCTCGTGCCCGGCGGTGTCCGAGGTGGTGGTCGTCGCCCCGGTGGCGCACCGGGGTGACGCCGAGGCCGTGGCCGATGACGTATGCCGTGAGCTCGGGTCCGCGACGTCCGTGACCGTGGTGCCCGGTGGGGCCGAGCGGGGCGACTCCGTCGCCGCAGGGCTGGCGGTGCTCGGCGACGACGTCGAGATCGTGCTGGTCCACGACGCCGCCCGGTGCCTGACACCGGTGGCCGTCTTCGACCGGGTGGTGGCCGCCGTCGCGGCCGGAGCCGTCGCGGTCGTGCCAGGGACCCCGGTGGTCGACACCATCAAGCAGGTCGACGAGAGCGGCTTCGTCGTCGGGACTCCTGACCGTGCGGCCTTGCGGGCCGTGCAGACGCCCCAGGGCTTCCGGCGCGACGTCCTCGAGCGGGCGCACGCCGTCTCGAGCGCCGCCACCGACGACGCCGGCCTCGTCGAGCGGCTCGGGGAGCGGGTCCTCGTCGTCGAGGGCGACCCCCGGGCGCTGAAGGTCACGACTCCCGCCGACCTCGAGACAGCGGCTCGCCTCCTGCCCCTCCACCCGTCTGAGGTGTCCCGGCCGTCAAAGGTGACCGCGGAATACCTCGATCCGGTGGAGTTGCCTATCCTCGGCAGCGTGACCGACGCGACGACCGAGCAGACGGCTGACCGGACCCGACCCCTGGCTCTCGTCACCGGTGGTGGCACCGGCATCGGGGCCGCCATCGCGAGACGTCTGTCGCGGGACGGCTTCGACGTCGTCGTCGCCGGACGCCGCAAGGACAAGCTCGACGAGGTCGTGGCCGGCATCGAACGGTCCGGTGGCACCGCGCGGGCGCTCGTCATGGACGTCACCGACCCCGAGTCGGTCACGACCGGGATCGGCTCGCTGGGTCGGTGCGACGTCGTCGTCAACAACGCCGGCGGCGCGCTCGGCGTGACGCGCGTCGAGGACGGCGACCCCGAGGAGTGGGAGCGGATGTATGCGACCAACGTCGTCGGCACCCTCCGGGTCACCCAGGCCGTGCTGCCGCTGCTCCGACGGTCGGCGCGCGCGACCGTCGTCGACATCAGCTCCATCGCCGGCGAGCGTGTCTACGAGGGCGGCGGCGGCTACGTCGCGGCCAAGCACGGCACGTCCGTCGTGTCCGAGACCCTGCGCCTGGAGCTGAACGGCGAGAACATCCGGGTCGTCGACATCCGCCCCGGCATGGTGCGCACGGAAGAGTTCTCCCTGACGCGCCTGCACGGCGACCAGGCCGCGGCGGACAGGGTCTATGACAACGTCGACCGCCCGCTCGTGGCCGACGACGTCGCGGAGTGCGTCGGCTTCGTCGTCGGGCTGCCGCAGCACGTCAACATCGACACGATGGTGATCAAGCCGGTGGCGCAGGCGGCCCCGCACAAGATCCACCGTGGGCCGATCGACTGGAAGGACGCCCGGTGACGCAGCTCCCGCGCGTCGGGGTCGGGGTCGACGTCCACGCCTACGCTCCGGAGGGCACCGGCCGCGAGCTGTGGGTCGCCGGTCTGCTCTGGCCGGGGGAGCGCGGGCTCGAGGGGCACTCCGACGCCGACGTCGCCGCGCACGCCGCCTGTGACGCGATCTTCTCGGCCGCCGGTATCGGTGACCTCGGGGCGCACTTCGGCACGTCCCGCCCCGAGCTCGCCGGCGCCTCGGGGGTCACGCTGCTGGCCGAGGCCGCGCGGCTCGTGCGAGCGGCCGGCTACGAGATCGGCAACATCGCCGTCCAGGTCGTCGGCAACCGCCCGAAGGTCGGGACCCGGCGTGCGGAGGCCGAGGCGGCACTGTCGGCCGCCGCGGGTTCCCCGGTCTCGGTGAGTGGCACGACGACCGACGGCCTCGGGCTCACCGGCCGCGGCGAAGGGGTCGCAGCCATCGCCACCGCCCTCGTCGTCGCCACCGTCGGGGACTGAGCACTCGACGGGAGCCTGGGCCGGGGACTGAACACCCGGCGGGGGCTCGTTGCGTCCGGACCCAGGGGACGTTTGGGTAGGTCAAGGAAGGCCCGAGTGGCCGCACGTCCGCAGATCGACAGGAGAAGTCATGCCGCAGACCGTCAAGGGTGTCATCAGCCGCAGCAAGGGAGCCGACGTCGAGGTCGTCGACGTCGTCGTGCCTGACCCCGGGCCCGGTGAGGCGGTCGTCAAGATCGAGACCTGCGGCGTGTGCCACACGGACCTGCACTACCGCGAGGGCGGCATCAACGACGACTACCCGTTCCTGCTCGGGCACGAGGCGGCAGGCTACGTCGAGGCCGTCGGCGAGGGCGTGACGGACGTGGCCCCCGGCGACTTCGTCATCCTCAACTGGCGAGCGGTGTGCGGCCAGTGCCGCGCCTGTGCCAAGGGCAAGCCGTGGTACTGCTTCAACACCGCGAACGCGACGCAGAAGATGACGCTGACCGACGGCACCGAGCTGACGCCGGCGCTCGGCATCGGCGCCTTCATCGAGAAGACCCTCGTGGCCTCCGGCCAGTGCACCAAGGTGCCCGAGGCCGACGCCGCCGCGGTCGGCCTGCTCGGCTGCGGCGTCATGGCCGGCTTCGGCGCGGCCGTCAACACCGGCGGCGTGGGCCGAGGTGACTCGGTCGCCGTCATCGGCTGCGGTGGTGTCGGCAACGCCGCGATCGCGGGCGCCCTGGTGGCCGGCGCGACGACGATCATCGCCGTCGACGTCAGCGACGCCAAGCTCGAGCAGGCGAAGCACTTCGGCGCCACGCACACCGTCAACAGCAGGAGCACGGACGCCGTGGAGGCGATCCGCAGCCTGACCGGCGGCAACGGCGCCGACGTCGTCGTCGAGGCGGTCGGCCGCCCCGAGACCTACGAGCAGGCGTTCTACGCCCGCGACCTCGCCGGCACGGTCGTCCTCGTGGGCGTGCCGACCCCGGACCAGCAGGTGACCCTGCCGATGATCGACATCTTCGGTCGCGGCGGCGCGCTCAAGTCGAGCTGGTACGGCGACTGCCTGCCGAGCCGCGACTTCCCGATGCTCGTCGAGCTCTACAAGCAGGGCCGCTTCGACCTCGACGCCTTCGTGACCGAGCGCATCGGCCTCGGTGACATCGAGGCGGCGTTCGACAAGATGCACGCCGGCGAGGTCCTGCGCTCGGTGGTGGAGCTGTGAGCGCCCCCGGCAGGTACGAGCAGGTCAAGCCCTCACCGGGTGGCGTCCGCGTCGACCACGCGACGACCTCGGGCACCTTCAGCCTCGACGGCGGCACGTGGGAGGTCGAGAACAACGTCTGGGTCGTCGGCGACGACACCCAGTGCGTCGTCATCGACGCCCCGCACGACGCCGGCCCGATCCTCGAGCTCGTCGGCGACCGTCGCCTGACGCACGTCCTGCTCACGCACGCGCACGACGACCACGTGACCATCGTCCCCGAGCTGCTCGCGGCCCACCCGGGCGCGACGGTCGCGCTCCACCCGGACGACCGGGTGCTGTGGGACCAGACCCACCCGGGCGTCCCCCCGACGCAGGACCTCGCCGACGGTGACGTCGTGCAGGTGGGCGACGTCGAGCTCCTCGTGCTGCACACGCCGGGCCACGCGCCCGGAGCGTGCTGCTTCCACGCGCGTGACCTGGGAGTCGTCTTCACGGGCGACACGCTGTTCCAGGGCGGCCCCGGCGCGACCGGCAGGTCGTACTCCGACTTCCCGACCATCGTGGAGGCGATCAAGGACAAGCTCCTCCCGCTCCCGCCCGAGACGACCGTCCTCACCGGGCACGGGAGCGCCACGACGATCGCCGACGAGAAGCCCGACGTCGAGGAGTGGGTCCGCCGGGGCCACTGACGCGCCCTCAGCCGCCACACGGCATACGCCGTCGGTCGCTGGTCGGGTGCGCGGCGACGCGCCGATAGACTTCGGCGGGTGAGCCTACGACTGTTCGACACCGCAACCCGGGAGCTGCGCGACTTCACGCCGCGCGAGGCGGGCAAGGTCGGCATGTACATCTGTGGCCTCACGACGCAGGGCGCGCCGCACATCGGGCACATCCGTTTCGCCGTCGCCTTCGACGTGCTGCGCCGGTGGCTCGAGACGGGCCACGGCTACGACGTCACCCTCGTGCGCAACGTGACGGACATCGACGACAAGGTGCTGCGCAAGGCGGCCGAGGCCGGTGAGCCGTGGTTCGCCCTGACCTACCGCAACGAGCGCCTCACCTCGCAGGCGCTCGACGCGCTGGGCGTCGAGCCGGCGACCTACGAGCCCCGCGCGACCGGCCACGTGCCCGACATGGTCACCCTGATGGAGACCCTCGTCGAGAAGGGGCACGCGTATGCCGCCCCCGACGGCAGCGGCGACGTGTACTTCGACGTGCGCTCCTGGCCCGAGTACGGCTCCCTGACGGGGCAGTCGCTCGACGACATGGCGAACGCCGACGACGCCGACCCGCGCGGCAAGCGCGACCCGCGTGACTTCGCGCTGTGGAAGGGCCACAAGTCCGAGGAGCCCGAGAGTGCCTCGTGGCCGACGCCCTTCGGCGCCGGCCGGCCGGGCTGGCACCTCGAGTGCTCGGCGATGGCCCGACGCTGGCTCGGCGACGAGTTCGACATCCACGGCGGCGGCATCGACCTGCGCTTCCCGCACCACGAGAACGAGCAGGCGCAGTCGCGCGCGGCCGGTCTCGGCTTCGCCCGCTACTGGCTCCACAACGCGTGGGTGACGGTCAGGGGCCAGAAGATGGGCAAGTCGCTCGGCAACGCCCTCGAGGTGCGCCACCTGCTCGAGCAGACACGGCCGATCGTGCTGCGGTACTACCTCACCGCGGCGCACTACCGGTCGACGATCGAGTACCACGAGGGCTCCCTCGAGGAGGCTGCCGGCGCCGTCGAGCGCATCGAGGGCTTCCTCGAGCGTGCGGCACGGCGCGGCTCGATCGAGCCCGTGTCGACCACCGACCTCCCGGCCTCGTTCGTCGCCTCGATGGACGACGACCTCGGCGTCAGCGGGGCGCTCGCCGTCGTGCACGACACGGTGCGCGCCGGCAACAGCGCGCTCGACGAGGACGACGACGAGGCTGCCCTCGCGGCTGCCGGAGCCGTCGTGGCCATGACCGAGGTGCTCGGGGTGAACCCCCTTGCGGCGCACTGGGGCTCGGGCGGCAGCCGCGAGGACGCCGCCGCCGAGCTGGCGCTCGAGGCGCTCGTGCGGGCCCAGCTCGACGCCCGCCAGGTCGCGCGGCAGGAGCGCGACTTCGACCGGGCCGACGAGATTCGCGACACCCTGACGGCCGTCGGCATCGAGATCACCGACACCCCCTCCGGCGCCCAGTGGTCGCTCGCGCGCCGCGGCACGGACGCGAACCACGACTCCACCGAAACCACCAGCGCGGCCCGTGGGGCCGAGAAGGCACAGGGCTGACATGCCAGGCAACTCCCAGAGGCGCGGCGCCATCCGCAAGAACAGCAAGGGCGCGACCGTCGGCTCGGGCGGCCAGCGTCGCCGCGGGCTCGAGGGCCGGGGGCCGACCCCCAAGGCCGCCGACCGCGAGTACCACCCCGCGCACAAGCGGGCCACGTCGTCGGCGAAGCGTGCCGGCGGCTCGTCCGGTGCCGCCGGCCGCGGCCAGTCGCGGAGCAAGTCGCGGAGCAAGGCCTCGAGCGAGATGGTCTACGGCCGCAACTCCGTCGTCGAGGCCCTGCGTGCCGACGTGCCGGTGGCGACGATGTACATCGCGACCCGCATCGACACCGACGACCGGGTGCGCGAGGCCCTGAAGCTCGCCACCGAGCGCGGGCTCCCCATCCTCGAGACGCCGCGCGGCGAGCTCGACCGGCTCACCGACGGCGGCGTGCACCAGGGCATGGCACTGCAGGTGCCGCCCTACGAGTACGCCCACCCGAACGACCTCATCGACCCCGAGATGCCCGGCATCCCGCTCGTCGTCGCGCTCGACGGCATCACCGACCCCCGCAACCTCGGTGCGATCGTGCGTTCGGTGGCAGCCTTCGGCGGTCACGGCGTCGTCGTCCCCGAGCGTCGCTCGGTCGGCATGACGGCGTCGGCGTGGAAGACGTCGGCCGGCGCGGCCGCCCGCATACCGGTGGCCCGCGCCAGCAACCTCACGCGAGCCCTCGAGGAGTTCAAGAAGGCCGGCTTCTTCATCCTCGGTCTCGACATGGACGGCGACGTCGAGCTGCCCGACCTCACGCTCGCGACCGAGCCGCTCGTCATCGTCACCGGGTCCGAGGGCAAGGGCCTCTCGCGCCTGGTGCGCGAGACGTGCGACCAGATCGTCTCCATCCCGATGAGCTCGGCCGTCGAGTCGCTCAACGCCGGCCTCGCCACCGGCGTCACGCTCTACGAGATCGCCCGCCAGCGCCGCCGCTGACGGACCTGGCCGGACGTGTGCCGTCCGCCCGCCGGTGAGGACGGGCCCGCCTGTGAGCCGGGGAACTTCGAGCGGCCCTCCCACGCTGGTCAGATGGTGCTCGATTAGAGTGCTGTCGGATCGACTACGCCCTGTAGTAACCAGTGGGGCGTCACACTGAGCGCTGCGCCCGAGCAGCCGGACCGAAGGACGAATCGTGGCGAAGAGCACCCGTGCCGAGACGGCCGCCCGAGCCGCGCAGCTGCGCGCCGAGGCCGCCCGCAAGGACCGGCAGCGCACGCAGGTCATCGCGGCGTCCGTGGCCGTCGTCGTCGTGGTCATCGCCGTGGTGCTGGGCGTCGTCATCTCCAACCGGCCCAAGGACGCCCCCGCGGCTGGGAGCACGGCAGGCAGCGGGGGAGGCGCGGCGGCGCTCGCCACCCTCGAGAAGCTCCCGGCCACGCTCTTCGACAAGGCGCCCGCCCCGTCTCCGTCGCAGGCCCCGGCCAAGCTGCAGGGTGGCACCGCGCTGACCCAGGACGGCAAGCCGAAGGTGCTCTACATCGGCGCCGAGTACTGCCCGTTCTGTGCCATGGAGCGCTGGGCGCTCATCGGTGCGCTCTCGCGTTTCGGCACCTTCACCGGTGTCACCGAGACGACGAGCTCGAGCACCGACGTCCACCCGGACACCCCGACCTTCTCGTTCAAGGACGCGAAGTTCACCAGCGACACGGTGGCCTTCCAGGCCGTCGAGACCCAGGACCGGGATGGCAAGCCGCTGCAGACCCTCGACGGTGAGAACCTCGCGCTGTTCCAGAAGTTCAACCCCGGCGGCGGCATCCCGTGGATCACCTACGGCGGCACGCACGCCACCGACGGAGCGACGGTCGACGCCAACGCCTTCGAGGGCAAGACCTACGACCAGATCATCGCCGGCATCCAGGACCCGACCTCCGACATCGGCAAGACGGTCACCCCGGCCATCAACGTGATCACCGCGCAGATCTGTTCGCAGACCAAGGGCCAGCCGGCCAACGTCTGCACGAGCCAGGGCGTGCAGTCCGCCTCCGTCCTGCTCAAGCGGTGACGTCGCGTGAGCTCGCTGCGTGACGACGTGACCACGGGCGGGACCGCGACGCCGCCTGCCGGGAGAGGGCGGCCGGCCTGGCTCGCACCCGTGTCCGTCGTGCTCTCCGTCGTCGGGCTGCTCGTCTCGGCCTATCTGACCTTCGAGCACTTCACCGCCAACGCCACCCTCGCCTGCAGCATCGGCGGTGTCGTCGACTGCGCCAAGGTCACGACGAGCGCCTGGAGCACCTTCATGGGGGTGCCCGTCGCACTGCTCGGTCTCGTCTTCTTCGTCGTGACGCTCGCGCTCTGCCTGCCGCGGGTGTGGCGCCGGCCCGAGGCGTGGCTCGACCTGGCGCGTCTGGGGTGGCTCACGATCGGGCTCGGCATGGTGCTCTACCTCGTGTGGGCCGAGCTCTACCGGATCCACTCCATCTGCCTGTGGTGCACGGCTGTCCACGTCGTGACGTTCCTGCTGTGGATCGTCGTCCTCTTCGGGCAGATCCTCTCCACCCCTGCCGCGGAGCGTGCCGATGAGTTCGTCGACGAGCTGACCGTGGGCGCGGAGGAGGACTGACGGCACACGCCGCGGAGTCGGCTCAGTCGAACCGGCTGATGACCGGCATCTCCTCGGTGTCGACTCCGAGCACGGCCTTCTCCTCGGGCTTGGCCGGCAGGACCGTCGCGACGTAGTCGCGCAGCGCATCCTCGAGGGGCGTGTCGTGGCCGGCACGCTCGCTCATGTACCACCGGTGCTCGAGCACCTCGTGGAAGATCTCGGCGGGCTCGAGGCGCCCGGTGAGCTCGCGCGGCACGGCGCGCGTGGTCGGCTCGTAGACCTTGGCCAGCCAGTCGTGCGCGACGATCTCCTCGTCGTCACCCTGGCGGTCGGTCGCGGCGGTGTAGGCGTCGAGGTCGTTGAGCAGGCGGCGGGCCTGGTTCTCACCGACGTCGAGGCCGGTGAGGCGCAGCAGGCGGCGCGAGTGGTGCCCGGCGTCGACGACCTTGGGCGTGATGACGATCTCGGTGCCACCGATGTCGGTCGTCATCGACAGCTCGTCGACGTCGAAGCCCAGCTCGTTGAGACGCCGGATGCGCTCGTCGACGCGCCAGCGGTCACCGACCTCGAACCGCTCGGTGCCCGTCAGGGCGTCCCACAGCGTGTGGTAGCGCTCGATGACCGACGCGGACACCTCGAAGGGTTCGGCGTGCTCCTCGAGGAAGCCACCGGCGGCGAGGTCCATCAGCTCGCCGGCGATGTTGACCCGCGCGATGTCGAGGTCGTGCTCGCGCTGGCCGTCGGACAGTCGTGCGTGCAGCTCGCCGGTCTCGGCGTCGACGAGGTAGGCGGCGAAGGCGCCGGCGTCGCGGCGGAAGAGCGTGTTGGACAGCGAGACGTCGCCCCACCAGAAGCCCTCGAGGTGCAGGCGCACGAGCAGGACCGCGAGCGCGTCCATGAGGCGCACGGCCGTGTCGGGGCGCAGGTTCTGGCTGTAGAGCGCGCGGTAGGGCAGCGAGAACTGCAGGTGACGCGTGATGAGGCACGCATCGAGCGGCTCACCGTCAGCGGTGGTGCGCCCGTGCACGACGCCGAACGGCTCGACGCTCGGCACGTCGAGGCGTCGCAGGTTGCGCAGCATGGCGTACTCGCGGTCGGCGATGTCGTCCTTGATCTCCTTGACGGCGAGCACGCGGGGACCGAGCTTGACGAAGCGCACGACGTGACGCGAGATGCCGCGGGGGAACGCAGCGAGGTAGCTCTCGGGCCACTCCTCCAATGGTGTCGACCACGGCAGGTCGAGCAGGGCGGACTCAGGCCTGGCGGTGGTGATCTCGAGCGTCACGCGCTCATCGTGGCACGGTCGCGCGACAGGCGTCGATCAGCCCACAGCGCAAGGGCCCCGAGGGCCAGGAAAAGGACGGCAATGGCGGCGCAGTTGACGAGCGTGCGGCCGAGCCCGATCCGGTCGACGTCGATGAAGGGGTAGGGGTACCAGTCGACGAACGGGCCGAGCGCGAGCGTGGCGGCCAGCCAGAGCACCGGCCAGACCAGCGAGGGCAGCAGGTCCTCGCGCGTGACCTTGGCACGCGGTCCGAACGCCACCCAGCCGATGAAGGCCAGCGCCGGGACCACGACGTGGAGCAGCCGGTCGCAGACCAGGCTGCCGGTCGTGTAGTTCGGCGACGGCGGCAGCGCGACGGCCGCGACGATCCCGGTGACCGTGATCCCGACGAGCGACGCGAGCCGGACGACCCGGAACAGCTGGCTCTCGGTGCGATCACGGACGATGAGCCACATCGACACGGCGACGAGGAAGTTGGACTGGATCGTGAAGTAGGAGAAGTAGCGGCGGGTCTGCTCGAGCCGGCTCGCGGCCGCGGTCGAGTCGAGGATGTTGTCGCCGCCGAGGATGAGTGCCAGCTGCAGCACGAGCGCGGCAACGGCCACCACGAGCGTCAGGGTGTGCCAGCTGCGGCCGATCCTCGAGGTGGTCACACGCGGAGCCTAGGGCTGCGCGGTCCCGTGCGCCGCGTTTTGTCCAGCCTTGTGCCGCAACGCGGCCGGGCCGGCACCTCCGAGAGGTGCCGGCCCAGCGGCATACGCAATCTGGTTGCGCCAGAGGCGCTTCGAGTCAGTCGCCGACGCGCAGCCCCGACTCCGAGTTGAAGACGTGCACGTGACCGGTCTTGGGCTTGAGGTAGATCTTCTCGCCCTTCTCCGGGGGGCGCCGACCGTCGACGCGTGCGATGAACGGCACGGCGCCGGCGTTCTCGCCGGTGGCCTCGAGCAGCTTCTGCTCGGTCGAGCCGTAGATGTAGGCGTCGGCGCCGAGCTCCTCGACGACGTCGACCGTGACGGGGATGCCCGAGGCGTCCGACGACAGCTCGAGGTCCTCGGGGCGGACACCCAGCGTCACGTCCTTGCCGACACCGGAGAGGTCCTCACGCGCGATCGGCACGGTGTGGCCGTGCAGGTCGACGCCGCCCTCGGTGACGGGGACGCTCATGAGGTTCATGGCGGGGGAGCCGATGAAGCCGGCGACGAAGACGTTGGCCGGGTGGTCGTACATGCGGCGCGGGCTGTCGCACTGCTGGAGGATGCCGTCCTTCAGCACCGCGACGCGGTCACCCATCGTCATGGCCTCGACCTGGTCGTGCGTGACGTAGACCGTCGTGACGCCGAGGCGGCGCTGGAGCGAGGCGATCTGCGTGCGGGTCTGCACGCGGAGCTTCGCGTCGAGGTTGGACAGCGGCTCGTCCATGAGGAAGACCTGGGGTGAGCGCACGATCGCGCGACCCATGGCAACGCGCTGGCGCTGGCCACCGGAGAGGGCCTTCGGCTTGCGGTCGAGGTAGGGCGTCAGGTCGAGGATCTTGGCGGCCTCCTCGACGCGCTTGCGGATCTCGCCCTTGTCGACGCCGGCGATCTTGAGCGCGAAGCCCATGTTGTCGGCGACCGTCATGTGCGGGTAGAGCGCGTAGTTCTGGAACACCATCGCGACGTCGCGGTCCTTGGGGGACAGGTTCGTCACGTCGCGGTCACCGATGAGGATCCGACCGCCGTTGACCTCCTCGAGGCCGGCGAGCATGCGCAGGGAGGTGGACTTGCCACATCCGGAGGGACCGACGAGGACGAGGAACTCCCCGTCCGCGATCTCGATGTTGAGCTTGTCGACGGAGGGGACCGGGTTTCCCGGGTACTGCCTCGTCGCGTTGTCGAACGTCACTGTTGCCATGGCTTCTTTGCCTTCCTTCACCGGCAGGAACGTGCCGGACGATCCGTTGTAAAGGTGCCTGCCCGGCTGAGCAGGCATCGTCATCATGTCCCATGCGCAGCGGGTTGACCACCCCCGGACCACGCCGGGACCATGTCTGAACCGTGCCCGGCCGGGTGCTGGGGTGCCCCGGTTCCGAGCCCGAGCCGGCCCCGCGCCGACCCCGGTCCGCGAGGTCGTGTCCAGAACGTTGCAAAAAGTTGCTGCAAGCAAGTGGCCTCTGTCTGCAACTTCTTGCTAGATTCCGGGGCACCGGTGGCGGCGTGTGCCACCTGGCTTCAAAGGAGAATCCATGCACAAGCGTGCCCTCGGCGCTGCTGCTGTCACGGGTGTTGCCGCCCTGGCCCTCAGCGCCTGCGGTGGGTCCAGCCCCACCACCCCGTCCAACACCGGCGCCGCCGGCACGAGCAAGGCCACGACGACCGGCACCCCCGAGACGCCGAGCGGCACCGCTGCTCCCGTCCGTGACGCCAACGTCGACCTCGTCATCTGGACCGACGCCGACCGTTCCAAGGCCGTGCAGAAGTACGCCGACCAGTTCGCCGCCGAGAACGGCGTCTCGGTCAAGGTCCAGATCGCGACCGACACCCGCACCCAGTTCAAGGATGCGACGAAGGTCGGCAAGGGTCCGGACGTCATCGTCGGAGCCCACGACTGGCTCGGCGAGCTCGTCCAGAACTCGACGGTCGCCCCGGTCAACCTGAGCGCGGACGTCGCGTCCAAGTTCCTCCCGACGGCGATCGCCGCCACGAAGTTCAACGGCCAGTCCTACGGCGTCCCGTATGCCGTCGAGAACATCGGCCTCATGTACAACAAGGACCTCGTCCCGAACCCGCCCAAGACCATGGACGAGCTCGTCGCCACCGGCGAGAAGCTCGTCAAGGAGGGCAAGGCCAAGCAGGTCCTGTCGCAGTTCGTCTCCAAGGTCGGCAACGCGTACTTCGCCTACCCGTACCTCTCGGCCTTCCCCGAGGGCGGCATCTTCGGCACGAAGCCCAACGGCGACTACGACCCCAACAAGCTGATCGTCAACAGCGCGGGCTCCGTCAAGGGTGGCGAAGTCCTCGCCGACCTCGGCAAGAAGAAGGTCCTCTCGACCAACGTCGACGACACGAACCAGGACGCGCTCTTCGACACGAAGGCCGCGCCGTTCATGATCTCCGGTCCGTGGAGCGTCGCCAAGGCCAAGGACGCCGGCATCAACTACGGCATCGCCCCGCTGCCCAGCCTCACCGGTGGTGGCGCCATGCAGCCGTTCCTCGGTGTGCAGATGTTCTACGTCTCGAGCAAGGCCAAGAACGCTGCCCTCGCGCAGGAGTTCGTCACGAACTACATCCCCCGCAAGGACGTCCAGCTGGCCCTCTTCGAGGTCGGCAAGCGTCCGCCGGCCCTCAAGGAGGCCTACGACGAGGTGTCCGCCAGTGACCCCGACGTCAAGGCCTGGTACGAGGCAGGCGTCGACGGCAAGCCGATGCCGAACATCCCGGCGATGAACTCGGTCTGGGGCCCGTTCGGCCAGGCGACCGCCGACATCATCTCGGGCAAGGCCGGTGCCAAGGAGCGTCTGGACGCTGCTGCCAAGGAGATCGCGGCCAACATCGCCAAGGGCTGAGCTCCCTCGGTCTGAGAGGGGTTCCGGGGTCCGCCGTAGTGGCGGACCCCGGAGCCCCGGCCCCGCGGACGGGCCAACAGGGGGAGCTCCCACGGGGCTCCCCTTCGTGCACCAACGGCAACGGCGCCGGTCCGGCGCAAAAGGACGTGTCACATGACCAAGCCCCTCGCGCTCGCGATCAAGTGGGTTCTCATCGTCGCGACGATGGCCGGCATCCTGTGGATCGCCACCAAGCTCGCCCAGGCAGGCAACACGATGGCGGTCGTCATCGCAGGACTCGTGGGGATGGGGATCCTCGCCGTCTACGCGACGCGACGCTCCGTGCCCCTCAAGTACCTCGTTCCGGGTCTGCTCTTCATGACCCTCTTCCAGCTGTGGCCGGTGCTCTACACCGCCAGCCTGTCGACGACCAACTACGGCGACGGCCACCTCTACAGCAAGGAGGAGTCGGTCTCGGACATCATCGCGCAGTCGGTGCGCGAGGTCCCCGACACCCCGCGCTACAAGATGTCGGTCGCGACGGCCGAGGGCGGCGACCCTGTCACCGCGGACCTCGTCCTGCTGCTGACCAAGCCCGACGGCTCGGTGTACGTCGGTGACAAGAAGGGCCTGCAGTCCCTGCCCGCGGCTGGGGTCGAGAAGACGCCGATCGGCAAGATCACCAAGGCCCCCGGTTACACGGTCCTCAATGCCAAGCAGGCCAACGCCCGGAGCAAGGACCTGTCCGCCATTGCCGTGCCGACCAGCGACGGCGGCGGTATCAAACCGGTCGGTCTCTCCGAGGCCTTCGAGGGCAAGGCGACGGTCAGCTACGACGCCAAGGCGGACAAGCTCACCGACACGTCCACGACCCCGCCGTCGGTGTACGCACCGAAGGACGCCCGCTGGGTCAACGTCGCCGACGCGACTCAGTCCTACCCCCAGGGGTGGAAGGAGAGCGTCGGGCTCGCGAACTACACGCGCATCTTCACCGACCCGACGATCCGCAGCGGCTTCCTCGGCATCTTCGTCTGGAACGTCGTCTTCGCGATCGCCTCGGTGCTCTCGACCTTCCTGCTGGGCATGCTCATCGCCCTGCTCTTCAACGACCCGAGACTGCGCGGCAAGGCGATCTACCGGTCCCTGCTGATCCTGCCGTACGCGCTGCCCGGGTTCGTGACGGCGCTGGTCTGGAAGGGCATGTTCAACCAGGACTACGGCATCATCAACCAGACGCTGAACCTGAGTGTCGACTGGCTCGGCACCCCCGCCGGGGCCAAGGCCGCGATCCTCATCACGAACCTGTGGCTCGGCTTCCCGTACATGTTCATCGTCTGCACCGGTGCGCTTCAGTCGATTCCGCAGGACGTGCGTGAGGCGGCGACCATCGACGGCGCCAACGCCTTCCGGACGCTGCGCTCGATCATCATGCCGCTGCTGCTCGTGGCGGTCGGTCCATTGCTGCTGGCGTCGTTCGCCTTCAACTTCAACAACTTCGGGCTCATCTACCTGCTCACCAAGGGTGGCCCGTTCAACGGCGCGGACACGAGCATCGGCTCGAGCGACCTGCTCATCACGTATGCGTTCCGCCTGGCCTTCTCGGGCAGCGCGCCCAACTACGGCTTCGCGGCAGCGGTGTCCGTCATCATCTTCCTGCTCGTGGCGCTGATGAGCATCCCGGGCTTCCGTCGCACCAAGGCCCTCGAGGAGATCAACTGATGTCGACCCTCAACGCTCCCGTCCCCGCCGACCCGCGGATGGACGCACGTGTCCAGCACGAGACCACAGAACCGACGCCGACGCCGGTGTCGCCGAAGCGCAAGGGCGCAGGCGGCTCCGTGTGGTGGCGGCATGCCCTGGGCATCCTCGCGCTGATGTGGGCGCTCTTCCCGATCCTGTTCATCTACTCGGCCGCGACCAACCCGAGCGGCACCCTCAACACGGCGAGCCTGTGGCCGTCGGGCTTCTCCACGAAGAACTTCACCGACCTGTTCAACGACAGCTCGCGCCCGTTCTGGACCTGGTACAAGAACTCGATGATCATCTCCTTCGCCGGGGCGCTCGGGGCGGTCTTCATCGGTGCCTGTGCGGCGTTCGCCTTCTCCCGACTGCGGTTCAAGGGCCGTCGCGGCGGCATGATGTTCCTGCTGCTGACGACGTTCTTCCCGGCGCTGCTGGCCATCGTCGCGACGTACATCATCTTCGCGGGCATCGGTGACGTGCTGCCGTCCATCGGCCTCAACACCGTCACCGGCCTGATCCTCGCCTACCTCGGCGGGGCGCTCGGGGCCAACGTCTGGCTGCTCAAGGGCTACTTCGACACGGTGCCGCGTGAGCTCGACGAGGCGGCGATCGTCGACGGCGCCAGTCACGCCCGGATCTTCTTCACGATGACGCTCCGGCTCGTCATGCCGATCCTCGTCACGGTCTTCATGCTCGTCTTCGTCGGTCTCTACGGCGAGTTCATGCTGGCCAGCGTCTTCCTCACCGACGTCGAGAACCAGACGCTCGGGGTCGGCCTCTACGGCATGACGCTCGGCAACGACGCCAACACCCTCTTCGGACGGTTCACGGCCGGCGCCCTGCTCGGCTCCATCCCCGTGATGCTGCTCTACCTGGCCTTCCAGCGTCAGCTGGTCGGCGGTCTCACCACGGGATCCGTGAAGTGACGCCCGTCCCGACCCGCCAGCAGACGTGGCTGAGCCAGCCGCACCACGACGGGTCGGGGCGGTACGTCTCCCACCAGTCGCCCCGCCTCGGCGACCGCGTCGACGTCCTCGTCCGGGTGCCGCTCGACGCCGAGGTGAAAGCCGTCCACGTGCGCACGGCTCCGGACGGCGAGGCGACCTTCACCGTCGCCCGCAAGGTCCGCACCACGGCCGCCGACGACTGGTGGCGCGCAACCCTCACCTGCCACAACCCGGTCACGAACTACCGTTTCCTGCTGACCGGTGGCCCCACGAAGTACCAGTGGCTCAACGGGACCGGCGTCCACGCGCGAGACGTGCCTGATGCGAGCGACTTCCGTCTCGTGGCGCATTCGAGCCCCCCGCCGGAGTGGGCACTG
The DNA here is from genome assembly GCF_039539425.1 of Terrabacter ginsenosidimutans. Taxonomy (NCBI): domain Bacteria; kingdom Bacillati; phylum Actinomycetota; class Actinomycetes; order Micrococcales; family Intrasporangiaceae; genus Terrabacter; species Terrabacter ginsenosidimutans. The sequence goes on along the minus strand of NZ_BAABDC010000001.1, from coordinate 270,264 downwards.
GGGTCCGTGGTCTACCAGATCTTTCCTGACCGCTTCGCGCGTTCGAAGGGCGCCGACAGGCGCGAGACCCCCGACTGGGCGATCCCGGCCGACTGGTCCGACCCCGTCGACCTCAGCCCCAAGGGCGTCGGACACCAGCTCTACGGCGGTGACCTGGACGGGATCACCGAGCACCTCGACCACCTCGAGTCGCTCGGCATCGACGTCGTCTACATGACGCCGTTCTTCCCCGCTCGCTCGAACCACCGCTACGACGCGTCCTCGTTCGAGCAGATCGACTCGCTCCTGGGTGGAGCTCCGGCGCTGCGCCGACTCACGAAGGCCGCACACGAGCGGGGCCTGAAGGTGATGGGCGACTTCACGACGAACCACACCGGGGACGCGCACGAGTGGTTCCTCCAGGCTGCCGGCCCGGGTGGGAAGAACACTCCTGAACGGGACTACTACATCTGGGAGGACGGGACCTACGTCGCCTGGCTGGGCGTGCCGTCCCTGCCGAAGCTCAACCATCTCAACGCCGCCCTGCGACACCGCATCTTCGAGGACCCGCAGGGGGTCGTACGCAAGTGGCTGGGCCGGTCGGGCGGGCTCGACGGGTGGCGGGTCGACGTCGCCAACATGACCGGTCGCTGGCGCGCCACGGACGTCAACCACGACGTGGCGCGGCAGATGCGCGACGTCATGGGCCGGGTCGCTCCGGACGCCCTGCTCGTCGGCGAGCACTTCCACGACTACACCCCCGACATGCCCGGTGACGGCTGGCACGGGGTCATGAACTACGCCGGCTTCTGCAAGCCGGCGTGGACGTGGCTGCGCCAGGAGCCGAAGGACCCGCGCTTCCTCGGGGCCCCGGTGCCGCTGCCGCTGCTCGACGCCGGTGAGGTCGTCGACACGATGCGAGACTTCACGTCGCGGATCGCCTGGCAGTCGCTCGTCCACTCCTTCAACCTCGTCGGGTCGCACGACGTGCCGCGCATCCGCACGCTCGTCGGGCCGGACTCCGTCGAGGTGGCCGCCGGCCTGCTCTTCACCTTCCCGTCGATGCCGATGATGACCTACGGCGACGAGATCGGGATGGAGGGCACGTTCGGCGAGGACGGTCGCCGCCCGATGCCGTGGGACGAGAACGACTGGGACGCGGAAACGCTCGCCGTCTACCGAGGCCTCATCGAGGCGCGGCAGCGCTCGGTCGCCCTCCGTCGTGGGGGCTTGCGCTGGGTGCACGCCGAGGGGGACGCCATGGTCTACCTGCGCGAGACGCTCGACGAGGTCGCCCTCGTCCACGTCGCCCGCGCGGCCCACGATCCGGTCGTCCTCGCCCCCCGTCACCTCGCCGGCATCGAGTCCGGTTCGCCGCTCTACGGACCGGCACCCAAGGTCGGCAAGCGTGCTGTCACACTGAGCGCCTCAGGGCCGGCCGTCAGCATCTGGACGTGGCGTCCCACCGACGACGGTCCACGGCACGTGCGACGCAGGGGGAGCTGACATGAAGGCGCGACTGCGCGACATCGCGGACCAGGCCAGCGTGTCCGAGGCCACGGTGTCGCGGGTGCTCAACGGCAAGCCAGGTGTCGCCGAGTCGACCCGGCAGGCCGTCCTGACGGCTCTCGACGTCCTCGGCTACGACCGCCCGAGTCGCTTGCGCCGCAAGAGCGCCGGGCTCGTGGGTCTGATCGTGCCGGAGCTGACCAACCCGATCTTCCCGGCCTTCGCACAGATCATCGAGAACTCCCTCGCCCAGAACGGCTACACGCCGGTGCTCTGCACCCAGGTGGCCGGGGGAGTGCACGAGGACGACTACGTCCAGATGCTGCTCGAGCGGGGTGTGGCCGGCATCATCTTCATCTCCGGCCTGCACGCCGACACGACGACCGACCCCGCCCGCTACGTCGCGCTGCGCGACCGCAACCTGCCGCTCGTCCTCGTCAACGGCTACATCGAGGGCGTCGACGCGCCGTTCATCAGCAACGACGACGTCGCCTCCATGGGGCTCGCGCTCGAGCACCTCGTCAGCCTGGGACACCGCGAGATCGGCCTCGCCGTCGGGCCGGACCGCTACGTGCCGGTCATCCGCAAGATCGCGGGCTTCCGCCACTCCATGCAGGAGCTGACCGGCCGCTCGGACGTCGACGACCTCATCGAGCGGTCGCTCTTCTCCGTCGAGGGAGGAGCGACGGCAGCCGGTCGCCTGCTCGACCGCGGTGCCACGGCCGTCGTCTGCGGCTCGGACCTCATGGCGCTCGGCGCGATCCGCGAGGCGCGCAAGCGTGGCCTCAACGTGCCGCGCGACTTCTCCGTGGTCGGCTACGACGACTCGACGCTCATCGCGTTCACCGACCCGCCACTGACCACGGTGCGCCAGAGCGTCAACGCCATGAGTGCCGCGACGGTGCGCGCGCTGCTCGACGAGATCGCCGGGCAGCCCTCTCCCCGTGCGGAGTACGTCTTCCGACCCGAGCTCGTGGTGCGCGGTTCGACGGGCGCGGTCCGGCGACACTGAGCCCGCGCCCAAGGCGACGGGACGGCATACCGGATCAGGCGATTGGTTGCGCGCCAACTCAGCCCGGGCGCAGCTGGTCCGTCGGTTTGGGGGCCGTGGCGCCCGGAGGTGCGGGCCCGCGGGGTTGGGGCGTCGGTTTGGGGGCCGTGGCGCCGTGAGGTGCGGGGCCGGCGGGGTTGGGGGCGTCGGTTTGGGGGCCGTGGCGCCCGATGGCGTATGCCGGGTGGCGCGGACGCCCTCGTCAGCTCGCGACGCGGGCGGCGGAGCAGAGCTGCTGGAGCCGGGTGAGCAACGCGGCGGCGGCGGGTTCGTCGTCGACGCGGTAGCGGGCTGCGGTCGAGCCGGTGCCGACCTTGACCGTGAGGTCGTCGGGCCGGCGCATGCGGGTGAACGCGTCCTCGTCGGTCACGTCGTCGCCGAGGTAGACGCGCGCGACGGCGTCGACGTGGCGACCGAGCGCCGTGACGGCAGATCCCTTGTCGGCGTGCGAGACGGACAGCTCGAGCACCGACTTGCCCTTGAGCACCTTGACGCCCGGATGGTCGAGGGCGACGCGGCGGGCATCGGCGATCGCCGCGTCCCCGACCTCGCGCGGCAGGCCGCGCACATGGACGACGACGGCGGCGGACTTGAGCTCGATGCCGGCGTCGGGGTGGTTCTCCTTGACGAGGGCCTCGATGTCGGAGCGCAGCTCGGCCAGGGTCGCCTCGTCGTCGGGCGTGACGGCGGCGGCCTCCATGGCCTCGCGCACGGCCTCGCTCGACGACTCGGCCCCGTGGCTCCCGATGAGGACGATCGGCTCGTCCTCCCCGAGGCCGGTCAGCGTGCGCAGCGTCGTGAGGTCACGGCCGGAGACGACGGCCACGTGGACGCCGGGCAGCCCGGCGAGCGTGCGCAGCGTGTCGATGGTGCCGGGGAGCGGCGCCGCCTTCATCGGGTCGGCGTCGAAGGGGGCCAGCACGCCGTCGTAGTCGGTCGCCACCAGCAGGGTCGGGGCCGCGGCAGCACGCTCGAGCGCCTCGCCCGTGGGCGCCACGGCGCTCACGACTGCGCCCCGCTCGAGGCCGCCCGCGACTCGTGCGGCGAGGGCATGAGGGGCGTCTCCACGGCGTGCGGGGTGGGCGGGTTGCGTGGCTCCGCCTGCGGCAGGTCCGGGGCAGCGGCGAGGGCTGCGAGGTAGCGGGCCGCCCAGCGCTGGACGTCGTGGTCCGACACCCGGCGACGCAGCGCCTTCATGATGCGCTGCTTGTCCTTGGCGGGCGTGTTGATGGCGCGCAGGATCGTCTGCTTGAGCCCCTCGATGTCGTGCGGGTTGCAGGCGAAGGCCTGGTGCAGCTCGTGCCAGGCGCCGGTGAACTCCGAGAGCACGAGCGCCCCGCCGAGGTCGTGGCGGCACGTGACGTACTCCTTGGCGACGAGGTTCATGCCGTCGCGCAGCGGCGTGACGAGCATGACGTCCGCGGCCTGGAAGAGCGCCGCCATCTCCTCGCGCGGGTAGGAGTGGTGCAGGTAGTGCACGGCCGGTGCGCCGATCTTGCCGAGCTCGCCGTTGATGCGGCCGACGGTCTGCTCGATCTCGCCGCGCAGGATGCGGTAGGCGTCGACGCGCTCACGGCTGGGCGTGGCCACCTGCACGAGCGTGACCTCCGGCGGCCCGATCCGTCGCTCGGAGAGCAGCTCCTCGTAGGCCTTGAGCCGGTGCCGGATGCCCTTGGTGTAGTCGAGGCGGTCGACGCCGAGCATGAGGACCTTGGGGTCACCGAGGCTCTCGCGGATCTCGCGGGCCCGCGCCATGACGTCGGGCCGCTTCGCCAGCTCCTCGAGGCCGTGGAAGTCCACCGAGATCGGGATCGCCGCGGCACGGACCTGACGGTGCGAGCCCTCGACGGTAACGCGGTCGCGCTTCGTCTGGGCGCCGAGCAGCTGGCGGCAGGCGCGGACGAAGTTGCGCGCGTCGGCCTGGCGCTGGAAGCCGAGGAAGTCGGCGCCGAGCAGGCCGTCGAGCAGCTGCGCTCGCCAGGGCAGCTGGGCGAAGAGCTCGACCGGCGGGAACGGGATGTGGTTGAACCACCCGATGCGCACGTCGGGTCGCAGCCGGCGCAGCAGGGCCGGGACGAGCTGCAGCTGGTAGTCCTGGACCCAGACAGTGGCTCCCTCGGCGGCGACCTCGGACACCGCCTCGGCGAAGCGCCGGTTGACGGTCTGGTAGCTCGACCACCACTCGCGGTGGAAGGTCGCCGGCACGATGACGTCGTGGTAGATCGGCCAGAGGGTGTCGTTGGAGAAGCCCTCGTAGTAGTCACGCACCTCGTCGGTCGACAGCGGGACCGGGTGGAGGTGGATGCCGTCCTCGTCGAAGGGCTCGGGCGCCTCGCCGGCGTCACCGGCCCAGCCCACCCAGGCACCGGGCTGGGTGCGCATGACCGACTCCATGGCCGTGACGAGACCGCCGGGGCTGCGCCGCCACTCGACCTCCCCGTCGTCGCCGACGACCTTGTCGACGGGCAGGCGGTTCGCGGCGATGACGAGGTCGTAGGTCGGCCGAGGGGTCGGCACGCAATCAACTCCTGGTGCTCGAGGGGAGGGGCACGGCCCACGACGTACCCGACCCGAGGGCGGGGCGCGCGGCGAGGCGCGATCGGTCTCACTCTAACGAGCGAACGGTGGCGCCCGGTGCGGTCCGGCTCTAGGGTCGAGTCAGGGCATCTCTGGCGGCGCAGGAAGGCCGGCAGAGGGCATCGCGCCGAGGTGAAGGAGTCGCCGTGAAGGTTTCCGACGTGCTGCGCTACAAGGGCAGCGAGGTCATCACCGTCAAGCCCGACGAGACCGTCTCCACCCTGCTCGACCTGCTGACCGAGCACCGCATCGGTGCCGTGGTCGTCAGCACCGACGGCTCGAGCGTCGACGGGATCGTGAGCGAGCGTGACGTCGTGGTCCACCTCCACGGCTCGGGGCCGAGCGTGCTCGAGGCCCCCGTCTCGCAGATCATGACGCACGAGGTCACGACCGGATCCGTCGGCGACAACATCGCCGACCTCGCCGGCACGATGACCGAGCAGCGGGTGCGTCACGTGCCGATCGTCGACGCGGACGGCAAGCTCGCCGCCATCGTCAGCATCGGCGACATCGTCAAGCACCGGCTCTCCGAGCTGCAGTCGGAGCGCGACCAGCTCCGCGACTACATCAGCAGCTGACCACCCGGGCAAGCAGGACGAACCAGGACACTCCGCGGCGCGCGACTGTGACGTTGGGGTCGCGGCCCGCCCGTCGCATACCGTAGGGGTATGAGTGCGTACGACCGGACCGAGCGGGTGCCTGCCCCGCGGCCCGGCGCGCGCACCGGCGGCGTCCCCGTGGCCGCACGGCCCGGGGGACCGGGGGGCCCCGGCAACCTCGGTCAGCAGCGCATCGGCCCCTACCGTCTGATCGAGGAGATCGGCGAGGGCGGGATGGGTGTCGTGCACCTGGCGCTCGACCCGCGCGGCCGCGCCGTCGCGATCAAGGTGCTGCGCGCCCACGTCGCGCACGACGCCGATGCCCGTCAGCGGCTGGCACGAGAGGTCGACACCCTGTCGCGCATCCGCGACGCCCGCGTCGCGAGCGTCATCGACGCCGACGTCATGGCGCCGAGGCCCTACATCGTGACCCGCTACGTCCCCGGTCCGGCGCTCGATGAGGTCGTCGAGGACCACGGTCCGCTGGCTCCGGCCGACCTCCTTCGTCTCGCGCGCGGCATCGCCGAGGCGATCCGCTCCATCCACGCCTGCGGGGTCGTGCACCGCGACATCAAGCCGGGCAACGTCCTCCTCGAGGACGGCGACCCGGTGCTCATCGACTTCGGCATCGCGCACCTGCAGGACGACGTGCGCCACACCGTCGGAGGTCTCGTCATGGGCACCCCGGGCTACCTCTCGCCCGAGCTCGTCGAGGGCGCGGCCATCACGGACGCCACCGACTGGTGGGGCTGGGCCGCCACGATCACGTATGCCGCGTCGGGCCGCCCGCCGTTCGGCCGGGCCCGCATGGACGCCGTCCTCACCCGGGTCCGCGCGGGCGACGTCGATCTCGACGGTGTCGACCCGCGCCTCGTGCCGCTCCTTCGGGCGTCGCTCTCACCCGACCCCAGACTGCGTCCGCACGCCGACGAGGTGATCGCCGCTCTCGAGCTCTACGCAGCAGGGCACGCCGCGACCGTCCCGACCCCGAGTGGCAACCCGTGGGACGACGGTCGGGGTGCGGTGCCCGGGGACACCCAGGTCGTCCAGGGCAGCGGCACTGCCGTCCTGCCCGCGGTCATGCCGACGGCGGTGCATCCCGTGCCCGACCCGGTCGTGCGGTGGGCGCCGCCCCCGACGGGGCCACGGGCGCCTGAGCCCGACCCCGCGGCATACGACCAGTGGGACGACCAGCCCGCTCCCGACGGCTACTGGCCCGAGGAGGAGTGGCACGAGGAGGAGCCCGCCCAGCGCGAGGGCGACCCACGCATCGGGCTCCCCATGCGCACGGGTCTGCTGGCCGCGGCCGGCGCCGCCTGGATCGGCGCCCTCATGGCGTGGCCCGGCATCGCCATCGTCGTCTTGGCGGCCCTCTCCGTGCTGGCTCGCGCCACCGACCGCTCCGTCACGGCCCTCGTGATGAGGCGCTACGACTTCGGGCGTCGGCGAAGCGACGTGCCGTTCGCCGTCGTCTCCAGCCCCTGGCACCTCGTCGTCGGCATCATCGCGACCGCGGTGGGGCTGCTGCTGCCGGTGGCCGTCGCGCTGGCCGGGATCTTCGCCGGGGCTCTCCTGCTGGCCGGCACGCAGGGGACCGACCTCGGCCCCGGCACGCCGATCACCCTGGCGGTCGGCGGGGTCCTCGGCCTGCTCATGCTGTGGTGGGGGCCGGGTGGCGCCTCCCTCCGGCGGGGGTCGCGCTCGATCGCGCGCAGCCTGGTGCCCGCGGGGGTCGCGTCACAGGTCGTGGCGGGACTCCTCGTCGTCCTTGGCGTCGCAGCTGCTCTCGTGGCGCTGCAGCAGGGCGCGAGCCTCACCTGGAGCCCCTTCTCCGGCAACCCGTTCGGAGCCTGACCGGCCCGCCTGCGTCAGACAGGCCGGCCCCACGTGTCGTGTCCGCGGTGCCGGTTGGGCCACTGTGCGTGTCGTCGAGGAGGTCTGTGCGCGTCCTGTGCGAGGTAGCGCATCGCCCCCGAGATCGGCTGGGAAAAAGATCACGGAAGTGTCTCGACTTGGGTTGTGCGGGGTTGAAACCTCACGTACCGTCAGTGCTCGGCGGCACCCGACCCTCGGGTCGGAGCGGGAGCTGTAGCACTGGCTCCCGGGTCGCTTCGTCGCGTCCGGCTCCACACGAACGCTCCCACAACTTCACATGGACACCCATTGAATCCGTTCCCTGAGCGCGCCGAGCCTCGCCAGCCAGGGATGTAGCCCACACCCGTGGGCCGGGCGAGGACGGGGGACCCAGTGTGGCCAGTGAGTGCATGTGTGTCGAAGCACGTGTCAAAGAGGACGAGATCTGGCCTGGGGGTGAAGTCGCATCTGCGACAGGGCACCTGACGCCCCAACCCGACAGCTAACCCCGCAGGCGCGCGTCAGGAAGGAATCACCCATGCAGTACATGTCCAAGCATGCTGTGGCCAGGAAGACCTCGGTCAAGCAGCGCCTTGCGGGAGTCGGAATCGCTGGAGCCGCCACCATCGTCGGTGGCATCACCACGGCAGGGTCGGCCAAGGCCGCCTCCGTCTGGGACTCGGTCGCCTCGTGCGAGTCGGGCGGCAACTGGCACATCAACACCGGCAACGGCTACTACGGCGGCCTGCAGTTCAGCTCGAGCACGTGGCGCGGCTTCGGTGGCGGCGCCTACGCCTCCCGTGCCGACCTCGCCTCCAAGGCCGAGCAGATCGCGATCGCGCAGCGCGTGCTCGCCTCGCAGGGACCCGGCGCCTGGCCCGTCTGCTCCAAGCGTGCCGGCCTGACCCGCTCCAACGGCGGGGCCACGACGACGGCCGTCTCGCGGTCGACGACGCGCACCGCCATCGCGGCCAAGAAGCCGTCGGCGACCAAGCCGGTGGCCAAGAAGAAGACGGTCTCGAAGAAGAAGACCTACGCGACCAAGCCGGCGACGACCAACACGGCCAAGGGCGCCAAGATCACCGTCCGCAACGGTGACACCCTCGGCAAGCTCGCCGCGCGCTACCACGTGGCCGGCGGCTGGAAGGCCCTGTGGAAGGCCAACGGGGCCCGGGTCACGAACCCGAATCTCATCTTCGTGGGTCAGACGCTGCGTCTTCCGTGAGTTCCTGATACAACTGAGCCGGACGGCCTCGCGCGACCAACCCCTGGGTTGCGCGGGGCCGTTCTCTCGTTCCCCGTTCCACCGGTTTGGGCGTATGCCGTCGGGCTCGGTTACGCTTTCGCCCGTCCACGGCTTGCGGCCGAGGACGTGCTGGCGTGGCGCAATTGGTAGCGCACCTGTCTTGTAAACAGGCGGTTAGGGGTTCGAGTCCCCTCGCCAGCTCTCTGCTCAGGCGGGTTCATGGTGCTCCTGACCTGCGGTTTCGCCGCCGTGAGGCAGGGCGGACAGCCCGTCGACAGGACGAGCCCAGCAATCGGGGCTTAGCGGCAGGGAGGTCTCCCCGCGACTTCTTGCCTGAGACTCCGAGGGCCGGGAACGGCGGCTGAACAGGCCGTTTGATGGAGCCTCAGTAGCCGGCGCCAAAGTCGGTCCGGGGCACCGTGGCCAGCACTTGTTGCTGGTAGTAGATCGGACCCTTCTCATCTGCGGTCACTGCCGAGGGATAGTGGGTCGATACGCCGAGCGCATAGATGTTGCGCCCGGAGACTGCGAGTCCGAAGTAGTCGCCGATGAACCCGCTGCCCCTCTGGCAGGGGTCCGTGGCCCCGGCGCAGGGGTACTGCGGCAGGCCGCCGAGGTGTTGTCCGGGCTGTTCTGGATCCCACGTGTACTTGGAGATCCGCACGTTCGTCCCGACCGGCACCGCGCCGCTGCCGCTGTCCTTGTAGGCCTGCAGAGAGGTGTCGATGCAGAAGTTGGTCCGGCCTGCATCGGCCGGCAGAATGCTCGCGTCCGTCGGGCAGGCGGTGCGTCGGTCGTAGAACGCGACGGCGACCGCGCCACCGGGGCCCGCGGCGACCGACGGCTGGATCTGGTCGGTGGGCACGCCTGGGGCGTCGGAGTTGTCGTTGACCAGGACCGGCGTCGTCCAGGTGACGCCGCCGTCGGTGGACTGCGTGAGCTTGACGTCTGCCTGTCCCGCGGCCGCGTCCCAGTCCTCGAAGGTGAGGTAGAGGTGGTTGGCGTAGGTGGGGCTGGCAGCCAGGGTGGCGGGGATGCCGCTGCGGAAGCGCGTGTTGGCGTAGACCTCGCCGGGAGGGATGGTCACCGTCGTGATCGGGACGAACGCGCTGAACGTGCGGCCGTCATCGCTGGACCGAGCGACGTACATCGTCGACGGGCCGCCGTTCGGTGGGAACGACACGACTGAGACGTACAGGTTGCCCGCCGCGTCGATCTCCGGATAGACGTAGGTCACGCCGGGACCGACCTGCGAGGGCGTGCTGATCGTGACCGCCTTGTCGAAAAGTCGCCCGCGGTCACGCGAGACAGCGATCCTCACCTTGATCGATGAGCCGTTGAACACCGCCCATGCCGCGTAGACGTGATCCTGAAAGGCGTTGCCGACGATGTGGTTGACCGCGACCCACTGCTTGTCCTCGACGTGACCGGCTTGCCGTGCCGAGGCGTTGTTGGTCGGCTCGAGCGGGACGCCGCCGTTGCCCTTGGTCCAGTGCCGGCCCAGGTCGTCGCTGTAGGACATGTCGATCTCGCCGTCAGGGTGGAGCTTCGTGGCGTCGAAGTAGGAGTTGAACGGCAGCATCGTCTGGTAGGCGCGGCCTTGGGTGTCGAAGTCCACGTTGGGGTCGGTGGAGTCGGTCCAGCTCGGTGGCATCGCCTGCGTACCGGTCGAGACACAGTCGTAGCCCTGGACCTGGTTGTTGCCCGACGGTGTCCCGCTCGGCATCTGGTAGGCGCCGACGTAGAACATGTAGAAGGTCGAGAACTTGTCGAAGAAGAACTTCGAGGCGCCGACGAGGTCCTCGGTGCCAGGCTTCACCGCGAGCCAGGACTCGGAGTGGTTCGCGTTGAACGGGCCCCCACCGCAGGTGCCCGCCTCAGGGACACGTGACCCCGAAGGAACGGGATAGCCACCCCCTGTCGTCGGCGAGCTGGCAACGACGTTGGTGAACGGCACGCTGGAGCCCCAGCCGCTGCCCGCAGTGGAAGCAGGGGCAGCAGATGCGCCCCCCGTCGCCAGGAGCAGCGGAGCCGCGATCGAGGCTGCGACGGTCCATACGTGACTTCGCTTCATCTCTCCTCCGACCCCCAGAGGCGGCGCCCAGCGCCGTCGTTGACGCTCTACCAAACGATCGTTCTCCGCAGGCGGGCAATTCTCAATAGCCCGGATGGCCGCATACGGGAACGCCACCCCGCCGCACGCCGAAGGACCCGACAGTCGTGCTCACGCGAGAGACGCTGGCGGCGGTGACGCACGTCGACGGCCGGGCGGCAGATCTCGTCACGACAGGGCTCAACGATCCCGGTGCGACGTACGGTATTCATCGCTGAAGAACGGAGCGCGGCCCTCGGAGACCTGACATCAAGGCCCTCCACCCGGGTCGAGAAGGACTCGGACGACTTCGGCCGCGTTCTGGTCCACTTCAGGTGAAGAAGCCACGTGGCCCCGGCGCCGCCCTGATCGCCGGCCGGCTCCTCTGGCCTACTCTGGAAGTGGTAGCCCCAGACCCGGCAACTGACAACGCCCGGCAGTCTGGAGGCAATGATGACCGACTCTCTCGAGGCGCTCGGCACTGGACGTGACCCAGGCCCTCCAGCGACCCACCCCATTCTTGAACCGATTCGGCCCCTGCCGCTGGAGGATGAAGCGTTGCGGGAGGAGATCGAGCTCCTGCTGGACGTCATCGCCACCGTCGCGGACTCCTCGGACCACCTAACGACCGAACAGGTCGACGCCGTCCTCCAAGTGCCATGCAGGGGGCGCGGAATGCCCTCTCAACGCAGCACGCACGGCCTGCCCCCGAAGGCCAGCGAGCCCGTCGCCGCCGCGTGCCACCCACTGGGGAGGCCACCGAGCTGGCGCTCACTGGCGCCTTCCGCGCTGTCACCGGCATCGACCCCACCCCTGACCCGCTCCCCGAGGCAAGCAAGCACGTGTACCTCCTGCACGTGACGGTCCTGAGCGATGCAGCCAAGTGAGCGACAGGACCTGGTTCGGCGCGCCGAACCCACACCGGAATGCCATTCCTTTCAGGCGCCCGGGATTTCGAGCCGGGGCCCGTTCTTGGAGGGTTACGGGCAGCGGTCAAGCGAAGGGGTCCTCAGGTGGCGGGCCACGGACGCCTCGACGCTGAGGCGTACGAGGGCCGCAACGCACTAGAGCGGTCCTTCGACCACCGGTGGTGGCGTGGTGATGCTCGATGCGGTGACCGGCCATGGGGGGAGACCTGATGCTCAGGCGGCCGGTGCTCCCTCTTGGCGCTGCAGGTCGTCGAGGAACGCCTGTACGGCTTCGTCTCCGCCAGCCGCACGTAGATGCCCGACCGCCTGTTCCACCAGCTCGACGGTCGCCCTCGCTGCCGCCTCGCAGTAGCCGATGGCCTGTTCGGCGAACGCCTGGGACAAAGCCCCTGCCGGGTCCTCGCCGGCGAGCAGACGGGCGTGAAGTCCGCCCCAGGGATCAGAGAGCGGGATGCCGTCCACCAGGTCGTCGATCGCCAGCCGACGGAAGCTGGCCTCATCCGGTCCCAACGTGAGGTTGAACCGCACGACGGTGGCTGCGGCTTTGACGAAGAATGCAGCCAGGTCCTCCGGAGCTTGCACCACGGTCTCCTCACTTGTTGCCCCGAGCACGCGCCACGCCCTGCTCAGCTCATACCCGCGACACCCCGCAGTGCACACGATTCGGGACGTTCGGACCGGTCGCGAGAGTTTCAGGACCTGGCCTGCACAGGAGGCCCGCGCGAGTCACCCCAGGCGCTCGAGACGCGCCCGACCCGCAGCGGTCGCCATCGTTGCGGTCATCCACCCTCGCCTCGGCATCGCCGGTCCTCCACCTTGGCCCGCTTGGGGACCTCCCCTGGCCGAGCCTGTGAGGGTATGTCACCCCGGCCACTCGTGGCCTAACTCGCGTGGTGCCCGCTTCGGCCCGTGTAGAGGGGTAGCCGGAACAACATGGGGATCAACATGACCGCACACCAAGGAGCGCAGCCTGCTGCGACCCAAGCCTCGAGCGTCGCGAGGGAGAGAACACCCATGCCATACAGCACGGACACGATGACTGCGACACCCACCGTGCTGGCGGACATCTCAAGGGTGGGACGCCAAGCCATATGACGAATGCGCATCCACGTCGCCATCGGCAGCGTGTAGAGGACGGCTGCGACAATCAAGGCTGCTGCCGGAGCGGTGTCGCGCAGGTCCTGGATCCCCAACACCGCTGGCGCAGCGCGAAATACGAGCAGCGCGAGGGCTGTGCCTCCCAGGCACATCGCCACGCACATCTCGAGGTAGTGGCGGGCGAAGTGCCAGATCTGCCGCTGGATGCTGGGGTGTGTCTGGCCCAGGGCGCTCTGCGCATGAGTTGCTTCCACAACATGAGTGTTGGATCGAGGGTCTTGCATGGTTCTCACCTCAGTCTCGGTTTCGGAGGTGCCACCGAGCCATCACGTTGATCTTGAGGCGTGCCACACCTTCGCACCAGAGTCGAAGGTCCCTGCCAAGCCGAAAAGGCCTCGCGACTCGCGGCATGTGCGGACGTCGCGCAAGGCCGTGCGGATGCTCGCCGACCCCTGTGACGGCAACGCCTCAGGAACGAAACTCAGCGGTCAAGCTCCAATGTCAGGCAACCCCCTAAGCAGTTCCTGCGCCTTCTCTACCGTCGCCCCGAGTCGAGTCTGAAAGTCGCGGGGGTCCCCGAGGAACACCGTCTCGGCGATCAGGGACCTGACCAGGAAGTAGTCGTCGCGCGTCATCGTGATGACAACTTCCTGCCCTTGATCCACTACTGCCACATTGCTCTCCTGCATCGCACTCCTTGGTGAACGGGGACGCGTGGAGGTCCTTGAACGTGAATCTGAAGTCGGTCCCGGAAAATGATCCGCGGCAACGGATCGCGTCTAAACGGTCCATCCTCGCGTCAAGGCGAGGCTTCCAGCGATAGCCAGGAGGGGCAGGACAACTGACGCGGGGGTGTCCGAAGGAACCAGTCCGCGACGGCGAACAGCATGACCGGGCCCGGGAGAAGGACCCATTCGGCCCCCCAAGCGGGCTTCGCACTGGCTCGCGAGGACGTCGGGTGCAGCATGGGCTGGTAGACGACACGACAGCGGCAGTTGCGGACGTTCTCCGAGGACCCCGCAGCCGTCCGCACTCGTGGCTAGGGTCTGTCACGTGAATGACGTCCGCGAGCGCGAGATGCCTGATGAACGCGCGGTCTGGCGCGCTGAAGCAATAGCTGTCTGTGCTGCCCTCGTCGTTCTGCTGGTGGCGTTCGGCGGCTACCTGGCCCTGACTTCGTTGCTGCCGAATGGTTCCGATTGGTTTGCCCGAGCGGGCTCGGCCGTCGCCGGCTTCTGGCTTGCGACTCGCGCTTATCGACGGGTACTTCGATCTCAGGGTTTCGAGCCGAGCGGTCTCGGCGTCCCGCTCCGGGATGGTGGGTCGACGACCGGGCCTTGAGGCTGTCAGCGACTTCCTGTGTGCGGCATGAGCGGACGTGAGCGTGCGCCGACTTGCCGCAGGAAAACCGTCGCTGACAAGATCAGCGCCGTGAGCAGCGAGATCTCGCCAGAGGCACAGAATCTGATCTACCGGTTGGTGGGTGAGCTGAAGACGAACCCGCGTGATGAGCATTCCAGGTACGCAGAGACGACGGTTCCCGGCGGCGACGAGTCAGACATCCTGGATGTCCTCGTCCAGACCGCCGAGTCGACTTCGATGTTCGCGCTCTGGTACGGCGAAGGCATGCCAGGGTCATGTGACGACGACGGATTTGCGGCCGTTGCAGAGTGTGTCCGCGCACCTGACGGCAGCATCATCGCGTGGTACGAGGAAGTGCGAGCCGACGAGAACGAAGAACCGTACGAGCGCGTCCGCATCCTTGTGGCTTTTCGGTCTGATGGCCTCGTCGTCACGCTGAACAGGTATGCCGAGGCTGGACCGACAGAGCCCGTCGACCCGTGGGAGTTCGCTTCACTGCAGGCCCTCGCCCTCGCGCCGACATGGGGCGACGCGTCCGGATGATGGCGCGTCCGACTGATCACGCCATCCCGGCAAACCCGACCCCGAGGCCCCCTGCCCGTCGCAACCGCGAGGAAGTCCCAATGGCACGCCCGCTCGGCGGCATGACAGGAAGAGTGTCTCCGGGGGTCTGAGACCCTAGGTGCGCGTTCGCCCCGCCGCTCGGCCCGACAGGTTCGCCCCGCCGCTGCGTGTCAGCGGGTTCAGCCGTACGCCTTCCTGACCCTTCCGCGATAGGGGCTCGAGGGCGCCGCAGAGACTTCGTTCGCGCACGCGCGCGCCGCGCGGGCGACTCGGCTGAGCCGAAAGGCGACCAGCCGCCCTACCTTTCAAGCACGCCGAGTGCCTGAGGTGCTCCGCGAGGCGCAGACTGGGAGCTGCATCACCGGACACCAACGCAGACCCGCCCGTACATCGGGGGCTCACCATGCAACGTCGAACACGTCGAACACGTCGAACCCCGTGGTTCTCGAAGCTCCTCAGGAAGCCAGACGTCGTGGAGCCGCCCACAGACGCCCTCCTGGCGGGGACCAACGAGGTGCTCGGGTGACGCCAGCGGGGGAAGCACCGGCCGCCGGCCGGTTCCTCATGGTCGCCATCGACGCGGGCGGCACCCTGCCGCCGATGATGGGGGTGGCCGCCGAGCTGGTTCGACGTGGCCATCAGGTCCAGGTTCTCGTTGACCCGACAGGCGAGGAGGTGGCCCGGGCGGCCGGCTGCAGCTATACGCCGTGGCGGACGGCTCCGCAGATCAGATCTCTCACCGATCAGACCGCGATGATCACTCAGTTCGAGAGCGGCTGGCCCCTGCGCCGGCTGCGGCGGGTCCGGGAGCGCGTGCTGGTCGGACCCGCCGACCTCTTCGCCCGGGACGTGCTCGACGCCGCGACCGGTCACGCGGCAGATGCCATCCTCGTTGAGGGCACGATTCCCGGCATGGTCATCGGCGCCGAGGCGAGCGTGCTCCCGTTTGCTGCGCTGATGTCCAACATCTACGCCCGGCCCACCCGCGGCCTGCCGCCCTTCACGACCGGCTGGTCGGCGGCCGAAGGTCCTGCTGGGCGCGTGCGCGACGCGGCTGCGTTGTCTGCCGTCGAGTGGGCGACCAAGGGAATGACAAAGCAGCTCAACGCAGTTCGCGCCTTGCACGGGCTCGCGCCGGTGAGCGAGATGCTCGGGGGGCTCGACCATGCGAACGCCGTGCTGGTTCTCACGAGCCCGTCGTTCGACTTCACCACACCGTACCTTCCGGCCAACGTACGTTACGTCGGGCCGCAGCTCGACGACCCCGGTTGGGCCGGGGAGTGGCAGGGCGGCGACGACGGGTCACGACCGCTCGTGCTTGTCGGCCTAAGCTCCGTCCACCAGGGCCAGACCGCGACGCTGGGCAAGATCGCCGCCGCCATGGGCAGGCTGCCCGTCCGTGGCCTCGTGACGACCGGTCGGGCCGTCGCTCCGGAGGACGTGTCGGCGCCCCCGAACGTTCAGGTCGTCCGAGCCGCCCCGCACTCCCTCGTGCTGCGCCGGGCGGCAGCCGTGGTCACGCATGCTGGCCACGGCACCGTGCTGCGCGCCCTCGCGGCCGGCGTACCTCTCGTCTGCCTGCCGATGGGCCGGGACCAGAAGGACAACACCGTCCGTCTCCTCCGGCTCGGAGCGGGGGTGCGCGTGAGCCGGTCGGCCTCACCGGACCAGATCGCGGCTGCCGTGCGTCTGGTGCTTCAGGACCGTCAGTACGCGGACGCGGCGAAGCGCTTCGCGGCCGTGCTCGCCGAGGAGGCTCGGACGCGCCCGTCGGCCGCCGACGAGGCCGAGGCACTCCTCCGGTCGACGTGAAGCTGCGTTGGGGCGGAAACCGCCACGGGTGCATGGCGCCTTCCAACCGCGACTGGGCCCCGGAGCCGTAGCGCCGTGGGTTACGAAGCCGGCGAGCCATCCAGCCGGTGGCAAAGTCGGACGAGCGTAGCCGTCCTCTGCGCGGCATGACCGTGCGCCTTCGACCCTCCGAGTTGTGTTGCGATCTCGCGTGAAGTCAATGTGCTGCGCGGCGTTGCGACAAGTCCGGGACGCGAGCCGAGGCGCGGCTCTAGCATTGAACACATCTTGGGCGGCATGGGAGGGCGCAATGTCCAAGGGAGTGCGATCTCGCCGCATCGTTCGGAACGCAGTAACTATGGCGTATGCCGTGGTGACCTTGGCGACGGCTGTCGCTGTCACCGTCCTGGCTGGGTGCCAGAAGCCCGAGCCGCCGACCGTGTCCGGCACGGCGGCGTCGAGCGCCTCCGCTACCTCGTCCAGCTCGTCCGCCAGCTCCCAGCCCACTTCGGAAGCGGCAACATCCTCGCCTCCGCCGCCGAAATCCACGAGGCCACCGACCCAGCCGTCGACGCGGCCTCCGGCTCATCTCGCCAAGGCCAAGCGGATCTACTGGGAGGATCTCCGGCCCGGTATGTGCATCCGAAATCCGTCGAGCGCCTCCGCGAAGTTCATCACCGTCGTGGACTGCAAGGCGACCCACGACGACGAGGTCACGCTCCGGGCCCTCCTGACGGGAACGAGGAAGTGGCCGGGTGACGATGCGGTGGACGCTTCGGCGCAGGCGAAGTGTCAAGCTGATGCCTTCGCATCGTACGTCGGAGTCCCGTTCGAGCAGTCACGGCTCGAGACCGACTACGCCACCACGGATCGGGCGGGCTGGTCGGCCGGCGACCATCGGCTCATCTGCCTCGTGTATGACCCTAACGACAGCTCGCTGGCCCGGTCCCTGCGCGGCAGTCACCTGTAGCCGGCGGTTCGAGTCGCGACCAGGTGCTCTAGGTGTTCTGTCCACGCCGGTCGACGCCCAGAGTGGACTTGCCGGAGTTCGATCCGGTGCTCCGGGTGGCCCGAGCAAGCGCACGCACTCAAGTTACGGGGGTCTTCCCCCTCTTGGGCTTTTTCAGTTCCGGCCGGCTTAGCGTGCATGGGCACCTCATGCCGGGCCTCCACGACTGCGCGTGCCCGGTCGGGTGTTCGGCGGTTCCGCGGCAGTGTGGCCCCTCGTGAAAGGAGGCGGGGTGGCCGCAGTCGGGGCAGGTCGGGGCCCTCACGACCTGGGCGAGGAAGTCGCTCACCCAGTTCGTGAAGAGGATGACGATGCCCACGCCCAATACCAGGAGCAGAAGCAAGTCCGCCCCATCCGTGACCGTGTCGAAGATCGTCATTCTCGCAGGCTAGAACGCCCAGCGACGCCCCGAGTGGACGAGCATATGGACGTCCGCTCATCGGCAGGATCGCAACGTCCTGACATCGGCAGATCCGGTAGATCACGACCGTCAGCTGAGGCCCTACAAGGGGATCCGCGACCCGCGATTTCGAGCGTCGGGACCCACCCGAGCGGCCAGACTTGCCGAGAGTCGACATGGCGTCTGGGAGCTTCCTCTTGACGGAGCAGGGCATCAGTGGGCTGGACTAATCGCACACAGACCGCACGACCGCCTGCAGACGTAGAACCGCAGATGACGTTGGTGCTCGTCAACGTTGTTTCCGGACTCGCATCGCTCGACGGCTTGTAAACAGGCATTAGGGTTTCGAGTCCCCTCGCCAGCTCGTATTCGACTGCTTCACAGTCTGATCGGCACGGCATGGGCCTGTCACGGGCCACGTGTTCGCACATGGGGCCGTTGGGGGAGCGCCTTCCGCAGTGCTGGGCGTCAGAGCGGGTGGAGTGCGCCGGGTGGCTCGAGCGGGTGGGCCGTCGGCGGCAGGTCGGCCCAACGGGGCGGGATGAGGAACCTGTCCCGTGGCTGGTGCTCGTAGTACCCGGCGACCTGGGGCAGGGGGGACTGGCGGATCTGCCAGGTCTTGCCCTGGTCGACGCTGACGACGAGCTGGCTCTTGTCCGGGACGAGGCTCTGGTAGTAGGCGACCTCGCAGTTCGGGCCGCCCTCGGCCATGGCCACACCGAGCGGGGCGTGCGGCAGGTCGGCCGTCGCGAACCCGCCGTCACGCTGCTGGATGACCAGACGCGTGCGGGCGCCGACCCCGACCAGACCCCAGAGCCCACAGCCCTGGGCCGTGGGGATCGCCCAGCGGGTGTCGGGCAGGTCGGGGATGGCGAGCCGCTCCAGGGTCCGGGCGTTCAGGTCGAGGGTGCACAGGCCCTCCTGGTTCGCGCACTCCACGCCTGGAACCCCATAGGCGTGGGGGGTGGGGCTGTCGAGGACCGTCAGGTGCACCGGCGTCCTCATCGTCGCCGACACCAGGTAGGGCCCCGGGTCCTGGTGCGCCCAGTACCAGAGGCCGTCGCCGACCTCGCGAAGCAATCCGTCCCCGCCGGGGGTTGGCAGCTGGCTGGTGTCGGTGACTGCTGCGAGCGTGACGAGCCGGTGGCCGGCGCCGTCTGCGACGGCGATGGCCTCGCGGCCGAGGCAGTCATCGTGGTTCGGCTGGGGGCGGGTGGGGCAGCGTTTCCACACCGTCAGCACGGTGCGCGGGTCGGTGCGGGATTGGAGCTGCTTGACGACGAACGCGTCGGGGTGCCCGACGATCTGGTGTGCGGTCCAGTCCGGCACGAGCAGCTGTGGCGGCGCCGGCCGGGCCGGGATCTGCTTCTGGTGCAGCTGGGCCAGGCCGGTGACGGCCAAGGCGAGGGCGAGGACGGCGGCCACGGCCGCCGCGGCGGTGACGGCCGCGCGGCGGCGGTGGACCCGGCGGCGGGCGGCGATCATGACGTCGAAGCGTGGCTGGTCGAGGGACCGCTCGGTGTCGCGGGCGAAGTCGCGCAGGTCAGACATGGTCGGCCTCCTCGTGGTCGCTGAGATGGCTGGCCATCTGGGCGCGGGCTCGGGCCAGGCGCGCCTTGACCGTCCCCTCGGGGACGGACAGCTCGTGCGCGATCTGCGCGACGCTGAGGTCGGCGATGTAGTGGAGCACGACGGTGACCCGGACCTGCGCGCTGAGCCTGCTCAACGCCTGCACGAGCGCGACGTGGTCCTCGGGTGCCTGCGGGCCGAGCTGGATGTTCAGCTCGGCCCGGAACTTCGGCAGGAGGCGCCCCGCGACCCGCGCCCGGCGCCAGCGGTTGCGCAGCAGGTTCAGGCACACCGTCCGCAGCCACGCCTCCTTGTTGGCCGCCTCGGTGAAGTCGCTGCGATGCGTCAAGGCGGTCAGGAACGACTCCTGGACCACGTCCTCCGCCTCGGCCCGGTTGCCGCACAACGCCACCATCTGGGTCACCAGGCGCCGGTAGGACAGGTCGTACACCGAGCGGACCACGTCTCCGTCGTCATTCATGAGCTGACCGCCTCGGGTTTCCCTGACGATGCTTCCACCTTGGACGAACCGCGGGACGGTGTTTCGGTTGCATGCGTGGGGCGATTCGTTTCCGTCCCGTCGAACGAGCGCCGTTCGGAGAGAGGCGATCGGACAGCGCGCAAGGTGGAGCCGCGCGGCTGAGTCGGCAGCGAACGACCAGCAGCCCGGCGAAATGTTGCCCGGACACGCAACCGGGGGAGCCCGCAAGGGTTCGTCAGGGTGGAGGGAACCTGGTGGTCGTGCCGTCACGGCGCCTCGACCGGCCGAGGACGCGATCCAGGTGAGGCGTGGCCCGCACGAGGCAGTGACCACGGGACCGACGCCAGCGGTGCCACCGAGGCACGGCACCGCTGGACCTCGAGCAACGAGCCCTGCCGACGCCCTGGCAAAGGAGACCCGCATGTCCGAGAGCAGGAACATCAGCGTGGACTGGCCGACACCGTCATCCTCACCATCACGTCCGTCGCAGAGGGGGCGTGCCTCGTCGACGGAGGAGTGGCTCGTCGGTGAGGAGGACGCGCTGAGAGCGGTGTACGAGCAGTCCTACCGGCCCCTCGTGACCCACTTCATCGCGCTGTCGGGCAGCCGCTCGGAGGCCCAGGACGTCGTTCAGGAGTCCTTCCTCGTCGCAGGCCTGCACCGAAACGACTTCGCAGAGGCGGGGAACAAGGAAGCCTGGCTTCGGGCGGTGGCCCTCAACCGGATGCGCCGTCGCCGGCGATGGTCCCGGCTCACCGGCCCCGCCTGGCCGAGGTTCCGGTCAGAGCTGAGCATCGACCTCGGACCTCAGGCCTCCGAGGACCACCTCGCGATCGTCTACGCGCTCAGCCGGCTGATCCTGCCGGTGCGAGACGCGGTCGTGCTCCACTACATCGACGACCTGAGCGCCGAGCAGATCGCCCACGAGCTCTCCGTCCCGGAAGGCACCGTCAAGGGCCGCCTGGCCCGGGCCCGAGCCGAGCTGGCAGGCACGCCGGCGGCCGCCCGGACGCCGACCACCTCCGACCTGGCTGGCTTTGCCCGCGACACCGGACGCTCGCTCGACCAGCCGCCCTTCCAGGTGATGATCCGGCGCCGGCGCCGGGAGCGTCGCCGCAGGTCGGCCGCCGCCGGCGCCGGAGCGGCGGCCGCTGCGCTCGCGGTCGCCCTGGCGATCACCGGAGTCGGCCACGACCACCGGCGGGAGCTGCCGTCCGGGCCGGCGCCTCAGTCGCTCCTGCCCGAGTGGACCGCCGAGCAGATCGTCGGGAACCCGGACGCCTTCGTCGTGACCCAGCTGGGGTCCCGCACCCACGTCTCCGTGGTCCTCACGGTGTGGAAACGCTGCACCCAACCCCGTCCAGACCATGACTGCTTCGGTCGCGAAGCCATCGCCGTCGCTGATGGAGCGGGCCACCGGCTCACCGCCCTCGGAGCCGTGACCGGCTCTTCCCAGCAGCCGTCGCTGGGCGACGACGGGCTGCTCCGCGAGGTCGGTGCCGGTCTCTGGTACTGGGCTCACACCAGCCCCGGGCCCTACCTGGTCTCGGCGACGATGAGCCAGCCGGTGCACCTGACCGTCCTGGACCGGGCCGTGACGCACAGCTTCGGCGTTCCCGGCATCGAGTGCGCGGACCGGGTGGGGCTGTGCACGCTGAACCTCAACGCACGGACCCTCGAGAGACTCGCCCTGCCCGGCGTCCCCGACACCCGGTGGGCAACCCCGACCGCCCGGGGCTGCGGGCTGTGGGGACTGGCCGGCGCCGGTGGGAACCTGCGCCTGGTCATCCAACAGCGCGACGGCTCGTTCGCCAGCGCCGACATCCCCGAGGACAGGGCCGCCACCGGAATGGCCGAGGGCGGAGCAGACTGCGAGATCGCCTACTACCAGGGCATCGCCGAGAACAAGGACCAGCTCGTCGTCAGCCTCGACCAAGGCAGGACCTGGCAGATCCGGCAGACCCCGATGCCGCAGGTGGCCGGCTACCTCGAGCAGCAGCCGCGCCTCAGGGAGCTGATCCCGCCTCACTGGGCGCAGCTTCCCGCCATGCCGCACCCGCTCGCGGCGCCCGGCCCACTCCACCCCCTGTGATCGGTCACCTCGTGCCCGATCGGGCCGGCGACGCGAGCGCTACCTCGGATGGTCGACGTCGACCAGCCCGCGGCCGAACGCGTCGATCTTGCCCCAGCGGCCGGGTATGTCGAGCAGCTCGATGCGGCCGAGCGGGACCGGAACGCCGGGGTCGACGATGAGGTGGTTGTCGACCGTCTCCAGCCCGAGCATGGTCCGGAGCAACAGCAGCGGTGCGCCCGTCGACCACGCCTGCGGACTGCACGCCGTCGGGTACTGGACCGGGTACTTCGTCAGCGAGCGTTCGTAGCCGCCGAAGGCCTCGGGGAGCCGGCCCTCGAAGAACGCCGCGGCGTCGAGGATCCCGTCGGCGACCCGGGCTGCCTCGGCCTTGAAGCCGTAGCGGCGCAGGCCCCAGGCGATGAACGAGTTGTCGAACGGCCACACGGTTCCCACGTGGTAGCCGATCGGGTTGTAGCGGGCCTGGTTGTCGGCGAGCGTCCGGATTCCCCAGCCGGAGAACAGGCTCGGGCCGAGCAGGTGCGCCGCGATGATGGGGGCCTTGGCATCGTCGACGATGCCGCTCCAGAGCAGGTGTCCGATGTTCGAGGAGAGCGCGTCGACCTGCGTCCCGTCGGCGTCCAGGGCCAGCGCGTAGTACTCGCCGTCCTCGACCCAGAAGTCGCGGTCGAAACGGGCCTTCAGGTCCGCCGCCTGCCGCTCGAGCTCGTCCGCGTAGCCGGGATCGTTCCAGAACTTTCGCGCGAGGCGCGCTGCACGGACCTTCGCGTCGTAGGCGTAACCCTGGAGCTCGCAGGTGGCGCGCGGGAAACCGGGCAGCCTGCCGTCGCGGTAGGCGATCGAGTCCCACGAGTCCTTCCAGCACTGGTTCTCCAGCCCCGTCTCCTCGTTGCGCCGTCGGTAGGAGATGTAGCCGTTGCCCTGCAGGTCGGCGTAGGTGTCGATCCAGCGCAGGGCGGCACGCGCCTCCGGCTCGAACTCCCGCACCAGATCGCTGTCCCCGGTCCACTGCTCGTACTCGTCGAGCAGGACGAGCCACAGCGGCGTGGAGTCCGCCGAGCCGTAGTAGGGCGAGTGCGGGCGCTCCTGGAAGGCCGTCAGCTCGCCGTACCGCATCTCGTGGAGGATTCGGCCGGGATCCTCGTCGCGGAAGTCGTCGACGCGGCTGCCCTGCCAGTCACCGAGCACCCGCAGCGTCGTCGCCGCCAGCTCGGGGGCGAAGGGCAGTGCCTGCAGGCTGGTGAAGATGCTGTCCCGGCCGAACATCGTCATGAACCACGGCAGCCCGGCCGCGGGCAGGCTCCGTGTCCCGGCGATGGCCGGTGAGAACCGCAGTGCTGCGAGGTCTACAAGGCTTCGACGGTAGGTCGCGGCGAGCTGGTCCGAGTCCGTGACCAGCCTCGGGGCCGAGGCCACCCAGGCGTCCAGCTCCTCGAGCCGGCCGCGCGGCGAGTCCCCCGCGGCGCCTGCCGCCCGCAGGAAGGTCGGGGCGCCGGGATGCACGAGGGCCGGCGTCACGGACAGCTCGACGGCCCAGGAGTCGTGGGGGTCGATGTGCACGTCGAACTCGAGTCCGCGCTCGTCGACGCGTCCGGGGGGCGTCGCGGAGATGGTCGTCGTGCGGTGGAAGGTGTCGCGGTCGTAGGCCATGACGAGCGTGCCGTCCGCCACCCGCGTGTCGAAGTCGCCCTGCTTGGGCAGTGCGTCCTTCACCTCGAAGAGGTCGGCGAAGTCGCAGGCGACATCCATGCGGACCGTCACGTCGACGGGCTTCTGCTCGTGGTTGAGCAGCGTGATGCTCTCCCGGAAGCCGTCGCCGACCGCGCGCTGGCGGATGACCGTGAGGGTCGCATTGACGTAGACGGTGCCCGTGCCCGGGACGAGGAAGAACCGCGCCTCGAAGTAGTTGAGGTCGTCCGTGGACAACGCGGTCAGCCGTTGGCCGTCGACGGTGAGCACCCAGCGCGACAGGAACCGGGTGTCCCACGCGAACAGTCCGCTCGGATCGGTGGCGGACGCCTCGATGTCGCCGCGGCGATCGCTCACGACGAAGGTGTTCCCATCGAGGATCCGGACGAGGCTCTCCGTCATGGCTACCGCTTCTCTACGGTGGGGGGCTGGGGCGTCGAGCCGGCCAGGGGAGCCTGCGAGAACAGTCGCTGGGCGAGCACCACCAGCTCGGGGTCGCCCTGGACCGCCAGACCTCCGCGGAGCAGCGACGACATGGCGCTCGTCCGGCCGGTGACCAGGTCGTCGAGCTCCGTGCCGCTGCAGGAGAGGGTGGCGTCCGCCGGTCCGTCGTTCGCGGACAGCCGCAGGTCGCCGTGGTCGATCGTGAGCACCCGGCCGACCGTGTGTCCGTCCTCCGTGATCTCGAACCGGATGCTCGCGGACACCCGCTGCAGGAGGGCCTCGTGGCCCCTGCGGCCCAGTTGTTCGAAGAACTCAGTGGTGGTCGACATCGGCGGCGCCTTTCGGATTCCAGCGTAACGACGCGGTCGAAGAGCCGTCGTGCAATCGCCGGATGTGGTGCCGGCTCGCCGGCGCCACGCGGGCTCCACGTCTACCGCCCGGAGTCCGGAGCCGCAGGCGGCGCTGCTGGCGGCGCTGCCGGGGCAGGGTGGTTCTGACGCCTGAGCGAGGACTCGAGGTTGCTGGAACAGCACTCCGGAAGCTCCGCCAGAAGGAGTGCGACGACCGAGCGGGCCTTGTCCAGAAAGTCCCCGGTCGGCTCGACCAGGACCCGGCGCGGGTGCCCGCGCCACGCCTTCTCGAGGTGGGCGTCGATCGCAGCGGCCGCGGCCGCGGTCTCCACCCGCAGCGGATTGGCATGGTCGTATCCGATGATCGGTGTCCGGAGGTGCACGACCAGGTCGTAGCGAGCGAACTCGTCACGGGGATCGGTGCCCGTGGCTGCCCAGAAGTCCTGGGGCGGGCCCGGCCAGTAGGCGAGCCCGTCCACGGTGCCTCTGTCGCACAGGACGACCGCCGGGCGTGGCACGTCCCCTATGGCCTCGAGCTCGCGCTGCACGTGGAAGATCGCCCGTTGGGCGGCGCGCCGGGACTCTCGCTCCTCCCGACGGGGGAACCCGCCGCCGAAGACGATGGTGGCGGCTTCGGGCAGGATGAGGACGTGCTCGCACAGGGTGTGACGCACCATCTCGAGGACGGCGGTCTTGCCGGCCCCGGGACCGCCGGTCAGGACGATTCGTTCTCGTTCGTGGGCCTCGGTGCAGCCACACGCGGTCATGGACCCGGCACCTCCTTCGGTGGCCCCCGATGGTTCCAGTGTCCTCCCGGCCGAGGGGGGACGGTGCGGTTCCGTTCAGGGTCGAGGTCTCGGGTCGTGGGCCGGGCCCGGCGACCACGCGCCGCGCTTCTTGACGCGATCTTGACGGACCGGTTCCGCCCGTGCCCGCGCATCGCCGGTGGACGGCTGCGAGGATGGCTGGTCGTGGAACACGATTCGAAGCGGTCGCACGGCAGCATCGCCGGGCTCGCCCTCGGCGCCCTCGGCGTCGTCTTCGGCGACATCGGCACGTCGCCGCTGTACGCCTTGCAGACCGTCTTCTCGGTCGACCACAACATGGTGGCCACCACGCCGGGCGACGTCTTCGGCGTCATCTCCCTCGTCTTCTGGTCGGTGACGCTGGTCGTCTCCGTGAAGTACGTCGTGTTCATCCTGCGGGCGGACAACGACGGCGAGGGCGGCGTGATGGCCCTGGCCGCCCTCACCCGAACCGCCGTTCGACCGGGCGGGCGCCGCTACGGCCTGGTCATGCTGCTCGGGGTCCTCGGGGCCTCGCTCTTCTACGGCGACAGCGTGATCACTCCCGCGATCTCCGTCATGTCGGCGATCGAGGGACTGTCGGTGTCGACCCCGGGGGTGGAGCACCTCGTGGTGCCGATCGGCGCCGCGATCATCACGGTCCTCTTCGCCGGCCAGCGGTTCGGCACCGAGCTCGTCGGGCGGTTCTTCGGACCCGTCATGGCGCTCTGGTTCGTGGTCCTGGCGGTTCTCGGCGGAGCACAGGTCGTCCGTGACCCGTCGATCCTGGTCGGCCTCTCACCCCACTACGCGGTCCTGTTCGTCGCGGAGCACCCGGGGATCGCGTTCGTCGCCATGGGTGCCGTGGTCCTGTCCATCACCGGCGCCGAGGCGCTGTATGCCGACATGGGCCACTTCGGTCGGGCCCCCATCCGCCGCGCGTGGTTCGTCGTCGTCTTCCCCGCGCTCACCCTGAACTACCTGGGGCAGGGCGCGCTGATCCTCCGGGATCCGTCGACGGCGGTGAGCCCGTTCTTCCACCTGGCCCCGGACGCCCTGGGGTTCCCGCTCGTCATCCTGTCCACGGTCGCAACCGTCATCGCCTCGCAGGCAGTCATCTCCGGTGCGTACTCGGTGTCCCGGCAGGCGGAGCGACTCGGCTACCTGCCTCGGCTGACGGTCCGCCACACGTCCCAGCGGGAGCGTGGGCAGATCTACGTGCCGGCGGTCAACTGGACCCTCTTCGTCGGGGTCATCGCCCTCCTGCTGCTCTTCGGCTCGTCCGAGCGACTGGCGACTGCCTACGGGCTGGCGGTCACCGGGACCTTCCTCATCACGACGACGCTCTTCCTCATCCACGCCCAGGCCGCCTGGGGCTGGAACCGTCGTCGGCTGCTCCTCGTCGGCGTTCCTCTCGGGATGCTGGAGCTCACCTACTTCGGCGCGAACCTGACGAAGATCCTCCACGGCGGCTGGCTGCCCCTGGTCATCGCCGTCCTCGTCGCGACGGTGATGCTGACCTGGCAACGGGGCCGCGGACTGGTCACCGACCGCCGGACCGAGATGGAGGGGCCCCTCGAGCCGTTCATCGAGTGGCTGCACGGGAACCCGGTCGCCAAGGTGCCCGGCACCGCCGTCTTCCTCCATCCCGGGAAGGCCTCGGCACCCTTGGCGTTGAGGGAGAACGCCACCTTCAACCACGTCATCCACGAGCTCGTCCTCATCGTCAGCATCTCCTCGGAGAACGTGCCGTTCGTCCCGGACTCCGAGCGGGTCGTGCTCGACCACCTGGGCGACCCCTACGACGCGATCACGCACCTCACGCTGCGGTTCGGCTTCCAGGAGGAGCAGGACGTCCCGCGTGCCCTGCGCGTCGCCCGGGCCGAAGGTCTGGTGGACGTGGACACGGACGACGCGTACTACTTCCTGTCCCGCATCTCGCTGGAGCGCGGAGGCGAGCGGACCATGCCCGTGTGGCGCAAACGCCTGTTCCTGGCGCTGGCCCACAACGCCGCATCGCCCACCGGATACTTCAACCTGCCCGAGGACCGCACCGTCTCCATGGGCGCGACCGTCACGTTCTAGGGGTCTCCACCAGGCGCCGTCGGTTCCCCGTCACATTCTGTGCGGCTCGATCGTCAGTAGGGCAGAACATCCCATCAGCAAGGAGACGACCATGAAGACCATGACCTGCCGGGCGCTCGGAGGACCGTGCGACCTCGAGCACCGGGGCGAGAACGCCGACGACGTCATCAAGGCCCAGGACCGCCACCTCAAGGAGGCGGTCAAGGCCGGGGACGCCACCCATCAGGCCGCTCATGACGAGATGAAGGGCCGCTGGCGCCACCCCAAGAAGTCCATGGGGTGGTACCGCGACGCCAAGCAGGCCTTTGCTGCCATCGCCGAGGACTGACGCCGCTCACGGCCGTCAGGGTCGGGCGTCAGGGTCGGTCGTCGGGCATCGCCGTAGGGCTGAGGCGGTGCTCGACGATCGGCCACCAGTGCCTGCCGCCCAGGGTGTCGCGTGCGCTCTCGACATCGACCCACTCGCCGGACACCACCGGCTCGGGGCCGCCGTCGACGGCGATGACGGGCACGTGGGCCCATGGCACCGGGTGGGGGTAGCCGGTGTCCGGCTGCCGAACGACGTTGCGCACGAAGCCGACACAGTGCGTGCCCACCTCCCGGACACCGAGCACGTGGGCCACCAGGCGGCCCACGCCGATCGCCGGGTCGGACCGCACGGGCCCCGGTTCGAGGAACCGGGTCGGGAGGTCCAGCCCCTTGGCGCCGGGCACGCAGAAGAAGCGAGCCGGTCCGTCGCCTGGGTGCCGGGTCAACAGGAGCCGGACGATGATCGAGGGCTCCGGGAGGGAGTCGAGGTCGCCAACCCAGACCTCGGCGTCACCGCCCGGCGGTAGCCAGGGTGGTCGACCGTGGTGCCGAGCAGGCGTGCGGCGGTCACGGGAGGTCATCGCGCCGACGCGCGAGGTGGACGGTGATGTCCGCTGAGATCTCGACCGTCCCGGGGAGGGCCCGGAGGATCCGGTCGTACACCTGCTCCCGGTCCGGGACCGACAGCTCGAGGTAGGCCGAGACGGTCGAGAGGTAGCCGACGAAGTCGCCGGCGCTCATCGTCAGGGGCCGCTCGACCACCGACTGCTCGACGTCGGTGAACCAGTCCGACAGCACGAGCTCCGTGCCCGGCCACTGCAGGTGCTGTCCGGTCGGCGTGCCGTCCGGGGATGGGACCTCGTCGCTCTCGAGAAAGGGCTGCCGGGCGGCCCGAACCGCTTCTGCCACAGCTGGATCGGCCAGCCGGACGGGTCCGCCGAAGGAGGCGAACACGCCGCCGGGCGCGAGCAGCGCGGCCATCCGTGGCCACCGTTCCTCCGGTCGCGTCCAGTGCAGCGCGGCCGCGGCATAGACCAGATCGAAGGTCTCGCCCGGGTGCAGGTCCTCGAACGCTGCTCGACGCGTCGTGACCGTGGACGGCACGTGCCGACGCAGCTCCTCGAGCATGGCGGTGTCGGGTTCCGTGGCAGTGACGTGCACACCCCGACCCGCGAACAGCCGGGTGGCCTTGCCCGTCCCGGCGCCGATCTCGAGGGCGCGCCGAACAGGCCGCCCGGCATACGCCGTCACGAGGTCGACGAGGGACTCGGGGTAGCCCGGACGGAAGCGTTCGTATGCCGCAGCGACCGTCCCGAAGCTCAGCGCGCGACCAGACATGTCGAGCATCCTGACACGGTTCCCGCCGGGGGAGCCGCGCGGACCGTCCCGCTCGGTCGGACTCAGACGCTGGCCGGCAGTGCCTCGAGCCGGGAGGCGAGGTCCGGCAGCGACCGCGCGACGACGTCGGCGGCATCCATCGTCTGGGGATAGGGCGCGCCCGTCCGGTCGATCCAGGCTGCCCGCAGGCCGGCGGCCTTGGCGCCGTGGACATCCCACGGATGGACCGCGACGAGCATCGCGTCCTCGGCGGCGACGCCGCACTCGCCGAGCGCATAGGCGTAGGCGGAC
Organism: Terrabacter ginsenosidimutans; assembly: GCF_039539425.1. Taxonomy (NCBI): domain Bacteria; kingdom Bacillati; phylum Actinomycetota; class Actinomycetes; order Micrococcales; family Intrasporangiaceae; genus Terrabacter; species Terrabacter ginsenosidimutans. The sequence goes on along the minus strand of NZ_BAABDC010000001.1, from coordinate 240,771 downwards.
GCGGCCGGCTTCCAGGCCGGTGCGTCCTCCACGGACAGCACGCGCTCGAAGGCGTCCCGGATGCCACCGCGCTCGAAGAGGCCTTCGGCGACGTCGGCCGACCCGTTGCTCAGCGTCACGAGGCGCAGCCCGAGGGCCCCGAGCGCCCGGATGCCGTCGCACACGTCGTCGTGCAGGGGCAGGGCGAGGAAGCCGGCCATGATGTGGCGCGTCGCCGCCTCGACGTTTGCCTTGTCGTGGAGGACCGTGTGCAGCGAGGACCGCGCGACGTCGGCGAAGGCCGCGTTCCGGCCGGTGAGAGCCAGCGCGAAACCGTCGCGCAGCAGCCCGGCGAACCACGGCGCGGCGAGATAGGGCGGCACGCCCACCTCGACGAACCGGTCGCCGAGGTGCGTCATGTCCGACAGTGTCTCGTTGACGTCGAACACGAGGACTCGGGGTCGCCGCACGAGGGCGGTGGACGTCGGTGAGGTCATGCCCCATGGTGCCCCCGGCCCGGCGGCATCGCCCCGCACTCGCAGACTTCGGCGTGGTGATGTCGGCGTCTGGACCTCAGTGTCGGGCGAGGTGCACGAGGCAGGCCCCCTCGCGGGCGAAGGGCACCAGCTGCACGTCCACCTCCGCGTCGCCTGCGTCGTCGAGGGACGCGCGCAGCATCTCCTCGTGCATGGTGCACACGACTCCGGGGTGGGCGCGTGCCGAGGTCAGCACCGGGCAGGTGAGCAGGGCCACGTCTCCCGACGCTTCCGCCTGTGGCGAGAAGCCGGCGGTCCGCAGCAGCGCCGTCACCCGGTCGGTGGGGGAGAGCGAGTCGTGCCGGCGACGACGTGGACGCGCGCGCTCTCCCGTCCGACCCGCGTCGGTGTCCGGCTCCCGGGTCAGCTGCGTCGCCCAGAGCCGCCCGATGGCGCGGGCGTGCGCCTCGGCGTCGGGCGTCGCGGCGAGGTGCTCGGCCATCGCCGACACCAGCTCGTCGGTCGCGACCGGCTTCGCGAACCGCAGGGCGTCGAGGACGAGTCGTCCACGGTCGGTGAGGCGGTGCTGGTGGGCGGGCCGCCCTCGGGCGCTCCCTGCCACTGCGACCCGCTCGAGCAGGCCCTCTGAGACGAGCTCGCCGACGTGGACGCGGCTGGTGTTGGCGTGGCCGCCGAGGTCGGCGGCGAGGTCGCCGATCGTCGTCCCGGTCCCGCGGTCCTCGCGGTCGGCGACGGCCATGAGCACCCGGGCGCGGGCCGGGGACAGCTCCGGGAGCGGCGCCGGACCCGGTCTGCCGGCGGACGCGCGGGGCCGGTTTGGCACGGGGCCGGGTCGAGGAGTATTTTTCACATGTCAAGTGTAATAAATGCTCGCACCGTCCGCATCCCAGGAGTCATCGTGACCACACCCAACCCCCTGCCCGTGTCCGACGTCAGCCAGCCCACGTGCGGGTGCGGGTGCGGCGACGCGGGCGAGCCGGAGCTCGACGTGCGCACCATCCCGCAAGCCATCCGTCACGCGACCGTCCTCGGTGCGCTGACCGCCGTGCCTGCCGGCGGGTCCCTGCGACTCGTCGCACCGCATGACCCCAAGCCGCTGCTCGCCCAGATCGCCGACCGTGAGAACGGCGCCTTCGAGGTCACCTACGTCGTGTCCGGGCCGGACGCCTGGACGCTCCGCCTCACCCGCCGCGCCTGACGCCCGACCCGGCGCGACGTCCGTGACCTCCTCCGACCGCACGAGCCGCCCCGGCGACGCCGCGTCGGCCGAACGCACCACAGCCGCAGTGCTCCCCGGTCGTGGCGCATGGCCGTTGCGCGACCACCCGACCACGCTCTGGCTGACTGCGGCCCTCGTGGTCGCGGCGGTGGGGCGAGGTCTGCCGGCGGCGGACTGGCTCGTCGTCCACCTCGTCCTGCTCGGCGCGGTCACCCACGCGGTCATGGTGTGGAGCACGCACTTCGCACAAGCCCTGCTCAAGACCCCGCCGACCCTCGACGGGCGACGTCAGCAGGGGCGCCGGCTCGCGCTGCTCCTGCTCGGCTCGGCCCTCGTCGTCGTCGGGGTGCCGGCGGGTTGGTGGCCCGTGACGGTTGCCGGGGCCACGTGCGCCGCCACCGCTGTCACCTGGCACGGCGTGCAGCTCTGGCGCCGGCTGAGGTCCGCCCTACCCGGACGATTCCGCATCACCATCCGCTACTACGTCGCGGCCGCCGCGTGCATGCCCGTCGGCGCGACCTTCGGGGTGCTCCTGGCCCGAGAGCCCGCGGACCCGTGGCACGCCCGCCTCGTCGTGGCCCACTCGTTGACGATGGTCCTCGGCTGGCTCGGCCTCACCGTCACCGGGACGCTCGTGACCCTCTGGCCGACGATGCTGAGGACGAGGATGGACGACCGCGCGGAAACGCTTGCCCGACAGGCGCTTCCACTGCTCCTCGTCAGTCTTGCCGGCGCGGTCACTGCGTCCCTCGCCGACGCGCGCCCGCTCACCTCGGCGGCACTGATGGCGTATGCCGTGGGCCTGCTCTGGTGGGGCCGTGCCCTGCTCGCACCCGCCCGTCGCAGCGCGCCCCGCCGCTTCGCCACGGTCTCCGCCGCGGCGGCCCTCGTGTGGCTCGTCGTGACCGTCGTCGGCGTGGCCGTCCTCGTGATCGCGTCCCCGGGCTGGGCTGCCGTCGGTGAGCAGTACGACAGGGTGGCAGCCGCGCTCGCGGTCGGCTTCGCGCTCCAGCTCGTGCTGGCCGCCCTCAGCCACCTCGTCCCGAGCGTCCTCGGAGGCGGACCGTCCGCAGTCCGCGCCGGGCTCGCGTGGTTCGAGCGTGGAGCGCCGTTCCGCGTCGTGGTCCTCAACGCGGCCATCCTCCTGTGGCTGCTGCCCCTGCCTGCCCCGACCCGCGCCGCCGCCGCGGTGTCGGTCTGCCTCGCGGTCGCCTCGTTCCTGCCCCTCGTCGGTCTCTCCGTCCGCGACTCCGTCCGGGCTCGCAAGGCGGCGGCCGGCGTCGCGGCGGGGCCGCAGCCACGAGTTCCGCTGCCCGACAAGCCGTTCTGGTCCTCGCCGCAGATCCCCGTGGCGCTCTCGGTGGTGGCGCTCGCGGTCGCGGGCAGCCTCGGCATCCAGAGCGACAGTGGGTCGGCGTCAGCGGTCGACGTGAGACCGACGGGTCACACGACGACCGTCCACGTCGTCGCCGACGCGATGCGGTTCAGCCCGTCGACGATCAGCGTTCCGCTCGGTGACCGGCTCGTCGTGGAGCTGACCAACCTGGACCGCACCACCACGCACGACCTCGTCCTCGACATCGGGCTGCGCACGCCCCGCCTCGCCCCCGGAGCCAGCGCCCGCATCGACGCCGGCGTCGTCAGCCGGTCGGTCGAGGGCTGGTGCTCCGTGGTCGGGCACCGTCAGATGGGCATGGTCCTTCACGTTCTCGTCGTCGGTGCGCCGACAGCCGAGGGCGGCCCCACGGCCCGTCACGACGCCATGGCCACGTCGCCCGGCACCCGCGAGATGGTAGGAGGGACAGCACCGTCGGGTCAGCCGGCCATGGACCCGGGCTTCTCGGCATACGACCCCGTCCTGGCACCGCTCACGGCGACCCGGACGCACCGGGTGACGCTCACGGTCGAGGAGCGCGAGCAGGAGGTCGCGCCGGGGACGTGGCAGCGGCGGTGGACCTACAACGGGACGTCGCCCGGCCCGACGCTGCACGGCAGCGTCGGCGACGTCTTCGAGGTCACCCTCGTCAACCACGGCACGATGGGCCACTCGATCGACTTCCACGCCGGGTCGCGGGCCCCGGACGACGTCATGCGCACCGTCCCACCGGGAGGCAGCCTCACCTACCGCTTCACGGCGACGAGGACGGGCATCTGGATGTACCACTGCGCCACGATGCCGATGACGGCGCACATCTCGGCAGGGCTCTTCGGTGCCGTCGTCATCGAGCCGCCGGACCTGCCGGCCGTCGACCGCTCCTACCTCCTCGTGCAGTCGGAGGCCTACCTCGGAGCAGGCACGGCCAAGGGGTCCGCGAGCGAGGTCGACGCGGCCAAGGCGCGGGCGGACACCCCCGACGTCGTCAGCTTCAACGGCACCGCCGACCAGTACGACACCCACCCTCTGGCCGCCACGGTCGGTGAGCGAGTCCGCTTCTGGGTCCTCGATGCCGGACCGAACCGGCCGACGAGCTTCCACGTCGTCGGGGCACAGTTCGACGCGGTATGGGTCGAGGGCGCCTGGCTGCTCCGCCCGGGGTCTGCGGGCGGGAGCCAGAGCCTGTCGCTCGGCGCCTCACAGGGCGGCTTCGTCGAGACGGTCTTCACGGAGGCCGGCCACTACTCCTTCGTCGACCACGTCATGGCCGACGCCGAGCGCGGCGCCCGTGGAACAGTGGTCGTGCGGCCGTGAGGACCACCATGCCACCCCACCCGGAAGGGACCAGCTGATGTGCAGCTACTGCGGATGTGCCGACCTCGAGGTCGTCGGACGGTTCATGGCCGAGCACGAGCACATCATCAACCACCTGGGCGCCCTGCGCGACGGACTCGACGACCCGGGGCGCCGGCGCGCAGCCGCCGAGACGCTCGCCGCGCACCTGCTGCCCCACGTCGAGGCCGAGGAGGTCGGGCTCTTCACGGTGATGGCCCGCGACGAGCTCTTCACCGACCACATCAGCCGGCTCTGCAGCGAGCACCGCGAGCTCGACGACCTGCTCGCGCGCGTCGCCGACGGGGAGGTAGAGCTCTACCCGCGCTTCGAGGACGCACTCCGGGAGCACATCAACCGGGAGGACAACGGCCTCTTCCCTGCGGCAGCCATCCACCTCGGGGGCCCGGAGTGGGACGAGGTGGAGCGGCTCACGCCGTCGGACCGGGCGGCCAAGGGGTAGGCCCCGCCTCGCGCGCGGCGACGTCGTCCAGGCGAGCCCGCACGTCCACGACGGCGTCGGCGCCCGGCTCGTGACGTCCGGCACGGGGCAGCCCGATGGGCCACCAGATCCGGTCGCCGAGGTCGTAGGAGACGGCCGGGACGAGCAGGCTCCGGACGACGAGGGTGTCGAGGAGCACCCCGAAGGCGACGATGAAGGCGATCTGCACGAGGAAGAGGATCGGCAGCACCGCGAGGGCCGAGAAGGTCGACGCCAGAACGATGCCCGCGCTCGTGATGACGCCACCCGTCACGGCGAGGGCGACGAGGATGCCGGGCCGGGTGCCGCGGGTGCGCGACTCCTCCCGGACGCGGGTCATGAGGAAGATCGAGTAGTCGATGCCCAGCGCGACGAGGAAGACGAAGCCGTAGAGCGGCGTCGACGGGTCGGACCCCGGGAAGCCGAAGACGTGGTTGAAGGCGATCGCCGAGACCCCCATGGTCGCGGCGAACGACAGGACGTTGGCCGCGACGAGCACGAGCGGGGCGACGACCGACCTCAGCAGCAGCATGAGGACGACGAAGATCACGCCGAGGATCGTCGGGATGATGACCTTGAGGTCGCGCTCGCTCGCGAGGCGCACGTCGAGGTTGGTGGCCGTCGTCCCACCGACGAGCACGTCGCTGCCGACGCGGTCGAGCGAGGCGCGCAGCGTCTCGATGGTGTCCTCGGCCTCCACGCTGTCGGCCGCCGCGTCGAGGGTTCCCTGCACGATGACCTGCCCGTCGACGACCTTGGGAGGCTGCCCCGGCACCAGGCCCACCTGCGGGTTGCTCACGCCGTCGGTGGCGCCGAGCACCTGCACGACGGCATCGGCCTTGGCCTCGGGCGCGGCGATCTGGACGGGGGAGCCCGAGCCGGCAGGGAAGTGGCGGGCCAGCACCTCCTGGCCGGTGACGGAGTCGACCTTGGTGAGGAACAGGTCGGACTGCGCGATGCCGCGGGCGTTGAGGGTGGGCAGGAAGGCAGCGCAGGCCACGAGGGCCAGCAGCGTCACCACCCAGGTGCGCCGCGGACGACGCCCGACCACCCCGGCGACCCGACCCCAGATGCCCCGGGTACCGACGGCGTCTGCACTGTGGACGTGGTCGACGCGCGGGACCTGGGGCCAGAAGATGCGGCGGCCGATGAGGAGGAGCACGGCCGGCAGGAACGTCAGTGAGGCGACGAAGGCGCCGACGATGCCGAGGGCGCCCACGGGGCCGAGGCCCTTCGTGCTCCCGAGGTCCGACAGGCGCAGGCAGAGCAGTCCCAGCACCACGGTGGCGGCGCTTGCCGCGATGGGCTCGAGCGAGGCCCGCCAGGCGGTCTTCATCGCCGCCCACGTGGACTCCTCGTCGTGCAGCTCCTCCTTGAAGCGGGCGACGAGCAGCAGGGCGTAGTCCGTGGCCGCCCCGACGACGAGGATCGACAGGATGCCCTGGCTCTGGCCACTGAGGCTGATGGAGCCGTTCTGGGCCAGCGGGAAGACGACGAGCGCGGCGAGCGACAGGCCGAACATCGCGGTGATGAGCACGGCGAAGGGCAGGATCGGGCTGCGGTAGACGATGAGCAGGATGACGAAGACGACGCCGAGGGCGACGAGCAGCAGGATGCCGTCGATGCCGCTGAAGGCGATGATGAAGTCCGCGAAGAAACCGCCCGCCCCCGTCACGTGCACCGTGAGACCCGTCGATCCCAGCGACGAGGCCGCGGACTCGCGAAGGGCCTTCGCGACGGCATACAACGCGGTGTCCCCGGCGATCGTGACCTCGGCCCGGTCGGCGAGGAAGGCCACGGGGACGAGGGCGGCCTGCTTGTCCTGGCTGGGGATCGCGGCGGTCGGGGGCGCCTGCAGGAACTCTCCGACCGTCCGCGTCGGGTCGGCGAGCTTGAGGCCCGGGATGCCGGCGACCCAGGTCTGCACGGCCTGCAGGTCGGCCGGGGTCAGCCCACTCGTGCGTTCGACGACGACGAGGTAGGGCAGCGTCTGCGTGTCCGTGGTGCGCCCGACGAGCTTGCTCACCGACGTCGACTCCGCCGACGGCGGCAGGAAGTTGGCGTTGTCGTTCGTCGCGACCTCCGAGAGGCGCCCGACGAGAGGACCACCGACGCCGCCGATGGCCAGCCACGCGAGGACGGCGAGGGCGGCGATCCAGCGCACGGCGCGACGTCCCTTCGGTCTCGTCGGCGTGGCCGTGCCCCGAGAGGTGTCGCTCATGGACACATCATGGAGCAGTCGGCGGGTCCCAACGTTCGACAGCGCACCACGCCGGTCATGCGGGCACGTCCGCGCCCGTGGGGTCGGTGTCGGCCTTCGAGACGGCCGTCTCGAAGTACGGCGCGGCCAACGCGGCGACGGCACCACCGACGAGCGGCGCCACGATGAACATCCACACGTGCGCGAGGGGCTCGCCGCCGTAGAGCAGGGCCGGGCCGATCGAGCGGGCCGGGTTGACCGAGGTGCCGTCGAGCGGAAGGCCGACGAGGTGGATCACGGTGAGCACCAGACCGATCGCGAGTCCGGCGAAGCCCGGAGCAGCGGCGCGGTTGGTCACCAGGAGCACGACGAGGACCAGCAGGAACGTGAGCACGACCTCGAGCACGAAGGTGCCGCCTGCCGAGATGTTCTTGCCCCAGTCGTTGGTGCCGAGGGCGCCGCTCACGTCCTTGGCGCCGCCGAAGCCGGACACCATGAGCTTGAGCAGCGCGGCGCCGACGATGGCACCGATGAGCTGGGCGATCCAGTAGTAGACCGCCTCGGTCGTGGTCACCCCCCTGCGCAGGAGGACGCCGAGGGTGACGGCGGGGTTGACGTGGCACCCGGAGACCGGGCCGATGGCATACGCGAGCGCGAGCAGGACGAAGCCGAAGGCGAGGGCGACGCCCACGAAGCCGATGGTGTCGATGCCGAAGACGACGGAACCGACCGCGAAGAAGACGAGGACGAACGTCCCCACCGCCTCGGCCACGGCGCGACGCGTGAGGTCGGGCATCCGGGTGGCGGCGGCAGACCTGCTGGTGTCGGGCATGGCACTCCTTCCGTAAAGGGTCGAGCGGACCCGTTCCCCCGGGACGCTCCGGGCCGAGCGTAGGACGGGCCCTCCGGGCGGCGCGTCACCCTTCGTGGGTGTAAGACGCCGCGCACACCGGCCCGCGAGTCCGCGGAATCCGTGGTGCCGGAGGCCGGCCAGGAGGACACTCGTGTGGGGGACCACAGGGACTCACAGGTCGATGGGGGACTCGCATGAGCGGGTTCGGAGAAGCGGGCGACGAGACGGTCGAGGGTGCCCACGAGCTCGCCGATCGGCTGGCGACGACGCAGGAGCAGCTGCGGGCCACGAGCGACATCCTCAAGGTCCTCACGGCCTCGACGACCGGGGGCGCCGCCAGTCGTGACGAGGTCTTCGACGCGGTCGTCGACAGCGCCCGGCGCCTCCTCGGCGCGCAGGTCGCGCAGATCTACCTCGTGCACGGCGACTCCTACGTGCTCGCGCGGTCGAGCGGTCTGACGCCGGAGTTCGTCGACTTCGTCTCACAGCACCCGATCGTGCGGGACCGGGCGACGCTGGTCGGGCGGGTCACGATCGACCGGCGGGTGCACCAGATCGAGGACGTCCTCGCCGACCCGGACTACCGGCGCACCGACTTCCAGCGGGTCGGCGGCTACCGGACGATGATGGGCGCGCCAATGGTGGTCGGTGAGCAGGTCGTCGGTGCGCTCAACGTGTGGCGCACCCAGGTCGCGCCCTTCGACGAGGCGGCCGAGGACCTCCTGTCGACCTTCGCCGAGCAGGCGGCCCTCGCCCTCCGGCACGTCGAGCTCTACTCGGCGCTCGAGAGCCGCTCGGCCGAGCTCGCCCGCAAGGTCGACCAGCTCGAGGCGCTCGCCGAGGTGGGGGAGGCGATCAGCTCGACGCTCGTCGCGGACGAGGTGCTGACGACGATCGTCAGCCACGCGGTCGAGCTGTCGGACACCGACGGCGGGTCGCTCATGGAGTTCGACGAGGCGACGGGACTCTTCCGGGTGCGCACGGCGTACGGCACGAGCGAGGAGGTCATCGGGGCGCTGCGCGGCGCGGAGATCCACATCGACCGGACGTGGGTGGGCCGGGCCGCCCGCAGCCGCGAGGTGCTCCAGATCCCCGACCTCGACGCCGAGCCGGAGCCGCTCGACCCGCACCTCGCCGTGCTGCACGGGTCGGGCTGGCGCTCCCTCGTGGCCATCCCGCTCGTGCGCCCCGACCGGGTCGTCGGTGCGCTCGTCGTGCGACGCAAGTCGACGGGGTCGTTCAGCGCCGAGACGTGCGAGCTGCTCGCCGCCTTCGCGAGCCAGTCGGCCGTCGCGCTGACGAACGCCCGGCTCTATCAGGAGCTCGAGCGGCAGAGCGTCGAGCTCGCGCAGGCCAGCCGGCACAAGTCCGAGTTCCTCGCGAGCATGTCGCACGAGCTGCGCACCCCGCTCAACGCCGTGATCGGCTTCTCCGAGGTGCTCCTCGAGCGGATGTTCGGTGACCTCAACGAGCGTCAGGAGGACTACCTCAAGGACATCCTCGCTGCCGGCCGGCACCTGCTCGCCCTGCTCGGCGACATCCTCGACCTGTCCAAGATCGAGGCCGGCAGGATGGAGCTCGACCTCACGACCTTCCCCATCGACGACGTCGTGGTGCAGGCCCTCTCGCTCGTCCGTGAGCGGGCCGCGCTGCACGGCATACGCCTGACGCTCGACATGGACGGCGGGCTCGGGACCGTGACCGCAGACGAGCTGCGGCTCAAGCAGGTGCTGCTCAACCTGCTGAGCAACGCCGTCAAGTTCACGCCCGACGGGGGCAGCGTCGACGTGCGCGCGTGGCGCGACCGTGAGGAGGTCGCCGTCACCGTCACGGACACGGGCATCGGCATCGACCCGGCCGACCAGGACCGGATCTTCGACTCCTTCCAGCAGGGCGAGCGGTCGGCGTCGTCGAGCGAGGGCACGGGCCTCGGCCTCACTCTCAGCCGCCGCATCGTCGAGCTGCACGGCGGTCGCCTCTGGGTCACGAGCAGGCCCGGGGAGGGCAGCACCTTCGGGCTCTCGATCCCGCAGCCGAGCGCCCCGCCGACCCCCGAGGCCGGCGTGTGGGTGGACGACGAGGAGCTCGTGGGCGGCCCGACGGTCGTCGTCATCGAGGACGACCCGCGCTCCGCGGAGCTCGTCGGACTGCACCTGAGGGCGGCCGGGCTGCGTGCCGTCGGCGCCCCGACGGGCGAGCTCGGGCTCGACCTCGTGAGGACGCAGTCGCCCTTCGCCGTCATCCTCGACATCCACCTGCCCGGGATGAACGGCTGGGAGGTGCTGACGGCCCTCAAGAGCGACCCGGCCACGGCCGCCGTGCCGGTGGTCGTCGTCAGCGTCGAGCCGGAGCGCGGTCGAGGCTTCGCGCTCGGGGCCACGGAGTACCTCGTCAAGCCGGTCAGCGGCGACCATCTCCTGGCCGCCGTGACCCGGCTGCTGTCCCCGACCCGGGCGTCCGAGGCGGGCGCCGGGCTCAGCGTCGTCGTCGTCGACGACGACCCTCTCGCCCTCAAGCTCGTGCGCAGCACCCTCGAGCCGCTCGGCTGGGAGGTCCACACCTGCGCGGGCGGCCAGCGGGCGGCCGACCTCGTGCGGGCGGTCGCGCCGTCCGTCGTCGTCATGGACCTGCTCATGCCCCAGGTCGACGGCTTCGCCGTCATCGACGAGCTGCGGCCGGACCGCGACACCGACGGTCCGCCCATCGTCGTGCTCACGGCCAAGTCCCTCACGGCACAGGACCGTTCGCGGCTGGAGGGCCGCATCGCCTTCGTCGCCGAGAAGGCGGGCATCGACCTGCCGGGTCTAGCGCGCCGGCTCGCAGCCGTCGCGGCTGCCCATCCGGCACCGGAGGAGGGGCCATGAGCCGGCCACCGGTGGTGCTCCTCGTCGAGGACAACCCGCGCAACCTCAAGCTCGCCCGTGACGTGCTGGAGTATGCCGGGTTCGCCGTCGTCGTCGCCGCCACCGGTGAGGAGGGGGTCGAGCAGGCCCGGACGACGTTGCCCGACGTCATCCTCATGGACCTCCAGCTCCCGGGGATCGACGGGTTCGCCGCCCTCGAGCTGCTCCGTGGCACCGAGGCGACCGCGCACATCCCCGTCGTCGCGCTCACCGCCTTCGCGATGCAGCGTGACCGCGAGCGAGCGCTCGACTCCGGCTTCGCCGGCTACCTCGAGAAGCCGATCAGCGTCCGTGAGTTCCCGGCACAGGTGCGTCGCCACCTGCCCCGACGAGACGACGGTGGGCGGCCATGACGGCCGCTGCCGAGGAGCTCGCGACCCTGCCCCCCGGGGGCGTGCGGGTGCTCGTGGTCGACGACCTCGAGCAGAACCGCAAGCTCCTGCACGCCGTCCTCGAGCCGCACGGCTTCGTCGTGCGCTCGGAGGCCTCAGGTGCTGCCGCCCTCGACGCCCTCGCCGAGTGCGCCGTCGACGTCGTCCTGCTCGACGTGCTCATGCCCGGCCTGGACGGCTACGAGACGTGTGCGCGGATCAAGGGCGACCCCCGGACCGCGATGCTGCCCGTCGTCATGGTGACCGCCAGCGGGTCACGGGAGCGGCTGCGCGCGCTCGAGGTGGGCGCCGACGACTTCGTCACCAAGCCCTTCGACCAGGCCGAGCTCATGGCGCGGGTCCGGTCCCTGGCCCGGGTCAAGCGCCTCCACGACACCGTCGTCGCGCAGACGGTCGCGCTCGAGCGCTGGAACGCCGAGCTCGAGTCCCGGGTGGCCGAGCAGGTCGCCGACCTCGAGCGCCTGAGCCGGTTGCGCCGCTTCCTCTCGCCGCAGATCGCCGGTCTCATCGTCGAGTCGGGCGACGAGTCGTTCCTCGAGAGCCACCGCCGCGACATCACCACGGTCTTCACCGACCTGCGCGGCTTCACCGCCTTCGCCGAGACGTCGGAGCCGGAGGAGACGATGTCGGTGCTGCGCGACTACCACGCCGCGCTCGGCGAGCTCGTGTTCCGCTACGAGGGCACGCTCGAGCACTTCGCCGGAGACGGGCTCATGGTCTTCTTCAACGACCCGCCGCCGTGCGCGGACGCGCCGGAACGGGCCGTGCGGATGGCGCTGGACATGCGCGACCGCGTAGACGAGCTCGCCGACCACTGGCACCGACAGGGACACGACCTCGGCTTCGGGGTCGGCATCGCGCAGGGCTACGCGACGCTAGGGCGGGTCGGCTTCGAGGGCCGGTGGGACTACGCCGCCATCGGCACCGTCACCAACGTGGCGGCGCGGCTGTGCGCGGCGGCCGCGACCCGGCAGGTCCTCGTCAGCCCCCGCGTGCGCGCCGGCCTCGACGACGGGTTCGAGACGCGCTCGCTCGGCCCGATGGAGCTGCGCGGCATCTCGCGGCCCCTCGAGGTCCACGAGGTCATCGGCACGATCGGCACGATCGGCACGATCGGCACCCGCCAGCAGGAGGTCGACCCATGAACGTGACGGACCCGGCGACGAGACCCGGCCTCGACGACCTCGACGAGGACGCGCGGAGCCGGCTCTTCCAGGACCTGCAGGACACGCTGCCCGACGTGTGGCGCCTCATCCGCCAGGGCGACCCGCTCGAGTCGGTCGTCGTCGTGCCGTCGATGACGATCGAGCGGCTCGGACCCTCAGCGGGCGCGATGAACCAGGCGCTGGAGGAGCGCTTTCTCTTCCTCCTGCTGCTCCTGCGCCAGCCACGGCTTCGCGTGGTCTACGTGACGTCGATGCCGATCCACGAGCACGTCATCGAGTACTACCTCTCCCTGCTGCCCGGAGTCATCCCCAGCCATGCCCGCGCGCGGCTCTCCCTCGTCGCCGTCGGTGACTCGTCGCCGAGGCCGCTCGTCGACAAGCTGCTGGAGCGCCCGCGCCTGCTGGCCCGGATCGCGTCGCTGGTGCCCGACCCCGCGCGCTCGCACCTGGTGCCCTACAACAGCACCACGCGCGAGCGTGACCTCTCACTCCTGCTCGGGATCCCCATGTATGCCCCCGACCCGCGGCTCTACCCGTTGGGCACCAAGACCGGCTGCCGCCGCGTCTTCGCCGAGGCCGGCGTCGACCACCCCTTCGGTGCCGAGGACGTCCACACCGTCGACGACGTCGTCGATGCCCTGCTCGAGCTGCGTGCGGCCCGCCCCGCGGCGCGGTGGGCCATGGTCAAGCTCGACGAAGGGGTCTCCGGCTCGGGGAACGCACTCGTCGACCTCGCGGACCTTCCCACGGGACAGGGCATCTCGGGCGACGAGAGCGGCGTGCGCGCGCTCGTCGCCGAGCGGGTGCGGGCGATGCAGCTCGAGGACGAGCGCATCGGCATCGACGTCTACCTGCGCAGCCTCGAGGAGCGAGGCGGGATCGTCGAGGAGCGCATCGTCGGCGACGAGGTGCTCAGCCCCAGCGTGCAGCTGCGGGTGACGCCGCTCGGGAAGCTCGAGATCCTCTCCACGCACGACCAGGTGCTCGGGGGACCCACGGGCCAGAGCTACCTCGGCGCACGATTCCCGGCGAACCCGGCCTACGCGACGGCGATCACGCGGGAGGCGGAGAAGGTCGGCAGGGTCCTTGCCGACAAAGGGGTCCTCGGCCGCTTCGCCCTCGACTTCGTCGTCGTCCGGCACGGAGACGACTGGCAGACGCATGCCATCGAGATCAACCTGCGTCGCGGCGGCACGACGCACCCGTTCCTGACCCTGCAGTTCCTCACCGACGGCGTCTACGTCCACGAGGAGGGACGTTTCCGCACGCCGTCCGGGGCTGAGCGTCACCTCGTGGCGACCGACCACCTCGAGGACGAGGCGCTGCGAGGCCTCGAGGTCGACGACCTCTTCGACCTCGTCGCCCGGGCGGGCCTGCACTTCGACCAGTCGCGCCAGTCCGGCGTCGTCTTCCACATGATGAGCTCGATCACCGAGTGCGGTCGGGTGGGCATGACCGCGATCGGGGACACGCCAGACTCCGCCCAGGATGTGTTCGACCGGGCGGAGTCGGCGTTGCTCGCCGAGGCGCGTGCGTCGCTGGTTCCGCTCCCGGTACCCCTCCGGGTGCGCCTCGGCGAGGGTCTGCGGTGACCGCTCAGGGGGCGATCGAGGCCGAGTGGATGAGCGCGCCCACGTATGCCTGGTGCCAGGTCAGCCGGGCCACGACCGCGTGGGCGGACGCACCGCCGCAGACGCACTCCCACGTCCAGCCTCCGGGGGAGGTCCGGGTGACCCGCGGGTGGTGGTGTGCCAGATCCGGGTGGACTCGTCGTCGTGCCGTCGTCGTCATCGAAGTGCCTCTCTTCGTCGAGGGATTCGCTGCCCCTCGCCCCGTGGATGTGCTCACGCTCGACGATCTCGCCGCCGGGCGTGCACGTCTGTGTCCGCGGCGACACCCGGGACGTGTCCACCGGCACGCTCCAGCCGCCCGGTCGGTGCCGTGAACGTCAGCCTCGGACTGCTCTCCGACCTCGCTGACGACGAGCGCCGGGAGGTGCTGGCGAGCATGCACCGGCACACGTACGCCGCCGGCGAGGTCGTCTTCCATGAAGGGGACGCCGCGGACTCCGTCCACTTCGTCGTCGAGGGACGGGTCGTGGCCCAGCGCTCCTCCGAGCACGGCGACCGGCTCGCCTACGCGGTGATGGGGCCCGGGCAGGCCTTCGGAGAGCTCGCCATGATCGTGCGCAGGGGCCGCCGGACGGCGACGATCGAGGCAGTCGAGCCGACCGTGACGCTGGCGCTGCGCTACGCGGACTTCGAGCGGCTCTGCGCGCGGCACCCCGAGGTCAGCCGCCTCCTCGTCCGTCTGCTGGCGGCGCGGGTCAACCGCCTCACCGAGGCGCTCATGGAGGCCCTGCACACCCCGGCGGAGCTGCGCGTCGTGCGGAGCCTGGTCTCGCTGTGCGGCGTCTACTCCACCGGCGCGCAGGAGCGCTCGCCGGTGGCCGTGGAGCTGAACCAGACCGCGCTCGCCGAGCTCGCCGGCGTGACCCGGCCGACGGCGAACCGGGTGCTTCGTCGTCTCGAGTCGACCGGCGTGGTCGCACTCGACCGCGGACGCGTCGTCGTGCTGGACCCTGTCGCGCTGCGCCGCGCAGGGGGCCGCGGGTAGCCGCCCGACGTGGCCACACGGCATACGGCGGTCGGGGGCTGGAGGGTTCATGTCACTCGTGGACGAAGGCCTCGAGGACGCTCGCGAAGCGGTCCGGCTGTTCGAGGTGCGGGAAGTGGCCGGCGCCCTCGAAGAGCACGACCTTGGCCCCCGGGAAGATCTCGTGGGCCCGCTCGGCGTGGCCGACCGGGATCATCCGGTCCCGGGTGCCCCAGATGACGAGGGTGCGGATGTGCTCGCCCGCGGCCAGGTGGCCGAGCGCGTTGACCGTCTGTCCGCCCGGGTCGATGACCCCGCGGGTCGTGGCGAGGAAGGCGCGGCGGCTCTCGGCGTCGGAGAGGGACGTGAAGCCCTTCCACGCCGCCGACGCGTCGGCGCTCGGTCTCCAGCCCAGCCCGCGGACCGCCCGTCCCACGGTCTCGACGCGCTCGCGCACCCAGCTCGACGCGATGACCGGCAGCACGAGCTCGGCGCCGGGCAGCGTCGCCGAGCGCAGCAGCGGACTGACCGTGCGACCCAGCCCTCCCGTCGAGACGAGGACGAGGGCCTCGACGCGCTCGGGGAACAGGTAGCAGAACTGCATGGCGATGCCACCACCCAGGGAGTGGCCGACGAGGGTGACGCGGTCGATGCCGAGCCGGTCGATGAGGTCGCGCAGGACCGCGGCGTGAGAGCCGAGGGAGTAGTCGCCGACGGGCTTCGCGGAGGCGCCGTGGCCGAAGAGGTCGGGGATGACGACGCGGTGGTCGGTGTCGAGGCGGTCGACGAGGTGCGTCCAGTTCTCGTGCGAGCCGAGCAGGCCGTGGATGAAGAGGATGGCCGAGCCCTCGCCGGTGTCGACGAAGGAGAGGTCGTGCCCGCGCAGGTTCAGGACACTCGGTGGGTAGCGCAGCTCGGCGTCGTCCCGCGGCTCCTGCGTCCTCGTCATGCTCCCTCGCCCTCCCAGCAGGTGGGTGCGGCCGGAAACGGCTGGTCCGCAACGGTCCACACCTCCAGCGTCCCTCTCCGTGGGGGCGGCAGGTGGGACCTGAGACGCACCTCACCGACGGCGCTGCGGGCTTGGTAGCGTCGCTCGCCATGATCTACCACCTCGCCGAGCAGGCCCAGTGGGAGCAGGCGCTCCGGGACGGCACCTACACCCGATCGACCCGCGGGCGCTCGCTCGCGGAGGAGGGTTTCGTGCACGCCTCGTCGGAGCAGCAGTGGCCGGTCGTCCGGGCGCGCTTCTACGCCGACGTCACCGAGCCGCTCGTCCTGCTCCACATCGACGAGACGCGGCTCTCGTCGCGCGTCGTCCACGAGGTCGGCGACCCGGAGACCGGCGAGGCGTTCCCGCACGTCTACGGACCGATCGACGTTGACGCCGTCGTCGACACGACGGTGCTGGCGCCGCCGCACGCCTGACCGAGGACTGCAGCGGCGCTCGGCGCGGAATGCCGTGTGGCTCAGTCGGGTTGGATCCGACCGCGGCCGGACTTCACCTGCGACCGGCGCTTCTTGCCCTCGATGCGGCGCCGCTTCGAGCCGAGCGTCGGCCTCGTCGCGCGCCGGGCCGGCGGCGGAGGAGCGAGGCCCTCGCGCAGCAGGACCGCGAGCCGCTCCCTCGCCGCGGCACGGTTGCGCAGCTGGGACCGCCGTTCGGAGCTCACGATCGTGATCCGGCCGCCCATGAGCCGTCCAGCCAGTGCGGCGGTGAGACGCTCGCGCTGGGTCGGCGTCAGCGCCGCCGAGGCCTCGACGTCGAAGACGAGCTCGACCCGGCTGTCCGTCGTGTTGACACCCTGACCGCCCGGGCCGGACGACCGGCTGAAGCGCTCGACGAGCTCGGGCGCGGGGATGACGAGGCCGCGCCGCACACCGGGACCGGGCGCGATCACGAGGTCACCGCCGGGCTCGTTCACCCCGCCATTGTCACAGGTATCGACCAGGCGGCCGCCGAGCTCAGCGAGGCGGCATGCGGAGGGCGCCGTCGAGACGGATGACCTCGCCGTTGAGCATCGGGTTGTCGACGATGTGGCGCACGAGGTTGGCGTACTCCTCGGGACGGCCGAGGCGCGACGGGTGCGGCACCTGCTTCTCGAGGAGCTCCTTGACCTCGCCCGGCAGGCCCGCGAGCATCGGCGTCTCGAAGGTGCCGGGGGCGATGGTCATGACGCGGATCGCCTTGTCCGCGAGGTCGCGGGCGGCCGACAGCGTGAGGCCGACGATGCCGCCCTTGCTCGCAGCGTAGGCGGCCTGGCCGATCTGGCCGTCGAACGCGGCGATGCTCGCGGTGTTGACGATGACACCGCGGTCGCCGTCGACGGGTTCGTTGCCGAGCATCGCCGCTGCGGCGAGGCGCAGGACGTTGAACGAGCCGACGAGGTTGATGTCGATGACCGTCTTGAACGTGTCGAGCGAGAGCGGGCCGCCGCGCCCGATGACGCGGCCGGGGGTCGCGACGCCGGCGCAGTTGACGGCGATGCGCAGCTCGCCCAGCTGCGTGGCCCGCTCGATCGCGGCCTGCACCTGGGTCTCGTCGCGCACGTCGGCGGCGACGAAGACGGCACTGCCCTCGCGCTGGGCGTTGAGCTCCTCGACGAGTGCCGGGGCGGTCGAGGACTCGAGGTCGACGATGACGACGGTCGCGCCGTCGGCGACGAGGCGACGTGCAGTGGCTCCGCCGAGGCCGGAGCCACCTCCGGTGACGACGGCGACGGTGGACGAGTTCAGCTGCATGACAGGCCTTTCGGGCGTCGACGGGGTCAGGGGTACCGGGTCAGCGGGCGAGGAGCTGACGCGAGATGACGAGGCGCTGGATCTGGTTGGTGCCCTCGAAGATCTGGGTCACCTTCGCCTCGCGCATGTAGCGCTCGAGCGGGAAGTCCTCGGTGTAGCCGGCGCCGCCGAGCACCTGGACGGCGTCGGTCGTCACCTTCATGGCGGCATCCGTGGCGACGAGCTTGGCGACCGCCGCCTCCTTGCCGAAACCGCGGCCGGCGTCCTTGAGCCGGGCTGCGTGCAGGTAGGTGGCCCGCGCGGAGGTGACGGCGGCCTCCATGTCCGCGAGGAGGAAGGCCAGGCCCTGGAAGTCGGCGATGCGCCGGCCGAACTGCTGGCGCTCGTTCGCGTAGTCGGCCGCTGCGTCGAGGGCGGCCTGCGCGAGTCCGGTTGCGGCAGCGGCGATCCCGAGTCGACCGGCATCGAGGGCAGAGAGTGCCATCTTCATGCCGTCGCCCTCGCGACCAATGAGTCGCGCACCGTCGACGGGCACGCCGTCGAACATGACCTGCGAGACGGGGTCGCAGTGCAGGCCCATCTTCCGCTCCGGCTCGGCGAAGGACAGTCCGGCGGCGTCGCCCGGGACGATGAAGGTCGAGAGGCCCTTGCCGCCGTCGTCGGAGGTGCGCGCGAAGGTCGTGTAGTAGTCGGCGTGGCCCGCGTGCGAGATCCAGGCCTTGGTGCCCTTGAGCGACCAGCCATCGCCGGTCCGCGTGGCGCGCGTCGTCATGGAGGCGATGTCGGAGCCGGCGAGGGGCTCGGACAGGCAGTACGCGCCGAGCTGCTCGCCGGAGAGCATCCCGGGCAGCAGGGCCTGCTGCTGCTCGCGGGTGCCGAACGTCGCGACGGGGTATGCCGTGAGGCCGTGGACGCTGACCCCGACCGCCACGCTCATCCAGACGGACGCGATCTCCTCGACGACCTGCAGGTAGACCTCGTAGGGCTGCTCGGCGCCGCCGAACTCCTCGGCGTACGGCAGCGACAGCAGGCCGGCCCGCCCGAGGGTGCGGAACGTCTGCTCGGGGAAGGTGCGGGCGCGTTCGGCGTCGTCGACCTTCGGGGCGAGCTCCTTGCGGCAGATCTCGCGGGTCAGCTCGATCAGGTCGGCTGCTTCGTCGGTCGGCATCAGCCTCGTCGCTGGCATGGCTAGATACTAGGACGTCCGAGCATTTCGTCCAAAGTGTGAGACGCAGTCGGGGTTAGGGGCTTGTTAGGAGGCACCGCTTCAGTGGGGCGTACCGGGCACATCACCCCACCGCCATCCGGAAGGACATCCGATGTTCAGGAGATTCGCAGTCGGCCTCGTCGCCATGCTCGGCGTCGCTGCCGCGCTCGTCGGTACGGCCCCCACCGCCAGCGCCACCGCTCGCAACGGAGTGTGTGAGTCCGGCGAGTTCTGTCTCTACTACAACAGCGGCAACGCTGGGTCGCGCGTCGACCTCGTCAACTCCCAGCGTGACTACGGCAGCGGCTCTGGCTGCATCGAGTTCGTCAGCAGCGGGTCCGGCCAGGGCCAGTGCGTCAAGAACAACACCGCCTCGGTGTGGAACCGCACCGGCAAGCCCGTCTTCGTCTTCTACAACAGCGACTTCGGCGGCGTCTACGACCAGATCCCAGACGGCGCCCAGGTCGACCTCAACGCCAACGTCAAGAACAACAACGCGTCGCAGATCGTCGGCGACGCCTCGCTGCGCTTCCCGCTCGCCGTCGACCAGGCCGACATCAAGAACCGCACGCCGCACTGGTGCTGGGACAGCAAGGACAACTGCCACCACGACTACAACGCCGCCGACATCTTCGCCGCGACCGGAACCTCCGTCCTCTCGCCCGTGAGCGGCACCGTCATGACCAAGAACGTCCGGGCCGGCAGCACGGGCTGTGACAGTGTCGGCAGCACGGTGACGGTCAAGGACGGCTTCGGTCGTCTCTGGTACTTCGCGCACATGGACGACAGCCCTGCCCCGGTCGTCACGGTCGGGCAGTCGGTCAGCAAGGGCCAGCGCATCGGCTACGTCGGCACGAAGTACCACGCACTGTGCACCGACTCGCACCTGCACATCGACATGCGCGTCGGCGTCGACTCCCGGGTCTCGTGCAGCGCCAGCGCCTGCGCCGGCTACGGCTTCGTCAACAACCAGCCGCTGCTCCGCAACGCCTTCCTCGAGCTCCCGTGATGCCGGCGATGGAGCGGTTGCTCGCGGCCGCCACCCTCACGGCGGGGATCGTGTCGGCCGCCTCCGTGCCGGCGATGGTCCCCGAGCCGATCGACGTCGCGACCACGGCGTACACCGGCTGACCGGGAGGACGGCCCAGCGGCAGGCGTCGGCGCAGCGCGTCGACGCCTGCCGCGCGTCCCGGGAAAGCAGGAGACGTGGGCTGCCCGGGGGCCCTACCGTCGGACGGTGCTCAGGCTCCTGCGACGACCGCTGCGCGAGGCGGACGCGACGTCCACCTTCTACGTGCTCACGGCGGTCGCGGCCTTCGCCTTCGCCCTGTGTTTCACGCTCAATCTCGTCTTCCAGTACCGCGTCGTCGGGCTGGACCCGTTCCAGATGGTGCTCGTCGGCACGGTCCTCGAGGCGACGTGCTTCCTGTTCGAGGTCCCGACCGGGATCGTGGCAGACCTGTACAGCCGGCGCGTGTCCGTCCTCATCGGCTTCTTCCTCATCGGCGCGGGCTTCGCGTTCGAGGGCATCGTCGCGACCTTCGCCGCCGCGGTCATCGGCAACGTCGTGTGGGGCATCGGCTACACGTTCACGTCGGGAGCGTTGCAGGCCTGGATCACCGACGAGGTGGGCGAGGAGTCGGTGGGGCCCGTCTTCACCCGGGAGACCCAGATCGACCTGACCTTCAGCATCGTCGGCACGCTGGCTGCCGGTGCGCTCGGCCTGCTGGGCCTGCGCGCCCCGGTCATCGCCGCAGGGGTGACGTTGATGGTCCTGGCGGTCGGGCTCTGGGCCGTCATGCCCGAGCGGCACTTCCATCCGACGCCCCGGGGCGACCGGGAGACGTTCGGCCACATGCGCGACCAGCTCGTCTCGGGGCTGCGGATCGCGCGGAGCCGTCAGGTCGTGCGCGTCTTCCTCCTCGTGAGCCTGCTCGTCGGGCTGGCGAGCGAGGTCTTCGACCGGCTCTGGCGGGTCCGGGTGCTCGACACCTTCGAGATGCCGGCGGTCTTCGGCGGTGACGAGGCGATCGCCTTCACGGTCTTCGCGCTGGTCGGCACGGTCGTCTCGCTCGTCGCGTCGCTGGCGAGCGGCCGATGGCTCCCGCGTCGTGTCGTCGACGAGGATCCCGGCCTGCCCGTCGCGCTCGCCGCGATGCTCCAGGTCGTCGCGGTCATCGGGGTCGCGCTGCTCGGCAACCTCTGGCTCGTCCTGGCCTGCGTGTGGCTGCGGGGTGCGGCCATGGCGTTCAGCGCGCCCATCGAGTCGACGTGGGTCAACCGCAACCTGGACGGGTCCACGCGCGCCACCGTGCTGTCGATGAACGGGCAGGCCAACGCCATCGGCCAGGTCGCCGGCGGACCACCGCTCGGCGCTCTGGCGACGCGGACCTCGATTCCCGTCGCGCTCGTCGTCGCTGCAGTCGTGCAGGCGCCGACGGTCCTCGCCTTCCTTCGCGTCCGTCGCGCTGCCGGCAGGCCCGCGGGCCGTCCTCTCGAGCCGTCCAACGAGGGGTGAGGTCGCCGGGCACGGTCGTCAGCGGAGGTAGGTGCGCACCTCGGTGGCCTTGACGGCTGCCCAGACGTCCTGACCGACCTGCAGCCCCAGGGCCGTCACGGACTCGAGGGTCACCTCGGCCGTGAGCGGCAGGTCGCCGACGAGGCCGACCCGGGCCGACTGGCCCTGCATCGTCACCGAGGCGATGCGCAGCCGCCACGTGTTGCGCGGTGACCCCTCCGGCACGTGCAGGTGCAGCGACACGGCGCTCGGCGGGACGGTCGCCCACACGCGTCCCTCGGTCGGGCTCGTCGTGACGAGCAGCCCGCCATCCGCAGTGCGAACGTGTCCGTGCGAGTCGCCCTGTCCCGCATACAGGTTCAACCCGACGACGGTGCCGACGTAGGCGCTCCTCGGCTCGCTCAGCACCTCGGCGGGGGTGCCGGTCTGGGTCACCTGTCCGTCCTCGACGAAGACGAGGTGGTCGGCGAGCGTCAGTGCGTCGAGCGGGTCGTGCGTGACGAGCACGGTCACGCCGTCGTATGCCGCCAGGCGGGCTGCGAGGTCGCTGCGCGTGCGTGCGCGCGTGTCCGCGTCGAGGGCTGCGAGGGGCTCGTCGAGGAGCAGCAGTGCGGGGTCGGTGGCGAGGGCGCGCGCGAGTGCGACCCGAGCCTGCTGGCCCGAGGAGAGCTCGCGCGGCCTCGACGACTCGCGGTCTGCGAGGCCGACCCGCTCGAGCTCGGTGCGCGCCCGTTCGCGGGCGCGGTGCCGCGGCACGCCGCGGCTGCGTGGACCGAAGGCGACGTTGTCGAGGGCCCGCAGATGCGGGAAGAGCAGGCTGTCGGCAAGCATGAGGCCGACCTGGCGCTGCTCGGGCGCGAGCCGGCGCCGCCCGTCGTCCCAGACGGCGCCCCCGACGCGGACGTGTCCCTCGGTGAGGGGAAGCACCCCGGCGAGCGCGAGCACCGACGTGGTCTTGCCGCCGCCGTTGGGACCGAGGACGCCGATCACCTGCCCGGGCTCGGCTGTGAGCGAGACGTCGACCTCGGTCGCGCCGCGGGACAGGCGGATTCGCGCGTCGAGTGCCTTGTCGCCTCTGGTCGGCGAGCTCATCGCAACCACCGGCCACGGAGCACGCCGAGCACGAGCACGCTGACGGCGAGCAGCATGATGCTGATCGAGATCGCGACCTGCGGGTCGCGCTCGAGCTCGACGTAGACCAGCAGCGGCAGGGTCTGGGTGCGGCCGGGGAAGTTGCCGGCGAAGGTGATCGTCGCGCCGAACTCACCCAGCGCGCGCGCCCACGCGAGGGCGAGGCCGCTCGCGATCCCGGGAAGCACGAGGGGGATGCCGACGGTGCGCAGGTAGCGCAGGTCGGTGGCGCCGAGCGTCCGCGCCACCGACTCGAGCCGGGGGTCGAGACCACGCATCGCCCCTTCGACGGCGAGCACGTAGTAGGGCATCGCGACGAAGGTCTCGGCGAGCACGACGGCCACGCTGGTGAAAGGGATCTGGATGCCGAAGGGCGTCAGGTGCTGACCGACCACCCCGTTGCGTCCCCAGGTCATGAGCAGGGCGACGCCGCCGACGACCGGTGGCAGCACGAGCGGCACGGTCAGCAGGGCGCGCACCCAGCTCGTCGCCCGGTGGTCGGAGCGGGCGAGGAACCAGGCCAGGGGAGTGCCGAGCAGCAGGCAGAGGGCGGCTGTGACGGAGGTCGTCGTCAGCGAGAGCCGTAGCGCCGGAAGCACGGTCGGCGTCGCGAGGTCAGCCGGGATGCGGGCCCAGTCGGCACGCAGGAGCAGCGCCACGAGGGGGACGACGAGGAGCAGGAGCGCCAGCGCTGCCGGGACGCCGAGGGCGACCCGGGAACGCCACCTGCCGGCATACCTCATCTCACGTCGTCCTTCCGGTGGCCGGGCGAGCGGCACTCAGGGCGCGCCGAAGCCGAAGGACTGCACGGTGGCGAGCCCCTTGGCGCTCAGCAGGTAGGCGACGAAGGCCCGGCTGGCGGCGTCGTCGGACAGCGTGATGACCGGGTAGGAGAGGCTCGTGTTGAGCCGGGAGGGGATCTCGACGCCCGTGACGGAGCCCTTCGCGGCGACGACGTCGGAGTGATAGACCACTGCGGCGTCGGCCTCGGCGAGCTTGACCTTGGCGAGCGTCGCCTTGACGTCGACCTCCTTGCTCACGACGTTGGGCACGATGCGCGCCTTCGAGAAGGTGGCCTGCGCCGCCTTGCCGCACGGCACGGTGTCGGCGCAGACGACGACCTTGACGCTCGGCTTGGCGAGGTCGTCGATCGACGTGACCGCGCCGGGGTTGGCGGGAGGGACGGCGATCTCGAGGTCGTTGGTCGCGAACGTCTTCGTGTCCTTGACCAGGCGCCTGTCGAGCGGCTCGGCCGCGGACGTGCCGGCCAGGGCGATGACCGAGGCGGGTGCCCCGTTGTCGACCTGCTGCACGAGCGTCGCGCTCGAGCCGTAGGAGGTCTCGACGGTGACCCCGGGGTTGGCCGCCTCGAAGTCCTTCTTCAGCTGGTCGAACGACTCGGTGAGCGACGCGGCAGCCAGCACCGTCACGGTGCCGCGGAGGGAGGTCGCCCCGGTGCCGGCGGAGGGGGTCGCGGTCCCGCACGCTGCCAGGAGCGCGGCCAGGAGCGCGGCCAGGAGCGCGGCCAGCGCCCCGGTCGCGACGGCCGGGACGAGCCGCTGGGCGCGTCGGTGACGGAGTCCGGCGTTCATGCCGGGACCTCCACGACGACGTGCGTCGACTTGACGCTGGCGACGGCGACGGAGCCGACCTCGAGCCCGAGGTCGTCGACGGACTCGCTCGACAGGAGCGAGACGATGCGGAAGGGACCGCACTGCAGCTCCACCTTGGCCATGACGGTGTCCCGGGTGATGGCCGTGACGATCCCGCGCATCCGGTTGCGGGCGGACGCCGCTCCGATGGTGCCGACAGCAGCCGGGTGGGCGAGCTCCTGGGCCACGGCGGCGAGCTGGGCGCCGTCGACGGTGCGGCGCCCGGCGTCGTCGGTGGCGCCGTCGAGTCGTCCGGAGTCGACCATGCGGCGGACGGTGTCGTCGGAGACGCCGAGCAGGGCGGCAGCCTCGGTGATGCGCAGATGCGGCATGAAGGCGACTCTACCTCCGCATCTGCGGGTTCAGGGGGTGCTGTTCTGGACCGACTGCCAGATGTTCTCGGGGAGGGGTTGACAGATCCCGTCGTCGCGACGTGTAATCAACCAATCAGTTGATCAAGGAGTTCGTTGACCATGATTCTCTCGCCCGTCTCGGATGCCGACCTCGACCGCGCCTTCGCGGCCCTGGCCGACCCCGTCCGGCGCGCCATCATCGCCCGCCTCAGCCGGGGCGCCGCCACCGTCAACGAGCTCGCCGAACCGTTCGAGATCAGCAAACAGGCTGTCAGCAAGCACATCCAGGTGCTCGAGCTGGCCGGGCTCGTGAGCCGGAGCCGAGACGCGCAGCGCCGCCCGGTCCACCTCGAGGCCGCTCGTCTCGAGGCCATGACGGCCTGGATCGACCGCTACCGGCTCGCCGCCGAGCAGCGTTTTCGGTCGCTCGACGCGGTCCTCCAACGCACCACCACCCCCGGGACCGCCGGGGCAACCACACAGATCAGCACGGACAAGGAGCAGCAGTCATGACCAACCCACTCACCCTCGACATCCCCGCCGGCGTGCCGTGGATCGACTTCACGCGCGAGTTCGACGCACCGGTCGAGGCCGTCTTCAACGCCCACCGCGACCCCGAGCTCGTCCGGCAGTGGCTCGGGCCGCGGGGCTACGAGATGCAGATCGAACGCTGGGACTTCACGTCCGGCGGCGGCTACCGCTACACCCATCGCGACGGCGACAACGTCTACGGCTTCCACGGCACCTTCCACACCGTCCGCGACAACGACCTCGCCATCCAGACCTTCGAGTTCGAGGGCGCACCGGACGAGGTGGCCATCGAGTTCATGCGCTTCGTCGACCTCGGCGACGGCCGCTGCCGGCTCGAGGGCCGCAGCATCGGCCGCACCGTCGAGGGGCGCGACATGATGGTCGAGAGCGGCATGGAGAAGGGGATGGCCGAGGGCTACGAGCGGCTCGACGAGCTCGTCGCCGCGGCCTCGGCCACGAAGACGTCCGCGTCGGCCGCGGCAGCGCAGGGCTGAGCATCATGGACTGGACCCTCGAGGTCGTCATCGTCCCGGTCAGCGACATGGGCGCGGCCATCGCCTTCTACCGTGACCAGGTCGGCTTCGACCTCGACCACGACACCCAGAACGAGCACATGCACGTCGCCCAGCTGACACCCCGCGGCTCGGGCTGCTCCATCGTCGTCGGCGACCTGCCGTCACAGCGGGCGATGGAGCCCGGATCGCTCCACGGCATCCAGCTCGTCGTCGCCGACGCCGAGGCAGCGCGTGCCGAGCTCGTGAGCAGGGGGGTGGAGTGCTCCGAGGTCCAGACCATCGACCCGCGCGACGGTGGCACCTTCTTCGGCTTCTCCGACCCCGACGGCAACTCGTGGGCGGTCCAGCAGATCAAGGCCCGCGCCGACAGGCCACTCATCCCGCACGAGGCCCGAGGCCGCTTCGGCGAGGACCTCGAGCACTGAGACCCCGACCTGTCGGACCCCGCCCCCTGGGTTCCCGCGACAAGGTGCCCACTCGATGTTCGAGTGGGCACCTTGCCACGGATCAGGCCCGACTCGAGCCCCCTTCGCGCGGGGTCTCGGGTTCAGGTCCCGGTCGGCCGGTGCTCAGTGGCCGTGCACTGCCTGGACGAGGTCGGGCAGCAGCACGCCCGCATCCGGAGTGCCGAGTCCGGTCACCGGGTCCCAACCGGTCGTGGCCGGATAGCCCTCGACGCTCGGGTCTGCCGTGTTGTTGCCCAGCGTCACGTCGTGGAAGTCGGCGGCGTACCGAGCGGGGTTGGAGCCGATCCGGTAGAGACCGGGGTTGATCAGGCCCAGCCCGCCGCCGTTGATCTGGTCGGCGATGGCGACGAGGCCCGCCCACTGGGGACAGGACAGGGACGTACCTCCGATGTCGTACCACCCGGTGCTGCACGGGGCGCTACCGCAGATGAGCCCGCTGGCTCCGTCAGGCGGAAGCGACAGGTACACGAGCGCGCCGGTGCCCGCGCTGGCCTGCAGCCCGATGTCGGGGACGCCGCGCTTGGTGCCGATCGCCGTGCTGCCGGCGGGCAGGGTCGACTGGTAGTCGGGCTTGGCGAAGACGTGGCTGAAGCCACCGCCCGAGAAGGTCCACCCGACCTCGGCCGCACCCGGGTTCGCCTGGCACTTGGCCGGCGGGTGGATGCTGTCGACGACGCGACCGGCGGTCGCCTCGGCGTCGGTGCACAGGTAGGTGCCGCCCACGCCGGTCACGAGCGGGTCGGACGCCGGCCACTCCACCGTCGGGTAGGGGATGAGTGCGCCCCCGGACTTGACGGGCTGCTTCATCGTGTTCGCCGTGCCGCCGTCCCCCGACGACCCGAGCACCGTCACGCCGTTCTGGGCGGCAGAGATGAACGCGTGCCTCAGGTTCAGCAGGGACTGTGTGCTGCCGAACGCATCCTCCGCCGAGGCGAAGCTCTGCGAGATGACGTTGGCGAGGTGGTGGTCGACGACGTACTGCTCGGCCGCCATCATCTGCGGGAAGCCCTGGACGCCGAGCGTTTCGGAGTTCGGAGTGGTGACGAGCAGGATGTTTGCGCCGGGAGCCATCGAGTGGGCCGTCTCGACGTCGAGCGACACCTCGAGCGCCCACGCGGCCTTGTCCTGCAGGCCGGTGCCCTTGCCGGTCGACGGCGGCGCCTTGGTCGCCGGGTTGCCTTGGAGGTGCAGCTCGCTGAAGGTCGGCATGCCGGTGGTGCAGCTCACCGACTCCTCACCGCACATCGCAGGAAGGCCGAACGCCTGGTCGTACACGTGCAGGTCGTGCGCCATCGTGTCGCTGCCGTGCGAGTCGACGATGGCGATGGTCATGCCCCGGCCGTCGAGGTGGTTGTCGATGAGGCCCTGGACGTTGTAGGCCGCGCGCGTCGACGTCGGCGTGAAGCACCGCCGCCCGACGGAGTAGCACTGTGCCTCGGTGGGCGGAGTCGTCGAGGCGGAGATCTGGACGTAGTCGGACACGGTCGGGTGGAGACCCGACAGGGACGCGGTCGTCCGGACCGTGGGTGCAGGTGCCGCGCTGACCGGTGCGAGGGCGCCGCTCGTGGCCGCGCCGAGGGTGGCGAGGGCGAGGGCGCTGATGGTCGCCACCGCTCTCGGTTGCGTGTGGATCATGGTTGCTCCAAGCTCCCCGAGTGCCTGTGATCTGCGGATCGGATCCTCTGGCTGGGCGGCGGCAGGACATCGGCGTCGACAGCCACTACTCAGGGAACCGCTGTCGTGGTGCCGCCACCACAACTCACCGGATATTCAGTGCGTATTCACGGGTTGCTCGCAGGTTTCGGGAGGTCGGGAAGGCGGTCGGCTCCCGACCATGGAAGACCGGAGACGGCGCGCCCTCGCCTCACGTGCACATTCAGTGGTGTGCACGGAACGACGCGACGGTATGCCCAGCTGGATGCCCGTGGTGACGACGGATTGCGCAGCTCGCATGCGCGGGGCCGGGTTCCCCGGCAACGCCGCCGGACGGCATACTGACCCCCATGAGCAACGTCCCCCAGCAGCGGCTCCTGCAGACCGCGATCCCCGGCCCGAAGTCGGCCGCGCTCCAGGCCCGCAAGACGGCGGCCGTGTCCGCCGGCGTCTCCACCGGCCTGCCCGTCTACGTCGAGCGTGCGGGTGGCGGCATCCTCGTCGACGTCGACGGCAACCAGCTCATCGACTTCGGCTCCGGCATCGCCGTGACGACCGTCGGCAACTCGGCGCCGCGCGTCGTCGACCGCGTCACCGCCCAGGTGCATGACTTCACCCACACGTGCTTCATGGTGACGCCCTACGAGGAGTACCTCGAGGTCGCCGAGGCCCTCAACGACCTGACGCCGGGTGACCACGAGAAGCGCACCGCGCTCTTCAACTCCGGCGCCGAGGCCGTCGAGAACGCCGTCAAGGTCGCGCGTCACTTCACCGGGCGCAACGCCGTCGTCGCCTTCGACCACGCCTACCACGGGCGCACGAACCTGACGATGGCGCTGACGGCCAAGAACATGCCCTACAAGCACAAGTTCGGGCCCTTCGCCGGCGAGGTCTACCGGGCGCCGATGAGCTACCCCTACCGCTGGCCGGGTGGCCCCGCCGACTGCGCCAAGGAGAGCTTCGACGCGTTCGTCAGCCAGGTCCACGCGCAGGTGGGGGAGGACAACCTCGCCGCCGTGATCCTCGAGCCGATCCAGGGCGAGGGCGGATTCATCGTCCCCGCACCGGGATTCGTCAAGCAGGTCGCCGACTGGTGCACCGACAACGGCATCCTCTTCATCGCCGACGAGGTGCAGACCGGCTTCTGCCGCACCGGTGACTGGTTCGCCAGCGAGCACGAGGGCGTCGTGCCCGACCTCATCACGACGGCGAAGGGCATGGCCGGCGGCCTGCCGCTCGCCGGCGTCACCGGCCGTGCCGACGTCATGGACTCGATCCACGGCGGTGGTCTCGGCGGCACCTACGGCGGCAACCCCGTCGCGTGCGCGTCCGCCCTCGGCGCCATCGAGACGATGAAGGAGGAGGACCTCTGCGCCCGCGCCAGGCAGGTCGAGGCCCTCTTCGTCCCGCGCCTGAAGGCCCTCGCGGAGAAGTACCCGCAGATCGGCGACATCCGGGGCCGCGGCGCCATGCTCGCCGTCGAGCTCGTCAACGGCCCCGGCGACCTCACGCCGAACGCCGCCCTGACCGGCGCCGTCAACAAGGCCTGCCACGCCGAGGGTCTCGTCACCCTGACGTGCGGCACCTACGGGAACGTCTTCCGCTTCCTGCCGCCGCTCGCCGCGAGCGACGAGCTGCTCAACGAGGGCCTCGACATCTTCGAGAAGGCGTTCGCCGCCTCCGTCTGAGACCCCAACGACCCGAGCACGTATGCCGTCCCGCTGACCCAGCGGGACGGCATACGTCCTCTTCGGCTGGGCACTTCGGGGACTGATGACGCACCTTCCCGCCCGGCGAGCGACATGGTGCTCAGGCCACCGCCTCCGACGGGCCAAGGTGCGTCACCGGTCCCGGCTCGGTGGGGTCCGCGAAGCCCCGCTCAGCTCGACGCCGGCGCACCGTCCGCGCGACGACCTGCGCGACCCAGCCGGGGCGCAGCATCACCTGCTCCCACATGAAGCGGAGCACGATCCAGCCGCGCGAGGCGAGCTCGTCGTAGCGCACGCAGTCGCGTGACAGCGCGGACCGCTCGCCGTGGAACTCGAAGCTGTCGGCCTCCAGCACGATCCCGAGCGACTCGTCGGCGAGGTCGACCCTCGCGTAGAAGTCGTCCTAGCGGATCGGGTGCTGCGGGTCCCAGCTCGTGCCATCGACACCGAGGACGATCGCGCGGAGGACCGACTCGAACGGGTTGGCGGCCTTGGGGGTGGCGAGGCGGACGACGTGCAGCACCCGAGCGCGGTGCCGCGGGCCGAGGTTCGCTGCCGCTGCGACCACCACGTGACGGGGCCGGTCGCTGCGCAGCGCGGAGTCCACGACCGACAGGGCCTCGTCGAAGGGCAGGTCGAGGCAGCAGTCGATGACTGTTCTGACTGTGGTCGTGACCCAGCCGTCCGAGACGTCCGTGAGCGCGAGGGTGCGCCGGTGCGTTGTCGCGAGCCGACGAGTGCTGTCGCGCAGCTTGCGGCCCGTGGGGACAGTGACGTCGGGCAGCGTTGGCGCCACCTTCACCTTCCAGCCCCAGTGCAGGGCGGCGTCGCGGTGCGACACGACACCCGTCAACCGATGGGCCACCACCCGGCCCTCGTCTGCGTTCGGCAGCGCGTACACACCGTTGCCCGGGTGCGTCACGAGGCCCGCCTCGACGGCGCGGCCGATGAGACGCCAGGGGACGGCTCTTCGCAGCTCGCGCCAGGTGCACGTCCCACCGAGTCGGTGCACGGCGGTGACCACGTCGACCGGCGTGCGGCCACGCCGCTGTCTCGCCATGCGCCCGAGCCTGACCGCGCGGGGTGGCGGCGCGCCGAGCTTCTCCACAGCCCCGGTATCGGGACCGATGACGCACTTTCACCGGTCTGGCGTTGGCGGATCGTGCTCAGCCGGTCAGGCGCCGGGGGTGAGGCCGCGTCATCCGTCCCAGCCGAAGCGGGGCGTATGCCGTGTCGCGGAGGTCGCACACGGCATACGTCAGCGGGTGGCTGGGTTCAGGGCTGGTCGAGCGGGGCCACCTCGGGGCGCTTGGCCTGGCGCTGGTCGCCAGACGAGCGGCCGGTGAGGCGGCGGTGGACCCACGGGCCGACGTACTCCTTGGCCCACTGCGCGTTGGCCTGCAGCGCCTCGCGGCGGCCGATCGGCGGCGCCGGCTCGAGCGGCGTCGCCCAGTCGGTCTCGGCCGGCGTGTGCCCGAGCGACTCGAGCGCGGCGAGCGCGACGCGGCGGTGGCCCTCGGTCGTCATGTGGATGCGGTCCTCGCTCCACATCCGCCAGTCGCGCAGCGCATGCAGGCCCCACTGGTCGATGACGTGGGCACCGTTGCGGCGGGCGATGCTCCAGATGTTGGCGGTGTGGATGGCGGCACGGCCGCGGGTGGCCTTGACGAGCGGCGCGTCGGCCGGGTCGACGGGTGTCGCCATGAGCACGTCGGCGCCCGTCGCGCGGATGCGGGCCACGGCGGCCTCGAGCCGCGCGGCGAGGCCGTCGAGGTCGGCCTTGGGGCGCAGGATGTCGTTGCCGCCGCCGACGATGCTGACGAGGTCGGGCTGGAGCGACAGGGCATCCTCGAGCTGCGGACCGACGACGTCGGCGAGCTTGCGACCCCGCACGGCGAGGTTGGCGTACCCGAAGTCGAGTCCCTCGGCGCGCGCGATCTCCGACAGGTGCGAGGCGAGCCGGTCGGCCCAGCCGGCGAACTCGCCGTCGTGGCCGAAGGTCGGGTCGTCGTCGCACATGCCCTCGGTGAACGAGTCTCCGATGGCGACGAAGCGGGTCCAGACCGAGGGCCTCGAGACCTCGGGGGTGGGCTGGGTCATGTCAGCCTCCAGTCGATGGGTGCCGCGCCCTGCTGGGCGAGGAGGTCGTTGGTGCGGCTGAACGGCCGCGAGCCGAAGAAGCCGGAGCGCGCCGACAGCGGTGACGGGTGCGCCGACTCGATACGGGGCACGTCGCCGAGCATCGGGGCGAGCGACTGCGCCTGGCGCCCCCAGAGGATCGCGACGAGGGGGCCGCCGCGCTCGACGAGCGCCGAGATCGCCTGCGCCGTCACGGTCTCCCAGCCCTTGCCCTGGTGGCTGGCGCTGGCGCCCGGGCGCACCGTCAGCACGCGGTTGAGCAGCATGACGCCACGCTCGAACCATGGGGTCAGGTCGCCGTTGCCCGGTGTGGGCAGCGCGAGGTCGGTGCCCAGCTCGGCATAGATGTTCTGCAGCGACCGGGGCACCGGCCGCACGTCGGGCGCGACGCTGAAGCTCAGCCCCACCGGGTGCCCGGGCGTCGGATAGGGGTCCTGGCCCACGACCAGCACCCGCACGTCGGGCAGCGGCAGCGAGAAGGCCCGCAGGACCCGGTCGCCGGCCGGGAGGTAGCCGCGCCTGGCCGCGACCTCACCCCGGAGGAACTCACCCAGCTCCGTGATGGTGTCAGCCACCGGCTCGAGCGCCGGGACCCACGTCGGGTGGACGAGATCGGCGAGGGGTCTGGATGGCACGCCCACACGCTACCCCCGCCCCGTGTGCGACAGAATCGACCCCGATGAACCTCACACTGCGCGGACCCGCCCTCGTCGACGACACGGTGCTGCCCGACGTCCTCGTCCGCGTCGAGGGCGAGCGCATCACGGCTGTCACCTCTGTCCCCGAGGGCGCCGAACCCCCACCCGGCGCGGGTGCGGCCGAGCGGGTGAGCGGGACGATGGTGCCGGCATACGTCGACATCCACTGCCACGGCGGTGGCGGCACGGCGTTCACCGACCTGCGCGACGACGCAGCGGCCGCAGCCGCCGAGCACCACCACGCGCACGGGTCGACGAGCCTGCTCGCGAGCCTCGTCACGATGAGCCCCCGGGACCTCGAGCGGGGCGTCGCGATGCTCGCCGAGCTCGCCGACGACGGGGTCGTCGACGGCATCCACCTCGAGGGCCCATGGCTCTCCGAGGCGCGGTGCGGCGCGCACGACCCGACGCTGCTGCGCGAACCGACGCTCGCCGAGGTCGAGCGCCTCATCGGGCTCGGCCGCGGCCACATCCGTCAGGTGACGCTCGCCCCCGAGCGTGCCCACGGCCTCGACCTCGTCCGCTGGCTCACGACGGCCGGAATCCACGCCGCGATCGGTCACACGACAGCCACCTACGCGCAGGTCGAGCAGGCCGTCGCGGCCGGTGCCGACCTCGCGACACACCTCTTCAACGGCATGGACCCCTGGCACCACCGCAAGCCGGGCGCCATTGCGGCACTGATGCGTTCGGCCGCTCGGGGGCACGTGACCGTCGAGCTCATCGCCGACGGCGCGCACCTCTCGGACGACACGGTGCGCACCGTCCTCGACCTCGTCGGCGCCGACCACGTCGCCTTCGTCTCCGACGCGATGGCCGCGGCGGGCGTGGGCGACGGGGCCTACGTCCTCGGCGGCCTGTCCGTGGTCGTCGACCACGGCGTCGCCCGCCTGGCCCGTGACGCCGACGGCACGGCGCCGGGGTCGATCGCGGGCGGCACGAGCCACGTCGCCGACATCGTCGCGCGAGCGGTGGCCGCCGGCGTCCCGATGGCGTATGCCGTGCGCCCCGCCACGCGCACCCCTGCCCGCGCGCTGGGGCTGGCCGACCGGGGGTCGCTCGCGGTGGGATCGCGCGCCGACGTCGTGGTCGTCGACGGGGCCGCGCGACCGACCCGGGTCATGAGACGCGGGCGGTGGCTGGACCCCTCGCTGCCCTAGGCTCGGCCGGTGACTTCTCCCCGCTGGTCCACCGCCGTCTTCGACCTCGACGGCACGCTGGCCGACACGATCAACCTCATCGTCGAGTCCTACCAGCACGCGTTCCGGACGGTCCTCGGCCGCGAGGAGGACCCCGACGTCATCCGTTCGTGGATCGGCCGGCCGCTCATCGGCGCCTTCCGCGACCACTCGCCGGAGCACGCGGACGTGCTCTACGAGACCTACCTGACCTGGAACGCCGACAACACCGAGCGGCTCATCCGCGGCTACGACGGCGTCGTCGACGTGCTCGGTGACCTGCGTGCCGCCGGAGTCCACGTGGGGGTGGCGACCTCGAAGCGGCGCGAGTCGGCGCAGCAGGCGATGGACATCCTCGGGATCAGCCAGCACGTCGACGTGCTCGTCGCGATGGAGGACACGGAGCGGCACAAGCCCGACCCGACGCCGCTGCTGCTCGCCCTCGACCGGATGGGCCGCGGCCTCAACGACGCCGTCTACGTCGGGGACGCCGTCGTCGACGTGCTCGCCGGCAAGGCGGCCGGCATGGACACCGTGGCCGTCACGTGGGGTGCGGGCCTGCCCGAGGCCCTGCACGCGGTGCGCCCCACGGCCGTCGCCGCGAGCGCCGACGAGCTGCGCGCCGCTCTCCTCGGCTGACCGGAGGCCCCGGGCCATGGTTCCGGAGGGTCGGTGGCACCCGGTCGCAGGGCCTAGCATCTGTGCGTGCACAGCTTCGACAAGGATGCCGACCACGTCGCCGTCGACAAGGTCCTCAGCTACGCCCGCGAGCGGCTCCTCATGGACCCGATCCCGCTCGACGGGGCCCAGACCGAGGACTACCTGAGGTCGGCCGCCGGCCAGACCATCACCCGGGAGGGTCTGGGGTCGACGCGCGCCATGGAGCTCTTCGAGCACACCCTCGCGCCGGCCTGCCTCTCGACGGACCACCCGCGCTACCTCTCCTTCATCCCGTGCGCCCCGACCCGTGAGGCCGCCGCCTTCGACGTCGTCGTCGGCGCCTCGTCGATCTACGGCGGGTCGTGGATGGAGGGCGCCGGCGCCGTCTACGCCGAGAACCAGGCGCTGCGCTGGATCAGCGACCTCGCCGGTCTGCCCGAGTCCGCGGGCGGCGTCTTCGTGCCCGGTGGCACGGTGGGCAACCTGTCAGCGCTCGTCGTGGCACGGCATACGGCCAGGGCCCGCGCGAAGGAGGCGGGCACGGGAGCCCGCCCCTACCGCATCGCCGCGACCGACAACGCGCACTCGTCCGTCGTCTCGATGGCTGCGGTCATGGACGCCGAGGTCTGCGGGGTCCACGTCGACGACAAGCTGCGCCTGACCGGCGCTGAGCTGCGAAAGACGTTGGAGGAGCACGGCCCCGAGACGTTCTTCGCCGTCGTCGCGACGAGCGGCACGACGAACTTCGGTGTCGTCGACGACCTCGCGTCCGTCGCCGAGGTGTGCCGCGAGTACGGCCTGTGGCTGCACGTCGACGGCGCCTACGGCGGCGCCGGCCTGGCCGCGCCCTCGGTGCGCCACCTCTTCGACGGCATCGAGCACGCCGACTCGTTCATCGTCGACCCGCACAAGTGGCTCTTCGCCCCGTTCGACTGCTGCGCGCTGATCTACCGCGAGCCCGAGCTCGCGCGCATCGCGCACACGCAGGAGGCGGGCTACCTCGACGTCATCACGAAGTCCGCCGAGTGGAACCCGACCGACTACTCGATCGGGCTGACGCGCCGCGCCCGTGGCCTGCCGCTCTGGTACTCGCTCGCGGTGCACGGCACGGACGCCTACGTCGAGGCCATCGAGAGCACCCTCGAGGTGACCCGCTTCGCCGCCGACGAGATCGGGCGCCGCGACTACCTCGAGGCGGTCCGCGAGCCCGACCTGTCGGTCGTCGTCTTCCGCCGTCTCGGCTGGGGTCCGGACGACTACCAGGCCTGGACCGACCGGCTGCTGGGGGAGGAGTTCGCGTTCGTCGTGCCGACGACCTTCCGCGGCGAGACGCTGACGCGCTTCGCCATCGTCAACCCGCACACGACGAAGGAGGACGTCAACGCCATCCTCGACACGATGTCCTGACAGCGCCCGGGCGGGCCCGCTGCGTGGGTCCAGAGGGGCCTGTGTGACCGATGTTTCAGGGCGTGCGAGGCGCCTCCGACGACATGCCGCGCCATGCCCGAACTGAATGACACCCTTGTCATTTCGGTCTAGGGTGTGACCGGAGCCAACGCATGACACGCACAGCGCACGACCGCAGCGAGACGGGGACATGAGCACAGAACACGCCACGGCGCAGCCGCACCGCCACGAGTCCGAGGACGGGCTCAGTGCGCGCGACCTCGAGATCCTGGCCTTCGAGCGCCAGTGGTGGAAGTACGCCGGCTCCAAGGAGCAGGCCATCAAGGAGCTCTTCGACATGAGCTCCACGCGCTACTACCAGGTGCTCAACGCCCTCCTCGACAGCCCGCAGGCCCTCGAGGCCGACCCGATGCTCATCAAGCGCCTCCGCCGCATGCGCGCGAGCCGCCAGCGGGCGCGCACGAGCCGTCGCCTCGGCATCAACGTCTGAGCACGTCCCCCCGGGTGGGCCGTCCCACCGGCTGAGCCACGTGACGCGGTCGGGCCGGGGTTGCGCCACCTGTGAGCGCCACCGTGGTTCACTTCCCTCATGGCCGAGGTGACGATCCGTCGCGCGTCGGCGGACGACGCCCTCGTCGTCGCCGCGCTGCACCTGCAGTTCGCCCGCGAGCTCGGTATGCCGTCCGAGACGGGCTACCTCGACCGGTTCGTCGACGCATGGCTGGCCGAGCGGCCCGACCGCCCGACGTGGATCGCCGAGAGCCGGGGCGAGCACGCCGGCATCCTCGAGACCCGGCGCATCCGGGCGTTGCCATGGCCCGGGCGCAAGGACGTCTCGTGGCTGCACGTGGGCGGCCTCTTCGTCGTGCCGGGCTGCCGTGACCGCGGTGTGGGCCGGGCCCTGACCGAGGCCATGATCGAGTGGTCGCGCACGACCGACGTCAAGTGGATCCGCCTCAACGCCCCGGACGACCGTGCGCAGGAGTTCTACGAACGCCTCGGCTTCACCTCGCCGGGTCGCCTCATGGAGTTCGAGCTTCGAGACCCGCAGTGAGCGGTGCGCGGCCGGCCATGGCTCCCGGGCCGACCAACTCGCTCGTCGACGTCGCAGGCCTGCGGGTCGGCCACCACACGCGCGACGAGCCGGGGTGGCTGACGGGCGTCACCGTCGTGCTCGCTCCGTCCGGTGGAGCCGTCGCGGGCGTCGACGTGCGTGGCGGCGGGCCCGGCACCCGCGAGACAGACCTGCTCGACCCGCGCAACCTCGTCGACCGGGTGCACGCGGTCGTCCTCGGTGGGGGATCGGCCTTCGGCCTTGCTGCCGCCGACGGGGTGATGGATGCGCTGCTCGACGACGGGATCGGTTGGCCCGTGGGCGAGCCCGGTCAGGTGGTGCCGATCGTGCCGGCCGCGATCCTCTTCGACCTGGGACGCGGCGGCTCGTGGGGCCACCGTCCTCGTGCAGAGGACGGCAGGGCCGCATACGCCGACGCGTCGGACTCAGCCGTGGCGCAGGGCTGCGTCGGCGCGGGCACGGGAGCCAGGGTCGGTGGCTTCAAGGGCGGGATCGGCTCGGCGAGTGTGGTGCTCGCGTCGGGCACGACCGTCGCTGCGCTCGTGGCCGTCAACGCCGCCGGCTCCGCCGTCGACCCCGCGACGGGGCTTCCGTATGCCGTGGGCCTGGGTCTCGGGGACGAGCTGGCGCACGTCGGGAGGCCGGGCTCGGCCGAGCTCGACGCGTCGCGCGTGCGGGCGGAGGCGGTCGCGGCAAGCGCCGGACGGCCCGGTCTCGCCACGACGATCGGCGTCATCGCTACCGACGCCACCCTGACGAAGGCCCAGTGCCAGAAGGCGTCCGGCGTCGGGCACGACGGCCTGGCGCGCGCACTCAAGCCGGTGCACACGCTCTTCGACGGGGACACCCTGTTCACGCTGGCCACCGGCGAACGGCCTGCGCCCGACCCGGTCGAGCAGACCCTGGTCATGGAGGCAGGGGCCGACTGCGTCGCGCGAGCGGTCGTCCACGCGCTGCTGGCCGCGACTTCCGTCGACCGCTCGGGCGAGGGCGGCATCAGGCTGCGGTCCTGGTCCGATGCCTTCCCGTCGGCCGTGCGGGACTGAGCGCCGATGCCGCACCCCGACTGACCCGGCTCGAAGACACGTGTCGGGAGGTCAGGTCAGTCGTGTCGGTGCGGTGGATCGTCGGCACCAGACGCCGGTGATCCACCGCATTCACGACGTTCCCGGCTGACTGCTCTCGCTTGCGCGGCTGCGGGGAGGGCTTGTCCACATCCCTCGGTCGCGAGCACGGGTGCGTCCACAGCTCGTGCAGATCCCCGTCCGAGTGCCTGCTCGAGGGGTCAGGGTCATGGCATGGAACCGGCGACCGTCGACGGTGCGTTCCGATCGCAGGCTGGTGTGATCTCGCGTCGGCAGGTCCTGGCCGCCGGTCTGGACGACAACGACGTCGAACGACTCCTGCGCCGTCGGGAGTGGGCGGTCGTCCACCCGGGCGTCTACGTCAACCACACCGGTCCACTCGTGTGGATCCAGCGGGCCTGGGCCGCAGTCCTGGCGCTGGCGCCGGCCGTGCTCGCCGGACCGTCGGCACTTCGGGTACACGGGTTGGCCGACGGCGGTGGGCCCTCCGCAGACCGTCAGGCCAGGGACCTCATCGTCCACTTGGCGGTCGAGCGCGACCGCCACGTCAAGGCCCCGCGCGGCGTCGTCGTGGTGCGGCGCACGAACCTCGCCAGCCAGGCGCAGAGCCACCACTCGCCGCCGCGCCTCAGGCTCGAGGAGGCAGTCATCGACGTCGCCGACCACGCGGCCCGTGACAGCGACGCTGTGAGCGTCATCTCGGCGGCCTGCCAGCAGGGGCTGACCACTCCGACTCGCATCCTCGTGACCACACGGCTGCGCAGCCGGCTGAAGCGCAGGCGTCTGCTTCTCGAGGTGCTGGGCATGCCGCAGCCGGCGTGCGATCCGTGCTGGAACGACGCTACTTCCGGGAGGTCGAGCGTCCCCATGGTCTCCCGCGGGGTCGCCGTCAGCGCCGACTCCTGACACGGCGCGGAAGCACGTACCGCGATGTCGAGTACTCCGAGCAGTCTGCGGTCGTCGAGCTGGACGGTCGGCTGGTTCACGGGACGGCGGATGCGCGATGGCTCGACCTCGAGCGTGACGTCGAGTCCGCCGTAGCCGGGGACGTGACGGTCCGACTGGGCTGGGTCCACGTCACGGACCCCTGTCGCACGGCCACCGCGGTCGTGCGCCTCCTCAGGAGCCGGGGGTGGACGGGCGCCGCAACCGCGTGTTCGGCGCGCTGCGCGGTCGGGGACGTGGTGAGCGCAGTAGGGGAGTGCGGTGGATGTCCGGCACCAGGCGCCGGTGATCCACCGCAATCGGCAGGGCAGTCGGCCGAGGTCAGGCGACGGGCGGGGTGAGGTGCTCCCAGCCGCGGCGGATCGCGGACTCGAGGTGGTCGAGCGGGTAGGGCAGGCGCGGGTCCGGGTCGCGCAGCGCCTCCTCGAGCGAGGCCGCACCGAGCCGGCGCTCGCGGATCACCGCCGCGACGGAGGCGATCTCGTCGCGCTGCCGGGTCACGAACGCCTCGTCGACCGGACGGCCGTGGCCCGGCACGACCACCGTGCTCTCCGACACCTGGACGAGGTGGGAGCTCAGGGTGTCGGCCCACTCGAGCGGCCAGCAGTCGTGGCCGAACGACGGGTGCGCGCTCTCCTCGACGAGGTCGCCGAGGAACATCACCTCGGTGTCGGGGACGAGCACGGCCACGTCGCCGTCGGTGTGGCCGCGGCCGGCATACGCCATCGTGACGACGCGGTCACCGAGGTCGATGGTCGCGTTGGAGCCGAACGTGCGGTCCGGGCCGCGCACGACCGTCGCCATGACCTCGGCGGCATCGCGCTCGGTGTAGCCGTACTCCGGCCCGGCGCCGGGATCGGCGCGGAAGGCGGCCTTGATGTGATCGGCGGCGGTCTGGGTGGTGCGCCCGACGTTGTCGTGGGCGTGCACGATGGCCGTCTCGAACGCGGCGTTGCCGAAGGTGTGGTCGAAGTGCACGTGCGAGCTGACGACGTGGCGCACCTCGATGTCGCGGCCGAGGCGGCGGATGTCGTCGAGCACCTGGGCGCCCTGGACGTCGCTGGCCCGGGTGTCGACGACGACGGCCCCGTGACGCCCCAGGACGAGTCCGACGTTGACGTCCCACTGGCGGTAGCGGGCGACGAAGACGCGGTCGGCGACCTCGACGAACCCGCCCGTGGTCGGGCCCGGCGCGCCTCCGGCGGCAGGCGCGGTCATGCGGACTGCCGTGGTGTGATCCACGTCTCGACGGGCATGGATCCACCGTAGCGGCCACGGCTCGAACAGGCGCGAGACGTCGGGTTCGTCTACGTTGGTGACCCATGTCGACCGAGTTCCGCTCCTCCACGCACGGTTCGAAGTCCCGACGCAAGCTCGTCGTCGCCGCCGTCCTCGCGGCCGTGGCCCTGCTCACCACCGGCGCCGTCGCCTACTGGTCGGGCGACAGCTGGAGCGAGCAGGCGATGGCCTCCGGCGGGTTCCCCGGCCTGCCCGGCGGCGACTGGGCCAGCACGTCGACCGACGACGGCTGGGGCTCGCCCGACTCCTCCGACCCAGCCAGCGCGACCGGGACCCCCGGCGCGGCCGGTCGGACGAGCAGCCGCCCCGCGGCCACGGCCGTCGTCGACCCCGCCTCCGCCCCGACCTCCTCGGTGCCCACCGTCACGGCGCCGGCGCCGTCCCCGAGCCAGGCCACGACGGCCCCCGCGCCCACCTCGACCGCGGCGCCCAGCCCGACCCGCGACAACCCCGGGCCCAAGCCCAAGCCCACGTCGACGAAGAAGCCCCGCCCCACGTCGAGCCCGTCGCCCACGTCGAGCAGCGGCGGCTGCGTCCTGCTCATCATCTGTCACTAGCCGGCACGAGCCGGCTCGTCGGCGCTTCATGGCAGCCTGTCGCCATGGACTGCGTCTTCTGCTCGATCGTCGCCGGTGACGTTGCTGCCGACCTCGTGCTCGACGAGCCGGACCTCGTCGCCTTCCTCGACCGCCGCCCGGTGTTCAAGGGGCACGTGCTCCTCGTGCCGCGGCAGCACGTCGACACCCTGCTCGACCTGCCCGCCGAGCTGCACGCCACGCTGCTCGGCGCGGCCCAGCGCCTCGCCGCCGCCGTCGTGGAGTCCCTCGGTGCGCAGGGCAGCTTCGTCGCGATGAACAACGTCGTGAGCCAGTCGGTCCCGCACCTGCACGTCCACGTCGTTCCGCGCACCAAGGGCGACGGGCTGCGCGGCTTCTTCTGGCCGCGCACGAAGTACGCGTCCGAGCAGGAGTCGGTGGAGTATGCCGCGCGCATCGCAGGTGCGCTCGCGCCGGCACCGGGCGCCTGAGCCGAGCACACGGCATACGCACGACCAGAGCGTGCCGAACGTTTGCACTCTCACCCCGAGAGTGCCAATAATGGCGTTAGCACTCTCCCAGTGGGAGTGACAGAAATGGGCCGTATGCCGAGGGGCTGGGTCCGCAGCTACCTGAAGCTGGGGAGACCGGTCCCGTCCGTCGCGGGCGTCATGCGGTCCACCACCAACGTTTCGTGTGGGAGGAACCACCCGAATGGCCAAGACCATTGCTTTTGACGAAGAGGCACGCCGCGGTCTCGAGCGGGGCATGAACATCCTCGCCGACGCAGTCCGCGTCACCCTCGGCCCGAAGGGCCGGAACGTCGTCCTGGAGAAGAAGTGGGGAGCCCCCACGATCACCAACGACGGCGTCTCGATCGCCAAGGAGATCGAGCTCGACGACCCGTACGAGAAGATCGGCGCGGAGCTCGTCAAGGAAGTTGCCAAGAAGACCGACGACGTCGCCGGTGACGGCACGACGACGGCGACCGTGCTCGCCCAGGCCATGGTGAAGGAAGGCCTGCGCAACGTGGCCGCCGGCGCCAACCCGATGGCCCTCAAGCGCGGCATCGAGAAGGCCGTCGAGGCCGTCACCGCCCGCCTGCTCGAGCAGGCCAAGGAGATCGAGACCAAGGAGCAGATCGCCTCGACCGCCAGCATCTCGGCGGCCGACGAGGAGATCGGTGGCCTCATCGCCGAGGCGATGGACAAGGTCGGCAAGGAAGGTGTCATCACCGTCGAGGACTCCAACACCATGGGCCTCGAGCTGGAGATGACGGAGGGTATGCGCTTCGACAAGGGCTACATCTCCGCGTACTTCGTCACCGACACCGAGCGCATGGAGGCCGTCCTCGACGACGCCTACGTGCTCGTCGCGAACTCCAAGATCGGCAGCATCAAGGACCTCGTCCCGCTGCTCGAGAAGGTCATGCAGTCCGGCAAGCCGCTGCTGATCATCGCCGAGGACATCGAGGGCGAGGCCCTCGCGACGCTCGTCGTGAACAAGATCAAGGGCACGTTCAAGTCCGTCGCCGTCAAGGCTCCGGGCTTCGGCGACCGCCGCAAGGCCATGCTCACCGACATCGCCATCCTCACCGGTGGTCAGGTCATCTCCGAGGAGGTCGGTCTCAAGCTCGAGAACGCCACCCTCGACCTGCTCGGCCGCGCTCGCAAGGTCGTCGTCACCAAGGACGAGACGACCATCGTCGAGGACGCCGAGGACCGCTCGCAGATCGAGGGCCGCATCGCCCAGATCAAGGCCGAGATCGAGAAGTCGGACTCCGACTACGACCGCGAGAAGCTCCAGGAGCGCCTCGCCAAGCTCGCCGGTGGCGTCGCCGTCATCAAGGCGGGCGCGGCCACCGAGGTCGAGCTCAAGGAGCGCAAGCACCGCATCGAGGACGCCGTCCGCAACGCGAAGGCTGCCGTCGAGGAGGGCATCGTCGCCGGTGGTGGCGTCGCTCTCATCCAGGCCGCCAAGGCGCTCGAC
The DNA here is from genome assembly GCF_039539425.1 of Terrabacter ginsenosidimutans. Classification (NCBI taxonomy): domain Bacteria; kingdom Bacillati; phylum Actinomycetota; class Actinomycetes; order Micrococcales; family Intrasporangiaceae; genus Terrabacter; species Terrabacter ginsenosidimutans. The sequence continues at coordinate 198,293 of NZ_BAABDC010000001.1, read as the reverse complement.
GAGCTCGTGCTCGAGGGTGACGAGGCGACCGGCGCCAACATCGTGCGCGTCGCAACCGAGGCCCCGCTCAAGCAGATCGCGATCAACGCCGGTCTCGAGGGTGGAGTCGTCGCGGAGAAGGTGCGCGGCCTGCAGGCCGGGCACGGTCTCAACGCCGCCACGGGTGAGTACGTCGACCTGCTGGCCGCCGGCATCATCGACCCGGTCAAGGTGACGCGCTCGGCGCTGCAGAACGCAGCCTCGATCGCGGCGCTCTTCCTCACGACCGAGGCCGTCATCGCCGACAAGCCCGAGAAGAACGCGCCGGCCATGCCCGGTGGCGACGACATGGGTGGCATGGGCGGCATGGGCTTCTGAGCCCACCGGTCCAGCACAGCACCACAGCACCACACGTTCGAAGGGCGGCTCCTCCTCGCGGGGGAGCCGCCCTTCGGCGTCTGTGGGAGGGGCGGTGCGCCGGAGGCGGCTCGACCGTAGGGGCGGGAGCGCGCCGCCTCCGGCGCGGACCCGGCGCCGTCCAGGGAGTCAGGCGCCGGGTCGTCCGGGGACGACGGATGGCTCTGCGGAGCCCTCGTCAGCGGGCGAAGAGGGCGCGGGTCGCGTTCTCGTGCTCGGCGTAGGCAGACGACGCCTTGAGGGTGAGGCGGCCGACGTCGGCCAGCGCCTCGGTCATCTGCGCCTGGATGCGCTGGTAGTCGTGCATGACGCGCTCGAACTCGACCTTGGCCGGCCCCTGCCAGTCCGCGCCCATGCCGGCGAGCCGGCCGCGCAGCTCGGACGTGCTCGACGTGATCGTCTCGGCGAGCCGGTTGATGTCGGCGGCCGCTGCGGCGATGCGTTCGGTGTCAACGACGGAACGGGACATGGGTCTACTCCTCGGTCGGTGGGCCGACCGGACGGTGGCGGCCACGTGTGTTCGAGGCTAGGTCGGGAAGGGGAGCGGCGACCGGCGTCATCCACAGGGGGGGAGGGGCACGGCACGCGCGAGCGGGCTGGCCTAGGCTTCGATCCATGACCGTGTGGATCGACCAGCCGATCTGGCCTGCACACGGTCGGCTCTTCGCCCACCTCGTCAGCGACGCCTCCTACGAGGAGCTGCACGAGGTCGCCCGGGCCGCCGCCCTGCACCCGCGGTCGTTCGACGGCGACCACTACGACGTGCCCGAGGGCCGGTGGCAGGCTGCCGTCGAGGCAGGGGCCACGCCCACGACGGGGGTCGACCTCGTTCGTCGCCTCAATTCCTCGGGGCTGCGGCTGCGCAAGCGCAAGCGGGACCGGGGCGTGCGCCGCATCCTCGACGTGCCGTTCCCCAACGGCACCAGCGATGTCGACCTCGTCGCGTCCGACGACCCGCTCGACCCGGCGCGAGTCCTCGCAGCCATGGTCTTCGTGCGCGACCGCAGGGGCGACTTCGTCGTCGTGCACAGCGTCCGTCGCAGTGAGTGGGGCTCGCCCGGCGGATGGCGTGAGGTCGACGAGACTCCCGTCGAGAACGCCGTCCGCGAGACGTTCGAGGAGACGGGCCTCCGATTGCGTCACTCGGACGTGATCCCTTGCGGCTACGAGCGATTCACGCCGCGGACCGACGACAACCTCTTCACGCGCGACAAGCCGTTCCTCCAGGTGTTCCGCACCCGTCTCGACGACGCGCGCCCCGACATCACCGACGGCGACGACGGTATCCACGAGACCCGCTGGGTCACGCCGGAGGAGTACGCCGAGCTGTGCGGCCACCTCTTCTGGTGGCCCCTGGCGGTCGAGGTGTTCCCGGACCTGCGCGGTCTCGCGCGCCCCCTCTGAGACGCACGTATGCCGCCCGCCGAGGCGGACGGCATACGTGGTCGGTCGTCGTGGTTCGCCTGTGGGACAGGAGAACCCGGCGGGTCAGCGCTGGTTGGTGAACGTCAGCGCGACGTCGAGGTCGGCCTCGCGCAGCATCCGCTGGACGGCCTGGAGGTCGTCGCGGGACTTGCTCGAGACGCGCAGCTCATCGCCCTGGATCTGGCTCTTGACGCCCTTGGGTCCCTCGTCGCGGATGAGCTTGTTGATCTTCTTCGCGTTCTCCTGCGAGATGCCCTCCTTGAGGGGCGCGTCGAGGTGGTACTCCTTGCCCGAGAGGCGCGGACCGGCCTCCGGCACGTCGAGGTGCTTGAGGCTGACCTTGCGCTTCACGAGGTGCGTCTGGACGACGTCGAGGACCGCGAGACAACGCTCCTCGGTGTTCGCCTTCATCTTGATGACCTCGCCGGCGAGGTCGACGGCGGCTCCGACGTTCTTGAAGTCGTAGCGCGTCGCGATCTCCTTGCTGGCGCTGTTGACCGCGTTGGCGATCTCCTGCTTGTCGAACTTGCTGACGATGTCGAACGACGAGTCGGCCATCGGTGGGGTCCTTCCGCATGCTGTTGTCTGGTCTGTCAGGCGTGGTGCGCGGATGCTCGAAGACGCGACGAAAGCGTCGCCGTGGCCCCGATTTCGGACCGCGCCCGATCTCTTGCTATCCTTCCAGACGCACCAAGGCAGGTTGTCCGAGCGGCCAATGGAAACGGACTGTAAATCCGTCGCGAGAGCTACGAAGGTTCGAATCCTTCACCTGCCACCCAGTGCTCGGAAGGGCCTCTGACCAGCGGAAACGTCGGTTGGAGGCCCTTCTGCTGTCTGCCGTTGGTGATCGGCTGACGGTGACCGTGGACGACACCGTCGCTGTGCTCAGCGCGAGCTCGACACGTCGGCGGCCGGCCTCTTCACGTCCGACGATGCGCCGGCACCTGCAGTTGCACGTTGCTGTTCTGGCTCGCTTGCCCGCCTACCTGTCGGCTTCGTCTCCTCCCTGTGAATCGGGCGATTCAGAGACGCAGACCAGCCCCGCCGTGTCAGCGTGGTGCCAGCCCGGGGGTCATCGCGGGGGGCGATGAGCGGTGGCGGCGCTCCCGGGTGGGAACGGGGGCGCCGCCCGCATCGCTTCGAGGCGACGCATTGCCCTGTCCTGGGGTGGGGTCGGACGTGAGGCAGCCTGCAAGCCCACCGGGGGTGTGGGCTCGTCCTCATCCAAGCGGACCAGAGCGCACCTGTAAGCGGTTTCACGGATCTGAGACGTCGGCTCCGGCCAGCCGGGGGTGCTCGTCGTACGCTCGATGCTCCGGGTCCTCATCCACTCTCGACGGTAAGCACGATGAGTGGGCTGTGTCGGAGCATGTCCGGCACATCCGTGCGGCGCCAACGCCTGGCGGCCGCCTCGATGAAGGGCCGGCGTTCTTCAGGTTCGGTGACCACTCGCGCCGTCGCGGGCACGTCGAGGACGACCGACTGCTTCAGGTGGATCACGACATGGGGGTCGGCTTCGATGTTGTAGATCCAGTCACGCGTCCGGTCGGCTCGGGGCATTCCGGTGATGAACAGCTGGCCGTCGTCGTTGTGCAGAAAGATCTCGATGCGCCGGTGTCGACCGGTCCTCCGGCCGGTCGTCGTCAGATCGATGACCGGACTGTGGTTCAACGCGGCCAGGATGGCTTCGCTCTGAGAGCTGTCGGGGTGCACGGCGCGCGATCCTCTCGACTGAACCGTTCCTGCCACTGTACGGCGAGCGCTCGTCCTCGCGCATCGACTGCTTATAGTGGCCGCACTGGACAGGTCCGAGGGGCGAAGCCGTTGGTTCTCGAATGAAGAGTATGGGGGGCGCGGGCAGCTCCATGGAGGCGGAGGTCGTGACAACGGCTGCACTCGACGAGGCTGAGACAGCTGTCGCCGAGGTCTATCTGCCGAACCGCCTCGTAGCTCTGGAACCGGGCGCCCTGACGATGCGCTTGGCCACAGTGCGTCTTGGGACGACCACGGTCGGACAGCTGGAGTACGGACGCCGAATCCGCCTGGTGACCGAGGAGGCTCGTCACATCCATGTCAACACCCCGCTGGTCGGTTCAGTCGTCTCCTGCGTGGGGCGCTCCGCGCCGGTGGCAACGACGAGCAGCCAGGCCGCGGTCTTTCCGGCCGGCGCACCCGCTGAGATCGAATGGAGCTCCGACGCTGTCCAGCTCTGCCTCATGATCCCCAGCTCAACACTCGAGGACGAACTCGAGGAGCTCCTCGGGCATCCCATCAAGCGGCCGCTGCACCTGCCGTTCCACATGAGCCTCGCCACGCCCGAAGGGCGTGTCTGGCGAAGCATGGTGCATCTGGTCGCTGGAGAGCTTGCGAGTCGGGGACGTCTGTTGTCCCACCCGGCCGCTGGACGTCAGCTGGAACGGACCCTCCTGGACGCCCTTCTCCTGGGGCACGCGCACAGCCACATCGAAGAGCTCGACCGTCCCGACGTGCCGGCAGTTCCGCGTGCGGTTGTGCGCGCCGTCGACCTGCTGCACGAACGCCCGGCAGAGGCCTGGTCGAGCACGGTGCTGGCCAGAGCTGTCCACGTCAGTGTGCGCTCTCTCCAGGGTGGGTTCCACAAGCACGTCGGGAAGCCGCCCATGACCTACTTGCGCGACCTGCGGCTCAAAGGCATCCACGAGGAGCTGAAGCGGGCTACGCCTGGGACGACGACCGTCGAGACGGTGGCATACAGCTGGGGGATGCTGCACCTGGGCCGCTTTGCTGCGGCCTATCGCCAGGCATTCACGGAGCTGCCAGCCCAGACCCTGAAGCGGCCACCGGGATAGGAACGTGCGGCCTGGGAGGTGCCCCGCATGCTCGTTGCGCGATTCGGACATGGGCCTGCGCGAGCCGGCTAGGCAAAGGTGACCACAACCCGCTTGCATGGTGACGGATGTCCTGCAGGTGTGCGGGTCAGTGCGGTCGGTAGCAGCCCCACCCGTCGACCGGGCTGACCCACCAAGGTGCGTGCTCGCGACATCCGAAAGTTGTGGCCGGTGCGAGAACGAGACTCGAGCCGGCCGCAACGGGTTGCGTGCTCCTCCGCGGGCGAGCGCTGCAGCTCAGGAAGCGGTCCCGGGACATCCCCCGACTGCTCGGGACCGCTCACCCTGATCCACCCCACCTGTGCACGACCTCGCGGAGCGACCAGTGACCGGGCAACCGTCTTCCCCACACCAAGGGACATCTGTGTGCACCACGCGTGACGTGCCGTTCCACGGCACAGCGAGGCCCTTCCCGCTGGAACGGCGGCCCTTGAACCTGGGGGAGGTCGCAGCCAGGCTGGAGCACCGCCTCTACCCTTCGGAGCAGACCAGCCAGGCGGTACGCGACGGCTGTGCGTTCGCCCTACGCCAAGGGCTGTCCAGCGTGATTGCGCTACCTGAGGTCGTGCCGACGGTGGCTCGGCACCTGGCCGGGACGTCGGTCGGAGTGGTCACCATCCCTGGCTGGCGCAACGGGGATGTGGAGCCGCTCGCCACTGAGACGTTGCTGACGGAGGCGCGACGGCTGGCGGACGCCGGCGCCACCGACCTCGGCATGCTGGCCAGCGCCGACCGGCTGAGTGCCGACGACGGGCAGGGGTTCGCTGACGACGTCGGCACGCTGGTCGAGGCCATGCAGGGCCGCGCAGTCCGAGTGCGAGTGGTGCTGGACACCGATGGGCTCACTCCAGATGCCACCGCGGCGGCGTGCGAGCTGTTGGGTGCCACGGGTGTCTGGCTCGTCCAGGGCGGCTCGTGGCGGGGCGCGCGGACAGGCCTCACCCGCATACAGCTCATGAGGAGCGTGCTGCCCGAGGGAGTGAGACTGAAATGGACCTTCCCCGTCAGGTCCCTTGACTCGATGATCATCTGCATCGCCGAGGGCGTCGACGTGTTCAACGGTGAGCCACAGTCACTCCTGAAGGATGCGGCACGACGTGTCGCGACCGGCCCGCTGGTGGTTCCGGTCAAGGGAGTCGACTACTGACCGGCGGCTAGCTCGTCGCCTTCGGTCCCTACGTCGTCATGCGGTCGTCGCTGCCCTGCTTGTCGGACATGGGGCTCACCTGGTGTCGTGGCGCTGCGGGACCGTGGCCCGACGTCGGACGTGGGTCGCTCCTTCGACGCCAGACCTGCGACTCGGACCGCAGGTCCGTTCCACCGGCTGCCGAACCGGCAAACCAGTCGAATGTGCAGACGGAGGGGCACGGCAACCCACAGACTTTCACCCATGGCTCCCACGACCGCGCCAGACCGCCGACGGTGAACCTCCTCTGGGGGCTGCTCATCGCCGTCGCCTTCACGGCGACGACGGTGACCGCCATGCTGCTGGTGCGCCGGACAGCCCCGGTGGGCGGCTACTTCAGCGACGGCGACCGGGCTGCGGGGGTCTTCGGCGTCCTCGCGACCGGCTTCTCCGTGCTGCTCGGCTTCATCATCTTCCTGGCCTTCCAGTCCTACGACGACTCCCGGGCGGGAGCGGCGACCGAGGCCACGATCGTCGCCCAGATGACCCAGACCGCCCAGTTCCTCCCCTCCGAGGTCTCCCGCCAGCTCACGGGTGAGCTCGTCTGCTACGCGCGGTCCGTCGCGGGGGCCGAGTGGGACGCGGTGGACGCGGGCACGTTCGGGAACGCGATCAACCCCTGGGGTGCCCGCATGTTCCTGACCATCAGGTCGGTTCAGCCGGCGACGGCGACGGAGCAGTCGGCCTACGACCGGTGGATGGACGAGACGACCCAGCGGCAGGAGGCGCGCGACGCCCGCCTGCACTCCGCGGAGGGGATCATCCCCGTGCCGCTGTGGATCGCGCTCGTGCTGCTCAGCCTCGCCCTCTTCGTCTTCATGCTGTTCTTCGCCGACAGCGGGGAACGGGCGCTCACCCAGGGGGTGCTGATGGGCAGCGTGACGGTGGTCATCACGGTGCTCATGATGCTCGTGGTGTTCTTCAACCACCCCCACGGCACGGGCATCGGCACGCTGCGACCGACGGAGATGCAGCGCACGCTCGGCCTGATGGAGACCCAGCTCCAGGTCGTCGGCGTCACGGCCGACCCGCCGTGCGACGAGCGCGGGGTCGCTAGGTGACCGTGCCGCGCTCGGACGGGCTGGTCGCCAGGATCACGACGCTCACCATGAGCACCCAGGCCGGGAAGATGAGCTGCACCCACTTGTGCTCGCCGGCCGCCACCATCAGACCCAGCGCGACGACGTAACCGCTGTACGCCACCCAGCGGGGCAGGGCCCCGGTCCGCATGCCGACGGTGCTCACCGAGAGCGTGAAGACCGCGGCCATCCGCAGCGCGTAGACCGAGATCAGCCCCTGGGTGGTCACGCGGCCGTAGTCGAACAGCTCGGCGCTCGCGTTCTGCGCGGAGACGAGGGACAGCACCGTGCTCGTGGTCACCGAACCGACGAAGAGCATCGCGAGGAAGAGCAGGCCGCTGCCGAGGAACACGGTCGAGAAGAGGCGGTCCTCGACCTCGCCCAGCTGGTCGCGGACCACGCCGATGAACCAGAGGAACGCTATGCCGGCGAACGGGACGAGGTTGAGGCTCAGCCCGATGAGCGCGCGTCTCGAGGGGTCGGACCGGAGGGAGTCGATGTCCGTGTCCGAGAGCGCCAGTCGCACCATCGTCAGCGCGGCCAGCAGCAGGACGCCGAAGACGATCCCGGCGACGGCAGCGGAGCGTCGCCCCCGCCAGAACCGTGACGTCAAGGTGCGAGGAGCCGTGGCCCTGCTCATTCTCGGAGCGTAGTTCAACACGGGCACGCGTCCACCGTTATCGCCAGTCAGTCAGTCAGTCCGCTCGCCGGGCGCTGCCAGCGGCTCGCGTCACCGGCCCCCGGTCCTTCGCCACGGACCGGGTCCCGGTCCCGGTCCCCGCTGCGCGGGTCATCCCCTCCGGATGAGGCCTCGCCTCCCGAGCGCTCCTAGCGTTGGAGCAGACACAGGGCGCACCCGCGGCGGTGTCTCGCCCCGACGCCCTGGTCGTCCTGGACCGTCACCAGACCCCGACCTTCTGCTCGACCGGGGAACCGCATCCGACGCCAACGAGAAGGAGAACATGACATGACGATCAACGTCGACGAGCTGGGCCCGGTGGACTGGCTCGTCGTGGAGTTCGCTGGCAACAAGCTCAACGGCGAGGTCGCCCCGATCCTCAAGGACTACGTGGATCGAGACCTCATCCGGGTCCTGGACCTGCTGTTCCTCAAGAAGGACGAGGACGGCAGCGTCGAGGCGTTCGAGGCCTCCGACCTGGACGACAGCGAGATCGGCGAGCTCCGTTCGTACGAGAAGGATCTGGCGATGCTGCTCAGCGAGCAGGACGTCGCCGACCTGGTCGAGACGATCGAACCCGGAAGCTCGGCGGCCGTCCTCGTGTGGGAGAACCTGTGGGCGGCCCCCTTCGGTGCGGCGGTGAGGCACGCCGGAGGCCAGCTCGTGGCCAGCGGGCGGATCCCGATCCAGGCCATCATCGCCGCCATGGAGTCCGACGAAGAGGAAGGAGCCTGACATGCCACTCGCAGCCAGACGCAGGAGAAGGACGGTGGCCGCCGTCGGCGGCGCCGTCGTCGTCGCGCACGGGATGCACCGTCGCGGAGAGCGTCGTGAGGACCGGCGCGAAGACCGCCGCGATCGCCGCTGACCCGTGAGGTGGGCGTGGGGTGGCCTCCGGTGGTGGGCCACCCCACGTTGCACGTGCCCGTACCGCGGCCCCGTGGCCCTGACCGACACGTGAGCACCTGCGACGCACGCGGCATACGGTCGTATGCCGTGAGGTTCCCGGGGCGCGACCCGGACGTCATCTGTGGTGGAGGGTGTGATGGGACCGGCGAGCAAGGTCGGTGGGAGCCGAGGGATCCGCGCGCGACCGGCGTTCCACCACTCCCACTACCTCGTCGCCGTCGACGACCAGCCTCGCGTTCGCCGCGCGAGCGACCTGACCTCCGTCGTCGTGGGGGGCATGCTCGTCGCGTGGGCCGTGAGGACGCACGCGGGGGTCCCGGACTCCCCGGGTGTCGTCGTAGCGGTGCCGGACTGGGTCGCCTCGCTCCTGCACCTGGTCACCACCGCGACGCTCGCCTACACGGTCGGCGTCGTCGTCGTGCTCGCGGCGGCCCGACGTGCAGCCGCGCTGCGCGACGTCGTGGCGGCGGGTGCGGTCGCAGTCCTGGGCACGCTCGGGTGCATGGCGGCGTTCGGCACACTGTGGCCGACGCTCTTCCCGGAGTATGCCGCCGGGCCGGCGACACCGCAGTTCCCGGTCCTGCGCGTCGCCGCGGTCTCGGGCATGCTGCTCGCCGCGTCACCGCATCTGGCCCGACCGATGCGCCGCCTGGGGTGGGCGCTCGTCGTGCTGACCGGCGTGGCCGCGCCGGTGCTGGGCTTCGGTGCGCTCAGCGGCTCGGTCGGGGCGCTCGGCATCGGGATGGTGAGCGCAGGCGGTGTCCTGCTGGCCTTCGGGTCCCCGTGCGGTTACCCGGCCGTCGCGTCGGTGGCGGAGGCCATGGAGGACCTGGGCATCAAGCCGACCGATCTCAGGATCGACCCGGACCAGTCGTGGGGGGTGCGCCGGATGGTCGGTACCGCGAGCGACGGTGCACCACTTGAGATCAAGGCCTTCGGTCGCGACGCGACCGACTCGCAGTTCGCGGCACGGATGTGGCGGATGCTCGTCTACCGCGGGGAGGGCGGCAGCCTCACCTTCTCGCGGCTGCAGGCCGCGGAGCACGAAGCGCTCGTCACCCTGCTCGCCCAGCGTGCCGGCGTGGCGGTCCCCGAGGTGCTGGCGGCCGCCAGCACCTCCGGCGAGGTGGCGATCCTCGTGACCCGTCGGCGCGGGACCCGTCTGGACTCCGTCGACCTCGACGGGGTGACCGACGCCGCCCTCGTCAGGCTGTGGCACGACCTGGCGCGACTGCACGACGCCGGCATCAGCCACGGCGCGCTGGACGTCGGTGCCGTCCGGCAGGACGAGGACGGGCTCGTCCTCGCCGACTTCGCCGCCGGCTCCCTGGACCCGGAGGAGCGCGACAAGCGCCTCGACACGGCACGGCTGCTCTTCGGGCTGGCGCAGCTCGTGGGGGTCGAGCGAACCGTGACGACGGCCCGCGCCTCCCTCGGGGACGAACGGCTGGGCGCGGCCCTGCCCTACCTCCAGCTGCCTGCGCTGCCGTCACGTCAGAGGCGGCACCCGCGGAGCACGGCCCGGGAGCTCAAGGAGCTGCGGACCCGCGTCGTGACGGAGACCGGGGTCCCGGAGCCCGAGCCGGTGAAGCTGCGGCGGGTCGGTCCACGGGACGTGCTGATGCTCGCCGTCCTCCTGCTCTTCGTCGGGGCCCTGATTCCCGTGCTGGCGGGCGTGGACTACGCCCAGCTCTGGGCGCAGCTCAAGGACGCCACCTGGTGGCTCGTGCTCAGCGCGATCGCCTTGGGTCAGATCGCCTTCTTCCCGCAGGCCGCCTCCATGATGTTCTCGGTCGGTCGGTCACTTCCGCTCCGTCCGGCGACCATCCTGCAGAGTGCCATCGCGTTCATCTCGTTCGCCATCCCCGGTGTCGCCGGTCGCGTGACGATGAACGCGGCGTTCCTGTACAAGTACGGTGTGTCGCCGACGGTCGCGGTGACCCAGGGCGGCATCGACGGCCTGTCCGGCTTCATCGCCCAGCTCGCCATCCTCGTGGTCGCCTTCGCGACAGGTGCCGTGTCCTTCGACCTCTCGGCGACCTCGCTCGGCGCCGTCAACTGGCCCGTGGTGCTGGCGGTCGTGCTGCTCGTCTCCGTGGCCGCACTGGTGGCCCTCTGGAGGGTGAGACGGCTGCGGGAACGGGTGGTACCGGTGCTGGGGCCGGCATGGTCCGCGTTCGTCCAGCTGATGCGATCACCCTCGCGGGCCATCGGCCTCCTCGGGGTCCAGCTGCTGATCCAGCTCCTCTGGGGCCTCATCCTGTGGGCCGCCCTCTACTCCGTGGGGTCGCCCCTCGGCCTGATGCGGTGCACGGTCGTGGTCGTGGTGACGGCCCTGTTCCAGGGAGTCGTCCCCGTCCCCGGCGGAATCGGTGTCTCGGAGGCGCTGATGGCCGGGCTCCTCGTGCCGCTCGGCGTCACCAGCGAGGTCGCTGTCGCCGCCACCGTCATCTGGCGCGTGTCGACCTTCTACCTGCCCGCCACCGAAGGCTTCTTCGCCTCGAGGTGGCTCGAGCGGCACGGGTATCTCTGACCTCATCCCCGGGGCGGACCGAACCTGGCCTCGATGCGCTCCTGCGCGAGGCGCTCCTGCTCGGTGGCCAGGAGGGTCAGGGCGTGAACGTCGGCGGGTGTCGGGCTGGTGCTGTCGACGGCTCTGGGCCAGAGGCGGTGGTGGCGCACCACGGCGGTCTCGGCGGAGTAGAGCAGCGCCTGGCTCACGAGGTAGAGCAGCGCGAAGATGCCGGCAACGGTCGCAAAGCTCCCGTAGACGGGACCGGCCTTCGTGACGAGGATCGCGAGCAGCCGCGCTCCGGCCGACAGGACGAACGTCACCGTGAGGGCGCCCCCGGCCGCAGCCGGCCACGCATCCCGCAGGAGCACCGGCCGGGCCACGAGCACCTTGGCAGCGGCGACGAGGACGACGAACACGACGACGACGGTCGAGGCGATCACCGAGACACGTTGCAGCAGCACCACGTCGGGCAGTGCAGCTGCGGCGACGGTCAGTGCGGCGACGACGAGACCGGCTGCCACGACGATGACGAGCATGAGCAGGACGCGGGCATAGCGGGCGACGAACCCGAAGCGGGACCGCACGGGAACCCCGGCCAGGTGGTTGAGCGTCTCGTACGCCGAGAAGACCACCCCCATGCCGGAGAAGAGCAGCGCGATGAGTCCGACCGCGAGGGGCAGGCCCGATGGCGGCATCGAGGTCAGTGCGGCGTCGACGGTCTCTCGGAGGGGTGGCGGGACCAGGGCCTCCTCCATCTCGGCGCGCAGGGCGGCGTTGTCGGCCAGGACCTTCGCGAGGACGGACACCGCGACGAGGAGGAGGGGGAAGATGCTGAGGAAGCCGTAGTAGGTGATCAGCGCTGCGTGCCGGCCGCCCGCGTCATCGCCGTACTTCCGGATCACCGCGTAGGGGAAACCGAACACGGCATGGCGTCGTTGGACGGCGTCCGCCCAACCCACCACTCGGGCCACGTAGGCCTCCGGCCGGGTCGGGTGCGAACCGTCGGCTCCCTGCTCCGGAGGCATCAGGCCTCCCCTCAGCTCGATGAGATGCGGGGACGGCCATCCGTCCGACGGGATCACCCGTCGGGGCGGACGTGTCTCGTCAGACCTGACGAGGCACGTTGCCGTTGAGGCTGAACATCCACCGCATCACCTTGTGGCCCGTGTCGGACGTCGGTTCGAACATTAGCGGGCAGCCGCCGGCGATGACGGTGATCCCGTGGTCCCGGCCCCACCGGGCGGCATCCTCGGAGACACTGCCGCCGCCCGGGCCGCGGTGCATCCAGACCTGCTTGATGCCCAGTCCGGCGCACTCCTCGAGCGTTGCCTGCGCGCGATCGGGACGAGTGCCGATGACGACGGCCTCGACGCCGCCCGGGATGGAGGCCAGGTCCGGATAGGCATGATCTCCCTCGACCTGGTCCGTGTTCGGGTTGACCGCGTAGACCTCATAGCCCCGCTCGCGCATCCGCCGGTAGACGGCGTTGCTGCCGTGGGAGCCGGCATCGCGCGAGACTCCGGTGACGGCGACACGGTGACGGCTGAGGAAGTCGGCTGCGGCGTCCTTGATCGGTTGCATCTCGGTCCTCCCTCGCGCGCGGCACGTGGGCTGCGCCGCTCCTCGCCGATCCAGCCTGCTCCGACGGCCGCGGCCCCGTCAGGGCCGAAGGTCCTGTCGTGCGGTGGCGAGAGGGCCCGACCTGGCCTCGCTCACATCTCGGCGTGCAGAAGTCGATGCGCGCGTGCCTGCGCCGGGGCACTCTTGCTCGCATGAGACGGGGAGGGGTGAGAGTGCGGTCGGTCAGCGCGCTGGCGCTGGCTGTCGTCTGGGGCGCGGCATGCTCGGCGCCCCCGTCCTCGTGCGACCCGTGCGCGGGCCCGTCGACGTCGCGACCGCCGGCTCCGCTCACCACGACGATGTCCCTGGACCTCAAGGTCGGCGGCGAGCTGCCCCCCGAGGACGCTCGTGCACTCGCCGCCGGAAGCTCGCATCCGTGCCCCCTGACGATCCACCGCCCGGGCAACCGGCTGGGTCTGGCGATCGGCAGCGTGGTGCGGTTCACCGAGACCCGACCTGCCTACGGCCGGGCAGCATCGTCGAACCCCGCGACGGCCACGGTGACGATCGACAGGGCCGTCACGGCCTTCATCTATGCGGGACCGCACGTGGACGCTGCCGGCAACCTCGTCGGGGGCGGGTGCAGGTTCACCGGACGGGGTGTCGTCCCGAACGCGTCCGAGTGGCTGGTGCGGCTGCCCGACGGCACGTCCTTCTCGCACCGAGGTGCGTCCGCCGCCGCCGAGACGCTCGGTGCCACCTTCGGCGCCGGCTGAGCCTTCGCGCGACGTCGACGCCACGGGACCGCGAGCGGTCCGCTGCAGACCAGTGCGTCAGGTCCCGAGATAGGCGAGCGTGGCGACGACGAGAGCCGATGTGCCCGTGTCGAGCGTCGGCTGCACGAGCGGGGCGAAGAAGGGGGAGTGGTTGGGCGGCGCGTCGACCCCAGCGGCGAATCCGCCCATGCCCCAGTAGAAGTAGGGCGTGCCGAAAGCGTCCGGGATGCGGCTGAAGTCCTCGCTGGCCGTGACGCGGCCGAGGTCCACCACCCGTTCGGGGAAGTGCTCGTCGAAGGCGGCGCCGACCCTCGCGGCGACGTTCGCGTCGTTGGAGGTGAGGGGGTACTGGTCGTAGTACTCGAAGGTCGGCGGCTCCGGGGAGCCTGCCCCCTCGCACTCGGCGCGCACGATGCGCTCGATCGCCTCGAGTACGTGACGGCGCACCGCCTCGTCGTACGTGCGCACGTTGAGCAGCAGCACCGCGCGGTCGGGGATGATGTTGCTCTTCGTCCCGGCGATGCTGCTCCCGACGGTGACGACGGCGAACTCGCCGGGCTTGGTCTCACGAGCGACGATGGTCTGCAGGCGCAGGACCACGGAGGCCGCGAGCACGACCGGGTCGACGCTGAGGTGCGGCATCGATCCATGAGATCCCTTGCCGAACAACGTGATCCGCACACTGTCGCCCGCAGACATCACCGGCCCGACCATCGTGCCGATCATGCCGGCCTCGAGGCCGAGGACGTGCTGGGCGATGGCGACGTCGGGACGCGGTATGCGTTCGGCCAGTCCGTCCTCGAGCATGCCGTTGGCGCCGGACGCCGTCTCCTCCGCCGGCTGGAAGAGGGCGACGAACGTCCCGCTCCACCGGTCTCGACGTCCGGCGAGCAGCTCTGCAGCGCCGAGCAGGCAGGTCACGTGGACGTCGTGCCCGCAGGCGTGTGACACACCCACGGTCGCACCCGTCTCGTCGACCGCGGTCTGCGTCGACGCATACGGCAGCCCGGTCAGCTCCGTCACGGGCAGGGCGTCCATGTCCGCGCGAGCCAGCACCGTCGCTCCCGTCCCGTTGGTCAGCACTCCCACGACCCCGCCACCGGGACGGTGGACCTCGAAGCCCCAGGCCGCGAGCCGCGCGGCGACGGCGTCCGAGGTGCGCGACTCGTGACCGCTCAGCTCGGGATGGGAGTGGAGGTCGCGGTAGAAGTCCTCCTGCCACGCGCGGATGCGGTCCAGGCCGTCCAGCACCTCGTCAGCCGACGTCATCGCTGCTCCTCCCGCGCGGGGTCGGGTCCCTGACCGAACGTACCCGGCGGCGCTGTGACCGATTCTCCCGTCCGGTCAGCGGCTCGCACGAGGTAGCCGCCGAGGCCGAGCACCCGTTCCCTGCCGCCATCGGGGGCAGGGCGCCTCGTGACAGGGTGAGACGTCACGGGTTGCGCAGGACGGCACCGCCCGAGGTCTCGACCTGAGTGCTCGCCGGCTGACGCGTCAGGGTCAGGACGACGCCCCCGGAGGCCGAGCCCTTGAGGGTGCCGCTCACGGCGACGGAGCCCACCACGCCGCCACTGAGGTCGACCGTCGCGTTCGTGGCGCGGAGCCCACCCAGGTCGGGAAGCGCTCCGCCGCTGGCCGTGAGCGTGAGGTTGCCGGTGGTCCCGGCGAGCGTCGCCCGTGCGCCGCCGGACATCTGGATCGTCAGGTCCTTGGTTGTCCCTGCCGAGCCGGACGCGCTGGCGCCGCCGGACAGCTCGACCGCGGTCAGGTCGGGCACGCTGATCTTCACGATCAGCCCCTGGGCCGTCACGTAGCCGCGGGTGGTGTCGACCGTGAGGCGCGACCCGGACACGTCGGTCCGTGTGATGGCGGTGATGTTGGGCTGGGCCGTGACCACGACGCTCTGCGGCCCGGTCGCCAGCTGCAGCTGGATGCCGGCGCCGGCACTGACCTCGGTGAACGGCGCGACGCTGCGCGTCTCCGAACCGACGTCGCCGGAGCCGACGACCATGCCGCCCGTCGATCCCACGTTGCAGGCGGTCACCAGCACGACGACCCCCGCGGCCAGGGCGAGGCCGAAGGGGCGCCGTCGGTCGAGTCGCAGTCTGGTCCGTGACGTCATGGTTGCCTCCCTGCTCCAGCGTGCGGGGTGGCGGACCTGTCGAGGCAGGGACCAAGGTCCCGTGTCTCGCCCGCAGACGGTCGACCTCGGCGCTCGAGCGGCGCTGTCGTCCTGCGAACAGGGGCGAACACGGCACATGGGGCCCGTGCAGACGGAGCAGGCCAACCAGGGCAGCGGCAAGCGCCCCGGTTCTCGGCCCCCTCCCCAAAGGGTCGAGAACCGGGGCTGCCGCGACTCGTCCGCGGGGGACGAGACTGAGCCGGTGGCGGCATACCCCCCCCTGTGGCACGCACACCGCCAGCGCGGCCCCAAAGTTCCCGACATCCCACCCGTGGGGAGCCTCGAGCCAGCGACCGGCTCTGCCATGGTGACGTCTCCCGCAGGGGCAAGGCATCCGTCCGAGGGGGACCTCGAGGATCATCCTCCGGCGGAGGTCCTCGGGACGAAACAGCCCCGCGGGCGGTGGCGGCGTACTACCGTGGCTCCGCCTGCCACGGGTGACGGCGCAGGCTCGGGACCAGCGGTGGAAGGGCGATGACACGGTGCTGAGCGACTCCACGATCCGGGCACTCCGCTATGCCGACCAGGTGATCCACGAGGCCGACCGTGCCGACGTCTTCACCGTCTACGACGCGTGCCGGGCAGCGATCGGGGCCATCACCGTCCTCGACGACTTCTACGTGGCGCTGCTCCGCGAGGACGACCGTCGCATCTCCTACCCCTACCTCTTCAGCAACGGCAGCTACGCCGAGGCCGGCACGATGACCTACGGCCCCGCCGGGGTGGTGGCCTGGGTGGTCGCGTCCCGCAGGCCCTATCGCTACCAGGACGACCAGGGTGCGCTGCTGAACCGAGGGATCCGGTTCGGTGACCTCGAACCGTCCGCCGACGCCGTCGTCGTGCCGATGCTGACCGAGGGCCGCGTCGTCGGCGCGGTGGGGGCCCTCTCCGACACGCCGGGGGTGATGACGGACGAGGTCGTGGCGGCCCTGACGTGGCTCGCTGCGGTGCTCCTGGACCGGATCCAGGCCGTGAGCCCGCGTCGTCGGTTGAACCTCGGGGCCGTCTACCCGGAGCTCGAGGACGCCGGCCGTGCCGGCACG
This sequence comes from Terrabacter ginsenosidimutans, assembly GCF_039539425.1. Classification (NCBI taxonomy): domain Bacteria; kingdom Bacillati; phylum Actinomycetota; class Actinomycetes; order Micrococcales; family Intrasporangiaceae; genus Terrabacter; species Terrabacter ginsenosidimutans. The sequence continues at coordinate 181,676 of NZ_BAABDC010000001.1, read as the reverse complement.
CTGATGGCCGTCAACCACGCGACGTCGGCCCTCACCGCGCTGGCCGCCGAGATCGAGCTCGTGGGCGGCCTCGACGACGCCGAGGAGCGCGCAGCGGCCCTGAGCCGGCTGAGCCGACGCTGCTTCGAGGTGCAGGCCGCGCTGATCACGCGCCTGGGAGGGCATGCGGACCCCGACGCGCAGCGGGAGCGACGGACCGACCCGCTGGAGGCTCTCTCGCCCCGCGAGCGCAGTGTCGTCGACCTCGTGACCGGGCCGGACGGCGACCCCGGGAACGCTGCGGTCGCCAAGGCGCTCGGCATCGGCACCGCGACCGTCAAGACCCACATGGCCTCGGTGCTGGCCAAGCTCGGGCTCGAGCACCGGAGCGAGCTCCGGTGGCTCGTCAGGAGCGGGGAGGACGACAGGGACGTCGGCCCTCCCGGCGCCACGACGCTCTGACCGCACGGACGTCGAGGCGGGGGCCGCAACGCCGATGGCGCCGACCGGGGAGGGTCGGCGCCATCGGGTGCCCGGGTGAGATCAGGCCCGGACGGGACGGCGGGGCGAGCGCCGGGTCAGAGACCGAGCAGGCGGTTGAGCAGCGAGGCGAGCCCGTTGATGCCGGTGCCGTCGAGCAGGCCGGCCACGGCACACAGCAGGTTGCCGAGCAGGTTGCCCGCCCCTGTCTGGCCAGTGATGTTCAGGACCACCTGGTTGAGGTCGACGTTGAGGCCCAGCACGTTCAGGTGCAGCGGCCCGAGCACGAGGTTGAGGATGTCGCACGAGCCCGCCGCCGTCGCGTTCTGGACCGTCGTCGTGACCGTCTGGCTCACTGGGACCTGCTGACCTGTGAGGGTCGTCAGGGTTCCGGTGACGAGCCCGGTGACGCCGAGCTGACCGTTCTGGTTGGTGAAGCCGGTCGGGCTGAACGAGCCGACGAACGTGCCGACCCCGGCGATCGTCTGGTTGATCGTCGAGGAGGCAGTCGCGCGGGGAGTGCTCGCTGCGGCTGCAGCGGTGGGCGCGGCCGTCGGGGCGGCGGAGGCGGAGACAGCCGGCACGAGGCCGAGGGCGGCGGTCGTGGCAAGCGTGGCTCCGGCGGCACAAAGCTTGGTGGTGAGCTTCATTCGGTGACTCCTTGATCGGGGTGCGAACGGCCTCGTGGGCCGTCGGTCACCCCTGAAGAGCCCTGAAGGCGCCCGTCATGACGTGATGATCCCTACTCGGGTTGCGGCCGGGTCGCCGGGCGTGACCTCTACTGAGCACGAAGCCCGACCTTGCGAACACCGACAGCCGCGGGGATCCCACGTCATGCAGCCGCGAGCAAGGCGTCCGCGCCGGGGTCTACGGATCGAGCACGCTCCGATGGGTCATGTCGTAGGCCCCCAGCATCTCGAGGAGAAGCTCGCCGGCGACATCCGTGACCGCGACGTACTCCTCGGGTCTGGTGTCCACCAGGACCTCGAGGGCGAGCTCCTGGTGCATCCGGCACACGTCGAGCAGGCTGATGCCGGCGGCGAACGCGCGGCGCCCGAGCTCGTAGGCGGACTCGCGCGCTGCCTCGTCCCGCCGGGGAAGGAAGCGCAGCAGCGTGGCGCGGTAGTCCTGCGTGAGGTCCTCGAGGGGCGACCGGCTGCCGGGACCGGTGGGACCGGTGGGACCGGTGGGCGCTGTGGGACCGGTCACCGGGAGCCGTCGCCTGCCGTCGACGACCGGCTCGGACCGGCGGGCAGAGCCTGCTCGGCCAGCAGCTGCAGGCCTTCTTCGAGATCAAGGGCGGTCGGCACGTTCCCGGTGCCCATCCCGAGCTGCACCATGGTGAAGGCCACCGCTGGCTGGATCCCGACGACCACCGTGAGCGCACCACGCAGCCGTGCCATCTCGGCGATGCGGCGCAAGGTCAGGGCTGCGAACGAGTCGATGACGTCGAGGGCGGCGACGTCGATGATGACGCCGCGCGACCGGTGCTCACCGATCTGGTCGACGAGGTCGTGCTCGAAGCGGACCAGCTCGGAGTCGTCGAGGGCAGTGTGGACCGATGCGATCAGGGTCGATCCCTGCCGCATGATCGACACCAGTGCCGGTCCGCCGTTCATCAGCTCGTGCTGCCCTCCCTCCGGGTCACGGTGTAGCCGAGGAGCCGCTCGGCCTCTTCGAGGCCGCCCTGCAGGTCGCCGATCGTGTTCATCTTGCTCAGGTCGACGCCGATGGTCACGAGCGTCTGGGCGATCTTGGGCGACAGCCCCGTGATGATGACGCTGGCACCCATGAGGCGTGACGCGTCGACGGTCTGCACGAGGTGGTTCGCCACCGCCTCGTCGACGTCGGGCGAGCCGGTGATGTCGATGACGACGACCTTGGCGCGGTGCTTGCGGATACCGGTCAGCAGCTGCTCGGTGAGCTGCTTCGCGCGCTCGCTGTCGAGCACCCCGATGATCGGCAGGATGAGCAGGCGCTCGCGGACGGGCAGCACCGGCGTCGACAGCTCGCGGATCGCGTCCTGCTGCTGACGGATCACGCGCTCGCGCTCGTCGACGAAGCTCACCGCGACGGTGTTGGCGATGCGGTTCGCAGCCGGCTCGTAGGCGTCGAGCACCTCGTTGAGCAGCGCGAAGTCCCGCTGGTACTTCTCGAAGAGCGATCGGGCGAGCACGTCGCGCAGGAGCAGCACGATGCCGACGACCTCGTGGGTCTCGACGCCGCGCGGGATGATCCGCTCTGAGAGGTCGCGGGCGTAGTGCTGCAGCGCCTCGACGCTCCCGGTCTCGAGGACCTCGACGTAGTTGTCGTAGACCGACGTCGTCTCGGCGGCCATCTCCTGCGGCGTCATCGCCGTCAGCAGGTGCGCCTGCTGGATCCGCTCGGCCCAGTCCCGACGCAGACGGGTGCGGTGCTCGCGCAGGTGCGACACGAGCTGGGAGAGCAGGTGCTCCCCGCCCTCGGGTCTGCTCTCTGCCTGGCCATCACGCCGCGGGTCGGAAGCGCCCGGAGCTTGGCGCTCCTCGGTTCGGTCATTCATCGTTGGTCCTCTCCCACTTCGTCATGGTGACGGTCGTCCCGTGTCCGGGCTCGCTCGCGATCGCGAACTCGTCCATGAGCCGACGCACCCCGGGCAGACCCAGGCCGAGTCCGCCGTACGTGCTGAAACCGTCGCCGAGCGCCTGCTCGACGTCAGGGATGCCTGGCCCACCGTCGCGGGCCACGATCTGGATGCCGCGGCGTGGGGCCTCGAGCAGCTCCAGCCACACCTGCCCCGAGCCGGCGAACCGGACAATGTTGCGACACACCTCCGAGACGGCCGTCGCGATGACCGTGAGGTCAGTGGGGCCGAAGGCGAGCCGCGTGGCGAGCTCGCGTGCCGCGACTCTGGCGGAGACGATGTCCGGGTCACCGCTGACGGCGATGCGCAGGCTGTCGTCGCGCTGCTGACCCCGCTCGAGGAGCGGCTGGCTGAGGCGTGAGCACGGCTCGCACTCCAGGAGGTGCTGGGCAGCCTGCACCTCGCGCTGGCGCCGTTGGTCGCCGCTGCTGAGGGCAAGCAGGACGGCCCGGCACCGGTCGGTGGGTGGGTCGACCTGCTCGACGGCGATGAGGTACTCGACGCGCAGGCGTGCCCGGGTCCGGTTGAGCTGCGCCGCGACGGCGCCGGCCGTGCTGCCGTCGCGCTCGGCGAGCGTGCGCGTGTCGGTGCCCTTGACCTCGTGGTCGAGGAGGGTGCGGCGCTCGCGCTCATTCAGGCGCGCGAGGGCGGTGGCCATCGCCGACTGCTCCTCGTCGAGAACGACCTGGGTCTCCGGCGCGTCGGGGGTGCTCAGGTCGAGGACGCGGTGCTGGTTGCGGCGCCGACGGTCGGCGTCCCGCCACATCGTGGCCACGACGTTGCGGGCCGTCACGATGGCATACGGCTCGAGCATGCCGGGCTCGATCGTCGAGGATGCCGCCAGGACCCGGGTCAACGTCTCCTGGACGAGGTCCTCGGCGGCGGGGTGCGCGCCGACCCGGGCGCGGACGATGCGGCGGACCATGGGCAGCAGGTCCGCGACGTCTTCCGCGCTGTGACCGGACGGCGGCCCGGCGCGCTCGGCTGCGCTCACGCCCGCTACGTACCCCTTGCCGCGTCCACCACGTCATCCCGTCGCCCACACGGCGTCGTCTCTGGTGAACCGCCCTCCGGAGGGCGGACCCACGGAAGGACGCACATGACCCTGTTGACGCTCGGTGCACCCGGGGTGGGCCTGCTGCTGATGCTCGCGCTCCAGCGCACGGAGGCGTGGCTGGGCGGGGACGACTCCGGGGGGCCGGTCGTCTCGCCGGATGCCGCACGACCCCCGCGCCTCGTGCGAGTGCCGCGTGGGCGCCCACGCCTCGTGCTGGACGGGGCTTGCGGGTGCGGCCCGGCACCCCGATCCTTGAGGCGTGGACCGTGCCGACGAGATGAGGTCCCTGAGCGACGTCCGGCTGCGACTGCAGGAGCACTTCCCCCAGCTGGATGCCGATGTGGTCGAGGCCGCAGTGCGGCTCGCGCACTCGGAGCTCACCGGCCCGGTGCGTGACTTCGTGCCGGTGCTCGTCGAGCACGCGGCGCGCGACCGGCTGGCCTTCGCGGTGCGTGACGACAGCGATGGGGTCGATCCCACGCCGTCCGCGGCGACGGATGGGTGACGCGTCCGTCGACGTCTGGGTGCGTGACACGGCCCTCGGGGCCGCACCCCCTGAGGGTGGGCGCGACGCCGACCGGCTCGACCCGCTCGACCCGCTGGACCAGCACGAGCGCGACCGCTGGGCCCGCCTCGGCGACGGGCCGTCGGCGAGGGCCTACGTCAAGCTCCACGTGCTGGCGAGGTCGCAGATCGGTCGGTTCCTCGGCCGGTCCCCTGAGTCGCTGCGCTTCGACCGGACCTGTCCGGACTGCGGCCGTCAGCACGGTCGCCCCCTCCTCGTCGACGACCCCGGGCTCCACCTGTCGCTGAGCCGGGCCGGGACCGTCGTCGCCCTCGCGCTCACTCGTTCCGGGCCGGTCGGCGTGGACGTGGAGCAGGTCGCCGGAACGCAGTTCGAGGGCTTCGGGCAGGTGGCCCTGCACGCCCGCGAACGCGGCAACGGCGGCGCCGTCGGCGGAGGCGTTGCCACCGCGAACGCCACGGCGTGGGTGCGCAAGGAAGCCGCACTCAAGGCCCTCGGCGTGGGGCTGCGCGTCGATCCCGCGTCGTTCGTCACGCCACGCGAGGGCGTCCTCGCGGAGGTCGTGCCGGGCCTGCCGTGGGTGTCCGTGGTCGACGTCGACGCCCCGACCGGGTGCGTTGCCGCCGTGGCCCTCGCCTCCGGCTCAGGGCCGCTCGAGGTCCGCCACCACTGAGTCGCCCGGTTCCCCGGTCAGGAGGCCGTCGTGACCGGCTCGAGCCGCGGCAGGTCGGTGCCCCACAGCCACTGCTCCAGGAGGTCCCTCGCCCGCCCGGCGGCAGCGGCGCCGCCTGCGGTGCCCGACGCGAGACGCACGTGCGCCTCGACGAGGTCGACGAATTCGTCCGTGGTGACCGACCCGTGCCGGTGCGTCGCCGTCCAGTCCCGCAGCACCTCGAAGAAGACGCCGTCGCCGACCTGCAGGCGCAGCGCGTGGAGGGTCAGCGCGCCGCGCTTGTAGACGCGGTCGTCGAACATCAGGTCGGGGCCCGGGTCGCCGAGGACGAGGTCCTGCGGCAGCCGGGCGAGGAGCGCCCAGTGACCCTGGGCGCTCGTCCGGACCGGGACGTCGTCCGCGTGGGCGGCCCACAGCCACTCGGCGTAGCAGGCGAAACCCTCGTTGAGCCAGATGTCGGCCCAGGTCGCCGGGGTGAGGCTGTTGCCGAACCACTGGTGCGCGAGCTCGTGGGCGACGAGGCGCTCGTGACGCCGGCGCCCGTCGAGCCAGTTCGGCCCGAAGGTCGCCAGCGCGTGCGCCTCGAGCGGGATCTCGAGGTCGTCGGCCGTCACGACGACGGTGTAGTCGTCGAAGGGGTACGGGCCGAAGAGCGACCCGAAGAGCCTGGTCATCTCGGGGAGTCGGGCGAGGTCGTGCATGACGGGACGCTCGTGGACCACGGGCAGCAGCACCGTGATCGGAACGTCTGTCGGGGGCAGGGTCCGCCGGACGTAGTGCCCGACGTGGACCGTCGCCAGGTAGGTCGCCATCGGCGCGTGCTGCTCGAAGACGCGGCGCGTCCGGCTCCCGCGGACCCGGGTCTCAACGAGGGTGCCGGTCGCCACGACGTCGTAGGGCGAGTCGGACTCGAACGCGAGACGGTAGGTGGCCTTGTGCCTCGGATGGTCGTTGCACGGGAACCAGGTCGAGGCGCCGTTGGGCTGCGCGGCGACGAGGGAGCCCTCGGTGAGCTCCTCCCAGCCGACGTCCCCCCAGAGCGTGCGCACGGGGCCGGGCGTGCCGGCATACGTGATCGCGACCTGGGTGCGCTGACCGCGGGGGAGCGGGGCGCGCGGGGTGACGAACACACGAGGGCCCCGGTGAACCCACTTGGCGGGGACGCCTCCCACGGCGACCTTCAGGACGCGCAAGCCGACGAGGTCGACGACGAGCCGGCGCACGTCCTCGAGCACGGTGACGTCGAGGACCGCCCGGCCCGTGAGGCGGTTGGTCGACACCTTGTAGTCGAGGTCGAGGTCGTAGTGCGTGACGACGTATGCCGGGTCGCCGCGGTCGGGCGTGTAGGTGTCGGTCAGCGCGTGGGCCTGTTGGACGAGGCTGCCGCTCATGGTGCGTCGGCCCGGACCGAACCGGACACCGGCGGGGGTGCCGCGACGTCCACGACCCCGACCCTGGCACCGCTCCACGACGCGATCGGGTTGCCCGTCCAGCGGGTCCCGCGGGGCACGGACTCGCCGCGCAGCACGAGGGAACCCGGGCCGACCGTCGCAGCCCTGCCGATGCTGGCCGCCGGGAGGATGACCCCGTTGGGTCCCAGGGTGGCTCCGTCCTCGAGCGTGACCGTGTCCATGCTCATGATTCGATCATGGAAGAGATGGGTCTGGAGCACGCAGCCCCGGTTGACGGTGGCGCCGTCACCCAGCGTCACGAGGTCCGCCTCCGGCAGCCAGTAGGTCTCACACCAGACACCGTGCCCGATGTGGGCGCCCAGGCTGCGCAGCCAGACGTTGATCGCCGGCGTGCCGGTAGCCGTCCAGGCGAACCACGGTCCGGCGACCATCTCGACGAAGGTGTCGACGACCTCGTTGCGCCAGACGAACGAGCTCCACAAGGGGTGCTCGACCGCGCCGATGCGCCCGACGACGACCCACTTCGCGAGGGTCGTCATGGTGGCGGCGACGGCTCCGGCGGCTGCGAGGACGACCCCGCCCAGGGCCGCGGCCCCGGCGAGGCCGGCGACGCCGACGAGCCACTGGAGCGCGATGAGGACGCTGACCGCGATCGCCACCGTCACCATGACGGGCACGATGCGGCAGAGCTCGACGAGCCCACGGAACACTTTGAGCCGCAAGGGTGGTGCAAAGGTCCGCTCGCCCTCCGAGCCCTGCGGCGGTCGTCGCAGCCGCACCGGTGGGCTGCCGATCCAGCTCGACCCGGCCTTCGCCTTCTGGGGCGCTGCCGAGAGCACGGCGACGAGTCCGTGCTTGGGCACGCGCCGACCTGGAGCCGTCATCCCGCTGTTGCCGAGGAAGGCCCGCTTGCCGACCTTGGCCGGGGCGATGTGCACCCACCCGTGGGCGAGCTCGTAGCCCGCGACCATCGTGTCGTCGGCGAGGAAGGCCCCGTCGGCGACCGAGGTCATGGACGGCAGCAGCAGCACCGTCGAGGCCTCGACGTCCCGGCCGACCGTGGCGCCCAGGGCGCGCAGCCACGACGGGGTCACGAGGCTGGCGTAGATCGGGAAGAGGAGGGTGCGCGCCTGGTCGAGGAGTCTCTCGGTTGCCCACACCTGCCATCCGACCCTGCCGCGCACCGGGAAGTAGCCCTCCCGCAGCCCGAGCCCGAGCAGCCGGACGAGCACGATGGTGACGGCGGCCAGGGTGATCAGCCCGAGCACCGTCACGACGGGTACTGCGGCGTATGCCGTCACGACGGCTTCGCGCGCCCCCGCCCTCGCCACGGCGCCGCCGACGAGCAGCACCCCGGGGAGCAGGGCGAGGAAGGGCAGGACCGACAGCACGACGCCGGAGAGCCCGTAGACCGCGAGCCACGCCCGCGCCTCGGGTGGTCGCGCGGTCGGCCACCCCGAGCGGCCGGGGCCGGTGACGCGCTGCGCCGGTGAGCCCGCGACGACGCGTCCGGGGCGCACCGACCTCAGGACGGTCGAGCCGGCCTCGACGACGACGTCACGTCCGATGTGGACGTCGGGGCCGATGGTGCTGCGGGCGCCCACGACCGCCTCACGCCCGATGTGGACCGGGCCGACGTGCACGACGTCGCCGTCGATCCAGTAGCCGGAGAGGTCGACCTCGGGCTCGATGCTCGCGCCGGCCCCGATCGTCAGCATGCCGGTGACGGGCGGCACGCTGTGCAGGTCGACACCCCGGCCGACCGAGGCGCCGAGCATCCGCGCGTAGTAGATGATCCACGGTGCGCCGGCCATGGTGATGGCGCCCATCGCGTCGGCGAACCGCTCGGCGGCCCAGAGTCGCAGCTGCACGCTTCCGCCCCGGGCGTACGTGCCCGGACGGACGCCGGCGAGCAGCGCGCGAGCTGCCAGGGCGGACAGGCCCATCCGTCCGAGCGGGCTGATGAACGCCACCCATCCGACCGCGATGGCCCACCACGAGACGGGCACGGACCAGGACGCGAGGTGGGAGAGCCGCAGCAGCTCGGTCAGCGTGACCAGGCCGACCAGCCACTGCAGGCCCTTGACGGTGAGGAGCACGACCGACACGACCGTCTGCACGAGCTGGGTGCGGCGGGGGATGCGCCGCACCGTGCGGTCGACCCGGGACGCGTCCCCGGTGTCCATCGTCTCGAGGAGGTCCGCCTGGGCGCCGAGGCGCGGGTGGGCGTGGACGTCGGCCACGGTGACCGTCGGGTAGCGCTCGCGCAGCAGGGAGACGAGGCGGGCCGAGGAGAGGCTGCCCCCGCCGTGGTCGAAGAAGTCGGCCGCGGCGGACCGCACCGTCGTGCCGAGCACGGCCGTCCACTGTGCGGCGAGCCAGGCGGCCGTGCCGGAGAGGTCGCTCGGCCCGTCGTCGTCGGAGGCGTCCGGCAGCGGCCACGGGAGCGCAGCCCGGTCGACCTTGCCGGACGTGCGCGTCGGCAGCGTCTCGACGACCGCGAGGACGGGCACGAGGGCGGCGGGCAGCTCCTCGTGCAGCCGGGCCAGCGCTGCGGTCCGGTCGAACGAGTCCGGAGCGTCGGGGACGACGTAGCCGACGAGGACCTGGCTGCCGGCGGTCGTGGTCCGCACGGCCGCCGCCGCCCCCGAGACCCGGGGCAGGGACTGCAGGGCCGCGTCGACCTCACCGAGCTCGATCCGGCGCCCACCGAGCTTGACCTGCTCGTCCGCGCGACCGACGAAGACGAGGCCGTCGGGGTCGTTCACGACGAGGTCGCCGGAACGGTAGGCGCGGTCCCAGCCGAGGGTGGGCATCGGGGCGTACTTCTCCGCGTCCTTGACCGGGTCGAGGTAGCGGGCGAGGCCCACGCCGCCGATGATGAGCTGACCGGTCTCGCCGACACCGACGGGCTCGTCGTCCGGGCCCACGACCGCGAGGTCCCAGCCATCGAGAGGCAGCCCGATCCGGATGGGCCCCGCGCCGTCCAGGCGGGCCCCGCACGCGACGACCGTCGCCTCGGTCGGACCATAGGTGTTCCACACCTCGCGCTCCGGGGTGACGAGCCGCTCGGCGAGCTCGGGCGGGCAGGCCTCGCCGCCGAAGACGAGCAGGCGGACCGGCTCGAGCGCCTCGGCCGGCCACAGGGCCGCGAGGGTCGGCACGGTCGACACGACCGTGACCTCCTGGGCCACGAGCCACGGCCCGAGGTCCATGCCGGTGCGGACGAGCGCGCGGGGCGCGGGCACGAGACACGCCCCGTGGCCCCACGCGAGCCACATCTCCTCGCACGAGGCGTCGAAGGCGACCGAGAGACCCGCGAGCACGCGGTCACCCGGTCCGATCGGGCTGTCCTGCAAGAACATCCGTGCTTCGGCGTCGACGAAGGCCGCTGCCGATCGGTGCGACACGGCCACGCCCTTGGGCACGCCGGTCGATCCCGACGTGAAGATGACCCACGCGTCGTCGCCGGTGCCCACCTCGGGCAGGACGCCCCGCGGCGGCCTGGCCGTGGCGCGCCGCGAGCCCCGGACGTCCGCGGGCACGGTGATCTGCCGACGCGCGCCCACCACCGCGGTCACCCGGGCCTCGCTGAAGACGAGGTCGGCCCGCTCCGGCGGGTCGTCGACGTCCACGGGGACGTACGCCGCTCCGGCGTGCAGGATGCCGAGGACGGAGACGTAGAGGTCGGTCGTGCCTGACGGTGCGCGCACCCCCACACGGTCCCCACGGCGTACGCCCGCGGCCGCGAGCTCGAGGGCCAGGCGTCGGGCCTGCTCGCTGAGCTCCGCGTAGGTCAGGACCGTCCGGGTGTCGTCGACGGCCGGCGCATCGGGGTGGCGCGCGGTGACGTCGGACAGCACGTCGACGAGCGTGCGGGGGGCGGTGGCTCGGGCGCCGGCCAGCAGGGGATCCACCACGCGCCCTCCTCGTCAGGGTCGACGCCCGACGCGTCGACCGCCACCCTGCCGAACCTAGCGCTGCCGGGTGAACGTACGGGGCTGCTCGCCCGAATCGTCAGCGGGGGTCGTTCTCGCTCACGCCGAGACGGACCTTGCCCTTGCTCGGGCAGTCGTCGACATGGGCGAGGGCGTCCTTGCGGGCCTTGTCGCGTGCCCGGCGCGCCGGTCCCGTCCAGTCGCAGCTCTTGCAGTAGCCGAGGACGAAGGCGCCGTCCTCGTGCGTGCTGTCCGCGTCGACGGGGCCGAGGGCGGCGTGGTGCTTGTGCCCCTCCGCGTCCTTCACCGTCAGGTCGTCACCACTGCGCTTGAAGAACCGCGGGCCTCGTCCTGACTTCGCCATGCGGACATCGTCCCCCACCCCTCCGGGTGGCGACCAGCGAGGGCCCACCCAGCGGATGCGACGCCCCCGAGGAACTAGCCAGCGCGCGGCTTCCTTTCGTAGGCTTGCAACGAGCCCGACCCGTGGCCCGCCCCGTCGAGAAGAACCACAGGAGTATGCCGTGAGCCAGCGCCGTGCATCTGTGTCGGAGTCGGAGTCCCAGTCCGACCCCCAGTCCCACTTCCAGTCCCAGACCCGACCGGAGACGACGGAGGAGTACCTCCTCGAGGCCCTCGAGCGGCTGGACGACTCGGAGATGCGAGCCGAACACCTGACCCACGCCCTGCTGCACTCCCGGACCATCGGGGCCGCGATCGGGGTGCTCATGGCGATGGAGAAGATCACCGAGGCCGAGGCGTTCGACCGCTTGCGCGAGGCGAGCATGGCGCAGAACCGCAAGCTGTACGTCCTGGCGCAGGAGGTCGTGGACGGGGGCATGCTCTAGACCCTCAACCGCCCCCGGCGAGTGCGCGTCCTAGCCGCGGCTGTGCGGCCAGACGTCGACGGTGCCGGTGTCGATGACGTCGAGAGCGACGTCGTGCAGCTTGCGGTTGGTGTTCTGGCTCGCGATGCGCAGCAGGTCGAAGGACTGGTCCCTCGTCAGCCGGTGCTGACCCATGAGGACGCCGACGGCCGTGGCGATGTCGCGGTTGGAGACGAGCGCCTGCTCGAGGTTCCGCGTCCGGTCGGCGAGATGGGCCACCGAGACCGCCTGCGCGGCGTGGGTCGTCAGCAGCAGGCCCTCTGCCAGGTCGTGGTCGTCGAAGGCGCCCACCGCGTCGGCGTAGAGGTTGAGGCCGGCGATGACACCGGCGGACTCGAGCCGCATGCGGTAGGACAGCATGCTGTGTATGCCCAGCTCCGCGACCACGCGGCGGCCGTACTCGGGCCAGCGGTCGTCGGTCTCGAGGTCCTTCGGCTGGAAGATGGCCCGGTCCACGATGGCGTCCACACAGGGACCCGAACCCAGCTCGTACTGGATGCGGTCGGCGCGCCGCGCGAGGTCGTCCGTGGCAGCAGCCGTGACGAACCGACCGTGCTCCAGTGTCGTGATGCTGGCGGCCCGGGTCGTCGGCACGCGCTCGACGGCCAGCTTGAGGACGGCCTCGTAACGGTCGGGGTGCGGTGAGTGGGAGAGCTCGTCACCCAGCTGCTCGAAGTCCTCGGCCACGCGGCGCAGGTGGTCGGCGACGTCGGTCCTGCTCGTGTCGTTCATCGGTCTGGCTCCCGTCGTGACGAAGGTGGAGGCGCGGTCCGCGTCGACCCCCGGGTCTCCTACCCGTGCCGCCTCGCGGTGCAACGGGGACACGTGGGGGCGATGGGAGAACCCCGGGGAACCGGGTACGGGCGATCGCGTGGAACCCATTCCAGAGACCAGAGAAGCCCTGCGCCGTCTCTCCGAGGCCGGTGACGACCAGCTCGGCCCCGATCTCGAGGAGGCCGCGACGGCGCTCCGGCAGCGGATGCCGGGACTCGTGGGTTTCAGCATCAGCGTCATGGAGCAGGACGTCACCTTCACCTACCTGACCAGCGCGCTGTCCGTGGCCCGACTCGACGCCATGCAGTACCTCGACGGGGGTCCCTGCGAGGAGGCGGTCGACAGCGGTGAGGCCGTCGCGACGCAGCACGACGACCTGATGGACGAGGGCCGCTGGCAGCTGTTCGCACGGGCGAGCGGCAACTCCGGTGTGGCGAGCACGCTGTCGCTGCCGCTGCTCGACGGCCCGCGGGTGGTCGGAAGCGTCAACATCTACGGCGCCGAGCCCGACACCTTCGAGGGCCGACACGACGAGCTCGCCGGCCTCTTCGGGGCCTGGGCCCCGGGGGCCGTCACCAACGCCGACCTCGCCTTCGACAGCCGGCTCCGTGCCGCCCGCTCCGTCGAGCGCCTCGAGGACCTGGCGCTCGTCGACCTGGCGGTGGGGGTCCTCGTCTCCGCGCACTCGATCCCTCAGGACGAGGCCCGGCACCAGCTCGAGGAGGCTGCCGCCCGCGCGGGCGTGACGGTCGTCGCCGTGGCGCGCCTGCTGGTGGACGTCGGCTCCGGGGAGGGTAGGTCCCACCCATGATCGACACCGTCATCCTCGACGTCGACGGCACGCTCGTCGACAGCAACTACCACCACTCCATCGCGTGGGCCCGTGCGTTCGGGCGGTACGACCTGTTCCCACCGCTGTGGCGCATCCACCGGGCGATCGGCATGGGCGGGGACAGGCTCGTGGCCGAGGTCGCGGGGCAGGTCGCCGAGGACGAGAACGGGGACGCACTGCGGGACCGGTGGACCACCGAGTTCGACCAGCTCATCGGCGAGGTCCGGCCCTTCGACGGCTCCCGACACCTGCTCGAGACGCTGAAGCAGCGTGGCCTGAGCGTCGTGCTGGCGAGCTCGGGTCAGCCGCAGCACGTCGAGGCCTTCCTCGACCTCTTCGACGGGAAGTCACTGGCGGATGCCTGGACCACCGCGGAGGACGCGGAGGAGAGCAAGCCGGCAGCGGACCTGCTCCTCGCGGCGATGGACCGCGTCCACGGGTCGAGTGGCGTCATGGTCGGCGACGCGACGTGGGACGCCCAGGCAGCCCGGGCGGCAGGGCTGTCGTCGATCGGACTGCGCACCGGGGGCTTCGGTGAGGACGAGCTGCGCGGGGCCGGTGCGTCAGCCGTCTTCGACGGACCGCAGGACCTCACGGACGCGCTGACGGAGGGGTTGCTCGACCGTTTCTGAAGGCCCGGAAGGGGATTCGCGTTTACCCGGGTGGTCGAGGGGTACATCTCTGGACAGGACGGCGCACAGCATCCTGACGCTCAAGACAAGGGCCGACTTCAGGACTGCGCCGATCCCGGAAGGGCAACAGACCCATGACCGACCGAATGACAGAACGATTCGACACCCCCGAGGCCCCCAGCACGTTCGAGACGGACGTGCCCGCCTACGGCAGCGCCGACCTGGACGCGACCACCGGTTCGGGCGAGACGGTGACCCGCTCCGCGGCCGTCGACGAGGTGACCCTCGGAACCGGGGGACGTGCCGGCTACGCCGATGACTCCAGCGCCAAGGACCGTGCCAAGGAGCACGCCGGTGCGGTGGCCCAGGACGCCAAGGAGAGCACCAAGAGCGTGGCCTCCACGGCCGCGACGGAGGCCAAGGACGTGGCCCACGAGGCTCGTACGCAGCTCCGTCAGCTCTTCACCCAGCTGACCGGTGAGGCGACCGACCAGGCCTCCGGTCAGACCCAGCGTGCGGTCGGGGGCCTCCGGTCCCTGAGCAGCGAGCTGTCCGGCATGGCCCAGAGCCAGCAGGGCGAGTCCGGCATGGCGACCGACCTGGCGCGGCAGGGCGCTTCGCGTCTCGACGCCGCGGCCAGCTGGCTCGAGGGCCGCCAGCCGGGCGAGATCCTCGACGAGGTGCGCTCCTTCGCCCGTCGTCGTCCCGGTGCCTTCATCGCAGGCGCTGCCATCCTCGGCCTCGTCGGGGGCCGCATGACGCGCGGGCTGACGGGCGACTCGTCGAGCAGCGACACCCCGTCCTCGTCCGCGGCGGCCACGGGCACCGGCACCAGCAACGGCGCCGGCACCGCAACCCCTGGTGCCTATGGCAGCAACACGGCGTACGCGGGCGACACGGCATACGTGGCCGAGCCCGTCGATCTCGAGGGCACCGACCCGACGCGGGTCGACGCCGGTATCGACCCGGCCGCCTACACCCACCCCGGTCCGACCACAGGGGTCCTCGGGGAGTCGCGATGAGCACGGCGCTCCCGGAGGAGCAGTACCGCAGCGCGCCCACCGAGCCCACCGGTCACGAGAAGGCGGACCAGGCCTCGATCGGTGAGCTGGTGGCCGACGTCAGCCAGGGTCTGTCGACCCTGCTGCGACAGGAGATCGCGCTGGCTCGGGCCGAGGCCAAGCAGTCCGTGACCCAGGCCGGCAAGGCCGGCGGCAAGTTCGGCGGTGCCGCGCTCGCCGGCTGGATGGCCGTGCTGTTCCTGTCCCTCGCGGTCTGGGAGTGGCTCTCGTCCGCTCTCGACAGCCGGGGCTGGGCAGCCGTCATCGTCATGGCCGTCTGGGCCGTCATCGGAGCCGTGCTGTACAGCCTCGGTCGCCGAGACCTGAAGAACATCCAAGGCATGGAGCGCACCGTGGAGACCACCAAGCAGGTCCCCGAGGCGCTCAAGGGACACGAGGAGACGTTGTGAGCACGAACTACCAGTCGACCAGCGAGGACCCGGACGTCATCCGGGCCGACATCGAGCGCACGCGGAGCGAGCTGAGCCGTGACGTCAACGCGCTCGGCGAGTCGGTGACCCCGGGCCACATGGCGCGAAAGGGCGCCGACAAGGTGAAGGACCGGGCTGCCGGGCTCAAGGACCAGATCATGGGCTCGGCATCGGACGCCGGTCACGCCACCTCCGACAGCGCGTCGTCGATGGCCTCGAGCGTGGGCGACACCGCGCACGGTGCGGCCAGCAGCGTCAAGCGCCAGGCTCGCGGAAACCCTTTGGCCGCAGGGCTCGTCGCTCTCGGGGCCGGCTGGCTCCTCGGCTCCCTGCTACCTGCGAGCAGCAAGGAGACCGAGATGGCCGAAGCGGTCAAGGACCGTGCGGCGCCGGTGCTGGACGAGGCTCAGTCGACGGTCAAGCAGATGGCCCAGGAGGGCGCCGAGCACCTCAAGGAGCCGGCCCAGGAGGCCGTCCAGGCAGTGAAGGACCACGCCCAGGACTCGGCCCAGACGGTCAAGCAGGAGGGCCAGTCCGCGGCGCAGGACGTCGGTGAGAGTGCCAGGAGCCACGCCCAAGAGGCTGGCAGCTCGGCCGGCTGAGCTCGCCTGACCCACGGCACGACGACGACGGCTCCCGACGCAACCCGCGGTCGGGAGCCGTTCTCGACCTACCGGGGTGCCCGCACAGGTGCCAGCGGCGTCGTCCCGCGCACGCTCCCGGTAGCCTGACGACGGTCGGCCACCCTTCCCCCACCTGACTCGGAGACACCAGAACGTGACGTCGCAGCCTGACTGGAGAAGCGGAACCCCCCACCCCACGGGCGGTTACGACAAGGTCATCGTCGCTCGCGGGGACACTCTCTACTTCACGGCGGCGCGGCTGCACCGCCTCGACGGGCCGGCCGTCGAGGCCGAGGACGGCTCGGTGCAGTACTGGGTGTCCGGCCAGCGGCTGACGGAGCAGGAGTTCCGCGACCGCGCAGCGCGCCCGCAGGGCTGACTCTCCCTCCGTCGCCCGAATCGCCTGGCGCAGCGGGCCCTGAGCACGCTACCGCTGGGCGGCGTTGTACGCGTTGACGATCGCCTGGGGGATGCGGCCCCGGGCGGGTGCATGGTGACCGTGCTCGGCGGCCCAGGCGCGGATGAGCGCGTTGCGGGACTCGCCGACGGCGGGCAGCACCGTCGTGGAGCGGGTGCGCGTGCCGGGCTCGGTGCGGCGCTCGTCGCCGGCGTGCCTAGCCATGGCGACCCACCCGTCGAGACTCGAGCGGAGCTGGTCCGCGTGGGCCTCGGACAGGTCGATCTCGAAGGAGAGCCCGTCGATGCCGAAGGTCACCGTCTCGGTGGCGTCGGACCCGTCGAGGTCGTCGACGAGGGACACGATGGTCTGACGCATGGCTGCAGCGTAGTGCGCAGCGGACCGGCCGCGACGCAGCAGTGGCCGTGTCGGGGCTCGCTGCAGGGGTGGTCGAGGGCGTCCGGAACGCAATGTAAGGTAAGCCTTACCTACCAGCGAGCCGTCCCTGCGACCGGCTCGCCTCTCGGACCACGAAGGCAGCTCACATGACCTCCCGTTCCCATACCTCCATCGGCGTCGCCATCGCGACGGTCGGCGTCCTGGGCCTTGCGGCCTGCGGGTCCGGCTCGTCCGCGGACGGCGGATCGACCGGCGGCTCGGGCAGCATCACCGTCTACAACGCGCAGCACGAGAGCCTCACCCAGGAGTGGGTCGACGCGTTCACGAAGCAGACCGGCATCAAGGTCACCGTGCGCAACGGCTCCGACACCGAGCTGTCCAACCAGCTCATGCAGGAGGGCGCGGCATCGCCGGCCGACGTCTTCCTCACCGAGAACAGCCCGGCCATGACGCAGGTCGAGAACGCCGGCCTCTTCGCCGACGTCGACAAGGCCACGCTGGACCAGGTCCCCGTCGAGTTCCGCCCGTCCACGGGGAAGTGGACCGGCATCGCGGCCCGCTCGACCGTCCTCGTCTACGACAAGCGCAAGGTGCAGCCGAACCAGCTCCCCGCGTCGATGCTCGACCTCGCCAAGCCCGAGTGGAAGGGCCGCTGGGCCGCGTCGCCGTCGGGCGCCGACTTCCAGGCCATCGTCTCGGCGCTGCTCGAGCTGAAGGGCGAGGCCACCACCAACGAGTGGCTGACGGCGATGAAGACCAACGCCAAGGCCTACAAGGGCAACAGCACCGCGATGAAGGCCGTCAACTCCGGCGAGGTCGAGACCGCGTTGATCTACCACTACTACTACTACGGCGACCAGGCGAAGACCGGCGAGAACTCGGCCAACCTCGGCACCCACTACTTCAAGAACCAGGACCCTGGGGCGTTCGTCTCGGTCTCCGGCGGCGGGGTGCTGAAGTCGTCGAAGAACGCCGCGGCCGCCCAGTCCCTGCTGAAGTTCATCACCGGCAAGACCGGCCAGGAGGTGCTGCAGAAGGGCACGTCCTTCGAGTACGCCGTCGCCTCCGGCGTGCCCTCGAACCCGGCGCTCGTGCCGCTCAAGGACCTGCAGGCCCCGAAGGTCGACCCTGCCAAGCTCAACTCCGCCACGGTCACCGATCTGATGACTCAGGCGGGTCTGCTGTAGTTCTCCGGTGACCACCGACCTCACCGCACCGGGCGCGCACCGCGCACCCGACACCGGCACGGCTCCCACGCCGGGCCCGGGCTCCCGCCCGGTCCCGGCGTCCGGGCGTCGGCGACCACCGGTTCTCGCCGTCATCGCGGTCCTGATCGCGCTCTTCTCGCTCATGCCGCTCGGCTACGTCATCGTCATGACCGTGGCGACCGGCTGGGACACCGCGGTCGAGCTCATCTTCCGCGCCCGCGTCGGCGAGCTGCTGCTCAACACCATCCTGCTGATGGTCGTCTCGGTGCCGTTGTGCCTCGCGCTGGGCGTCGGCGGCGCCTGGCTCGTCGAGCGGACCCGCTTGCGCGGCCACCGGTTCTGGGCGCTGGCGCTCGCGGCGCCGTTGGCGATCCCGGCCTTCGTCAACAGCTACGGCTGGGTGTCCGCGGTGCCGTCGCTCGCCGGACTCTGGTCGGGTGTGCTCATCTCGGTGCTGTCGTACTTCCCGCTCGTCTACATCCCTGCCGCGGCGACGCTGAGCCGTCTCGACCCGGCGCTCGAGGAGTCGGCGGCCTCGCTCGGGCTCGGCCCGTGGCAGGTCTTCCGCCGGGTCGTGCTGCCGCAGCTGAGGCTCGCGATGACCGGAGGCGCGCTGCTCGTCGGGCTGCACCTGCTCGCGGAGTACGGCGCGTTCGCGATGATCCGCTTCGACACCTTCACGACGGCGATCATGGTGCAGTACCAGTCGACCTTCAACGGAGCCGCGGGCAACATGCTCGCGAGCGTGCTCGTCGTCCTGTGCCTGCTGCTCCTCGTCGCGGAGGTCCGCAGCCGGGGCACCGCGCGCTACGCCCGGGTGGGTTCGGGAGGGCAGGCCGCCCCCGGGCGTATGCCGTTGGGCCGGCTCCACGCGCCGGCCCAGCTCTCGCTCCTGCTCCTCGTCGTGCTGGCCGTCGGGGTGCCGATGTGGTTCGTCGTGCGGTGGGTGGTGCTCGGCGGCGCGGCGATCTGGTCTCCGGGTGAGCTGGTGCCGGCCCTGGTCCAGACCCTGGTCTACGGCGTGGCGGGCGCGGCGGCGACGACGCTCGTCGCCTTCCCGATGGCCTTCCTCGCAGTGCGCCGACCGAGCTGGTTCACCCGGTCGCTGGAGCTGTCCAACTACGTCACGAGCTCGATGCCCGGCATCGTCGTCGGACTCGCCTTCGTCACGGTGAGCATCAGGTTCGTGCCCGGCGTCTACCAGACCGCGTTCGTGCTCGTCGCCGCCTACGTCCTGCTCTTCCTGCCCCGCGCGCTCGTCAGCCTGCGCTCGGGCCTGGCGCAGGCGCCCCGCGAGCTCGAGGAGGCCGCCCAGGCGCTCGGGGTCCGTCCCCTCGCGGCCTTCGCCCGCGTGACCCTGCGCCTCGCAGCTCCCGCAGCCGCCGGGGGAGCGGCCCTGGTCTTCCTCGCCATCGTCAACGAGCTGACGGCGACCCTGCTGCTCTCGCCCAACGGCACGCGTACCCTCGCGACCGAGTTCTGGGCCAAGAGCAGCGAGATCGACTACGCCGGCGCCGCCCCCTACGCCCTGCTCATGGTCGTGCTGTCGGCACCGATGACCTACCTGCTCTTCCAGCAGTCGAAGAAAGCGGCCGGACAATGACATCCACGACATCCTCGACCCCGTCGGTCGACTACCACGACCCGGGCGCCCGCGGCCGTCTCGAGGTCGACGGCCTCGTCAAGAGCTTCGGCTCCCAGCAGGTTCTGAGCGGGGTCACGCTCTCGGTCGACCCGGGCAGCACGACGGCCATCGTGGGCCCGTCGGGCTCGGGCAAGACGACCCTGCTCCGTCTCATCGCCGGCTTCGAGCGGGCTGAGGCGGGTTCGGTGACCCTGAGTGGCCGCGCGCTCGCGGGCGGGGACGCCTGGGTGCCCGCGCACCACCGCGACGTCGGCTACGTCGCCCAGGACGGGGCCCTCTTCCCGCACCTCACGGTGGGCCAGAACATCGCCTTCGGCATCGACACGTCTCGGCTGCCCAAGGGTCGCAGGGCCACGCAGGCCAAGGTCGCCGAGCTGCTCGAGATGGTCTCTCTCGCCCCCGCCCTCGCGGCCCGCCGCCCGCACGAGATCTCCGGCGGCCAGCAACAGCGCGTGGCGCTCGCCCGGGCCCTCGCCCGGGAACCCGAGCTCATGCTCCTCGACGAGTCGTTCTCGGCCCTCGACGCCGGCCTGCGGGTCGCGACCCGGCGCACCGTGGCCAAGGTCCTCCACGACGCCGGCATCACCACCGTTCTCGTCACCCATGACCAGGCCGAGGCGCTGAGCTTCGCCGACCAGGTGGCCGTCATGCGCGACGGGCTCCTGGCCCAGGTCGACAGCCCGCTCGAGGTCTACACCCGGCCCGTCGACCGGGCCACGGCCGTGTTCCTCGGCGACGCCGTCATGCTCGAGGCCTGGGTGGACGGCACCACGGCGACGTGCTCGCTCGGCGCCGTCCGGCTGGCCCCGACGACGTACCGAGGCCGCGTCCAGCTCATGCTGCGTCCCGAGCAGATCCGCGTCGACGAGCACGGCCCGATCCGCGGCGTCGTCGTCGACACCGACTACTTCGGCCCCGAGAGCACCGTCCGCCTCGAGCTGACCTCGGGACGCGAACCCGGTTGCGAGACCTCGGCACTCGCCCGCGGGGGAGAGATCATCAGCATCCGTCACTCGAACGCCTTCATCGCCGCGAAGGGCACCGAGCTGCGGCTGCGCATCGAGGGCGAGGCCATCGCCTTCCCCCCGGAGGACTGAACGGCAGGAGCCGTCAGGGCATCGGCACCGGTACGTCGGTGCCGCCCTGCGGCGTGACCCGCGTGCGCATGTGGACGATGCTCGGCATCGGCACGAACCCACCGGCGAGGAGCGCCTCCCCCTGGCGGAAGCGAGCCGCCTGGGCGAGCAGGCCGCGGGGCACGAAGCCGAAGATGGACGCGAGCTGGTCGAGGTCGTCGCGCGAGTTCATCCGCATCAGGGTCAGGTTGTCGCACTGGCTCACGATGCCGGGGTGCACCTTCGAGGGACGCTGGGTCGAGAGCAGCAGCCACAGGCCGTACTTGCGACCCTCCGCGGCGATCTGGACGAGTCGGTCGCGCACCGCGACCCCCAGCGGGGTCTCGGGGTCGGGCGGGCACAGGTTGTGCGCCTCGTCGACGACGATGAGCAGGGGCCGGCGCTCGGCGCGTCGAGCCCAGAGGTCGTCGAGGACCGCCAGGGCTACGGTGAGCTGCTCCTCGTGCCGTTCGTAGCTGCCGAGGTCGAGCACCGTCGCGGCCGGGCGACGCGCGATGACCTCGGTCACCGGCGCGGCCCCGAAGGCCCACGTCTTCGTCCACTCCAGGATCCCGAGGTTCTCGATGCGTTGGGCCAGGGCCTCGGCGTCCGGGTCCCCGAGGGAGTGCAGGTGCGGCACGACCTGGCCTGCGTCGACGGTGTGGAAGTCGCCGGCGAAAAGGCGCAGGAGCGCGTTGTACTCCGCTCGGTCCACCACCGGGTCGAGGCGCAGGACGGCGGCCTTGGCTCGAGGCGTCAGCTCGGTGAAGCGCACCCGCAGGGGGCTCTGGTCGTCGTCGGGCCGCAGGATCACCACCTCACGGTCATGCAGGGCGTGGGCCTGGTCCTCGTCCTCCGTCTCTGTCTGGACGGCCTTCTCGTGGAGGCGCACGAAGTCGCTGTTGGGGTCGAAGACGACCATGGGCAGCCGCGTGGTCAACAGGATGCGTTCGAGCAGGACGCCCAGGGCATACGTCTTGCCCGAGCCGCTCTGCCCGCACCAGAAGGTGTGCCGGTTGAGGCGGTTCGGCACGAGCGCGACACCCACCGCCTCCTGGCCCGCGAGGTGGCCGAGGTGCAGCCGGGAATCGGCGCCGGACAACAGCCGCTGCACCGTGTCGGGGCGGGTCGCCCGGACAGGAACCTCGTGCCACGGAGAGTCGGTCGGTCGGCCCGGGCCGGGGCCGCCCCCGACCTGGATCAGCGTCCCCGTGGCGGCGAAGCCGGTGCCGGACGCCTCGTCGCTGACCTCCTCGACGAACGCGAGGATGCCGTCCTCGCCCTCGAGCTCGAGGTAGTCACCCGGTAGCGGGCGCTCGCTCCCGGGCCCGCGCGCGACGAAGGACCGGCCGTCCTGAGACTCCAGATGGGTCAGCGCCGACGGCTCGGACGTCGGAGCTGTGGGGGGGTCGACCTCGACGTTCGCAGTCATGGATCCATGATGCTCACGCCTGATGCTCTGTGGGCACCCTTGCGGGCCCACGGCCTCACGACACGCGGGAAGATCACCCTGGAGGGGTGAGCTCCAGGCGTCCCGACGTGACCATGCTCGAAGGTGGGCGGGTGCGACGTCAGGTCCACTCGCGACCGCTCGAGCGCCGGGGAGGGTTCATGGAGCAGTCGGACTTCGTCCACACGGGGCAGAAGGCGGGCCTGGTCATGGCTGCGTTCGTGACGCCGTCGACGCTGGCACCGTCGCTGTCGAAGCGCACGTGGCAGGACCAGGGCATCATCACCGGCCTCGCCACCGGCACGACCTACCTCATGGCGCTGACGGCGCAGGACGTCCTCGACGTCATCGCCGGCTCGGCGGCCACCTGGCCGATCTTCCCGGACTCGTGGTCCGCCGCGCGACGCCGCACCGTCGCGACGCTCGGCTGCGAGCTGGCGATGGCGCCGCTGGGACTGGGCCTCGCGGCATACCTCGACCGTCGCGGCGTCTCGACGCCCACCGACGGTGTCCTGCGGCAGGGTGCCTGGCGGATGGGGGCGACCGCGCTGTCCGGATCGGCGCTCATCGGCGCGACGGCCGGTGTGCGCCGACTCGACCGGACTGTCGGGGCAGGCGGGCGCCTCGCGGCGCTGCCCCTCTCCATCCCGGTGGGGCTGGCGACGTCTGCCGTCGTCGAGCGCGCCCGCCGCGCCGGCACGGAACCGGGGCTCGGCGCGGCCGATGACGTCCCGACCCTTCGGGGTCTTGCAGCGGGGGGTGGCGTGCTCGCCGTCCTCTACGGCGCCGCCTGGGGCGAGCGGTGGACCGCCGAGCAGGTGAGGCGACTGGCTCCCGGACAGGACCTCGGCGCCGGGCTCGCGTGGCAGGTCGCCTCGCACGCCGTGTTCCTCGCCGGCGCCGGCGTCGCGTTCAACGCCCTGTGGACCCGGGTCATGCAGAGGGTCGAGGCGGTCACGACGACCGTGGACCCGTGGATGCGCGCCGCACCCGGGGTGTGGACCGACCCTATGGTGAGCGGCGACCCCGCGAGCCTCGTCCCCTGGGAGTCGCTCGGCCGCGAGGGACGACGGCACGCCGTCACCTACGTGCGACCCGCGCCGGTCGCGACGCCGCCGACCCTGCCCGACGGGAGCGTGCCGGCCGACCTCTCCATCGCGACCGTGATGGGCGAGCCGGCTCGGGCGCACCCCATCCAGGTCTTCGTCGGCCTCGACAGCGCACCGACGCCGTCCGAACGCGTCGACCTCGCGATCGCCGAGATGGACCGCACCGACGCGTGGTCGCGCTCCCTGCTCATGCTCGTCTCACCGACGGGGACCGGCTACGTCAACTACGTCGCGATCGCCGCCGCGCAGTACCTCACCCGGGGCGACGTCGCGAGCGTCACGATGCAGTACTCCAGGCGTCCGTCGCCGCTGTCGCTCGGCAAGGTGCGCGACGCCCGGGAGCAGAACCGCCTGCTGTGGCTGCGCATCTTCCAGCGGGTGCGCGCGATGTCTCCGGACGAGCGCCCGGAGGTCGTGCTCTTCGGGGAGTCGCTCGGGGCCCACACCAGCCAGGACGTGCTCCTGGGGTGGGGGACGCTCGGGCCGCAGGCGCTCGGCATCGACCGTGCCCTGTGGATCGGCACCCCCGGCGGCAGCAAGTGGATGCACGAGGTCACCGGTGCCCCCCGGCTCGACGTCGACCCGGCCCTCGTGGCGGTCGTCAACGACCACGAGCAGCTCATGGCGTTGGGCGACGAGGCCCGGGCCCGGGTGCGCTACGTGCTGCTGAGCCACGACAACGACGGCGTCACCAAGTTCGGCCTCGACCTGCTCAACCGCAGGCCGGCCTGGCTGGGACCCGACCGACCGCTCCGAGAGGAGGTCCCCGGACGGTCGCCACGCGGCATACCGGCGGGGATGCGGTGGCGACCCGTCACGACGTTCTTCCAGACCCTCATCGACATGAAGAACGCACAGGTGCCCGGCGCGTTCGCCGCGTGGGCGCACGACTACCGCGCCGACCTGCCCGAGTTCATCCGGGACGTCTACGACCTGCAGTGCAGCGAGGAGCAGATGCAGTCGATCCAGGCAGCGGTGCGTCGCCGTGAGGAGTTCCGCGAGGGTGCGTTCGAGTGAGCGCTCCGGGCGCCGGATCATCCTCTACGGATGAGCCGCCCCGGTGCAGGCGTTCGTAGCATCGACGATGACCGAACACTCCGATCGGAGGTTGACATGACCACCGCCGACCCCGCTGCCTCGGCAGCCTCAGCGGCTCCCGCCCATCGCACCCGCACCCTCTGGGCCGCCGGCGCGAGCACCTTCGGCGCCACCATCATGCTCGTCGTGGGCATCTTCCAGTTCGCCGAGGGGCTCATCGCCGTCGTCAACGGCTCCAAGTTCTTCGTCAACACGCCGAACTACGTCTTCACCTTCAACGCGACGACGTGGGGCTGGCTGCACATGATCATCGGCCTGTCCGCGGCTGTCGCGGGTGGCTTCATCTTCACCGGCAACGTCTTCGCCCGCTCGGTGGGCGTCGCCCTGGCCGTGCTCTCGGCGCTGGCGAACTTCCTGTGGCTGCCGTACTACCCGGTGTGGGCCATCGTCATCATCGCCCTCGACGTCTTCGTCATCTGGGGTCTGACCACGGTTGACCTCGGCGAGCTCTGAGTCGTCCCTCAGGTCCGGGGGAACATCGCCGGCGCGAGGTCGAGCAGCTCGGCGCGCAGCGTCTCGTCGTCGACATCGGCGAGCAGCGGGTCGATGCCGGCCTGGGCGACGCCGGCTCCGACGACGGAGACGGCGATGCGCCGGCGCAGGTCGGGGGAGGGGCCGAGGAGCAGCGCCGTCAGCCGCCCGACCAGGGAGTTGAGGTCGTCGTGGGTCGCCATGATGCGCTCGACCTCCGGGTCACGCATGAGCGCTGCGACGGCCTGCCGGTGCCCGATCATGAGGTCGACGAGACCGCGCAGCGCGACCATGGCGGCCTCGTCGGGGGAGGGCTCCGTCTCGGCGAGGGTGACGAAGGCCCGGAGATCCACGAGCGCCTCCTCGAGCACCGCCAGGACGATGTCCTCCTTGGCGTGGAACTGGTAGTAGACGGCGGCCTTCGTGACGCCGAGGTGGTCGGCGATCATCTGCAGCGACGTCCCGGTGACGCCGTGCTCGCCGAAGAGCTCGACGGCGGCGTCGATGACGCGCCGGCGGCCGTGGCCGCGGGGGGCCTGTGGTCGAGCCATGCCGTCCTCCTCGTCACGTTCGCTGGTCGATGTCGTATGCCGTGTCGTCCCGTGTCGCCGCCCCCGCAACACACCGAGCACGCGCCGGCGTCTGTGGCTGCAACCACCGCAGCCGGCGGCCTCCGGGTGTGTTGCCGTGTCGGACTCGGCCGGTCGTCAGCGTAGCGGAGTTAGCCGATCGGCTTGTGTCGGACTTAGCCGTTCGGTTAACTTTGGAGGCGCTGGTCAGTGACGCCCGGCCCCGTTTCTTGACCTGTCCCTCTCTGGAGCTCCCATGGCCACCCTGCTCTACCGGATCGGACGCCTCGCGTTCCGTCGCCGCGGCGTCGTCGCGTCCACCTGGTTCGTCCTGCTCGCCGTCCTCGCCGGGGTGCTGCTGACCCTCGGCAGTGCGCCCACCTCGAGCGTCACCATCCCCGGCACCGAGTCCCAGCGCGCCCTCGAGGCCCTGTCCAAGGAGTTCCCGCAGGCGAGCGGCGCGTCCGGCACCGTCGTCGTCCGGGCCCCCGAGGGCCAGACCGTCGTCGCCCCGGGCTCCAAGGCGGTCCTCGACGACGTCGTGGCGCGGGCCGCGAAGCTCCCCGGCGTCGTCGCGGCCCTGAGCCCGCTCGACACCAGGGCGATCAGCCAGGACGGGCGCTACGGCCTCGTCACGGTGCAGTTCGACAAGACGGCCGACGAGCTGACCCCCGAGCAGCGGTCTGCCTACGAGGCGCTCGGGGTGGGAGCGCCCGCCGGCTGGGCCGTGGCCGCGGGCGGCGAGCCCCTGCTCGCGACCCCCGAGATCGGCTCGACCGAGGGCATCGGCGTCCTCGTCGCGCTGGTCGTGCTCGTCATCACCTTCGGCTCGCTCGTCGCCGCCGGCATGACGATGGTCAACGCGCTCATCGGTGTCGGCGTCGGCATGATCGGCCTGCTCATCGTGGGCCACGCCGTCCAGCTGTCCAGCGTCACACCGGTGCTCGCCCTCATGCTCGGGCTCGCCGTCGGCATCGACTACTCCCTCTTCATCACCTCGCGCTACCGGCACAACCTCGCCCTCGGCCTCGAGCGACAGGAAGCCGCGGGCCGCGCCGTCGGCACGGCCGGCACCGCCGTCGTCTTCGCCGGGCTGACGGTCATCATCGCGCTCGCCGGACTCTCCGTCGTCGGCATCCCGTTCCTCACCGCGATGGGTCTCGCCGCCGCCGGGACGGTCCTCGTCGCCGTATTCGTGGCGGTCACCCTGCTGCCGGCGCTGCTCGGCTTCGCCGGCGACCGGGTGCTCTCGCGCCGCCAGCGTCGTGCCGAGCGCGCCGGTGTCGGACGTGGCGAGAGTGCGGGGACCGACCTCGACGAGGCCGCCGGCAACCGGGGGTTCGCCTGGGGCCGCTTCACGGTCCGCCACCGCGTCCCCGTCCTCATCGCCGGTGTCGTGCTGCTCGGTGCGGTCGCGCTGCCCGCGGCAGACATGCGCCTGGCCCTGCCCGACGACGGCACCGCGCCGGTCACGAGCAGCAAGCGCGTGGCCTACGACCTCATCTCGCTGGGCTTCGGCGAGGGCTTCAACGGCCGCCTCGTCATGGTGGTCCACGGCGACTCGCAGCAGCAGGTGCAGCAGGCCACGGCCGGCGCTGCCAAGGCGGCCACCGGCCTCGGTGACGTCCTCGCCGTGGCTCCCGGCCAGACCAGTGCCGACGGTCGCACGACGATCCTCGCCGTCATCCCGAAGTCGGGGCCGACCGCCGAGGCGACGTTCGACCTCGTGCGCGACCTGCGCTCGGCCCTCGCGGTGACGGCCGGTGCGACCGGCGCGGAGATCTCGGTCACCGGGGTCACGGCCGTCGGTGTCGACGTGTCCGACAAGCTGGCCGCGGCCCTGCCCGTCTACCTGCTCGTCGTCGTCGGCCTCGGCTTCGTCCTGCTCATGCTGATGTTCCGCTCGGTGCTCGTGCCGCTCAAGGCCACGCTCGGCTTCCTCCTGACGATCGGCGCGGCGTTCGGGGCGACCGTCGCGATCTTCCAGTGGGGCTGGCTGAACTCTCTCGTCGGCCTCGACACCGCCGGACCGCTCGTCAGCTTCCTGCCGATCCTGCTCATCGGCATCCTCTTCGGCCTGGCCATGGACTACGAGGTCTTCCTCGTCTCGCGCATGCGCGAGGACTTCGTGCACGGCGACACGGCGCGCGAGGCCGTCGTCGCCGGCGTGGGCCACGGCGCCCGCGTCGTCGTCGCGGCCGCGCTCATCATGATGTCGGTCTTCGCGGGCTTCGTCCTCGTCGACGACCCGATCATCAAGTCGATGGGCTTCGCCCTCGCCTTCGGGGTCGCGGTCGATGCGTTCGTCGTGCGCCTGTCTCTCGTGCCGGCGGTCATGTCGTTCCTCGGCGACAGGGCGTGGTGGCTGCCGCGGTGGCTCGACCGGGCGCTGCCCAACGTCGACATCGAGGGCGAGAAGCTCCGTCCCGCAGGCGAACCCGCCGAGGTGGCCGCAGTCCGCTGACCCGGCCGATCCCGTATGCCGTGTGCGAGAGGGGGCGCGGCATCCGGGGTCGCGTCGTCAGCGGCGGACGAGCAGGACGAGCGCGACGAGGGCGACGAGCGCGAAGCCTCCGCTCGTGAGGGCGGTCCGCGCGACGGTCGTGCCAGCGGTGGTGGCCCCTCCCGCGGCGCCGAGCAGCCGCTGCCCGTCGCGGTAGCGGCGTCGCGCACTCAGCGCCAGGTCGAGGCTCCACAGCAGTCCGAGGATCGACACGGCATACCCCAACGCTCCGAGCTGCGGGGGCAGCACGCGCAGCCCGGCCAGCGAGCCGACGGCCACCGAGAGGGCCGTGCGACGCCACGCGAGCGACGTGCGCTCGGCCTGCATGCCGGGCCCCTGCGGCACGGTCACAGCAGCAGTCCCACCAGGACGGCCAGCCCGACCAGGCCGAGGAGGACGGCGATGGGCAGCTTGAGGCCCGAGGACGGCAGGGGCGTGAGGTGGCGCATCGCGCGCTCGGTGCGCACCCAGGAGAGCCAGGCCTGTGCGGTGGCTGCGAGACCCGCCAGCACGAGCCCCACGGCGACGGTGACGCGCAGCCACGGCGCCAAGGGAACCTGAAGGGCCTCGAGCGCCAGCCCGGCTGCGACGAACGCCAGACCTGTTCGGATCCAGGCCAGGAACGTCCGCTCGTTGGCGAGGCTGAAGCGCGGGTCCGGGTCCTCGCCCCCGTCGAAGACGGAGCGCGGGAAACGCGGGTGGTCCTCGCTCGTCACTGCATCCTCTTCTCCGCGACACCGGTCGCACCGGACCGTGCGACGTCCCGATCATCCCCCACACGCTCCGCCGAGTGCTCACTCCCGCGCAGGACCAAGGGCACTACCCCGGGGTGCCGGGCCGCGGTGTGCTGGAGCGTGACCGCGAGGAGGAGCCCATGAGTGCACCGGCCGCGACCCGCCACTCGACACCGCTCAGCCCCAGGGCGCACCTGCTCATGATCACGTTCCGCGTGTGGCTGGCCGAGGTGCCGCTGGCCGCGGTCAACGCGTTCGTCCTCATGGACCGCGTCTACGCGCCGCGCGTCGGAGAGCTGCACGCCCACCAGATCGCCATGGCCACCCGGATCCTCCTCATCGTCGTGCTCGCCTACGTCATCAACCGGCTCGCACCCGACCACCGCCCGCTGTCCCTGCTCGCTGCCGGGGCGTTCTGGATGACGCTGTGGCTCGTGTTCGAGTGGGGCGGCAGCCTGCTCATCGGGCGGCCGGTCCAGGAGATCCTCGTGGGGTGGCACGTCGAGCAGGGCTACCTGTGGCCCTACGTCCTGCTCACCTACCTCCTCGCCCCGCTGCTCGTCGGGGTCGTCAGAAGCCGGTGGGCTCGCGCGGCGCATAGGGCGCCTCGAGCGCAGCGACCTCGTCGTCGGTGAGGTGGACGTCGAGGGCGGCGACCGCGTCGGCGAGGTGGTGCTCCTTGGTCGGGCCCACGATGGGGGCGCTGACGACCGGCTGGCGCAGCACCCAGGCCAGGGCCACCTGGGCCATCGGGATGCCCCGGGCCCCGGCGACCTGCTCGACGGCGTCGGCGATCGGCTTGTCGCGGTCGCTGAAGAGCGTCCGGCCGAACGCGTCGCTCCCGGTGCGCCTCGTCTCGGTCCCCCACGGGCGGGCGAGGCGGCCCCGGGCCAGCGGGCTCCACGGCATCGCGCCGACACCCTGGGCGGCGAGCAGGCCGAACATCTCCCGCTCCTCCTCGCGCTGCATGAGGCTGTACTGGTCCTGCATCGAGACGAAGCGCGTCCAGCCGCCGAGGTCGGCGGTGTGCTGCATCGTCGCGAACTGCCACGCCCACATCGACGACGCCCCGATGTAGCGCGCCTTGCCGGCCCTGACGACGTCGTGGAGCGCCTCCATCGTCTCCTCGACCGGCGTCTCGGGGTCGAAGCGGTGGATCTGGTAGAGGTCGACGTAGTCGGTGCCCAGACGGGTCAGGGAGGCATCGACCTGCTCGAGGATCGCCTTGCGCGACAGGCCTGCTCCGCCCGGACCGTCATGCATGCGACCGTGCACCTTCGTCGCGAGCACGACGTCCTCGCGGCGCGTGTAGGTCGTGATGGCGCGGCCGACGATCTCCTCGGACGAGCCGAGGCTGTAGACGTTGGCGGTGTCCCAGAAGGTGATGCCGAGCTCGACCGCCTGCCGGAAGAGCGGCTCGCTCGAGGCCTCGTCGAGCGACCAGGCGTGGTTGCCGCGGCTGCTGTCGCCGAAGCTCATGCAGCCGAGCGCGATCCGGCTGACCTGCAGTCCCGACTGTCCGAGACGCGTGTACTCCATGACGGTGTCCTTCCGGAGTGGCTGCCCGACGCAGTGCCGAGCCGATGGACCCATACCCGACGAGGGGCGGGACGGTCCTCGCGCCCCCGGCGCGCCCCTGCGTAGGGTCGGGGGCATGGCGATCCCGACACGCACGCTCCAGGACGGCACGACCCTGCCCGCCACCGGCTTCGGCACCTACCCGCTCACGGGCGAGGACGGCATACGCGCCATGGTGTCCGCCCTGGAGGCCGGCTACCGGCTGCTCGACACGGCGGTCAACTACGGCAACGAGGTGGAGGTCGGCGAGGCCATCCGGCGGTCCGGTGTGCCGCGCGACCAGATCGTCGTGCAGACGAAGGTGCCGGGGCGGGACCACGCCTTCGACCGGGCGGTCGCCTCGATCGAGGGCTCGCTCGAGCGCCTCGGTCTCGAGCAGGTCGACGTCGCCCTCATCCACTGGCCCAACCCGAGCGTCGGGCTCTATGTCGACGCCTACCGGGCACTCGTCCACTGCCGTGAGCGCGGTCTCGTGCGCTCCGTCGGTGTCAGCAACTTCACCGAGCAGCACCTCGGCGACGTCATCCAGGCGACGGGCGTGACGCCGGTGCTCAACCAGGTCGAGCTGCACCCGCTCTTCCCCCAGGAACGGCTGCGTGCGACCCACGAGCGGCTCGGCATCCTCACCGAGGCGTGGAGCCCGCTGGGCAAGCGCAACGCGCCCTTCGCCGCCGACCCCGTGGCCGCGGCCGCCGAGGCCCACGGCGTCACGCCGGCACAGGCCATCCTGCGCTGGCACGTGCAGCTCGGCGTCGTTCCGCTGCCCAAGTCGGCGGACCCCGAGCGCCAGCGCACCAACCTCGAGCTCTTCGGCTTCGAGCTGAGCGCGGACGAGGTGGCAGCCATCAGCGCCCTCGGGCGCGCTGACGGCCGCCTCTT
Source organism: Terrabacter ginsenosidimutans (assembly GCF_039539425.1). NCBI lineage: Bacteria > Bacillati > Actinomycetota > Actinomycetes > Micrococcales > Intrasporangiaceae > Terrabacter > Terrabacter ginsenosidimutans. The sequence goes on along the minus strand of NZ_BAABDC010000001.1, from coordinate 150,593 downwards.
CGGCGGCGACCCGAACACGCACGAGGAGATGTGAGGAGCGGGCCCCGCGGGGGAGGCTCGCCCTAGGCCAGGAAGCGGCGCACGTCGTCGAGGCGCTCGGCCTCGAGCCGGAACCAGGCCCAGCTGCCGCGACGCTCGCGGCTGAGGATGCCGGCGTCGACGAGCGTCTTGAGATGGTGGCTCACCGTCGGCTGCGAGACCTGCACGGCGTCGGTCATGTCGCACACGCAGGCCTCCTGGCCCGGGGAGGCGCTGATGATGCTGAGCAGCTGGAGTCGCACCGGGTCGGCCAGCGCCTTGAGCAGGCCGGCGCGGCGCTCCGCCTCGGTGCGGTCGAGGACGTCGACGGGGGCGGCGCCGCAGGCCGAGATCTGCCGCGGGGTCGTGCTCAGCGTGGTCACGCTCATGCGTCCGCCTCTCGTGGGACTGCCGGTGTCACCGTGTGATCATCGTCATCGACGATGATCCATATTGACACGGGTTGATGTGGCTGCCAACGTTGGAGTATCGACGTGTGTCGATGCAGTCGTCAGCCGCCCCAGAACCAGCCTGCGAAGGACACCGGTGACCAGTCGTCCCAACCCCAGCCTCCCCGTCGACACGGCCCGGCCAGGGAAGGAAGGGCACGACCGGTACGACCCAGTGGTCGCCAAGCTCTCGACCCTCGACCGCTTCCTGCCCGTCTGGATCGGCCTCGCCATGGTGGCCGGTCTGCTCCTCGGCCGACTCGTGCCCGGTCTCGGCGACGCGATGTCGCGCGTGGAGGTCGGCGGGGTCTCGCTCCCGATCGCCCTCGGCCTGCTCGTCATGATGTATCCGGTGCTCGCCAAGGTGCGCTACGACCGGCTCGACTCCGTCACGGGCGACCAGCGCCTGCTGGTGAGCTCGCTGTTGCTCAACTGGGTGCTCGGGCCCGCGCTGATGTTCGCACTCGCGTGGATCTTCCTGCCCGACCTCCCCGCCTACCGCACCGGCCTCATCATCGTCGGGCTCGCACGCTGCATCGCCATGGTCATCATCTGGAACGACCTCGCGTGCGGTGACCGGGAGGCCGCCGCCGTGCTCGTGGCCCTCAACTCGGTCTTCCAGGTCGTCGCATTCGCCGGCCTCGGCTGGTTCTACCTCACGGTGCTGCCCGGGTGGCTCGGCCTCGAGCAGACCGGCATCGACGCCTCGACGTGGGACATCGCCCGGTCCGTCCTCATCTTCCTGGGCATCCCGCTGCTGGCCGGGTTCCTGTCCCGACGCATCGGTGAGCGCCGGCGCGGGCGTGTTTGGTACGAAAGCACCTTCATCCCCCGCATCGGACCGTGGGCGCTCTACGGACTCCTCTTCACCATCGTGATCCTGTTCGCCCTCCAGGGGGACGCGATCACCTCACGGCCCCTCGACGTCGTGCGCATCGCGCTGCCCCTGCTCGTCTACTTCGCGGTGATGTGGGGCGGTGGCTTCGCCTTCGGCGCCGGCCTGGGGTTGGGCTACGAGCGCACGACGACGCTCGCCTTCACCGCGGCGGGCAACAACTTCGAGCTCGCGATCGCCGTCGCCATCGCCACCTTCGGGGCCGCCTCCGGCCAGGCGCTCGCGGGGGTCGTCGGTCCCCTCATCGAGGTGCCCGCCCTCGTCGCCCTCGTCTACGTCAGCCTCGCCCTGCGCAAGCGCTTCAGCGCTCCGACGGGCCCCTGATGACTGCGTCCCTGCCGAACCTGCCGTTCCTGGAGACGGTGCCCCGTTTCCTGTTCCTCACGGGCAAGGGCGGCGTCGGGAAGACCTCGCTGGCCTGCGCGGCGGCGGTCGTCCTGGCCGGGCAGGGCAAGCGCGTGCTGCTGACGAGCACCGACCCGGCCTCGAACGTCGGGCAGGTCTTCGGCACCACGGTGGGCAACGCGATCACCGCGGTGCCGGGCGTCCCGGGCCTCGACGCCCTGGAGATCGACCCGCAGCAGGCGGCCGACGCCTACCGCGCCGCGATCATCGACCCGGTGCGCGACGTCCTGCCGGTGCCCGAGCTCTCAGCGATGACCGAACAGCTCTCCGGAGCCTGCACGACCGAGATCGCCTCCTTCAACGAGTTCACCTCGCTGCTGGCCGACGAGACCTCCACGGCCGCCTACGACCACGTCCTCTTCGACACCGCCCCCACCGGGCACACCCTCCGTCTGCTGCAGCTGCCGGGGGAGTGGACCACCTACCTGTCCGACGGCAAGGGCGACGTGTCGTGCCTGGGGCCGGTCGCGGGCCTCGACCGGCTGCGCCACGACTACGCCGGTGCGCTGGCAGCGCTGACCGACCCCGCGCGCACGCGCCTCGTCATCGTCACGCGTCCGCAACGCTCGGCGATCGCCGAGGCCGCTCGCACGTACGCAGAGCTGCGCGCACTCGGCATGTCCGACGCGCACCTCGTCGTCAACGGCGTCATGCCGACGTATGCCGTCACCCCGCCAGGGCACGATGTCCTCCTCGACGCCATCCGGGCGCGCGAGACCGCAGCGCTGGCCGCCGTCCCCGACGACCTCGCCGCGCTGCCACGCACGACCGTCCCGTTGCTCGCGTTCAACACCGTCGGCGTCCCGGCGCTGCGACACCTTCTCGACGGTGTCGACGGTTTCGACGGCGCGACGATGACGCCAGTGGGCGACGAGATCCCTTCCCTGGCAGAGGATTTCACGAGCCTGCGCCGCCTCGTCGACGACTTCGAGGCCGACGGCAACGGCCTCGTGATGTGCATGGGCAAGGGCGGCGTCGGCAAGACCACGGTCGCCGCTGCTCTCGCACTCGAGCTCGCCACCCGAGGCCACGAGGTGCTGCTCACGACCACCGACCCGGCCGCGCACCTGACCGAGACGCTGCAGGCCGACGTGGCGCACCTCACCGTCGAGCGGATCGACCCGGAGCGGGCCATCGCCGAGTACCGCGACCGGGTCATGGCGGGCAAGGGCAAGGCACTCGACGACGCGGGACGCGCCGCGCTGGCCGAGGACCTCAGGTCGCCGTGCACCGACGAGGTGGCGGTCTTCCAGCAGTTCTCGCACGTGGTCTTCCGCGCCCGCAAGCAGTTCGTCGTGCTCGACACGGCACCGACCGGTCACACCCTGCTCCTGCTCGACGCGACCGGCTCCTACCACCGCGAGATCACCCGCCAGATGGGCGACGGCCCACGCTTCGTCACCCCGCTGATGCGGCTGCAGGACCCGAGCCGGACCAAGGTGGTCATCGTCACCCTGCCGGAGACGACGCCGGTGCTCGAGGCCCGGGAGCTGCGGGACGACCTGGCGCGCGCCGGGATCACCCCGTGGGCCTGGGTCGTCAATGCCAGCCTCACCGCGGCGGCTCCGACCTCGCCGTTCCTCCGGGCGCGAGCCCGTGCGGAGTCGCCGTCCCTCGCATCGGTCGCCAGGCTCTGCGACCGCGTGGCCGTGCTGCCGATGCTGGCGCACGAGCCGGTCGGCGCCCCCGCCCTGTCCGAGCTGACCGCGACGCCCGCCCTGACCCCCACCACCCAGGAGACCTCATGACCGACAAGCCCTCCGTCCTGTTCGTCTGCGTCCACAACGCCGGACGGTCGCAGATGGCGGCCGCCTATCTTGCGCACCTCTCCGGCGGCGAGGTCGAGGTGCGCTCCGCGGGGTCCGCCCCCGCCGACCAGGTGAACCCATCGGCCGTCGCCGCCATGGCGGAGGAGGGCATCGACATCACCGCTGAGAGCCCCAAGATCCTCACGACGGAGGCGGTGAAGGAGTCCGACGTCGTCATCACCATGGGCTGCGGCGACACCTGCCCGATCTTCCCCGGCAAGCGCTACGAGGACTGGGAGCTCGCCGACCCCGCCGGCAAGGGGGTCGAGGCGGTGCGACCCATCCGCGACGAGATCAGGCAGCGGGTCCTCGGCCTGCTCGCGTCGCTCGACGTCGCCCCGGTCGACGGACGCGTCTGAGGAGCCCGTGCCACCTGGTCGGACGGGAGGGGGAACGCCCGACTCGGCGGGCCCCGCGAGGCCTTCCCTGCCGGGCGACCCGGCGCGAGACTGGCTCATGGCCACCAGCGGTCAGCCGACCGACCGGCAGCACCTCCACGACGAGCTCGAGCGAGTCCGCGCCGACCTGCGCGACCTCGTCGGCCACGCCACCCCGGCCGACCTGCGTCGTCGCACCGCCGGGACCCGGTGGACCAACGGCCAGCTGCTGTGGCACATGGCCTTCGGCTTCCTGATCGTGCGCCGGCTCCTGCCGCTCGTGCGACTCTTCGGGCGGCTGCCCGACCGTTTCGGTCGCCGCTTCGCAGCCGTGCTCGATGCCGCGACCCGACCGTTCCACACCGTCAACTACCTCGGGTCGGTCGGGGGCGCGCTCGTCTTCCACGGCCCCCGTCTGCCCGCGCAGCTCGACCGCACCGTCGCGCAGCTGCACCGTAGGCTCGATGCCGAGCCGGAGGCGACCCTCGGCCGTCGGATGCACTTCCCCGTCGGGTGGGACCCGTTCTTCCACGACACGATGACGCTGGCCGAGGTGTATGCCTACGGCATCGCGCACTACGACTTCCACCGGACCCAGCTCACGCTCGAGCAGGCGTGAGGTCCGAGGCGGTCAGCTCGCTGCCGGCGCCAGCAGCCGGGCCATGACGGCAAGGACGCCCGGTGACACGCGGTAGTAGACCCAGCTCCCGCGACGCTCGGACTCGAGCAGCCCGGCCTCGCGGAGCTTCTTCAGGTGGTGCGACACCGTCGGTTGCGAGACCCCGACGTCCTGGATGTCGCACACGCAGGCCTCGCCGCCCTGCGACGAGGCGATGTTGGAGAACAGCCTGAGCCGCACCGGGTCCCCGAGGGCCTTGAACATCTCTGCTGCGTGAGCCGCGTCGGCCTCGTTCAGCGCTGCACGCGACAAGGGGGCGCAGCACAGCTGACCCTGGCGGCTGTCGGAGGAGACGTCGCGGAGCTCAAGCGGGTTCGACATGTGTCTATGTTGACATCTGTCGAAGCCAGTTGCAAGATGACGAGTGACGAGACATCGACATGCATCGAATCAGCGCGGTCCCCGGCACGGACGCCGCTGCGCGACCCCGGAGGTTGTCCCATGACCAGCACCACCCCCACGCACCCCGCGCCGACGGAGCCCGCCGCCGCCGAGCCCGTCGTCGTCATCGGCGCCGGTCCGGTCGGCCTCGCGGCAGCGGCGCACCTGCTGGAGCGCGGCCTCGCGCCGCTCGTGCTCGAGCGTGGGAGCCGGGCCGCAGCCTCCGTCGCCTCGTGGGGCCACGTCCGACTCTTCTCCCGGTGGTCCGAGCTCGTCGACCCGGCCGCTCGTCGGCTGCTGTCCAGGTCGGGCTGGACCGAGCCCGACGCGGAGCGCTACCCGACCGGCGACGAGTGGGTCGAGTCCTATCTGCAGCCGTTGGCCGACGCCCTCGGTGACCGGGTCCGCTTCGGACGCACCGTGACCGGCATCGCCCGCCGGGGCCGCGACCGCGTCGTCGACTCCGGCCGCGAGGACCAGCCCTTCACCATCCACGTCCGGCACGCGGACGGCCGCACGGACCGGGTCACCGCCCGCGCCGTCGTCGACGCCTCGGGCACGTGGACCAGCCCCAACCCGCTCGGCGGCGACGGCTACCCCGCTGACGGCGAGCAGGAACCCGCGGTCTCCGCCCACATCTCCTACCGGGTCCCTGACGCCGCGTCCCCGGACGACGTCGCCCGCTTCGGAGGCCGGCGCACGGCTGTCGTCGGTTCGGGCCACTCCGCCCTGACGGCTCTCGTCGTCCTCGCCGGACTCGCCGAGCAGGTGCCCGGCACGACGGCTGTGTGGGTGCTGCGCCGCGGGAGGGTCGACAACGCATACGGCGGCGGGGAGGCCGACCAGCTGCCCGCGCGCGGCGCCCTCGGCGTGCGGGCCCGTGATGCCGTCTCGGCGGGGCACGTCGAGGTCGTCACCGGCTTCCGCACCCGAGCCGTCGAGCTCGCCTCGCGCCCCGACGGGGGCGGTGCGCTCACCCTCGTCGGCGAGGACGGCAGCCGCGTCGACGGCCTCGACGAGGTCGTCGGGCTGACCGGCTTCCGGCCCGACCACTCGATCATGTCGGAGCTGCGCCTGCGTCTCGACGACCGACTCGAGGCGCCCGTCGGTCTCGCCCCGCTCATCGACCCCAACGTGCACTCCTGCGGCACCGTCTACCCGCACGGAGCCGCCGAGCTCGGTCACGACGAGAAGGACGTCTACGTCGTCGGCATGAAGTCCTACGGGCGCGCGCCGACCTTCCTGGCCCTCACCGGCTACGAGCAGGTGCGTTCCGTCGCTGCGGCGCTGGCCGGTGACCGCGAGGCGGCCGCGCGCGTCGAGCTCACCCTGCCCGAGACCGGAGTGTGTGGAGGCGCGGGTCTGTTCGACGACTCGGATGCCACGAAGGCCGACGGCGAGCAGGGTGGCGGGTGCTGCGCACCCACGGCTCCGCAGCTCGTCAGCATCGGTGCACCGTCGAGCAGCGGTGGAGGGCGCCGGCCCACTGCGTGCTGAGTGACCACGACCGGCGGCTCCCTCACGGCTCCGGCTCCCTCGCGGCTACGGCTCCGCGCTGCCCCCGGCCCGAGAGCCCGCCACGTGGACGCTCCTGCCGGCAGCACGCCGAAAGCGCGCCGGGGCGACGGAGCGAAGGTACGGTGAAACCGGGCCGAGTGGCCGTTCACCGCGGAGGCACGTGGTGAACGGCGGTCGAGCGGTCGGTCCGCACGTGTCCTAGGCGTACCCCTCCCGAAAGTGCACCGAGATGACTCTTGCAGCCGCATTCGCCAGAAGCAGTCGAAGGACCGGACCCGCCGACGCGTGCACGACACGCACCGGGCGCCGCGACGGTCGCTGACCATCGTGGACTCGGGGACCGTCAGCACGACCGGAAGCCGCGCCGGGGGTGACGAGACGGTCGTTCCGCGTCCGTCGCCCAAGCACCGGGCCCCAGGACTCACGGGTCGCACCGTGCGTCGCGCCACGATCCCGGCACCGACCCCCCTCGCGTCCGCGACCGAGCGCGGCAGCGGCACCATGGTGCTCGTCGCCGGGTCCGTGGGCACGGGCAAGACGACCCTCCTCGCGGACTGGTCGGGCGAGCTGGAGCAGCGCGGAGGGCACGTCGGGTGGGCCTCGCTCGACCGCGAGGACAACGACCCCCAGGTCATGGCGAAGACGCTGCTCGGTGCCGTGCGGGCCGCGGGAGCGGGGGCTGGGCCCACGGACGAGACCGTGCCGAGCATGGTCGGCCACGCCTTCGTCACGTGGCTGGTCGAGCTGACGCGGACCGCGCCGCAGGACACGTGGCTCGTCCTCGACGACCTTCACCTCGTGCGTGACCCGCGCTGCCTCGACCTCGTCGAGATGCTGGTCCGCTGGGCGCCCTCCCACCTGCACGTCGTCGTCGGGACCCGGTCCGAGCCGGGGCTGCACCTGGCCCGCCTGCGCCTCGAGGAGCGGCTGGTCGAGGTGCGTGAGCACGACCTGCGTTTCTCCCTCGACGACACCCGCGAGCTGCTCTCGCGGCACGACCTGACACTCGAGGACGAGCAGGTGCGCCACCTGCAGGAGCTCACCGAGGGCTGGGCCGCGGGCGTCGCGCTCGCCGCCGTGTCGCTCGCCCGAGGCCGGGACGCCGACGCCTTCCTGCGCGAGTTCGCGCGGAGCGACCGAGCCATGTCCGGCTACCTCGTGGAGGAGGTGCTCTCGAGCCTCGACGAGTCGACGCGTGACTTCCTCCTGTCGACCTCGGTCCTCGACGACCTCACGGCAGACCTCGGCGCTGCGGTCACCGGGCGCGACGACGCGGGGGCCCTCCTCGACGCGCTCTCCGCGGACAACGCGATGGTGACGGTCGACCGGGTCGGCACGCCGACCTACCGCTACCACGTGCTCCTGCGCAGCTACCTCGGCGCGATGCTCGAGGCAGGCAGTGTGGGCGGCGCCCGGGAGGTGCACGCACGAGCCGCCCAGTGGTATGCCGCCCACGACGTCCCGGGACAGGCGCTGCGTCACGCGGAGGCCGCGGGTGACCTCGACCTGATGAGCGACGTCATCCACCAGCACGCCCTCCACCTGCTGCTCGACGGGCGCGCGTCGGATGTCGAGGCGGCCGTGCGCACGGTGCACGCCGGCGACCCGGTCATGACGGCCGTCGCGGCGCTGGCGAGCCTCGACCTGGCCGACCCCGAGGCAGCGAGAAGCCAGCTCACCTCGCTCGTGACGCAACCAGGGTCGTGGTTCACGCAGGCCCCGAGTGGCGACGGCGCCCCCGCCGTCGACCCCGCGATGCTGCCGCTCGAGCGACTCCTGGCGGTCGGGCTGCGCTGGCTGTCCTTCGTGGGCGAGGAGCCCGCGCGGCACCCCGGTCCCGACGACAGGATGCAGGAGTCCGGGTCGAGCGGTGCCGAACAGCTCGCCGAGGGGCTCGCCGCCGCGCTGAGCTCGACCTTCACCACGTGGTCCGGGGAGCAGCGGGCCCGCGGGCGCGGTCTCGTGCCCCACTCCCACACCGACCTCACCCTGCTCGACGAGCTGACGAGCGGCGACGTCCTTCTCGGCGACGGACGCTTCGCCGAGGCCAGGACGGCCTACCGGTCGGCCTTGGCGACCGCCCGGGCGGCCGGTCACCCCCTGCCCGCGCTGCAGGCCATGGTGGGCCTGGCCGCGGCAGCGGCCAGCCTCGAGGACCTCGTCGACATGGCGGCCTGGTCCGAGCGTGCCCTCGCGGAGTCCGAAGGCACACCGTGGGCCACCTCGCCCCGTCTGCTCCCTGCCCACGTCTTCGCCGGCTGGGCGGCCTTCAACGTCCTCGACGACGCGACCGCCCGCGACCGCAACCGGACCGCGCTCGAGCTGCTCGGCGTCGTGGAGTCGATGATGACCGAGGGGACCGCGAGCCTGACCCGCGACCGGGCCGTGTCGGACGGGGAGGTGGAGGCGTCCACCGGTGCGCTGTCGACGGCTGCGCGAGGTCTCGAGCAGCTGGGACGTCTGGCACGCATGCTCGAGGCCAACCTCGATCTCCTCGAGGCTGCCGAGCAGCCGGGGATCCGGCAGGACGTCGTGGACCGGGTCATGGCGGGTGCCCGCACCGCGGGGCACGTGACGATGACCCCTCGCCTGGCCGTCGGGGAGCTCGCTCGCGCCCACCGGATCGTCCTGCTGGCCGGCTTTCCGCGGCTCGCACACGAGATCGAGCAGCTGAGCAAGGAAGCTCCCGGGGCCGCCGCCGAGGTCGTCACGATGGCCGCGGTCCGACACCTGCGCGCCGGCGACGACACTGCGGCGCGAACAGCCGTGGCTCCGCTCCTGGCCCCTGCGCCCGACACCGGTTCCGGGACGCAGGCCCTGCGGGTCTCGGTCACCGTGCACCTCGTCGCCGCGGTGGTGGCCCATCGCAACACCCAGCCGACCGTGGCGCACGAGGAGCTGGTCGCCGCGCTGACCCTGGCCGCACCCCAGCGCGCCCTGCGGATGGTCCTCGAGGTCGCGCCCGAAGTCTCAGACCTCCTCGCAGCCGGAGCGGGTCGCTTCGGGGAGCTGGAGCCGTTCGCGCGCGAGCTGCGCGAGCACGTGCGGGCGACGAGCGACGTCCCGGCCGAGCCGCTCCTCGACGTCGCGCTCAGCTCCCGGGAGCTGAGCCTGCTGCGCGAGCTCCCCTCGCTGCTCACCGTCGCCGAGATCGCCGAGGCGCGGGCCGTGAGCCGCAACACCGTCAAGACCCAGCTGCGCTCCCTCTTCCAGAAGCTGGGGGTCGGCTCCCGGCGTGACGCCGTCGCCGCCGCCCGCCGACTCGGCCTCCTCTAGGCAGGCTCACCCGCCCGGGGTGACGCCCCACCGGACGGGGCGCGGCACGATCGAACCAGGAGCTTCGGCATCGGATCGACCCGTGGAGGGGGCAGCGTGCGCTACGAGTTCATCCTGGTCGAGCACATCCCCGACGTCGCCCGATCGGCCTTCCCCGAGCTCGAGGAGTCGACCGTCGCGACCGGCACGACGGGATCGGTCATGTACGGCGACGTCGTCGACGCCCCGCACCTGCACGGCATCCTCGACCGGTTCCAGGATCTCGGCTTCACGCTGCTCGAGCTGCGCCGGCTCCCGGACTGACGGACCGACGGACTGAGAGCCCGTGTCCGACGAGTCGGAGGAGCCCGCCCCACCGTGGTGGCGGCGCTCGTCATCGCCGCGGGTGGGGGTCCCGGCCGCCGTCGTCTCGGGCGTCGAGGTCGTCGTCGCGCTCTGCTCGTCAGCTACCCGCTGACGGCGCTGCCGCTCGGCGGCGTCGGCGTGCTCGACGCAGGTCAGAATCGCCACACGAGCGGGATGACCGCGAGGGCGACGGCCATCCAGACGAGCAGGACCGGGAGCCCCAGCCGCCAGTAGTCACCGAAGCGGTAGCCGCCCGGTCCCATGATCATCATGTTGCCCGGTGTCGCGATCGGGGTGAGGAGCGACGCGGCGCCGGCGACGGCCACGAGCATGAGCACGGGCTGGACCGAGACGCCCGTCTCCTGGGCTGCGGCGACGGCGATCGGCACCACGATGAGCACCGTCGCCGTGTTGCTCACCACCTGACCCACGACCGCCGTGACGGTGAAGAGGGCGGCGAGCAGCAGGTACGGGCGGCCGCTGCCGACGACGTCGATGAGCCCCCTGGCGACGAGGTCTGCGGCACCGCTCGTCTCGATGGCGGTGGACAGCGGGATGAGTCCTCCGATGAGCACGACGGTCTGCCACGAGACGGCGCGGTAGGCCTGGTTGACGCTCACCACCTTCGTCAGCACCATGGCCGTCGCGGCGGCGAGCCCGGCGATCGCCGGCGGCACGAGTCCCAGAGCGAGCAGCACCACCATGGCGAGCAGTACGGCGATGGCCCGCCCCGACCGTGGACCGAGCGGAACCGCTTGTCTCCGAACGAGATCGGGGGAGTCGACGAGAAGCACGTCGCGGTCGTGGACCAGCTCCTCGATGGAGGACCACGTGCCGTGCAGCAGCAGGCTGTCACCGGCCACCAGCTCGAGGGACGCCGCCCCGACATCCTTGCCGAGACGGCGGATGCCGAGCACGACGAGGTCGGCCGCACGCATCTGGCCCGGGAAGGAGGTCTCGCCCACGAGCGGCGAGCGCGGCGGCACGACGACCTCCGCGACGCCCACCTCCCGGTTCATGAGACCGGCGGTCTCCACCGTGATCGGCCGCATCGCGACCGCCAGGCGCAGCTCGGGCACGAGGCGGCTCACGGCGTCGCTGGCGCCGCTGACGATGACGACGTCGTCGTCGCCGACCTCCGTCGCACCCGTGACGGAGTGGCCCCCCGCGCTCTGCACGCCGATGAGCGTCACGCCGGGGTATGCCGTGAGGTCGAGCCGGGCGGCCGGCACCCCGACGACGGGGGAGCCGGGTCGCACGCGCAGGCGGTAGAAGCCGTCGTGCAGCTCGTAGTAGGCGGCGAGCCGGTTGGCGTGTCGCCCGAGGTCGCGCACGGGCTGGGACGAGGACCGACGGGGAAGCACCCGTGGACCGAGCAGCACGCCGAGACCGACCGTGGCGATGACGAGGGGCAGGCCGACCACCGCGAAGTCGAAGAAGCGGAAAGGCTGCGAGCCCGCCTCGACGGCGGCGTTGGACACGATGACGTTGACGGGGCTGCCCGTCAGGGCCAGGAGGGAGCCGGCGCTCCCGGCGAAGGCCATCGGCATCAGCATCAGCGACGGTGAGCGCCTGATGCGGGTGGCGAGGACGAGCACCATGGGCAGCAGGGCCGCCACGGACCCGTTGAGGGTGATGACGGCCGTGAGGACGGCGCACAGGCCGAGCACGGCGACAGTGAGCCGCACCGCCCCGTCGCCGACGACATCGATGAGGCGTTGTCCTGCCCAGGTCGTCACGCCCGTCGAGTCGATGGCCTCGCTGACGACGAAGAGGGACGCGATGAAGACGACGACGGGGTCGCCGAAGCCGGAGAGGGCGGTGTGGGCGTCGACGAGGCCGGTCGCGTAGAGCGCGAGGCAGGTCAGCACGGCCACGCTCCCGACGGGGAGACGGTTCCAGACGAAGAGGGCGACGGTCGCGGCGAGAACGACCAGGCTCGTGGTGGCCGGGCTCACGCTCCCATCGTCGGGGTCCCGGCCGGGGACGCGGTCACCCGCGACGGGTGAATCGGCAGGAAGCGCAGGGCGGACATGCTCGAAGCGACCAAGACCCATGCCTCCGGAAGGAGTCGGCGTGAGCACTCCCGCCATGCGCACCCTGGATCCCGTTCCCTCGACACGGTCGGCCGCCGCCGTGGACGTCGTCACGCAGCTGCCGGGACCAGACGAGGTCGGTGCGGTCGCCGTGCCCGTGGCGGAGGGCTCCGACCCACCGGGCGAGCTCGGACAGGACGCGGCTGCCCTCGCCGCAGTCGGTTTCACCGGCAGGCGCGGCCAGACGCTCGTGCTTCCCAGCGGGGGGCGTGCGCTCGTCGCCGTCGGCATCGGTGGCGCCGACGACCTCGACGAGGCGGTCCTCAGGGACCTCGCAGCGACCTTCGCCAGGGCGGTGCCCCAGCACAGCCGGCTGGCCGTCGAGCTGCCCGCGCGGGAGATCGGGCTGTCACCCGGCGACTTCGCACGGGCCGTCACCGAGGGAGTCCTGCTCGCCCGGTGGGAATTCCGGATCAGTGACTCCCACGACGGCGGATCCCTCGAGCGACTCGTCATCGTCGCCCCCGCCGCGGACTCGGAGGCAGTCGTCGAGGGGGTGCGCCGCGGTGAGGTGCTCGCACGTGCCGCAGCCCTCGGGCGCGACCTCGCCAACTGCCCGGCCGCAGCGCTCACCGCGGCCCGCATCGGAGAGGTGGCGCAGGAGCTCGGACCTCCGGCTGGTCTCGAGGTCGAGGTCGTCGGCAGGGACGAGCTCGTCGAGCTCGGCTGCGGTGGGCTCCTGGGGGTCAACCTCGGCAGTGTCGAGGAGCCCCGCATGATCCGGCTGCACTACGTGCCCGAGGGTCCGTCGCGCGGTCACCTCGCGCTCGTGGGCAAGGGCATCATGTACGACTCGGGCGGGATCAGCATCAAGCCGAGCGACGAGTCGCACGCGCAGATGAAGAACGACATGACCGGTGCCGCCACGGTGCTCGCCGCCATGACGGCCCTGCGGGACGCCGGCTGCCAGACCGAGGTCACCGGCTACCTCATGTGCACCGACAACATGCCCTCCGGGTCGGCCCTCAAGCTCGGCGACGTGCTCCGGATGCGCAACGGCAAGACCGTCGAGGTGCGCAACACCGACGCGGAGGGCCGCCTCGTCATGGCCGACGCGCTCGCGCTCGCCGTGGAGCTCGACGTCGACGCCATCGTCGACATCGCCACCCTGACCGGTGCCTGCCTGCGTGCCCTCGGCGTCGACATCGCCGGCGTCATGGGCAACTCGGACGCGCTGGTGGACCAGGTGCGGGCAGCCGGTGCCGCCGTCGACGAGCCAGTGTGGCCGCTTCCGCTGCACCGGCCCTACCGCAAGCAGCTCGACTCACCCATCGCCGACATGACCAACCTGGGAGGGCCCAACGCGGGACAGATCACCGCGGCGCTCTTCCTCGAGGAGTTCGTCGGCGGCAAGCCGTGGGCGCACATCGACATCGCCGGCACCGCGCAGCTGCCCGAGGCCGTCGGCTGGCGCAACCAGGGGGCGACGGGCTTCGGCACCCGGCTGCTCGTCGAGCTCGCCTGCACCTTCGAGGTGACCGAGACAGACGCGTGAGCCTGCCCGTGACCGACCTGTCCCCGGACGGACCCTTCGGCCAGGTGTCGACCGGGCACCTGCCCGAGGACACCACGGTCCGTGAGCTGGTGCAGGCGGCATACGACCGGCACCGGCACGTCGCCGACGGCGTCGTCGCGACCTACATCCCCCAGCTGGCCGACGCGGACCCGGCGGCCTGTGCGGCCTCGGTGGCGTCGGTGACGGGGAGTGCCTTCGAGGTCGGTGACGCCGGTGTGCGCTTCTCGATCCAGAGCGTGTCGAAGCCCTTCGTCCTCGCGCTCGTCGTCGAGGCCCTGGGAGCCGACCGGGCCCGGAACCTGTTGGGCGCCAACGCGACCGGGCTGCCCTTCGACTCCGTCATGGCCGTCGAGGTGCACGACCACCGCACCATGAACCCGATGGTCAACGCGGGCGCCATCGCCGCCACCAGCCTGGCGCCCGAGGTCGCCGACCTGCGTGGCGGCGACGCCGGGGCGGCCAGCGCCTGGGACGTCGTCCTCGCGGGCCTGTCGGCGTTCGCCGGCCGGCGTCTCGCCGTCGACGACGACGTCTACGCCTGCGAGTCGGGCACCAACCTGCGCAACCGCGGCATCGCCCACCTGCTGCACAGCTACGGTCGGGTCCACTGCGACCCCGACGTCGCCACCGACCTCTACACCCGCCAGTGCTCGGTGTCCGTCGACGTCCACGACCTCGCCGTCATGGCGGCGACGCTGGCCGACGGTGGCGTCAACCCGATGACGGGGGAGCGCGTCGTCTCCGACCGGACGTGCGCCCACGTGCTCGCCGTGATGGCGACGGCCGGCCTCTACGAGCTGTCGGGCGACTGGCTCTGGGAGGTCGGGCTACCGGGCAAGAGCGGGGTGAGCGGTGCGGTCGTGACGGTGGCGCCGGGCAAGGGCGGGCTGGCCGTGTGGTCACCGCCGCTCGACGACGCCGGCAACAGCGTGCGCGGGCAGCTGATCACCCGCTCCCTGAGCCACGTCCTGGGGCTCAACGTCTTCGCCTCGGCGGCCGACCCGCACGTCGCTCTGCCCGGTGCCTGACCAGGGCGTGACTAGCTGGTCGCGGGCGCCACGGGCGAGACCGGCGAGACGGTGGGCAGTCCGAAACCGTCGACGAAGACGTTGACCGTCACGGTGCCGGCCTTCTCGAAGCGGAACGTCACCGGCAGCAGGCGCCCGGCCCGGACGTCGACCTTGAGGTCGACCATCTCCAGGTGCAGTCCGCCCGGGTACTGCAGCGACACGACGCCTGCGCCGGGGACCTCGATCGACACCGGGCTCTGCGCGCCGTCCGTGCCCTGGCGCATGACGACCTGCCGCGCATAGACCGTGCTGACGGCCACCAGCCGGTCGGCGGTGTCGCCGTCGTTGGCGAGCGTCGTGAACAGGCCCGTGTTGGAGCCTCCGAGCAGCTTGCGCTCCTCGGGAGCGTCGATGCGGGTCGCGAGGAGGCGGATGTTGCCGACCTGCGCGTTGACGCTCGTGCCCCGGGCCGGGTTGGTGATGCGCTGCTGCACCGGGTCCGGCTGCGACGTGCACGCCGAGAGCGGCACGAGGCCGGCGGTCAGGAGCGCGGCGACGACGATCGGGCTGGTCCTCATGCCCGCCACGCTAGGAGCGGCGCCGACCGCGCGACTCCCCCGCGGCGGGTGATCGCGGGCGGTGGGGCAGCGGGCCGCGACGACTCAGCACTGCGCATACGGGGTCGTCGTCGGGCTCGGCGTGGGGGTGAGCCGGCGCGGCGAGGTCGTGGGCGGCGATACCGTCGGCGCCGTCGTCGGGGACGCCGCGGCGGGCCTCGGCGCCGCAACGGCCCTGCGCACCAGCGTGCGGATCCTCGCGTAGTCGGGGTCCCAGGGCTTGATGCCGTCGGCGAGGGTCAGCGAGACGCTGTCGACCCGTGCGCGTCGGGCCCGTTCGACCAGCTCGACGAAGGCGGGCAGGCTGCGGACGGGGATGTCGGTGTAGATGTTGTCGCGAGCGATCCGGGCCAGCCGTGGGTACTGCCGCACCATCGCGGCGGGGTCGACCTGGTCGAGGATGGCCTGGACGACGCAGCGCTGGCGGGCCTGCCTGTAGTCGTCGCTGTCACCGGCGCGTGACCGGGCGTACCAGAGCGCGTGCCAGCCGTCGAGGTGCTGGCGCCCCGCCGTGAACCACTCCTTGACGCCGACGACGCGGTTGTCCGCCGTGACGTGGCCGCCGATCGGCAGCGGGCCGCCGGTCCCGGCGTCCTTGACGGTGATGTCGAGGCCGCCCATCGCGTCGACGAGGAGCGAGAACCCCCTGAGGTCGATGACCACGACATGGTCGATCGGCAGCCCCACGATCTGCTGGACGGTGCCCCGGATCTCCTCCCGTCCGGGCACGACGCCCTTGGCGTAGGCGCCGGGGTGGTCGGCGGCATAGGCCTCGGCCTCGCCGTAGAGGTTGGTGAGCTGGCACTGGCCGGTCGCGCCGGGAGTGTTCTGGGCGCAGGTGCGGTCCGGCTCGCCGAAGTGACCCGACGGGTAGCGGGCGCGGAGCGGGCTGTCCGGGGCGAGCGGCGCGAAGAGCAGGTTGCGCGGCAACGAGACGAGGGTCGTGCGTCCCGACCTCGTGTCGATGCTCGCGACGATCATCGAGTCGGTGCGGACGCCCGTGCGGTCGGCGCCGGCGTCGGAGCCGAGGAGCAGCACGGTGACCCGCGCCTGCCCGGCCCACGGGTCGGTGCTCCCGGTGTCTCCGGTGTCTCCGGTGTCCCCGGTGTCCCGACTGCTCGCGGCGCCCTGGGCGCCGGGCCCCGACGGCGAGGCCGAGAAGACGGCGCCCACCGTGTCGCGGGTGATGAGGGCGTAGTCGACGGTGATGTAGGTCCCGCCCCCGACGACGAGCACCATGACCGTGGTGAAGGCCGCGAGCAGCCACCTGCGTCCCCGGCTGAGCCCGGGTGGTCTGGCCTGGACGGCGGTGAGCACGATGGACGCGCACCACACGAGCCCCCAGAGCGCGATGGCGAGCGCCGCGGGCATCAGCATCTCGGGCCGCGACGCGAGGTCGAGGGCGACGGCCGTGACGCCGCGAGCAAGCACGGCGTGCGCCCCGACGGCGAGGCCGGTCAGCGTGACCGTGAGCAGGACCCACCCGATCCAGCGGCTCCGGGTCTGCGTCAGTCCGGCCCCAGGCAGCAGCGTGCCGAGGGCCGTGAGCGCGACGGCCCGACGCGAGCGCGGCCTCTCCGCATCCATCGCCCTCCTCCCGGCCCGCACCACGCAGGTCATCCGCCATCCATGATGCCGCTGGGCGCCTGTACGCAGGTGGCGAACGCAGCGCGCCGCCGCGGCGTGAGGGCAGTGGAGCGCAGCCGGCGTCCGACCTCGGCCGGAGATGTCCTGTTCGTCCGAGCTCCGGGCGGGTACAAGGCACGTGGCGGCATCGTCGCCCTTCAACCAGCAGGGGCGGCGGTGGCGTCCGCAGGAGACGACACGTCGGCGGACAGCGAGACGGCACCCGCTCGGGGGATCGGGTGCCGTCTCACTCACACCATCGGCGCCGACGACGATGCGTTACACGGCCCTCCGCCGTGGGCCGCCGTGTGCAGTCAGGGTCGTCCGTGGTGCTCGACCGGTTCGGGACCGTGCTGGATCCCGTGCTGGGCGCCGTAGACGGCTGCCTGGGTGCGGCGCTCGAAGCCGAGCTTGGCCAGCAGGCCGGAGACGTAGTTCTTGACGGTCTTCTCGGCCAGGTGCAGACGGACGCCGATCTGCCGGTTCGTCAGGCCCTCGGCGATGAGGTCGAGGATCTCCTGCTCGCGGTCGGTGAGGGAGTCGGCAGGGGTCCAGGGCCCGGACCGGCCGTGTCCTGGACCGTGACCGGGCCGCCCCCCGTGGCTGTCGTGGCCGTTCTGCCTCTGGCCGGCGCCCTCGGCGTCGGGGCGGCGGATGCGTTCCAGCAGGCGTTCGACGAGGGCCGGGTCGATGAGGGAGTGTCCCGCGGCGACGTGGGCGACGGCCTCGGTCAGGGAGGGCCCGCGGATCTGCTTGAGCAGGTAGCCGGAGGCGCCGGCCATGACGGCCGCGAAGAGGGCGTCGTCGTCGTCGTAGGAGGTCAGGATGAGGCACCGGGTGCTGGGGCTGCTCATCTGGACCTCGCGGCAGACGTCGATGCCGCTCCCGTCGGGCAGGCGCGCGTCGAGCAGGGCGACCTGGGGCGCGAGCGTGGGGATGCGGCGCAGCGCCTCGGCGGCGGTGCCGGCCTCACCGACGACCCTGAAGCCGTCGTGCGACTCGAGCAGGTCGACGAGGCCGCGCCGGACGATCTCGTGGTCGTCGAGCAGGAAGACCGTGATCGGCGGTGTCACGCCGTCAGGGGTGCGATCCATGTCAGCACCGTTCCCCTCTCGTCCGTGGTCAGCGTGCACTCACCGTGGCGCGCTCGTGCGCGGCTCGCGAGGTTGGCCAGACCACGTCGGTGGCTGCCACCGTCCGGGTGCTCTCGTCCAGAGCCGGCCGAGCTGTTCAGCGCGGACGGCGGCCCGTCGTCGGTGACCTCGACGGTGACCGACGATGCGGTGACGGCCACGTGGACGTCGACGTTGGAGCACTCGGAGTGCTTGACGACGTTGGTCAGCGCCTCGCGCAGGACGGCGGTCACGTCGTGCAGCAGCGGAGGGTCGAGCACGGCTGCGACCGGGCCCTCGAGGCGGAGCGCTGGTTCGAAACCGAGACCGGCCGACGAGGACGTCACGACCTCCAGCAGGACGGCCCGGGCATCCGGGGAGGACGACGTCGGCTCCTGCAGCTCGAAGATGGCGGCGCGGATGCGTCGGATGGTCTCGTCGAGGTCCTCCACCGCGCGCCCGAGCGCCTCGCGCACGGCGACGTCGATGGCGCGCCCCTTGGCCGCCTCGAGGGTCAGCTCGGTGGCGAAGATCCGCTGGATGACGTGGTCGTGGAGGTCGCGTGCGATGCGGTGGCGGTCCTCGAGCATGGCGATGCGCTCCTCGTCGCGCCGCCCGTCAGCCAGCTCCAGCGCGACGGCGGCGTGCAGCGCCAGCTGCTCGGCCGTCTCGACGTCGGCCGTGCTGAAGGGTCTGCTCCCGACGCGGCGCGCCACGACGACCGCGCCGCGCACGCCCTCCTCGCCGACGAGCGGGCACGCCATCGCCGGGCCCCAGATCCCGTCCGCGATCACTGGCGTGAGCGCGGGCTGCGCCGGGCACGTCCCGTCGACGAGGGCAGGTCGCCGCTCGCGCATCGCCGTGCCGGCGAGCGACGGGCCTGCGAGGTATGCCGTCCCGACGAGGTGGTCCGTCTCCACCCCGCGTGCGACCTCGATGAACAGACGGCCCGCGCCGTCCGGGCTCTCGTGGACGGACGCGTCCCGATCGTCCGCCTCAGGGAAGTCGAGGGTGACGACGTCGGCGTCGGCGAGCCGCAGCATGGCGTCGGCGATGCGCACGAGGACTTCGTCGCCGAGTCCGGGCCTCAGCAGGTCACGGCTGATCTCCGCGGACGCGCGCAGCCACTCCTGCCGGCGCCGCGACTCCTCGTAGAGACGTGCGTTCTCGATGGCGATGCCCGCGCTCGCCGCCAGCGCGACGACGAGCTCCTCGTCGTCGGAGCTGAAGTCCGACCCGTCGAGGCGATCTGTGAGGTAGAGGTTGCCGAAGACCTCCCCACGGGAGCGAACCGGCACCCCGAGGAAGCCCACCATGGGCGGGTGCCCGGGCGGGAAGCCGACGGACCGCGGGTCGTCGGAGATCGTGTGCAGTCGGATCGGTGCAGGTTGCTCGATGAGCGCACCGAGCACGCCGCGACCGGTGGGCAGCTGGCCGATCCGCTCGACCGTGGCCTCGTCCATGCCCGTGTGGATGAACTGCTCCAGCATGCCGTCGGGCCCGATCACCCCCAGCGCGGCGTAACGCGCCCCCGCGATGGCGCGCGCCGCCTCGACGATGCGTCGCAGCACGCCCGGCAGGGCGAGCTCGGAGACGACCGACCGGTTGGCGGCCAGGAGGCCGCGCAGGCGTTCCTCCGCCGAGCCCGGAGGGCTTGACGGGTCGTGGAGGGAGAGAGCGCTCCGGACCATCAGCGGGCAGTCCTCGCGGGCCACGCTGCGACCGGGTCCGGGGTCGTCGCGCGCGTCGACGTCATGTACCAAGGCTAGGCCCGACTGCCTCCGCCGGGGGCGGTTGCGGGCAGGTTCGTGAAGGTTGTCATGAAGGTTGCGAGTGGGCGCCTCCTCGTGCAGCGGAGGGCACCCGCTGGGAGCCGAAGGACCGGCCGGTCAGCCGCTCGATCGTGATGCCGATGAAGACGTTGCGGACGCCGCCTGCCCAGGGTTCCGCGCCGTCGACGGTCCACAGGTGGGTCAGCAGCGCCGGCGACGCGACGGCCTGGGCGCGTCCGTGGGCGATGAGGCTCCAGCCGGTGTGCCGGGTCGGGTCGAGGTCGTCGACCTCGAACACGACCTGGCTCGGGCGGACGAGCTCGGAGAGGACCCCGAACGGTGACGTGCGGAAGACGACGAGGTCGGCCACGCACGCATAGCTCACGGGGAAGATCTGCGGACCGTGGCCGGCGTTCCAGCCGATGCGTCCGATGTCCCGGGACTCGAGGAGGGTCTGGCACTCGTCGGGCGTGAGGTCGACGTAGTTGATCCTGCGGCTCGACCGGTGCGCGTGCCACGCCCCAGCGCGCTCAGGACCCGTCAGCTGTCCGGACATGGGCGTCTCACGCTCCTGTCGTCTGCTTGTCCTGGGTCCGCCGGTGCGGCCGGTGGACGCCTGGAGCCGCCCCCCGTGCGACGGGACGGCCGAGCTCGGCGGCCGAGAGTGCGCGGGGCTCGGGCGTCGCCGCCAGCAGCATGGTCCGGCACCGATCGAGCTCGGCCCGGACGCGGGCCAGCTCGGTGCGCAGCTCGAGT
The DNA here is from genome assembly GCF_039539425.1 of Terrabacter ginsenosidimutans. Taxonomy (NCBI): domain Bacteria; kingdom Bacillati; phylum Actinomycetota; class Actinomycetes; order Micrococcales; family Intrasporangiaceae; genus Terrabacter; species Terrabacter ginsenosidimutans. Next base: position 129,937 of record NZ_BAABDC010000001.1, on the reverse strand, counting down.
ACGTGGACGAGGTGGTCGCCGACACTCCGGGCCCAGGCGTCGACCGCGCGCCAGTCGGCGCACCACGTCATCGGGATCGTCGACGCGACGTCCGGCTGGTCCTCGCCCGCCGCGAGCCTCTCGGCCCGTCCCGGTTCGGCGGCCTCCGGGTCGTCCGCGTCGACCGGCCGCGGCGTCCCGCCCTTCCAGTGGCTGACTCGCAGGTGGTGGACGCCGACGACGAGGTCGAAGCCGTTCGTCGTGGTGACGGCGACGCTCGGACGGCAGGCGACCCGGTGGCCTGCTCGCGTGAGCTCGTCGGCGACGGCAGCCGCGATGGCCTCGTCGATGCCGGCCGTCGTGTCGGCGAAGGACGGCGTCGACGGCGCTTCCGGGACGGGGCTGGTGCCCCGGTCGTCAGCGGCGACGGGCGCCGGGGCAGTGGACTCCCCGGGCGGCTGCGGGGTGGAGTACGTGATGAGGACGGTGCACATGGTGCTCTCCTGGTCGAAGCCGCCGGGTGCGGCGCTGCGTCGATGGTGCGCGTCTCGGGCCTGCGGTAGGTATGGCCGAAGGTCGCGCCACGGGTGGGACCAAGGTCCCGAACCGGACAGGACCGATGCACCTGTCGCGTCGCCGGACGAGGGCGCAGGCTCGGGGGAGAGGTGAGCACCATGGACGAGACGACACGCCCCGACGGCGGACCGACGGCTGCCGACGCCACACGGTCGGCAGCACCCGTGGAGCGAGAGCCCGAGGCTCACGAGTCCGGGTCGAGGGGCCGCATCGTGGTGGGGGTGGACGGCTCGAAGCAGAGCCGCATCGCGCTGCGCTGGGCCTGCGCCGACGCGCGTGCCAAGGGCGACGTGGTCGTCGCCGCCGCGGTGTGGCACCTCTACCCACTGGCGCCGCCCGAGCGTGTGGGCGCGTCGCCGTGGTGGTTCACGGCCGACCCCCAGGAGGCCACAGAGGCCTACCTCGGGGAGGTCGTGGACGAGGTCGCGGCGGACTTCCCGGACGTCGTCGTCGAGCAACGCGTGCTCTCCGGGCACGCCGCCGAGGAGCTCATCCGCCTCTCTGCCACCGCTGAGGAGGTGGTGCTCGGGGCGACGGGTAGTGGCGGCTTCGTCGGGATGACCCTCGGCTCGACCAGCCGAGCGGTGCTCGAGCACGCGCTCAGCACGGTGGTCCTCGCGCGCTGAGCAGGTCCCTCGGACGACCGGTTGCTCAGACGAGCGCCGGGCCGCTGACCTGCCAGCTGCCGTCGGCCGACCGGTGCGCGAGTCCTCGTGCGGCGAACGCCTCGAGCCATCCCTCCATGGGCCACCATCCCCAGCGCTCGGCGAACCGGTTGGCGTTCGCGACGACGTCGTGGACGTGCTGCACCGGGGGCGACGACGTCGGGTGGTGCTGGTGGTGGGCGCGGGCGCCGCCCACCCACAGGAGGAGACCGCCGGCGGCGCCGAGGCGCTGCCCGAAGTCGGTGTCCTCTCCGCCGTAGCCGACGTAGCCCTCGTCGAAGCCGCCGATCGCGCGCCAGTGGGACACGGTGACGGCGAAGGACAGCGACCAGAAGAGCCGCAGGTCGGCAGCCGGGAGCACGTCGTCGGCGGAGAGGACGGGACGTCCCGGGTGCGGGTCGGCGAGCCGGTCCAGGGCCGCGAGCCCGAGGTCGCGGTAGTCGCTGCCTTCCGGCGCGGGCGGCAGATAGGCCACCTCCCCGGCCAGGACCACAGGCGCGGCGATGGCGCCCGCGCCGGCCTCGGGAGGGTCCAGCTCGAGGCTGCGGCTGCCCACGTCGCCGAGCACGGCGGCATACCGCTCCAGGAGTCGTGGCGAGGGGATGCAGTCGACGTCGAGCAGGACGACGCGGTCCGCGCCGGCCCGGGCGGCGACGTCCACGCCGAGGTTGCGGGCGGCGGCCAGGGGCAGGTGGCCGTCCTGACGTGGCGTGGCCGCAGTGTGGACCGCCCAGTCGCCCGCGTGGCTGCGGGCTGTGGCTTCGACGTGCGGGTCGTCCATCGCGACGACGACGTGGGCGTCGGGCAGGCGGGTCTGCTGGCGCAGGCCCCACAGCTGGCGCTCGAGGTGCTGGTGACGCCCGTGCACGATGGTGACGACGGCGAGGCCCCCCGCGCTCGCGCGTGCGCCGTGTCGGGGGCCGTTCGGGTCGGTCATGAAGCGGTCCGCGCAGCCCGGGTCGACGGGATCTGCGTGGTCGTTGCGCGGTGACGGTCGACCATCGCGTCGAGCCGGGAGGCGGCGGAGGCTGCGCCATGACCCGTGGACCACCGACGCCAGCCCTCACCTCCCCGCGACAGGGCACGGTCGAGCAGGCCGGCCCAGTCTGCGGCGTCCGGCCACGTCCCGACCCCGACGGCGACGCCGAGGCGGTCGACCGCCCGGGCCGTGGCCACCTGCTCGTCGAACGGACGTGGCTGGGCCACGACGACGGCGGGCCGGCGAGCGGCCGCGACCTCGGCGACGGCATTCTGGCCGCCGTGGGTGACGACGACGTCGGCCGCCGCGAGGTCGGCCCACAGGTCGGGCGAGGGCGACCCGGGACCCCGCTCGACCCACTTCCAGCCCGGCGTGGCGGCTCGTGCGGCCGCGACCTCGGCGGCCGACGTGCCACGCCCACCACCGCCCCACAGGAGCAGGACGCGACGTCGGGCTCCCGGGGCGACGGACCGAGCGGGACCGGGGCGTCGGCCGTCGAAACGGGACAGGCCGCCGACCGCCCAGAGCTTCGCCCGCCAGGCCCGCGGCCACCCCTCGGTGTGCGCGGCTTCCGGCCACGGCGCGAGGAGCGCGTCGGCGAGGTCGTACGCGAGGGTGTGGGTGCGGTCGGTGCGGACGCCGGGCATGGCGAGCACGACCACCGGCACACCGCAGAGGCGGCTCAGCACGGCGATCTCGACGGACACGTCGACGACGACGAGGGAGGGACGGGCGTGGCGGATCCAGTCCGAGACCGCGGCAGCGCGGCCGGCCAGCCCTGGGTCATGGCGGGGCACCCAGTGCAGCACCCCGTGGGCGGTCGGGTCTGCGGCGGCGATGGTCGGCGACGACATCGTGTCGTCGCGCTCGAGCTGCACCCAGTCCTGGTCCCAGGAGGCGGGCCTGGGCAAGGAGCTGAGGCCGGTGACGGGCGAGCGTAGGTGCGCGGCGACGGCCTGCAGTCGCGTGAGGTGGCCCAGGCCCTGGTGGTGGACGTAGTAGCCGATCACGCGGCACCGGGCAGGGCGGCGAGCGACTGGTAGAGGCCGAGATACTGCTCCACCATGCGGTCCACCGAGCAGGCGGCGACGGCGTGCGCGCGGCAGTCCGCACGATCGAGCCCGACCGCGGTCGCCACGGCCTGCGCTGCCTCGGCCCCGGAGGCGTCGTGCGGGAGGAGGACACCGACACCGGGCACGACGAACTCCCGCAGTCCGCCGCGGTCCAGCGCGACCACCGGGGTGCCGCAGGCCAGCGACTCGGCGGCGACGAGGCCGTAGGGCTCGTCCCACTCGGGCGTCACGAGCGTGGCGGCACTGCTGCCCACGAGGGCCACGAGGCCGTCCGTGTCGAGGTGGCCGACGTAGGTCACGCCGTCGCCGAGCTCTCCGGCGACATGTCGGGCGAAGTACTCGGCGTCACCGACAGGCCCGGCGAGACGCAGCCGCCGCCCCGCGGCGCGCGCCATCGCGATGGCGCGGTGCGGGGCCTTCTCGGGAACGATGCGACCGACCCACACGAGCTCGTCGCCGCCCGGGCCGGCGACCCAGCGCCGGACGTCGACACCGTTGTGCACGACGTCCGCGGAGGCGACGTGCGACCAGGAGGCAGCCGTGTGCTCGCTGACGGCGATGAAACGGCCACGCCGCAGGGCGTCCCGCGGCCGGGCGTCGATGGCGATGGCGGCCTCGAGCCACGGGGTCGGAGGCGTGTGCAGGGTCGTCAGGACGGGCGCGTGCAGCGAGTGCGCCATGGCGACGGGGAGGTGGTGAAGGCTGTTGTTGTGGACGACGTCGATGTCCTCGCGTCGCTGGAGAGCCACCATGACCTGCAGGTAGGCGTGGTGCTCCCGCAGCCATGCCTCCGGCACCATCGACACGTCTGCGCGAGCCGTGTCGCTGAGGCGCAGCGGCGCGATGTCGAGCTCATGGGCGCCCAGGGCGGGGTCGCTGCCGGGACCGGCGAAGAACGTCACGTCGACGCCACGCTGGCGCAGGCCGCGCACGAGGTGCCAGGTCAAGGACTCCAGGCCGCCGGCGAAGGGCTCGGCGATCGGGTGCTTCGAGGCAGCCAGCACTACGACGTGCACGACGCACCCCCCTTCGCGGCGACGTCGGCCAGCGCTGCGGCATACACCTGTTCGTGGACCCGGGAGATCTCCAGGCGCTCGCGCCAGCGCTCGTCCGGGTCGGCCCGCCACGCCGGGCGGTCGCGGTGGGCGCGCAGCAGGGCGTCGCGCAGCGGCGGGGCGCTGCCCTCGGTCCGGGCGGGCGCCGACCCCGGCACGCCGTAGAGGATGCAGGGCCGCTGCTCCGCGTAGTAGCCGCAGTCGGGGGCCACGACCGTCGTTCCCAGGTCGTAGCAGGCCTCGAGCCAGCCTGAGTGGGTGCCGAAGCGGTAGGGCAGGACCGACACGTCCAGCGACTGGAGGTAGTCCCAGAGCTCGGCGTCGGTGAAGTAGTCGTGCACGTGCAGGTCCACCTGGCCGCTGTCGGCGAGCGCGCGCAGTCGCGGCTCGAGGTCCGTCGCGTGCCTGGGGTGGCCCGGGGTCATGACGTCGGTGTGGGCGTCCACGCGGAGCCGGGCGCCCCGGAGGTCGGGAAGCGTGGCGACGATCTCCTCGATGACCGGGAGCGGGTCCATGCTCGCGCGCAGGCTCTTGGCGTGGACGCCGATGACGAAACCGGGGTGCGGCGCCCGCTCCCGGGAGAGCCACGGCTCCTCGACGACGTGGGGGTGGGGGACGACGAGCGCGTCGCGGCCCCATCGCGCCGCGATCTCCGCCGCCGCGCCGGGAGTCAGGGTGAGCACAGCGTCCGCCGCCCGGACGAGGACCCCGAGCTGGGCGTCGTGCAGTCCGCGCTCGACGTGGTGCGGGTTGCGCAGGTCGTGCACCGTGACGACGAGCGGCTTGCCGTGGCGGCGGAGGCTCGCGACGACGTCGGCGAGGTCGTCGGGTGAGACGGCGTCGAAGCCGAAGTGCACGTGCATGACGTCGAACTCGTCCGCGTGCTCGTCGACCCAGCCCGGCTCGAGCATCCGGGGCGGCCACCACTGGGCGTCGGGGACGTCCGCGCGCGGGCGCGGGTCGGGAAGCCGGGTCACCGTCGTCTCCCCGTCCGGTGGGGCGAGGTGTCGGACGTAGACGTGGCCTGCGGGAACGGACGCGATGACGGGACTCAACCGGTTGCCTCTCGGTGCACCAGCCGACGCACACCGATCGAGGGGGCGTCGGCGCGGGGTCGGGGGCCGCTGGGCTGGAGCCTCCGGCACTTCTCATACCCGCGAACCGCGCCAGGCACACCGACTGCCTCGAACGTGCCCGATGTGTGGGGTTATGGGTGGTTCCAGCGGTTTGTCGTGCGGGCTCCGCGGGGGCCGCGTCAGTCCACGGGGATGGCGCCGGCCCGGTCGCGGCGTCGCTCGAGGTACCGCATGACCGGCGTCGCCAGCGTGCCGTGGACCATGACCGAGAGCAGGATCGTGAAGGCGACCGTCGACCAGAGCCACCGCTCGTCGGCGAACGCGTGCTCGCCGGCCGCGAAGGAGAGGTAGTAGAGCGAGCCGATGCCACGCACCCCGAAGAACGCGGTCGCGAGCATCTCCTTGCGACCGAGGCCGCCGGGCAGCCCGGGCTCGCGGGCTCGCAGACGCAGACTGGCCCAGCCGGCGACGGGTCGGACCACGAAGACGAGGGCGAGGGCGATGACCACGCCCCGCCAGTCCAGCTCGCCGAGCACGCCCTTGGTCATGGACATGCCGAGCATGAGGAGGATGAGCAGGGTGAGCAGTCGCTCGAGCCGCTGGACCACCTCGTGCATCGACCGGTGGTAGTTGTGGTTGCGCTCCGCCGCGCGCAGCGTCATGCCGCAGGCGAAGACCGACACGAAGCCGTAGCCCCCGACGAGCTGGCTGAAGCCGTACGTCATGACGAGGGCCGCGAGGGCCAGGAGCGGTTCCCCCTGCTCGGCGAGACGGAGTGAGCGTCGCGACGACCGGAAGGCGATGCGAGCCAGGACCCAGCCGACCGCGACACCCGCGGCAACCCCCACGACGACCTTGCCCACGAGGTCCCAGGCGAACCAGTGCAGGCCCCACGAGCCGATCGAGGAGAGACCGCCGGCGGAGGCCATCAGCACGGCAGCCGTGACGAACGGAAAGGCCAGGCCGTCGTTGAGGCCCGCCTCCGAGGTCAGCGCGAACCGGACGTCGTCCTTCTCGTCGACAGGCTCGCCCAGCGCCTCGTCGTCGTCGGTGCCGGAGTCGCCGGTGCCGTCGACCGCGGGTCCCTCGACCTGCACGTCGCTGGCCAGCACCGGGTCGGTCGGCGCCAGGGCCGCGCCGAGCAGCAAGGCGGCCGCCGGCGCGAGCCCGAGTCCCCACCCGAGCAGGGCGACGGACGCGATCGTCAGGGGCATCGCCACGGCCAGCAGGCGCCACGTCGGAGACCAGGCCGCCCACGCGGCCCGGCTGCGCCAGTCGAACGAGCGGTCGATGGCGAGGCCGACGCCCATCAGGGCGACGAGGATCGTGAACTCGGTGACCCGCTCGACCTGCGGTCGGATGGCGACGGGGTCCAGGCGCATCCCCTCGGGAAGCGGCAGCAGTCCGATGGCCATGCCGAGGACGAGGAGCACCATCGCCGCCGACACGGCATACCGGTCGAGCACGGAGGGGAGCACCGCGGCGAGGAACATCGCGACTCCGGCGATGAGGTAGATCAGGTTGATGGACATGACGACACGCGGGTACTCCTCGGGGTTGGCCTCCCCGTGACATACCCGACCGGTTCAGCCGCCGATCGACCATCACCTGCCGGCTCCGAGCGTTACCGTCGTTGCGTGGAGGTGGTGGAACCGAATGGGTGACGACCGGGCGCAGCAGACGGACGACGAGCTTCGAGCCGTCGCCGAGTCCTTCGCCCAGCTGGGCGCCGAGCTCGAGTCCATGGGTCCGTCGGCGGCGCTGGACGCCGTGGCCCGGATGGCCGTCGACCGGGTCCCGGGAGCTCGCTGCGCGAGCATCACCAGCTACGACCACGGCCGCTTCCGGACGGTTGCGGCGACCGACGAGCTGGCCCAGCGTGCCGACGACATCCAGTACGCCCTCGGCTCGGGCCCCTGCCTCGACGCCATCGTCGAGGACACCCTCTACCGCCCCCGCGACCTGCGCCACGACGACCGGTGGCCGGAGTACGGCGCGAAGGTCTCGAGCGAGCTCGGTCTGCTCAGCATGCTCAGCTATCGCCTCGGCCACGAGGTGGACGACACCATCGACGGGCTCAACATCTACGCCGACGAGGTGGGAGCGTTCGACGAGCGTGCCGAGCTGGTCGGACTCATGCTGGCCACCCACGGTGCCCTCGCCGTGGCGCTGTCGGCGAACCAGCTGCAGGTCGAGAACCTCCAGAAGGCGCTGGCCAGCAACCGGGAGATCGGGGTCGCCATGGGCATCCTCATGGCCCGCCACCACGTGACGCGAGAGCAGGCCTTCGGCCTGCTGCGGATGGCGAGCCAGAACTCCAACCGCAAGCTGCACGACGTGGCGCTCCAGGTGGTCGACACGGGCGCCCTGCCCGCCATCTCGGGCCGTCCCCCGGGGTCGCCGGCAGGACGCGAGGGCGCCACGGGCTGACCGGGCTGACCGGGCTCAGGAGGCGGTGTTCATCTCCTCGGTGGCCGCCGGCTGCTCGGCGAGGTGGTCGTGCAGCTGCACCGTGATGCGCCTCAGCGTGCGCGACACCTGCATCTGGCTGACCCCTCGGGCCTCGCCGATCTCCCGTTGGGTCATGCCCTCGACATAGCGCATGAGCAGCAGCTCGCGCTCGTCGTCGTCGAGCTCGGTCAGGGCCTCCGTGAGGCACACGCGGTCGTCCGCGCCCTCCATCCGGTCGTCGTCGGCGGCGAGGAAGGTCGACAGGCCCGGTCGGTCGTCGTCGGCCGGGCTGCAGTCGAGCGACAGGGGGCGGAAACCGGTCGCGGCGGACGCCGCCTCACGCACCTCGTCGACCGTGGCGCCGACGGCCTCGGCGAGGTCCGCGTCGGTGGGAGTGGCTCCCAGTGCCTGCTCGAGCTCGGCGCGCACGGCCTGGAGGTCGGCGCGCAGCTCCTGGAGCCGGCGCGGCGGACGCACGACCCAACCGCGGTCGCGGAACCAGCGCTTGAGCTCTCCGGAGATCGTGGGGACGGCGTAGGCCGCGAACGAGGGGGCGTGGCCGGGCTCGTAGCGACGGATCGCCTTGACGAGCGCGAGGCGGGCGACCTGGACGAGGTCGTCGTGCTCGACGCCACGTCCGTCGTAGCGTCCGGCCATGGTCGTGCACAGGTCGAGGTAGAGGAGCACAATCTGCTCGACGACCTGCTCGGACTCCTCCGCGGTGCGGCTCGACGCCAGGCGCTCGAAGAGCTCCGAGGTCTCTGCGTCGCGCTCCGCGAACGACGGTCGGGTGTGAGGGGTGTGCTGCGCCATGACTCATCTCCGGATGTTTCGGATGACGGAGTCGGCACTGTGGTTGGACCGCTCAGACCTTTCGACAGTGCCACGCCCGTGGCGATTGCGCAATGGGCGGCGGCCGTCCCGCCCGGTCCTCGAGACCGGCGAGTGGGTAGGTGCAGGAGGTAGCGCCGCCGACCGAAGGGATGGGCCCGTGACTGACATCGCCGACCGCGCCGAGAGCATGGTGCGTCACGACGACAAGGGTGGGTTTCCCGCCCAGCAGCAGGAGCCCCCGGGCCTGACGAGCCTGATGGAGCCGAGGCCCGACCACGGCGAGGAGACGTACGTCGGTCACGGAAAGCTCGACGGAAAAAGGGCGTTCATCACCGGCGGTGACTCCGGGATCGGGCGTGCGGTGGCCATCGCCTATGCCCGCGAGGGCGCCGACGTCGCGATCAGCTACCTGCCGGGTGAGCAGTCCGATGCCGAGGACACCGCCGAGTGGATCGAGAAGGCCGGTGGCGCAGCGGTTCTCGTTCCTGGTGACCTCGTCGAGCGGCAGAACTGCCTGCGCGCCGTGGCCGACGCGGTCCGGGGCCTCGGAGGGCTCGACATCCTCGTCAACAACGCCGGCTACCACTGGGCCCGCGGTCCGGAGGGGCTCGAGGGACTTCAGCCCGAGCACGTCGAACGTGTCATGCGCACCAACCTGCACGCGGTGCTCTGGCTCTGCCAGGCGGCGCTGCCGCACCTGCAGCCGGGCTCATCGATCATCAATACGACCTCGATCCAGGCCTATGACCCGTCACCGGCCCTGCTCGACTACGCCGCGACCAAGGCGGCGCTCAACAACCTCACGGTCAACCTCGCTGCGTCATTGGGCCCCAAGGGAATTCGCGTCAACGCGGTAGCTCCTGGTCCCATCTGGACGCCGCTGCAGCCGGCCACCCGCGACAGCGCGAAGATCGAGACGTTCGGCGCCGACACACCGCTGGGACGCGCCGGCCAGCCCGGCGAGGTGGCCCCGGCCTACGTCTTCCTCGCGTCGCCGGCCGACGCGAGCTACGTGTCGGGCACCATCCTCGGCGTCACCGGCGGGGGAGCGGTCTTCTGACCGGAGTGTGACCGCAGGGTGGCCGGGGGATCGATGAGGGCGCGACGGCTCAGTCGCGCTCCCACGGGGCGTCCTCGCCCATCTTGGCGTAGTACTTCGCGAGGTGGCTGCGGACACGGTCGCGGTCCTTCTCGGGAAGGTCCACGCCGCCCCGGGACCCCTGCATGACCGCGGCGGCGGCCATGACGCCGCGGGGCACCGCACGCAGCCTGCCGTCGACGACGTCTGCGACGAGGAGCTTGTATGCCGTGAAGTTCGACTTCTGCTCGGCGTCGTACCAGACGTGGGCGTCGCGGTACTTCTCGTTGGGCTCCTTCGTGGCACCCGCCCACTCGCGAACCCGCTTCTCGGCTGCGTCGCCGTCCCACTCGCGGTCGCGGTCGGCGAGGGGTAGGTCCTGGAAACTCGTCACGCTCATGGCGTCTCCTTCGGTCGTGCGTTCCTCGTCGTTCCTCTGTGTTCCCCCCGCGCGGTCGTGCGGTGATCAGGGCGTCAGGACGACCTTGAGGCACTCGTCCTGCTTCTCCTGGAAGACCCGGTAGAGGTCCGGTGCGTCGGCCAGGCCCGCGTGGTGCGTGGCCAGTCCCTCGAGCCCGAGCACGTCGTCCTCGGCGCGGACGATGTCGAGCAGCTCGTCGCTCCAACGTCGCACGTGGCACTGGCCCATCCGGACGGTCAGTCCCTTGTCGAAGAGCTCCATCATCGGCATGGGGTCGGCCGATCCGCCGTAGACGCCGCTGATCGAGAGCGTGCCGCCCCGGCGGACGGCCGCGACCGCTGTGTGCAGGGCGGCGAGACGGTCGATGCCGACACGCTCTATGGCCTGCCGGGCGACCGGCTTGGGAAGTCGGCTCGCTGCCCCGATCACCTTCTCCGACCACGGGTTTCCGTGTGCTTCCATGCCGACGGCGTCGATCACGGCGTCCGGTCCTCGCCCGTCCGTCAGGTCGAGGAGCGCCTGGGCGACGTCGGTGTCGTTCGCGTCGATGACCTCGGCGCCGCTGGCTCGAGCCTTCTCGATGCGGTCCGGGACGAGGTCGACCCCGATGACGCGTCCGACCCCACGGTGCAGGGCCGACCGCACGGCAAGCTGTCCGACGGGACCCAGGCCGAGGACTGCCAGGGTGTCGTTGGCGCCCACATCGGCGTACTCGACGGCCTGCCAGGCGGTCGGCAGGATGTCCGAGAGGTAGAGGAAGCGCTCGTCGGGCATCTCCGTGGGGATGACGATGGGACCGAAGTCCGCGTGCGGCACCCGGACGTACTCCGCCTGTCCGCCGGGCACGGAGCCGTAGAGGCTCGTGTAGCCGAAGAGGCTCGCGCCCTTGCCCGTCTGGGTGTTCTGTGTCGTCTCGCACTGGGCGAAGAGCCCGCGCTGGCACATCCAGCAGCGTCCGCAGGAGATGTTGAAGGGCACGACGACCCGGTCCCCGACGGCGAGGGTCGCCACGTCCGGTCCGACCTGCTCGACGCTGCCCATGAACTCGTGTCCGAGGACGTCGCCCGGCTGGAGGTAGGGGGCGAGGACGCCGTAGAGGTGCAGGTCGGAGCCGCAGATCGCCGTCGACGTGACGCGGACGATCGCGTCGGTGGTGTCAGTGATGACGGGGTCGGGTACGTCGGTGACGCGGACGTCCTCGATGCCGTGCCAGGTGAGTGCCTTCATGTGCTGGCACCTACCCATGGCGGTGCGAGGGAAAACCCGCTGGGAGCGAGCATGGACATGACCGAAGGATCGCCTGCCACCGAGAGCCCGGGTCACGACGACAGGCCTGTCGCCGTCGTCCTCGGCGGCTCCCGGGGTCTGGGCCTGCTCATCGCGAGAGAGCTGCTGGCCCGCGGGCACCGCGTGGTGGTGGCGGCCCGCGACGGGGACGAGCTCGAGCGCGCGACCGCAACCTTGTCCGACTGGGGGCCGGTGTCGACGCAGCGGTGCGACGTGCGCGACCGGCACGAGGTCGGCGAGCTCGTCGGCCGGGTAGAGCACACGGTCGGCCCGATCGAGGTGCTCGTGACCGTGGCCGGGGTCATCCAGGCCGCGCCCGTCGAGTCGCTGGTCCTGCACGACTTCGAGGACGCGATGGACACCATGGCGTGGGGTCCCATCCACGCGGCCATGACGGTGCTGCCGCACATGCGTCGTCGCGGTCACGGCCGGATCGGCACGGTGACCTCCATCGGTGGCATGGTGTCGCCGCCGCACCTGCTGCCTTATGCCACGGCCAAGTTCGCGGCGGTCGGCTTCTCGGACGGCCTCGCCGCTGCTCTCAGCGGCACCGGCGTCACGGCCACGACGATCGTGCCCGGCCTCATGCGTACCGGTGGTCACGAGCACGCGCGCTTCGGCGGCGACGCGCCGGCGGAGTATGCGTGGTTCGCGCCGGCCGCCTCGCTGCCGCTCGTCTCGGTCGATGCCGATCGCGCCGCGCGGCGCATCGTCGACGCCGTGCTGGCCGGTCGACCGATGGTCGTCCTCACGCCGTTGGCCTGGCTCGGCATCCGGGTGCGCGGCCTCGCACCGGGGACGACGACGCGCGTCCTCGGGCTGGTGGGTCGGCTCCTGCCCGACGCGCCGGGCCGGGAGGGCGCGCGGACCGCTGACGGTCGCGAGGCGGCACGCCGGCTCGGGTCGTCCTTCGTCGACCGCCTGACGACGCTCGGTGAACGGGCGGCACGACGCAACCTCGAGTGAGCGCGGGGGACGGGCGCGCCCGGGGGTCCGTCAGAGGAGCGGTTCCTCGTCGGCGCCGGCGACGAGCAGCCAACGGTAGCCGTAGGGCCCGAGGTCGAGCTCGAGGTGACCGGACGGGTCCAGGGGAAGGTCGGGCAGGCTCCCCAGCACGTCGACGAGCCGCGCCCCCTCCGGCACGTCGGAGAGGGTGAGGGGCACGATGGCGCCGTCCTCGCCGAAGTTGTGGAGCGCGAGGAGCGCCCACTCCTCGCACCGGCTCAGGTGCGCCAGGACCGAGGGGACCGGGTGGTCCAGCACCTCGACCGTCGACCAGCCGCTCTGCGGGAGCTGCCGGTACCGGCGGGCCAGGGCGCGCACGAACCACCAGAGGGAGTCGGGGTCCTTCCGCTGGTCCACGACGTTGACGTGCTCGGGCCCCCAGAGGCCGGTGGGCATGGGCCGGGTGAGCCGGCGCGGAGGGGCGGAGGAGAAGCCGCCGCTCGGTGACGGCGTCCACTGCATCGGCGTGCGCACGGCCAGGCGGCCGGGGATGTCGAGGTTCTCACCCATCCCGATCTCCTCGCCGTAGAAGAGGACAGGTGTGCCCGGCAACGAGAAGGCGAGGGAGTAGGCGAGGCGCAGGCGCCGTTGGTCACCGCTGACCATGGTCGGCAGCCGCCGGCGCAGGCCCCGACCGTAGAGCTGCATGTCCGGGTCGGGACCGAACGCCGCGAAGACCTCACGGCGCTCCTTCGTGCTCAGCTTGTCCAGCGTCAGCTCGTCGTGGTTGCGTACGAAGCTGGCCCACTGGCTCGTCACGTCGAGAGCCGGTCGCTCGCGGAGCGCCTCCGCGAGCGGTCCCGCGTCTCCCCGTGCCAGGGACAGGTAGAAGCGCTGCATGCCGATGAAGTCGAACTGCATGTTGAGGCCGTCCCCGTCGGCGCCACCGAAGAAGCGGAGCTGGTCGGGATAGGGCAGGTTGACCTCGCCGAGGAGCACGGCGTCTCCCCGACGCCTGGTCACGAAGGAGCGCACGTCGCCGAGGTAGCGGTCGGGGTTGAAGGCCGCCTCGGCCGCGGCGTCCTCGATGCCGGGGACGCCGTCGCGGGCGAAGAGGAAGGGCACGGCGTCGACGCGGAACCCCGAGACGCCGAGAGCCAGCCAGAATCCCAGGGTGCGCGAGATCTCCTCCTGCACAGCCGGATTGGCGACGTTGAGGTCGGGCTGGTGCTTGTAGAAGTGATGGAGGTAGTACTCGCCCGTGGTCTCGTCGCGCTCCCAGATGCTGTCCTCCTCGTCGGGGAAGACGACGTCCTTCTTGCTCGACCTGGGCTTGGTCCGGCTCCAGACGTAGTAGTCGCGGTAGGGGTCGTCGCGGCTGCGGCGGGCGGACTTGAACCACGGGTGCTGGTCGGAGGTGTGGTTCATGACGAAGTCCACGATGATGCGGATGCCGTGCGCGTCGGCCGTGCGGACGAGCTCGACGAAGTCGCCGAGCGTCCCGAGCTCGGGGTCGACCCCGAAGAAGTCCGTGATGTCGTAGCCGTCGTCCTTGCGGGCCGTCGGGTAGAAGGGCATGAGCCAGAGGCAGGTCACCCCGAGGTCGGCGAGATACTCGATGCGGTCGGTCATGCCGCGCAGGTCGCCGATGCCGTCGCCGTCGGAGTCCGAGAAGGTCTGGATGTCGGCGCAGTAGACCACGGCGTTCTTCCACCAGATGTCCCCGGTGTCACTCATCCGCACGGCCGGACTCCTCTCTCCTCGGGCGAGATGCCCTGCGCGACACGCAACCGCACCGGAGGGCAGGCGTCAATGCCCCGGTGAGGCCGGGCGCCCGGGCCCCGACGGCGCCGTCCAGGTCGCGACGGCTCCGATGGTGCGCAGCTCGTCGACGACAGCCGTCGAGAGCAGGGTGTGACCGGAGGCGTTGGGGTGGTCGCCGTCGTCGAGCAGGTCTGCCGTGGGGTCGCGCGTGCCCGTCTGTCCCTTGAGGGGGGTGTAGGCGTCGACGTAGACCGCCCCCGTGGCGGCCGCCACCTGCTCGACCGTGGTGTTGACGAGGCGCGTGAGCTCGTCGCTGCCGAGCACGAAGTCCTCACCCAGGGCGCGTCCCACGGAGCCGTCGACCGTGACGTTCCAGTAGCCCAGCAGGGCGATGCGCAGGTCGGGGCGGTGGTCGAGGCTGCGGATCCCCTGGATGATCCGGGTCAGCCCGTCGCGCAGGCCGGCGATCGTCGCGGACCAGCAGGACGACCCCGCCGCCGGGAAGCAGCCCTGGTCGTCGACCCGGTCGAGGTCGAAGTCGTTGGCGCCCACCTCGACGAGCACGAGGTCGGCGGTTGCGAGGTGGGAGCGGGTCGGGGCCGAGCCCAGGTCGCCCTCGACGTCGGCGGTCGTCCAGCCACCGTTGGCGTCGTTGTGCACCACCCAGCCGTGGTGGGTCAGCTGCTCGAGCCGGCTGCCGACCTGCTCGACGTAGCCCGTGCAGCCGCACGACCCCGCGGAGGGCACGGAGTCCCCGAGCCCGACGAGGGTCAGCGGGCCGGGCGGGAGGGCTGCTGGGGCCGAGGGTGTTCCGGCCCCGGTCGGTGCGGCGGACGACCTGCTCGCCGGGACCGGCACGGAGGGGACGGAGGCGGCGGAGCCGGGACCGCCCGCCGACGTGATCGAGTCGAGGCCCGGCACGACGCCGCTCACGGCGAGCGCGACGAGGACGGCGATGCCGAGCAGGGCCACGAGCACGTGGTGCGGCCTCGCCCGCCACGCGGGTCCCGAGCGCGTGCCCGAGGAGGCGCCACGCGGCATACCCCGTCGACCGTCAGGCACGGAAACCCGGCAGGGTCTGGGCCAGCCACGCCAACGACGCGGGGACGTAGGGCGTGAACACCGAGTCGCGGTGGCCGCCGTGGGCCAGGACCGTGCCGGTGACGTCGAGCGGCGGACGGGCGACGCTGAGGAACTTCGACGTCGTCGGGTACGACAGCGGGTCCTCCCTCGAGGTCAGCACCCACATCGCCACGGGCGGCGGCGCCGTGTGCGCCATGGTCACGAGGTCGTAGCCCCGTTCCGACTTGGCGGTGAGCGGGTCGTAGGCGGCACTGAAGTCGGGGCGGAAGTAGCCGAGCAGGACGACCGCGGCCCCGAAGACGTCGGGGTGACGCATCGAGAGCGAGGCGGCGCACCACGCCCCGTAGGAGTAGCCGACCGTGGCCCACGACGTCCGCGCCCTCTGGACGCGGAAGTGGTGCGCCGTCCAGGCGGGGATGTCGTGCGCGAGCCAGGTGTCGGTCTGCGGCATCCCGGGACCCCCGTTGACGCACTCCGTGTCGAGCCCGGCCGGCGTGTCGATGCGGGGCACCACGACGATCGACGGCGCCATCCGGTGTTCCGCGGTCAGCGCGTCGACGGTGCTGATGAAGTTGAGCCTGATGAACCCCCGAGGCCCGCTCGGGAAGCCGTGCAGCCCGACGATGACCGGGTAGGCCCGCGGCGACCTGGGGTCGTAGCCGACCGGCAGGTAGACGAAGACCTGTCCCTCGGCGTTCGACCGCGTGTCGACGACGGTGTAGTTCTGCAGGCGTGACCCCGGCTGCGGCAGCGGCGGCAGCACCGTCGGCGTCGTCACCCCGCGCAGCCCCGGACCCTGCACGGGAGCCGCCACGACCTCGGGCGTCGTTCCGCCGTGGTGCACCTGCACCGACGCGGAGCGCGAACCGAACAGGTCCCCCCAGCTGGAGTAGAAGAGGTACTGGTCGTTGAGTGCCGCGCCGGCGAGCGCGACGACGAGGAAGTTGAGCAGCACGACCTGAACGCCTCGCACGACGGCTCGCACCCCGGCGTTGCCCCACCGGGGCAGCCCTGCGACGACGAGGGCGAACAGCACGAGGGCGAGGCCGGCCAGCAGCACGATGACGCCCGGGTCGGTCAGTTCCATGCAGGGCTCGCTTCACGGTCGGGTCGCGGCCCGGAGGTCGGGCGGACGAAGGGAAAGGTGAGCACCGACCGGATGGAGGTGTCGGTGAGGAGCATGACGAGCCGGTCCACGCCGAGACCCAGGCCGCCGGTCGGCGGCATGCCGAGCTCGAGGGCCTGGAGGAAGTCCTCGTCGAGCTCCATGGCCTCGGGGTCGCCTGCGGCGGCCTTGAGCGACTGTTCGGTGAGGCGCGCCCGCTGGTCGACGGGGTCGGTGAGCTCGCTGTATGCCGTGCCGACCTCCATCCCGGCGACAACGAGGTCCCAGCGCTCGACGAGTCCCGCCTTGGTGCGGTGCGGCCGGGTCAGGGGGGAGGTCTCCATCGGGAAGTCGGTGTAGAAGGTGGGCAGCAGCGTCGCCGGCTCGACGAGCTCGGCGTAGAGCTCCTCGATGACCGCGCCGGCCCGCATCTGCGGTCGCACCGGGATGCCGTGCGCTCCGGCGAGCCCGAGCAGCACGTCCATGTCGGTGTCGATGGTGATCCGGCGGCCGACCGCTTCCGAGACGGCCTCGACCACCGGCACGACGGGCCACTCACCACTGATGTCGACGAGCCCGACCTCGCCGCCGCGCCCACGGGCTGCCCCGTCTCTCGGCAGGGGGAGGGCCTCGCGGCCGTGGACGGTGCGGGCCGCGTCGCGGACGAGCCGCTCCGTGAGGTGGCGCATCGTCGTGTAGTCGGCATGGGGCTGGTAGACCTCGAGCGAGGTGAACTCCGGGTTGTGCGTCGCGTCGGCGCCCTCGTTGCGGAAGTTGCGGCCGAGCTCGAAGACCGGCCCGAGGCCGGCGACGAGGAGTCGCTTCAGGTGCAGCTCGGGGGCGATGCGCAGGGACAGGTCGATGCCGTAGGCGTTGATGAAGGTGTGGAACGGCCGGGCGCTCGCACCGCCGTGGGTGGTGTGGAGCATCGGCGTCTCGACCTCGAGGAAGCCGGCGTCGCCGAGGCTGCGACGCAGGGATGCGACCACCGCCGAGCGCTGCCGCAGCAGTTCGACGTCACCGGGGTGCACCAGCAGGTCGGTCGAGCGCTGCCTGGCCCTCGCCGCGGGGTCGTCGAAGGCTCGGAACGGGACGGGGTGCAGCGACTTGGCCTCCATCCGCCAGGTCTGTGCGAGGAGGCTGCGGGTGCCCGAGCGGGAGAGGCCGGTCGTGCCGTCGACACGCACCAGGTCGCCGACGTCGACGAACGCCGTCAGCTGCCAGAGGCGCTCGCGCCCCAACCGGGCTGCGTCGAGCAGCACCTGGACGGAGGCGCCACCGTCGACGAGGGTGGCGAAGACGACGCCGCCGTGGTCGCGTACCTGCCGCACGCGACCGACCACCGAGACGGTGCATGGCTCGTCCCAGTGCGACGGACCGAGGTCGGCGATCGCCGTGGTGGTGGCCGACCCGGCGCCGACGGGATAGGGGTCGAGACCGGCCTCACGCATGCGGTCGAGGATCGCCGCCCGGTGGCGGAACTGGTCCGAGCGACGCGGCCCGAGGTCGGCGACGTCGACGGCGGCCGCCTCGACGGCTGCGGCCTGCGCGAGGTGGTCGGCGTCGAGCTCGCCCCCGGAGGCGCGCAGGGCGGGGTAGCGGATGAATCCCTCCGCCGCGCCCGCGGCGACGGCGACCTGTGGCAGGGAGACGGCGTCGTCGTAGCAGAGGAACCGGGGCAGCCACGTCGGCTCGTACTTCTCGTTGGAGCGGTAGAGGCGCTCGAGCTGCCAGAAACGGTCGAAGACCCCGAGCACCGAGGCGCCCATCCGGGTCAGCGACCCGGAGCCGAGTCGTTCGGCGTCCTCGAAGACCGCTCGGAACATGCAGAAGTTGAGGGAGATGCGGGAGAGCCCGAGCTCGGGCGCCCGGGACAGCAGCTCGCTCACCATGAGCTCGGTCACGCCGTTCGGGGCGTCGGGGGAGCGGCGCATGACGTCGAGGGAGACACCGGAGCGACCCCAGGGCACGAGGGACAGGACCCCGACGAGCGAGCCGTCGCCGAGGTGGGCGGTGACGTGCAGGACCTCGCCGTCCGCCGGGTCGCCGGCGCGACCCAGCGCCATCGAGAAGCCCCGGTCGGACTCGCCGCTGCGCCAGGCCTCGGCGCGGTCGCCGATCTCGGCCAGCTCCTCGCCACGAAGCTCGTGCTGCCGGCGGACGTGGACGGTGAGGCCGGCGCGGTTGGCTCGGGCGACCGCGCGGCGCACGGGCGTCAGGGACGTCCGGCGCAGGTCGAAGCGGCCGGCGTCGAGGATGGCCTCGTCGCCGAGCAGCAGCACTCGCATGCCACCGGTGGCGGCGTAGGCGCGGGCGCCGTGCTCGCTCGCTCCGAGCACCGCCGGAACCCAGCCGAACTCGCGTGCCTCGGCGCGCCAGGCCTCGATCGCGGGCTGCCAGCTGTCGGGGTGGCCGACGGGGTCCGCCGACGCGAGCGAGACCCCGGCGACCACGCGGTAGGTCACGGCCGCCCGCCCGTCCGGGGAGAAGACCGAGGCCTTGTCGCGGCGGGTCGCGAAGTAGCCGAGCGAGTCGTCCGAGCCGTGCTGAGCGAGAAGGCCGCGCAGGGCCACCTCACGGTCGGGCGACCACCGGCTGCCTGGACGGGCCGAGGCGAGGAAGAGGGTGACGGCCGACAGGATCGTCAGGCCGGCGCAGACGGCGACGACGTCGACGACCCAGGGCGGCACGAGGGCCAGGGTCTGACGGCTGAAGCCGCCGAAGACCGCGAGCACCGTGTCGACGAGTGGGTCCACCTGCGACCGCGGTGCGCCGACGGCGCCGAGGAGCAGCCACGCGACCCCGACCGTCGCTGCGGAACCGGCGACGAGGGCGGCGAGCGCGAGGCCCCACGAGCCCTTCTGCAGCCGGCCGGTGAACTCGTGCCGGAGGCGCCAGAGCCACCACAGGGCGAGCACCGCGACGACGATCGAGATGATGTCGAGCTCGCGGCCGAGGCTGCCGCGGCTGACCCACATGCCGGTCCGTGGGAGGCGCGCGGCCGGCACGAGCGCGAGGAAACCGACGTAGATGCCGAGGACCTGGAAGACGGCGACGAACCAGAGGCCGATCCGCTTGCGGCCCAGCAGGGCCCTCGTCGCCAGGGCGAGCGCGACGACCGAGACGAACGTCGGGGCCACGGGCACGTTGAGAAGGCCGAAGAGGTCCTCGGCGAGGAGTGGGTGAGGTCGTCGCCGGGCCAGCAGCGTCAGCAGGAGAGCCACCACCGTGGCGAGTGCGTAGAGACCGGTGAGCAGTCGCGCGGGACGGTGCGAGGCCCGCGCCCGCGGTGTTCGGGTGCTCATGGGGCCGAGGATCCCTCTTGGCGCTGGGTGACGGCTGGACGTCTGCTGCAAAAGGCCCCACAGCGGACGTCCAGCCTGTGCTCAGGCTCCGGCTCCGGTGGTGACGGCTCAGGAACTTCTCAGGTGGGCGGGCCGGTGTGAGGGGTAGGTCTCGGGTGACGCGGACGTGTCACGAGACGTGATGCGAATCGACGGAGTGCGGCAAAGGGACGCGCACTCCCGGCAGGCGGACGGGCCGTCACTCGGCCCGTCGGGACGATGAGGAGACAGCCGTGGCCAGGAGCAGATGGGTGCTCGGCGGAGCGGGAGTGGGCGCAGCCGGACTGGCGGCCTGGGACCTGCTCCAGAGGAAACACACGATCCTGCGGCGCTACCCCGTCGTCGGGCACCTGCGCTACCTCCTCGAGGACATCCGCCCGGAGCTGCAGCAGTACTTCATCGAGCGTGACTGGGACGGACGGCCCTTCGACCGCGACACCCGCTCCGTGGTCTACGAACGGGCCAAGGGCATCCACGGCGAGCGGCCCTACGGCACGGAGCTCGACGTCAACGAGGTCGGCTACGAGTACCTCGTGCACTCGGCCGCCCCGGCGGACCCGCCCGACCAGCCGGCCCGCGTCCTCGTCGGCGGCCCCGACTGCACCCAGCCGTACTCCATGGCCCTGCTCAACGTGTCGGCGATGAGCTTCGGAGCCCTGTCCGCCAACGCGATCCGCGCCCTCAACAAGGGCGCGGCCCTGGGTGGCTTCGCCCACGACACGGGGGAAGGTGGCCTGTCCCCCTATCACCTCGAGAACGGTGGCGACATCGTCTGGGAGATCGGCACCGGCTACTTCGGCGCTCGCACCAAGGACGGCGACTTCGATCCGGCGACCTTCTCGGACAAGGCATCCGGCGACTCCGTCAAGTGCGTCTCCCTCAAGCTGAGCCAGGGCGCCAAGCCCGGCATCGGCGGTGTGCTCCCTGCCGCGAAGGTGACCAAGGAGATCGCCGACATCCGCGAGGTCCCGCAGGGCGAGAAGTGCGTCAGCCCGTCGAGCCACCGCGTCTTCCACACTCCTGTCGAGCTCATTGAGTTCATCGCACGGATGCGTGAGCTGGCCGGTGGCAAGCCGACGGGTCTCAAGCTCTGCGTCGGCTCGCGGGTCGACGTCCTCGCGATGTGCAAGGCGATGGTCGAGGTCGGCACGACGCCGGACTTCATCGTCGTCGACGGCTCCGAGGGCGGCACCGGTGCGGCGCCGCTCGAGTTCGAGGACCACGTCGGCATGCCGCTGACCCATGGGCTCATGACCATGCACAACGCGCTCGTCGGCGTGGGACTGCGCGACCGCGTGCGCATCGGCGCGAGCGGCAAGGTCGCGGCGGGCAACGACATCGTCAAGCGCCTCGTCCAGGGCGCGGACTACACCAACTCGGCCCGCGCGATGATGATGGCGGCGGGCTGCATCCAGGCGCAGCGCTGCCACACCGACAAGTGCCCGAGCGGCGTCGCCACGCAGAACGCGCGCCGGGCTCGGGCGCTCGACGTCGGCGACAAGAGCGAGCGCGTCCACCGCTACCAGCAGGCCACCGTCGACGAGGCGATGCGGATCATGGCGGCGATGGGCGTCACCGACCCGGCGGACCTGACGCCGCACCACCTGCGGATGAACGTGTCCGCGACCGACAACCGGTCCTATGCCGTCCTCTACGACTGGCTGGCGCCCGGGCAGCTCCTGGCCGAGCCGCCGGAGGACTGGGCCCACGACTGGGCGACCGCCAGCGCCGACCACTTCGGCGCGGGACCGCGTCCGGCGCACCTCTGACCGCAGCACCGACACGAGCCGGAGCAGAGCGGCCGACCTGGCTGCTCACCACGGAAGGACCCCCACATGACCACCGTCGCCGAGCACATCATCACCTCGTTGGCCGATGCGGGAGTGACCCAGGTCTGGGGTGTGGTCGGCGACGCCCTCAACCCGCTGACGGACGCCATCCGGACGGAGGATCGCATCGAGTGGGTCGGGGTGCGGCACGAGGAGGTCGCGGCCTTCGCCGTCAGCGCCCAGGCCCAGCTGACCGGCACCCTCGGCGTCTGCATGGGCACTGTCGGGCCGGGCTCGATCCACCTCCTCAACGGCCTCTACGACGCGAAGAAGTCGCACGCGCCCGTCCTCGCCATCTGCGGTCAGGTGCCGAGCCCGGAGATCGGCACCGACTTCTTCCAGGAGGTCGACAACAACGCACTGTTCGCCGACGTGTCCGTGTGGTCGCAGACCCTGACGTCCGCCGGACAGCTGCCCTACCTGCTCGAGCAGGCCGTCAACGCCGCCCAGTCCATGCATGGGGTCGCGGTGCTGACGCTTCCCGGGGACGTCGGGGACCTCCCCGTCGACCGGGGTGTGCGGCCCGCGGCGTTCGCGCCCACCGGAGTGCCGGCGCCGGCCCCGGACGCGCAGGTCGACGCCGCCGTCGCCGCGCTGTCAGGAGATGCGCCGGTGACGCTCCTCGTCGGGTGCGGGGCGCGCGAGGCCCGGTCGCACGTGCTCGAGCTGGCCGACGTCCTCGCGGCACCGATGGTGCTGACGCTCAAGGCGAAGGAGGGCCTCGAGCACGACAACCCCTTCGAGGTCGGCCAGTCGGGCCTCATCGGCAACCCCGCGGCCGCCAAGGCCATGGACGACTGCGACGTGCTCGTCCTCGTCGGCACCGACTTCCCCTACCGCGACTGGTACCCGACCGGGAAGACCGTCATCCAGCTCGATGCGCGAGGCGAGCACATCGGCCGGCGCACGCGGGTCCAGCACGCGCTCGTCGGCGACGCCGCAGCCACGCTCGCGCGGCTCGTCCCTCGGCTCGACCGGCGCACGGACCGGGCCCACCTCGAGACGGCGCGCACGGCATACGAGCAGTGGCACGAGCGGCAGCGGTCGCTGCTCGAACCCGGCCACGACCACACGCTCCTCGGGCGTGCCCGCGCGGTCCTCGACAACCCCGACGAGCGGATCCGCCCCGAGGCGGTGGCTGCCACCGTCGACCGCCTCGCGCCGGACTCGACGATCTTCACGAGCGACACGGGCATGTCGACGGCATGGCTCGCCCGTTTCGTCACGATGCGCGGCACCCGACGGCTCGTCGGCTCCTACAACCTGGGCTCGATGGCCAACGCGCTGCCGATGGCGCTCGGTGCGCAGGCCCTCGACCGCACCCGTCCCGTCGTCGCCTTCGCCGGCGACGGCGGACTCATGATGCTGCTCGGCGACCTGCGCACCGCCGTCACCTATCGGCTGCCCGTCGTGGTGGTCGTCTTCGACAACGGGCGTCTCGGCATGGTCAAGCTGGAGCAGGAGCAGGGCGGCCTGCCGGAGTTCGGTACCGAGCTCGACAACCCCGACCTCGCGGCCGTCGCCGCCGCGATGGGGCTCGCGAGCCGCCGGGTCACCGAGCCCGAGCAGCTCGAGGCGGCCGTCACGTGGGCGCTCGCCGCCGACGGCCCGGTGCTGCTCGACGTCGTGACCAACCCCGACGAGGTCGCGATCCCGCCGAAGCCCAAGCTCGCCCAGGGCTGGGGCTTCGCCATCGCCAAGGCCAAGGAAGCCATGGAGAGCCGGTAGCCGTGTGTCGCCTCTTCGGGATGAGCGCCGGCCAAGCACGGGTGTCCGCGACCTTCTGGCTGCTCGACGCCGATGACAGCCTGAGCCGTCAGTCGCACGCCAACCCGGATGGCACGGGGCTCGGCACGTTCGACGAGGCCGGCCGCCCGGTCGTGGAGAAGCAGCCGCTCGCGGCATGGCACGATCCCGCGTTCGCGAGCGAGGCCAGGGAGCGGCGCAGCTCGACCTTCGTCGCACACGTGCGCCATTCGTCCGGCAGCGACCCCACTCCGGAGAACACCCACCCGTTCGAGTTCGACGGGCGGGTCTTCGCGCACAACGGCGTCCTCGAGGGACTGCCCGAGCTCGAGCGCCACCTCGGTGACGCGATGTCGCTGGTCCGGGGCGACACCGACTCGGAGCGCCTCTTCGCGCTCGTGACCTCGGAGACGGCGGCGGCCGGGGGCGACGTCGGCGTCGGCATCGAACGGGCGCTGGGGTGGGTGGCCGAACACCTGCCCGTGTATGCCGTCAACCTCGTCCTCGCGACCCCTTCCGACCTGTGGGCGTGCCGTTACCCCGA
Source organism: Terrabacter ginsenosidimutans (assembly GCF_039539425.1). NCBI lineage: Bacteria > Bacillati > Actinomycetota > Actinomycetes > Micrococcales > Intrasporangiaceae > Terrabacter > Terrabacter ginsenosidimutans. The sequence continues at coordinate 106,103 of NZ_BAABDC010000001.1, read as the reverse complement.
CACGCACGCGCTCTGGATCCTCGACCGGCGCCACCCGGCGGCGGGGCTCGACCACCGCAGCGCGGCCGGCACGCGCGTCGTCAGCGACGAGCTGGGTGACGCCCCGAGCGTCGTCGTCGCGAGCGAGCGCCTCGACGACGACCCCGGGTGGCGGATGCTCGATCCCGGTGTCCTCGTCCGGGTCGGGCCGGACCTGCAGGTCGACGAGCGCGTCGTCGTCGACCACGACCCGGTGCACCGGCTCCAGCTGTCGGACCTCGGCGCCGCGGCCGCCTCGCAGCGTCCGACGGGTGCCTGAGCGGGCCGAGGGCGTGGGGCAGGGTGCGGGCTCAGCCGTCGGTCGTCGTGGCCGCGATGACGCGGCTCAGTGAGCCGTGCAGGGCCTGCAGCTCCTCGATGTCCATGCCCAGGCTGGCGACGATCTGTGGTGGCACGTCGAGGGCCTGCTCGCGGAGGCGTCGCCCCCGCTCGGTCAGGGTGATGGCGAGGGCGCGCTCGTCGTGCGGGTGACGGTCGCGCGTGACGAGTCCCGCGCTCTCGAGGCGCTTCAGCAGGGGTGAGAGCGTGGCCGGTTCGAGGCTGATGAGCCGACCGATCTCACGCACGGTCAGCGGTGAGCGCTCCCAGAGGGCCAGCATCACGAGGTACTGCGGGTGGGTCAGGCCGAGCGGCTCGAGCACGGGTCGGTAGAGCGCGATGACGTTGCGCGCGGCCACCGCGAGGGCGAAGCACACCTGGCGGTCGAGCCGCAGGAGGTCGTCCGGTGACGCGCCGGTCGTGCCGGGCCCGGTCCGTGGGGTCGTCGGTGTTCTCGTCGCCATCGCAGTCGTCCTCCGGAGGAGTGGTCGTTGATGTGTACACTAACAGTTAGTGCACAAACTACTGAGGAGCTATCTCGTGAGACGTTCGGGACCCAGCAGGGGACTGTCCATCGGCTACCGCATCGGCTACCGGCTGCGCCTCATCGGGCTCACGGTCTTCGGTCCGGCGCAGCTCGGCGAGGGCAACGACCCCAAGGCTCGGCTCGAGCGCGAACGTGCGGCGAGAGTGGCCCAGGCTACGGGCGAGCCCCCCTCGCGCGGCGACTGATCGACCACCGCAGCGGTCTCCACGTCCCGTCCGGTCTCGTTGTCATGTCGCTGGGTACGTCCCAGGAGTCACCGACCACCGAGCGAGGGAGAGACATGGGCGACCGCGTAGGACTTCTGGTGATGCTGGGCGTCGCCGTCCTCCTGGTGATGATCCTGCTCGTCATGCGACCGCGGCGGCGCACCAGGGACGACGTCGAGCACGAGACCCTGAACCCCGAGGTCGAGGCCGCCGACGGTCGACCCGTGGCACCTCCCGACACGGACCGACTCGTGGGCAACCCACCCATCGACACGCTCTCGTCGTCCGGTGAGGGCACCGCCGTCGCCGGGGCTGGAGCCGGTGGCCGGACTCCCGACGCGCGCGACCCCCTGCGTGCCCGGCCCAACGACGTCGGGAACTCGCCCGACCAGACCTGACCCTGGCTGCGGGGACCCACTGGGACATTTCCCGTCCGTCCGTCGCTGTACCGGAGTACCGTCGAGACAGGTGGATCGGACCCGGGAGGTGCCATGGGTGATCGTGTTGGGCTCTTCGTCATGCTGGCGGTCGTCGTGATCCTCGGGATCGGGCTCGTCGTCGTCGGTCCCCGCCACGTCTGGCGTGGCCGTGATGTGAACGAGTCCCTCAATGGGCACCGGGACGACACCGAGCGGGCGCGGCGGGACCATCCCGAGGGCGCCGAGCGGTCCCACCTCGTGGGCAACCCGCCGGTCGACACCATCACGCCGGACGGCTGGGGCGTCGCCCGTCCCGGTGAGGGTGCGGAGCCCGAGGAGCTGCCCGAGGACGTCCACCCGGAGCTGCACGAGGAGCGCGGCCACCGGCGACGCCACTAGGCGTCGCGACCGAAGCGCCAGGTCGTCGTGCTCGCATAGCGGTCGCCGCGGCGCAGGCGCGCCGACGGGAAGTCCGCGTGGTTGGGCGCGTCGGGAAAACCCTGTGTCTCCAAGGCGATTCCCGCCCGCGGACCGTATGCCGTCCCCGACGTCCCGATGACCGTGCCATCGAAGTGGGCACCGGTGTAGACCTGCACGCCGGGCTGGTCGCTCATGACCTCGAGCGCGCGCCCGGAGGTCCCCCGCAGGGTGGCGACATGGCGCAGGTTCGTCCCGTCCACGGCGAAGTTGTGGTCGATGCCCTGCCCGCGGACGAGCTGCACGTCGTCGCCGGCGAGGGCGTCGGCGATCACCGTGGGCCGGCGCAGGTCGAAGGGCGTTCCCGTGACGTCGCGGATCTCGCCCGTGGGGACGAGCTCGCCGTCGACGGGGGTGTACGCGTCGGCCGACACCGTCAGCCGGTGCGCGTCCACGGGGCCGCTGCCCTCACCGTCGAGGTTGAAGTACGTGTGGTTGGTGAGGCTCACGACGGTGTCGGAGTCGGTCGTGGCCGCATAGTCGATGCGGACGACGCCCGCCGTGACGGAGTAGGTCACGGCGACGTCCAGGGCGCCGGGGAAGCCCTGGTCCCCGTCCGGGCTGTGCAGCGTGAGGGTCACGTGGCTCTCGCCGTGCTCGACCACCGTCCAGGCGCGCTGGTCGAAGCCGTCGGCGCCGCCGTGCAGCGTGTTGCCGTTCTCGTTGGGGCTGAGCCGGTGCTCGACGCCGTCCAGGGTGAAGCGCGCCCCGGCGATGCGGTTGCCGTAGCGGCCGATCGTCGCGCCGAGGTAGTCGCGGCCCGTGCCGTAGAGCGATGCGTCGTCGAAGCCGAGCACCACGTCCGTCTCGTCCTCCCCGTCGAGCAGGACGAGACGGCGGACCGCGGCGCCGGCCGGCACCACCTCGAGCAGCAGGCCGTCGGCGCGCAGCTCGATCGACGTCGGGGTGGTGGGGGTCATGCGGCGCTCCTGCGGGGTGTCGTTCGCGAGCCGGCGGTTCAGCCGAGGAAGAAGGTCGACTTCGAGCCCGAGGCGTGCCCCACGACGAGGCGACCCTTGTCGTGGCGAACGTATGACCCGGGCGGTGCCGCCGACCGCCGTGACACGCCCTTGGGGTTCGACAGGCCCGGGAGGCGCTGGAAGCTCGCCTCGGCGGCATACGTCCCCGCGGTCTCAACGGGATCGACGGCGTCGAGACCGATGAGGAGCTGCCGCGTCTGCCCGTCGCATGCGCCGGGCGGGAGCCGCGCCCGAGCTCGTCGTCATCGACGCGGACACCACCCCCGCGAGCCGCCGCCAGGAGCTGCGCTGGAGCGCCGCCTACCACCGTCTCGCCGCACGCTGTGACGCATGGGCGGCCGCGCCGGAGGGCAGACTGACCGGATGGCGGAGACGAACTGGGCGGGCAACCACACCTACCGGGGGCGCATCGAGCGAGTCCGTTCGGTGGAGCACCTGCAGGAGGTCGTGGCCGCTGCGCCGCGCGTGCGCGCCCTGGGCTCACGACACAGCTTCACCGACCTGACCGACATCACCGACACCGACGACGGCGTGCTCGTGTCGCTCGTCGACCTGCCGACGACGGTCGAGGTCGACGCGGCGAACCGCACGGCTCGCGTGACGGGGCACGCGGCATACGGCGACGTCGCGACCCGGCTCCAGGCGTCCGGGTGGGCGCTCGGCAACCTCGCCTCGTTGCCGCACATCTCCGTCGCCGGTGCCGTCGCCACGGGCACTCACGGCTCCGGAGCCCGGAACGGCTCTCTCGCAACGGCGGTCGTCTCCCTCGACATCGTCGGTCCCGAGGGTGAGCTGCGGACGGTGAGCCGTGGGGACGCCGACTTCGAGGGCAGCGTCGTCGCGCTCGGCGCCTTCGGGGTCGTCGCCGCGGTCACCCTGGAGATCGAGCCGACCTACGACGTGCGCCAGGACGTCTACACCGGGCTGTCGTGGGAGGCGCTGGCGGACGACATCGACACGGTCACCAGCAGCGCCTCCAGCGTCAGCCTCTTCACCCGGTGGGCGGACTCGGGGATCGAGCAGGTGTGGCTCAAGAGTCGTATCGGCGAGACGCCGGCCCAGCTGCGCGGGGCACGGGTCGCGACGAGCACCCTGCACATGCTCGAGGGCGGCGCGGTGGAGTCGGTGACCCAGCAGGGCGGGGTCCCCGGCGCGTGGCTCGACCGGCTGCCCCACTTCCGCATGGAGTTCACGCCCAGCCGCGGCGAGGAGCTCCAGAGCGAGTACCTCCTGCCTCGCGAGCTCGCCCTGACCGCAGTCGAGCGACTGCGCGGCCTGCACGACCGCCTGGCGCCGGTGCTGCTGGTGTCCGAGCTGCGCGCGGTCGCCGCCGACAGGCACTGGCTCAGCAGCTCCTACGGCCGCGATGTCGTCGGCGTGCACTTCACGTGGGTGCGCGACCCCGCGCGGGTGTATGCCGTGCTGCCCGCGGTCGAGGACGCTCTCCTGCCGCTCGGGGCCCGTCCGCACTGGGGCAAGTGCTTCGTCGCCGGGGTGCGTGAGCTCGAGCCGCTCTACCCGCGGATGGCCGACTTCAGGGCGCTGCGGGACCGCGTCGACCCGGACCGCGTCTTCGGCAACGCCTTCCTCGACCGCGCCATCGGCTGAGGGTCGTCCTTCGCCCCACCGGTCTGCTCGACGGCCTCAGTGACGTCGACGGCGGCCCGGCGCCGGCGGCCGTGAGGCCTCGATGTCGCTCGTCACCGTGAGGAGGGAGCCCGCGATCGTCTCGAGCAGCCTGGCCACGCCCGGGAGGTCGGTCGCGCCCAGCTCGTCGAAGGCGTGCGGCATCCAGTCACGCACCTCGCTCAGCCGGCGCCGTCCCGACTCCGGGATCTCGACGGTGCTGCGTCGGCGGTCGTGCGGGTCGGGGACCCGCACGACCATCTCGAGCCGCTCCAGCCGGTCGACGAGCGTCGTCGTCGAGCTCGTCGTCAGTCCCAGGGCCGTCGCGAGGTCGGTCTGGCCCAGAGGGCCGCGGGCCAGCAGGTGACTGATGGCGCGGCTCTCGTTGACCGTGAGGCCGAGGTGGTTCGCCACCGCGATGCGGTACCGCTCTCCGGCGAGGATCAGCTCGCGGAGAGCAGCCGTCGCGGTGTCGCGGGCCGCGTCGCTCATGCTCCCACCATGCCAGACACATCGTTCGCCAGTCTGGTGGCTTGATCATCAAATCAACTGCCCGTAGCGTGGGGGCGTCGGCACGACGGACGCCCCCTGGTCGTCCATCGGTCCGTCAGACCGGGGTTGAGCAGCCAGCCCCGAGTCCGTGACCCCTCCACTCGGTGCTGCGTCCGGCAAGGCGGCTCACATGGACGGCGACAACACGGTGGTCGAGAGACTGCTCACCCCGGCGGAGGTCGCGACGATCTTCCGCGTGGACCCCAAGACCGTGAGCCGCTGGGCCAGGTCGGGCAAGCTCAACGCGCTGCGCACCCTGGGCGGGCACCGCCGCTACCCCGAGAGCGAGATCCGGGCCCTGCTCGACCAGCACCAGGACCGGACGGCCCCGTAGCGACTGTCGGGACGGTCCGGGTTCTCAGGCTGCTGCTTTCAGGGTGCTCGGGCTGCTAGAACTCCTCTGTCTGCTCGGGCTCAGAAGTCGCCGGCGTCGCGCCGCAGCCTGGTCAGCACGTCGACGAGCGACCGCACGTCCGTCGCGCCGAGGTCGGGCTGCTCGAAGACCTCGGTGTTGAGGGCCTTGGTCGCGCGCTCGGCGAGCTCTCGACCTTCGGCCGTCAGGGCCACGAGCATGGCCCGCCGGTCCTCCGGATGGGTCGAGCGGGTGACGAGCCCGGCGTCCTCGAGCCGGTCGACGGCGTTGGTGACGCTCGTCGGGTGCACCTGCAGGCGACTGCCGATGACCTTCATCGGCAGCGAGCCGCGACGGCTGAACCACAGCAGCATGAGCACCTCGTAGCGCGCGAAGGTGACGCCGAGCGGCTTGAGCGTGGCCTCGACCCGGGCCAGGACGATCTGGTGGGCCCGCATGAGCGAGGTGATGGCGGCCATGCCGTCGGCGGCTTGCCCCCACCCCTGCTCGACCCACTGCTCGCGCGCCCGGGCGATGGGGTCGAAGCCGAGCCCCGAGCCCGCCGCGACGCCGGCAGGGACCGTGGTGCCCGTGCTGCCGGGACCGGCCGCCCCGGCTGCCGCACTGGTCTGCGCACTCATGGCGCCATCGTAGGGTCGCAGACGCGTTGACGTCCATTAGTAGGAAGTCCTAGTATTTTCGCATGTCTGACGCACCGAAGCGCGACCTGCACCAGCCGACCCACCACGTCCGGCTCGTCACCGCGAGCAGCCTCTTCGACGGGCACGACGCGTCGATCAACATCATGCGGCGCATCATGCAGACGCAGGGCGCCGAGGTGATCCACCTCGGGCACAACCGCTCGGTCCAGGAGGTCGTCGACGCGGCGATCGAGGAGGACGTGCAGGGTGTCGCCGTCAGCTCCTACCAGGGCGGCCACGTCGAGTACTTCGAGTACCTCGTGCGGCTGCTCAAGGAGAACGGCGCCGGCCACATCCGCGTCGTCGGCGGTGGTGGCGGAGTCATCGTCCCCGAGGAGATCGCGCGGCTGCGCGAGTCCGGGGTCACGATCTTCAGCCCCGAGGACGGCCAGCGCCTCGGGCTCGCGGGGATGATCAACACCGTCGTCGCCGACTGCGACTTCGACCCGTGGGAGACCATGGCCGCGTCGGTGGAGGCGGTCCTCGCCGGTGAGCGAGCCGCCGTCGCGCGTGCCATCACGGGCGCCCAGGAGGGCGACATCGACGAGGTGACCCTGACGCGCATCCGCGAGGCCGCCGGCCGCCGGCGCGTCCCGGTCCTCGGCATCACCGGCACCGGCGGGTCCGGCAAGTCGAGCCTCACCGACGAGCTGATCCGCCGCCTGCGCCTGGACCAGCAGGACAAGCTGCGCGTGGCCGTCCTCGCCATCGACCCGACCCGCAGCCGCGGCGGCGGCGCCCTGCTCGGCGACCGCATCCGCATGAGCTCGCTCGACGGCGACCGCGTCTTCTTCCGCAGCCTCGCGACGCGTGGCGGCTCCCAGGTCCCGACCCACCTCGACGACGTCCTCGACATCGTGCGCGCGGCCGGGTTCGACCTCGTGATCCTCGAGACGCCGGGCATCGGCCAGGGCGACGCCGCCATCGTCCACTACGCCGACGTCTCGCTCTACGTCATGACGCCCGAGTTCGGGGCCAGCAGCCAGCTCGAGAAGATCGACATGCTCGACCGGGCCGACGTCGTCGCCATCAACAAGTTCGAGCGGCGGGGCGCCGAGGACGCCCTGCGTGACGTCGGCCGGCAGATGGTGCGCAACCGCGAGGCCTTCGGCAAGGGCCCCGCCGACATGCCCGTCTACGGCACGTCGGCCGCCACCTTCAACGACGACGGGGTCACGGCGCTCTACCAGGAGCTGCGAGACCTGCTGTCCGACAAGGGGATGCCCGTCGAGGAGGGGGTCCTGCCGCGGGTCGCCACCAAGCAGTCCACGCGCATCGCGACCATCGTGCCCGCCTCTCGGGTGCGCTACCTCGCCGAGATCAGCGACACCGTCCGCGGCTACCACGAGGCCACCGAGCGGTATGCCGCCGCGGCGAGCCGGGTGCAGCGGCTCGAGTCGGTGCGGGGCGAGCTCGCGGCCGCCGCCGCGGCCGACGACGTCGACAGTGCAGAGAGTGCCGTCCGGGCCGTGGAGGCCCTGCTGGACGAGGCCCGCACCGACGTGCCGACTGACGTGGCCGGCGCCCTGGCGGCGTGGCCGTCCGTCGTCGAGTCCTACTCCGGCGACGAGCAGGTCGTCAGCATCCGGGGCAAGGAGATCCGCAACGCGTTGACCCGGGAGTCCTTGTCGGGCAACAAGATCCCTCGCGTCTCGCTCCCGCGCTACCGCGACCACGGCGAGCTCGTCAGCTTCCTGCGTCGCGAGAACCTCCCCGGCTACTACCCCTTCACCGCCGGAGTCTTCCCGTTCAAGCGCGAGGGTGAGGACCCGGCGCGCATGTTCGCGGGCGAGGGCGACCCGTTCCGCACCAACCGCCGGTTCAAGCTGGTCTCCGAGGGCCAGCCCGCCACCCGCCTGTCGACGGCCTTCGACTCGGTGACCCTCTACGGCCGCGACCCCGACCCTCGCCCCGACGTCTACGGCAAGGTCGGCACCTCGGGCGTCTCCGTCGCCACGCTCGACGACATGAAGGCGCTCTACGACGGCTTCGACCTCGTGTCCCCGACGACGAGCGTCTCGATGACGATCAACGGACCCGCGCCGACGATCCTCGCCTTCTTCCTCAACACCGCCATCGACCAGCAGGTCGACGCCTTCCGGGCGCGGGAGGGCAGGGAGCCGGGCGACGCCGAGCGCGACGAGCTCACGGCATACGCCCTCGCCAACGTCCGCGGCACGGTGCAGGCCGACATCCTCAAGGAGGACCAGGGCCAGAACACCTGCATCTTCAGCACCGAGTTCAGCCTCAAGATGATGGCCGACATCCAGGAGTGGTTCATCGAGCGGAAGGTCCGCAACTTCTACTCGGTCTCCATCTCCGGTTACCACATCGCCGAGGCCGGGGCCAACCCCATCAGCCAGCTCGCCTTCACCCTCGCCAACGGCTTCACCTACGTCGAGAGCTACCTCGCGCGCGGCATGGCCGTCGACGACTTCGCGCCCAACCTCAGCTTCTTCTTCAGCAACGGCATGGACCCCGAGTACTCCGTGCTCGGCCGGGTCGCACGCCGCATCTGGGCGGTCGCCATGAAGGAGAAGTACGGCGCAGGGGAGCGGTCGCAGAAGCTGAAGTACCACGTGCAGACGTCGGGTCGCTCGCTCCACGCGCAGGAGATGGACTTCAACGACATCCGCACGACGCTCCAGGCGCTCATCGCGATCTACGACAACGCGAACTCCTTGCACACCAACGCCTTCGACGAGGCGGTCACCACCCCGTCCGAGGAGTCGGTGCGGCGCGCGCTCGCCATCCAGCTCATCATCAACCGTGAGTGGGGCCTCGCGATGAACGAGAACCCGCTCCAGGGCTCCTTCGTCATCGACGAGCTCACCGACCTCGTCGAGGCGGCGGTGCTCAAGGAGTTCGACCGCATCACCGAGCGCGGCGGCGTGCTCGGCGCCATGGAGACCGGCTACCAGCGCGGACGCATCCAGGACGAGTCGATGCTCTACGAGCACCGCAAGCACGACGGCAGCCTGCCGATCATCGGCGTCAACACCTTCCGCAGCCCGCACGAGGGGGAGACGCCCCGCAAGGTCGTCCTCGCCCGCGGCACCGAGGAGGAGAAGCAGGGCCAGCTCTCGCGGGTGCGCGCGTTCCGGGCGGCGCACGAGGTCGAGGCCGAGGCTGCGCTCGAGGAGCTCAAGGCCGTGGCGATCGAGGGTGGCAACGTCTTCGACGTCCTCATGCGAGCGGCGCGGGTGTGCTCGCTCCAGCAGGTCACCGAGGCCTTCTTCGAGGTCGGCGGTCAGTACCGCCGCAACGTCTGACCCCACCCCCTCTTCAACCGTCGAAAGGCCACGTTCGGCCCCTCCTCAACCGTCGAGAGGCCACGTTTGGCCCACCGCCACCCGTCGAGAGGCCACACCATGCCGCCACTGACGCTGACCGACGACCTTGCGTATGCCGTGTCGTTGCCCGCGCCGCCACGCCGGGTCGTGTCGTTGGTGCCGTCGATCACCGAGGCGCTGGCGACGACCTGCGCGGAACGGCTCGTCGGCGCCACCGACTGGTGCACGCACCCGAGCGACCTTGCGGTGCAACGGGTTCGTGGCACCAAGAATCCCGACCGTGCTGCCATCGCGGCGCTGCGCCCCGACCTCGTCGTGGCCAACAAGGAGGAGAACCGCGAGCTCGACGTGCGTCGGCTGCGGGCCGACGGCATACCCGTCTGGGTCACCGACATCGAGACGGTGCCGGAGGCGCTCGACTCGCTCGAACGACTCTTCGTCGAGGCGCTCGAGGTCGGCACGCCCGACTGGCTCGTCGCGGCCCGTGACGAGTGGGGCGGTCCGGTGCCCGAGCCGGTCGTCGACGTCGCCGTGGCGATCTGGCGCGACCCGTGGATGGCCGTCGGACGCGACACCTTCACGGGCGACCTCGTGTCGCGGCTCGGGTGGCGCAACGTCCTCTCCGACGCGTCGGAGCGCTACCCCCACGTCGAGGTGGCGGACCTCGACCGCGATGGCCTCGTCGTGCTGCTCCCCGACGAGCCCTATGTCTTCACGGCCGCCGACGGTCCGGAGGCCTTCGCTCGGGCCCGCACCGCCCTCGTCAGCGGACGCCTCCTCACCTGGTACGGCCCGTCCCTCGTCGGAGCCCGGGCCGTCCTGACCGACGCCATGGGGCCCTGACACACATCGACAGGGCGAGGCCGCATCCTGGTTCGCGGCCTCTCGACGGTCGCAGGGGGGCCATTCGTGGCCCTTCGACGGTTCAAGACGTCGAGAGGCCACGGATGGCCCCTGCGTTCACGTCGAGAGGCCACGGATGGCCCGTGCGTTCACGTCGAGAGGCCACGGATGGCCCGTGCGTTCACGTCGAGAGGCCACGGATGGCCCTCAGTCGGCGACGACCAGCAGGCCGGCGAGCATGAGCCGGCGCGCGAGGTCCAGGCCGACCATGTCGGCACGCAGGACGCCGCCCGCGACGAGAGCCACGAAGGTGCCGACGTCGTGGGTCTCGACCGGGAAGTCGGCGAGGCGGCTGCGCAGCCGCGCCGGACCGTCGCCTGAGGGCACGAGCCGCGCGGCCACGTGCGGACGGAGCTGGAGCGTCGTCTCCGGTCTGAGAGCCTCGGCGGCGGCCACCTGCGCCAGCGGACCGATGGGGGCGGCACGCTGGGTGCCGCGGGCTCGGGCCTCGAGGGCGTCGACCACGGCGGCCGTGTCGATCTCGCTCAGCGCGCGCACGAGGGCGGCACGCACGAGCTCGACGTCAGGGGCGATGGCCTGGTGGTCGAAGCCAGTCGGCGCGACGGCCAGCGACGCTCGCACGCGTTCGTCGCGACTGGCCTCGGCCAGGGCGATCGCGATGAGCTCGTCGGCGACGTGGCGCCGGGTCCAGACGTGGACGCCGAGGGTCAGGTGGGTGCTGACCCCGCCCAGTGCGGTCGCCGAGTGGATCCACCCGCGCGGGAGGTAGAGCACGTCGCCGGGGCGCAGGGTGAAGTCGTGGTCCGGGGAGCGACGGCCGGCCTCCTCGACCTGGGCGCGATGGTTGGTCCACGGCTGGTCGCGCAGGGGCGAGTCGAGCACGGGCGGCCTGACGCGCCAGCGCTTCTCGCCGGCCATCTGGAGCACGAAGACGTCGTGCACGTCGTAGTGGTCGCTGAAGCCGGTGTTCTGGCTGGGCGTGACGTAGGCGTTGGCCTGGACCGGGTGGCCCAGCTCCTCCGCCAGCTGCTGCGTGAAGTCGATGAGCGGACCCCAGGTGCGGTGCAGCCCCTGCAGCACGATGGTCGCCCCGCCCGCGAAGAGGTGGAGCAGCTTGTCGTCACTCACCTGGTCGGCGACGGAGGCGCCGACGCCGCCGCCCTCGGTGAACTCCCGGTCGCCGAGGGTCCGGCCGTTCTGGGCGACCCGGAGGAAGGGCGCTCGCAGACCGCGCCGTGACACGAGCTCGTCGACCGACCCTTCGCCGAAGAGGTCGAGCAGCCCGTCCGGCAGGTCGGCTGCTCGCGTGACCACGGGCGTGCGCGCCCAGTGGTCACGGGCGAACTCGTCCGCATCGAGGGAGACGAGACGCTGGAGCGCCGAGCGCCCACGCTCGCGCGCGGGCACTCGGCTCGTGGTGCCAGCAGACATCAGATCGAGCTGGTCGGGTCTGCTCCGGCGCCTCCGTCGGCACCGCCGTCGTGGCTGCTCGTGTCGGCTCCGCCGTCAGCGGGGCCCTCGGCGTCCGCGCCTCCGTCGGCACCGCCGTCGTGGCTGCTCGTGTCGGCTCCGCCGTCAGCGGGGCCCTCGCCGTCGGCGCCTCCGTCGGCACCGCCGTCGTGGCTGCTCGTGTCGGCTCCGCCGTCAGCGGGACCCTCTGTCGTCGGGTCGTCGCTCACGGGGTCCAGCGGGTTGTCGCTCATGGCTGCTCCTCCACAGGGTGTGCCGCGGCGCCGGACGACGCCGTCCCCGTGGTCCTACCCGGTCGCGGCGCCTCTGGCACGGGCGGGGTGGGCATGTTCTGATCGTGTCCATGGCGATCAGCAAGGGCGACACCGTCCACTGGAACACCTCGCAGGGCCGCACCACGGGCACGGCCGTCGAGAGGAGGGTCTCGGAGTTCACGTTCGACGGGCAGACCTTCAAGGCCTCCCGGGACGAGCCGTACTGGATCGTCGAGTCGAGCAAGACGGGCGCCAGGGCGGCGCACAAGGAGTCCTCCCTCGACGCCGGCTGAGGCGCCGCTCTCAGGTCAGGTGGTCGAAGTCCCCGCGCGTCCATGCCGCGTGGCGGTCGGCCGAGTGCCTGAGCACCGTCTTGGCGTCCGTCGGCACGACGGCGCCGAAGTTGTTGTAGAGACGGTCGAAGTGCAGCCGCTCCAGCTGACCGGCGATGCGCTGCACCACGTTGCCCGACAAGGGGATCCGGTTCGGATAGCTCCTCATGAAACTGACCGACCGCCGGTCCGGGTTGGGGAAGACTGCGTCGCCGGCGAGCAGCACACCGCGTCCGTCGGCGCCTGAGGTCCACTCGACGACGGCCTGGCCGCGGAAGTGACCACCGACGCGGTGCAGGGTGAGCCCCGGGGCCACCTCGCGCCGGTCGTCGTAGAGCTCGACGAGCGGGTCGCGGCGGCGCACCCACTCGGCGTCGGCCGACGCGACGAGCACCGGCACGCCCCCGAGCGCCCGCGCCCACTCGGTCTGCACGCCGTACATGTGGGGGTGGCTCGCGGCCACGGCCAGGGTCGGGCCGAGCGAGCGCACGTGGTCCAGGGCCGTGTCGTCGACGTAGCCGACGCAGTCGAACAGGAGCACGCCCTCGGGCACGCGCACGACCATCGTCTGCTGCCCGATGCCGACCTCGGGGTCGGCGCGCAGGCCCCAGAGGTCGGTCTCGACCTCTCTCACGGTGATGCGCGTCCCTCGCCCGCGCAGCTCCTCGAGGGTGGTCCATCGCTGCCCCGAGGCGGGCACCCACTGTCGCTCGTCCTCGCAGACGGCGCACGAGTCGGGAGGTGTCGGAAGGTCGTCGGTCTCGACGGCACACGTGGCACAGATCCAGATCACCCGCCCAGCCTGCCCGTCCGTCGGCGTGCGCACCAGCGGGTTTGCGGGAGGATGCACGGGTGATCCTGCACCTGCGCGCCGCCGTCGAGCAGCTGTATGCCGTCCCACCCGCTCGGTTCACGCCGTTGCGTTCCGAGCTGGTGGCCCAGGCGAAGTCGGCCGGCGAGAAGGCGCTCGCCTCCTCCATCGGTGCACTGCGCAAGCCGACGGTTGCTGCGTGGGCGGTCAACCACTTCGTCCGCGAGCACCGCGACGAGCTCGACGAGCTGCGGTCGTTCGCGGCCCTGCTGCGTGAGGCGCAGCGCACCCTCGACGCCGACCAGCTCAGGCTCCTCGGCCGGGAGCGGGCACGCCGGGTCGACGCCGTCGGCGACCGCATCGCCGAGGTCGCCGCCGACGAGGGCCAGAGGCTCGGGGCGGGCGTCTCGCAGGAGGTGCGCGAGACGCTCACGGCCCTCATCGCCGACGAGGAGGCTGAGGCGTCCGTCCTCACCGGGGCACTCGTCAAGGCCCTCAGCTACTCCGGGTTCGGCTCGGTGGACCTCGCCGACGTCGTGGCCCTCGAGGGCGTCGACGGGGAGCCCGAGGACGACGCCGCCGCCCGGCCGTCGTTGTCCGTGGTGCCCGGCGGGGGAGGCGATCCCGTCGACCTCGAGGAGCGGCGTCGCAGCCGGCGCACCGCCGAGCGGGCACGGCTCCAGACAGCCCTCGACGCCGCTCGCGCCGAGCTGCGCGCCGCCGACCGGCAGGTCGCCGTCCTGACGGCTCGCCAGGAGGAGGTGACCGAGGGCATCGCCGATCTCGAACGGCGGCTCGCGACCGCGAGGGCGCGGCTCGAGAAGGTCACGGGCGAGCTCGACGAGGCGGTCGGCATACGCGATCGGCGAGAGCGGCAGGAGGCGGCGGCCCGGGACGCGCTCGACGCCCACGGCGACGCCGACTGACCACGTCTCACCCGACCGCCGGCCCGGGCGGACGGGACGGTCAGGCGCGGCGCAGCCGCTGGCGCACCCGCTCGACCAGCCGGCGCGCCTGCGCGGCGGTGGCGTCGTCCTCGTCGTCCTCGTCCGACTCCGCCGGTCGTTCCCCCGGCACGGTCGCCGCGAGCTCCGGCGTCAGCTCGTAGGTGCGGGAGTAGATCTCGAAGAGCGCGAGCATCAGGGCCGCGACCGGCACGGCCACGAACGCCCCGGCGACGCCGAAGAGGGCCGCTCCGAAGAGCACCGCCGCGAACGACACCGCGGGGTGGACGTCCACCGCCTGGGCCGAGATCCTCGGCTCGAGCGTCAGGTTCTCGATCTGCTGGTAGACGAGGGCGAAGACGAGCATGGCCACGCCCTGCCACGGCTGCTCGCCGACGAGCCCGACGAAGACGGGGAGCGCGATCGCGATGTAGGTGCCGACGGTCGGCACGAACTGCGCCACGACGCCGGTCCAGATGCCGAGGGCCAGCCAGTACGGCATGCCGATGACGAGCATGAAGGCCGCCGAGAGACCGCCGCAGATGGCGGCCAGGACGAGCCGCGCCGAGACGTAGCCGCCCGTCTTGATGATGGCCAGCTCCCAGGCGGTGGTCAGCATCTCCTGGCGACGTGGCGGCGCGAGGCGGGCAACCCAGCGGCGCAGACGCGGCTGGTCGGCCGAGAGGTAGAAGGTGAAGAAGGCGAACGTCAGACTGCTGAAGGCGGCCCCCACGACGGTCGCGACCGCGCCCACCAGCCCGCCCGCCAGGCTCGTTGCGGCCGAGGTCAGCGCCGACGTGCCGATCCCGAGCTCCTTGAGGATCGTCTCGTAGTCGAGCGACATCCCGAACTGCTCGCTGGCCCAGGTCGTCACCTGGCGCAGCAGCTCGGGGATCGAGCGCACGAGGGTCGCGAGCTGCTCGGCGAGCAGCTGTCCGAAGGCGATGAGGAAGACGATGATGAGGACGAGGGTGCCGAACATGACGAGGAAGGTGGCGACCCCTCGCCTCATCCGAAGGGACAGGCGTGCCACTGCCGGTTCCATGGCGATCGCGGCGATCATCGACATGACCAGGGTGAAGATGACGCTGCCGCCGTCGTCGAGCACCCACTTGGCGAGGGCCGCGAGGGCCACGACACCGACGATCGTCCACCCCGCCCGCCACACGCTCTGCCGGTCGAAGCGGACCCGCACGTCGGTCGCGTGGGTCGGCCCGCGGGGCTGGTCGGGCGCCTCCGGCGACGCCACCACGGCTGGCAGCACGGGCTGCTCGTGCAGCTGCTCGTCGGGCGGCGGCGACTCGCTCATGACCTGATCCTGCCAGTCGGGGGCCGGTCGACCTCGGACGTCGCAGGCTTCGAGGTCGATTTCGTATCCGCGCCGCCGACCGTGTAGTCTCACCGTCGCACAACAGGTCGACCTGAGGGCGTTCTCGAGACGCTTTCACGGGGTCGGCCGTGCCCCAATAGCTCAGTCGGCAGAGCGTTTCCATGGTAAGGAAAAGGTCTAGGGTTCGATTCCCTATTGGGGCTCTGGTCGGTCGCTTCCCGGCCCGTCGCAGTCGCGGCGGTGCCGGGGGACGACAGCCCATGGCGGGGTAGCTCAGCTGGTTAGAGCGCACGACTCATAATCGTGAGGTCGCGGGATCGAGCCCCGCTCCCGCTACCACTTCCGCGTGCACCCGGACGGATTTCTCTAATCATCGGGGTGTCGCGTAACCTTGGACGTCGCGCCTGCGTGCCACCCCGGGAGCCCGGAACGCGTGACGCGCCGCGCGACACCCGTCGCAAGACGACCGAACACCCGAGTACGTTTCCGAAAGAGCAGGTTGCCGTGGCCAGCAAGAGCAGCGACGTCCGTCCGAAGATCACGATGGCGTGTGTGGACTGCAAGGACCGCAACTACATCACCAAGAAGAACCGTCGGAACAACCCCGACCGTCTCGGGATGAACAAGTTCTGCCCGAAGTGCGGCAAGCACACGGAGCACCGCGAGACCCGCTGAGCCCGACGCACGTCGACCGCTCCCTCGGCCCATCGGGCCGGGGGAGCGTTGTCGTTCCCCGGCTCACACCGACCCGGCCCGGCCCGGCCCACACCGACCCGGCCCGGCCCGGTGGGCAGCGCAGGCTCCCGTCGGCGCCGGTCGGTAGGGTGCCCGTATGCCGGTGAACGCAGACTTCCAGGGCCGGGTCTACCCGCCCACCGAGACCTATCGGGTCAGTGCCGCCAAGATCCGCGAGTTCGCCGAGGCGGTCGGCTCCTCGGACCCCGTGCACGTCGATGCCGACGTGGCCCGGGCCCGCGGCTACGCCGACGTCATCGCCCCGCCGACCTTCGCGGTGCTGATCGCCCAGCAGTGCGATGCGCAGCTGATCGGCGACCCCGACGCCGGGATCGACTTCTCGCGTGTCGTGCACGGAGAGCAGCGCTTCACCCACCACCGCCCCCTGACGGCCGGTGACGCCGTCGTCGGCACGCTGCACGTCGACACCGTGCGCGAGGCCGGCGGCCACGCGATGGTCACCACCCGCACCGAGCTGGCCACCGAGCAGGGCGAGGCCGTCTGCACCGCCACGTCGACCATCGTCATCCGAGGAGGCGAGTGATGTCCGCCCAGCAGAGCACTCCGGCGCCCGCGACCGTCCGCGCCTTCTCCGAGGTCTCGGTCGGTGACGTGCTGCCGCCGGTCACGATCCACATCGACCGGGCCCGTCTGGTGCAGTACGCCGGGGCCTCCCTCGACCGCAACCGCATCCACTGGGACGAGCGGTTCGCCAAGCAGGTCGGACTGCCCGACGTCATCGCGCACGGCATGTTCACGATGGGTTCGGCCGTCACCCTCGTCACCGACTGGGCCGGCGACGCCGGTCGCGTCGTCGAGTACGGCGTCCGCTTCACCAAGCCGGTCGTGGTGCCCTACGACACCGGCGCAGACCTCGAGGTCTCCGGTGTCGTCAAGTCGGCCGACCCGGAGACGAAGCGCGTCACCGTCGAGCTCACGGCCACCACGGGCGGCGAGAAGGTCCTCGGCCGCGCCCTGGCCGTCGTCGTCCTCGACTGACGGCGGCGGTCGCCCCGTGCGCGAGCAACACGACGTCCCCCTGTCCACGCTGACGACGATGCGGGTCGGCGGTCCCGCAGCCCGGCTCGTCACCGTCACGACCACCGACGAGCTCGTCGACGCGGTCCGTGAGGTCGACGACGCCGACGAGCCCCTGCTCGTCGTCTCCGGCGGCTCCAACCTCATCGTGTCCGACGACGGCTTCGAGGGCACGGTCGTGCACGTGGCCACCTCGGGCATCGAGCCCGAGTCGGCCGACTACTGCGGCGGGGCCGTGGTCCGGGTCGCGGCGGGTGAGCCGTGGGACGACGTCGTGGTCCGTGCGGTCGCCGAGGGCTGGGCCGGCGTCGAGGCCCTGAGCGGCATCCCGGGACTCACGGGCGCCACCCCCATCCAGAACGTCGGGGCCTACGGCCAGGACGTCTCGCAGACCATCGCCCAGGTGCGCACGTGGGACCGGCAGGAGCAGGCCGTGCGCACCTTCATGAACGCCGACTGCGCCTTCACCTACCGCCACTCACGCTTCAAGGGCCACTCCCGCTACGTCGTGCTCGACGTGCTCTTCCAGTTCGAGGTCGCCGACCTCGGTCGCCCGGTGGCGTATGCAGCCCTGGCGAAGGGTCTCGGGGTCGAGCTCGGCACGCGGGTCCCCCTCTCGGACGCCCGCGAGGCGGTGCTCGAGCAGCGACGGTCTCGTGGCATGGTGCTCGACGCCGCCGACCCCGACACGTGGTCGTGCGGGTCGTTCTTCACCAACCCGATCCTGAGCCGCCGCGAGTTCGACGCCCTCGTCGAGCGCGTGGGGGAGCGGCTCGGGTGGGAGGGGCCGACGCCACCGCGGTTCCCCGAGTCCGACGGCCGCGTCAAGACGAGCGCGGCGTGGCTCATCGACCACGCCGGCTTCGCCAAGGGGTTCGGCCTGCCCGCGCCGGCGGCACTGTCGACGAAGCACACCCTCGCGGTCACCAACCGCGGTGGTGCCACGACGGCCGACGTCCTCGCCCTGGCCCGGCAGGTGCGCGACGGGGTGCGCGACATGTTCGGCGTCACCCTCGTCAACGAGCCCGTCCTCGTGGGCGAGCAGCTCTGACGCAGCACCGACGGGCTTCCGGCTCGTACGCGTGAGGCCCCGGTTCCGTTGGGAACCGGGGCCTCACGCGTCGACCGACGTGACGCTGCTACTTCGTCAGGACCACGGAGAAGGTCTTGGCGGGGATGCTCTTGTCAGTGGTCTTCACCGCGTAGGCGGGCCGGTTGAAGGCCAGGCGCAGGGCGCTCGTCGTGCCGCGGTTGATCTTGAAGAAGACCCAGCCGCTCGTCGTCGCCGAGCGCTTGGCGGACTTCAGCGGAGCGGCGTTCCAGCGCGAGGTGAACTCGCTGGTCGGGGTGACGGTCTGCTTCGGGTCGGCGGCGATGAGCGAGAACATCGACGGGTCGATGGAGGCGGAGTAGCGCGACCCGGCTGCAGCCGTCACCCGCACGCCGACGATCTCGAACTGCTCGGCCCCGACGGGCTGGCCGCTGGGCCACTTGAGGTGGCGGGCGAGGCGGACCGCGGTGATCGTGTGCCCGAGGTCGGGGTCCTTGATGACGGCCTTGATCGAGGTGTAGGCGACCTTGTCGGTCGCCGGACCGTCGGTCGCTGCCGTGCTCGGGGCCGTCGTGGTCGACGGCGAGGCCGAGGTCTCGGTGGGCGCGCTCGTGGTGCTCGTCGCCGCGGTCGTGCCGCTCGGCGCGGTCGGGTCGGCCGTCACCGGCGACTCCCCGCTGCATGCCGCGAGCGCGACGGCAGGGGCGACCAGGCCGATGACGGCGAAGCGTCGCAGACGGGTGCTGGGGGCGGTCGATGGGCGTGCGGGGGCGGCGGCAGAAGTCTTCATCTCGCCACCAGCATGACCGGGCGCACCGATGCTGAGCAAACTCGGTGGGACGCCCGGAGCCGTCCGTGCCCCGTGGCTGCGGTCCGTCTTGTCCGGTTACGGCCCGATCCTGCGTGTGGTCGGTCTCACGCCGGCTCAGCGAGCCAGGCGTCCACGTCGGCGAGCGCCGCACGGCGCATGGCCTGCGGCATACGACTGCCGTGCAGGGAGCCGCGGGCCAGTCCGGCGAGCTCGGCGTCGTCGAGGCCGAGGTCGCGGGCCGCCGAGTACTGCGCCAGCAGGCGCGAGCCGAAGAGGAGCGGGTCGTCGGCGCCCAGGGCCACGGGGACGCCGGCCGCGATGATGCGGCGCAGCGGCACGTCCGCGGCGTCGGCATAGACGCCGAGGGCGACGTTGCTGCCGGGACAGACCTCGAGCGTGACGCCTGACTCGGCGACCGCGTCGAGCACCTGGGGGTCCTCGACGCTGCGCACGCCGTGGCCGATGCGGTCGGGGCCGAGGTGCTCGAGGGTCTCCATCACCGACTGCGCCCCGAGCAGCTCGCCGCCGTGCGGCACGAGCGCGAGACCTGCATGCCGGGCGATGGCGAACGCCGGCGCGAAGTCGGCGACGAGTCCGCGGCGCTCGTCGTTGGACAGTCCGAAGCCGACGACGTCTCCCGCCCCGTCGCCGGCGTGGTGGGCCGCGAGCCGGGCGAGCGTCCGTGCCTCGAGGGGGTGGCGCATGCGGCTGGCTGCGACGACGACCCCGACCCCGATGTCGCCCTGCGCCGACACCTTCCGTGCCTCGTCGAGGACGATCTCCAGCGCCGGTGTGATGCCTCCGACGAAGGGTGCGTACGACGTGGGGTCGACCTGGATCTCGAGCCAGCGCGAGCCCTCCGACACGTCGTCCGCGGCCGCCTCGCGCACGATCCGGCGCATGTCGTCCTCGCCGCGCACGCAGGCACGGGCGGCGTCGTAGAGCCGCTGGAAGCGGAACCAGCCGCGCTCGTCGGTGGCCTTGGCGAGCCGTGGCGGCCAGTCCGTGACGAGGGCGTCGGGCAGCCGGATGCCGTGCTGGGCGGCGAGCTCGCGCACCGTCTCGACCCGCATCGAGCCGGTGAAGTGCAGGTGCAGGTGGGCCTTGGGCAGGTCCTGCACCGAGCGCGTCATGCGGGTCAGTGTGTCACCCGTGCGCGCCCGTCCCGCGGACGTCCCGCGCGCTCGTGACCCGCGTGTGCGGGACCAGGACACGCGGGACGGCGCGGGGTCCGATCAGCAGGATCAGGACTCGTCGGGCTCGGCAGCGATCTCGTCGACGACGTGCATCGCGGCCTCCTCGGCCGAGGCGCCGGCGCCGTCGACGCCGACGTCGCTGGCCCAGACCTGCTTCTCGTCGTCCTCGTGGGCACCCTCGTCGTCCGCGACGAGACGGCCGGCACGGGCGTCGCCGACCTCGTTGTCACCGAGCCAGTCGTCCTCGGCGTCGATCGCGTCGGGGTCGTCGCCGCCGACGCGGTCGTCGTCGAGGCCGCTCTCGTTGTCGGGGGCGCCGTAGGCCGAGTTCGGGTCGGGCACCTCCTGGCGGATGCGCTCGTCGATCGTCTCGTCGACGGACTCCTCGTAGGCGGTCGTGCCGTGGGCGGTGACGCCCTGCGGGCGGTCGTTGGGGGAGTAGCCGCGGTCAAGCACGTCGTCGAGGTCGCCGTCCTCGAGGGTGTCCTCGGGCTGGAGCTGGTCCTCGTCGTCGACGCTGTACGTGGTCAGGTCGTCGGAGATGTTCTCGTTGGCCTCGCTCATCGGACTGCTCCTTCTCTCGCGCTGCTCTGGTCGGACGTCGTCGCGTCGCCCTCTGCCCCTACCCCGCCCGCACGGTCGCTGGTCAGCTTCTCGGCCGCGGCGAGGGCGACACAGGTGGCGACCCCGGCCATGGCGGTGCGCACCTCGTCGAGCACCGGGAAGGTGGGGGCGAGCCGGATGTTGCGGTCGCGCGGGTCGTGACCGAGCGGGAAGGACGCGCCGGCGGGCGTCAGCGCGATGCCGGCCTCCTTGGCGAGGGCGACGACGCGCGAGGCGGTGCCGTCGAGGACGTCGAGGTTGACGAAGTAGCCGCCCGTCGGGTGGCTCCACTCGGCGACCCCGAGCCCGGCCAGCCCGGTCGTCAGGGCCTCGTCGACCGCTGCGAACTTCGGCGCGATGATCTCGCGGTGCTTGCGCATGTGCGCCCGCACGCCCTCGGCGTCGCGGAAGAACTCGACGTGGCGCAGGTGGTTGACCTTGTCCGGGCCGATGGAGGCCATGGACAGGTGCTTGAGGTACCACCTGACGTTGGCCTCGCTCGCGGCGAGCACGGCGACGCCGGCGCCGGCGAAGGTGATCTTCGAGGTCGACGCGAACATGATCGGCCGGTTCGGGTGGCCCGAGGCGGCCGCGAGGCTGAGGATGTCGGCGCTCTTGGCCTCGTCCTCGGTGAGGTGGTGGAAGGCGTAGGCGTTGTCCCAGAAGATCGTGAAGTCGGGCGCGGCGGTCGGCATGGCCGCGAGACGTGCGGCGACCTCCTGCGACACGACCGCCCCCGAGGGGTTGGCGTAGGTCGGCACGATCCAGATGCCCTTGACGCTCGGGTCGTCCTTGACGAGGGCCTCGACGGCGGCGACGTCCGGACCGTCGGCGTGCATGTCGACGGTCACCATCTCGATGCCGAACGCGGCGAGCATCGAGAAGTGGCGGTCGTAGCCGGGCACCGGGCAGATGAAGCGGACCTTCTCCTCCTGGCTCCACGGGCGAGGGGAGTCGACCCCGCCGAAGAGCAGGAAGTCGACGATGGTGCCGTACATCATCGTCAGGCTCGAGTTGCCTCCGGCGACGACCTGCGACGGCTCGACCCAGAGCAGCTCGGCGAACAGCTCGCGCAGCTCGGCGAGCCCCTCGAGGCCGCCGTAGTTGCGCACGTCCACGCCGGCGCGGTCCTTGGTCGTCGTCGGCAGGTGCAGCAGGTCGTCGGACAGGTCGAGCTGCGCCGCGGACGGCTTGCCCCGGGTCAGGTCCAGCTTGAGCCCGCGGCCCTTGAGGGCCGCGTAGGCTTCACGCTGTTCGGCGAGGAAGCCGGCCAGGTCGTCGTCGGACAGGGACGCGAGGGCGGTGCGCGAGTTCGTCACCTCTCGATCCTGCCACTGCCTCACCGCTCCCGGGTGGCCGAGTCCGTATGCCGGGTCGCCGGCTCCTGACGACGCGTGCGGTGGTGGCCGGGTGGGCACTGCGCCGCGTCTCCGGGGTCGTCGCGGGGTCCTTCCGGGGGCGTTCCGGGCCGGTTCGCGTTGGGGCGCATCCGTCCCGTATGATCGTCCCTCGGACGGCTTCGCTGGCCATGCTGAAGCATGCCGTCCCGCCTAGGACACCCAACGTCCGAGGCGAAGGGCAATAGCTCAATTGGTAGAGCACTGGTCTCCAAAACCAGCGGTTGGGGGTTCGAGTCCCTCTTGCCCTGCGCATCCCAGTGATGTGGTCGTCGTGCAAGGCGGCACGCGGCTTCTGCCCGACGTGGGACACCACGTCCGGGCTCCTGTCGCGGGCCTACACCCAGGCAGAAAGAAGGAATCGTGACGGAGACGAGCGCCAAGCGCGGGTCCGGCCGTGCCGACAAGGCTCGCGGCGGCAACCCGGTGTCGCGCCTCTTCGGCGCGATCAGCCTCTTCGTGCGCCAGATCCTCGACGAGCTGCGCAAGGTGGTTCGGCCCACGGGTCCTGAGCTCGTGCGCTACACGACCGTCGTGGTCGTGTTCGTCGTGATCATGATGGCTCTCGTGTCGGCTCTCGACTTCGGTCTGAGCCGGCTGATCTCCTGGGCCTTCACGGGCTCGCCCACCTGACGCACGAGCCACCGGCCCCGCGTCACGGGATGTCACCGCCAGCCCCCACCGGCTGGTCCACGAGCAAGGAAGCAGGTCAGAGCGTGTCCGAGCAGTTCGCCCACGAGGGCGCCCCGAACGGCGAGAGCACCGAGAGCGACGTCGTCGACCCCGCGGTCGAGAGCGATGACCTCCTGGTGTCCGACGTCGAGTCGGGTGCTGGGGACACCGACTCCGACGTGAGCGACGAGGCCGACGACAGCGCCGAGGTCGATGACGCCGAGGCGTCCGACGAGGCCGAGACGGCCGACGAGGGTGACGACGAGGCGCCCGCCGCCCAGGGCAGCGGTGACCCGGTCGCCGACTTCAAGGCCGACCTGCGCAGCCGATTCGGCGACTGGTTCGTCATCCACTCCTACGCCGGCTACGAGAACCGCGTGAAGGCCAACCTCGAGACGCGCATCCAGACCCTCAACATGGAGGACTTCATCTTCGAGATCGAGGTCCCCATGGAGGAGGTCACCGAGATCAAGAACGGCCAGAAGAAGCAGGTCCGTCGCGTCCGGATGCCCGGCTACGTCCTCGTCCGCATGGACCTCACCGACGAGAGCTGGGGCGCGGTGCGCCACACGCCCGGCGTGACCGGCTTCGTCGGCAACGCGCACCAGCCGGTGCCGCTGTCGATCGACGAGGTCTTCACGATGCTCGCGCCGACCTTCGAGGCGGCGGCCGGCGCCGACGGCTCCGGGGCCGCGGCCGGCACCGGTGCCCCCAAGGACGTGCGCGTCGTCGACTTCGAGGTCGGCGAGTCCGTCACCGTCATGGAGGGGCCCTTCGAGACCCTTCCCGCGACGATCTCCGAGATCAACACCGACACCCAGAAGCTCAAGGTGCTCGTCTCGATCTTCGGCCGGGAGACCCCGGTCGAGCTCTCCTTCGCCCAGGTCGCCAAGATCTGAGCAAGGCCCCACCACGTTCGGTGCGGCATCCCGCACCGGCATGCAACCGGGTCATCGCCCAAGGCGTCGGTCCACAACGAAGAAGGTAGGCAACCATGCCCCCCAAGAAGAAGGTCTCCGGCTTCATCAAGCTGCAGATCCAGGCCGGTCAGGCCACCCCCGCCCCGCCCGTCGGCCCCGCCCTCGGCCAGCACGGCGTCAACATCATGGAGTTCGTCAAGGCGTACAACGCCGCGACGGAGTCCCAGCGTGGCAACGTCATCCCGGTCGAGATCACGGTCTACGAGGACCGCTCGTTCACCTTCGTGACGAAGACCCCGCCGGCCGCCGAGCTGATCAAGAAGGCCGCCGGCGTCGCCAAGGGGTCCGGCGAGCCGCACAAGACCAAGGTCGCCAAGCTCTCGCGCGACCAGGTCCTCGAGATCGCCCGTCAGAAGATGGAAGACCTCAACGCCAACGACGAGGAGATGGCGGCGCGCATCATCGCCGGCACCGCTCGTTCGATGGGCATCGACACCGAGCTCTGAGAGCTCGTCCCCGGCCGGACGGCATACGGACCGTATGCCGTCGGCCACGTGGGAGGGCCAGCGCTGGTCCGCACCACGACTCCACCACCACACAAGGAGCAGTTCCATGAAGCGCAGCAAGAACTACCGCGCAGCCGCCGAGCTCGTCACGCCCGGCAAGGTCTACGCCCCCCTCGAGGCCGTCCGCGTCGCGAAGCAGACGGCGAAGGCCAAGTACGACGAGACCGTCGAGGTGGCCATGCGCCTCGGTGTCGACCCGCGCAAGGCCGACCAGGCCGTCCGTGGCACGGTCAACCTGCCGCACGGCACGGGCAAGACCGCTCGCGTCCTCGTCTTCGCCAACGGCGACAAGGCCGAGGCCGCCCGTGAGGCCGGCGCCGACCACGTCGGCTCCGACGACCTGCTCGAGAAGGTCCAGGGCGGCTGGCTCGACTTCGACGCCGTCGTCGCGACCCCTGACCTCATGGGCAAGGTCGGTCGTCTCGGCAAGGTGCTCGGCCCGCGCGGTCTGATGCCGAACCCGAAGACCGGCACCGTGACGATGGACGTCGCCAAGGCCGTCACCGACATCAAGGGCGGCAAGATCGAGTTCCGCGTCGACAAGCACGCGAACCTCCACTTCATCATCGGCAAGGCGTCCTTCGACGAGACCAAGCTCGTCGAGAACTACGCCGCCGCCCTCGAGGAGATCCTCCGTCTGAAGCCGGCCAGCTCCAAGGGCCGCTACATCGAGAAGGCCACCGTCTCCACGACGATGGGCCCGGGCATCCCGCTCGACTTCTCCAAGACGCGCAACCTCCTCGAGGAGGAGCAGGCCTGATCGCCTGACCCACTCGTTCGAGAGCCCGTCACCTCACTGGGGTGGCGGGCTCTCGCCGCTTCCGGGAGGTCTCGGATCGGTGGGGTCGCTCGGCGCGATCTGCGGCGTTTGCGCGAGTACGGTCGGAAAATGAGTCGTCACAGCGCACGCACCACGACACGTTCCCGATGGGTCCTCGGCGCCCTCGTCGTCGGGCTCCCCCTCTCACTGCTCCCGGCCACGGCCGGTGCCCAACCGACGGTGGCCCCGGCGCCCGCGCCGCAGCATGACCACGGTTGGCACGGCAAGCCCACTCCGCTGCCCAAGACTCCGGTCATGACGGGGTCCGGCGGAGCGGTCAGCTCGGTCGACCGCGACGCCTCGCAGGTCGGCATCGACGTGCTGGCCCGCGGGGGCAACGCGGCCGACGCCGCGGTCGCGACCGCCGCGGCCCTCGGCGTCACGGAGCCCTACAGCACCGGTATCGGCGGTGGCGGGTTCCTCGTCTACTACGACGCCCGCAGCCGACGGGTCTCGACCATCGACGGCCGCGAGACCGCGCCGAAGACGTTCACCGAGAACACCTTCCGCAAACCCGACGGCACACCGATGGACTTCAACACCGTCGTCAACTCCGGCCTGTCCGTCGGCATCCCCGGCACCCCCGCGCTCTGGGCCAAGGCCCTGCGCGACTACGGCACCCTGTCGCTCAACTCCGCGCTCAAGCCGGCCGAGCGCCTCGCCCAGCAGGGCTTCGTCGTCGACCAGACCTTCGCCGACCAGACGACGGCCAACGCGGCGCGCTTCTCCGTGTTCCCCGAGACCGCCAAGGTGTTCCTGCGCGACGGCAAGGCGCCGGCCGTGGGGTCGGTCTTCACCAACCCCGACATGGCCAGGGCCTATCGGACCCTGCGCACGCAGGGCACGCAGGCGTTGTATGCCGGCCGGCTGGGACAGGCGGTCGTCGCCGAGTCGCGGGCACCGCACACCAAGCCGGGCACCACCGTCATGGGCGGCCAGATGACGATGGCCGACCTCGGGGCCTACCGCGCCCTGACCAAGGCCCCCATCCACTCCCAGTACAAGGGCTACGACGTCTTCGGCATGCCGGTCCCGAGCTCCGGAGGCATCGCCGTCGCCGAGATCCTGAACCTCGTGCAGGCCTACGAGGACCGCACCGGCATCAAGACCTCCGCGCTCTCCGACGTCGACTACCTCCACCGCTTCTCTGAGGCGTCGGCGACGGCCTTCGCCGACCGGAACCGCTACGTCGGCGACGTGGCCGGCGTTCCGGTGAAGGAGCTGACCGACCCCGCCTTCGCCGCCGAGCGGGCCTGCCTCTTCGATCCGGCCAAGGCGCAGCCGCGTCCGATCCCGTTCGGCTCGCCCGACGGCTCCTACACCTCGTGCGCGCCGGGCGCCGTCGCGCAGGGCCAGCCCTACGAAGGGCAGTCCACGTCACACCTCACGGCCACCGACCGTTGGGGCAACGTCGCGTCCTACACGCTGACGATCGAGCAGACGGGTGGCTCGGGCATCACCGTCCCGGGCTACGGCTTCCTGCTCAACAACGAGCTCACCGACTTCAACTTCAGCCCGTTGACCGCCGGGGTGCCGGACCCGAACCTCCCCGGGCCGGGCAAGCGTCCCCGGTCCTCGATGAGCCCGACCATCCTGCTCGACCACGGCACGCCCTTCCTCGCCGTGGGATCGCCGGGTGGCGCCACGATCATCACGTCGGTGTCGCAGACGATCCTCGGCTACCTCGACCGCGACCTGTCGCTCGTCGACGCCATCGCGGCCCCGCGGCTCAGCTCCCGCAACGGGGCGAGCGAGGGGGCCGAGCCGGCCATCCTCGGCGGCCCCACAGGTGCGGCCCTGACGGCGATGGGTCACAAGCTCGCCTCTGCCGGCACGCCCAACGAGATCGGCGCGGTGACCGCGATCCGCAGCCTGGGCCACGGTCTGTTCGAGGCGGCCGCAGAGCCGACCCGCCGAGGCGGTGGCTCGGCGATGGTCGTCCAACCGCGCTGAGCGGGTGACCCGTCGCGGCCCGCGTGCCGCAGTCGTGAGGCCGGTCCCCGTCAGGGGGCCGGCCTCACGCGCGCCCCCGACCAACGGGACGTGCGCAAAACGGCCATCAGCGCAATACCACACAAACCTTGTGTTTCGTGCATGCAGCCCATAACACGCCGGGGACCTCCGTCGTTGACCGGAGTACATCGGTCAGGGGATCGATGAGCAGGGCATCGATGACAGGAGCACCACCCAGATGAACAGGAAGCTCACAGCGGTCCTTTCCGCAGCGGCCATCACGGGGTTCGCCGCGCCCCTCAGCGCCGCGCCTGCCACGGCGGCCACCTCGAGCACCGGCGTCTCCGCCTCCGCCTACGGCACCTACGTCGTCGTCGGTGGGCTGGTGCGGTCCGGTCCGACCGCGCTCGCGGCCATCGGGTGCACGACCGCCTTCGGGCGCACGGTCACCGGCTCGACCGGCGCGGTCAACGTGCCGGCGGCAGCGTCCGTCGGCGCCACCCGCACGAGCGCGTCGACGGCACAGTCCTCCAGCGGACACTCCAGCCGCGCCTCGTCCACGACGGCGGCCGTCACCCTCCTCGGCGGCCTCGTACGCGCCGACTCGGTCACGTCGACGAGCTCTGCGGCGCGCAGCACTGCCGGCGCCCTCACCGGGGGCAACCAGTCCAAGCTCGTCGGCTTCAAGGTCGGAGGGCGGGCCCTCAACGCCGTGCCGGCCCCGAACTCGGCCATCTCGCTCAAGACCTCCAGCGGGACCGCGCTCGCGACCGTCTACCTCAACCAGCAGTCCAAGGCCGTGGTCGGCAACGAGCTCCAGGTGAGCACCGTGGCCCTGAGGGTCGTCGTCACCGGCAAGAACTCGCTGGGTCTGCCGATCGGCTCGCGCATCGATGTCGGGGTCTCCCGCACCGCGCTGTCCCGGCCGATCCTCGGCCTCGTCGGCGGCGCCGGCTACGCCACGTCCGCGACCCTCGCCAACGGCACCGTCTCGACGAGCCGCACCGCGCTGGCCTACCCGCCCTGCACCGGCGGCGCCGGCAAGGCCACCCTCGCCACCGCCGGAGTCCCGGGGGTCGTCTCGACGGGCAGCACCACCACAGAGGTGCTGTCCAGGGCAATGTCGTCGTCGCGCAGCTCGTACGTCAAGAACACCATCGCCGGTCCGCGTGTCCTCGGTGGACTCATCAGCGCCGACGCCGTCATCGCCGAGACGTACGTCTCGCAGGCCGGCCCCGGGACGGCTCCCGTCGTCACCGACAGCTCGCGCTTCGCCGGTCTGCGCATCGCCGGCCTGCCCGCCATCTCGTCGTCCGTCCGGCCCAACACCGTCATCACCGTGCCGGGTCTGGGGCGAGTCACGCTGCACAAGGTCGCGCGCACGGCGAGGTCGGTCGACGTGGTGATGGTCGAGATCGTCACCGACCGCGCATTCGGCGCGCTTCCCACCGGGTCCGTCATCCGGGTCGGCGCCTCGACGACATCCGTCGTCTGAGCGCGGCGCTGCCGAGCTGACGCACGGTGGCCGCGGGCCCTGGGGTCCGCGGCCACCGTCACGCTGTCCGAGGCGCTTCCGTCAGGCCGGCTTGGCCGTGGGCCACGGCCAAGCGGTGCAGCCCTTGAGGCCGTAGGTCTGCTGCATCATGACCGGGGCCACCTTGCCCTTGCCGCCGCAGTAGGCGTGCGCGTGCCCGATGCCGTGACCGACCTCGTGGTTCACCAGGTAGGTGCGGTACTGCGCCACGTCACTGCCGTAGGCCTCGGCGCCGAGCACCCACCGGCGCAGGTTGAGCACCACGCGCCCGGAGTTGTGACAGCTGACCTGGCCCCGCGTCTGCAGCGGAGCGCAGAGCCTGTCGGTCGTGTGGGGGCTCGCGAGCGTGATGTGCAGGTCGACGTCCGCGCCCTTGGCGGCGTCGGCGGGCGAGACGTCGACGAAGCGGACGCCGTCCTTGGTCTGCCAACCACGCGGATCGGTGAGCACCGTGCCCACCGTCGTCGCGAAGTCCTCGGCCCGGATGTCGAGGCCGCCCTCGAGCTCGACGGTGTAGCGCACGGTACGTCCGGTCGTCGGGCCCGGGCGCAGCGCCTTCGCCGGCATCGCGACGACCGTGAACCGGCCTGAGCCGGACTCGATGACCGCGCCCTTGTCGTCCTTGCCGTCGCCGGTCCCTGCCGCGGGCTCGGTGGGCGAGCTGCCACCCGGTGGGCGTCCGCTCCGGGACGCGGTGGCCGCCTCGGGGATCCGTTCGATGTCGTCGATCGACACCGCCGGGGCCCGACCGAGGCTCTGCGCCAGGCGCGAGGCGCTCGAGAAGGCACTCTCCGCCACGGGCTCGCCGGCACCGGCCTGCGACACGGACCAGACGTCGGCGGCGACGCAGACGATGACGGCCAGGACCGCCCACGAGCGCCGGCGGCGGATCGCCTGCCGCTGAGCAGGGGTCGGTCGGCGCCCTGCGCTGCCACTCGCCATGGAGGTCACGGTAGGTCACGTACCCGCTGTGGTGGGGGACCGGGCAGGGGACCCGCCGGGGAGCGCCGTCCTCGATTTGGTCGGCACGGTCCTGGCCCGTACTCTGGTCAACGACCAATGACCGCAGGTTGGAGGACGTGGGCAACCACGATCTCCCGAAGGTCCCGCACGTGTTGTGGGCAGCCAGCGCAGGACACTCAGCTTCACGGCATACCTCGGGTATGCCGCTACGAGCCCCGAGCGCCCTGCGCCGGGGCTCTTTCTCGTGCAGGACCTCCGGGCCTCTTCGACAGGCGGCACCACGCAAGGGAAGGAGGCCCAGATGGCGAACTCCGAGAAGGACGCTGCCATTGCCGAGATCACGGACAAGTTCCGTGAGTCCGGTGCGGCCGTTCTCACCGAGTACCGCGGTCTGACCGTGGCCCAGCTCTCGCAGCTGCGCAGCTCGATCCGGGAACACGCCACCTACGCCGTGGTCAAGAACACGCTCACGGAGCGCGCCGCCAAGGAGGCCGGTATCACGGCCTTCGACGGCCACCTCCAGGGACCCTCGGCCATCGCCTTCATCACCGGTGACCCGGTCGAGGCGGCCAAGGGTCTGCGTGACTTCGCCAAGGCACACCCCCTCCTCGTGATCAAGGCTGGCGTCCTCGACGGCAAGACCTTGAGCCCCGAGGAGATCACGAAGCTCGCGGACCTCGAGTCCCGCGAGGTTCTGCTGGCCAAGCTTGCGGGCGCCATGAAGGGCTCCCTCACCAAGGCCGCCTACCTCTTCGTCGCTCCTCTGTCGCAGACGGCCCGCGTGGTCGAGGCTCTGCGTCAGAAGCGCGAGGAGCAGGGCCCCGCCACGGAGGCTCCGGCCGCCGAGGCAACCACCGACGTCGCCGAGGGTGGCGACGAGAGCTGACGCCCTCCGGCGTCCGCTCGATTCATCAAACAGCCACTCACGGCAAGTAACAGGAAGGAAGCCATCATGGCGAAGCTCAGCACCGACGAGCTCCTTGACGCCTTCAAGGAGATGACCCTCATCGAGCTCTCGGAGTTCGTGAAGCAGTTCGAGGAGACCTTCGAGGTCTCCGCCGCTGCCCCCGTCGCCGCCGCCCCCGCGGCCGGCGCTGGTGGCGCTGCCGCCGTCGAGGAGGAGGAGAAGGACTCGTTCGACGTCGTTCTCACCGCCGCCGGCGAGAAGAAGATCCAGGTCATCAAGGAGGTCCGCGCGCTCACGAGCCTCGGCCTCAAGGAGGCCAAGGACCTCGTTGACGGCGCCCCCAAGCCCGTCCTCGAGGGTGTCGACAAGGCTGCGGCCGAGAAGGCCAAGGACCAGCTCGAGAGCGCCGGCGCCACCGTCGAGCTCAAGTGATCTGACCCGGCTCAGCCGGGATCACTGCTCCACCGCGAAGGCGGGTCCGACCTCACGGTCGGGCCCGCCTTTCGCATGCTCGGTGTGGCTGCGGGTCGGGAACGAGGCGCAGCGGCGCTCGCGGCGTGGAGCGTCGGCGGGCGTATGCCGGGCACGCCCGGTCCCAGCCCACGTGCCCGCCGCCGATGCCGCTCGCACCGCGGCTCCCCGCTCCCTCGCTGCCCGTCGAGTGGGCACTGTCCCACGCCCCGCTCCCTGCGTGGCGGTCAGGCGGCGTGGTCGAGAGCGTCCTGGAGGGCGGCGAGGACGAGGGCGACGCGGTCGGGGCGCGCGTTGTGACCCATCAGGCCGATCCGCCAGACGGTGGAGGCGAACTCACCCACGCCGGCGCCGATCTCGAGGTCGTGGCGTTCGAGGAGGTAGGCGCGGACGGCGGCGGAGTCGACGCCGTCGGGGACCCGGACCGTGGTCAGCTCGGGCAGGCGCGAGCCCTCGGCGGCGAAGAGCGTCAGGCCCATCGCCTCGAGGCCGTCCTGGAGGAGGCGCCCGGCCTCGGCGTGACGGTCCCAGACCTTCTCCAGGCCCTCGTCGGCGATCCGTTGCAGACCGGCGTGCAGGCTGACGACCATCGCCGTCGGCGCGGTGTGGTGGTAGGTGCGCTTGCCGGTCCCCGATGCCTCGCCGACGTAGCCACCGAGCAGGCCGAGGTCGAGGTACCACGACGACGGCTTGACGACCCGGCGTTCGAAGGCGCGGTCGTTGATGGTGAAGGGCGCCAGGCCCGGGGCGACGCCGAGGCACTTCTGGGTGCCGGCGTAGCCGATGTCGATGCCCCAGTCGTCGGCGCGCAGCTCGATGCCTCCGATGCTGGTCACCGCGTCGACGAGGAGCAGCGCGTCGCCCTTGAGGGCGCCGAGGGCGGCGATGTCCGAGCGGACGCCCGTGGAGGTCTCGGCGTGGACGGCGGCAATGATCTTCGGCGCCGGGTGGGCAGCGGCGACACGCTCGGCGTCGACCGGTGTGCCCCACTCGTGGTCGACGCGGACGACCTCCGCCCCGTGGCGGCCCGCAACGTCGACCATGCGCTCACCGAAGAGGCCGTTGACGGCCACGACCACCACGTCGCCGGGGGAGACGGTGTTGACGAAGGCGGCCTCCATGCCGGCCGACCCCGTGGCCGACAGCGGCAGGGTCCGCCGGTTGTCGGTGCCCCAGACGTGGCGGAGCAGGTCGCACGTCTCGTCCATGATCGCGAGGAAGTCGGGGTCGAGGTGCCCGAGCAGCGGGGCAGCAAGGGCGAGGGTCGCCTCGGGGTATGGGTTGCACGGACCGGGGCCGAAGAGGTGCCGCTCGGCGATCCGGCGGCGGCTGCTGGCGGGTGGTGTCGCGGTCATCAGAATCCTGCTCCGGGGTTGAGGATGCCCTGCGGGTCGAGGGCGTTCTTGATGCGGTGGGTGAGGGCCATGACGTCGGGGCCCAGCTGTTCGGGGAGTGCGTCACGCTTGAGGCGGCCGATGCCGTGCTCGCCGGTGATGGTGCCGCCGAGGCCGATCGCGAGGCTCATGACCTCCGAGAAGGCTTGTGCCGCACGCTCCTTGGCGTCGGCGTCGCCGGCCGGGTAGACGATGACGGGGTGCGTGTTGCCGTCGCCCGCGTGCGCGACGACCGGGATCTCGACCTTGTGACGGCGTGAGATCTCGGCGATGCCGGTGAGCAGGTCGGGCAGGCGGGGGACCGGTACCCCCACGTCCTCGAGCATGATCGCCCCACGCCGCTCGATGGCGACGATCGCGGCCCGCCGTGCGGCCACGAACATCTCGCCCTCGGCTGCATCCGTCGTCGTGAAGCACTCGCGGGCGCCGCCGGCCTCGCAGAGCCGTTCCATGGCGGCGATCTCCTCGGCCCGGGCCGTGCCCGGGGCATCGGACTGGGCGAGGAGCATCGCCCCGGCCCCACGGTCCAGACCCATGCTGCGGTGGTCCTCGACGGCGTTGATCGACGTCTGGTCCATCAGCTCCATCATCGAGGCACGGAGGGTGTTGCCGACGGCGACGACGACGCGGGCGGCGTCCTCGACCGTGTCGAAGGTCGCGACGAGCGTGGCGGGAGGTGCCTGGGCGGGGACGAGCCGCAGCGTCGCCCGGGTGACGATCCCGAGGGTCCCCTCGCTGCCGACGAAGAGCTTGACGAGCGACAGTCCCGCGGTGTCCTTGACCCGCTGGCCGCCGAGGTGCACGAGGGTGCCGTCGGCGAGGACGACGTCCAGGCCGAGCACGTAGTCGGTCGTGACGCCGTACTTGACGCAGCAGAGCCCGCCGGCGTTGGTCGCGACGTTGCCGCCGATCGAGCAGATCTCGAAGGACGACGGGTCGGGCGGGTACCAGAGGCCGTGTTCGGAGGCGGCCTGCTTGACCTCGACGTTGAGTGCCCCCGCCTCGACGACGGCGGTGCGCGTGGCCGGGTCGATCTCGACCGAGCGCATGCGCTCGAGGCTGAGCACGATGCACCCGTCGACGGCGTTCGAGCCGCCGGACAGTCCGCTGCCGGCGCCGCGTGGGACCACCGGCACCGCGTGCTCGCCGGCCCAGCGCACGGCGGCCTGCACGTCGGCCGCGCTCGACGCGCGGACCACGGCGAGCGGCATACCGGCGCCGGCGTCAGCCGTGTAGTCGAAGCGGTAGGCGGCCACGCTGTCGCGGTCGGTCAGCAGGGCCCCCGGTGTCAGGGAGCCGGCAAGTCCGTCGAGGGCCTGCAGGTCGGGAGCGTCCTTGCTCACTGTCGTCACCGGACCACCGTAACCACGAGCAGTCACCTCGCGCGTCCCGGGCGATGGCGTATGCCGTCACCCGGGTGGGGCGTCAGGTCGACGCGGGGAGGACGGCGGGCGTCACGGCGTCGCCTGCACCGTGACGGTCTCGCCGTCGGTGGGCAGGGACGCAGCGACGCCCCTGATGTGCTGCGGCCACGCCCCGCCGATCCCGCGGCCCGTCCCGGTAGGTTTGCCGCATGGGATGGCTGTCACGCACCTTCGGATCTGATGCCGACCACGCTGCAGAGGGCACGGCCCGCGCCGACGGGACACCGGCGGGGCCGCCCGCCCAGGTCCCGCTCGCGCCCGTGGCTGAAGCTGAGGAGCCCGGCGTGCCTGCTACACCGGCACCGGCACCGGCGGCAGCCACGCAACCCCCGGCGCCGACGACGGACGCGTCGAGCCCCATGGGGCGCTACGGCCCCCTCGTCACGGTGACCCGCTTCGACACCGCACCGCCGGAGCTGGAGTGGCAGCTGCCGCTCAACGGCGAGCTCTACCGGCTCATACCGGGCGCCGACCGGCCCGACTACTCGCTCCTCGTCCTCGACCGGCCGCTGCACTTCTATCCCCGCGACGGTTTCGACCTCTCCCGGGTGGAGGCCGACCAGCACGTGCAGGACCGCAAGGGCCGCACCATGGTCCGCGTCCACGCGCTGCTCCTCTGCGCGCGCTTCGTGGGCCAGCAGCTGCATCCCGGGATGACCGACCTGTCCGTCAACCTCGCCTACGTCATCGACAACTCGCTGGCTCGCGACGCGGAGGTCGACTTCGGCAAGATCGAGTTCGCCGGGATCGGCTTCCTCAGCGAGGGACACACTCCGGTGCAGGGCGCCCAGGGCGCCCAGGGCGCGTCGGCCCCGGTGGCCGCCGGCCAGCCTGCCGACCCCGGTGAGCCCGCTCCCGAGGCCCAACTCGCTGAACCGACCTCCGCGCCCGAACCGGCCGCAGTGCCAGAGCCCGCAGCGGCGTCCGAAGCGCCCGCCCCGCCCGCACGGGACAGCACGGACGACGGGGCCACGACACGGCATACGCCCTCGGACGTCCTCGACGAGCTCGCCCGCACCCTGCGCCGGGGGATCGAGGAGCAACGGGGTGCGCCCGTCCACCGGATGACCGCGGCGATCACCGTCGACCCGCAGCTGCGCCTCACGGGTCTGTCGGGCAACGCCGACGGGCAGGCCCCGGTGCCCACCGCGGACACGTTCGGCCGCATGGCCGAGGTGCTCGGGCAGCTCGCCGACCTGCCCGGGAGCGAACGCATCTCCGCGGTCACCCTGCGCGTCGACGGAGACGGCGTGAGCCACGAGGTCACCGACACCCACGCCTGACGATCCGGGGTCGGGCTCCCGCCATCAGGTCCGTGGTCCGGGTCGGTGTCAGGCTCCGCTCGCCCGGTAGCCGCGCACGAGGGCGGGGTCGAGGTGCCGGCCGACGCTGACCTCCCAGACGCCGCCGTCGAAGCTCTCGAAGACGAGCAGGTCTCCCGCGCCGTCAGCGCCGTCTGCCTCGACGTACTCGACGTAGTCGCAGGACCCCTGGCTCCCCGTCCCAGTGTCACCCGTGGCGGTGTAGGTGGCGTGCCCGGAGTCGGCGAAGACCCAGTCGCGCCCGTCCATCGTCACACCGCCGGTGGCGGGCTCACCGAAGAGGTCGTAGCGCGGCGTCCAGTGCACGAGCGTCGTCCCGCCGTGCGGGCGGATCGAGAGCCACTCGTGCGGGCCCGGCGCGCTCTCCACGCAGTGCTCGGTCCACTGCCTGCCGTCCATGACGAAGTGAAGGCTGCCGACGACGCGGCGTAGCTCCCCCTCGAGCTTCAGAACGGCCCCCGGCGCGATCTGGGAGGCCCGTAGTTCTGCGCGCATGCACCCCTCCTCGTCCACATGTTCCTCACAGGGTAGTCAGGACGGTCTCCCGAGGCCCCCGAACCGAACCCGCGCGTAACTTCCGCCCGATCGTGTCGTTTCCCCCGTAGCCGAGTCGAGACGGCCAGAGAGACACAGGTGAGTGCCACATGGGTGTGGAGATCGCGGTCACAGGTCTGACCAAGACCTTCGGTTCGCAGACGATCTGGCGGGACGTGACCCTCACGCTGCCTGCCGGAGAGATCTCGGTCATGCTGGGGCCCTCGGGCACCGGCAAGTCCGTCTTCCTCAAGACGCTCGTCGGGCTGCTCAAGCCCGATGCCGGTGCGATCGTCATCAACGGGCGCGACCTCACGCAGCTGCGCGAGGCCGACCTCTACGAGGTGCGCAAGCTCTTCGGGGTCCTCTTCCAGGACGGCGCCCTCTTCGGCTCGATGACCCTCTACGACAACGTCGCCTTCCCGCTGCGCGAGCACACGAAGAAGACCGAGGCCGAGATCAAGCGGATCGTGACCGAGAAGATGGACCTCGTCGGACTGTCCGGCGCCGAGGGCAAGCTCCCGGGGGAGATCTCCGGCGGCATGCGCAAGCGCGCCGGCCTGGCCCGCGCCCTCGTGCTCGACCCCGAGATCCTCCTCATCGACGAGCCGGACTCCGGCCTCGACCCGGTGCGCACCAGCTACATCAACCAGCTCTTCGTCGACCTCAACGCCCAGATCGACGCGACGTTCCTCATCGTCACGCACGACATCAACACGGCCCGGACCGTGCCGGACAACATCGGCCTGCTCTACCACAAGCACCTCGCCATGTTCGGACCGCGCGAGATGCTGCTCAGCTCCGAGGAGCCCGTCGTGCGGCAGTTCCTCAACGCGCAGACGATCGGCCCGATCGGCATGTCGGAGGAGAAGGACGCCGACGAGCTCGCCGCCGAGTCCGGTCAGGAGCTGCCGCCCCTGCCGCCGATCCCTCTCCAGCTCTCGACGAGCCACGGCAAGCCGCGTCGCGCCGAGCGCCCGGCGGGTGGCTGGTGCCGGGACAACGGCGTCACGCCGCCCCCAGGGTCGTTCGAGTCGCGCAACGCCGGCATCCCCGGTGTGCGGCAGGCCCCGGCGCCGGAGCCCGCACGGATCCCTGACCTCGCCGCTGCGGGCGCTGGACCCGCCCAGCCGAGCGAGGTGGGCTGACGTGGCTGCACCCCTCACCGGCGTCCTGCGCCAGTCCGGTTCCCTCTTCGCCCTGGCGCTCGACGTGTTCCGGGCTCTGCCCAAGCGGCCGTTCCAGGTCAAGGAGTTCATCCAGCAGGCCTGGTTCATCGCGAGCGTCACGATCCTGCCCACGGCGCTCGTGTCGATCCCGTTCGGCGCGGTCATCGCCCTCCAGCTCGGCACCCTGACGCGGCAGCTCGGGGCCCAGTCCTACACGGGAGCTGCGAGCGTCCTCGCCGTGCTGCGCGAGGCGAGCCCGATCGTCACGGCGCTGCTCATCGCGGGCGCGGGTGGCTCCGCGATCTGTGCCGACCTCGGCTCACGGAAGATCCGTGAGGAGATCGACGCCATGGAGGTGCTCGGCATCAGCCCGATCCAGCGCCTCGTCGTCCCGCGCGTCCTCGCCTCGATGCTCGTCGCGGTCCTGCTCAACGGTCTCGTCTCGGTCGTCGGCGTCGTCGGCGGCTACGTCTTCAACGTCATCGTCCAGGGCGGCACGCCTGGCGCGTACATCGCGAGCTTCACCGCGCTCGCCCAGCTGCCGGACCTCTGGACGGCCGAGATCAAGGCGCTGATCTTCGGCGCCATCGCGGCCGTGGTGGCCGCCTACAAGGGACTGAACGCGGGGGGCGGACCCAAGGGCGTCGGTGACGCCGTCAACCAGAGCGTCGTCATCACCTTCATGCTGCTGTTCGTCGTCAACTTCGTCATCACGGCCGTGTACTTCCAAGTCGTCCCGCAGAAGATCTGAGGAGGCGACGATGGCGACGAAGACCGACAAGACGAACCGCAACGCGAGTGCGGAGAAGCTGCTCGACCTCGCGTCCCGCCCCTCGCGGGCCCTTGACTCGCTCGGCGAGCAGATGCGCTTCTACGTGCGCTCGCTCGCGTGGAGCGGCCGCACCCTACGACGCTACAAGAAGGAGGTCATCCGGCTGCTCGCCGAGGTCTCCCTCGGCAGCGGAGCCCTGTCGGTCATCGGCGGCACGGTCGGCGTCATCGCCTTCCTCGCCTTCTTCACCGGCACCGAGGTCGGCCTGCAGGGCTACTCCTCCCTCGAGCAGCTCGGCACCGGGGCCTTCACCGGCTTCTTCTCCGCCTACCTCAACACCCGCGAGATCGCACCGCTCGTCGCGGGGCTGGCGCTCGCGGCGACGGTCGGGTGCGGCTTCACCGCGCAGCTCGGCGCGATGCGCATCTCCGAGGAGGTCGACGCGCTCGAGGTCATGGGCATCCCGTCGCTGCCGTTCCTCGTGACGACGCGCATGATCGCCGGCTTCATCGCGGTCATCCCCCTCTACGTCCTCGGCCTGCTCAGCTCGTATGCCGCCACGCGGTTCATCTCGACGGCGTACTTCGGTCAGTCGGAGGGGACCTACGACCACTACTTCCACCTGTTCCTGCCGCCGGGTGACGTGTTCTGGTCGTTCGTGAAGGTCATGGTCTTCGCTGTCGTCATCATCCTCATCCACTGCTACTACGGCTACACGGCGTCGGGCGGCCCGGCCGGTGTGGGCGTCGCAGTGGGGACGGCGGTGCGCACCTCGATCGTCGCCATCAACATCGTCGACTTCTTCCTGTCCCTCGCCATCTGGGGTGCCACGACGAGCGTGAGGATCGCCGGATGACGACCGCGCCGACCGATGCCGTCCCGGAGGTCAGCACCCAGGCGACCCCTGGGCCGATCACCCAGCACACGCGGAAACGCTTGGGACAGAAGGCATACGGCATCATCTTCATGCTGGTGCTCGCGCTGCTCCTGGGCCTGGCGATCGCCTCGTTCCAGAAGCGCTTCACTCCCGTCGTCATGGTCACGCTCGAGACGGATCGTCTCGGCAGCCAACTGCAGGAGAGCTCCGACGTCAAGCTGCGGGGCCTGCTCGTCGGCGAGGTGCGTCGCATCCAGGCCACCCCGACGGGGACGCGCCTCGAGCTGGCACTGCAGCCCGACGAGGTCTCCAAGATCCCGTCCAACGTCAGTGCCCGGCTGCTGCCCAAGACGCTCTTCGGCGAGCGCTACGTCGACCTGGTGACGGCCGCGTCGCCGGCCCGGCCGATCCAGGCCGGTGACGTCATCCCGCAGGACCGCAGCCGGGTGTCGATCGAGCTCGAGACCGTCCTCGACAACCTCTACCCGCTGCTGCGCACCGTGCAGCCGGCCAAGCTCGCCACCACCCTGAACGCCCTGTCGACGACCCTCGACGGCCGCGGCGACCAGATCGGTCGCAACCTCGTGCTCGTCGACCGCTACCTCAAGGCGCTCAACCCCAGCATGCCGACGATCCAGCGGGACATCACGCTGCTCGCCGACACCGCCGACCTCTACGCCGGAGTCGCCCCCGACTTCTTCCGCCTCACCGAGTCCCTCCGGGTCACCAACAAGACCATCGTCGAGAAGGACCAGCAGCTCGCCGCCTTCCTCGTCGGCACGGCCGGGTTCGCCAACGAGGCCGCAGGCTTCCTGCGCGACAACGAGCAGCGCATCATCCAGGTCGGGCAGGTCAGCAAGCCGACCCTGCAGCTGCTCGCGGAGTACGCGCCGATCTATCCGTGCGTGGCCTCGGGCCTCGTCAACTGGCTCCCTCGGGCCAACGCGGCCTTCGCCGGCGGCACCTTCCACATCACTCTCGAGGTGGTGCCGCCCCGCAAGGCGTACCAGCCGGGTGAGGAGCCGCGCTGGGACGACAAGCGTGGCCCCCACTGCTACGGGCTGCCCACGCCGAACGGCTCACAGTCCAACCCCTTCAAGGGCAACCACTTCGACGACGGCACCCAGCCGGCGAGCGACGCCACCCCCTTCTCGGCCGTGCCGCAGGCGCTGCTCGGCGACGCCTCCGCATCCGACTCCGGAACCGCCGGCACCGCCGAGGAGCAGCGCGTCGTCGGGGCCCTCCTCGCGCGCGACGGTCAACCGGCCGACCCGGGCGCGAGCAGCATCCAGACGCTGCTCGCTGGACCCATGATGCGCGGCACGGTGGTGAGCACCCGATGAAGGTCAAGGGTTCGCTGGTCAAGCTCATCGTCTTCGCGGCGGTCACGCTGTTCGCGACAAGCATCCTCGCGCTGACGATCGCCAACATCCAGCTCGGGTCCAAGGCGACCTACACGGCCGTCGTCAGTGACGCGACCGGTGTCATCGCCGGCCAGGACGTGCGGATCGCCGGCGTGCGAGTCGGCGAGGTCACGGACGTGCGGGTGGCGCACGACGCGAGCTCCGAGGGCGCCACCGCCGAGATCGACTTCTCGGTGCTCAAGAGCTCGGTCCTCACCCAGGGCAGCGAGGTGACGGTCAAGTACCGCAACCTGGTCGGGCAGCGCTACCTCGCGCTGACCCAGGGCGCGGGCGCCCCGACGCCCCTGCCCGACGGCTCGACGATCCCGCTCTCGCGCACCCATCCCGCCCTGGACCTCACCGTCCTCTTCAACGGCTTCAAGCCGCTCTTCGCGGCGCTGTCGCCCAGCGACGTCAACGAGCTCTCCGGGCTGGTCATCCAGACTCTGCAGGGCGAGGGCGGGGACGTGAACTCGCTGCTCGCCAAGACGGCCAGCCTCACCTCCACGATCGCCGACCGGGACGCCGTCATCGGCCGCACCATCGACAACCTCAACACCGTCCTCGGCACCGTCGACGCCCACGACCAGCAGCTGCTCTCGCTCATCGACCAGCTCCAGCGCTTCACGAGCGGCCTCGCCGCCGACCGCGAGACCATCGGACGCTCGCTCGCCGGCATCAACACCCTCTCCGCCGAGACCGCCGACCTGCTCGTGTCGACGCGCCCGCTCATCAAGGACGACGTCGCCCAGCTGCGCACGCTCGCCACGACGCTCAACAAGCCCTCCAACGTCAAGGAGTTCGAGGACTTCATTCGCAACGCGCCGGGCCGCATCACCACCCTGACGCGCACGGCGACCTACGGCTCGTGGTTCAACTTCTACCTCTGCAAGTTCGACACGAGGAGCCCGATCCTGCCCGGCGTGACCCCGACCTACGACGTGTCGTCAGCGAGGTGCCAGTCGTGAGCATCCCCTTCCGAGAGCGCAACCCGGTCCCCATCGGAGCGATCGGCCTGCTCGTCATCGCCGTCGTGCTCTACCTCGCCTTCAACGCGTCCAGCCTCCCGATCATCGGCGGCGGGACGTCCTACAGCGCCGCCTTCTCGGAGGCCGGCGGCATCAAGCCCGACGACGACGTGCGCATCGCCGGCGTCAAGGTCGGCAAGGTGACCGGGGTCGACCTCGAGGACGGACACGTCCGCGTGGACTTCACGATCACGGAGGACGCGAGCTTCGGACCGCAGACCGGCGCCTCGATCCGGATGAAGACGATCCTCGGGGAGAAGTACGTCGCCCTCGACCCGAAGGGCCGTGGACAGCTCGACGCCGACGCCCAGATCCCCGTCTCTCGCACGGTCAGCTCGTACGACGTCATCAACGCCTTCCAGGACCTCACCACGACGACCGAGCGCATCGACACCGACCAGCTCGCGAA
This sequence comes from Terrabacter ginsenosidimutans, assembly GCF_039539425.1. Classification (NCBI taxonomy): domain Bacteria; kingdom Bacillati; phylum Actinomycetota; class Actinomycetes; order Micrococcales; family Intrasporangiaceae; genus Terrabacter; species Terrabacter ginsenosidimutans. The sequence goes on along the minus strand of NZ_BAABDC010000001.1, from coordinate 64,619 downwards.
GTCCCTCAGCGTCATCGCGAGCGAGTTCAAGGACAGCCCGCAGTACGTCAAGGCCACGCTCGACGGGCTCTCGCGCCTCTCGCGCACGGTGGCGAGCCGCGACGCCGAGCTGGGGTCGCTCCTCAGGCGCGCCAACAGCGTCACCGGTCTGGTGCGCAGCCGCAACGAGCAGGTGAGCACCCTCATCAAGGACGCCGACCTGCTCATGGTCGAGCTCGTCAAGCGCCGCGACGACATCCGCACGCTGTTCCGCAACACCTCGGCCCTCGCCAAGCAGCTGACCGGCCTCGCCCGGGACAACAGGGCTCAGCTGAAGCCCGCCCTCGCGGAGCTCGACAAGACGCTCGCGATGCTGCAGGAGCACGACACCGACCTGTCGAAGACCATCCAGGCGATGGCCCCGTTCACGCGGGTCTACGCGAACACGCTCGGCACCGGGCGCTGGTTCGACACCTGGGTCTCCAACCTCGTCGTCCCCGTCGGCACGCCGGGCCTCGCCCTGCCGGGCACCAAGCTGCCCGACCTGCTTCTCCCCGGCACCTCCGGAGGTGGTCGCTGATGCCCTCCCAGGAGAGCTCGTCCCGTATGCCGTTCGGCCGGCTGCACGGCCCCGCCACCCTGCTCGGCAAGGTCGTCACGGGTCTCGTCGTCGTCGCGCTCGTCGCTGCCGGCATCGTCTTCTGGCCCCGCCAGTCACAGCAGTCGGTCAGCGCCGACTTCACCAGGGCGGTCGGGCTCTACCCGGGCTCGGACGTGCGCATCCTCGGGGTCAAGGTCGGCCAGGTGGACAGCGTCGTGCCGGAGGGTGACCACGTCCACGTCAGCTTCAGCTACGACGACAAGTACCGCGTGCCGGCGTCGGCCAAGGCCGCCATCGTCGCACCGTCACTCGTCTCGGACCGCTACGTTCAGCTGCTCCCCGTCTACGCAGCCGGTCCGGTGATGGCCGCCGGCACGCGAATCCCCTTGGAGCGCACGGCGGTTCCGGTCGAGCTCGACCGCGTGTCGCAGAGCCTCGACGACCTCATGGTCGCTCTCGGACCCGACGGCGCCAACAAGAACGGGGCGCTCAACGAGCTCCTGCGCACCTCCGCGGCCAACCTCGACGGCAACGGCGACAAGATCAACGGCACGGTGCACGACCTCTCGACAGCCCTGTCGACGCTGTCCGGCAGCCGCGACGACCTCTTCGGCACGGTGAAGAACCTCCAGTCCTTCACCTCGATGCTCGCGACCAACAACGCGCAGGTGCGCCGCCTCAACTCCGACCTTGCGACGGTCGCGACGCAGCTGAGCGAGGAGCGCGACAACCTCAAGGCGACGCTGGAGAGCCTCGGGGTCGCCGTCGACGAAGTGTCGGGCTTCGTCTCCGACAACCGGTCCCTGCTCAAGAGCGACCTCGACCGGGCGGTGGCCGTGACGAGCACGATCGCCAAGAACCGGCAGGCCCTGGCAGCGACGCTCGAGAACGCGCCCGTCGCCCTGTCGAACCTCCAGAACGCGTACCACCCCGAGACCGGCACGCTCGACACCCGCAACAACGCCAAGGGACTCGATGACCCGCTGCTGCTCATGTGCTCGATCCTGACCGGCCCGACGAAGACCGGGAACACCAAGCTGTGCGACGCGCTGAAGAAGGCGCTCCTGCTCAAGCTGCCCACCCTGCCGTCACTGCCGAGTGGCGCTGCGCTACAAGGCACCCCACAGCCGAGCGGCCTGGTCAACCTACGTGGCGCCGACCCGACCCTCGGCGGACTGCTCGGAGGCTCCCGATGACGTCGTCCGTCCGCTCCCGTACCCGGCGCGGGTCCGCCGTCGTCGTGCTGGCCTCGCTGGCTCTCGGGGGCTGCAGCGCCTACGACCTGCCGCTCCCTGGCGGCGCCGGCACCGGTGACAACTCCTACACCGTCACAGCCGAATTCGCCGACGTGCTCGACCTCGTGCCCCAGTCGTCCGTCAAGGTCAACCAGGTCACCGTCGGCTCCGTCGAGGACATCCAGGTGACGGGCTGGACCGCCACCGTCCGGCTTCGCCTGCCCGGCGACGTCGTGCTGCCCGACAACGCCACGGCCGAGCTCAAGCAGACCTCACTCCTCGGTGAGAAGTACGTCGCGCTCGCGGCGCCGACCGACGCGCCTCCCCAGGGCCGGCTGGGGGAGGGGGACCGCATCCCGCTGTCCCGCACCAGCCGCAACCCCGAGGTCGAGGAGGTCCTCGGCGCGATGTCGCTGCTGCTCAACGGTGGTGGAGTCGCCCAGCTGAAGACCATCGAGGCCGAGCTCAACAACGCGCTGCGCGGCCGAACCGGCGACGTCAAGGACCTCGTCACGCAGCTCAACACCTTCGTCGGCGGCCTCGACGCGCAGAAGGGCGAGATCGTCCGCGCCATCGACAGCGTCGACCGTCTCTCGGCGACGCTCGCGGAGAACCAGGCCAAGATCGCCGCGGCCCTCGACGAACTGCCCAAGGGGCTGAAGATCCTCGCCGACCAGCGCCGCCAGCTCACCGCGATGCTGACGGCCCTGCGTGACCTGGGCGAGGTCGGGACCCGGGTCATCCGCGGCTCGCGGGCCGACCTCGAGGCCAACCTCCGGGCGATCAGCCCGATCCTGCGCCAGCTCAACAAGGCAGGGGACGACCTGCCGAAGAGCTACCAGCTGCTCCTGACCTACCCCTTCCCGAACAACGCCCAGGACACGATCAAGGGCGACTTCACCAACCTGTGGGCGACCCTCGACACCAACGTCGGCACCATCGCCGACAACCTCGGCGTGGGCCGGCTCCCGAGCGTGCCGGGTGGCCCCGGCGTGCCGCTGCCCTCGGTGTCGCTCCCCTCCGTCCCGCTGCCACCGGTCCAGGTGCCCAAGGTCCCCGTGCCGAAGGTCCCCGTGCCGACCGTCACCGGGTTGCCGTCCCCGACGCTGCCCGGCGGACCGATCGGGTCCGGCGCCGCCGGGTCCGGCTCGGCCGACTCGGCGTCCTGGTCCACGCTCTTCCCCACGGGAGGCTCCCGATGATCACCCGCACGGTCCGGCTCCAGCTCGCAGCGTTCGCCCTGTTGTCCGTCACGCTCGTCGCGATCCTCTCGGCCAACTACGTCGGTCTCACCGACAAGATCGCCGGCGGCAGCTACGTCGTCTCTGCCGACCTCGCGCAGTCGGGGGGCATCTTCGTCGGCGCCGAGGTGACCTACCGCGGCGTCACCGTGGGCAAGGTGGAGGCACTGCGCCTCTCGGGGAACGGTGTCGCCGTCGACGCGAGGCTCGACCGTGGGACCGAGGTCCCCAAGGACACCGAGGCCGTCGTCGAGAACCGCTCGGCCGTGGGTGAGCAGTACCTCGACCTCCAGCCACGCACCGCGAGCGCTCCCTTCCTCGCCGCCGGCGACGTCATCCCACGCGGCCGCACCGCCTTTCCGCTGCGCATCGACCAGCTGCTCCAGCACGTCGACAACACCGTCTCGTCCGTGCCGCGCGACGCCCTCGTGACGACGGTCGACGAGCTCGCCGAGGCGTTCAAGGGCGGAGGCACCGACCTGCAGCGGCTCGTCGACTCCGGCGACGCCCTGACCTCGGCCGCCTCGGAGGCGCTGCCCCAGACCACCCGCCTCATCGACGACGGACGGATCGTCCTCGACACCCAGGTCAAGAGCGGCGCCGACATCCGCACGAGCGTCTCCGGTTTCGCCGACGTGGCAGACACCCTCCGCGAGTCCGACCCGGACCTGCGGCTCGTGCTCGACCGCGGCTCTGTCGCCGTCGAACAGCTCGACGCCCTGATCTCCGAGAACAAGCAGAGCCTGGCCGCGCTCCTCGCCAACTTCATCACCATCGGCAACGTGACGACCGCCCGGCTCGACGGCATCGAGCAGCTCCTGGTGACCTACCCCGACGTCGTCACCGGCGGCTTCTCGGTCGTCCCCGGTGACGGCACGGCGCACTTCGGGCTCGTCCTCAACGCCGACGACCCGAAGGCGTGCGAGGCGGGCTACGAGGGCACGAAGAAGATCGACCCGCACCAGACGACGGGCCTGCCGCCGGTCAACCTCGACGCGCACTGCGCCGCCTCGCGCGGTTCGGGGACCAACGTGCGTGGGGCGCAGAACGCCCCCAAGCCGACACGGGGAGGTCAGAGCGGCCAGAGCTACCCGATGGCGTTCGGCGCGACTCCTGTGGCTCTCGGAAACCGGGCCGTGACCTCCGGGAGCCCCTCGTCGTTGTCAGTGCAGTCGCCGGTCGCTCCGGCCGGTGACGGACGGACCGACAACGGCACGAGCTGGCTCTGGTTGATGCAGGAGGCGCTCCGCTAGCCGGTGACGGAAGGAAACCCCCTCGATGACGATGGTCACCACCCGCTCGGACACCGCGGACGCCTCGCGCTCGCCCGCGAGCCCCGCCGACCGCGGCTCCCGCGACGCAGACACTGCCGACGTCGTGGGCTCCGGTCCCCATGACGCGCCACGTGCGGGCCTTAGGGGTGCTCGCACGTGGCGTCCCACGCCGCGCCTCCTCTGGGGCCTCACGGCGGTGCTCCTCCTCGCCGCCCTCGCCGTCACGGCGACACTCGGCCGGGCGGTCTGGCAGCAGCAACGAGCCGCCGACAACGGCGCCGCGGCCCTGGCCGCCGGACGCCAGATCGCCGTCAACTTCGTGACGATGAACGCCTCCTCGTTCGATGCCGACACCAAGCGCGTGCTCGACGAGTCGACCGGCGCGTTCCAGAAGGAGTACGCCTCCACCCTGGCCCAGCTCAAGCCGGTCGTCACCGCCAACAAGACCGTCTCGACCGTCGAGCGGGCCGAGGCCTCCCTCGTGTCGAGCGACGACGACTCGGCCAAGGTGATCGTCGGGGTCGTCGCCCCGACCTCCAACGCCTCGACCCCTGCAGCAGAGAAGAAGACGTACCGTCTCCGCCTCGACCTCGTGAAGGTCGGCGACGCCTGGAAGGTGAGCACCCTTGACTTCGTCAGCTGATCCTCGGCGTCCGGTCGGCGCAGCCGGCCCCCGCAGGCGCGTGGCCGGCACCCGGCGGCGCTCGTCCGGGACGAGTGCCCCCTTCTCGTCGACGCTCGTCCTCGACGCCGCGACGGACCAGGGTCGAGAGCCCGAAGAGTCCGAAGAGCCGAGGGCGCCCCAGGCGCCCGAGGCGCCCGAGGCACGCAAGGCACCTGAGGAGCCCACGGAGTCCAAGAAGCCCCCAAAGCCGAAGGAGCCCCAGGAGTCGCGGACGTCGAGGGGCCTCTGGGTCTCCGCGACGGGCGCCACGCTCGCCCTCGCGGTCCTGGCGGCCTCGCTCGTCTACGCCCTGCGCCCGTCCGTGGGCGACGCCGACCGGGCGGCTGCCGTCGGATCGGCCCGGACGACGCTGCAGAGCCTGCTCAGCTACAGCGGTTCATCGTTCGACAAGCACGTCAGTGAGGTCACGCCCCAGCTGACCTCGCCGTTCAAGGACCAGTTCACGAAGGTCGCGGCGACGGACATCAAGCCGATGGCCGTCAAGAACGACGCCACGGTCCAGGCCAAGGTCTACGACGCCGGGGTCATGGACGCGAGCGGTGACGGCGGCGACGGCACGACCGTCCGCGTCATGGCCTTCGTCAACCAGGCCACGACGACCAAGGCGCAGCAGGCCCCGGCCATCGACCAGAACCGGGTCATCGCGACGATGCGCAAGGTCGGCGACCGCTGGCTCGTCAGCGAGCTGTCGGCCTACTGACCCGGGGGCCGTGAGCCCCCGGGCGTGGGGGTCCGCGGGCGTCTGCGGCGGCGCAGGGCCCCCATCCCCGTGAGCCCCCGTGGGTGCATACTGCACGCTGTGAAGCTCATCCAGGCCAATGGCGTCCTCGAGTCCCTCGCCCGCGTCGACCAGCCGCAGACCCCGCCGGTGCGCGTCGCCCTCGTCCAGCACGAGTGGGTCGATGACCCTTCGGCACTGGTCGAGACCCTCCGCGACGGCATCCGCACGGCGGCCGAGGCGGGCGCCACCATCGTCTTCCTGCCCGAGCTGACCCTGTCCCGCTACCCGGCCGACACCCTTCCCGAGGGCACGCCGTCCGCGACGGCCGAGGACCTCGAGACCGGCCCGACGGTGACCTTCGCCCGTGCCGCGGCCCGTGACTTCGGTGTCCACGTCCACGCGTCGCTCTACGAACGCGCCGACCAGGCTGACGGGCTGGGTTTCAACACCGCGGTCGTGCTCGCCCCCGACGGCCGGGTCGTGGCCCGCACCCGCAAGACCCACATCCCCGTCACCGCCGGCTACTACGAGGACAAGTACTTCCGTCCGGGCCCGGCGGACGACGCATATCCCGTGGTGGCGCTCGAGGATCCCTCGCTCAAGCTGGGTCTTCCGACCTGCTGGGACGAGTGGTTCCCCGAGGTGGCCCGGCTCTACTCGCTGGGTGGCGCCGAGGTGCTCTGCTACCCGACCGCCATCGGCTCCGAGCCGGACCACCCCGACTTCGACACCCAGCCGCTCTGGCAGCAGGTCATCGTCGGCAACGGCATCGCCAACGGTCTCTTCATGGTCGTGCCCAACCGGTTCGGCACCGAGGGCCTGATCACCTTCTACGGCAGCTCCTTCATCTCCGACCCCTACGGCCGGGTCCTCGTGCAGGCCCCGCGCGACGCGGCCGCGGTGCTCGTCGCCGACCTCGACCTCGCGCAGCGCCGAGACTGGCTCGAGCTCTTCCCGTTCCTGGAGACCCGCCGACCCGACTCGTATGCCGCCCTGACCGCCCCCGTGCGTCAGGAGCACCGTCGCGAGGTGCAGCAGTGACCGACGCCGTCCCGGCGCCCGGTGAGTCCGGCGGGTCCGGGTGGGTGATGCCCTCGGAGACCGACCGGCACGACTGCACCTGGATGGCCTGGCCGAGCCAGGGCTACACGCTCGGCGACACCATGGACGAGGTGGCCGCTGCCCGGCGCACCTGGGCGTCTGTCGCGAACGCCGTCGCCCTCTTCGAGCCGGTGCGCATGGTCGTCGTCCCCGCCGACCTCGCCGTCGCCGAGGCGCACCTGAACCCGGACGTCGAGCTGGTCCCCGCGGCTCTCGACGACGCCTGGATGCGCGACATCGGCCCGACCTTCGTCCGGTCCGGGGACGGCACCCGGCTCGGGGCCGTCGACTGGGTCTTCAACGGCTGGGGCGCGCAGTCCTGGGCCACGTGGGAGCACGACGCGCGCATCGGCGCCTTCGTCGGCGGCCTCACCGGGGCCGAGGTCATCGGATCGTCCCTCGTCAACGAGGGCGGCGGCATCCACGTCGACGGGCTCGGCACCGTGCTGCTCACCGAGACCGTCCAGCTCGACCCGGGTCGCAACCCGGGGCTGACCCGCGCCGACGTCGAGGCCGAGCTCGCCCGCACCATCGGAGCGACCACGTGCGTGTGGCTTCCACGTGGCCTCACCCGCGACTACGACGAGTTCGGCACCCGTGGGCACGTGGACATCGTCGCCACGATCGCACGCCCCGGGGTCGTGCTGCTGCACGACCAGCAGGATCCCGCGCACCCGGACCACGCCGTGTCCCGTGCGCTGCGGGAGCTGCTCGAGGGCGCGCGCGACGCCAGGGGCGAGCGGTTCGAGGTCGTCGGCGTGCCGGCGCCGCGGACCCTCACCGACGCCGACGGTCCGGTCGACTGGTCCTACATCAACCACCTCGTCGTCAACGACGGCGTCATCGCCTGCACCTTCGGCGACGAGCAGGACGAGGCCTCCCTGGCGGTCCTCTCCGAGGCCTATCCCGGTCGCAGGGTCGTCGGGGTCGACGCCCGCCCGCTCTTCGACCGCGGCGGCGGCATCCACTGCATCACCCAGCAGCAGCCCGCCCTCTGAGGTCGGCCGCGGTCCCACGCGTCGCCCGAACGCCGAGTGGGCACCTTCCGGGGAAGGTGCCCACTCGACGTGTGGCTGGGTTCGGCTGTGGCTCGCCGAGCAGGGGTCAGGCCTGGGGGAGTCGCTTGTGGATGTCCTCGCTCATGCGCACGACCGAGAGGTAGAACTCGAGCGTCATGCGGATGACGGCCAGGTAGATGATGACGAAGATCGGTCCGAGGATGAGCGCGGCCAGCCCGGTCCCGACGTTCTGGGTGAACCCGACGATCACGAAGATGAGCCAGCTCGCCACGAGCGCCACCGTCGCCAGCAGGTAGACGAAGCGCACCAGGATCGGCGTGACGAAGTTGGTGAAGCTGAAGTCGAAGAGGGCGGTGAAGAAGCCGGCGCCCTCCGAGGTCGGGTCGGGGATGCTCGACATGCCGCTGGGCCCACCCGTCGGCGCCACCGGCGGTGGCGGCGGGGGAGGGGTGCTGCCGGAGCCCGGCGCCGGGGACGCCGGCGGGTTGCTCGGCAGGGGCGTGGTGGGGTCGCCGCCGGCGGGGCGGTTGAAGGACGGTTGCTCGGGCGGGTTCGGATCGGACATGGCTTCCCTCTCGGAAGGAGACGTCAACGGATCACTGGCGTGCCCATGCTAGGGCGGAGGCATCTTCGGAGCCCCGGACGAAGGCCTCCCGACGGCGTGTTCGCGCAGGTCAGCGGGGTCCCGGCCCCGACCGCCCGGCGTGTCGCGACGCGCCCGTGACGGCGTGGGTCTTGACGCCGGCCCCGCGGAGGGCCATATTCGTCGCGTTCGCATCGCGAGCTCCCGGTCCGGGGGGCGTGGCAGGTCATGTCGAGGGCGTTCGGCCGGTTGAGACCGGGTGGACCCTTGCCAGACGACCTCCGCTCCTTGACCCGGCTGGACACTCCTGCCCTTTGTGGGTAGGCTAGGCCTTTGCGCTGCCCATGCCCATCCTTCGCGACCTCGGTCAAGCCATTCACCATGCCACCCGGCATCCGGCCTGACCTCGGGACCCGCGAGCGGAGCCATGCGGCAACGCGGATCTGAAGATTCGAAAAAGGCCCGTGGAAGGACCCTCCTTGGCTGCCTCGCGTACTGCGACGAACATGTCCACCGCACAGACCCCTTCGGGACGTCTGTCCTTCGCGAAGATTCGCGAACCACTCGAGGTCCCTGACCTCCTGGCGCTTCAGACGGAGAGCTTCGACTGGCTGCTCGGCAACGAGCGCTGGCAGGCTCGCGTCGCCGCGGCCAAGGCCGAGGGACGCACCGACGTCCCCGACCGGTCCGGGCTCGAGGAGATCTTCGAGGAGATCTCCCCGATCGAGGACTTCAGCGGCTCGATGTCGCTGTCGTTCCGCGACCACCGTTTCGAGGAGACCCGCAAGACGATCGAGTCGTGCAAGGAGCGCGACCAGACGTACGACGCGCCCCTCTTCGTCACCGCCGAGTTCATGAACGCCCAGACGGGTGAGATCAAGAGCCAGACGGTGTTCATGGGCGACTTCCCGCTCATGACCGAGCGCGGCACCTTCATCATCAACGGCACCGAGCGTGTCGTCGTCTCGCAGCTCGTCCGCAGCCCGGGCGTCTACTTCGAGCGCACGCCCGACAAGACGTCCGACAAGGACATCTACACCGCCAAAATCATCCCGAGCCGCGGTGCCTGGCTGGAGTTCGAGATCGACAAGCGCGACATGGTCGGCGTCCGCGTCGACCGCAAGCGCAAGCAGTCGGTCACCGTGCTCCTCAAGGCCCTCGGCTGGACCGAGGCCCAGATCCTCGAGGAGTTCGGCGAGTTCGAGTCGATGCGCCTCACCCTGGAGAAGGACCACACCCAGGGCCAGGACGACGCGCTGCTCGACATCTACCGCAAGCTGCGTCCGGGTGAGCCGCCGACCAAGGAGGCCGCGCAGACCCTGCTCGACAACCTCTACTTCAACGGCAAGCGCTACGACCTCGCCAAGGTCGGCCGCTACAAGGTGAACAAGAAGCTCGGTCTCGACGCCTCGATCAACGACTCGACCCTGTCGATCGACGACATCGTCAAGACGATCAAGTTCATCGTCACGCTGCACGACGGCCAGGACTCGATGAAGGGCGTCAAGAACGCCGAGGAGATCGACGTCCGCGTCGAGGTCGACGACATCGACCACTTCGGCAACCGTCGCCTCCGCTCCGTCGGCGAGCTCATCCAGAACCAGGTCCGCACCGGCCTGTCCCGCATGGAGCGCGTCGTCCGCGAGCGCATGACCACGCAGGACGTCGAGGCGATCACCCCGCAGACCCTGATCAACATCCGCCCCGTGGTGGCCTCGATCAAGGAGTTCTTCGGCACGTCGCAGCTCTCGCAGTTCATGGACCAGAACAACCCGCTCGCGGGTCTGACGCACAAGCGTCGTCTGTCCGCGCTCGGCCCGGGTGGTATCTCCCGTGACCGCGCCCAGATGGAGGTCCGTGACGTCCACCCGTCGCACTACGGCCGCATGTGCCCGATCGAGACCCCGGAAGGCCCGAACATCGGCCTCATCGGCTCGCTCGCGTCCTACGGTCGCATCAACGCGTTCGGCTTCATCGAGACGCCGTACCGCAAGGTGACCGGCGGTCACGTGACCGACGACGTCGACTACCTGTCCGCCGACGAGGAGGACCGCTACGTCGTCGCCCAGGCCAACGCGCCGCTCGACAAGCAGAACAACTTCACCGAGGACCGCGTGCTCGTGCGCACCAAGGGTGGAGAGGTCGAGCTCGTCCCCGGCGACGAGGTCGACTACATGGACGTCTCGCCGCGCCAGATGGTGTCGGCCGCGACCGCGATGATCCCCTTCCTCGAGCACGACGACGCCAACCGTGCGCTCATGGGCGCCAACATGCAGCGTCAGGCCGTCCCGCTCGTCAAGAGCGAGGCGCCCATCGTCGGTACCGGCATGGAGTTCCGCGCCGCCCTCGACTCGGGCGACGTCGTCCGTGCCGAGAAGGCCGGTGTCGTCCAGGAGGTGTCGGCTGACCTCGTCACCGTCGCCAACGACGACGGCACGTACCAGACGTACCGCATCGCCAAGTTCGCGCGCTCCAACCAGGGCACGAGCTACAACCAGGTCGTCGTCGTCAACGAGGGCGACCGTCTCGAGGCCGGTGGCGTCATCGCCGACGGTCCCGCGACCGACGGTGGCGAGATGGCGCTCGGGCGCAACCTGCTCGTGGCGTTCATGTCGTGGGAGGGCCACAACTACGAGGACGCGATCATCCTCAGCCAGCGCCTGGTCCAGGACGACGTCCTCTCCTCGATCCACATCGAGGAGCACGAGGTCGACGCCCGTGACACCAAGCTCGGCCCCGAGGAGATCACCCGGGACATCCCGAACGTCTCCGAGGAGGTCCTCGCCGACCTCGACGAGCGCGGCATCATCCGCGTCGGCGCCGAGGTCCGCGACGGCGACCTGCTCGTCGGCAAGGTCACGCCCAAGGGCGAGACCGAGCTGACGCCGGAGGAGCGCCTGCTGCGCGCCATCTTCGGTGAGAAGGCGCGCGAGGTCCGTGACACGAGCCTCAAGGTGCCCCACGGCGAGACCGGCACGGTCATCGGCGTCAAGGAGTTCCGTGCCGACCTGGGCGACGACCTGCCGCCCGGCGTCAACCAGCTCGTCCGCGTCTACGTGGCCAACAAGCGCAAGATCACCGACGGTGACAAGCTTGCCGGCCGCCACGGCAACAAGGGCGTCATCTCCAAGATCCTCCCGGTCGAGGACATGCCCTTCCTCGAGGACGGCACGCCGGTCGACGTCGTGCTCAACCCGCACGGTGTCCCCCGACGGATGAACCTCGGCCAGATCCTCGAGCTGCACCTCGGCTGGGCCGCCTCGCGCGGCTGGAAGATCGAGGGCAGCCCGGAGTGGGCCAAGGAGATCGCGCCCGACGCGCACGAGGCCCCTGCGGGCACGCGTGTGGCGACGCCGGTCTTCGACGGCGCCTCCGAGGACGTCGTCACGGGTCTGCTCGACTCGACGCTCAAGACGCGCGACGGGGTCCGCCTCATCGACGCCTCGGGCAAGACGCGCCTCTTCGACGGCCGCTCCGGCGAGCCGTTCCCGGAGCCCGTCGCGGTCGGCTACATGTACATCCTCAAGCTCCACCACCTCGTCGACGACAAGATCCACGCTCGCTCCACGGGTCCGTACTCGATGATCACCCAGCAGCCGCTCGGCGGTAAGGCCCAGTTCGGTGGCCAGCGCTTCGGTGAGATGGAGGTCTGGGCCCTCGAGGCGTACGGCGCCGCCTACACGCTCCAGGAGCTGCTGACGATCAAGTCGGACGACGTTCCCGGCCGCGTGAAGGTCTACGAGGCCATCGTCAAGGGCGAGAACATCCCCGACTCGGGCATCCCGGAGTCGTTCAAGGTCCTCCTCAAGGAGATGCAGTCGCTGTGTCTCAACGTCGAGGTCCTGAGCAGCGACGGCACGACGATCGAGATGAAGGAGTCCGACGAAGAGGTCTTCCGCGCAGCGGAGGAGCTCGGCATCGACCTGAGCCGGCGCGAGCCGTCCAGCGTCGAAGAGGTCTGAGAAGGCCACCTAACGACAGGCGGTGCGTATGCCGCTGGGCCCGCTCAGCGGCATACGCACCCTCGTCAACGAACACCACTCAGACCAAAGACTCAACAAGCGTTACGAGAGAAGGAACCACGTGCTCGACGTCAACTTCTTCGACGAGCTGCGCATCGGCCTCGCCACCGCGGAATCCATCCGCCAGTGGAGTCACGGCGAGGTCAAGAAGCCGGAGACCATCAACTACCGCACGCTCAAGCCCGAGAAGGAGGGCCTGTTCTGCGAGCGCATCTTCGGCCCCACCCGGGACTGGGAGTGCAACTGCGGCAAGTACAAGCGCGTCCGCTTCAAGGGCATCATCTGTGAGCGCTGTGGCGTCGAGGTCACGCGCGCCAAGGTGCGCCGTGAGCGGATGGGCCACATCGAGCTCGCCGCCCCCGTCACCCACATCTGGTACTTCAAGGGTGTCCCGAGCCGCCTCGGCTACCTGCTCGACCTCGCCCCGAAGGACCTCGAGAAGGTCATCTACTTCGCGGCCTACATGATCACGTCCGTCGACGACGACCAGCGCCACGCTGACCTGCCGTCGCTCGAGGCGCAGATCCAGGTCGAGAAGAAGGAGATCGAGAACCGCCGCGACGCGGACGTCGAGTCCCGTGCGCAGCTGCTCGAGCGCAACGTCGCCGAGCTCGAGGCCGAGGGTGCCAAGGCCGACGCGAAGCGCAAGGTCCGCGACCAGGCCGAGCGCGAGATGAACAACATCCGCAAGCGTGCCGACCAGCTGGTCGAGCGCCTCGAGCAGGTCTGGGACCGCTTCAAGAACCTCAAGGTCCAGGACCTCGAGGGCGACGAGATCCTCTACCGCGAGATGCGTGACCGCTTCGGTCTGTACTTCGAGGGCGGCATGGGCGCCGCGGCGATCCAGAAGCGCCTCGAGTCCTTCGACCTCGACGCCGAGGCAGACCTCCTCCAGGAGATCATCGCCACCGGCAAGGGTCAGAAGAAGACCCGCGCCATCAAGCGCCTCAAGGTCGTCAACGCCTTCCAGATGACGACGAACCACCCGTCGGGCATGGTCCTCGACGCGATCCCGGTCATCCCGCCGGACCTGCGCCCGATGGTGCAGCTCGACGGTGGCCGCTTCGCGACCTCGGACCTCAACGACCTCTACCGTCGCGTCATCAACCGCAACAACCGCCTGAAGCGCCTCCTCGACCTCGGTGCCCCCGAGATCATCGTCAACAACGAGAAGCGCATGCTTCAGGAGGCCGTCGACAGCCTCTTCGACAACGGCCGTCGTGGTCGCCCGGTCACGGGTCCCGGCAACCGTCCGCTCAAGTCGCTGTCCGACATGCTCAAGGGCAAGCAGGGTCGTTTCCGCCAGAACCTGCTCGGCAAGCGCGTCGACTACTCCGGCCGTTCGGTCATCGTCGTCGGCCCGCAGCTGAAGCTGCACCAGTGCGGTCTGCCCAAGCAGATGGCGCTCGAGCTGTTCAAGCCGTTCGTGATGAAGCGTCTGGTCGACCTCGACCACGCGCAGAACATCAAGTCGGCCAAGCGCATGGTCGAGCGCGCCCGCCCGGTCGTGTGGGACGTCCTCGAAGAGGTCATCACGGAGCACCCGGTGCTGCTCAACCGCGCACCCACGCTGCACCGTCTCGGCATCCAGGCGTTCGAGCCGCAGCTCGTCGAGGGCAAGGCCATCCAGATCCACCCGCTCGTCTGCTCGGCGTTCAACGCCGACTTCGACGGTGACCAGATGGCCGTCCACGTGCCGCTGTCGGCGGAGGCGCAGGCCGAGGCCCGCATCCTCATGCTGTCGAGCAACAACATCCTGAAGCCGGCCGACGGTCGTCCCGTCACGATGCCGACGCAGGACATGATCACCGGCATCTACCACCTGACCGACGCGGTCGACGGTGGCGGTATCGGTGCGGGTCGCGCGTTCTCGTCGCCCTCGGAGGCCCGCATGGCCTTCGACCGTGGTGAGATCCTGCTCGGCTCGGCGATCAAGCTGCGCCTCAAGGACGCGGTGCCCCCGGCCGGCTTCGAGCTGCCCGAGGGTGTCGAGGCCGGCGAGGACGGCATCGTCAAGAGCATCACGCTCGAGACGACGCTCGGCCGCGCGATCTTCAACGACACGCTGCCGCTCGACTACCCGTTCGAGAACCGCCCGGTCGACCGCAAGCGCCTTTCGGCGATCGTCAACGACCTCGCGGAGCGCTACTCCAAGGTCCAGGTCGCCGCGTCCCTCGACGCCCTGAAGGAGGCCGGTTTCCACTGGTCCACCCGCTCGGGCTGCACCGTCGCGATCTCCGACGTCACGACGCCGGACAACAAGACGGCGATCCTCGAGGGCTACGAGACCAAGGCCGCCAAGGTCCAGACGCAGTACGAGCGCGGTCTCATCACCGACGACGAGCGTCGTCAGGAGCTCGTCGAGATCTGGACCCAGGCGTCCAACCAGGTCGCCAAGGAGATGGAGACCAACTTCCCGCGCACGAACCCCATCTACCGGATGGTGTCCTCGGGTGCTGGTGGTAACTGGTTCCAGATCCGTCAGATCGCCGGCATGCGTGGCCTCATGGCCAACCCGAAGGGCGAGATCATCCCGCGCCCGATCAAGGCGAACTTCCGTGAGGGCCTCACGGTGCTCGAGTTCTTCATCTCGACGCACGGTGCCCGTAAGGGTCTGGCCGACACGGCGCTTCGTACCGCTGACTCGGGCTACCTGACGCGTCGTCTCGTCGACGTGTCGCAGGACGTCATCATCCGTGAGGACGACTGTGGCACCGACCGCGGCCTCAAGCTGCCGATCGCCCAGGTCAACGAGACCACGGGCACGCGTGCGCCGAGCGAGGTCGTCGAGGCCTCGGTCTACGCCCGCACGCTGGCCGAGGACGTCGTCGTCGACGGCGAGACCCTTGCCGTCGCCGGCATCGACCTCGGTGACGTCGTCATCGACGCGCTCTACGCGGCCGGTGTCGACGAGGTGCGGATCCGTTCGGTCCTCACCTGCGACAGCAAGGTCGGCACCTGTGCCGCCTGCTACGGTCGTTCGCTCGCGACGGGCAAGCTCGTCGACATCGGCGAGGCCGTCGGCATCATCGCGGCCCAGTCGATCGGTGAGCCCGGCACGCAGCTGACGATGCGTACCTTCCACACCGGTGGTGCGGCCGCGGCCGACGACATCACCCAGGGTCTGCCGCGTGTCGTCGAGCTCTTCGAGGCGCGCACCCCCAAGGGTGTCGCCCCCATCGCCGAGGCCACCGGCCGCGTCGAGATCGAGGACACCGACAAGGCGCGCCGGATCCTGCTCACGCCGGACGACGGCTCGGAGCAGCACGCCTACCCGGTGAGCAAGCGCTCGCGCCTCGTCGTCGCCGACGGCGACCACGTCGAGGTCGGCACCAAGCTGGTCCAGGGCGCGATCGACCCCAAGCAGGTCCTTCGCATCCTCGGCCCGCGCGCGGCCCAGAAGCACCTCGTCGACGAGGTGCAGCGGGTCTACCGCCAGCAGGGTGTGTCGATCCACGACAAGCACATCGAGGTCATCGTGCGCCAGATGCTGCGGCGCGTGACGATCATCGAGGCCGGCGACGCCGACCTGCTGCCCGGCGAGCTCGCCGAGCGTGGTCGCTTCGAGGACGAGAACCGTCGCGTCATGGCCGAGGGTGGCCGTCCGGCTGCCGGTCGTCCCGAGCTCATGGGGATCACCAAGGCCTCGCTGGCAACCGAGTCGTGGCTGTCGGCCGCGTCCTTCCAGGAGACGACCCGCGTGCTCACGCAGGCCGCCATGGAGGCCAAGTCCGACCCGCTGCTCGGCCTCAAGGAGAACGTCATCCTCGGAAAGCTCATCCCTGCCGGCACGGGCCTGCCCCGCTACCGGAACGTCAAGGTGGAGCCGACCGAGGAGGCCAAGGCCGCGATGTACTCGCTGCCGAGCTACGACGCCTACGACTACGCAGGCTTCGGTTCGGGCACCGGCGAGGCCATCCGCCTCGACGACGAGGCTCTCGGTCTCGACCAGTTCTGACCGGTTCGCCGGCCGTCGCGTGAGTGGCGGCCGGTGACCACCGGGCAGGGCCATATGCCGCTGGGCCGGCTTCCCTTCGGGGGAGCCGGCCCAGCGGCGTGCCGGGACCTCTGCACGCCTCGATAGGGTGGTGACATGACCGAGCCCACGGCCGCCGTGCCGAACGCGCCAGAGCCCGACGAGCTCGCCGCCACCGCCCCCACCGCTCCTGCCGCCCCCGTCGAGGGGGCCGCGGCCGACGGAGGGGAGCCGGCCGACGGCGGCCCCACGCCGGCGATCATCGTGCTCACCGAGGAGGCGCTCAAGCCGGTCGACGTCGACAAGATCATCGGCCTCCACGAGGACGAGGCGCCCACCTACCGCGTGCTCGTGCCGGCCGACACCGACCGCAACCTGCTCAGCTCGTTCCTCAACCACCTCAGCCTCTTCGAGATGCGTGAGGCCCTCGAGTCGTTGCGCCCCGTGGACCGGGGCGAGGCGCACGCCGACGCCGACACCGCGCTGTCGACGACCCTCGCCGAGTTCGAGGGCCACGCCGTCGTCGCCACCGGCGAGATCACGGCGGACGACCCCATGCCGACCCTCCTCGAGGAGGTTGCCCGGCTCGGGGCCCAGGAGGTCATCGTCGTGACGGAGCCGCACGCCGTCGAGGACACCTTCCACACCGACTGGGCGTCCCGAGCGCGCGAGGCCCTCGGCGTGCCCGTGCTGCACATGTACGCGGGGGACTGGCGTCTCGGGTGACCGAGCTCCCCGCGTCGCGTCGCACCGCGCCACGGAGGGTCACGGCGTGACGCCGCGGCACGGCATACCTCATCCGGCCCGTCAGGGCCGGTCACACCGATTTGGTCGGCGTGCCGCGCCCCGGTACGCTTGAACACTGTGTCTGAGGCACGCAGTCAGGCATGCGCGATGACGGCCCCGGTGCCCTGTCCGCCCGCTCCTCGCGGACGTGACATCACGGTGGTCCAGAGCACACCTTCCGCCGGGCAATCCTTCTGACCGACCGCCATCCGGTGGCCGTGAGGGAGGGGAGTGCAGGGGGAAGTACCGGTACCGACACGCCCGACCTCGGGGGTCGAGGTGCCGAACAGCCAAGGAGTCGTCCTCCCGGACGACTGACAACGAGCAACGTTATGGAGTAACCAGGTTGCCTACCATCAACCAGCTGGTCCGCAAGGGCCGCCAGGACAAGGCCACGAAGGCCAAGACCCCGGCGCTCAAGGGCTCGCCCCAGCGCCGCGGTGTGTGCACCCGCGTGTACACCACCACCCCCAAGAAGCCGAACTCTGCCCTGCGCAAGGTCGCCCGTGTGCGCCTCAGCTCCGGCATCGAGGTCACGGCCTACATCCCCGGTGTCGGCCACAACCTGCAGGAGCACTCGATCGTGCTCGTGCGCGGTGGTCGTGTGAAGGACCTCCCGGGTGTGCGTTACAAGATCGTCCGCGGCACGCTCGACACCCAGGGTGTCAAGAACCGCAAGCAGGCTCGTAGCCGTTACGGCGCGAAGAAGGAGAAGAGCTGATGCCTCGTAAGGGACCCGCTCCGAAGCGTCCGCTCGTCGTCGACCCGGTCTACCAGAGCCCGCTCGTCACGCAGCTTGTCAACAAGATCCTCCTCGACGGCAAGAAGTCGATCGCCGAGATGATCGTCTACGGCGCCCTCGAGGGCGCCCGCCAGAAGACCGGCACCGACCCCGTCGCCACGCTCAAGCGCGCGCTCGACAACGTCAAGCCGGCCATGGAGGTCAAGAGCCGTCGCGTCGGTGGCGCGACCTACCAGGTGCCGATCGAGGTCAAGCCGAACCGCTCGACCACGCTCGCCCTGCGCTGGCTCGTCGGCTACTCGCGGCAGCGTCGCGAGAAGACGATGACCGAGCGCCTCATGAACGAGATCCTCGACGCGAGCAACGGCCTCGGTGCCGCTGTCAAGCGCCGCGAGGACACGCACAAGATGGCCGAGTCCAACAAGGCCTTCGCGCACTACCGCTGGTGACCCAGCGGTCCGGTCGGTATGCCGGGGAGCTCGCTCCGCGGCATACCGACCGGGCACGCGCCCGCCCGTCACGAGACGCGGCCTGCGGCGCCCCCAGATTTCACCCCACGACGAATGAGACGAGAAACCTGACGTGGCACTCGACGTCCTGACGGACCTCAAGAAGGTCCGCAACATCGGCATCATGGCGCACATCGACGCTGGCAAGACCACGGTGACGGAGCGCATCCTCTTCTACACCGGTGTCAACCACAAGATCGGTGAGACCCACGACGGTGCGTCGACGACCGACTGGATGGAGCAGGAGAAGGAGCGCGGCATCACGATCACGTCTGCCGCCGTGACCTCCTTCTGGGAAGGCACCCAGGTCAACATCATCGACACCCCCGGGCACGTCGACTTCACGGTCGAGGTGGAGCGCTCGCTGCGCGTCCTCGACGGTGCCGTCGCCGTGTTCGACGGCAAGGAGGGCGTCGAGCCCCAGTCCGAGACGGTGTGGCGTCAGGCCGACAAGTACGACGTGCCGCGCATCTGCTTCGTCAACAAGATGGACAAGCTCGGCGCCGACTTCTACTTCACGGTGCAGACGATCAAGGACCGCCTCGGTGCGGAGCCGCTCGTCATGCAGCTGCCGATCGGTGCCGAGAACGAGTTCCTCGGTGTCATCGACCTCGTCTACATGCGTGCCCTCGTGTGGCCCGGCGACGCCAAGGGCGACGTGACCATGGGTGCCAAGTACGAGATCGCCGAGATCCCGGCGGACCTGCAGGCGAAGGCCGAGGAGTACCGCATGGCGCTCGTCGAGCGCGTCGCCGAGTCCGACGACGAGCTCATGGAGAAGTACCTCGGTGGCGAGGAGCTCACCCCTGAGGAGATCAAGGGCGGCATCCGCAAGCTGACGGTCAACTCCGAGCTCTACCCGGTGTTCTGTGGCTCAGCGTTCAAGAACCGCGGCGTGCAGCCCATGCTCGACGCCGTCGTCGACTACCTTCCGTCGCCGCTCGACGTCCCGCCGATGATCGGCCACAAGCCTGGCGACGAGAGCGTCGAGCTGACGCGTGCGCCGAGCACGGACGAGCCGTTCTCGGCCCTGGCCTTCAAGGTCGCCACGCACCCGTTCTTCGGCACGCTGACCTTCATCCGCGTCTACTCGGGCCACATCAGCTCGGGCACGAGCGTCGTCAACTCGACCAAGGGCCGCAAGGAGCGCATCGGGAAGCTCTTCCAGATGCACGCCAACAAGGAGAACCCCGTCGAGGAGGCCATGGCCGGCCACATCTACGCGGCCATCGGGCTCAAGGACACGACGACCGGCGACACGCTGTCGGACCTCAACGAGCAGATCGTGCTCGAGTCGATGACCTTCCCCGACCCGGTGATCCAGGTCGCCATCGAGCCCAAGACCAAGGGTGACCAGGAGAAGCTCGGCACGGCCATCCAGAAGCTCTCGGCAGAGGACCCGACCTTCCAGGTCCACCACGACGAGGACACCGGCCAGACGATCATCGCCGGCATGGGCGAGCTGCACCTCGACATCCTCGTGGACCGCATGAAGCGCGAGTTCAAGGTCGAGGCCAACGTCGGCAAGCCGCAGGTGGCCTACCGCGAGACGATCCGTCGTCCCGTCCTCAAGTACGACTACACGCACAAGAAGCAGACCGGTGGCTCTGGCCAGTTCGCCAAGGTCCAGGTCAGCTTCGAGCCGCTGGGTGAGACCGAGGACGGCTCGATGTACGAGTTCGTCAACGCCGTCACCGGTGGTCGTGTCCCGCGTGAGTACATCCCGTCGGTCGACGCCGGTATCCAGGACGCGATGCAGTACGGCGTGCTCGCCGGCTACCCGCTCGTGGGCATCAAGGCGACGCTCAACGACGGTGCCTACCACGACGTCGACTCCTCGGAGATGGCGTTCAAGATCGCCGGCTCGATGGTCCTCAAGGAAGCCATCAGGAAGGCGGACCCGGTCCTGCTCGAGCCGATGATGGCCGTCGAGGTCCGTACGCCCGAGGACTACATGGGCGACGTCATCGGTGACATCAACTCCCGCCGTGGCCAGATCCAGGGCATGGAGGACATCAGCGGTGCCAAGGTCGTCAAGGGCCTCGTCCCGCTGTCCGAGATGTTCGGTTACGTCGGCGACCTGCGCTCCAAGACGCAGGGTCGCGCGAGCTTCTCCATGGAGTTCGACTCCTACGCAGAGGTCCCCAAGGCCGTTGCCGAGGAGATCATCAAGAAGACCCGCGGGGAGTGACTGCGGGACATCCCGTAGTCTCTTCCATCGGAAACCACCCCATCGCGCCACGTCCTGCCCTGGTCGTACGGCGTAACACAAGAAAGTCCTGAGGAGGACCACAGTGGCGAAGGCAAAGTTCGAGCGGACCAAGCCGCACGTCAACATCGGCACCATCGGTCACATCGACCACGGCAAGACGACGCTGACGGCTGCGATTTCCAAGGTTCTGCACGACAAGTACCCCGACCTGAACCCCCAGTTCGCGTTCGAGGACATCGACAAGGCTCCCGAGGAGCGCCAGCGCGGTATCACGATCTCGATCGCGCACATCGAGTACCAGACGGAGGGTCGTCACTACGCCCACGTCGACTGCCCGGGCCACGCTGACTACGTGAAGAACATGATCACGGGTGCGGCTCAGATGGACGGCGCGATCCTCGTGGTCGCCGCCACCGACGGCCCCATGCCGCAGACGAAGGAGCACGTCCTCCTGGCCCGCCAGGTCGGCGTCCCGTACATCGTCGTGGCGCTCAACAAGGCCGACATGGTCGACGACGAGGAGATCCTCGAGCTCGTCGAGATGGAGGTCCGTGAGCTCCTGTCGCAGTACGAGTTCCCGGGCGACGACCTTCCCGTCGTGCAGGTCTCGGCGCTCAAGGCGCTCGAGGGCGACGAGAAGTGGGGCCAGTCGGTCCTCGACCTCATGGACGCCGTCGACAACTCCATCCCGGAGCCCGAGCGCGACGTCGACAAGCCGTTCCTCATGCCCGTCGAGGACGTCTTCACGATCACCGGTCGTGGCACCGTCGTCACCGGTCGTATCGAGCGCGGCATCCTCAAGGTCAACGAGGAGATCGAGATCGTCGGCATCCACACCGGTCCGCCGGCCAAGACGACCGTCACGGGCGTCGAGATGTTCCGCAAGCTGCTCGACGAGGGTCGTGCCGGTGAGAACGTCGGTCTGCTCCTTCGTGGCACCAAGCGCGAGGACGTCGAGCGCGGGCAGGTCATCTGCAAGCCCGGCTCGATCACCCCGCACACGGACTTCGAGGCTCAGGTCTACATCCTCTCGAAGGACGAGGGCGGCCGTCACACGCCGTTCTACGACAACTACCGTCCCCAGTTCTACTTCCGTACGACGGACGTGACGGGTGTCGTGCACCTGCCCGAGGGCACCGAGATGGTCATGCCCGGCGACAACACCGACATGACGGTCGAGCTGATCCAGCCGATCGCCATGGAGGACGGCCTCAAGTTCGCCATCCGTGAGGGTGGCCGCACGGTCGGCGCCGGTCGCGTCACGAAGATCATCAAGTGATCTGACGCAACACCAGCAGTTCCGGTAGGGCCCGTTCCGCTTCGGCGGGGCGGGCCCTTCCGCGCACCCGGCGGTGGTGCTGCGTCACTGATGCCTGGGGCGTCGCGGGGCGCCCGAGGCGACTCGCGGCGTGGAGCGTCGGCGGCGCTTCCAGCGTCGCTCTCCTTGCGTATGCCGTCAGCCGCCGCCGATGCCGCTCCCCACCTCAGGCGTCCCGCTCCTCACTTCCGTGTGCGACGTGCATCCTCGGGCGGGCACGCTCCCTTCGTGGGGTGGTCAGGGTCTGGTGCCGGTCGTGTAGCGGACCTGCTGGGTGAGGTGCAGCTGGTCGTCGTCGCCCCGGTTGCGCTCGAGGGCCGTTGCGATCCCGGTCATGGCACGGGGGAGCTCGCCGTCGGGGACGGCGGCCCAGAGCTGTCGCAGGCCGAGGGTCATCGTCCAGGCGCGCCAGGCCTCGGCGTCGGGCAGGGTGACCTCGAGCGGCTCGTCGTGGCTGTCGACGTCGGTGGCGCCGCAGGACTCGAGCAGGGAGGCCATGGAGTCGGTGGTGGCGAACGGGCCGACGCGACCTGACGTGCGGGCGTCGAGCAGCTGTTGCGGGGCGTAGGCCATGAGGACGGCCTCGGCGGCGGTCCACGCCGGGTCGGTGGGTCCGAACGTCGACAGTCCGATGCGGCCGCCCGGGCGGAGCAGGCTCACCCAGGTGGTCAAGGTCTCGGCCGGCTCCGGGTCGAAGAAGAGCACTAGCGAGGCGGTGAGCGCGTCGAGGGTGCCCGCCGGCACGGTGTCCGGCGTGGCCTCGCCGACGACGACGTCGAGAGAGGCGCCGCGCAGCTCGGCCTCGCTCCGGAGGTGCATGGCCATGGCGGGGGAGAGGTCGACCGCTGTGACGTGGCCGGTGGGACCGACGGCGTCGACCAGCGGGAAGGTCGCCGCACCTCGTCCCGCTCCGACATCGAGGGCCCGTCCGCCAGGTCGGGGTGCGGTCAGCTCGACGAGGCGCGCGCCGATCGGGCCGAACCAGGGCACACCTCCCCGGTCGTAGCCGGGAGCGAGTTGGTCGAAGAGCAGGGCGACGGCGGCCCGACGCTCGGGTGCGTCCATGGCCTGATCGTCCTCCGCGGGAGGCCGTCGCGCCACTGGCCGAGGACGGCGTGGGGCCTAAAGGCATCTGGACACCCGAGCTGTGTGCTCCCTGCGGTTCAGGGGGCCCGCGGCCGCCAGAACCAGGGCGTGACCTCGGACAGGAGCGCCGACACCTCGCGGCGGACGTGCTCCGAGTGCGGCACGGTGGCTGGCTCACCGGCACGCAGCACCTGCTCACCGAGCGCCACGTGCAGCGAGCGCAGCGTCCGCATCGTGTTGCTCGCCTCTGCCGGTACGGGACCCGGCGACCCCGCGGCGAACATCGCCCGGACGTGGCCGAGCCACGCGACGGAGGTCGCGGCGTCGACGTCGTCGCGGGTCAGCACGAGGGCGAGGGCGCAGGCGAGCCGGTCGTCCTCCTGGTCTCGCCACACGTCGTCGGTGGGCGCGACGAGACGCCGTCCCAGAGCATCGAGCAGGGCGGCAGGGTCCCCGACACCGGCGGTGCCGCAGGAGCCGTAGAAGTCGGCACCGTGGGCGATCGTGTGCACCCATCCCAGGTCGGGGTCGTGCCCTCGCACGTCCTGCTCGTGGACGTACCACGCGGTCACGGCCGGCACCCAGTCGTCCCGGAAGTCGCCGGCAGCGACCAGTGAGGCGAGGACGAGCGGCGCGAAGGCGCGGGCCTGGACCCGCTCGTGGCCGAGTCGCTCGACCATGGCGTCTGCGAGCCACAGACGGTCGGCCACGGGGACGGAGCCGACGCGCAGCAGGCGCGTCAGGGCGGCATACGCCCCGTCGTCGCGGACGGCTGGGTCGGGAGATGCCAGGTCGTCGACGAGCGAGCGGAGGGCGGCAGCGGGCACCCGCGCGATCCTGCCATGTCGAAGGTCGTTGCCGTGATGAGG
This sequence comes from Terrabacter ginsenosidimutans, assembly GCF_039539425.1. NCBI lineage: Bacteria > Bacillati > Actinomycetota > Actinomycetes > Micrococcales > Intrasporangiaceae > Terrabacter > Terrabacter ginsenosidimutans. Next base: position 40,660 of record NZ_BAABDC010000001.1, on the reverse strand, counting down.
CTGATGGCGTATGACTTGCCCATGACGTCGACAGGGGAGACGGCCCGGCGATCGCGTGGGCCCGCGGCGCGTCTGGCCGTGGGACTCTGCGCGCTCGCGCTGCTCCTGTCGGCGGGCGCGTGCTCGAAGGCCGGGGGCTCGGCGATGGCCGGTCGGGTGGCTGCGGACTCGCGCCCTGCGGCGCCGGCCCCGGTGACGGCCCAGCCACCGGCGGGCCTCCCGACGGACCTGCCGATCCCGACCCCCACGACGGCCTCCCCGACCGGCGACGTCCCGCTCCTCGTCGGGGGCAGGGTCACGGCGGTCCGTGCGGGTCTCTCCTTCGAGGTGCCGGCCGGATGGCAGGCCTTCGACCCGTCCCGGGCCATGCGTGCCGGCGCCGCCGCGCTGCCTCAAGCGGCCAAGGACCTGGCGGCGCAGTCCGGTCTGACCGTCGACGAGTACCTCCAGCGGGTGGGCAGTGCCATGGAGGTGATGGTCATGGGCCGGTTGGTGCGGGGCGCGGCGGACAACATCTCGGTCATCCCGACCCCCGGGCGGCAGCTGCCGACGCCCGAGGACCTTCGGGCGCAGCTCGAGTCCGTCGGGGCGAGGGTCGTGCGCGTGGACCGTACGACGACCCCCGTCGGGCCGGCTGTCGTGGCCGAGTCGCGACTGCCGGTGGGCACGTTCGTCACCAACACCCGCTCCGTGGCCGTCGAGCACGGTGGCCACGTCACCTACCTCACGGTCACCGCGACGACGAGGGCGAGCGCCGAGTCCCTCCTGGCGCGGATGCTGGCCAGCCTGAGGCCCGCCTGAGGTCGCCCTGAGGTCGCTGGGGGCGGGCGGATAGGGTTGGGGGCCATGGCGCACTCGTTCGACACCGACACCGAAGCCCAGGGCCTGATCGACTACGTCGACGCCTCGCCCACCCCGTTCCACGCCTGCGAGCAGGCCGCGGCCCGACTCGGCGCGGAGGGCTTCACCGAGGTCGTCGAGAGCGAGCCGTGGCCGACGGAGCCCGGGCGGCGCTACCTCGTGCGCGGTGGCTCGCTCATCGCCTGGGACACCACCGGCGCCCACGGCGCCGGGGCCGGACCGGCCGCCGGGTTCCGGGTCGTGGGGGCGCACACCGACAGCCCCAACCTGCGCATCAAGCCGAACCCCGACCACGCTCGGGCCGGCTGGCAGATGCTGGGAATCGAGCCCTACGGCGGCCTCATCCTCAGCTCGTGGCTCGACCGCGACCTCGGTCTCGCGGGCCGGGTCGCCGTGCGCGGGGAGGGCGGAGTGGAGACCCGCACCTTCCACGGGCGCGACGCGCTGCTGCGGGTCGCCCAGCTCGCCATCCACCTCGACCGCACGCAGAACGAGGCGCTGACCCTCAACAAGCAGGCGCACATGGAGCCGCTCTGGGGCGTCGGTGACGAGCCGGGTGACTTCGTCGGCTACCTCGCCGAGCAGGTCGGTGTCGGCCGCGAGGACGTGCTGTCGTGGGACGTCATGACCCACCCGGTCCAGCCGTCGACGCGCCTCGGCCGCGCCCGCGAGCTCATCGCGGCTCCTCGTCTCGACAACCTCGCCACGTCGTATGCCGGAGTGCGGGCCCTGCTCGACGCCGTGGCCGCCGAGCCCGCTCACGTCCCGGTGCTCGTCCTCTTCGACCACGAGGAGATCGGCAGCACCTCCGAGCGGGGGGCCACCTCGACCCTGCTGCCGTCCGTCCTCGAACGCATCGTCACTGCCGGGGGAGGCACCCGTGACGACTACTGGCGGGCCCTCGCGACGACCGTCATCGCCTCGGGCGACATGGGGCACGCGACGCATCCCAACTACGCCGACCGTCACGAGCCGATGCACCAGATCCGGGTCAACGGCGGGCCGGTGCTGAAGGTCAACACGAACCTGCGCTATGCGACCGACTCGGTCGGTGCGGCGGCGTTCCGGCTCGCCTGCGAGCAGGCCGGTGTGCCCATGCAGACCTTCGTCACCCGCAGCGACCTGCCGTGCGGGTCCACTGTCGGTCCGGTGACGTCGTCACTGACCGGCGCCACCACCGTCGACTTCGGGGCGGCCGCGCTGTCGATGCACAGCACGCGTGAGCTGATGGGCGCCGAGGACCCGGCGATGTATGCCGCGGCGCTGGGTGCGTTCCTCGCTCCGGCCTGACCTCTCCGCGCCAGGCACACCAGGCGGAACCGGGGCGCGGTGTCGGCCGTGACGGCATCGGCGGTGGGCCGGCCCACGGCGGCACCCGGGCGGTGCGAGGATGGGGACGTGGAGACCCCGCTGACCGCGCCGGACCGGCCGACCCTCGTCTACGACGCCGACTGCGGGTTCTGCACGCGGAGCGTGCAGTTCATCCAGCGGTGGGTCGACCGGCGAGACCGCTACGACGTCCGGCCCTGGCAGGAGCTCGACCTCGCGGCAGTGGGCCTGACGGCGCAGGACTGCGACGAGGCCGCCCAGTTCCTCGTGGCGGACGGCTCCGTCCGGTCGGGTCACGAGGCCATCGCCAGTGCCGCGACCCACGGCGCACCGGGCTGGCGACCGGTCGGCCACCTCCTCCTGGCGCCGGGGGTCTCCTGGGTCGCGGCGCGCGCGTACCGCTGGGTCGCCGCCCACCGCCACCGTCTGCCCGGGGGCACCATCGCCTGCGCGCGCCCGTCGGCGTGACACGACGCGCCATCCGCACCGGGCCTGCACCCCGCGATCGGCCCGATTTGATAGTGCGGTGCGCGCTCTGGCACACTGTTCAGGTTGCTTGTCGCGCGTCGCTGACCCATGTCGGTGGCGCCGCCCCTTGAGAGCCTCCTGACGGGGACTCGCCCGGACTCCTCTCGGAGGCCCGAGGGAAGCGCAAGTTACCCGGTTCGGCCGGGCAATCCACACGAAAGTGGCACTCAGGTGCGTACCTTTCACCGCGAAGCGGGCGCGACACGCCCGACCTCGGGGGTCGGATGGCCAAGGGAACCGGTAGTCAGAAGCGAGAGAGAGACGTTCATCAGATGGCGGGACAGAAGATCCGCATCCGGCTGAAGTCGTACGACCACGAGGTCATCGACAACTCGGCTCGGAAGATCGTTGACACAGTGACGCGCGCCGGCGCGACCGTGGTGGGACCCGTCCCGCTGCCGACGGAGAAGAACGTCTTCGTCGTGATCCGGTCGCCGCACAAGTACAAGGACAGCCGCGAGCACTTCGAGATGCGCACGCACAAGCGCCTCATCGACATCATCGACCCGACGCCCAAGGCCGTCGACTCGCTGATGCGTCTCGACCTGCCGGCGGACGTCAACATCGAGATCAAGCTCTGAGGCGGCTGTCATGACTGTTGCTCAGAAGAACGTCAAGGGCGTGCTCGGCGAGAAGCTCGGCATGACCCAGGTGTGGGACGCAGACAACAAGCTCGTCCCCGTGACCGTGGTCAAGGCCGGCCCCTGCGTCGTGACGCAGGTGCGTGCCGACGAGACCGACGGCTACTCCGCGGTCCAGATCGCCTTCGGTGCGATCGACCCGCGCAAGGTGAACAAGCCCATGAGCGGCCACTTCGAGAAGGCCGGCGTCACGCCGCGCCGTCACCTCGTCGAGCTCCGCACGGCCGACGCCGCCGCCTACGAGCTCGGCCAGGAGATCACGGCCGAGTCCTTCGAGGCCGGCCAGCGCGTCGACGCGACGGGCACGACCAAGGGCAAGGGCTTCGCCGGTGTCATGAAGCGTCACGGCTTCCACGGTGTCAGCTCCTCGCACGGCTCCCACCGCAACCACCGCAAGCCGGGCTCCATCGGCGGCTGCTCGACCCCCGGCCGTGTCTTCAAGGGCATGCGCATGGCTGGTCGCATGGGTGGCGTTCGCCAGACGACCCAGAACCTCCAGATCCACGCCGTTGACGCCGAGAAGGGCCTGCTGCTCATCAAGGGTGCCGTTCCCGGCCCCCGCGGTGGCATCGTCCTGATCCGCACGGCTGCGAAGGGTGCATGATCCAGATGGCCACGAAGACCCCCAAGCTCCCTGCTGACATCTTCGACGTCCAGACCAACGTCCCGCTGATCCACCAGGTCGTGGTGGCGCAGCTCGCGGCCGCTCGTCAGGGCACTCACTCGACGAAGACCCGCGGCGAGGTCCGTGGCGGTGGGCGCAAGCCGTACCGCCAGAAGGGCACCGGTCGCGCTCGTCAGGGCTCGACCCGCGCGCCGCAGTTCGCCGGCGGTGGCGTCGTCCACGGCCCGCAGCCGCGTGACTACTCGCAGCGCACCCCCAAGAAGATGAAGGCTGCCGCCCTGCGCGGTGCCCTCTCCGACCGGGCCCGCTTCGACCGCATCCACGTCGTCGACTCCATCGTCTCGGGCGACGTGCCCTCGGCGAAGGACGCCGCCGCCGTGCTCGCCGGCCTGACCGAGCGTCCGAACCTGCTCGTCGTCATCGAGCGTGGCGACGACATCGCGATGAAGTCGGTCCGCAACCTGCAGAACGTTCACGTCCTGGTCGCCGACCAGCTCAACACGTACGACGTGCTGTGCGCCGACGACATCGTCTTCACCCAGGCCGCCCTCGACGCGTTCGTCGCCGGCCCCGTGAAGGCCGACAAGGCCGACAAGGAGGCCACCAAGTGAGCATCCACACCAAGGACCCCCGCGACATCCTGATCGCGCCGGTCGTCTCGGAGAAGTCCTACGGTCTGCTCGACGAGGGGAAGTACACCTTCATCGTCGACCCCCGTGCGAACAAGACGGAGATCAAGATCGCCATCGAGGCGATCTTCAACGTCAAGGTCGACAAGGTCCACACCCTGAACCGTCAGGGCAAGACCCGTCGCACCCGATTCGGCCTCGGCAAGCGCAAGGACACCAAGCGTGCGATCGTCTCCCTCCGCGAGGGCTCGATCGACATCTTCGGTGCGGGCGCCTGAGATAGACGAAGAGAGACTTAACGAACATGGGTATCCGCAAGTACAAGCCGACCACACCGGGCCGTCGTGGCTCGTCGGTCGCCGACTTCGTCGAGATCACGCGTACCACTCCCGAGAAGTCGCTGGTCCGCCCCCTGTCCAAGACAGGTGGCCGTAACAACGCCGGCCGCATCACGACCCGCCACATCGGTGGCGGTCACAAGCGTGCCTACCGCGTCATCGACTTCCGTCGCCACGACAAGGACGGCGTGCCGGCCAAGGTCGCTCACATCGAGTACGACCCCAACCGCACCGCGCGCATCGCGCTCGTCCAGTACGTCGACGGCGAGAAGCGTTACATCCTGGCCCCGAACAAGCTGAAGCAGGGCGACCCGATCGAGAACGGCCCCGCGGCCGACATCAAGCCGGGCAACTCGCTTCCGCTGCGCAACATCCCCGTGGGTACGGTCATCCACGCGATCGAGCTCAAGCCCGGTGGCGGCGCGAAGATCGCCCGCTCCGCGGGTGCTCGCGTGCAGCTCGTCGCCAAGGACGGTCCCTACGCCCAGCTGCGTATGCCGTCCGGCGAGATCCGCAACGTCGACGCGCGCTGCCGCGCGACGGTCGGCGAGGTCGGCAACGCCGAGCAGAGCAACATCAACTGGGGCAAGGCCGGCCGCATGCGCTGGAAGGGCAAGCGCCCGACCGTCCGTGGTGTCGCCATGAACCCGGTGGACCACCCGCACGGTGGTGGAGAGGGCAAGACGTCCGGTGGACGTCACCCCGTCAGCCCTTGGGGTCAGGCCGAAGGCCGCACCCGCAAGGGACACAAGGAAAGCGACAAGCTCATTGTGCGTCGCCGTCGTACTGGCAAGAAGCGCTGATAAGGAGCCTTTGGAATGCCTCGTAGCCTGAAGAAGGGCCCCTTCATCGACGACCACCTTCAGAAGAAGGTGGACGCCCAGAACGAAGCGGGCACCAAGACCGTCATCAAGACCTGGTCGCGCCGTTCGGTCATCAGCCCGGACATGCTCGGCCACACCTTCGCCGTCCACGACGGCCGCAAGCACGTCCCGGTGTTCGTCACCGAGTCGATGGTCGGCCACAAGCTCGGCGAGTTCGCGCCGACCCGTACGTTCAAGGGTCACGTGAAGGACGACAAGAAGGGTCGTCGTCGCTGATGGCCATCGAATCCAAGGAAGAAGTCATGGAAGCCAAGGCTTCGGCGCGGCACGTCCGTGTCAGCCCGCAGAAGGCTCGCCGTGTCGTGGACCTGATCCGCGGCAAGGCCGCCACCGACGCCGTCACGACGCTGCAGTTCGCGCCGCAGGCTGCCTCGGAGCCGGTGCAGAAGGTGCTCGAGAGCGCCATCGCCAACGCCCGCGTCAAGGCCGACCGCGAGTCGGTCGCCTTCGACGAGCGCAACCTCGTCATCACGGCCGCGTTCGTGGACGAGGGCCCGACGATGAAGCGATTCCGTCCGCGTGCCCAGGGCCGCGCCGGTCGCATCAACAAGCGCACGAGCCACATCACCGTGGTCGTCACGCAGCCGGAGAACAAGAAGGGAGCCCGCTGATGGGTCAGAAGGTCAACCCCCATGGCTTCCGTCTCGGCATCACGACGGACCACAAGAGCCGCTGGTTCGCGGACTCGACGAAGTCGGGTCAGCGCTACCGCGACTACGTCAAGGAAGATGTCGCCATCCGTCGCCTGATGGAGAAGGGCATGGAGCGCGCGGGCATCGCCTCGGTCGAGATCGAGCGCACCCGTGACCGCGTCCGCGTCGACATCCACACCGCCCGCCCGGGCATCGTCATCGGTCGCCGCGGCGCCGAGGCCGACCGCATCCGCGGCGAGCTCGAGAAGCTCACGGGCAAGCAGGTCCAGCTGAACATCCTCGAGGTCAAGAACCCCGAGATCGTCTCCCAGCTGGTCGCCCAGGGCATCGCCGAGCAGCTCTCGGCACGCGTCGCGTTCCGTCGCGCCATGCGCAAGGGCATGCAGTCCGCCCAGCGCGCCGGCGCCAAGGGCATCCGCGTGCAGGTCTCCGGCCGCCTCAACGGCGCCGAGATGAGCCGCACGGAGTTCTACCGCGAGGGTCGCGTCCCGCTGCACACGCTGCGTGCGCAGATCGACTACGGCTTCTACGAGGCCCGCACGACCTTCGGTCGCATCGGCGTCAAGGTGTGGATCTACAAGGGCGACATGACGGCCAAGGAGCTGGCAGCCCAGCAGGCTGCCGCCCCGCGCCCGTCGCGTGGTCCGCGTCGTGACGGCGGTGACCGTCCGAACCGCGCCCGTCGTGGTGACCGCAACGAGACCGCCCCTGCCCCGGCAGTGAACGAGACCGCTGCTGCCGAGGCCCCTGCCGCGGCCAGCACCGAGAATGAGCAGGCCTGACCATGTTGATTCCCCGTCGAGTCAAGCACCGCAAGCAGCACCACCCGAACCGCCACGGTGCGGCCAAGGGTGGCACCACGATCGCGTTCGGTGACTACGGCATCCAGGCTCTCGAGCCTGCCTACGTGACCAACCGTCAGATCGAGTCCGCTCGTATCGCGATGACCCGCTACATGAAGCGTGGCGGCAAGGTGTGGATCAACATCTACCCCGACCGTCCGCTCACCAAGAAGCCCGCCGAGACCCGCATGGGTTCCGGTAAGGGTTCGCCGGAGTGGTGGATCGCCAACGTCAAGCCGGGCCGCGTCATGTTCGAGATCTCGGGCGTGGCAGAGCCGGTGGCGCGTGAGGCCATGCGTCTCGCGATGCACAAGCTCCCCATGAAGTGCCGCTTCGTTCAGCGTGAGGGTGGTGACATCTGATGGCAGTCGGAACCAAGGACCTGGCTCCCGAGCAGCTGCGTGGTCTGGACGACACCAAGCTGGCGGACGAGCTGAAGAAGGCCAAGGAAGAACTGTTCAACCTGCGTTTCCAGTCGGCCACCGGCCAGCTGGACAACCACGGCCGTCTGCGCGCCGTCAAGAAGGACATCGCGCGCATCTACACCGAGATGCGTGAGCGCGAGCTCGGCATCGGCTCGGCCCCCGCCGCCCCCAAGGCGCCGGAGAAGGCCGAGAAGGTCGAGAAGAAGGCTGCCAAGGCCGACAAGAAGACCGACAAGGCCGAGAAGGCCGAGAAGGTCGAGAAGGCTGACAAGCCCGAGAAGGCTGACAAGGCCGAGAAGAAGGCCAAGAAGGCTGACAAGGCGCAGGAGGCTGACGCATGAGCGAGCAGGAGAAGGTCGTGAGCGACCAGGCGAGTGAGCGCAACTACCGCAAGACCCGTCAGGGCTACGTGGTGAGCGACAAGATGGACAAGACCGTCGTCGTCGAGGTCGAGGACCGCGTCAAGCACGCGCTCTACAGCAAGGTCATCCGCCGCACCAGCAAGGTCAAGGCGCACGACGAGCAGAACCAGGCCGGCGTGGGCGACCGCGTGCTCATCATGGAGACGCGTCCGCTCTCCGCGACGAAGCGCTGGCGCGTCGTCGAGATCCTCGAGAAGGCCAAGTAAGACCAACCCCCGGGGGGCGTTGCCCCCCGGGTGTCCTCCGGAGGCCCGCAGCGCGGGTCCCGGAGGTCACAGACCACAGTCCAGTTCGGCAAGGCTTCGCCCCCGGGCGAAGAACCAGCACGACGACAGGAGTTAGACAGTGATTCAGCAGGAGTCGCGGCTTCGCGTCGCCGACAACACCGGTGCCAAGGAAATCCTGTGCATCCGTGTTCTCGGTGGCTCGGGCCGTCGGTACGCCGGCATCGGCGACACCATCGTCGCCACCGTCAAGGACGCGATCCCTGGCGGCAACGTGAAGAAGGGTGACGTCGTCAAGGCCGTCATCGTCCGCACCGTCAAGGAGCGCCGCCGCGCCGACGGTTCGTACATCAAGTTCGACGAGAACGCCGCCGTGATCCTCAAGGCCGACGGTGACCCGCGTGGGACCCGTATCTTCGGCCCGGTGGGCCGTGAGCTGCGCGAGAAGAAGTTCATGAAGATCATCTCGCTCGCGCCGGAGGTGCTGTGAACATGGCGAAGACCACCATCAGCAAGATGAAGATCAAGAAGGGTGACCTCGTCCAGGTCATCTCCGGCCGCAGCCAGAAGAACGGCGGCGACCGGGGCAAGCAGGGCAAGGTCATCGCGGTCTACCCGGAGACCCAGCGCGTGCTCGTCGAGGGCATCAACCGCGTCACCAAGCACGTCAAGGCCGGCGCCACCGCCCGTGGCACCCGCACCGGTGGCCTGACCCACACCGAGGCCGCGATCCACGTGAGCAACGTCGCGATCGTCGACCCCGAGTCGAAGAAGCCGACCCGCGTGAAGACGCGTGTCGAGACCGTCGAGCGCAATGGCCGCCAGAAGGCGTCCCGCGTCCGTGTCGCGGTCAAGTCGGACAAGGACCTCTGAGAATGACTGAGACCAGCACCAAGCCGCGCCTTCAGCAGCGCTACCAGGACGAGATCAAGAGCTCGATGCTCGAGCAGTTCGGCTACGCGAACGTCATGCAGGTTCCCGGCGTCGTCAAGGTCGTCGTCAACATGGGTGTCGGCGACGCGGCCAAGGACAGCAAGCTCATCGAGGGTGCCGTCCGTGACCTCACCGCCATCACCGGCCAGAAGCCGGTCGTGACCAAGGCGCGCAAGTCGATCGCCCAGTTCAAGCTGCGTGAGGGCATGCCGATCGGCGCCCACACGACGCTGCGCGGCGACCGGATGTGGGAGTTCCTCGACCGTCTCGTGACGATCGCCCTCCCGCGCATCCGTGACTTCCGTGGCCTGTCGCCGAAGCAGTTCGACGGCAATGGCAACTACACGTTCGGCCTGACCGAGCAGTCGATGTTCCACGAGATCGACCAGGACAGGATCGACCGCGTGCGGGGCATGGACATCACCGTGGTCACCACGGCGACCAACGATGACGAGGGTCGCGCGCTGCTCAAGCAGCTCGGCTTCCCCTTCAAGGAGAACTGACATGGCGAAGACCGCGCTCGTTAACAAGGCGAACCGGAAGCCGAAGTTCAAGGTCCGCGCGTACACCCGTTGCCAGAAGTGCGGTCGTCCGCACTCGGTGTACCGCAAGTTCGGCCTCTGCCGCATCTGCCTTCGCGAGATGGCGCACGCGGGCGAGCTGCCGGGCGTGACCAAGAGCTCCTGGTAATCCCACGCTCGGGGGGCCCAGCCCCCCGAGTGCCCCCCGAGACGCCCGCGTGGCGGGGGGACGCAACCACAGACCAACACACCTCTGACACCGTAGGTCGGCCACACGACGGCCCAGCCGTCGCCGGGCAGATAGCCCCGGTCGAAACCCCGGTGAGGAAGGGCGGAGAGCCCACATGACCATGACTGACCCGATTGCGGACATGCTGACCCGCGTCCGGAACGCCAACTCGGCGCACCACGACGTCGTCTCCATGCCGTACTCGAAGCTGAAGAAGAACATCGCCGAGATCCTCCAGAGCGAGGGCTACATCGCCTCGTGGAAGATCGAGGAGGCCGAGGTCGGCCAGACGCTGACCATCGACCTCAAGTACGGCCCCAACCGCGAGCGCTCGATCGCCGGTGTGCGACGCGTGAGCAAGCCCGGTCTGCGCGTCTACGCCAAGTCGACGAACCTGCCCAAGGTTCTCGGTGGCCTCGGCGTCGCGATCCTGTCGACGTCGAACGGTCTGCTGACCGACCGCCAGGCACACGAGAAGGGCGTGGGTGGGGAAGTCCTCGCCTACGTCTGGTAAGGAGACACTGACATGTCGCGAATCGGACGACTCCCGGTCTCCATCCCCTCGGGTGTGGACGTCAAGGTCGAGGGCCAGGACGTTTTCGTCAAGGGCCCCAAGGGTGAGCTCTCCCTGACCGTCGTTCAGCCGATCACGGTCGAGCTGGGCGAGGGCAACCTCGAGGTCAAGCGCCCCAACGACGAGCGCGACTCGCGCTCGCGCCACGGCCTGACCCGCTCGCTCATCAACAACATGGTCCTCGGTGTCACCGAGGGCTACGAGAAGAAGATGGAGATCCACGGCACGGGTTACCGTGTCGCGGCGAAGGGCTCGGACCTCGAGTTCTCGCTCGGATACTCGCACCCGATCCTCATCCAGGCTCCCGACGGCATCAACTTCGCCGTCGAGAACCCGACCCGCTTCTCGGTGCAGGGCATCGACAAGCAGCTCGTGGGCGAGGTCGCGGCGAACATCCGCAAGCTGCGCAAGCCCGACCCGTACAAGGGCAAGGGTGTTCGCTATGCGGGCGAGCAGATCCGTCGCAAGGTTGGAAAGGCCGGTAAGTAAGCCATGGCAATGATCATCAAGCGCGGTAAGTCCAAGGCTGCCGCACGCATCCGTCGCCAGGTGCGCGGTCGCAAGAAGATCGCCGGCACCGCGGTCCGTCCCCGCCTCGTCGTGTCGCGCTCCACCCGTCACCTCTTCGTCCAGGTCGTCGACGACACCGTCGGCAAGACCGTGGCCTCGGCCTCGACGATGGAGGCGGACCTGCGCTCCTTCGACGGCGACAAGACGGCCAAGGCCAAGAAGGTCGGCGAGCTCGTGGCCGCCCGTGCCAAGGACGCCGGTATCGAGGCCGTCGTGTTCGACCGTGGTGGCAACAAGTACCACGGCCGGGTCGCGGCGATCGCCGAGGGCGCCCGCGAAGGCGGTCTGTCCCTGTGAGCAACTTCGTGAACGCAATTGTTGAGATGAGGAACATCTGATGCCCGGACAGCAGCGTCGAGGCACCGGCCCCGCCGGTGGCGGCGAGCGCACCGAGCGCGGAGATCGCCGTGACAACCGCGGCGGCCGCGACAACCGCGACAGCCGTGACGACAAGAACCAGTACGTCGAGCGCGTCGTGACCATCAACCGCGTCGCCAAGGTCGTCAAGGGTGGTCGTCGCTTCAGCTTCACCGCCCTCGTCGTCGTCGGTGACGGTGACGGCACCGTGGGTGTCGGCTACGGCAAGGCCAAGGAAGTTCCCGCGGCCATCGCCAAGGGTGTCGAGGAGGCCAAGAAGAACTTCTTCAAGGTCCCGCGCATCCAGGGCACCATCCCGCACCCCGTCCAGGGTGAGGCGGCCGCTGGTGTCGTCATGCTCCGCCCCGCCGCCCCCGGTACCGGTGTCATCGCCGGTGGCCCGGTGCGTGCGGTGCTCGAGTGCGCCGGCGTCCACGACGTCCTCAGCAAGTCGCTGGGCTCGGACAACGCCATCAACATCGTGCACGCCACGGCTCAGGCCCTGCGCGAGCTCGAGCGCCCCGAGTCGGTCGCTGCCCGTCGTGGCAAGACCCTCGAGGAGGTCGCTCCGGCGGCCATGCTCAGGGCCCGTGCGGCCGGTATCGCCGAGGCCCAGGCTGCGAAGGCTGGTGCGTGATGGCTCGTCTCAAGGTGACCCAGACCCGTTCCGAGATCGGTGGCAAGCAGAACCAGCGTGACACGCTGCGCAGCCTCGGTCTGAAGCGCATTGGCGACGTCGTCGTCAAGGAGGACCGTCCCGAGATCCGCGGGATGGTCAAGACGGTCACGCACCTCGTGTCCGTCGAGGAGGTTGACTGACCATGGCTGACAACGCCAAGAAGACGGGCGAGTCCGCCCTCAAGGTCCACCACCTGCGTCCGGCCCCCGGAGCCAAGACCGCCAAGACCCGTGTCGGTCGTGGCGAGGGCTCCAAGGGCAAGACCGCCGGTCGTGGAACCAAGGGCACCAAGGCCCGTTACCAGGTCCCGGAGCGTTTCGAGGGCGGCTCGATGCCGATGCACATGCGCCTCCCGAAGCTCCGTGGCTTCAAGAACCCGTTCCGCACGGAGTACCAGGTCGTGAACCTGGACCGCCTGCAGCTGCTCTTCCCGGAGGGTGGTCAGGTGTCCGTCGCCGACCTCGTCGCCAAGGGTGCCGTCCGTGACGGCTTCCCGGTGAAGGTCCTCGGCACGGGCGAGATCTCCGTCAAGGTCGAGGTCGAGGCGCATAAGTTCTCGGCTTCCGCCAAGGAGAAGATCGAGGCCGCTGGCGGCACGGTCACGGCTCTCGCCGGCTGAGTGATCAGGCGCGAGTGACCACCACACACCTCGTGTGAGCAGCGCCCCGGGCGCCCGACCCGCGAGCCGACGTGACGTCGGCCACCGCGGTGGGGACCCGGGGCGCTGCGCCTTTGCGTTAACCTTCCACGGATTGCATGACTTACGCCGCGCCACCGCGCGGCCCCCCAGGAGGACCCAGTGCTCGCCGCTTTCGTACGCGCGTTCCGTACCCCGGACCTGCGCAAGAAGCTGCTCTTCACGCTCGGCATCATCGTGCTGTTCCGTCTCGGTTCGCACGTGCCGACGCCCGGCATCAGCTACAGCCTGGTGCAGAGCTGTCTGGAGGCCAGCAAGGGCAAGTCCGGCGACCAGAGCGGTTTCCTGAACCTGGCCAACCTGTTCAGCGGCGGTGCACTGCTGCAGCTGTCGGTGTTCGCGCTCGGGATCATGCCCTACATCACGGCCAGCATCATCATCCAGCTGCTGACCGTCGTCATCCCGCGCTTCGAGGCGCTCAAGGAGGAGGGGCAGTCCGGTCAGAGCAAGCTGACGCAGTACACCCGCTACCTGACGATCGGCCTCGCGATCCTCCAGTCGGCGACGCTCGTCACCTTCGCGCGCAACCCCTCGAGCCTCTTCGGCGGTTCGTGCGACACGATCATGACCGACCAGTCGATGGTCACGATCGTCATCATGGTCCTGACGATGACCGCCGGCACCGGCCTCATCATGTGGTTCGGTGAGCTCATCACCGACAAGGGCGTCGGCAACGGCATGTCCCTGATGATCTTCACCTCGATCGCGGCCGGCTTCCCGGCCTCGCTGTGGGGCATCAAGGAGAACAAGGGCTGGGGCACCTTCCTCGGCATCCTGCTCCTCGGCATCTTCGTCATCGCCGCGGTGGTCTTCGTCGAGCAGTCCCAGCGCCGCATCCCGGTGCAGTACGCCAAGCGGATGGTGGGGCGTCGCATGTACGGCGGCACGTCCACCTACATCCCGCTCAAGGTCAACATGGCCGGTGTCATCCCGGTCATCTTCGCGAGCTCGCTGCTCGCGCTGCCGGGTCTCGTCGCGCAGTTCAACACCCGCGCGGACGGCAACAACCCGGCCTGGGTCCAGTGGGTCCAGGAGAACCTCGTCAAGGGCGACCACCCGATCTACATGGCGACCTACGTCGCGCTCATCCTCTTCTTCACCTTCTTCTACGTCTCGATCACGTTCAACCCGACCGAGGTCGCGGAGAACATGAAGAAGTACGGCGGTTTCATCCCGGGTATCCGGGCCGGGCGACCCACGGCCGAGTACCTCAACTACGTCCTGACCCGAATCACCGTGCCGGGTGCCATCTACCTCGCCATCGTCTCGCTCATCCCGCTCGTGGCCCTCGTGCTCGTGGGCGCCAACCAGAACTTCCCGTTCGGTGGCACCTCGATCCTCATCGTCGTCGGTGTGGGCCTCGAGACGGTCAAGCAGATCGAGGCGCAGCTGCAGCAGCGTCACTACGAAGGGTTCCTCCGTTAAATGCGACTGATCATCCTCGGCCCGCCCGGCGCCGGTAAGGGCACGCAGGCGGCCCGGATCGCCGAGCGCCTCGGCATCCCGGCCATCTCGACCGGCGACATCTTCCGCGCCAACATCAAGGACCAGACCCCGCTCGGGGTCAAGGTCGACGAGATCATCAAGTCCGGCGGCTACGTCTCCGACGACATCACCAACGAGATCGTCGAGGACCGCCTCACCTGGGACGACGCCGAGGGCGGTTTCCTCCTCGACGGCTACCCGCGCACCGCGGGTCAGGTCGACGCGCTCGACGCGATGCTGTCGCGTCACGGGCACGCGCTCGACGCCGTGCTCGAGCTGGAGGTCGACGAGGACGCCATCGTCGAGCGCCTGCTCAAGCGCGCCCAGACCGAGGGTCGCGCCGACGACACCGAGGACGTCATCCGCGAGCGCCAGGCGATCTACCGCAAGGAGACCGCACCCCTCGCGCAGCACTACGAGCTCGTCGGCCTCCTCGTCAAGGTCGACGGCATGGGCGCCGTCGACGAGGTCACCGACCGTGTCATCGCGGCCCTGCCGCAGCACGGCTGAGCGCGACTGCCCCAGCGCAGCCACCCGAGAAGGACCACGAATGTTCGGACGCCGGAACCGGCTCCAGGGCCGCACCGACGAGCAGCTCCTCCTCATGCGTGAGGCGGGCCTGCTCGTCGGCCGCACCCTCGAGCTGCTCGCTGCCGAGGTGCGACCGGGCATGACGACGCTCGAGCTCGACCGCCTGGCCGAGGACTTCATCCGCAGCAACGGCGGCATCCCGAACTTCCAGCTCGTGCCGGGATACAGCCACACGCTGTGCACGAGCGTCAACGACGAGGTCGTCCACGGCATCCCGGGGGCACGGGTGCTCGAAGCCGGCGACATCGTCTCGGTCGACTGCGGCGCCGAGGTCAAGGGGTGGAACGGCGACGCCGCGTTCACCGCGGTCGTCGGGGGCCGCGAGGCCGGCCGGCCCGAGGACCTCGCCCTCATCGACGCCACCGAGGTGAGCCTCTACGCCGGCATCGCCGCCATGCAGGTCGGAGGTCGCCTCTACGCCGTCGGTGACGCCGTCGAGGCCAGCATCGCGGCCGCCGCCGAGCGTGACGGCCTGCCCTACGGCGTCATCGACGAGTACGTCGGTCACGGCATCGGCACCGAGATGCACATGGATCCCCAGATCCCGAACTACGCCGTGCGCGAGGCCGGGCCGAAGCTCGTCGACGGCTTCACCGGCGCCATCGAGCCGATGATCACCCTCGGCGGGTCCGACACCAAGGTCCTCTCCGACGACTGGACCGTGGTGACGCTCGACGGCACGCGGGCGGCGCACTGGGAGCACTCCGTCGCCGTGCGGCAGGACGGGCTCTGGATCCTGACGGCCGTCGACGGCGGCAAGGCTGCCCTCGAGGCTGCCGGGGCGGCATACGCCCCCCTCGACGCGACCGCCTGACCCGCACACGCCCACCTGAGGGGCGCGGGAGCGTAATCTCGCGCTCGTGAGCCTTCCCCGCAGCACCCCGTCGGCGCAGGGCGTCGACGCCGCCGGCATCCACGCGTTCGTCGACGTCGCCGAGCGTGACCGGCTCGGCCTGCACAGCCTGATGGTCGTGCGCCACGGGCACGTCGTGGCGGAGGGCTGGTGGAAGCCGTATGCCGCGAGCCGCGTCCACCTCGCCTACTCCCTCTCGAAGACGGTGACGGCAACGGCCGTCGCCTTCCTCGTGCAGGAGGGGCGCCTGTCGCTCGACGACCGCGTGCTCGACCACTTCCCGGAGCTGGACCGCAGCGCCGTGGCCGACGACTGGGACGACGTGCGCGTCAGGCACTGCCTCTCGATGACCGTGGGTCACGAAGAGGACGCGTGGCCCCATGTCTTCGACCGGATGAGCGGCAGCGACTTCGCTGAGTCCGTCGACCCGGCCGACTGGGTGCCTCGGGTCTTCGCGACGACACCCACCCGGACGCCGGGCACGGTCTTCGCCTACAACCAGGTGGCGACCTATCTCCTGTCGGTCATCGTGCGGCGGGTGGCCGGGGAGGGCGTGGCCGACGCGCTGCGCCCTCGGCTGCTCGCCCCGTTGGGGCTGCCCGACATCCCGTGGCACCGCGACCCGCTCGGCCGCGAGCTCGGCTTCACCGGCGCTCACCTGACGACGGAGGCCATTGCCTCCGTCGCCCAGCTCTACCTCGACCGTGGGCGGTGGGAGGGGCGCCAGCTGCTCCCCGAGGCGTGGGTCGATGAGGCGACGCGCGCCTTCGGTCCGGTGAACGAGGACCCGGGCGCCGACGAGGACTGGCGCCGCGGCTACGGCTACTCGTTCTGGATGCAGCGCTACGGCTACCGCGGTGACGGCGCCTACGGCCAGTTCCTCATCGTGCTGCCCGAGCACGACACCGTCGTGGCCATCACGGCGGAGCAGTCCCGGATGCAGTCGACCCTCGACGGGCTGTGGGAGCACGTCGTGCCGGCGATCGGGTCCGGTGGGCCTGGCGGGTCGGGCACCGCCGACGGCGAGCTGGCCGAGCGCCTCGCTGGTCTGGAGATCCCCGCCATGTCGGGCGACGCGCTGGGACCGGACTACGCCGAGTTCTCCCGGGCCGACGCGTCGGACCTGGCGGCCGACTACACGGCGGTCTCGGTGACCCGGGACGGGCCCGACCACGTGCTCGGGCTGAACCGCCGCGGTGAGTGGCTGCGGGTGCCGGTCGGCCGGGGGTGGTGGCGCGAGGGCGAGCTGGTGGCCGGGGGAGCGACCCTGCCGGTCGTCGCCAGCGGTGGCTGGGTCGACGAGGACACCTTCCGCGGCGAGGTCATCGCCATCGAGTCGCCGCACCGCTTCCGCATCGAGGCGCGCCTGCGCAGCTCCGACGCCGACCTGACCTGGCGGATGGTCCCGCTCACCGGCTACGACCCGCTGTGGCTCGCCACGCGCTGGGCCCCGGCCTGACCGCTCCGCGGCGGCACGGGTCCCCGAAAGGCCCGTGACCACTGTCGGTGCCCGGGTGGACAATCGAGGGTGCTGCGCAAGGCGGCGGAAGGGGGCCACCATGGCCGGAGACGAGCGCAACCCTGCACTGGCCGGAGTGGCCGGAGCGGCAGGCACGACGGAGCGGGCGGGCGCGGTCAGTGCCGCGCGTCCCGCGTCCGCGGCCCCGCCCGGTGGGGTGCCCGCGGGGCACAACCCCTGGCCCGCCCTGTGGGCCATGGTCATCGGCTTCTTCATGATCCTCGTCGACTCGACCATCGTGTCGGTCGCGACGCCCGCGATCCTGCGGGGACTGCGCACCGACGTCAACAGCGTCATCTGGGTCACCAGCGCCTACCTGCTCGCGTATGCCACCCCGCTCCTCATCACGGGCCGCCTGGGTGACCGCTACGGTCCCAAGAACCTCTACCTCGTGGGGCTGACCGTCTTCACGGCCGCCTCGCTCTGGTGCGGCCTCACCGGCACGATCACCGGACTCATCATCGCCCGCGTCGTGCAGGGCCTCGGCGCCTCGATGCTGACCCCGCAGACGATGGCCGTCATCACCCGCACGTTCCCGGCCGCCTCACGTGGGCAGGCCATGGCGCTCTGGGGCGCGACGGCAGGAGTCGCGATCCTCGTCGGCCCCGTCGTGGGAGGTCTGCTCGTCGACGGACCCGGGTGGGAGTGGATCTTCTTCATCAACGTGCCCGTGGGGGTCGTCGCGTTCGTGCTCGCCGCCCGCCTCGTCCCGCGGCTCGAGACCCACAGCCACCGCTTCGACTGGCTGGGCGTCGCCCTGTCGGCGGTCGGCATGTTCCTGCTCGTCTTCGGCGTCCAGGAGGGTGAGACCTACGACTGGGGCACCATCAGCGGGTTCGTCTCCGTGCCGCTGCTCATCGCCGCCGGTGTGCTCGTGCTCGGGATCTTCGTCTGGTGGCAGGCGCACAACACCAGCGAGCCCCTGCTGCCGCTGCAGCTCTTCGGCGACCGCAACTTCTCGCTGGCCAACATCGCGATCACGACCATCGGCTTCTCGATCACCGCGATGGCGTTCCCGTTCATGCTCTACGCCCAGGCTGTCCGGGGCCTGTCACCCACGTCCGCGGCCCTGCTCCTGGCCCCGATGGCCGTCATCTCCGGTGGGCTCGCGCCCGTCGCCGGTCGGATGTCCGACCGGGTCCACCCACGCGGCATCACCGCGGTCGGGATCGGCCTGACCTCGGCCTCGCTGCTGTGGCTCGCCCTCGTCATGCACCCCGCGACAGCGACGTGGCTGCTGCTGCTCCCGATGGCGCTCATGGGTGTGGGCAACGCCTTCATGTGGGGTCCGCTGGGGGCCACCGCCACCCGCAACCTGCCGCTGTCCTCGGCCGGCGCCGGTTCCGGCGTCTACAACACGACCCGTCAGGTCGGAGCCGTCCTCGGCAGCGCGGCCATCGCCGCGGTCATCCAGGCCCGCCTCTCCGCGGACCTGCCCGGCATCCCCGGTGACCTCGGCGGCCTGCAGTCCTCCGGTGCCTCGATGCCGGCGAAGGTGGCCGAGGGCTTCGCCTCGGCCATGTCGGAGTCCATGCTGCTCCCCGCTGCGGTGCTCGTCATCGGCGTCGTCGCGGTGCTCTTCTTCGAACGTCCGGCCAGTCACCCCCACTGATCCGCAGGGACCAGCGCCGCGCCGCACGTGCCCGCCACGTCGAGCCCCGACTACGAAGCGTCGCGGCCCAGAGTCCCGGGCGCGCCGCCCACGTGGACGACCATCCGTTCGGCGACCACCCGCGCGTTGGCCTGCAGGACCTCGAGGGGGACGCGTGGGAGGTTCTCCTCCCAGTCGATGAGCGGTGACCCCCGGAACTGCAGCATGCGCGCGGGACGGCCGAGGAAGAACAGGTGCAGGTGCGCCCCGCCGTCGCCGTACTTCGCGAGCTGGACCCGTCCGACGCTCGGCACGTGCTCGACGGCGTCCGACACCGCGACGACGAGCTGGCCCATCTCGGCCGCGAGGTCTCCCGGCAGCGAGGGCAGGTCATGGTGCGCCAGCGGCATGAGCATGAGCATCACGGGCAGGCCGGTGTCGACGGAGAGCGTCAGCCGCCAGCGGTCGTTCGACCAGACGAGCCGGTCGTCGGCGTCGGCGAAGCCGCTTGCGCACCAGCAGTCGGCCGCGTGCTCACCCCGCCGTGCCGGCTCCTCGTCGGCCGGCGGCTGCACTGGCTTGAGCCGAAGGCCTTCGATCTCGTAGGGGTAGATGTCCCAGCCCGGCATCTCCTCGACGGCCACGGCGAGGCGCCCGTCCTCACCCGCCGCCGCAGCGATCCGCGCGAAGTACTCCTCGACGTCCTCCGCCTCGGCGGGCGGCGCGCTGACCACGTCGGTGTGGTCCTCCGGTGCAGACGGGTGCATGGCGTCGTCGCCGGGCTCGGTCACCACGCCAGTATGCCGCGTGGCCGGCCCGGTCGCCCGCGTGTGCGGACCGGCCGACCACGCCGCATACCCCAAGCGCGCGGAGCGGCTACTTCGACGGCTGCGGCGTGGAGCAGCCGACGCGTGGGTTGAGGCCGACGTAGTTCAGCGGGCCGGCGACGATGGTGACGGCAGTCGTCGTGAGACGGCTGCAGCTCGACTCGGACGAGCCCAGGTAGCCACGCTGGAACGCGGCGAACAGGCCGATGAGGAGCCAGAGCAGGACGACGATCGTGGAGGTGCGCGTGCGGGTGCGACTGCGGACGCTCATGAGTGCCTTTCGTGGGTCAGCCGACCAAGGCGGCGGCTGGTGGAGGGGGCCGTCACGGCACGTACCCGGCGCGTACCGCCCCACGAACACCGCGAGCGGTGGCACCATCGGCGCATGGGGACCATCGGTGACTACCTCGCGGGGCTCGCGCCCGACCAGCGGGCCGCCCTGCAACGGGTGGTCGACGTCGCGATGCGGGTCGCGCCCGAGGCGGAGGAGGGCACGAGCTACGGGATGCCGGCCCTGCGCCTCGACGGCCGCCCGCTCATCGGCGTCACGGCCTCGGCGCGGCACCTGTCGCTCTTCCCGTTCAGCCCGGCCGTCGTCGAGGCCGTCACTCCGGAGCTCGACGGCTTCTCGCTCAGCAAGGGCACGATCCGCTTCACCTCCGACCACGCCCTTCCCGAGGACGTCGTCGAGCGGGTCGTCCGGCTGCGCCGCGCCGAGCTCGAGACCTGAGGCGGTCGCGGACGAGCACCAGCAGGCCCCGGCACCGATTTCAGGAACGGCGCCAACTGGCGTATTCTTGTGCGTTGGGTGTCGTGTGCCTCGATGCCCGAGTCACGCCTGTGCGCCGCGAACGATCTGGAGCACGGCAACCAGGCACGCCCCAAGGCCGGCTCAGTCCGAGTCGGCCAGCTACAGATAGACGGAGGATATGGCCAAGAAGGACGGTGTCATCGAGATCGAGGGCACGATCGTCGAGGCTCTCCCGAACGCGATGTTCCGGGTCGAGCTCTCCAACGGTCACAAGGTGCTCGCACACATCTCGGGAAAGATGCGACAGCACTACATCCGGATCCTCCCTGAGGACCGTGTGGTGGTGGAGCTCTCTCCCTATGACCTGACCCGCGGTCGGATCGTCTTCCGCTACCGCTGAGCACCAGGGTCGGCCGCGACCAGCCCGCGCGAGCGGGGTGTCCGGCCGGGACGAGTGCGAGGCACCAACTCCCGATTACACAACCAAGCACCCATCCTCACGTGCCCTCCGGGCCGGTGGTGACGGGTGCGCGATCTGAAGACAGCAGGCAGATGAAGGTTCAGCCGAGCGTCAAGAAGATCTGTGACAAGTGCAAGGTGATCCGCCGTAACGGTCGGGTCATGGTGATCTGCGAGAACCTGCGCCACAAGCAGCGCCAGGGCTGAGCAGAACCACCACCTTCGCCGTCGACAGACTTTCGACAGCACGCGAGAAAAGTGAATGAAAGCAGCACCCGGCCCCTGATGCCCGACCGTCGTGTCGGCGCAGGACGTCACCCCCGGCTCGGAGGCCGGGGACCGGTGGCCCGTCCTTCTGAGTGGCGGACCGTGACCCCGGATCGGTGACCTGCTCCAGACCTCCGCGAAACAGAAATCAGGAGACAACCCAACATGGCTCGTCTTGTTGGAGTCGACCTTCCGCGCGAGAAGCGCGTCGAGGTCGCACTGACCTACATCTTCGGTGTCGGTCGCACCCGTTCCAAGGAGGCGCTGGTTGCCACCGGCGTCGACCCCAACACCCGCGTCAAGGACCTCGGTGAGACCGAGCTCGTTGCGCTTCGTGACTTCCTCGAGGGCAACTACCGCCTCGAGGGTGACCTTCGCCGTGAGGTGCAGGCCGACATCCGCCGCAAGGTCGAGATCGGCTCCTACGAAGGTCTGCGTCACCGTCGTGGTCTGCCCGTGCGCGGTCAGCGCACCAAGACCAACGCGCGCACCCGCAAGGGTCCGAAGCGCACCGTGGCCGGCAAGAAGAAGGCCCGCTGACGCTGATCGCTTCCGCGATCGCGTCTCACCGACATTCAGTTCTGACGTAGGAGAAAAATGCCTCCCAAGGCTCGCGTGACGAAGGTTCGTCGCAAGGAGAAGAAGAACGTCGCCCACGGGCACGCTCACATCAAGAGCACGTTCAACAACACGATCATCTCGATCACGGACCCCACCGGCGCCGTGATCGCCTGGGCCTCTGCCGGCCAGGTCGGCTTCAAGGGCTCGCGCAAGTCCACCCCGTTCGCTGCCCAGATGGCCGCCGAGGCTGCTGCCCGCCGCGCCATGGAGCACGGCATGCGCAAGGTCGACGTCTTCGTGAAGGGCCCGGGTTCGGGCCGCGAGACGGCGATCCGTTCGCTCACCGCCACCGGCCTCGAGGTCGGCGCGATCAGCGACGTCACGCCCACGCCGCACAACGGTGTCCGCCCGCCCAAGCGCCGTCGCGTCTGATCCGGCACTGAGCGAGAGAGAGAACTAGGAAATGGCTCGTTACACCGGCCCGATCACCAAGAAGTCCCGCCGCCTCAAGATGGACCTCGTCGGCGGCGACAAGAACTTCGAGCTCCGCCCGTTCCCGCCCGGCCAGCACGGCCGTCGCCGGATCCAGGAGAAGGAGTACCTCACCCAGCTCCAGGAGAAGCAGCGCGCCCGCTTCCAGTACGGCGTCATGGAGAAGCAGTTCGTCCGCTACTACAAGGAAGCGGCGAAGCGCCCCGGCAAGACCGGTGAGAACCTCCTCCAGATCCTCGAGACGCGTCTCGACAACGTGGTCTACCGCGCGGGCCTGGCCCGCACGCGTCGCCACGCCCGTCAGCTCGTGACGCACGGTCACTTCGAGGTCAACGGCGTGCGCGTCGACGTCCCGAGCTACCGCGTCGAGCAGTACGACATCATCACGGTCCGCAAGCAGTCCGTCGAGAGCTTCCCGATCGAGCTGGCCCGCCAGACGTTCGGCGAGCGTCCCGTGCCGGCCTGGATGCAGGTCGTCGAGGGCTCCCTGCAGATCCTCATCCACCAGCTCCCGGTGCGCGCGCAGATCGACTCGCAGCTCACCGAGCAGCTGATCGTCGAGCTCTACTCGAAGAACTGATCAAGGTTCGGTATGCCGTGAAGCCCGCTTCACGGCATACCGAACGATTGCGTGGGGCCGCGCTCGCAGACAGAGCCGAGCCGGCCCGCCCGGATCACGACCGGGCAGTTTCACGAGGCGTCATATGGCGGTCGCCCGTGGGAAGGAACTGAACAGTGCTCATCGCACAGCGTCCCGTGCTCTCCGAAGAGGTCGTGGTCGAGAACCGCAGCCGCTTCACCATCGAGCCGCTCGAGCCCGGCTTCGGCTACACGCTCGGCAACTCCCTCCGTCGCACCCTGCTCTCGAGCATCCCGGGCGCGGCGGTCACCTCCATCCGCATCGACGGCGTGCTCCACGAGTTCACGACCGTTCCGGGCGTGAAGGAGGACGTCACCGAGATGATCCTCAACATCAAGGGCCTCGTCGTCTCCTCGGAGCACGACGAGCCGGTCGTCATGTACCTGCGCAAGCAGGGCCCGGGTGCGGTCACCGCCGCCGACATCACGCCGCCGGCGGGTGTCGAGGTGCACAACCCCGACCTGCACATCGCGACGCTGAACGACAAGGGCAAGCTCGAGATGGAGCTGACCGTGGAGCGTGGCCGTGGCTACGTCTCGGCGCAGCAGAACAAGTCCGGCGACCAGGAGATCGGCCGCATCCCGGTCGACTCGATCTACAGCCCGGTGCTCACCGTGACCTACAAGGTCGAGGCGACCCGTGTCGAGCAGCGCACCGACTTCGACAAGCTCATCGTCGACGTCGAGACGAAGAACTCGATGACCCCGCGTGACGCCATGGCCTCGGCCGGCAAGACGCTGGTCGAGCTCTTCGGCCTCGCCCGCGAGCTCAACGTCGAGGCCGAGGGCATCGACATGGGCCCGTCGCCGACGGACGCCGCGCTCGCCGCGGACCTCGCCCTGCCGATCGAGGACCTGGACCTCACCGTTCGTTCCTACAACTGCCTCAAGCGCGAGGGCATCCACACCGTGGGTGAGCTCGTGGGCCGCAGCGAGGCCGACCTGCTCGACATCCGCAACTTCGGTGCGAAGTCGATCGACGAGGTCAAGGCCAAGCTCGTCGGCATGGGTCTGGCCCTCAAGGACAGCCCGCCCGGGTTCGACCCGTCGGCCCTCGTCGACGGCTACGGCGACGATGACTACAGCGACGACGACGACCAGTCGTTCGTCGAGGACGAGCGTCTCTGACCAACCGCTTCTTGACCGAGCCCTCGACGCACCGCTCGAGAACGGCCTGGTCGGACTTCTAGGAGAAACGAAATGCCTACCCCCACCAAGGGTCCCCGCGTCGGTGGCGGCCCCGCCCATGAGCGGCTGATCCTGGCCAACCTCGCGACGTCGCTCTTCGAGCACGACAGGATCACGACGACCGAGGCCAAGGCCAAGCGCCTGCGCCCGCTCGCCGAGCGTCTCATCACGTTCGCCAAGCGCGGCGACCTGCACGCCCGTCGTCGCGTCCTCACGGTCGTGCGCGACAAGGGTGTCGTCCACCGCCTCTTCGCCGAGATCGCCCCCGACATGGCGGCTCGCGAGGGTGGCTACACCCGCATCACGAAGATCACCGCCCGCAAGGGTGACAACGCCCCCATGGTCGTCATCGAGCTCGTCCGCGAGCCGCTGTCGGCCAAGAAGGCGACGGTCAAGGAGGCCGAGGGCGCGACCCGTCGTGCCGCCAAGCAGGAGGAGGCCAAGGCCGCCGCTGCCGAGACCAAGGCCGCCGAGGACGCCGAGGCGACCGAGGCCACCGAGGCTCCGGCCGCCGACGTGCCCGAGGGCGCCGTCGCCGCGAACGAGGACGGCTCGGCCCCCGAGGGCTACACCGTCAAGGGCAACGCCGACTCCGGCAAGTACCACGAGCCCGACGGCCAGTGGTACGACCAGACGATCGCCGAGTTCTGGTTCAAGTCCGCCGAGGACGCCGAGGCCGCCGGCTTCACGAAGGCCGGCTCCGGCTCCTGAGCCACGCCTGATCGCAAGAGCAGCCCGTCCCCCTCGGGGCGGGCTGCTCTTGCGTCTGTCCGGACGACGTGCTCCCGGTCACCACTGGTGGGCGACGTCGACGACGAGACGGCGGCCGCCGTCGGCGTCGGTGATGACGAACGCCCGCATCGGCAGGCGTGCCCGCACCCCGAGGCCGAAGTCGGTGTAGCCCTCGAAGCCGCCGACGTGTTTCAGCTGCCGGAGGGTGCGCCACCCGGGGAAGTCGGTCGTGGTCGGGCCGAGGGTCGAGGGTGCGCCGATGGTGACCTGGATCCTCGCACCACCGGTGACCGCGACGGGCCGTCCGCTTCCCGGCCCGGTGATGGCATCGACGTAGCGGACGGCATAGCCGAATGTGCCCCGGCCTCGTGCGACGTCGAACACCAGCCGGTCGTAGCAGGCGTGCTGACCGGCACGCGCTCCGGTGACCTTCCCCGTCCAGAGCAGCGCTGGGCTGGTGGCCCTGACGGTCGAGCCCCACGTGAGCCCGCACGAAGGTGCTGCGCCGGCCGCCGGGGTTGCAGCGAGGGCTGTCGCCGCGGCCAGGGCGGTCGCGCACGCGGCGACGAGGCTGCGTCGGGCAAGGGCGTTCATGGTGGTTCCCCCTTCTGCTGGGCCGGGCTGGTCGTCCGGCACCCACCTGGAGGACGTGCAGGCCCAGCCTGCGGTTGACGTCGGTGCCTCGACGCCTTCCTGCGCCGGTTAGGCTCTGTCGCGATGGACGGGACGAGCGAGCCGAGCCCAGCGGACGAGTCGAGGCAGGCAGATGCGCCGGCGCTGCGGGTGCGACTCGACCTCGCCTACGACGGGACGGCCTTCTCGGGGTGGGCGGCCCAGCCGTCCCTGCGCACCGTCCAAGGTGAGCTGTCGGCGGCGCTGACCACCGTGCTGCGCAGCGCGCAGCCCGTCCGGGTGACCGTTGCGGGACGCACGGACGCAGGCGTCCACGCTCGCGGGCAGGTCGCCCACGTCGACCTCGACCCCGCGGCCTGGGCCGACCTGCCCGGGCGCTCGGACCGCGAGCCCGGCGCCGCGCTCGTCAGCCGCCTGGGCGGCATCCTGCCCCACGACGTCGTCGTGCGCCGCGCCCAGCCCGCACCGGCCGGGTTCGACGCGCGCTTCTCCGCCACGGAGCGGCGCTACCTCTACCGGATCGCGGACGCCGATGCCCTGCGTGACCCGCTCCGGCGTCACGACACCGTCTGGTGGCGCAGGCCGCTCGACGTCGAGGCGATGGACGAGGCCGCCCGCTCGCTCCTCGGACTGCGGGACTTCGCAGCCTTCTGCAAGCAGCGGGAGGGCGCGACGACCGTGCGGACTCTCCTCGACTTCTCGTGGACCCGGCTGTCGGACGGGGTGCTGGTCGCCACCGTGCGGGCCGACGCCTTCTGCCACTCGATGGTGCGGTCGCTCGTCGGTGCGGTCGTCCCCGTGGGCGAGGGGCGCCGGGCCCGGGACTGGCCCCGCGCGGTGCAGGACGGGGCCTCACGGACCGTCGGCATCCACGTCATGCCGCCGCACGGGCTCAGCCTCGAGGAGGTCGTCTACCCGGACGACGCGGAGCTCGCGGAGCGCGCCGTCGTCACCCGGGCGCGGCGCCTGCCCACCTGAGCGGAGCCGGGCCCGGTCCGGGCCGGTGCCATAAACGGTGCCCGGACCGCTGGCACGGGCGCTTCGGTGGGCGGTGTCTCAGCCCCGAGACCCGACCGGCGTGCTCGCCGGTCGCTGTGGTTGGATCGAGCGCATGAAGGCCAGCCCGACGCGCGTCCTCTCGGTCGGTCTCCTCACCTGCATGCTCGTGCTGACGGGCTGCTCCAAGGACGCCACCGTCTCGTCGCCGCCGGTCTCGGGCAGCGCAGGGTCCGCACCGACCGGCGCCACCTCGGACGCCACCTCCGGCGCGACCGGCGCGGCCACCACCGGCGAGGGTGACAAGGTCAAGGGCCTGTCCGGTGGGTTCACCGTCGTGCCCCCCGAGGGCTGGACCGAGGCCACCGACAAGGCGAAGGGGGTCGCCAACATCGACCTCGTGCTGCTGTCCTCGAAGAAGGTCGGCGACTTCGCCAACAACCTCGTGGTGACTGCCGCCGAAGGTGACCAGTCGGTGCTCGAGGCCGAGCTCGTCAAGGGCCGGCAGCAGCTGGCCGCAGCCGGCCGCACCGTCTCCGCGGCGCCGGACAAGACGATCGCCGGGACCACCGCCGTCGGTTTCACGACAGCCTTCGAGCAGCAGGGCATCAAGGTGCTCGCCCGCTCCTACGGCGTCCAGCGCGGCGGCCGGATCTACCTGCTCACGCTGAGCTCGTCGCAGGCCGACGCCACCCACGCGATGACCGAGTTCGACGAGCTCCTCTCGACCTGGGCGTGGACGTAGCCCGATGACGGTGCGTCCGAGGCCGTCGGCGTGCCTGCTCCCGGCGCTCGCCCTGGTCGCGGTCGTCGGTCTGGGCGGGTGCTCCGACGATCCCGCGCCGGTCGCGACCGCGCCGACCGACACCGGAGTCGTGCACCTGCCGACGTCGGCTCCGCCGACCACCGACAGCGCCGGTCACCCCATCCGGCAGCTGCCGGTCCCGAGCTCCCCCGTGGCGATGAGCGAGGACCGGGTCCGCGGCGTCGACTACAGCTTCCTCGAACCGGTCGGCTGGAGCCGCGCCGGCCGCGCCCTCGTGCCGCAGCCCGACGTCCTCGTGCAGCCCGACGACGACGGGGTCCGCGCCTTCATCGCGGTGGAGCGGCCGATCAAGATCGGCTCGCACTCCCTCGCCGAGGTCGTCGACCGGCTGCGCAGCGGCTTCGAGTCCAAGGGCCTCACGCCGATGGCCGCCCCCGAGCGTGAGGTCGCCGGCTACCACGCCCTGGGAATCGTCGTCGACCAGTCGGAGCAGGTGCGCGACGTCTACTACGTCGTGGCCTACACCGAGCAGGTCTTTGCCATTCGCCTGACCTACGACCCCGCGCACCCCGAAGCCCTGGGCGTCTACCGCGCCGTCCTCGACTCCTGGTCGTGGGGATGACGCGTGCGCGCGGGTCGGCTGCCGGCGTTAACCGCGTGACGCGGCCACACGGCATACGACAGGCTTGACCCTCGTGGGCCATGTCGATGTCAACTCCGTCTCCTTCAGCCTCCCCGACGGCAGGCCGCTCCTCAACGACGTCTCGGTCAGGGTGGGGGAGGGGGCCAAGGTCGCCCTCATCGGCCCCAACGGCACCGGCAAGACGACGCTGACCCGGATCATCGCCGGAGACCTCGCGCCGCACGAGGGCGCCGTGACCCGGTCGGGAGGACTCGGCGTCATGCGCCAGTTCATCGGCAAGGTGCGCGACGACACGACGGTGCGCGACCTGCTCGTGTCGGTGGCGCCCGACCGGATCCGCACGGCCGCCGAGGAGGTCGACCGCACCGAGCTGCTCATGATGGAGCGCGACTCCGAGGACGACCAGATGGCCTATGCGCACGCCCTCGTCGAGTGGGGCGAGGCCGGCGGCTACGAGCAGGAGACGCTGTGGGACCAGTGCACGGTCGCCGCGCTCGGCGTCCCCTACGACCAGGCCCAGTGGCGCACGGTCACGACACTGTCGGGCGGTGAGCAGAAGCGGCTCGTGCTCGAGGCGCTGCTGCGCGGTCCCGAGGAGGTGCTGCTGCTCGACGAGCCGGACAACTACCTCGACGTGCCGACGAAGCGCTGGCTCGAGGACGCTCTCGTCGCCTCGCCCAAGACGGTGCTGTTCATCAGCCACGACCGCGAGCTGCTCGACCGGGTCGCCACGCGCGTCGCGACCCTCGAGCCGGGCGCGGCCGGCGCCACGCTCTGGGTGCACCCGGGCCGTTTCGCGACGTACGCCCAGGCGCGCACCGACCGCAACGACCGTCTCGAGGAGCTGCGCCGCCGCTGGGACGAGGAGCACCTCAAGCTCAAGACGCTCGTGCAGACGCTCAAGGTCAAGGCCAAGTTCAACGACGGCATGGCCTCGCGCTACCAGGCGGCGCAGACCCGCCTCGCGAAGTTCGAGCAGGCCGGGCCGCCCGAGGAGACGCCGATGACGCAGTCGGTGAAGATGCGCCTCGCCGGCGGACGCACGGCCAAACGAGCCATCGTCGCGACCGGGCTCGAGCTGACCGGCCTGATGAAACCGTTCGACGTCGAGGTCTGGTACGGCGAGCGCGTCGCGATCCTCGGCAGCAACGGGTCCGGCAAGTCGCACTTCCTGCGGCTGCTCGCCTGCGGCGGCACGGACCCCGAGCGCGAGCACCAGCCGGTCGGCGACGTGCGCCCGGTCCCGGTGGAGCACTCCGGTGTCGTGCGGCTCGGGTCGCGCGTGCGCCCGGGATGGTTCGCGCAGACGCACGAGCACCCGTCCCTCATGGGCCGCACGCTGCTGGAGATCCTGCACCGTGGTGACGAGCACCGGGAGGGCCGGCCGCGCGAGCAGGCCGCCCGCGCCCTCGACCGCTACGAGCTGGCCCGGTCGGGGGAGCAGAAGTTCGAGTCGCTGTCGGGCGGGCAGCAGGCGCGCTTCCAGATCCTGCTGCTCGAGCTGTCGGGCGCGACGATGCTGCTGCTCGACGAACCGACCGACAACCTCGACCTGCAGTCGGCCGAGGCGCTCGAGGAGGGACTCGACCACTTCGAGGGGACCGTCGTCGCCGTGACCCACGACCGGTGGTTCGCCCGTGGCTTCGACCGCTTCCTCGTGTTCGGCGCCGACGGTCGCGTCTACGAGTCGACCGAGCCGGTGTGGGACGAGGGGCGGGTCGTCCGGCCGCGCTGACGGATCGCGCACTCGTCGTGCACCGCTTGCGCGCACCCTGTGCCCGATGGAGCGGGCGGAGTAGCGTCGGGGCATGCTGCTGAGATCGCTCGACGCGGGTGTCGTCGGCGCCCCCATGGCCGGAGGCCCCACGACACCGGAGCTCGTCGCCGCGGTGGGTGAGGCCGGGGGGCTCGGTCTGCTCGCCGGCGGCTACCTCACGGCGCCCCAGCTCGCGGCAGCGATCGCCGAGGTGTGGGACGCCTCCCCGCGCCCGTTCGGGGTCAACCTCTTCGTGCCCGCGCAGGCGAACGCGTATGCCGTGTCGCCGGGTGAGCTGACCGGCGCCGACCGCTCGGACGCGGTCGCGGCGTACCGTGCGGTCCTGATGGAGGACGCGGAGCCGCTGGGCGTGCAACCGGGAGAGGCGCGCCCGGGCGACGACGACGACTGGGAGCGCAAGCTCGACCTCGTCGTGCGTGAACGAGTTCCCTTGGTGTCCTTCACGTTCGGGTTGCCGAGTCGAGCCGTGCTCGGTGAGCTCCGGCGCGCGGGAATCGAGACCGTGGCAACCGTCACCGATGCCGACGAGGCTGCCGCAGCGCTGAGCGCCGGCGTCGACGGCCTCTGTGTCCAGGGCCCTGACGGTGGCGGGCACCGCGGCACCCTCGACCCGGTCAAGGAGCCTTCGGGCGCCGACCTCGTCGACCTCGTCGCGGCCGTGCGGTCACGCACGGAGCTGCCGATCGTCGCCGCAGGTGGCATCTCGACCGCGGAGCGCGCAGCGCAGGTGCGGGCGGCCGGTGCCGACGCCGTCCAGGTCGGGACCGCACTGCTGCTGACTCCCGAGGCAGGGACGGGGCTGGCCTACCGTCGGGCGCTCGCCGACCCCGCCTACGAGCGCACGGCGGTGACGCGGGCCTACTCAGGGCGCCTGGCCCGCGGCCTCGAGACCGACTTCCTCCGGCGACGCGACGCCGCGGCGCCGGCCGCCTACCCCGAGGTCCACCACCTGACGGTTCCGCTGCGGCGGGCGTCGGCACGGTCCGAGCGCCCCGACCTGCTCGCGCTGTGGGCCGGGACCGGATGGCGGTCGGCACGTGCCGTGCCGGCGGCGACCGTTGTCGCCGACTTCGCCCGCTGACCCGCTGACCCGCTGACCCGCTGACCCGCCGGGCGGCCAAGCCCGGAATGCCGTGAGGTGGGCCCGGCCGCCACGCACCCGTGGGCGCGGGGCGAGGCCGGCGGCATACGCTCTCGGCATGCCCAGTGCCGAAGGAAACCTGACGTGGGTGGCGGCGAGCGACCGCCCCGACCTGCTCGCGCCGCCCGTGGCGGCGGCGCTCGAGCACGTGCCCGGGGTGCGGGTGGCAGCCATCGACGCGACACTCGCCGACACGGCCGCCTTCTGCGAGGCCTACGACGTGGCGCCAGAGGCATCGGCCAACTGCGTCGTCGTCGAGGCCCGGCGCGGCGAGGAGACGACCCTCGCCGCGGTCATGGTGCTCGCGACCGACCGGGCGGACATCAACCGTGTCGTGCGCAAGCACCTCGGTGCGCGCAAGATCTCGTTCGCCGACCAGGCGAAGGCCCAGGAGCTCACCGGGATGCAGCAGGGCGGCATCACGCCGGTCGGCCTTCCGGGGGAGTGGCCGGTGCTCGTGGACGAGGCCGTCGCCGCAGCCGGACCCGTCGTGGTCGGTGCGGGGGTGCGTGGCGCCAAGCTGCTGCTCGACGGGGCCGCGCTCGCCGCGCTGCCGACGGCGGAGGTCATCGCCCTCGCCGTCCGCTGACGGCTCGGTCAGCCGGCGACGTCCCAGAGCATCTGGGCGCGCTCGGTCGGGGTCGTGCCGCCCCAGATGCCGAACGTCTCCGGGACCCGCAGCGCGTGGTCGAGGCACTGCACACGCACCGGGCAGCTGCCGCAGACCATGCGCGCGGCCTCGGTCTGTGCGCGGCGCTCGCGCTGGTCGAGCTCCTGGTCGTCGGCGAAGAACTGCTCGACAGCCTTGGTCCGGCAGCGCCCCTGCTCCTGCCACTCGTAGGAGGAGTAGGTGGGGCGCGGAAGGCGGGTGATCGTCATGGCTTCCTCCGTGGGTGTCCGGTCCGTAGCTGTCCGGTCGAGCGATCTGATGCAGAACTTACGCAGAACTTATGCGTTGCACAAGAGGTCTGCATAAGTTTATGATCGGGTCGTCCGATCGGTGCTGGAGCGGCCCATGACGGGAATCTCGGGCTGCTCCGCCCGGCGGACGACAACCGAACGGTGATGATCCCCATGAACCCGCACCCGGCCGCCCCGAGACGGGCCGACCCGCCGGAGCCCGACGACCCCGAGTTGGGGGAGCGGGTGCCCGAGCTGGGCTGGCCCGTCGGTGTCGTGTCCGAACGACTCGGCATCGCCGCACCCACGCTCCGTTCGTGGGACCGGCGCCACGGCGTCGGCCCGAGCCTGCGCACGGCCGGCAACCATCGCCGCTACACCGAGCTCGACATGCGCCGGGTCCAGCTGATGGCCCGGCTGACCGCCCAGGGCGTGCCCGCCCAGAGCGCGGCCGACTCCGTCCTCGGCATGGATGCCCGGGCGATCGCGGACCGCCTCGCCGCGGTGGGCGGGGCGATCGGCGACGGACTGCGCGACGTGCACGACGTGCACGGCGTGCATGACGTGCCCGGCGTGCGCGGCGAGGGTGCGGCTCCGGTCGGCCTCGGCTCTGCCGTGCCCGACGACGACGCCGTCGATCTCGTCGAGGCCATCGTCGCCGCCGCGCGCGCTCTGGACGCCCGCACCATGTCGCTCCTCTACCGCCAGGTCATGCGCCGCCGTGACGTGGGCCGTGCCTGGGTCGAGGTCTTCGCCCCCGCGCTGCGCCGGGTCGGGGATCTCTGGCGCGACGGCCGCCTGGGCGTGCAGGCGGAGCACCTGACGAGCGAGCTGCTCCAGTCCGAGCTGCGTGCGGTCGTGCGGGCCAACCGGCTCCGCGTCGCCGGCCGGCCGGTCGTGCTGGCCGGTGCCGACGACGAGCAGCACCATCTCCCCCTCCTGGCGCTCGAGGCCGAGCTGGCCCGCCACGGCGTGGCCAGCCTCTTCCTCGGTCCGCGAGTGCCCGCCGAGGCCCTGGTCTCGGCGCTGCGCGAGTCGCGACCTCGCGCCGTCTTCCTCTGGGCCTCGCTGGCCCGGCCGAGCGCGGAGCCGTTGTGGCGCGATCTCGGGGTCGTCGACTGGCCGCTCGAGGTCGTCATCGGTGGTCCCGGGTGGGCCGACGGGATCGTCGCTCCCCGGGGACCGGTCGTCCTGACCCGGGTCGAGGACTTCGGGAGCGCAGTGCGCGCCCTCGCCTCCGACCCCGGCGGTCTGACGCGCTGAGCAAGATCTCGCAACTTCCTGAACACGAATGCAAGATTTTGCAGTTCAGGTCTGGCGTGGTGTCCGGAATGGACGCTAGGTTCTCCCCCGGTGGTCGAACGTCCAGACACGGGCGTGAGCGACCGAGCCCACAAAGGAGTGCGCATGCGCCGTCGCCCGGCCCTGTCCGTCGCCAGCATCTCGGCCCTCGTCATCGCCGGACTCGCCGTCCCGCTGACAGGGACGCCGACAGCCCGGGCGGACGCCCCGCGGACCGCGACCCTCGTCGGGTCCCTGCAGGACGAGCTCGGCTGCAGCGCCGACTGGCAGCCCGACTGCACGAAGACGGACCTCACCCTCCAGCCCGGCACGACGACGTATGCCGCCGACTTCCGGGTGCCGGCCGGCAGCTACGAGCTCAAGGTCGCGATCAACCACTCGTGGGACGAGAGCTACGGCCAGGGCAGCGGCAACGTGCCGCTCGTGCTGGCCGGCCCGGCCACGCTGCGCTTCACCTACGACGACAAGACGCACGCCGTCGGTGTCGCACCCACCGACCTTCCGGGCCCCGCGACCCAGGCCGACTCGAAGCTTGCGGCGTCGTCCCTGCGCAGTCTCGCGACGAAGGAGCGCTTCTACTTCGTCATGGCCGACCGCTTCGCCAATGGCGACACGGCCAACGACAAGGGCGGTCTCACGGGCGGCCCGCTCTCCACCGGCTTCGACCCCACCAACGAGGGCTTCTACCACGGCGGTGACCTCAAGGGTCTGACCGGCAAGCTCGACTACATCAAGGGCCTCGGCACGACCGCGATCTGGCTCACCCCGTCGTTCAAGAACCGCGCCGTGCAAGGCAGTGGTTCGGACGCGAGTGCGGGCTACCACGGCTACTGGATCACCGACTTCACGCAGATCGACCCCCACCTGGGCACGAACGGCGACATGAGGACGCTCATCTCGGCTGCGCACGCCAAGGGGATGAAGGTCTACTTCGACATCATCACCAACCACACCGCCGACGTCATCTCCTACGACGGCGGCAAGTACACCTACGTCAACAAGGCGACGAGCCCCTACAAGGACGCTCAGGGCAACGTGTTCGACGACGCCGCCGTCGCCGGCAAGCCGGCCTGCACGGGCGGCGCCACAGTGCCTGACTGCTTCCCCGCGATGTCCGCGGCCACCTCGTTCCCCTACGTGCCGAAGGTCGCCGACGCCGACAAGGACGTCAAGGTCCCGGCGTGGCTCAACGACACGACGCTCTACCACAACCGGGGCGACTCGACGTATGCCGGTGAGTCCTCCACCTACGGCGACTTCTCCGGTCTCGACGACCTCTTCACCGAGAACCCCAAGGTCGTCACGGGCATGGAGGACATCTACAAGTCCTGGGTGGACTTCGGGGTCGACGGCTTCCGCATCGACACCGTCAAGCACGTCGACATGCCGTTCTGGCAGTCCTTCTCGCCGGCGATCCTCGACCACGCCAAGGCGACGGGCAAGGACGACTTCTTCATGTTCGGCGAGGTCTACGACGGCAACCCCGCCTACACCAGTCAGTTCACGACGAAGGGCGCCCTGCCCGCGACGCTCGACTTCGGTTTCCAGGGTGCGGCGCTCGGCTTCGCGCAGGGCAAGGCGACGACCGGCATCCGGGACCTGTTCGCCGGTGACGACTACTACACCGACACCGACTCCAACGCCTACGAGCTGCCCACCTTCCTCGGCAACCACGACATGGGCCGGGTCGGGGCGATGCTCCTCGCCGGCGGCGCGAAGGGCGACGACCTGCTCTCCCGCGACCGGCTCGCCACGTCGCTGATGTTCCTGACCCGCGGCAACCCGGTCGTCTACTACGGCGACGAGCAGGGCTTCACCGGACCGACGAGCGACTTCGGCGACAAGCGCGCCCGCCAGGACATGTTCGCCACCCAGACGCCCATCTACCAGGACGACGTCATCGTCGGGAGCGACAAGACGGCGGGCGCCGCCGCGCACTACGACACGTCTGCCCCGCTGTACCGCCAGATCAAGGCGCTCTCCGCGCTCCGTTCGGCCAACCCGGCTCTCGCCGACGGCGCGCAGGTGCACCGCTACGCCTCCGACGCGGCCGGCATCTACGCGATCAGCCGCATCGACAAGGCGGCCAAGCGTGAGTACGTCGTCGTTGCCAACAACGCGACGACGGCGAAGACCGCGACCTTCGCGACCTACTCGGCCGGCTCCAAGCTCGTGCCGCTCCTCGGCGCGACAGCCGACCTCCGGGCGGCTGCCGACGGTCGGGTTACCGTCACGGTGCCGCCGCTGTCGGTGGCGGTCTACCGGGCGAACTCGACCATGGCGCAGCCGAAGTCGGCTCCTGCGATCTTCCCCACGTCGCCCAGCGCAGGTGGGGTCGTGGGTGGTCGCGCCGAGATCGGCGCGGCCGTGCCCGGCAACAGCTTCGCCGAGGTGACCTTCCTCCAGCGTCCGGTCGGCACGTCCGCCTGGACCCCGATCGGCACCGACGACAACGCCCCGTACCGCGTCTTCCACGACGTGTCCGGCCTCGCCAAGGGCACCCTCGTCGAGTACCGCATGGTGGCCAAGGACCTCTCCGGCCACGTGTCCGCCACCTCCACCTACGGCATCGTCGGCGAGCCGACGACAGCCGGGGGCGGCGGCTCCGGCGGCGGGGTCGGCCCGGTCACCCAGCCGGCCAACGTCAGCGTCCCCGGCAGCCACAACTCCGAGATGGGCTGCCCCGGCGACTGGCAGCCGGACTGCGCGCAGGCGCAGCTCGCCCTCGACCCCAAGGACGAGATCTGGAAGGGCACCTACTCCTCGATCCCCGCGGGGGACTACGAGTACAAGGCCGCGATCAACAAGTCGTGGGACGAGAACTACGGCGTCGGCGGTGGCAAGGGAGCCGGGAACATCCCCTATTCCGCTCCTGGCGGCAAGCCGGTCACCTTCTACTACGACCACCGCACCCACTGGGTGACGAGCGACGCGCAGGGCCCGATCATCACCGCGCCCGGCAGCTTCCAGAGCGAGCTCGGCTGTCCCGGTGACTGGGCGCCGGACTGCATGCGGTCCTGGCTGCAGGACCCCGACGGTGACGGCACGTACGCCTTCACCACGGACCAGATCCCTGCTGGCAGCTACGAGTTCAAGGTCGCTGTCGGCCTGGGCTGGAACGAGGCGTACCCCGCCAACAACGTCGCGTTCTCCGTCCCGTCCGACGGCGTGCTGACGACCATCACCTACAAGGCGTCCACCCACGAGGTCTCTGTCAAGACGTCCAAGGCCGGGGCTGCCCCCGACCTGACGAAGTCCAAGGCCTTCGTCGTCGGCCCCGACCTCGTCGCCTGGCCCGCCTCCGCCCTGCCCGCGGGCACCGACCCCGCGACGCTGAGCTGGCGCCTGCACTGGTCCGCCGACGGCGGCCTCGCGGTCGACGCCGAGGCGGTCACCGGGGGCTCCGTCGCGAGCCTGACCCGCGACCCCGCCGGCCTGCCCGCCTCGCTGGTCTCGGCCCACCCGGAGCTCGCCGGCGCCGTGGCACTGCGTCTGGACAAGAAGACGGCGCGCCTGCTGCCCGAGATCCTCAAGGGCCAGGTCGCCGTCGGGATGTACGACTCCAACGGAATGCTCCTCGACGCCACGGGTGCCCAGACGGCCATCGCGCTCGACGCGTTGTATGCCGCGTCGGCCCGCACGCGCTCCTACGGCGTGAGCTTCGCCGGCTCGGGACGGGTCGGGTTCAGCCTCTGGGCACCCACCGCCCAGCAGGTCACCCTCCTGACGTGGCCGGCCGGCAGCGCCGATCAGCCGGTCGCCACCGCCCAGCGGACGGTCATGACCCGTGACGGGGCGGGGGCGTGGACCGCGTCGCTCGGCGCCTCTGCCCGGAACGCGCGCTACCTCTACGAGGTCAGGGTGTGGGCGCCCACGACCGGGAAGGTGGAGACCAACGTCGTCACCGACCCCAGCTCGGTTGCCCTGACGCTCAACTCGACCCGTTCGGTGGCCGTCGACCTGCGCGACCCTGCGTTCATGCCTTCGACCTGGCGGACCACGCCGTCGCCGAGACTCGCGCAGGACGTCGACTCGACGATCTACGAGCTGCACATCCGCGACTACTCGATGTCCGATGCCAAGGTCCCGGCGGACCAGCGCGGCAGCTACCTCGCCTTCGCGGCGAACGGTGACGGGCGCGCCCACCTCAAGGCGCTCGCGAAGGCGGGCCTCAACACCGTCCACCTGCTGCCGAGCTTCGACATCGCCTCGATCGAGGAGGACCCGGCGAAGCAGGAGACGCCGAAGTGCGACCTCGCCTCCTACGCCCCCGACAGCGAGGAGCAGCAGAAGTGCGTCGGCGCCGTCGCCTCCAAGGACGCCTTCAACTGGGGCTACGACCCCTACCACTACAGCGCGCCGGACGGGTCCTACGCGTCCAGCGCCAAGGCGGCCGACGGTGGGGCGCGGGTGGCCGAGTTCCGCACCATGGTGGGGGCCCTGCACCAGGACGGCCTGCGGGTCGTGCTCGACCAGGTCTTCAACCACACGGCCCAGTCGGGTCAGGGTGACAAGTCCGTGCTCGACAAGGTGGTGCCCGGCTACTACCAGCGGCTCAACGCCAGCGGCGCGGTCGAGACCTCGACGTGCTGCCAGAACGTCGCCACCGAGCACGCGATGGGCGAGAAGCTCATGGTCGACTCCGTGGTCTCATGGGCGCGCAACTACCGTGTCGACGGCTTCCGCTTCGACCTCATGGGCCACCACAGCCGGGCCAACATGCTCGCGGTGCGGTCGGCGCTCGATGCGCTGACGCTCCAGAAGGACGGTGTGGACGGCAAGTCCATCTACCTCTACGGCGAGGGCTGGAACTTCGGCGAGGTGGCGGACAACAAGCTCTTCGTCCAGGCGACGCAGGGCCAGCTCGGCGGCACCGGTATCGGCACCTTCTCCGACCGCCTGCGTGACGGCGTGCGCGGCGGCGGCCCGTTCGACGAGGACCCGCGTCGTCAGGGCTTCGGTTCGGGCGAGGCCACCGACCCCAACGGGGCGCCGGTCAACGCCGACGCGACGACGCGGCTGAGGAGCGACACCGACCTGGTCCAGCTGGGCCTTGCCGGCAACCTCAAGACGTTCACGTTCCGCAGCCAGAAGTCCGGGACCGTCGTCAATGGCACGCAGGTCGACTACAACGGGTCGCCGGCCGGCTATGCCGACCAGCCGGACGAGGTCGTCAGCTACGTCGACGCGCACGACAACGAGACGCTCTTCGACTCGCTGACGTACAAGCTCCCGGTGGCCACGACCATGCAGGACCGGGTGCGCATGAACACCCTGTCGCTGGCGACGACCGCCCTCGCCCAGACGCCGTCGTTCTGGCACGCGGGCGCCGACCTGCTCCGGAGCAAGTCGCTGAACCGTGACTCCTACGACAGCGGTGACTGGTTCAACCGTCTCGACTGGACGGGCGCCGACAACGGCTTCGGACACGGTCTGCCGCCCCAGGAGCAGAACGCCGCGAAGTGGCCGTTCATGAAGCCGCTTCTCGCCAACCCTGCGCTCAAGCCGACGGCTGCCGACGTGCGCAGCGCTGACGCGATGGCACAGGACCTGCTGCGACTTCG
Source organism: Terrabacter ginsenosidimutans (assembly GCF_039539425.1). Taxonomy (NCBI): domain Bacteria; kingdom Bacillati; phylum Actinomycetota; class Actinomycetes; order Micrococcales; family Intrasporangiaceae; genus Terrabacter; species Terrabacter ginsenosidimutans. The sequence goes on along the minus strand of NZ_BAABDC010000001.1, from coordinate 2,022 downwards.
CTTCAGCACCAAGCTCTTCCGTCTCGGCAACGCGGCTGCCATCAATGCCAAGGTGTCGTTCCCGGTGTCGGGCACCGCGGACGCCGAGCAGGGCGTCATCGTCATGCGCATCGATGACACCAAGGGCGCCGACGTGGATCCGGCGCTGCGCGGCGCGGTCGTCGTCTTCAACGCGACGCCGGATGCCGTGACGCAGAAGGTGCCGGGTCTGACCGGCTCGGTCACGCTGAGCCCCGTCCAGGCGAAGGGCGCCGACAGCGTCGTCAAGCAGGCTGCGTACGACGCGGGCAGCGGCTCCTTCTCGGTCCCCGCTCGCACCGTGGCGGTCTTCGTCCAGCCGAGCTGACGACAGGCAGCACGACGGGAGCACGACCAGTCAGACGCCCTCGGCGCTCGGAACTCCGGGGGCCGAGGGCGTCTGATATACCCTTGGGGGTATGAAGGTGGAGGCAGCCCGGCTCCCGGGGGCGACCGTGGGGGAGCGCTGGCCGGTGCGGCAGTGCTGGGCCTTCGTCGTGCTGTCGGTCGCGCTCGTGCTTCTCGGCACGTTGACGCAGGGATGGGCGTTCGCCTCCGCGCCGCTGTGGTCTGCTCTCGTGCTCGTGGCCCTCGTCACCGCCGCCGGCGCCCTCGCGACGTTCGCGCCGCTTCCCGGTGAGGGCCGGCTCCTGCACCTGGGCTGCGGACCGTGCGTGCCGGTCGACGCGCTTGCCGCCGTCGGCGGCGCCTGGCTCGCGCTGACGTCGGCGCACGACGGAGGCACGGCCTCGCTCGCACTCGCGCTGACGGGTTTCGCGCTGGCCCGTCGCGCCACGGCGCCGCCGTCCTGAGACCGCGGTTGCTGACGGCCACGGACGGAGGCTGCCCGACCTGTCGCGAGCCCGCCACGCGGCATACGTTGGTCCGGTGACCACACGTGCGACGGACGACATGACCTACCGACAGCTCGGCGACAGCGGCCTGACCGTCTCGACGGTCGGCCTGGGCTGCAACAACTTCGGGCGACGGCTCGACCAGGAGGGCACGACCGCGGTCGTCAACGCGGCGATCGACGCGGGCGTGACGCTCTTCGACACAGCAGACATCTACGGCCTCGGCGCGAGCGAGGAGCTGCTCGGTGCCGCTCTCGGGTCACGGCGTGAGCACGTCGTGGTGGCAACGAAGTTCGGCATGGACATGCAGGGTGCCAATGGGCCCGACTGGGGGGTGCGGGGATCGCGCCGCTACGTGCGCACGGCGGTGGAGGCGAGCCTTCGCCGTCTGGGCACGGACTGGATCGACCTCTACCAGCTGCACCGTCCCGACCCGCACACGCCGATCGGCGAGACCCTCGCCGCGCTCGACGAGCTCGTGCGCGAGGGCAAGGTGCGCTACATCGGGAGCAGCAACCTCACCGGCTGGCAGGTCGTCGACGCCGACTGGACCGCTCGCGGCGCCGGGACCGAGCGCTTCGTCTCGGCACAGAACGAGTACTCCCTGCTCGAGCGAGACGTCGAGGACGAGCTCGTCCCCGCCTGCGAGCACGTCGGGGTGGGGCTGCTGCCCTTCTTCCCGCTGGCCTCCGGGCTGCTGACCGGCAAGTACCGCCGCGGCGAGGAGGCGCCACAGGGCACCCGCCTCGCCTCGATGAGCGACCGACTCGACTCGGCGGACTGGGACACCATCGAGCGCCTGGAGGGGTATGCCGCGGAGCGTGGGGTGCGGATCCTCGACGTCGCGATCGGCGGGCTCGCGGCCCAGCCGGCCGTCGCCTCGGTCATCGCCGGCGCCACCAAGCCCGAGCAGGTGCTCGACAACGTGCGCGCCGGCCTCTGGCAGCCCACCGTCTCCGACCTCGCCGCCCTCGACGAGATCACGACGCCCCTCGAGTGAGCGCTCGCTCCCAGTCGAGTGAGGGCGGTTTCAGGGCGTCGGCGCAACGGTGAGTAGTTCGTTGAGTTTAGAGGCGGGGGTCTGGAAGCCGAGGGTGGCTCGGGGGCGGGTGTTGAGCAGCTGCTCGACGCGGGCGATTTCCTCGTCGGG